>CAJTUA010000014.1 GCA_910579615.1 uncultured Lachnospiraceae bacterium | reverse complement strand
TCAGGTATTGAGGGATTTTTTACGGTCAGTGTAACATATGTTTGACAAACCTACATTTTTCTTTTTTCAGGCAGCTTTGCCCGCAGAGTCACTTCTCTTTCGTTCCATCCCCCGTAATTTCCCGGTAAAATTTCATCTCTTTCTTGCTCAGGCACTCCTCCTTCACCGCCTGCGCTAACAGCTCCGGGCGCACCTTTTTTGTGCGCAGGATGGATTGCTGCCTGCGCCATTCCCCAATCTTTGCGTGATGCCCGGAAAGCAGCACTTCCGGTACCGAAAGCCCTTCATAGACCTCCGGGCGTGTGTACTGTGGGTATTCCAGCAGGTAATCCTGAAACGTTTCCGACTCGGCGGACTCCTTATTGTTTAACACACCCGGCACAAGCCTTGCAATCACATCAATCATAACCATGACAGGCAGCTCGCCCCCCGTCAGGACATAATCCCCGATGGAGACCTGGTCCGTCACAATCATCTCAATCGCCCGCTCGTCAACGCCCTCGTAATGCCCGCACAGAAAAATAAGGTCTTCCTCCTGTGCAAGCTCCTTTGCCATTGCCTGTGTGAAGGTGCACCCCTGTGGCGTCAGATAGATAACACGCGGACACTTTTTTTGCTCTTTGGTATCCGGGCAGCCCCCGTTTTCTTTTGCAATCTGTTCCATGACCGCGCGGCAGCAACGCACAACGGGCTCCGCCGCCATGACCATGCCCGCGCCCCCACCGTATGGGTAATCATCCACACGCTTATGCTTATCCAACGTATAATCCCGGATATTTACAGCATTTAAAGCAATGAACCCCTTCTCCTGCGCACGGCCCAAAATGCTTGCCGAAAGCCCCTGCGTAATCATTTCCGGAAATAAAGTCATCACATGAAAATTCATTGTTCCCCCTGTATGCGGATTTTTATATCAGCCCCGGCATGATATACGCCACAATCCGCTTTCCCTCTACGTCAATCTCCCGGATGCAGTCATCGATGCACGGCAGCAGGGCTTCCTTCCCATCCTTCATTGTCACAACAAATACATCATTCGCGCCCGTCTGCAATACATCCTTGAGCGTGCCAAATTCCTTCCCGTCCTCCTCAAATACCGTACTGCCGATAACATCGCAAATAAAAAATTCGCCCTCCTCAAGCGGCACGGCATTCTCGCGCGTGACCCAAAGGTCGTGTCCTTTATATTTCGCTGCGGTATCCATATCGTCAATCCCCTCCAATTTCAGGATGACCATATTTTTAAAAAAATGCACATTCTCTATCGCAAGCGGCTTTGTTTTTCCGCCGATGTCCACCAAAACTTCCGCGAGTGCCTTAAAGCGCTCCGGATTATCCGTGGTCGGATAAACCTTCACCTCCCCGCGCACACCGTGCGTTGAGGAAATCACACCCACCCTTAACAAATCGTCCATGTCCATAAATCTGCTCCTATCGAAGAAAAAAGGATGAAAGAACCCCGTTTGCGAGATTTTTCCATCCCCTGAAAACTTATTGCAGTATCTCTACTACTACCTTTTTGTCATCCTTAGCTGCAGCAGCTTTCACTACAGTTCGGATGGACTTGGCGATGCGGCCTTGTTTGCCAATCACCTTACCCATATCTTCCTGTGCAACCTTTAATTCTACTACAAGAGCCTTATCGGTTTCCGTTTCCGTTACAACAACTTCTTCCGGATGATCAACGAGTGACATAGCAATTACCTGAACAAGTTCTTTCATTACTCTTATACCTCTTTCCCGCACACCGTGAAAAAACCGCGGTATTGCGTTGATCAAAAGTCTGAAAGTGCTTTTTTTCAAACGTCACTTCCCGAAATTACTTCACGATACCGGCTTTCTTGAATAATCTGTTTACCGTCTCCGTCGGCTGCGCGCCGTTGCTAAGCCACTTCTTTGCCTCTTCCTCGTTTACGGTAAAAACGGTCGGCTCCTTCGTCGGGTCATAAGTACCGATTTCAGCGATGAACCTTCCGTCGCGCGGGGATCTGGAATCTGCAACGATTACTCTATAGAAAGGTGCCTTCTTCTGCCCCATTCTCTTTAATCTGATTTTTACTGCCATTGTAATTTCACCTCCTTGAAAAATTTATTTAAAATATATTTGGCACTGCACCGGCAGTCCGGTGCAGGAATACCCAAATCACGGAACGCGATTTTCATCACGGAACGCGATTTTTACAATCCAAACGGGAGCTTAAAGCCCCTGCGCTTTCCTTTTCCGCCCATCATACCGGACATCTGCTTCATCATCTTGCGGGTCTGCTCAAACTGTTTCATCACACGGTTGACTTCGCTGATGTCAACCCCCGCCCCGCCCGCGATGCGCTTTTTGCGCGACGGGTTGATGATATCCGGATTGGAGCGCTCCTTTAGCGTCATGGAATAAATAATCGCTTCCATTTTTTTCATCGCCGTCTCGCCCTCACCGAGCGTATCATCATCGAGTTTTGCGCCGCCCATCATATTGCCCGGCAGCATCTTCATGATTTCTGCCATACCGCCCATCTTCTTCATCTGCTGCATCTGGTCGAGGAAATCATTAAAATCAAATTCCGCCTTGCGGATTTTTTTCTCTAACTCCTTCGCTTTCTCCTCGTCATACTCCGCCTGCACCTTGTCAATCAGCGTCAGGACATCGCCCATGCCAAGAATCCTAGATGCCATGCGGTCAGGATAAAACTGCTCCACATCCGAAAGCTTCTCGCCGGTACCGATGTAAAGAATCGGCTTTCCGGTCACTGCACGGATGGAGAGCGCCGCGCCGCCGCGCGTATCGCTGTCAAGTTTTGTGAGGATAACGCCCGTAATCTCAATCTTGGAATTGAAGGTTTCCGCCACATTCACGGCATCCTGCCCGGTCATCGCGTCCACGACGAGAACCGTATGGTCAACCCTCACATTTTCCTTTATCTCAACAAGCTCCTCCATCATGCCCTCATCAATATGCAGACGCCCTGCCGTATCAATCAGAACCGTATTCTGCCCGTTTTCCTTCGCGTGCTCTAACGCGGCTTTTACGATATCGACCGGTTTATGGTTGGTACCCATCGAGAAAACCGGAACCTCCTGCTTTTTCGCGTTGACCGAAAGCTGTTCAATCGCAGCCGGGCGGTAGATATCACAGGCGACAAGCAGCGGCTTCCTGCCCTTTGACTTGAATTTCCCGGCAAGCTTTGCGACCATTGTCGTCTTGCCTGCGCCCTGTAAGCCGCACATCATAACAACAGTAATCTCGTTCGCCGGCCTTAGCACAATCTCGGTTGTCTCATCCCCCATCAGGCGGATAAGCTCCTCGTTTACAATCTTTATCACCATCTGGCCCGGAGTCAGGCTTGATAAAACCTCCTCGCCGATGGCGCGCTCCTGGACGGAAGAAACAAAGTTTTTGACCACCTTAAAATTGACATCCGCCTCCAAAAGCGCCATCTTGACTTCCTTCAACGCCGCCTTGACATCCGCCTCGGAGAGCTTGCCCTTGCCGCGGAGGTTCTTAAATACATTCTGAAGTTTTTCTGACAAACTCTCAAATGCCATAACTGCTCCTTAAATTCTGATTTATAATTCCTGTAAGATGCGCTCTGCACGGGCAACCACCTCGCCGATGCGCCCCACATCCTTTGTCTGTGTAATCTCCTCTGAAATCTGCCGGATTTCGCTGATTAACTGCTTTGTGCCCTCAAACTTTTCTGCCAGATGAAGCTTATCCTCATATCCGCGCAACGCCTTTGTGCAGCGCTTGATAATGTCATGGATACCCTGGCGGCTTATCCCGGTATTATCCGCAATCTCAGCCAGTGACAAATCATTTAAAATATAATCCTCAAAAATCTGCTTTTTGTGATCCCCCAGAAGCTCGCCGTAAAAATCATACAGCATGGATAATTCGTAAACCTCCGCAAGCTTTTCTGACGCACTGGGCAAAGCCCCGGAACCGTTTCTTTCTTTTTCTGCCTTCATAAAGCACCACCTGTAAAGTTTTTTTCTTTACAGGTGGCAGTATAACGGATGCAAGGAAGTTTGTCAAGTATTTTTTGATTTTTTTATTTCCCTTTTTCATCCGCCTCTTTGTCCGTGCTAAATCAGCTTCAAAAGAAAAAGCTTTCAGACAGGCGCAGCGTCCGTGCACATCACCTCAACCTGTTGAATCCTATAATATTCCAGCACCGGAATGATATCCTCCCGGATTTCCTCCCCGCTGACGACCACCGGAATCGCCGGAGGGCAATGCACCGCTACCGGTCCCATAACTCTCCCTGCCGCTTTTTGTACCGGAATGGTCTCATGCGGCGCAAACACTGCCTCCCGCACACTGCAAACGCGGCGCGGCGGCAAATACACCGGCATGGAAGGCTCCTTTTCCAAATATTTTTCCGGTTCGCGAAGGGTAGGGCTTTGCGTAATCCCCTCGATGCAGCAGAGAATCCGCTTGAAATCCTCCTGTGTATTTTCCGGCGTAACCATCAAAACCAGGAAATCCTTGTCGGCATACTCACATTCCACGCCCCACGCGCGGAAAAGCCATGACAGCATATTGCCGGAGCAGCCGCGTTTTGCCGCCACCGTAAGCTTGAGCGGCTCCGTTTCTTCCAATTTCCATCCAAATGAGCGCATCTTGTTTTTTACCTGTTCAAGACTGTTGATGAACGCGGTAAGACGTTCCTTATAATCCTCTGCCAGATAGCGGTTTGCCAGGTCAAGCGACTCCAAAATCAAATAGGAAGGGCTCGTTGAGCCAAACAGTGCAAGCGCCTGCCGCACATTCTTTTCTGCCTCACCACCCATTTCCTGAAACATATTCTGCGCAATATGCAGATACGCCCCCCCGGTCAGAACCGGAAGGGTTTTATGGGCGGAATCGCAGCAGATATCCGCCCCTAAGTCCATCGGGTGCAAAGGTTTTGGGAGGAAATGTAAGTACGCGCCATGCGCATTATCCACCAGAAACCATGTACCATGCGCATGTGCGACAGCGGCAAGCGCTGAAAGGTCAAGCATTCCCCCGAGATAGTCCGGGCTTGTCACATAGACGGCTACCGGAGGATACGCGAGTGCCCCAAGCGCATCGGAAAGCTCCTTTTCCGACACCGGGCAGGCACAGAGCGTTCCCTTTCGCGCGCCCTCCCCCCAGAGCCACACAATGTCCAAATCGAGCAGAACCGCCGCGGTAAGAAATGCCTTGTGCGCATTCCGCGCCGCCACAACGGCAGGACGCACGCCTTCCCGCACCTGCTTCCAATATTTTCTTTTCCAGTGCGTCAGCGCCAGGAACAGCATTGCCCGGATGCCATGCGTGGAACCCTCCGTCGAATAAAATGTCCTGCCCGTCCCAAAGATTGCAGTTGCATTCCTTTCGCTTTCCTCAATAATGCCATCCGCCTCATACAACGAATCCGCCCCCATGATTTCCGTAATATCAAGGGCTTCCACGCCGAGCGGCCCGTGTCCTTTATGTCCCGGCATATGCAGACGCGAAAGATTACTTTTTGCATAGTTCTCCGCGAAATCGTAAATAGGTGTTTCCATCCTGCCCCCACTATCCTTGTAATAATCCAGCGTTTGCCACCTGAATCATAATCGCGCATTCCATCCTCTTTTTGAACAATTCACAGCCGTATTCATAGATACCCTGCACAGAGCCAGTCGCGTGGTAGGCGTTTGCCGCGCAGCCGCCGGAGCAATAAAGCTTTGCCCAGCACCTCTCGCATTCCTTCCTCGTATACGCGTTGCAGGCGCGGAATTCCTCCTGTGCCGCATGGTTTGCCACCCCGTTCCAGATATCGCCCAGTTTGTATTTTTCCTCCCCGACAAACTGGTGGCACGGGTACAAATCCCCCCACGGCGTCACCGCCATATACTCCGTACCGGAACCGCAGCCGGAAATTCTTTTGTAAATACAAGGTCCCTGTGTCAAATCAATCATATAATGATAGAAGGTAAATTCCCTGCCTTCTTTTTTTGCATCCATCATTTTTTGCGCCAGAAGTTCATATTCTTTTAAGACAACCGGCAAATCTTCCTTCGTAAGCGCCGCGGCATCCGTTGGCTGGCATACAACCGGTTCCATGCTAAGCTCTGTAAACCCAAGCCTTAGCATCTCATCAATATCCTTTGTGAAATCTGGATTTGCGTGGGTAAAGGTGCCCCGCATATAATAATTTTTACCGCCGCGCGCCGCAACGAGTTTCTGGAATTTTGGCACAATCTTCTCCCAACTGCCGTTCCCCGCGTAGTCCACGCGCAGGCGGTCATGGATTTGCTTCCTCCCATCTAAACTTAATACCACATTGCTCATCTCGCGGTTCGCAAAATCAATCACATCATCATCAATCAACATTCCGTTCGTCGTCAGGGTAAAGCGGAAATTTTTATGATGTTCCTTTTCCACGCTGCGCGCATACAGCACAAGCTGCTTTACAACCTCCCAGTTCATCAACGGCTCACCGCCAAAAAAATCCACCTCAAGATTCGTCCGGGTACCCGAATGTTCCATCAGAAAATCAAGCGCCCGCTTCCCGGTTTCAAAACTCATCAGGGCACGCTCCCCGTGGTATTTCCCCTGGCTTGCAAAACAGTACGCACAGTTTAAATTGCAGGTGTGCGCCACATGCAGACAGAGCGCCTTGATGACATTGCCGGAACGTTCCTTAAACTGGTTTGCAAGCGGTGCGTATGTATCCGGCGTAAAAAGCTTTCCCTGCTCTTTTAATGTCCTTACATCCAAAAGACACTCCCTGATATCGGCTTCGGTCACATCCGCCCTGCCGTGATATTTTTCAAGAATTTGCGCGACAATCTCATTTTCTGCCATCTCTTCACCGGAAATATTATCCTGCGTGAACATGCGTTCTTTACAAAAAGTATTTCCCCCATCTATGGAATCTCCATTACACAGGGAAATAATATCATATGCGACTTCATCCACTGCATGGATCGACCCAGAACAAGTATCCACCACAATAAAATAGCCGTTTAATTTATATTGATGTACCATATTTTTCTCTGTCCCCTTCCCGTACACCAAAAAACCTTTCTCCCCAAGATTTTCTGATGCAATAAAATTGCGAAAAAAGGCTGCCACACGGAAAAGGAAATATCCAAAACATAATCTTCGCAAACGCCAAGCTCCTATGTTTTGCCCTGTCTTTCCACCATGCGACAGCCCTTTAAAAAATGTTATACTACCTTTCTTCTTTCTTTTCGCACTTCTGGTTCGCAATGCCGCAACTTGTCTTGCATGCGGACTGGCAGGAGGTCTGGCACTCGCCGCAACCACCTTTCTTTGCGCTCTCACAAAGATTCTTGGTTTCCAAAGTCTGAATTCTCTTCATAATGCAATCTCCAATTCCTAGATTTTAAATGATATTTTTTGGCGGGAATTAGTGGCAGGAAAAACCATTCTGCGCCTCGCCATTGATAACCGGATAAGCCATCCCCTCGGTCACATTGATATAAACCTCAAGGCTCTTGATGGAGGACACTCTCCTGCCGGACGCAACCCAGTTTTCTTTTGCGGTCTCAACAACATTCTTCGTCTCAATGTTCTTGCCCTCAAACTGGATGATGACTGCGGTCTCGGTGTTCTTTGCCGCGCGGGTTTTCTTTCCTTCCGCAAGCTTCTTCTCAGCTTTTTCCGCAACCTTCTTCACAGCCTTCTTCGCCTCTGCCTTTGCGGCAGCAGCCTTCTTTGCCTCCGTCTTCGCCTTCGTGGAGCCGGCTGGTCTGCCGACCTTCTTGACTGGCTTTGCTTCTTCTTCTGGTGCCTGGGCAACCGCCTCCTCAACTACCGGTTTTGTCTCCACTACTGCTGTATCTTTTTCTGCCACTACTGCCGGGAGCGGATTTTTTCTTGGTCTTCCCATATTTATATCTCCATTTCTGCGCCGCTTTTTTTATACATCCCTGTGTCAGCAGCGCGCAGACACAAAGTGCCATGTGACAATTTATATCCCCTGTCCGAATTTCTAAAAAATAATCGCCTCCATCATATTCTGCGAATATGTAATAGAAATATTCTTTGCAACAGGTTTATTGTTTACGCAAATGATAATATTACAAAGTCGGAAAAAATGCAAGCAAAAATTATATTATCTTTAAAAAAATATGCAATTTTTTTTAAAATCCCTGGATTCCACTCCATTTTTATTAAATTTTCTACTAGCGAAGTACCTCCCTGTACACCCGCAAAACATTTTTATAAAAAATCCCTTCGATTTCATCCTGGCCAAACCCCGCCTTCCAAAGTGCATCCTCAAGCATTGGCAAATAAGAAGCATCCGGCAGTTCATGGTTTGTTGCGATACCGTCAAAATCAGAACCAAGGCCAATGCATTGTGTCCCTGCAACATCCGCAATGTGTTTGATATGTGCAACCACCTGGGAGATTGCCGCGTATTTTTTTTCTTCCGGCTCATATGCGCGCAGGAAGGAAGGTTCATAATTCATCCCCGTTACGCCACCGCATTCGGAAAGTTTCCTTAACATGTCATCTGTCAGGTTGCGGACATTTCCGCAAACCGACCGTGCGTTCGAGTGGCTTGCGACAAAAGGTTTTTTCGCATACCGCGCCACATCGTAAAAACCCGCATCCGATAAATGCGAGACATCAACAATCATGCCAAGCCGCTCCATCTCCTGCATAAATTCAATGCCAAACGGCGTCAGTCCATTCTCGATATCCGGCACATCATAAGCTGCTTCCGGGCGTCTGTTTGGGTAGCCAATCTCATTCGGATAATTCCATGTCAGCGTCAGCATCCTCACGCCAAGGCGGTAAAAATTACGCAGAAATGCAGGGTTTCCCTTGCAGGTGCCGCCCTCCTCAATGGTAAGCAGCGCGGACATCCTTCCACTTTCCATATTCCTTATGATATCATCATAGCTTCGTGCTGGTGCAATCAAATCACTGTTTGCCGCAAGCTCCGTATAAAAAGTATCCACCAGTTCCATGCACCATTCAAATGGGTTTTCCCGTTTTTTAAGCTCCACAAACAGGGCAAAATTCTGTACAAGATAATCGCCTTTTTTCATTTTTTCAAGGTCGATGTGCAAATCGTTTTTCCTAAGAGCCCTGCCTTTTGGGGGTTCTGATTTTCTGTCGTACAAAATTTCTGAAATCGTGTCACAATGCATATCCGCTACTTTCATAAAAATACTCCTCATTTCAAATTTCAGGCAGTCAGCTGCGCGTATTCCGCCTTAAGATAAGCGACCAGTTTTTCACGGTCCAGGAAAAGCTGCCCGCCCCGCACCCCGGCGCTGACTGCAATCCGTTCAAAAATTTCTGCTGTCTCATCAAAATATGTTGGGAATTTCTTTTTCATGCCAACCGGGGAACAACCGCCCCGGATATATCCGGTCAATGAAAGCAGATCCTTCACATGCACCATCTCAATTTTTTTATCCCCCACCACCTGTGCCGCCTTTTTTAAATCAAGTTCTTCTGTGACCGGAATACAAAACACAAGATATCCCCGCTTATCCCCGTGTGCCACAAGCGTCTTAAACACCTGTTCAGCCGCAAGCCCCGTCTGTTCGGCCACATGGATTCCCGCCAAATGATTTTCGTCCACCTCGTATTCCAACAATTCATAATCAATCCCCGCCTGCGTTAAAAGGCGCATTGCATTCGTCTTTATCACTTTCTTCCATCCTTTCCAATCCTTCCTCGTGCAGCGGACGCCGCACTTTTTTGCGCGTAATCTCAACAAGGTGCAGCGGTGTCATATCAACGAGCGTTGTCTTTACCGGGTCTTGTGCAAGGTATTCTCTCAACGTCTGCATCAACACCGCGTCCGCCCCTTCTTCCTGCATATCAATAAAATCCACCAGGATAATTCCGGAAAGATTTCTTAACCGAATCTGATAGGCAATTTCCTTTGCCGCTTCCAGGTTGATTTTCAAAAAATGCTTCTCCGTTTTATCGCGCCCTTTGACTGCCTTCCCTGTATTTACATCAATTACTGTCAGCGCCTCCGTCGGCTCGATTACAAGGCTCGCACCGCTTTTTAGCCATACTTTTTTCTGCAGCGCTTCCCGCAGGCGGTGCTCAAAGGAATATAACACCTTCAACGGTAGTTCGTCTTTATAAAGATGCAGCTTTCCGGCATCCTCCGGCTGGTATTCAGCCAGGTAGGCGTGCATCTGCTCATAAAGCGGCGGTTCATCCGTAATAATTTGTTCAAGCAGCCCGCTGTACTGGTCGCGCAGCCCACAAAGGTATGCGGGAAGTGCCCCTTCCAGAACAGAAAAACGCGTCCGGTGGATTCCGCAGGTAAGCAGCCGCTCATAACGTTTTTTCAGCGAGAGAAGTTCCGCAGCAAGCTCCTCCTCCTTTGCCTGCGCCGCGTTGGTCCGCACGATAAACCCGAAAGTGCCATCCACATATTTTGAAAAATAATCCTTCAGCCGCAGCCGCGCTGCTGCGTCTCCGATTTTTGACGAGATACCGATTCCGGATTTTCCATGAATCAGCACCGCATATTTTCCCGTCAGCTGAATTCCCGTCGTTACGGAAGCGAGTTTTGATTTGATTGGCTCGCGCTCTACCTGTACAATCAATTCATCCCCCGCATGGATTTTTCCGTCCGAATGGATGTTCGCACAAATCGGCGGTGCCGCCTGTTCCAATGCCAGATAACTCATAAGCCCCGGCCTTAATTCAACAAACGCTGCATTTATGTTTGTGACAATATTTTTCACCTTTCCGACATAAATACCACCAACACAGATTTCTGGCAGTTTTTGTTCATCCACAGAAACCTGCAGCAGGCGTTTTTGGTCGTAAAGCGCTGAAAGAATCCGATTCCGGTACGGCGTAATCAATAATTTGTAACCCATTCTCCCGCCTCCCTTTTTGCTGTTTTATTCCATGTTTTGCTATTTTTGTTTTTATATTTTTTGTATTTCCGAACCGTATTTTACAATACAGTCTTATGTTATGTTCTTATGTTCTTTTGTGGTCCTATGCTTTCGTACTGTCTTTTCCCGTGCCTTTACATGTTATCTTGTAATTATCATTCTTTTTCATATGAAAGGTTAAAGTTCTAAAATTTCCTGACTTCATTTTATTCTTTCTTTCGTTTACAATTTCCACAATGGCACAAATTTTTTTACGTCTGTTTCCTTGGCCTTCCGATTGCTTTCTTCACTCTGCAATTGGTTTTCTTTGGTTGTGGTTCGGTTATCCTCACCACCCGGTTCCCCATCCGCCTTTTTTGCTGTCCGCAGACGAACATCGCAATACGTTTCCATCCGGTGGAATTGGAGCGCACTTTCCTGATATGGCAGACCGTACTCCTTGCAAAAACATTCCATTACAAGCTCTGGCTTGAGATTATCCACGCTGCCGTTGGAAAGTTTTAAAAACACACGCAGCCCATTTTCATAAACCTGTGCATGGGAAATGCCATCTTTTTGGTCATCTTTGCCGCTGATATCTTCCGGGGCAAATCCCCATGCAAAAACCATCGGGCGGATATCCACGGTCTTTGTGCTTTTTTTGGATTCCTTTTCCGCGATAATTTCTGCTTTTTGCAAAAATGCCTCAAATTTTTCGTGGAACCCTAAAAACCATTCCGCATAAGGCTTTCCGGAAACCTCCATATCTTTTACTGCTATCATATAATCCGCGCACGCCGTCAGCGCCATGATGGATTCTTTTTTCTGGTTCGGCTGCCACGGCGCAAGCTTTGTAACCCGCTGCACATAAAACCCTTCCGACATCGCGGAATTTAAACGCTCTTTGATTTCTTCGGGCGGATACTCTTTTTTCAATTCCATATCCATATATTCCCCGTCGCTCGTCTGCCCAAGTCCAAGCGGCGCCGCAAAATACAAAAGCGGATGCGGATTAAACCCGATGGAATATGCCACCGCAAGCCCCGAACGCCGGACGGCTTTCTGAAAATAGCGCACGACATCCAGGTGCCCAAGGAATTTTGTAAAACCATATTTTGAAAATTTTACGCGGACATTCATGCGTTTTCACCTCCTTTTGTTTCCTTCGGGATGTTTTCTGTTTCCGGATTCTTATGTTCCGTATTTCTTCTTTCTGGATTTTCCTCCCCAAAAAGCGCCCTGCCCTGGTTTTGTACCTCCGGGTAATTTTCCCTCTCCTCATAGCATACACCGCCATGGAAGGCATTCGCACCACAGCCCGCACACGCTCTGCGGCAATTCGGGGTCACTACCTCGCAAAGCCCTTTCTGGTACTCACGCCACAAAAATTCCTTTGTAATCCCGGCATCGATAAAATCCCATGGGAATATTTCATCCTGCCCGCGCTCCCTTGTTGTGTAAAACCCGATATCCACACCATTTTGTTGAAAGATTTCCATCCAGAGTTCAAATTTAAAATATTCCGACCATGCATCATATATACAGCCTGCGCGGTAGGCATCCAGAATCGACTTTGCAAGCCTCCTGTCACCGCGCGCAAAAATCCCCTCCATCAGCGTCGTATCCGCATCGTGCCAATTGTAGCGGATACTCCGTCCATTGCGCAGCTCCTTCAGGCGCGCGCTCACAATGCGCTGCTTCTGCAAAAATTCCTCCATCGTATTCATTGGCACCCACTCAAATGGTGTGAACGGCTTTGGCACAAAAAAAGAAGTGCTGATAACAATTTCGAGTTTCCCGCTTCTCTGCTCTTTTGGCAATTTATAATAACATTCCGCAATTTTATTGCCAAGCTCCGCAATCTCCTGGATATCCTGCTGCGTTTCCCCAGGAAGGCCAAGCATAAAATATAGTTTTACCCGGTTCCAGCCGGAGCGGAACGCATCCGTAGCACCCTGCAAAATATTCTGCTCGGTAAGTCCTTTGTTAATCACATTGCGCATGCGCTGTGAACCAGCCTCCGGCGCAAAGGTCAGGCTGCTTTTCCGGATGTCCTGCACTTTGCTCATAACATCGAGCGCGAACGCATCAATGCGCAGGGAGGGCAGGGAAATATTGATTTTTTCTTCCTTAAATTCATCAATCAGGAAATAAACCAATTCCGGCAATTCCTTGTAATCACTGGAGCTTAAAGAACTTAAAGTAATCTCGTCCATCCCCGTATTCTCAATCATAAGCTTTGCGCGTTCCTTTAAAAACGCAAGGTCGCGCGCGCGGATTGGGCGGTAGAGCATCCCCGCCTGGCAGAAACGGCAGCCGCGGATACAGCCGCGCTGGATTTCCAAAACAACACGGTCCTGCACGGTTTTCAGAAACGGAACAACCGGTTTTTCCGGGTAAAAGGTATCGCTCAATCCCATCTCCACCTGCTTGCGGATGGTAGGCTTTGCGGATGGATGGTTTGGCAAAAAGGAGGCTATTGTGCCGTCCCCATGGTAGGTAACATCATAGAACGCAGGCACGTACATCCCTTCAATTTCCGCCACCTTTGCCAGAAAATCCCTGCGGCCTTTGCCATTCTTTTTATTTTCCTTATAAGCGTCAAGCACCTGGTCATAGACCGTCTCGCCCTCGCCGATATAAAAAAAATCAAAAAAATCCGCAATCGGTTCCGGGTTGTAGGAGCACGGTCCGCCGCCAACCACAATCGGGTCATCTTCCCCGCGTTCCTTCGCCAGAAGCGGAATTCCCGCAAGGTCAAGCACCTGTAAAATATTTGTGTAGCACATTTCATATTGGAGCGTAATGCCGAGGAAATCGAAATCCTTCACCGGTTTCTGCGATTCAAGCGCAAAAAGCGGAATATGTTTTTGGCGCATAATTTTATCCAAATCCACCCACGGCGAATAGACGCGCTCGCACCAGGTATCCTCGCGCTTGTTGAACATATCATATAAAATCTGGATGCCAAGGTGGGACATCCCAACCTCGTACACGTCCGGGAAGCACATGCAGAAGCGGATTTCAACCTTCTTTTTGTCCTTCATAACCGAATTGACCTCGCCGCCAGTGTAGCGGGCAGGTTTCTCGATTTGGAGCAATATGTCATCGGGCAATGCAAGTTTTCTCATAAGGTCTGGTTCCTTTCTCCGGTTTCCTGATGAAATTTAATTTTTCATCCAGGGAATTATGATTCAGAGTACATTCTACGATATTTGCGGGAAGATTGCAAGAAATTTTGATTCAGGGAAAGTTTTGTGAAGCTTTCTTTTTTGCTTTGGCATGCGTCCGGATTTACCAATTACGAAAATTTTCGTTTAACAAGAAGAAAGATAACTTTAAACAAGATAACTTCAAACGAACTATGATGCAACAACGGAGTGCGGTATTTTCCGGGCAGGCCTTGGCAGAAGGGAAAAAATAATTCAGGGCGTACAGAATTATCTGATATTCTGTATGTCCTGAAAATAGTTCATGTATTGATTTTAGATTTAAAAACCATTTGTTATGTGAAATCATCAAATGGTTATTTTCCTTCATCCGAAGGTTGGTTAATCCATTGCCTTATGGTTTCAGCAGAAACATTAAACCCCAAAGAAATTGTCTCGATATCAAGTCCCATACGATAAAAATTTCTGGCGGCTTCCTGTTGGCTTTCCTGCATCGCCTGATGCATTTCCTGGCGACCTTCTTCCCGCCCAAGCTGACGTTCCTCCGCCCGCATCTCTGCTATTGCCTGACACATATCTACCTTCACCTCACTCTCGTCATATTTCAAACCCATACCCGTAATCACCTGAATCACATCTACCGCCCGGCGCTCCAGCTCGCCGAAATGCACCTTACCGCTTTCCAATATCCGGTTCAGGTTTTCTTTATCCTTTGAATACTTGATAAAAAGTAAAACTTCCCGCAGGCTTGATTGCAGCTTCATAATCTCACTGTCTTCCATCTGCGCCGGGGCAATCACCTGTTCCCCGCCGTAAATATAGTAATTAAATACATCCGCGAATACGGACGCATCCGATATGAAATCCTTTGTAATCGTATCTGCCTTCAAATATTTTCCTCCCGCCCTGTTCTTCAATAATAGTTGATGTTGTTTCGGAACGGACAACACCGATAACAGGCTAATTTTAGTAAGATACATTCTTTTTCCTGTGCCTTTATTATATAAAAGCAGAAGCGTTCTTGCAAGCCCTATAGCGGCAGATTTCTTATAGAAAAACCTATGTGATTCTTGTGCAAAATGTATAAATCCAAAATTTGGGATATCTTTCAGAAAGCAAGAAAAATAGCCTGTTCCAAGACATTCTTATATGATTTATTTAATAAAATAAAGCATTGGATTTTCCTACGTGAGGAATCCTTTTTATATGAATTTTAATTTTTTTGCCACAAATTTTTCCTGTGTCTTTTCCTGCTTCTTACCATGTGAAACGTACAGTTGCAAAATCATATTTTTTGTTGTATAGTTATAGAAGAAGATTGGGAAAATCCGCGATGTCAAAAAACGAGGTCTTCAAAAAACTATCATAATTGAACGAAAATATTGAAAGGAGTTCCCTATGTGGTGCCCAAAATGTAAAAATGAATACCGTGATGGCATTACGGTGTGTGCGGACTGCAAAATCCCCTTGGTGGAGGTTTTGGATGAGTCAGAGGAAAATGCCGAATTGCTGCATGCTTTTGCTGACGAGGCGGAAGCAAAAAAATTGATTTCCTATCTGAAATATTCGGATATTTCCTCCCACGATGCGTGGCTTGAGGAGGAAGGGCTTTTCGCTGTGTTTGTTGACAAAAAAGACTATAAGCGGGCGCGCAAAGCGTTTGCCGCGTTTTTTACGGTCGAGACTGCTGCTAATTATGAGAAACTTTTCGACCAGACAGTGGAGCATGGCGCTGCCGGAACAACGGATGCAAAAACAGAAGAGCCTTCGGCAAAAGAAACAAAGGATGATGCTCCCCCGGATGTTATGTCCTATGACAGCGCTGATTTGGAGGATGGGGAGTCCGCCGGGGAGGAAGAAATGATGGAGGAAATCCGCTCCGCAGTTTCTTTCGCAAAACAGGGGAGCTATGTTTCAAAGGCAGAAAAAAGTGCGGATTACCGCTCTTCCGCTATCACGTTCACGCTCTTTGGCGTGGTTGGCATCGTTGTTATGGGGATGCATTGGGCGGGTGTGTTCCACTACTTTTCAACGCTCTCTGCGGTTATTGTCTCTGTTTTGTTTGTCGGTTTCTTTATTGTCGGGATTGACAGCTTTTACCGCGCAAAAAAAGCAAAAGCGGAATCGGTTGAAGAAGAACGTTTTATCAAAGAATTAAAGGATTGGCTCGAAAAAAACCTGACTTATGAGATGCTTTCCGCCGCAGATTCTGCAGACCAGACGAAGGAAGAAAATTTCTTAAATGAAATGAACGAGATGAAACAGATAATTGAAAAGCAATTCGGCGAACTGGACCCTGCATTTTTGGAACAATTCACGGAAGAATATTATAACGAGCATTTCGAAAGCTGAGCCAAGGCATCGCATTCGCCAGGATATGTCCAAAAGCTGCCCTTAGCAGGCTGTTCGTTATGCAGGAGCACTTTTTCAGGTACACACAAAAACTGCCGCACGAAAAAAGTTTGATAAAGCTTTTTTCGTGCGGCAGTTTTGTTTCTCCTACTTAGTCTGGGAAGACTCTGCCCGGGTAAAATTATCCACCATTTTCCTTGCCGCGTCCGAGATATTTGGCTGCAAGGACTCCATGGCATCCGTCACCGTAACGGAAATATGGTAATTGCCATCGTACCATGTGTACAATGTATTTACAAAATTCATACGGCTGATTTTGATGTTATCGCCCCCGATGTTAAGAACAATATTTCGCAGGGTGAGTTCATAACTGATTTTAAGGATTTCCCGCTCCCCTGCCGTAAGCTTTTCTGTCTCTAAGTTCTTCACCGCCGCTCTTTGGGCATTGTACGCCGATTTCCAGCTTTGCTCTAACGCTCCCTTCGTATAGACAGAGGCCATCACAGATAAGAGCAGCGCGTAGCTTTGTTCCTCCTCCACTTTATCAATCATTACCTGAAGGTTGGAGATTGCGTTCTGTCCTGCCGAATTCTTTACCTGTGCCGAAAAAGCGGTGCGTTCCTTCGTCTTTTCCCGGACATTGATTTCATATTTTATAGGCAGTGTCACGCAAAAGCCCTCAACCTCCTGTGTCTTGATGCGGTAGCTTGTCGGTGTCACCGTCAGCACAAGGGTATCCTGCGCCAATACATTGCCCGCGTATTTCCCACGGTCTGCCGCCCATTCTTTATATTTGTTGCTGCTCTGGAAGGCATAGACGGATACCGAATAAGAGCCATAGCTTTTTGCGGTAAAATTCCCTTCGGAATCAACAGCGGCGTCCTGCGTACTTTCCCCGGCTGCCGTTAACACCTCATAATGGATATAATTTCCAATATTTTTATTTGTCCCCGCAACGGTTTTGCAGGTGTAGGTAAGCGCATATGCTGTATTTTTATGCAGGGCATTTTGCTGCACATCCTTTGCGCCCAACGTAATGCTCCTGATATTGTCATAAACCTGTACCGACACCTTTTTTACCGTCTTTTCCCCGTCCTTTGCCGTGATGGTACAAGTCAATGTCGTCCTCCCCGGGGCAAGCGCCGCAATTTCCCCGGTCTCATCCACGAGTGCGATATTCTCATTCTCCATGGAAAAAACAACCAAAGCACCCTTTGGCGTGCCGGAGATACGAAGCTGGTACGTATCCTTGCCTTCCTGTCCAAGCAGCAGGGCAACATATGTCCTTGACAATTTAACCTCTGCTTTTACTGGCATGGCACAATGGAATATGACTGCTGCGAAGGCGATACAGAAAAATGTGGCAAAACGCAGGTTGTTTTTGTTATTTTTCATCCTTCCATCCTCCTTATTTTGGGTTTTGCATATGCAAGGCGCCGCCTGGCATATGCGTTTTTTAAGTTCTACATACTCCCTCCCCCAAAAACAGGCTACCGGAAAAGCTCTTCTAACTCCTCTTTCGTAAGCCGGTTGACAAACACTTCCTTTGACTGGATGACCGAATCCGACAATTTCTTTTTCTTTTCCTGCAATTTAAAAATCTTTTCCTCAATGGTTCCTTTTGTCAAAAGCCTCAGGACATGGACGGTGTTTTTCTGGCCGATGCGGTAAGCGCGGTCGGTTGCCTGATCCTCCACGGCCGGATTCCACCAAGGGTCATAGTGGATTACGGTATCCGCCCCCGTCAGATTAAGACCTGTTCCACCGGCCTTTAAAGAAATCAGGAAAATAGACCGTTCCCCTTCGTTAAAGCGTTTCACATAATCAAGGCGTGCCGCCGGGCGTGTATTGCCATCCAGATAAAAATATTCGTATTCATTTTTGTCAAATTCCTCCATAATCAGCCTAAGCATGGACGTAAACTGTGAAAATATAAGAATGCGGTGTCCGTTTGCTAAGGCATCCTCAAGAATTTCAAGAAGCAGGTTTAACTTGCCGCTGCCACCGTTGTAATCGTTCAAAAAGGTTCCCGGATGGCAACAAATCTGCCGCAGCCTTGTCAGCGCGGCAAGAATCTTCAAATGTGTCTTTTCGATGCCATTGCGCTCGATTTCCTGGCCAAGCTCCTTGCGCACGCTCGACATATAGGAAAGATATACTTTCTTCTGCTCCTCGGTCAGCTCGGTCACAATCTTTTCCTCAATCTTGTCCGGCAGCTCCGTAAGCACATCCTTTTTCATACGGCGCAGAATAAACGGGCGGGTGCGGCTGCTTAGATGGGCAAGCGCAAGCTTGTCGTTGTTGATAATCCTCTTCTCATAGCGCACGACAAATTTGGAATGGCTCATAAGATAGTCCGGCATAATAAAATCAAAAATTGACCAAAGCTCGGAGAGGGAGTTCTCAATCGGCGTACCTGTCAGCGCAAAGCGGTGTCTTCCCTTCAGCATTTTTACGGATTGCGCATTGATGGATGTCGAGTTTTTGATAAACTGTGCCTCGTCGATAAAAACCGTGTCAAAAATGATGTCCTGGTAGCTCGCGATATCGCGGCGGATGAGCGGGTAGGAGGTGACAACGACATCCCACGCATCCATTTCCCTCACGATTTCCTGGCGGATATCCGGCGCACCGACACAGACAGCCACGCGCACCTTGCCGGAAAACTTCTCAAACTCATCCTGCCAGTTGTAGACGAGGGAGGAAGGGCAGACAACAAGGAATTTCCCGCCATTCTCGCGCAGCTGTGAAGTAATGTAGGCGATAGCCTGCAAGGTTTTTCCAAGACCCATATCATCCGCTAAGATGCCGCCGAGGGAATTTTCGGCAAGTGTTTTCAGCCATAAAAAACCGTTTACCTGGTATGGGCGCATCTGTGCGGTAAGCTCCTCCGGCACTTTGTAATCCTTTTTCACCGGGTTAAGGATGCGCTGAATCAGGCGGTGGAAGCCCTCGTTCTTTTCAACGGTAAAATCGGACTCCTTTAATACTTCATCCAGGAAAAATGCGCTGCTTGTCGCCAGCTTCAAAGCATGTCCATTCAGCTGTTTCGTCGTAACATTCAAGTTCTGTAGAATGTCCGAAAGGCTGCGGATATCGTCATTTTCCAGATTTAAGAAGCTCCCGTCCTTTAAACGGTAATATTTCTTTTTGAGCTGGAAGGAGCGGAACATTTCGTGCAGCTCCTCCTGGGAAATATCATCGTAGGCCAAATCCATCTCAAGCAGGTCAATATCATTGTTCACGCGCAGGCCAATGCGGAATTTCCCGCCACTCCTTATGCTGATTTTTTTGAAATCGGCGGAATAATACAGTGTGCAGTACTGCGAAAGCTCCTCCATATCATTTTGTAGGAAGGAAAAGATGCTCGCATCATCCTTGAGGATATAAAAGCTTGAATGCGGCTCAAAATTCATGCTTTCCAACAGCCGCATAATCTGCTGCTCCTTCTCATGCTGCCGCACGATAATATAGCCCGCAATGTGCGGTTCCTCAAAGCAGTTGAAATCGTATTCGCCATACGAGAAACGCAGCTCCGCCTTGATGGCATCGTTGTATTTGTCAAAGTATATGCTTGAATTCAGGTCATAGCGCAGGTAGCGGTCTTGCAGCTGCTCCGGAATCTGCATCTGGATTGTTGTGTGCAGCCGCGGAAGCACTTCCTCAAGAAAGCGCTGCTTGTTGTCCCCGCGGAAAATCAGCGCCTGCTTCTGCCCGCCCAGGTTATTGTAAAATGGGACATAATTCCGGATAAAACGGCGGTCCGGCTCATACAGCACCCCACGGTAAAAAAGCAGCTCCCCGTTTTCCGTAAGCGGTATGATTGGCTCTTTTAATTCATAGTCGAGGCTTATCGCATCATCGGTCACATCCAAATCATATTTAATCTCCGGGTTTCCCCTTACAAAGCTTGTATTCTCATAGACCTTCCCGTACAGCTCAAGTGTAAAGCGGCTGTTTGCAAGCACATGGAGCAGCTGCACTAACATCCGCTTTGAGAGGGTGAGCTGCGGCTTGAAGAAAATCCTTGCGCTGTTGCTGTGGTCGGTAATGTTCTGGACCTCCATGACATTGAGCAGATAATCGAGAAGCCGAACCGATTCCTTGTCAAACTCGCTCTCATAGGAGAGATAGCGGAATTCCTTTCCCAGAATAATATTTTCACCGGCGGCGTAGTCTGTCAGGAATTTCTTGAGCAGTTGGACTTTATAGTAACGCCCGTTTCCTGCCTGCAGCGTCAGAAACGCCCTCCCGTCCTCCCCCCTTAGCATGGTGCGCAGTGTAACCGTCGCGCTGACATGGAAAATTTCACCAGTAATCCTCGTATCTTCCTGGTTTGCAAAATAGTCAAGTACCTGATATACCCTTTTTTCCTCCGGATTCTGCGGAACCTCCATCACCGATTTCTCCTGGTACTTTAACAGGAACAAAAGCGCCGCGACAACGTGCTTGCACGCCCCTTTTTCCTTCACATGGGACGGGCAGTTGCACGCGTGGTCATAGGAACCATCCTCGTGCTCCGTAATCACGACGGAATAGCTATAGTTTCCCTTCACGGTCATCCGGTACTGGTGGCTTGTTTTGGAATACGCGACATTACACACCCTTCCTGCCCTGTAATACTGCAGGCCACGGGAATAAACCATATCGTTCGTCGCCAGATTCCGGATACCGGTGCGGGATAATACTAACATGTGAAAAAACCTCCTTAAAAACCTTATTCTGATATTGTACCATATCCCGGCGATTTGTGCATCTTATTTTTTCATTTTTGGTTATTTTTCTATCTTTTCAAAAAAGATCCCCCGTTTTCCAACGCCATATTACCCTTTGCAGCCAATAGAAAAAATCCGGTTCTGCCACTGCCTCAAGCGTCCGAATCCTTGTCGCGGCGTATTCCGTGCCATCAATGCAGTATGTGATGGAACCAACCACTTCCCCCGCGGCTACCGGGGCGGTAAGCTCCGTCTCAAAGCGGATTTCAACGGATGGCTGTTCCCAGTCCGCCATCAAAAGCGGCTCCACGGCAAGCGCGTCCGCCGCGATATGTACCTCATCGGCAACCCCTCCCTCCACGAAGATAACGTTGTGGTATTCCTCCAAATCCGAAATCTCCCCTGCCGCCGTGGGTTCCCCGTTCACAGAAACATTTGCGCGCTCCGTGAAAGGCTGCCGCCGGAAATGCTCCAGACCGTAACTCATCAGCCTTTGCGTGTCGCTCCATTTGTAGCTTTTGTTCGGCGGCCACCCGCACGCAAGCATGGTGGCAATCAGCGTGTACTCCCCTCTCTTTAGCGCCCCGACAAAGCAGTATCCCGCCTTCCCGGTAAATCCGGTTTTGACGCCGATTGCCCCCTCCATCATGTAGAGGAAGCGGTTCTTGTTCGAGACGGTAAAGGAGCGTCCGGTTGTCAGCTCATTAAACTGGTAGGAAGTGGTGTTTGTGATTTTGATAAATTCCGGATTCTTAATAGCGTAGGAAGCGATTTTCGACAATTCTATGGCTGTCGTATGGTGATTTTCCGAGTCAAGTCCATTCGGTGTCTCAAAGCATGTATTCGTAAGGCCAAGCGCCGCCGCCTTCGCATTCATCAATGCGCAGAATCCCTCCACACTGCCCCCGACATGCTCCGCTAAGGCTACGGCAACATCGTTGTGGCTTTCTAGCATCAGGGAATAGACGAGGTCACCGAGACGGTACTGTTCCCCCGTGCGGATGTTTAGCTGCACATCCGGCTGCGCCGCCGCGTTCCCGGACACGGTCACAACATCATCCATCGAAGCATGCTCTAACAGCACAATCAGGGTCATGATTTTTGTTGTGCTTGCCATCGGCAGCGCTTCGTTTCCGTGGTTTTCAAATAGCACCCTGTCGTTTTCTGCGTCAAGCAGGCAGGAGGCGTAGGCGTAAAGCCCCCTTGGAGTGATGCGCTCCACTTCTTTTGCATCTGTCTCCTCCCCGTGTGCAAAAAAAACCTGCGCGCGCGCGGACACCGGAGGATTCCCACGGCACAGACACAAAAGCATACAAAAAAGACACAGACAAAGCAGATTTTTTTTCCGTCGCAATCCCATATTCCCTCATTTCCACCGCAGCCTGTTTTCGCTACAGTGCGGACATTATTTTTGCCATCGGTTCAGAATATGAAAAAGATGCTTTGTCTATGCCTTATATTTCCCATTAAATCATTTCCACGTTTTCCATCGGGCGCGCAACGAGCACGGTCAGATTCCCGTTGCGGCAGCGCACAGCGTCGATAAATTCCTTCTGGCGCGTCTCCGAGGCAAACTCTGCCATGTAGGTCAGCTCGAACATGCTGCCCATATTGGTTGTCTTCACCCGCTCAAGCGACACGGTTTTTAAATACTCGGCAAATAGGTCGTCAAATACATTCGTGTAATCAAGGCTTTCCGGGATGGTAATCTTTATCTCCCGTATGCGCTGCTTCGTCTCGCCGAATCTTGAGTGGTCAAGCACGAACAAGAGAATACAGAAAACAATGGTGGCAAAGAGTGCGTAGGTCAGATACCCCATCGCGTTGGTTAAGCCGATTGCCATCGCAAGGAAAATCACGCTGATTTCCTTTGCATTTGCAGGCTGGGAGCGGAAACGCACAAGACCGAACGCCCCCGCGATTGCCACGCCGGTTCCCACACTTCCGTTGACCATCATAATGACAATCTGGACAACCGCCGGCAAAATCACCAACGTAATTGCAAAGCTTTTCGTGTACTTTCCTTTTGACATATATGTCACCGAGAGCAAAAGCCCAAAAATGATGGAACAGACGGTCAGCAGGACTACATTTGAAATCGTCATACCGTTTGTAGAATCAATTATACTGGTAAACATAGTTTTCTTCTCCTTTGGTCTGGTTTGTTTGTTGTTGGTCCAAAAACCGCATGTTCCCCTGAAAATCCACCGCACGCCTTGCCATGCTGGCTGCAACTTCCTTTTTGTAGATGGTGCCATATTTTGAAAAAGATACCGGGTAGAGAGAAAGCTCCTCCATTTTCCTTACCAGCCAAAGCGGGTACGCGCCCACCGCCTTAATCTCAAGCAGCCAGTATTCCTGTTCAAAAAGCTCGTCCGCAACATCCCCAAAGGCCAGGGAAAGATGGTTCCTGCGGCTTCGGATATGGGAGTCAAAGGTCATGCGGAACTCCTTGTCCTCCCTGCCGTACCATGCTGTCCGGTCATAGGCAAGATAAAGCTTTGGCACCGTTTTATGGAAGGAGATAAAATAATCAATCTCCCGCAGAATCTGCGAATCCTTCTGCGGGCGTATGCCGCGCAGCAGATAATCCTCCGCCTCAGAAAGCTTCAGGCTGATTCTGCGTTTGTATACAATGTCCCTGTACTTCTTTTTGAGCTCAAGATATACTTTATCCTCCGGTCCCGGAATCCCGTAACTGCGCAGCCGGAACTTTTCCTTGTACACCGGCTTCTCATTTGAAAGGCGCACAAGCTCATCGTTTTCCGTATCAAAATAAATATTGCATATTTTGGACAAGCCGTACTCATCGATTGCCATATATGGTTCGATTGCCGTGATGAATTCCTCATATTGTGCCCTCGTCAGCATATACTTTTTTTCGACCCGCTTAAATATGTAACCGTTTCCTGCCATCTGCTCTCCCCGTTCCGGATTCGCGGCATGCCGCCGTCGGTTTAGTCCTTCGTGCATTCCGCCTTCCATTTTTTTATCCGTATATACAATATCGCGAAGTTGTGTTCAATCTGTGTAAGAAAAATGTAAGATTTGTGGAACATGGGGGTTCCTGTACTTCCCCAATCATTTTGCCCTATGGTTCCATCTCAAGGGTAAGCTGAATCTCCTCCTCCGCCTCCAGTTTGAAATTCTCCAGTTTTTCCGGGTCTACGGCGGGGAGTTCCTCCAGCGAGGAAATCCCGAAGCTGCGCAGGAAATCCTCCGTCGTCCCAAACAGGATGGGTCTTCCCGGCGCATCCATCCGCCCAACCTCGCACGCCAGGTTATATTCAATCAGCTTATTGACCGCGTGGTCACTCTTTACCCCGCGGATTGCCTCAATCTCCTGCTTCGTGATTGGCTGCTTGTATGCGATGATGGACAATGTCTCAAGCAAAACATCCGTGAGCACATGCTTTTTGGGAACATGAGCAATTTTCACCAGATATTCGTACATGGAAGCCTTCGTGCACATCTGGAAGGCATCCTCCAGCTCAATAATCTGAGTGCCGCGCCCTTCATCCTTGCAGCGGTCCATCATGCCGCGCACCACATTGCGCACGGTATCCTCGTCCAAATCCACCGCAGCCGCAATCCTTGAAACTTCCACCGCTTCCCCCATCGTAAAAAGAATGGCCTCCACGATGGCTTCCAGTTCCTTTCTTTCCATACTTGTCCCCTTTATCATAAATAATGTACGCACACAGCGCAAACATAATGTGAAAAGGGGCATCCATAATACCCACCGGCATACCTCCTGCCCCTTCACATCATTCAAATGAAAAATTGTCCACCGGCGCAACATCCTTAGCCAGATAATCAATCTCAATATCCTCAAACAACTCTTTCTGGCGAATCGCGACGCGCCCCATCTTCATCAGCTCCAAAATCCCAAGGAACGTGACGATAACTTCCATTTTATCCCGGCTCTGCTCCAAAAGCCCGCGAAAGCTGAAATGCCCGTGCTCCATCCCAAAACGCTGAATCTGTAAAATTTTGTCCGACAGATTGACCTCCTCGCGCTCAATCCGTCCAAACTGGCTGCGGATAGGGTCAACTTTATCCTCCTGGCGCTTCATGACGGACTGGAAAATCGCGTGCAGCTTTGAGAGCGTCAAATCAGCCAGAAGCTCCTCCGCATGGATTTCCTCCCGGTAATCCGCAATCTCCTGCGGCACCGTGCTCCCCTTAAAAAGCACCATGGACGCGTCCATCTCGCGGTCCTTTAGCTCCTGCGATATGTATTTGTACATTTTATACTCTAAGAGGCGCTCCACAAGCTCCTGCCTCGGGTCGGATGCCTCCTCGTCCTCGCGGACTTCCCTTGGCAGCAGCATTTCCGATTTAATCCGGAGCAATGTCGCTGCCATGACAAGAAATTCACTCATCACATCAAGGTTTTTTCTCTCCATCTGCCGGATATAGTCCATGTACTGCTCCGTAATCTGTACAATCGGGATATCATATATATTTATCTTATTCTTGTCAATCAGATGCAAAAGCAAATCAAGCGGTCCTTCGAACGCTTCCAATTTTACTGGTATTCCCATGCCAAGACCCATTCTCTGTGTTTTTTATTGCCGCGAAAAACCGCCGTCCGGCTGTATTCCCGACACCTTATAACTATACCTATTTTTTTTGTTGTTGTCAAGAATCAGCGTTTAAAATACTGCTTCCACACGGACAAAAGAATATCCGAATATTTCGCTTTTGCCACGGAATCCGCCGTGACAAGCTCCACACTGCCTAATTCCTTTCCTTCATACAAAAATGTCGCGCGCCCGGCGGGCGTTCCCGCCTCGACTGGCGCAAACAGCTCTTTTTCATAGGTAAACACCAGTTCCACCGCATCCTTTTTCACATCCTTGCCAAACAGCTTTGAAAACTCCTGCTGCGGTATAAGCGCAATCTCCTTATCCACCCCGGATTTAACCGGAACACGGGCAATGTTATCCCCCGAAAAATCATATCGGTACAATTGATAATTTGCAAAACCATAGTTGAGTAGCTCCGCCGCTTCCTTAAAGCGCGTTTTTGTATCCGGTGCCGCCATGATGACCGCAATCAAATTCATGTCATCGCGCCTTGCCGTCGCGGAAAGACAATACTTTGCAAGCTCGGTTGACCCGGTTTTCAGCCCGGTAATCCCCTGGTATGATTTGATTAGCTTATTGGTATTGGTCAGACCAAACTCTGTCTGGCCCCGTGAGGTTGTATGTACAAAGGTATCCATCCATACCGTTGAATAGTTGCTGATTTCCGGATGGTTCATTATCAGCGCGCGCGACATTTTCGCCACGTCAAGCGCACAGGAATAATGTCCGTCCGTATCCAGGCCATAGCAATTGACAAAATGGGTATTTTCCATGCCAAGCTGCGCCGCGCGCTCATTCATCTGCGCCACGAACGCCTCCTCCGAGCCGGCGATAAACTCTGCCATCGCAACGCTTGCATCGTTCGCGCTCGCGATGCTGATGCATTTAATCATGGTTTCAACTGGCTGCTTTTCATAGGGCTCGAGATAGACCTGTGAGCCACCCATGGACGCCGCGTGCTCGCTCACGCTCACCTCGTCGGTCAGGCTGATTTTCCCACTTTCAACCGCCTCAAAAATCAGAAGCAGTGTCATGATTTTTGTGATGCTTGCCGGGCGCAGCTGTTTTGTTGCGTCCTTCTCGCAAAGTATCTCACCGGTGGAGCCTTCCATCAGCACATACGCTTCGCTGGTAAGGGCAAGTTCTTCCGCCGCCGTTTTCTGTACCGGGAACAGGCCTGCGGCCAAAAGCAGAACACAAACCATTGCAAGAATACATTTTGTTTTCTTCCTGCCAAAAATCCCTCCCGTTCTTACATTTTTTCTTCCGCTTTTTTTCAGTGTCTTTTCTTCTTGTTGTCCCTTTTGCATCCCACAGAAAAACCTGTGATACCGTTCGGATTGATTGAATTTTTGTCCCACAGCACTCATGTTCGCACGCACCTAAAAAATATCTTGTCATATTGTACGGGTGTTAGGAGAAATTTATTACTAAAAACAAACAAGTTCATGTTCTGCATTTTGTGCCCTCGATAAAAAGAACTGCTTTTTCCGTGTCCGGCTGCATAGAATATAAAAAAACGCGGGGTTCCTGTTATGCCGCACCTTACGCTTTTTCCTGCCCGCCCAAAAAGAAAACGCCGCCGCCAACGCCGGAAACTCTTTTTTCCGGTTCTTGCCATCCTCCTCATCCTCTCCCAGAGCCGCCCCGTGCTCTTCTTTACGCAGTGGCACCTTCCGTTCACGCTGCATTTTACAAAAAGCTATGTGCTGCTTGCCCCCGGCGATACCTATGCGCTGAAAATCAACGGGATTGCCACCATCTCATCCTGCGAAAGCTCGGTTCCGCTCGTGGCAACCGTCACCTCCGGCGGCTATGTGCGTGCGCGAAAGTGCGGGAAAACCGTAATCACCGCTGTGCTTCGCGGAAAGAACGGGAAAAAAATCCGCTGCCTCGTCCATGTGACAGAATTAAACAAAAAAGAACTCACCCTTAGCGTAAACCAGAATGCGCATCTTTATATCAAAGGTATACGCTTTGTGTTCGGCGTAAAATACAGCAGCAGTGACCATACGGTTGCCAGGGTATCCGGCACCGGAAAAGTCACTGCTGTCCGAAAGGGAACTGCCATCATCACCGCCGCCTACAGGGGAAAGGAATTTCAGTGCAGGGTAACGGTAAAATAGGATATACGAAAGTTTTGCAAGGTTTTTGAAAGTTCCTTCCGCCCTACGCAAGCTCCCCCATAACGATATTCTTGATTTTGCGAACAAGAGTGGCCGCCTGTCCCATGCCAATCTGCTGTACGCCAAACAGCAGCGTAATGCCGTATTTTGGCTCATTTGAGAAGAACGTGCCAAGCCAGCCATCCCAGCCGTACTCCCCCTTTCCTGCAAACAATGTTGTCTGGCTCTCATCCTCACAGACACGCATCAGGTTGCCGTAGGTATAACCTCTCATCCAGACCCAGCCCTCGTATAAATATGGCTTTTGCCTTTCGTTTAGCCCCCCGTGTGTCAAATGGCGCACCGCCGCCTGCGGCAAAATCTGTTTTCCCTGGAAGTTTCCGCCATTTAGGAGCATACGCGCAAAATTCGCATAGTCGTCAAGCGTTGAGCAAAGCCCTGCCCCACCGGACTGGAATGCGGGAACCACATCGCGTTCATAGCGAAGCCCGAGATGGTCTGTTCGCAATTCCACAAGCCCGGCTTCACCGTAGTCATACACCTTCGCAAGCCGGCTTCTCTTTTCCTGCGGCACATAAAAATCCGTGTCTTTCATCCCAAGCGGTCCAAAGAAATTCTCCATCAAAAAATCCCGGAAGGACATGCCGCTTATCTCCTCGATAAGCGCCCCAAGGATATCCGCTGACGCACCATAGCGAAACTGTTCCCCCGGCTCAAAGGCAAGTCCTGCCTTTGCTATCTTTCCGGCAAATTCCTGCGTGGTCATCGGGTTGTTCCCATAAAGCCTGTCCGCAAGCTCCCCAAATATCTTTCCGCATAGGATGCCGCACGGTGTGTCATCCGGATAGACAATTCCGGAAGTCATATTCATCAAATCGCGCACCATAATCGGCGTTTTAGCCGGCACACGCGTTCCATCCTGAATCACATTTACATCCCAAAAATATGGCAGATACTCCCCAAGCCACCCGCTCAGATCAAGTTTTCCCTGCGCCACAAGCAGCATCACTGCCGCCGCGGTTATGGGCTTTGTCTGGGAATACATCCGAAAAATCGTATCCCGGCTCATTCCTTCCTTATGCTCCATGTCCCTAAGACCATATTCACAGTACGCCTGCTCCATGCCATCCTTTAAAACAAGGACGTTTGCACCTGCAATATCGCCGTGCTCCACCGCGCGCTGCAGTGCCGCAAAAATTTTTTCTTTCATTCTCTCCTCCATCTTTCTTAAAACAAAACGGGTTCCTACAGCACAATATAGGCACTGTCCTTATCCCGTTTCCAGTAAATCAGCTCAAGTGTGCGGATTACTTCCCCCTTTAAATGTACCGGGTTTTTCTCATGGCTTAGCACAAGGTATTTTACGTCAAGTGTTTTGAAAGCATCAATCATCGCTTTTAATTTCTGGGCATTATAGACCGTTTGTATGGTATACTCCGGTTCCTGGCTACCCTTTGTTTCCTTTTCCGGCATCGCTTTTGGTTCCATATGCGCGCCTTCGTTTTTTACCGGAAATCTCTTCTGTGCCGCGTACACCGCATCCCCGCAGAATGCATATTCATTTCCATAACACAGTACCACGCAACCCTTTGCATGGCTTGACGGCAATGTCATCAGGCGGATGGGAACGGCAGGCTCTAAAACCATTTCCCCTTCCACGGCATTCCCCTCCCCCACATGTTTTAGCGTCTCTTTTCCCGCATACAGTGACCGGAATGTAATTTTCCCAAGATTTTCCGTGTGGTCCGCATGGAAATGGGACAATATTACAATTTTATCTTCCTTTATACGCTCAATCTGCTCCCTTGCCGCAATGCAGCTCCCGACATCATACACATAGACGAAAGTATCCGTCCGGATAAAAAACACATCCGCAGATAGCGGGTCATCGCTTGCCGGAAGATAAGAGATATGGTTGGATAAGTGTTTTAAACCTTCCTGCTGCATGATATCCTCCCCATGCGAAAAACTTAAAAATTTCAAGAAAAGCGAACCAGCAAGAACACCTTTAGAGCTTGTTATATTCTCTGAGCGCAGCATCATAAACCGGTATCCCTGCCCCTCTTAACGCCGCCGCAAGCATCCCCTCGCCGGGAACCAGCTTCCCGGTAAAGCTGCCGTCATAAACCTGCTTTACCCCGCAGGACGGGCTGCGCGGCTGCAAAACCGCCGCTGCAATCTCCTCCCCGCGAACCTTTGCAAGCACTTTTTCCACCCCTGCCCGGAAATAAGCATCCACATTTTCCCCGTTTTGGTTGACTGCCACGCCATCCACCAATTCCACCGGTACCCGGGGCACGGGCAGGCCCCCCTCCACCTCCGGGCAGACCTCGATAATCTCGATGTCCTGGGCTGACAGATATTCCATCAGTGCTTCGTCATAATTGTTCCCGCCATTGTATTTGCAGTTCTTCCCCAACAGGCAGGCACTGACAAGCACTTTCTTCTTTCCCATAAAATCCCTCCATTTCCATTATCTTACACCGACAGTCACAGCGGATACTTACGTTTTTGGACTACATTGTCTTTTCACGTTTTGGCAGCAGGACATACGCGGCCGCGCCTGCCGCTACAATAACCACGGAAATCAGCTGCGACGTGGACATCCATCCGATGCTTCCGCGGTAGTCATTGCGCCAGAATTCCACGACAAAACGCCCAATCCCGTAAAGCATCAGGTAAGCGGTTGCCACGCGTCCATCCTTCGGTTTCTTAGAAGCATAAAACAACAAAAGCCCACAGATGAAAAAATCCCCCGCGGATGAAATCAGCTGCGTCGGCACAAGCTTGACATTGTTCGGCGCGAAATTGGAATTGTGGAATGTGATACCATACCACGCATCGGTCTCCCGCCCATAACAACACCCCGCAAAAAAGCAGCCGAGTCTTCCAAGTCCCTGCGCAAACGCGACGGAGGGCATGACAAGGTCAAAATATTTCAGGAAACTGACCTTCTTTTTGCGGCAGTAGAAAAAGTCTACCAGCACGCCGCCGATAATTCCACCATAGACAACATACCCATTCTTAAAATCCCACAGAATCGATGGATTTTTCAGAATCGCCGGAAGTTCCACGATATAATAAAGCAGCCTCGTCCCGGCAAGCCCGCCGACAACTGCTCCACATAAAAGCCCCCACAAAATATCCTCATCCAATCCAAGCCTCTTGCTGCGGCGCACGCACATATAGTACGCACCCATAAAGCCAAGCGCAATCATCAGCCCATACATATGGATGGTCACTGGTCCAATGGGAATATCATTAAACATAGTCTTACCTCCCTACTCGATACTCTTTAACGACTCAATCATATCAATTTTTTTCAGCTTATAATGCATCATCACGCCAATCAGTACGGCAAAAAGTACCGTGAGAAGCGCGCTGTAAAGGTAGCTTATGGGCTTTATGATATGCCCGAACATCACAAGATCCACCTCGCAGGTCGTAATCACATAGCCGTGCAGGAGTTTTCCAAGACCGCTGCCAAATAAAATGCCAATCAGTGTCAGAAGCACATTTTCCCGGTAGACATACCCGCTGACCTCCCCGTCATAAAAGCCGAGCACCTTTAACGTCGCAAGCTCGCGCCTCCGCTCCGTAATATTGATATTGCTGAGATTGTATAGGACGATGAACGCCAGCATTCCCGCACAGACAATCAGCACGTAGGTAATGATATTTAGACTCTGCAACATATCGTCAATCTGCTTTTGCAGGGTACTTGTCACCATGACCGAAGCCACAATCTCATTCTCTCTTAAAATATCCGACGCAATTCCTTCCTCATACGCTTTGCCCTCCTGTGCAAACCGCAGGAAGCACTCATTGTAAACCGGCTTTTCACCAAAAATCCGCTCGTACATGTTCTGTGTCATAAATACATAATGGTAAATGTAATTTTCTGCCACCGCCCCGATTTTTGCCGGGTAAAAGGTAGACGCATCCGGCTTAAGCTGCACCGTGTCGCCCGCCTGCACCTTTAACATCCTTGCCAGCTTCTCCGTAATGATGACCTCGTCATCGTTCATCAAAAACTGCTCCTTTGAATTCCTGTCGCGGAAACAGAAGAATTTTTCATATTCCTGTGCATCCGGGAGCACGACAACACTGATGCTTTTTGTCACCCCGCCGGATACAACATCCATGGCACTTTCCCGGGCAAAAGACACATCCGCAATATCCCCGTTCTCCGAAAGCCATGAAAAGAACGCATCCACATCCTCCTGTGACGCATTGTCCCGGATGGACACCGAGCCGTCATAGCGCCACAGCTGCCCATACTGGATATGCGCCATAACGCCAATCGAGTCTTTCAGCCCAAAACCGACCAACAAAAGTGCCATGCAGCTGGCAATGCCGATGACTGTCATGAAAAAGCGTTTCTTGTAGCGGAACATATTGCGCAGGGATGCCTTTTGGGTAAAGCTTAGGTGTTTCCATAAAACCCCGATGCGCTCAAGCAAAATCCGCTTCCCTGCCTTTGGCGCCACCGGGCGCATCAGCGATGCCGGCTGCTCCTTAAATGCCCTCATACACGCCATAAGCGTTGCGGCAAGCGTGCAGACAACCGCAAGAAGCACCGCCGCAACGGAATAATATATATGGATTGGCATCACTACGCCCTCAAGGCACGGATACATCAATTTATACGTTGTTATCACGATATAAGGGAATATCTTTCCGCCGGAAAAGACACCGGCCACACTGCCAAGCAAGGTCGCGTACAGCGCATATTTTATATATTTCCCCGCGACTGCCGCACGGCTGTAGCCAAGTGCCTTTAATGTCCCGATTTGCGTGCGCCCCTCATCCACCATACGCGTCATGGTCGTCAGGCTGACAAGCGCCGCGACGAGGAAGAAAATCCCCGGAAATACTTTGCTGATTGCGTCCATGCGGTCGGCATCCTGCGAAAATCCAACATAGGACTCAATGGTATTCCGGTCAAGGATATACCACTCCGGCACTTCCATCCGGGCAATTTCACTGCGGTTTTCCTCAATCTCAAGGTAGGCCTGCGCAATCTTGTTCTGGTTCCCCGCAAGAGTTTCATAATACTCCTGCTTTGCGTCGGCAAGCTCCTGCTGCTTTTGCTTTAAAGAAAGCTCATTTCCATCAAGCTCCTCCTTTGCCTGTGCAAGCGCTTTTTGGGCATCTTCCTTCCGTGCTGCAAGTTCCGCTTCCTGTTTTGTGACATCCGCTTCTTTGGCTTCTAGCTCCGCGCGCGCTGCCGCAATCCGTTCTTCCGCCGCCACAATCTCGTCCTCGGAAATCCCCATGACCGCAAGGATTTTCCGGATATCGTCCGGTCCTTGGCTGATTGCCTTTAGCTGCTCGACATATGCCTCATATTCTTCCCTTGCGGCAATCACTGGCGCTTCCTGTTTTTCAAACGTTTCCCACGCGCTTGCAACCGCCTTTTTCGCCTCGTCAAGCTGCGCGTCGTACTCGGCAAAGCTTTCCGGAAGCGCGGCTTCTTCCTGTGCAAGCTTTTCCCTTCCCGCCTCAATCTGTGCAAAACCATCCGCAACCGCCTGCTCGCCGTCTAAAATCTCCTTCTCCCCGTCAAGAAGCGCCTGCTCGTTTTCCTTTACTTTTGCAAACGCCTCGTCAAGCTGCGCGTAGGCATCCGCCTGCACTTCTTCCATCCGCAGCCCTGCGCGCTCTTTTCCGATTTCTTTAAGCGCGTCCTTATATTGTTCTACAATTGTCTCATACTCATCCCCGTAACAGTTTAACTCCTTCGTCCCGGAAAACACCAGGGCAATTTCCGAATAATAGTCCACGGCAAAATTTTCCGGCATCAGCACAACATACCCTGAAATCTTTCCGTTGCCGATGGTACCGCTCCCGCGCGAGGAAGAAATGTAGCGCCCGGTACTGACCGCACCGACAATCGTCACCGTACTTTCCACAAGGGTATCCGAAATCGCATCCTCGGTTCCGGAAGTAAATGTGATGGTATCCCCGACCGAAAATCCCCTGCTCTTCATAAAACTTTCGTCCACGGCACATTCCGTGACGGAGGAAGGAAGCCTCCCCTCCGTTACCATATAGCCATTGACACCTTCCGTCAAAGAATACAGGCGCACCGCAAAATCCGCCTCGTTATGCCGTATCAGGACGTCCGCCGAAAATACGCCGTCCGCTGTCTTTACGCCGTCCATCCCGCGTATGGCGTAAAGATCCGCATCCCCTAACCCGAGCGCCCCGACAACCCGGACATCCATCAAATCGGTTTTGTCATAAAAGGAATCCGCCGTCAGCAGCATATCTGTCTTGCAGGCGCGCAGTCCCGCAAACATTGCGGCGCCAAGCGCCGACATCAGCAGGATTGAAATAAAACGCTGCAGTGAGCCGCGTATTTCCCTGTGAAATTCCTTCCGCAAAGCATTTTTCATATCCCATCATCCTTTCGCTACCATTCAATTCCCATCACGTCAACCGGATTCTCATTTTTTTTCACTTCGCTCACCTTGCCGTTCTTGATGCGGATTACCTTATCCGCCATCGGCGCAATCGCCGAATTATGGGTAATCACAATGACCGTCATCCCCTTGTCGCGGCAGGTATCCTGCAGCAGTTTTAAAATCTGTTTTCCCGTGTTGTAATCAAGCGCCCCGGTCGGCTCATCGCAAAGCAAAAGCTTCGGGTTTTTCGCAAGTGCCCGCGCAATGGATACGCGCTGCTGCTCGCCGCCGGAAAGCTGCGCCGGGAAATTCCCCATGCGGCCGGAAAGCCCGACCTCCGCTAAGACCTCCTCCGCCCCCCGCGGATTTTTACAGATTTGCAGCGCTAACTCTACATTTTCCTTCGCCGTTAAATTCTGCACGAGATTGTAAAACTGGAATACGAAACCAATGTCGTTCCTGCGGTAAGTGGTCAGCCGCTTTGCGCGGTATTGGCTGACATCCTCCCCGTCCACGAGGACACTGCCGCCATCGCACACATCCATACCGCCAAGAATGTTCAAAACGGTCGTCTTGCCTGCACCGGAAGGTCCTGCAACCACAACAAACTCCCCTTTTTCCACCTCAAAGCTGATTCCGTCCGAGGCGTGGATGGTCATATCACCCATCCGGTATGTTTTCCTCACATCTTTTAATTCCACAAATGCCATCGCAAAACCCCCTTATTCACGCTATAAACACATTTCTTTTCCCTGCGGGCATGGCTTTTGTTAAACCTGCGCCCTTTCTTATAAAATCCTTTTCTATAAAATTGCAAGTACATGGCTGCTTTTTTCCACCGGCTCTTCGGACAGCGTGATTGCTGCCAAAAAACGTTCCTCCGCCGCTGCCGCTTTCGCTTCATTCCCCGCATAAAGCAAAGCGATGATATCCCCTTTTGCCACAAAATCCCCCGTTTTGATACACATGCGGATTCCGGCGCTATAATCAACCGAACTCTCCTTCGTCTCCCTGCCTGCGCCAAGAACCAGGGAGGCAAGCCCGATTTCCTCCGTCTGCATCGCACCGATATAACCGTCTTTTTTTGCCCTTACCTCGCGCTTTACGGCTGCCTGCGGGAATTTCTCCGGCTCCCTCGCATAGCTTACATCGCCGCCCTGCGCCGCGATAAATTCACAGAACTTTTCGAATGCCGATCCATCTTTTACTGCCGTTTCCGCAAGTTCATATCCGCTCTTAAAATCCACCGCCCTCCCCGCGCCAAGCAGCATCTGCGCCGCAAGTGTATACGACGCATCCATCAAATCCTTTGCTCCTTTTCCATGCAGCGCCTCGATTGCCTCCTGTACCTCAAGGATATTCCCGATACAGTATCCAAGCGGCTGGCTCATATCCGTCACGACCGCGCAGGTCTGCCTGCCCGCCCCGTTTCCGATTTTTGTCATCATTTCCGCAAGGGCGATGGCATCCTCCTTCGTCTTCATGAATGCACCGCTGCCCGCCTTAACATCTAAGACAATCACATCCGCCCCGGCGGCAAGCTTTTTGCTCATGATGCTGCTCGCAATCAGTGACATATTATCAACCGTTGCCGTCACATCGCGCAGCGCATAAATCTTTTTGTCCGCCGGCGCAAGGTTTGCCGTCTGTGCAATTACCGCAAGCTTTATTTTATTGACCTGTGAAAAAAATGCCTCCTCGGAAAGCCCGGTCTGAAAGCCCGGAAAGCTTTCCAATTTGTCAATCGTGCCTCCGGTGTGGCCTAAGCCCCTGCCGGACATTTTCGCCACTGCAACACCGAGCGACGCTACAATCGGTCCAACAATAAGTGTCGTCTTATCCCCGACACCGCCCGTGCTGTGCTTGTCCGCCTTTTTCCCGGAAATCGGGGAAAGGTCTAACATATCACCGCTTTTTGCCATCGCCATTGTAAGGGAAAGTGTCTCCTGCTCTGTCATGCCCTTTAAGCAGACCGCCATCAAAAATGCGGACATCTGGTAATCCGGGATTTCCCCCGATGTAAAGCCGCGCACAATATACTCAATTTCTTCCCCGGAAAGTTCCCGCCCTGCTTTTTTCGAGGAAATACAGTCATACATTCTCATATCCGAAACCCCTCCGATTCTTTCAAACGTTCCACCCAAGTTCACACTTCATGCAAATTTTAGTTCCCTGCGGATTTGTGTTCCACATATTTTTGTCCGAGCCAGCCAGCCCGGAAAATTTACACATAAATTTATATTTTTTATACATCCGTGCCTTATGTGTATTTCCGTCCCATGCATAATATTTTCTTACATATATGTTTCGCAAATATCGAATCCTGCTCCTTAATTTTGCTAAAGACTACCAAACAACATGCCCGATACCATATTTTATAACGTATTTTCAGAATAATCAACCGTTTACGGGCATTTATAATTAAGTATTTATAATCAAGTGTATTTTTGACATTGACATTTCCCGGAAATCAGTATACAATGTTGATGCTATGCGGTATTTGTCGATTTAACGTTTTAAAACATTGCCGCAGCATAGAGTGAAACAGAGAGGTTGAACAAACATGAGTTTTCAGTTTATGAAAGAAGTAATGTCACCGGAGGAATTAAAGAAAATTCTTCCGCTTTCGGATTACGCTGTAAAGGTCAAAAAAGAGCGCGACGAACAGATACGCAGGGTATTTACCGGCGAATCCGACAAATTTCTTGTCATTATTGGTCCGTGCTCCGCGGACAATGAAGAAGCGGTGCTTGACTATATGAACCGTCTGGCAAAACTTGCCGAAAAGGTATCCGAAAAGCTGCTGGTTATCCCGCGGATTTACACAAACAAACCGCGCACGACAGGGGAGGGCTACAAGGGAATCGTCTCCCAGCCGGACCCGGAAAAGAAGCCGGATTTCCAGGAAGGGCTGCTTGCGATGCGCCATTTGCACCTGCGCACGATTGACGAGACGGGGCTTACCGCAGCGGATGAGATGCTCTACCCGGAAAACCTGCCATACGTCGATGATATCCTTTCCTATGTGGCCGTCGGCGCGCGTTCCGTCGAGAACCAACAGCACCGTCTTACCATCAGCGGCATGGACATCCCGGCGGGCATGAAAAACCCGACGAGCGGCGCGCTGTCTGTCATGATGAATTCCGTTATCGCCGCACAGGGCAGCCACACCTTCCTCTACCGCCAATATGAGGTCAACACGAGCGGGAACCCGCTCGCGCACACGATTCTGCGCGGCGCGACGAACAAGCATAACCAGAACATTTCCAACTACCACTATGAGGATTTGATGCGTGTGTTTGAGATGTATGAAGAGCGCCCGCAGTTAAAAAACCCTGCCTGCATCGTCGATGCGAACCATTCAAATTCAAATAAGCAGTATGCCGAACAGCCACGCATCGTGAAGGAAGTCCTGCACAGCCGCCGTATGAACCCGCAGCTGCATAAGCTCGTCAAAGGGGTCATGGTGGAAAGCTACATTGAGCCGGGCTGTCAGAAGGTTGGCGAGCATGTCTACGGTAAATCCATCACCGACCCTTGCCTTGGCTGGGATATGACAGAAAAGCTGCTGTTTGATATGGCGGAAATTTTATAATTGTTTGTTTGCCCGGCATATAAAAAATCCTTTGCCATCCAGGCTGCGTCAGGCATTTTTCGGACTGCCAATGAAATCTTTTAAAACAGCGTCCCGATTGCACGCTGCAAAAACCATGTCCCAATCCAGACTTCTGCTGCACTTTCCGCAAAGCATGCCGCCATCAGCGCGGTGATCCGTTTTCCGGACAGATGCAGCAGCTTTATTTTATGTAAACCAAGAACATTGTCGGCATCATATTCCAACGTGTTTCTTTCCTTCCACGCATTCCATGCCAGAAAGAAACAAAAACCCCAGATTGGCACCGCAATCAGCGCCTGCGGAAAATAGTAGGAAAACACAAGCCATGCGCCCTTTAAATTATAATATGGGAGTATGCTTGTTAGCAAATACCCAAGCAAAAATCCCTGCCGAAGCACAAGGAATGCCGTGTACGGGAGATTCAGCCAGGTCAGGGAAACCAAAAAATAAATGAAAATATGCTTCAGCTTTTCCCAGACCGTGTACAGATAAAGGTCAAAGCTTGGCGCTACCCCTGCAATCTGCTTCAAATAAGTCTCGTCCGCCCATGTTTTTTCATTTCCCGCCACCGCGGCAATCAGCTTCAAACATAAAAAACCGAGCAGAACTCCGAAAAGAAAAAGAACCGTGACCACCGTCGCCAGTTCCTTTTCTTTTAATTGCAGACTCCGTTTTGCCATACGCGCTCCCCCGTTTCCACTGTGGCACTTAACATTACCACTGTTTTTTGACAGGAAACCTTGTGTAGCAGCCCAAAAAGCAGTTGCGCAAGCGGACTTGCCCTTAAAAATTTCATTGCATTTTGGTTTATTCGTTATTGCGTTTCCCTGTCTGGAACATTGTATGTAACGGGAAAACGAAGTATGACAACTTTCTGCGCTATTGTTTTATTCTCTATGGAAATTTATGTCCATTCACCCTCTATGATAACTTCTCCTGCTGCCTTTTCGTATTATACGCAAGGAGCGCCGCAATCGTTTTCGCATCCTGAATCTGCCCGCTTAAAATCATGTCAATCAGCTCCTTGAGCGGATGCACCTCAACATTCAAAAATTCATCCGGGTCAAGATGCTGCTTTGCAGGTGTCAAATCCTCCGTGTAATAAATGCCAATCAGCTCATTGCAAAAAGCAACCGTTGTGTAAAGGTCAAACAGATGCCCAACCGCGCCCGCCTTATATCCGGTCTCCTCCTCAAGTTCCCGCACCGCCGCTGTTTGTCTGTCCTCGCCTGGGTTTAACGCGCCCGCCGGGATTTCCAGTGTATAGCGCTCCGGGGCATTGCGGTACTGGCGCACCATGACAATATCCCCGTTTTCCTTTACCGGAACAATCGCCGCCGCACCCTTGTGCTCAATGAAATCCCAGATTTCCGTGTTGCCGTCCGGCAGTTGCATGGTATCGCTGTAAAATTTTACAATTTTCCCCTCAAACTCCAACTTTCGGTCAATTCTTTTATGGTCTGCCATTGTTAACATCCTCCTGCTATAATATATTTATCGTTAATCTTGTGGATATCCCATCCGGGGATTATCCACCTTATTGCTTCCGTTGTTATCAGCCCTGCCTCTTTGTTGACTGTATAAGCAATTATTCTTCCAAATCAGATTTATTTTCCAAAACCAGAGACATCGTTTTCCCCCTTCTGCGCTTCCATGCTCCTCGCCTTCCCATAACACGCGTCCGCCGCCTTCATCACGGCGTTGCGCAGCCCGTACTCCTCAAGCGCCGCCACACCTGCAATCGTCGTGCCGCCCGGCGAGCAGACCGCATCCTTTAATTTCCCCGGATGCTCCCCGGATTCTAACAGCATTTTCGCGGAACCAAGCACAGTCTGTCCGACAAGCCGGTACGCCATATCGCGCGGGATGCCGTATTTGACAACCCCATCCGCCAATGCCTCCATAAACATGTAGACAAATGCCGGGGAGCTGCCGTTTGCACAAATTGCCGCGTTCAAAAGCTTCTCCGGAATTTCCTCAATCTTCCCGACGCTCAAAAACAATTTGCGCACCACCTCTTTTTCCACCTCCGTGACCTCATCCGAATAGCTGATACAGGTCATGCCTTCGCCAAGCATCGCCGGGGTATTTGGCATGGTACGCACGATTTTTACCGCTCCGGTCTGTTTTTTCAATTCCTCCACCGTAACACCTGCCATCACGGAAATGACAATTTTTTCCTTTCCCATGGCAAGCTTTACATCCGGATAAATCTCCGCGGCATACTGCGGCTTGATGGCGAGCACAATGATGTCCGAATGCATCACCATCTCAAGCAGCCGCGGCGCGAACGGTATGCCAAGCTCTGCCGAAAGCGCTTCCTCATGCTCCCTGTGCTTTGACAGGAATGTAACATTTTCCGCCCCGAACGCTGCCACCGCGCCCTTTAAGAGCGGGTAGCCCATATTTCCTGCCCCAATCAATGATATTTTCACGGATTCCTCCTTCTCTCCGGTCAATTCCGGTTGGAAATACAAATTATTATAGATGGCGACTTATAATCGACATCTGCGCCGAACACGGACGCTTTGCGACATATTGTAATACAGTTTATATGGAATTTCAAGAAAAATCTGGGGCGCACTGCAATGGCTTTTTTACGGTACCGCGGTTTCCCTGACCACCACGCACTCCTTCTGGTAAAAGCAAACCCCATAAACTGTAATATCCGAATACCCCGTCTGCACAAGCTTTGCCTTATAATTTTTCTTTGCCGCCTGCGCAAGTGCTTCCCTGCACTTTTCCTCCATTTTGCAAAATTCCTTTGACACTTTCAGCTCAAAAACAAATGCCTTGCCACGCACGGAAGCAGCCTGCATGATAATGTCTGATCTGCCGTTCCCGCTTTCCCGGTTAGAACGCACCTTATATCTGCCTAAACCATGGAGTAACCCCACCAAAAAGCCATGGTAATAATTCTCTGCGAAATCAAAATAACTAATCGAATCCTGGAGCTGCTCCGAAACAAAAGCACCAACCGCTTCACAGTCCCCTTCCTCAAGCGCATTCAGCAAGACAGAACGGTCAAGCCCTTTTACTTTGTCCTCAAACCACTGCGAAATGGTATTCTCGTAAATACTAAGCACTTCCTCGTTCGGCACGTTCAGGCGAAGGGAAAGTCTCCGGTTCTCAAAATGTTCCCCTGTTTTCTTCAAATATCCCGTGAAGAACAAAAAGCTCCAGATATTGTCCTGCGACCGGAAAAGGTCGCCGTAAGTAATATCCTCGTACACTGGTTTTTCAATGCTCTCTCCTGCCATAAGCTGTTCGATTTCCTCGCGGGTATTCAAATCCGCAAGTTCAATAAATTCCCTTACAATGCTGTTGGAGGATGTATTTGCCCAGTATGCCTGCGGAACAAATTCCATTTTATTGTAGTTATCTTTTACGCAGCGTATGATACTCCACGGATTGTAAACTTCCGTTTCGCCAAACAAATAGCCATCATACCATCTTTTCACCTCTTTTTGATGCCCTTGCTGCCCATATGTCTCAAGTATTTTTTGCACTTCCTCCTCCGTAAACCCAAAATATTCGGAAAAACTTGGATTTAATATGGAGATAACCTCAAGATTGTTTAAACCAGTAAAAATACTTTCCTTGCTGATTCGCAAACATCCGGTAAGTACCGCAAACTGCAGCGCGTCATTTGTCTTTAGGGCAGCTCCGAACAAGGAGCGGATAAACGAAACCATTTCATTGTAAAATCCACCAAAATATGCCCTCTCAAGCGGTACATCGTACTCATCAATCAAAATAATGACATCGCTGCTATGATATTTTTTCAGGCAGTGCGCCAAAAAAACAATGCCCGTGCATAATCATTCTCGTTTGCGCTTTTCCTTAAAATTGCCTGGAATTCCTGCCGTTCCTCCTCATAAAGAACTTCCCTTTCCAAAACATAGCGGTGTCTGCGGAATTCATCCGTAATAAGGTCTTTCATGGCATCATAAGCCTGTTCGTAGCTTGGTTTGCCAGCCTCTTTTAATGTCAGGCTGATTACCGGATATTTCCCCTGCTGCGATAAATACTTTTCCCCGCAAGCCGCGATATTTTTCCCATCAAAATAACGGCGGTTGTCAATTTTATTCCCCTGCTCATCTCGCTCATCCTCAAAAAAGGTCCGCAGCATGCTCATGGCAAGGGTTTTACCGAAGCGGCGCGGTCTTGTAAAAAGATTCACCTGTGTCCCGGAATCTACGATTTCTTTTATCAGCAATGTTTTATCCACATAATAATAGTCTTCGTCTACCATCTTTTTGTAAGACTCTATCCCAATCGGTATCATTTTTTCCAAAAGCTCCACCTCCTGCCTTTCACACGAAACCACATCACTCCTGTACCGTAATCCCAAACCCTTCATAAATCCCGGACGGCACATTTTCCCCAAAAGTGTATTCCGCCCCGGTATCCTGCTCAAAATTATAAACCATAACCCGCTTTTTTTCCGGGTCTACAATCCAGTATTCCCGCACGCCTGCTGCCTGATATTTAAATAATTTCTTATAATAATCCATCTGCCTGCTTGACGGTGAGACCACCTCAACCACCCAGTCCGGCGCGCCATGGCATCCCTTATCGTCCAGTTTGGATGGGTCGCAGATTACGCAGATATCCGGTTCCACATAGGTTTTATCATTTTTTTCAAGAAATACCGCAAATGGCGCAGGGAACACCTCGCATGTTCCGTGATTGCGTTTGATATAATCCTTAATCTGATAGTGGATTTCCGATACTACCCTTTGGTGTTTTGTACTTGGAGGCGCCATATCATAAATCTGCCCGTCAATTAACTCCGCACGTTCCCCGTCCGGCAGGGAATAAATGTCTTCTATGGTATAAATCTCTTCTTTCCGCGCTGTATTCATGTTTTCAACCCTCCTTGGATTTTTTCCAACTGCTTCCATGGCATTGTATGACTTGTAATTATTATACACCAAAATGAAAGGGGTTACAACTGCAAAAAATGAAAAGGAATTACGTAGGATTATATAGAACGTTGGAATGAAAAATGGGGCTGCCGCACGAAAAAATCACTGACTTGGCCAAAAATATTCATAAAAATCCGAATAACCTAAATTTTCTAAAATAGCCTCTCCATTTCTGATTGCAAGCTCCCCGACATCCGTGCCATGACAGTATTTGTCAAAAACATATTCTATCACTTGTCTTGCAAAGAATGGCCTGCTCAGATTCATTTCAACCTGCCTGCCTTTGTACTGGCAGATGGTTCCCTCACCCGCATAAACATCCAGATACATTTGAGGCGCATACTTCGTAAAATAAACCCTGACCTTCAATTTCGGATTTTCTTCAGGGACAAATAAATAATAAGAATATGGATAATTTGTACAATCCATATCATCATAAAAATAATTCCACAGATATCTCTTTTCCTTTACAATGATATGTCTCAATTTCCCACGATTCTTCAATACAATCCCTCCCATAGCCTATACTTATTATACGACCCGCACCAAACAAGGTCAGGGCTGCAGCATCCCAGACGTGCTTGGATGGATATATTTTTTTATTGTCTTGTCACTCCAGACATGTACCTCAATATACCGCTCCGGACCGAATTTCCCGTCATCGTTCCAGTCCTGCGGCAGACCATATTTCTCAATTACCTTAAGGATTTCATCGTAAGTATATAAGCGGTGCCGATACTCCTTGCCGTCATTTACTGCCGGGCTGAAGGTAGGCATGGAATCGCCGTAAGTGAATGACAATGTTTTCTTGTCGAACGCATTGGCAGGAATTTTTATAAATGCCACCTGTTCGTACCATGTGCTAAGCCAGGGACTGTGCCCCACAACCATATAGTGGGGCGACGGTATTTCCATGATGCCGCCTTTTGCCGAAAACTCTGCCCGCAATATCGCCTCGCAGTTGCGCCGACGTTCGACATAGGCTTTATCCCTTTTCGCACATTGGGAATCCGGGCGTTCTTTCCGGATTGCCTCCATAACTTCTTTGGCTTCTTCCTCCGGAATCGAAGTCAGACTCCGGAATGGTCCCACCCTGCGGTCAAAATAATGATACAAATACATCATAGATTCTGCACCTCCTGTCATCCTTGTGAATTTTAGCTTCGCACAAAACACTGTATTCTGTCAATTTTTTATATTTTCTGGTACACCCGCACATAATCCACAACCATCTCATATGGCAAGTCCTCCTCATGGATTTCCCCGCCCAAACCTCCGCCGACCGCAATATTTAAAATCAAATAAAACGGTTGGTCATATGGCCATGCGGCCTCCGTCTGGTCCTGTGCATCGTCCGTTTTCCGGTAAATGCAGGCACTTTCCCCGTCCACGAAAAACTCGATTGCGCCATCCGTCCATTCCATCCCGTAAGTATGAAATTCAGAGCAGACATCCTGGTATTCGCGGATGGTTGTGTACTGTTTCGTATCCTTCCTCGTATGGTTGTGGCGTTCGGAATGCAGGGAAAACCATATGCTGTTCTCGCGCCGCCCGATATGCTCCATAATATCAATCTCACCACAGTGCGGCCAAGGGTTCCCGTGCTTGCACGAATCCGGCATCATCCAGATGGCAGGCCAGGAGCCATGCCCTTTCGGGAGCTTCGCGCGAATCTCAAAATACCCGTACTGCCATGAATGCTTTCCTGCCGTTGTGATACGCCCGGATGTATAACTGCGGATGCCGCAGGTCTGCTTTTTCGCGGTAATATGAAGCTGTCCGCCGTATACACTGACATTGTCCAGCGAATCCGTGTACGCCTGCTGCTCGTTGTTTGCCCAACGCTCGCCCACCTCCAAACTCCAGTCCTGCGCATTTACGCTCTTTCGCTCATTTTCCAGACCCTCTGCTTTGAACGTCTCTGCCCTGCCTGCACTTTTGCAGGTCTCCTGTAAAGCAGCCGCACCACACCCGCTTTCTTTCCTGCCAAAATTATCTTCCCAGACAAGCTGATAACCTTTCTGCACTATTTTTTCTGTCATACAGCAATCCTCCCTTTTTCCTCTTTCATTCCCGCAAATTCCCATAATCCATCCTCCCACATAATCTTACGGCATCCATCCAGCAGAAAAAGGGTGAAGACGGCATTTCCTTTCACCTCATTTTCACCCTTTTCATGCAAAATACTTTACCGATTGTGTGTACCGGGGGATTCCCGGTTTTTTATCCTTCTTTTAACACCGTCACAATACTGTGCGCCTTTACCACGAACGAAATCCCCTCATCATACTCGCGCAGCGAAAGCCAGATATCCTCCCCCGTGCGGTTCATCAATACCGTAACCCTGCTCCCGTCGGGGTTTTCAAAAGCAACCGCCTCGATTTTATCCGTAAAGCGCGTTGTTGCAAGCCGCATGGCACCACGGCGGATATACCGGGAAAAATGCCCGATATAATAGTACGAGAGACGCTTTTCCATTGTCCCCTTCTGTGTGTCGCACATCACCGGAGCCGCACAGTAATTTTTCACATGGTTTGGTCCGCCGAGCTCATCGAGCAGCAAATTCCAGTCCAGATACCCGTTCGTACCCGCCAGTAAATTCCCAAGGATATCATGTGCGTACATTTCCGCTTTTGCCACCTCGCTGCTGTCTGCGAAACGGCTGTACTCAACGCAGCCTTCCGTAAACAAAAGTTCCTTGTCCGGATATTTTTCGCGCACGAGGGAAACCGCTTCAAAATGGTCGCCACTGTACCAGTGGAATGCCACCCCGGCAGTGTATTTTGCCGCCTTCTCATCCGAGAGCACGCCCTTTGCCCGGTCAAACAAAATCTCTTTATTGTGGTCCCACACAAAAATCCTGACATCCGAAAGCCCCTCGCGCTCCAAGGTCGGTCCCAAATAATCGCGGACGAACATCATTTCGTCCTCCACCTCATAGATGCAGGAATCCCAGGTCTGCACCGCCATCGGTTCATTCTGCACGGTAATCATATCGACCGGAACACCCGCCGCGCGGTATTCCTTTAAATAACGCGCAATATAATCCGCCCAGCGCTGCCGGTATTCCTCCTTTAATTTTCCGCCGTGGTTCATCTCGCCGTTTGTTTTCATGTAGGCAGGCGGGCTCCACGGGGATGCCAGAAGCTCAATTTTCTCCTGCGCCGCTTCCCTCGCACGCAGAATCAGCGGGAGGATATATTCTTTGTCGCGCCCAATATCAAATTTTTCAAACGCCGTATCCGCCGCGTCCTCATCGTAGGCATAATTCCCAAGCGCAAAATCACAGCTGTTGATGTGGGTACGCCCAAGATTATAGCGCAGCCCCTCCTGCCCGAAATATGCCTTTACAATTTCCTCCTGCACATCCTTTGGCAGACGTGTCAGATTATATCCCGCCGCCTCGGTAAACGCCCCGCCAAACCCACGCACGCTCTGGTAACGGCAGTCCGGATAAACATTGATGACGCGCATCATCTCCACCCGGCTCTCAAAATCCGTATTTTCCTGCCAGAATTTTTGTTTCTCATAATCGGTTTCAATTATTTTCCAAGCCATAGGACTCTCTCCTTTTTTGATTTTTTACCGTTCCAAATGCCCCACCCTGCCAGGTGGTTTGTACAATTCCTGGCAGGATGGAACACAAACGGTATTCTGCACATGGTTCATGGCATTTCCACAACAATCTCATGCAGTTGCTTTGCATCCCAACGGTCAAGTTCCTCCCTCGGAATGCAGTTTTCTTCCAATACCTTTCCGTGGACATGAATGTGCATTTTCCCGCCTGCGCTCTCCTTTTTCTTTTCATAAATCACATGGAGCATTTTCCCGCCAAACACAAGCTGCGCGCTGGCGCGCCCGTTTTCATCAAACTGGCTTTCGCATAACTTTGGCTCGAAGACAAGGTTGCCAAAGTTCCCACGGATACCGAACATTTCCGTCAGAACCGTCATCAAATACCAGCTCGCCGCACCCGTCAGATAGTGGTACATCCCCCTGCCGCGGTCATTGAAATATTCCGGGATGCCCGGATAAATCCTGCTTTTCTCAAAGTCCGCCGCCTGACGGTACAGGGAATGGAGCGCCTTATAGCCCGCATCCGCAAAGCCCCTGCGGTAAAGTGCATTTCCGTACATTACTGCCATATGGGAAAATACCGCACCGTTTTCCTTGTGTCCATAGGCAAAGCCGAACATACGCCCAAGGTCGTCCTTCACTTCGCCAAAATCCGTATTCAGGCAGTATCCGCCCGCGTTCTCACGGTAAAGAAGCGCATCCGCCGACCGGATAATCTGCGCCGTCTGCTCCTTTGTCGCCACGCCGGATTCCACCGCAAAGACCTGGCTTGTCAGCATCATGCGGACTCCTTTTGTGTTTTCGCTCCTGCTCTGCCCGGCGGATTCTTCTGGAGCGCTGTTTTTTGTTCGCTCCACTCTTCTGGCGTGGTTATCATAATACCCATTAAAAAAGCGAAAATCCCCGGATAACCATTCTTCCCTGCGAAGGGTTTCCTTCCACCATTCTTCCATGCCGCTTAGAATCTGGCAAAGCTCTGCAACTAAAACTTCTGTCTTTTCCCCCGAGCACACATGGCGTACTGCCTGCTCATATGTTTTGAGCAACGTCTGTTTTTTTACCACATCCGCATAAAGCTCCCTCTCCCCGCTTAAAAGCATGGTAAGCTCCTTCGCCAGTTTTACACTCTTAATCCCCTGCGCGGACAGTGCCTGTAAAAGCTCCTGTAAACGCGCGAGGTTCCCCGCATAGGCAAATGTAAATGCCGCGCTCTCCCCATGCTTTTCTGCCATGTCAAGCGCGTCGTTCCAGTCCGCGCCGCGCAGGCGGATGCGGTTGTGCTCCCCAACATCGTAAAATGCTGTCAGGTTCTGCAACAGCAGATGCTCAAGCACCGTGCCAGAAGTAAGGGAATCATCCTTATTTTTCTGTCTGGTGCCGTACCCTTCCTCCCATTTTTCATCCTTGTCTTCCCCGCGCATCACCTGGACATCCTTAAAATACCCTGCCTCCTCCAAGAGAATCGCGGTATCCCCCGTCTGGTGAATATAAAACTGCGTGGTGTGAAGCGGCCAGAAGCCGTGGTCCATCCACACGCGGGCAATATTGTTGCGGTCAGCAATAAACCGAACTGCTCCCGTTTTTGTATCACTTCCGATGATGGTCGCATTGCTTCCGTCCATGCGCACCCCGCCGAAATTTTCAAGCAGCATTTTCCGCACGCCTGCCGGGTTCATCAATAGCAGCGCAAGGCAGTCCTGCCAGAGGTCGCGCCATCCCCTGCCGCCCTTGCCGTAATCGTGGTGCGGCAAAAACGAGCAGCCGTAAATCCTTCGCAGAATCGGCTGGAAAGCAATCCAGCACAGATATTCGTCAAAATTCTTATCCCCGGTGTGGAACCGGACATTGACCTGCTCCTGCCAAAGTTTTTTTGTCCGCTCAAATGTATCTTGCCAGTCCGCCAGCTTTTTTTGGGAAAGCATCTCTGCTGCCCGCGTGGTTTTTTCATCCGTGCAGATGCCCGCACAGAGGATAAACGTCTTTTCTTCTCCCGGCAGCAGCGTGCATTCCTCAAACACAAGCATGCCACAGGTCTCATATCCGGATAAGGTATCGCCTGCTGCGAGAAGCTCTGGCATTTTCCCGAACACCGCCCCCGGGCGTGAAAAGCTGCCGCCCTCGCCAAGCACATCCTCCGTACACGGCACCGCGCCGACTGGTCTCCTTCCATCCCCGTCCGCACCGTACACGTAATAGGTCATTCCGTTCTTCTTGTGCCCGCGCTCATCAAAGGTAAGGGTCGGGGTGATTTTTACGCCGTACTCCGTCACAAAGCTGCGGTGCAAAAGCGAGGTTACATGCCTGTGGTCGCGGATATTGTCCGCGGAGCGCGCATACATCGGAAAAACAGCCATCGGCGTAAAGGAAACGGGTGCATCGCCCATATTTTTTATTGTGACCATCGTCGTTTCCGCTTCCGCAAGTTCGTCCGGAACAAAGGTGGTCACCTCCGAGGAAAGCGCCGGGAAACTCCCTTTTGCCGTCCGCTTTACCGTATGCCACATAAAGCCCGCTTCCAATACGGCATCTTCCGCATCCTGCGTTCCCTGAACTGCCTCCTGCGCCGCCGAAGCACCCATTGCCGACCACGCCCGGTTTTGTGCAAAGCGGCACCAGAAGTTGCGCGTGCCGCGGTTGTTATGTAAATTTTCTGAGCTGACTGGCTCAAACAAAAAAGTGTTCTGGTCTTTTTTCGCATCCCCGCCAAGAAGCGGCGTGAGGCTTGCGCGGATGCCGTCCTCCCCCGCCACCGGGAAATACAGATAGCTATAGTTCTGCGGGTTTTTCAGGCGGAAACTGCCGTGCTCGTCAATAAACTGAATTTTCCCCATGAAATGTTTCCTTTCTTCATTTAAGTTCTGCATAAACACTCCCAAATTCTTTCGCCTTGCCCATTTTTCCGGCAGTGGGATTTTTCTCCCGCGCGCTGCAAGAATCCCTTACAATCAGCGAAGTTGCAAGTTTTATGCTCTTACCTTCCGGCTCGCCTTCCTTTCGCATCATACGAAACAGCTCAAGCGCCCCCTTTGTCCCCTGCTCCTCCACAGGGCTTTCGACTGTGGTGAGCGCCGGATTAAAATACTGCCCTAAATTGATATTGTCAAAGCCTGCCACGCTGACCTGCCCGGGCACACAGATGCCAAGCTCCGTCAGCGCCCGCATACAGCCGCCCGCCATCTCGTCGTTGGCGCAGAAAAACGCATCCGGAACCCTGCCGCCCTGAATCACAAATTTGCGGATTTCCTCGTAGGCACGGATTTCCTCAAACTCCGCATGCAGCAAAAGCTCATGCTCCACCTTCCGGTCATACCTTGCCATAACGTCCCGGTAAGCGCGGAAACGCTCACAGTTATCCCTGCATTCCACCCCGTGGATATAACCGATGCGGCGGTGCCCCTGCCCCACCAGATATTCCATCGCAAGCTCCGTTCCCCTGTAATTGTCAATGGTGACACTCGCGATTTTCTCGCCATGGCACTCCCGCTCCAAAAAAACCATCGGAAGCCCCGTGCGCGCAATCCTCTGGATATGCTCGCTCTCAAGGCACTCGTTCATGATAATTGCGCCCTCCACGCCCGACGAGACAATCATCCCATAGATTTCTTCGCTTGTATTTTCATTGCTGACATAGATATTTAACATAAATCCGGCAAGCTTGCACTGTAAATGGATTGCCTGGGTCAGCACACGGTAATAATCTCCCTGGATGCTGGACAGGAACAGACCAACCGTGTTTTTCTTGTTTGCTTTCAGGGAACGCGCATTAAAATTTGGCACATAATTTAATTCTTCCACCACCGCCAAAACCCTTTTCTTCGTTTCCTCGCTCACATTGCCCACATTGTTGATTACATTGGAAACCGTGGAAATTGCCACACCTGCTTCCTTCGCCACATCCTTAATTGTTACCATTGCCTGCTCCTTTTCTCCCGTCCTTTTGACCGGGAAGTTCCATATTATCTTAAAGCCTGCTCGCGTATGACCTGCTTGCCCGTGCGGTCCACAAAGAACAATCCCCAGTGTTTTTCCGGCTCATCCGGGGAAGGTCCGCCCTTCCACGGCTCATCGAACGCCTCAAACAAAAAGACCGGGATTTCTTCTTCCCCCGCCCAATGCAGCAGCTGCGAAAGATAGCACTTTTGATTCTCCTCACTCACCTGTGCGGCATCCATGGAGGCATTGCAGCAGGTTGCCCAGCCGCATTCCGTGAAAATAACCTGTTTTTCCGGATAAAGCGATGCAACCTCGCGGTAATCGCTTTTATTCATTTCAAGCGCTTCTTCCAGTGTTTTGCCGTTCCAGAGCGGATAGCTGTGAATGGAAATAATATCCAGTTCCTTTACAAGTTTTTCCAGGTTCTTCCACTCCCCTGCCCCTTCGTTGTAGGTGACCGGAAGCCCCGTGCCCTCACGCAGTGTCCTTGCAAACCCAATCAGCCGCTCTTCGGTTACCAAATCTGCCCCCCAGGACGGGCGGTTTTCATTCCCGATGGAAACGGCAAGAAAATATTCCTTAAATTCGTTTGCAAGCTCCACAAGCTTTTTTATTTGTGTATCATTATACACCTTATTCTCTTCTAATTCCAGATGTGTTTTTTCTGTTTTTAGCCACGGACAGTTTGCATTGTTATACTCTGCCCTTGGGTCAATGCCCACCATGACCTGAAACGGCAGGGAATGCTCCTTTATCAGTAAAAGCACCGTCCTTGCGTGCGCGTTTGGGTCATACATCCGAAGATAAGAAAAGCCCTCCTCCTTTAACAGTAAAAGGTCTTCCAAAATTTGTTCTTTTGTCGGCACTACACCCGTTATGGGACTTTGCCCTTCCCGGTAGCCGGAATAACAGATTGCTTTCTTGTTTGCGAGCTGCATATTTTTACCTCTTATTTTAAGTTCCGCATGTCCCCTCCCAACGCCCTTATACGTCAGTGAAATTTTTATCCGCTCTGCTCCTAAAAATTCCACTGGGGCGTTGTACGGGAACATGCTGTTTTAAGTTCCGCATGTTCCCCATATTTTTATTTCTTTGTCCGGGCAGGGCATGGGATTCTGTGCCCTGCCCGGGTGCGTCTGTCATTTCATTCAGGAAAGCTGCGCCTGAATCCGGACGATTTTACCGTTCCGAAGCGCATTGGCCTGTTCTTCGCGCAGGGTATCCCCGGAAAAATTCTCCGTTCTGCCATCTGCGTAATACAGGGAAATCTCCTGCACCTTTACGGCATCCTGACCGTAAGTGCATTTTTGTTTCGGATTGTGGTAGGTCAGGCTGCAGTTTGATAAAAGTGTAAATCCCGCATCGCCCTTTTCATCAAAAATCCAGTCGGCGAGCAGTGGACAAAGCCGGAAAGCAAGCGCACCGTTTTCCAAAAGGAATCCGCCTTCCCCTAAGAACATGCGAATCCAGATGGAAAGCATTTCTGTCGTTGAACCGCTTAAGCGCGCCACAAAGCCCCTGCCATGTACCTTCTCGTCCGGGTTTGCGCTTGATGCGAGGAAGGAAGAATTTTCCAGTGTGCTCCGCCCATAGCGCTCCGGCGGCAAAAACGGAATGAGTGCGTCACGCATGGCGGTATAAAATTCCTCCACAAACCCTGCGCGCAAAAGTCCAAGTAAATATTTGTATTCCATATGAAGGAAAACACTCTCGCGCTCTAGCCATCCCGGCGTGAACGCCCGCACGCGCCCATGCTCCATGGAAATACCCTCAATCGAAACGGAAGTCTTATACATCTTAAGCTTCTTATCGTACATATCACTTTCCTGGATGTTCTTGTACATCTGCCGCTTTTCTTCCTCATACCCGCCAAGGCAGGAAAGCATCCGGGCAGGTCCTTCCAGGAATGGCACTACAGCGTGGCACGCAAAGTTCTTTGCATGCACGCCCGGCAGTCCATAAGGGGTAATCTCCGGCTCGCCATTTTCATCCTTTCTCACTTCGTAATCCGTCACCTCATACGTAAAATAAGTCGGCATCACGCCATTTCCAAGCCGCCATGCCCGCTCAATCCCGTCAAGTACGGCTTTATGGCAATCCCTTATAACACCGCGGATTTTTTCTGCCTCCACGTACATGGTTTCCCCTGACATGCCAGCGTAAACGACCGCCCGGTACGACTCCCTGAGGTTTGCCGCCGTCTCCCAGTTCCCAAGCACCCAACATCTGCCCCGCTCCCGAAAAAGCCTCTCAAAGCTCTCAAGCAGGGAGGCAATATGGAACGGAAGTTCTGTCTGTCCGCAAATGCTGCCGTCCGCAAAGCTTTCCTCCAGAAAAACAAGCAGGCGGTTTAATTCGAAAGTTTCTGCCATGCTGCTGCCAAACAATCCTGGCAGACCGTTCATCGCGTCATTCCATCCCGGCTTTCCGCCTTCCATCTCAATCCCCATGCCCTCCTGGTCCAGGAGCAGGAATTTATTCAGCGCCAGTGTCAGCATTTTTCCGAGCAGCGTTGTTGTGACAAAAGCACCGTTTTCATCCTTCACCCAGTTCGTTCCACCGGCGGTAAAGCCCTCTTTCTTTTCTTTTTCTGTATTGTGGAACATCGAGCCGTACTGGCGCACTTTATCGCCATTCAGGACATAGGTATCCCGCCTTGGTCTTACCTGCCCGGCACTGTCATAAAAGCGGTAATCCTTCCGCCCGGCCAAAAGCTCTTTTTTCCTGTCCGGAAAGATGAACAGGTAATTTTCCACAAGATCCATCAGATAATCCCAATGGTCGCTCCAGTACCCCTCGCCGAAGCCCGCTTCCAACTGCTCGGTGGACAGTTCCAATATTCTGCCAACCAAAGCTTCCTCACAGACCAATGCCTTCTCGGAAGGCATTGCCTTCTTTGAAGGCATTGACTTCTCCGGAACCATTTTCATACCGTGTTCTGCCATGACGGTGCAGATTTGCCCCGGTGTGAATTTCCCGTCCAAAAGCTTTAAAAGCGCCGACGTGTCGCCCTGTACCTGCTCTTTTACAAGTTCTTTCACGCGCTCTGCATTTTTCTCGTCCACCAGGAATGTGCAGGGCCGGATTTCAAGCGGGTTGTAGCCGTCCGCCTGTATAAAGCTGAAAAAGCTCCACACATTGAAATCACCGATTTCCGGATGGAAGAATACATCGCTGCGCCGGTTCTGGCAGACATCGCGGAAATTGCCATTGCCCTGTGAATAATATTCGCCGGATATGGAAAAGAAATTATAATCGCGCTCCGGGTCGCCATGTTTGCGGCTGAATAAATGCACAATATTTTTCCTGTTCTCCCCCGCAAAAAGGTACGGATAACCGCCGCGCAGAAAATTGTCAAGGTAGCACTGCTGCATATACTGGTCAAAAACCGGGTTCGCGGTCTTCGTTGCGACATCCTTTACTAAGTTGTCGATGATGCCTGCCGCTTCCGCCTCTTTTTCTTGTGCATAGCCTTCTTTGCAGAAGCGTTTTGCTGTCTCATTTAACTGCTCTGTTGTCCCGGCATAACCGATGTAAGAAGTAAAAGCAAACGCCTCCCCCGGTGCAAGCTCCTTCGAAAAAGAAGTAAAGCCACAAGGAACCTTGTTCGCGAAGCACTGCTTTCTTGCAAGTACGCCGCTAAGCCCTTCCTCACAAAACACAACCGGCGTGATAAGCGAGCTTTCATAGTCAAATATCACCTCTGCGTCATAAATCACAGGGAGCAGTTTTCCGGCCGCCGCCGTACAGTAAAAATAACCGCCGCGGATTTCGGAAACCTCCGCTGAATCATCACTTGAGGCACGCATCGCGTAATACGGCGCGTTGTTTTCGATATTTTTGATATCCGTCCAACTCTTAAAGAGATTTGACATCTCCTTAAACTGACCATTCTGTATCCCGTAAGGAATGATTTTTGGCAAACCATCCACACCCTCAACCCCACAGGCTTTATCCGAAATATTTTCTATTGTAACGCGGCGCACCAAAGCCCCAATCTTCTCGGTCGGAAGCACAAAATAGGAAACGCTTACGCGAAGCCCCTTCTCCTCCTCTGTGATGGAAACGCTGTTTTTCTGTGCGCACATTGCGCGCTTTGCGGTCTGGGAATACCCGCAGAACGGCTCAAAATATTCCCCGTCCTTTCGCAAAAAGGTACGAAAACCCTTTGTCGGTGTATTTTCATAGGCAGTGTTCGCCGGATGAAATTCCATGATGGCATTCCCCTTGTGGTGGATGCCAAAGCTGTTGATTCCCTGCCCGCGGTTCGTGTAAAACACCCAGAGCGGAATCCCGCTGACCCCGGCAACGCCCGGCAGGAAGCTTGAAAACGCAGGGAGCTTGTCGTAATCTCTAAAGTAAAAACAATCTCCTTCTAACTGATACCTGCTCATCTTTGTTTTCCCCCTTTTTAAGTTCCGCAGAATCCCTCCCCGTACCCACATTTTTGGAAGCATTTTTCTGTCCGCCTCGCTCCCATAAAAATCCTTCCGGGGTACTGTCCGGGATTCTGCTGATTTAAGTTCCGCAGAATCCCCCGATTCCGCGTTATTTTGTGAGTTCCGTGATTTCCGGGCTCTGGTATATCCGCACGTAATCGATGACAAACTGCTGCGGGAAAATGGATTCGTCCACGCCGCGCGCGCCGCCCCAGTCCCCGCCGACTGCGAAGTTTATCAGAAGGTGCATCCGCTTGTCAAACGGCCACTCGTCGGAGGTTGGCGTGCTCTTATATTTGGTCGGCTCAAATGTAAAATACTCCACCCCGTCCATCGACATGATAATCTTATCCGGCAGCCATTCTAACGTGTAGACATGGAATTCCTCGCTCACCCCCTCCACGCGCCGCGTTGCCGACTTCTGCGTGCCGATGGAATGGTTGTAGGATTTTGTGTGCACGGTGGCATGGATGAGATTCTGGTCATAGCCGACATGCTCCATAATGTCAATTTCCCCGGAAGCAGGCCAGTCCCCGTAAGCCCAGTCGGTTGGCAGCATCCAGATTGCCGGCCATGTCCCCTTCCCTGTCGGAAGCTTTGCACATATTTCAAATTTCCCGTACAGCCAGTCACCCTTGCCGCGCGAAACCAGTCTTGTCGAGGTGTAATCCATCTCGCCAAGCTTTTCTTTCCTCGCCTCGATTGTCATTACCCCGTCCGCGACGGTAACATTGTCCCCTTCGGTATAATTTTGCAGCTCATGGTTGCCCCAGCCAGAACCCCCAATATCATAGCCCCATTTCTCCTCATCCGGTGCACCTTCATAGTCAAACTCATCCGACCAGACCAGTTCATACGTCAGGGAATCGTAATCGTACACAAACCCTGTCGCCTTGATGCGCGCCGGGTCAACTGTCGGTACCGCATCCGGGTCAACATAGGCATCCGAAACCTTGCTGCCCGTGCGCCACTTCCCGGAGTCCGTCGGTGACGGAGCCTGCGTCGGCATCTCCATGGGAGCCTGTGTCGGCTCCCCTTCTTCCTTCCCCGCATTCCCGCATCCTGCCAGCAAAAGCGCAAGCGCCGCAGGAAACCATAATTTTTTCAGCCTAAAATGCAACATCTTCTTCCTGCCCCTTTCCGGCTTTATTCACCAGTAATACCTGTATTCTCAATTCCCTGTATGAACCTCTTTTGCACGAATGCGTACAGCACAAGCAGCGGTGCAATCGAGAGGAAGGTCGCTGCCATTTTGTACGCCTCATTAATCTTAAACGCACTTCCCGACGCGGATGCCATACTGTCAAACTCCGAGTTGAACAGCCCGAGCTTTGCCGGCATCAGCTCGATGGAATTCCTCAAAAGTGTTCCGGTGATATAAGTTTCATTCCAGTTCCAGACAAACGAAAACAGGAATACGACCAGTATCGTGGAAAGCGACATTTTGATGACCACATGGTAAAATACCTTGAGCGGCCCCGCCCCGTCAATCATGGCAGCCTCGTCAAGCACATGGGGAATCATGTTAAAGAAATTGTTAAATATCAATATCAACACGGTCGAGTACACACCCTGCCCAAGCAATGCCATCAGCACCTGCGGAATCGGTGTTCCAATCAGGTTGAACGGCAGCATTTCCTGGAAGGAGACAAACATCATCAGCCTCGGAACCATCAAAACCGGAAGCGGTATAATAAATGCAAGCAAAATCATAACAAACCAGAAATGCTTGAATCTGAAATTAAAACGCGAGAGCGCGTAGCCGGTCAGCGCCGAAACCACCGTCTGGCAAATCGCCAAAATCCCGGAAAACATAATGGAATTTGTCAGCGTCTTGCCCACCTTAAGCACATTTGCTGCCACCTTTATATTGGCAAGGGAGAATTTTTTCGGCAGCCACTCCACCGCAGGGTCAATTACATCCGCCGTGCTCATAAAGGTTTTTGAGATAATGCCAAAAATCGGTTTCAGGAATACGAAGCTGATGCAAATCAAAACGAAGTAAATCAGAAGCTTCTGGATTTTCGGAAACACGTTCACTGCCCTGTTCTTCTTTTTCATGCTCATACTCCTCTCTTCTTTTCTTTCCTGTCCTTAAAAATCAGGAAGGCAATACCGATAATCAACAGCACAATCAGGCTGTAAATCCATGCGTAGGTCGCCGCGTAGCCAAGTCCGCCGCTCATATTTCCGGTGGCGGTCTTAATCAAGTCGTAAACCGGGTTGGTATCGTAAGTACCAAGCTGCGCAATCGTAAAAATCGTACACACCAACGCAATCGGCTTAATCAGCGGGATAATAATTTTCCACAAAATCTGCCAGCTGTTTGCCGAGTCAATCTTCGCCGCTTCAAACAGGCTCGGATTGATTTTCTGTAAGCCGTTGATAAAGAGTACAATCGGGATTCCGGTAAACCATAAAATCACCGAGAGTTCATCAAGCACACCGCCAAGCGTGTGTGCAAACTGCGGTGAGTAGCTCTCAATCATGTTCATGATAAAGAGCCCGTCATAGCGGCTGACCTCCTCCATATGCTCGGACACATTCGCGTCGAGAATCTGCGACATGACAGGTCCTGACATAATGATAACCGGAAGGAAATAGATGGTGCGGAATGTTCCGCGGAACTTTGTCAGCTTGCTCATCAGGTAAGCGATGATAAAGGAGACGATGATAACCACAAAGGTGTACGGGATAATCATGGCAAGGAAGGAAAGCAATGCCGGAACAAATTCCGTGTTCTTGAAAAATGCGGTCACATAGTTTGCCATCCCGATAAAATCAATCTCCCACCCGAGTATGCTCGTGCGGACATCCGTAAAGCTTAAGTAGATGGTCGCAGCAAACGGAAACAGGGTAAAAATCACAAAACCGATAATCCATGGCATCATAAACAGGTAGCCGAGCCGGTTCTGCCTGCGCTGGTAGGCATTGACCTTTTTCCTGTTGATTTTTACCGCTGCATCCCCCTGTGGTTTTGCGCCCTGCATTTCAGGTTTTTGGTCTTTTTTCTGCTGGATTTCCTGTTTTTTCTCCTGCACCGGTTTTTCGTTCTGCTTTTTCATCATCTCACCCCTTCCCCGGAAGAAATTACCTCTGCGCTTAGGCCGCCAATCTCATTGCCCTGCCAGGAAATCTGGTTATCCGTGTAATTGATTACCACATAGCGCGTTTCCTGGCCTTTTTTATAAGTATTTAAAATAACACCGTCCATCAGCACCGTGCGGTCTGTCCATTCAAAGCCCGATACATTTGAAAGCACCGCATTGACCGTACCATAAATCGTATCAATCAACGCCTCGTACTGTGCAAACTCCGTCGAATACAAGTCGGAAGATACCGTATCCGCAAGGTAATAGGACGGCTCCTCGGACAAGATAAAGGACGGCGACATATTATAGTCAATCATCTTTAGGATATCGGACTGCGCATAGAACGAGAAATTGGAGTACGGCGCGTACATCTCCATCGTTCCATGGAGCACAAGCTGTAAAAACGGCACCGTGTCCGTCTCAAACACATACTGTGAGGTGCCAACAGGCATCTGCAGATAACGGTCCGTGTATTTCCAAAGATACATATTTGGATTGACCAGGTTCAGCTTCAAATCCGAATGGATTCCGGCGAGCGTATCCTGATAAAGTGCAATCGCCTCCGTGATGGAGAAATCCACACCGTCGCGCTCATAAGTTCCGGTCAGGATATTCGAAATGCCATCAAGCGTAATGGAACTGCTCGTCTTTTTTAATTTATCCGCGAGCGTCTTCGTCCACGCCGCGACCTTCCTCGGCGTTGCGCGGCCAAAGGTTGCCACCGGCACATTCTGCGGCAGAATCATGCTCTCGTCCACCTCCACATACCATGTATTGACATGCTTTGCGGCGGTGTTGTAATACCCTGTCATCTCCCGGTTGATGGTTGCCATCTCGCGCGAGTAGGAAATATCAATCCCCTGCTTTTCGTATTTTGCAAGCAAATCCCTAAACGCGCCAGAGCTTCCGATTTTCCCGGAATACTTCACCTTGTCCGGGCGGGTTAATGTCTCGCCGTTTTTCTGCCAGCCAATCAGTCCGGCATTGACGTTTTTTATCCCGCCCTGCGTGATGGCGCTTAGGATTTCATCCACGCCGTCTACCGTTGTCACAACCACCTGCTCATTCCCAAGCAGGCCGCTCTTTGCGTCCGCCATGATAAAGTCAAGGCGCAGCGGGATATCCTGCCCCTCCCCGACGCCGCCAATCGGCTCTAAAATCCCCTGCTCAATCAGGTGCGCGCGGTAGGCTGCCGCCATCCCGGTATAATCTGCCGCAAAGCTCTTCCCGTCGCTGCCATCGCCCTCAAGGAAGGTGTAGGTCATGGAAACATCGGCATGCTGCGGTTCCGCCATCATGGAGAAATACCCTGCCCCCTGCTTATTGTATACCTGGAAATACGAGAGATTGTACTCAAAACGCGGGTAGCCCCAGGTGTACTTTACTTTTTTGTTCTCATCCGGGCGCACGATAATTTCCATATACTCCGCGCCGGATTCCGCGTAGGCAACAAACGCCGCCTGCGAATCGCCGTGCGCAATCCCGAACACCGGCATCACCGGATTTTTAAGCGGCACCGCATCATTTAAGCTCGAGGTGTAATACGTTTCCGTGCTCAGGTCAGGTCCGTACACGTCCCCGATATATTCCGTAAAGGACACCGCATTGTCGGCAAAGCGAATCAGGCCGCCGCAGCCGTCCGGCACAAAAACATAGCCCGGTGCCATATATTTCTTTTCTGTTTCCCCATACGCCCCGGTTTCTGAATCCCAGTACGCCGCCTCGCCGCCGGAAGCACCAAGGAATGGCGTAAGCAGCACGGACGCTAACATTTTCTTGCCCTCGCCCGTAATCTCCTCGTAAGGAATTTCATACCGGATGGAGTCCTCAAGGAAGGTAATGTACACCTTCATCTGCAGGTTAATCGCGGAAAAATCCACGTCAAGCCGTCTTGTCGCCGGATTGTCATTGAGCGTGACAAGCTGTGAGCTTACACCGTCCTTTGAGGCGGAGCTGATATTTTTGATGGTATCGGACTCGTAATATTCCACCGTGACAAGGGAATTGGCAATCCCGACATAGGTTGAATTCATGCTCGCTTCCTTCGGCTCCGCTACGGCTGCTTTTTCCTCCGGGGTTGCTGCCGCATTCACGGCGGCGTTTAAGTCGGCGGAAAAAGCGACATCCGCGCCAGTCTTCCAGACATAGCCGCTTCTCTTATCCTCGATTGCGATGATATCGCGGTCCTCGCGGTAATAGTAGCGCATCGTGTCCGTTTCATACAGCAGCTGATACGCATCCAGCTTTACAATATCATACGTCACTTTGTCCGGCGGCAGCTTCGTGTCCCTGCCTGTCGGAAGGTAGGTCTTTGCGTAAGCCACCGTGGAAATCCCAAGGAGAAGGCTGGCCAAAAGAACTCCCGCTATTATTTTTTTCTTTTTACTGGTTCCAGACATTGCGCAGCACCTCCTGTCCTATCGTGTAGAGGAATTCGTACAAATCCTCGCACATTATCATAACAATCAATACCATGACCGCCGCGATAATCATAAAGATGACGGTCAGAATAATACTCTTTACGGTCTCCTTGCCGGAGTAGTCATGGACGGTCAAAAATCCGAGGAAAATCAGAATAATTGACCAGACCGCACCCACAATCAGCATAATCGTAAGCAGGAAGGATTCGTTGTAGGTCATGCCGTAGGAGCACACGGTAATCAGTGCCAACATCACCAGAAGGGGCAGGGAGCCGTAAGCCGGTATCATGTATACCTGCGCTAAGGTTCCGTCGCCGTCCGTGATGGAAGTCACAAGCCAGTTGCAGAAAATAAAGAGCAGAAGCAGGACGAAAAATCCCACGACAATGCCGCCGATATCCATGTCTTCCACCGCCACATACTGGTAGATAAACCCCTTCTTTGTCTGGTAAAGCATATAGACAACAAAGAAGATGGCATAGATTGCGGTCGCGCCCCACACACTGCCCATCCGGTGCCTGCGGATTTCATAATACATGTTCGAAGGCGAACGGGAAATCTTTTTTGCAAGCTGCAAATCCCTTAAGACCGGAAGCTTTGCAATCTGCTGTGAGAAGGCTTCCTTCGCGTGTTTTATCCTGCGCTTCTTGCGGTCAAGCAGGGAAATCACTTTCATAGCGATAAAAAGTACGACCACAAGGATAAAGGCAACCGGAAGAACCTTCTGAATCTTCTCGTTGCGCACCTCCCAGAATGCTTCGGAGTAATAGGAACGGTTGCCCGCCACCTTAAAATGCTCCATCGCCTCCGCATACAGCCCGGCGTGGAAATATGCTTTCCCGACACCGTCGTGCGCGAGCACGGACATCTGGTTTAAGCGCAGCACCTCATTCCATTTGTCCATGGACTCCTCGTAAAGCCCCTGCTCATAGAGTGCCATCGCCTCATAAACCATCTGCGCATAATCGGTCGGGCGAAAGGAGGTAAGGTATCCCTTATCGCCATCGACCGTCCATACATTCCCATCCACATCCACTGCCACGGACGGAAGGGAGGAATAAAGCCCCGCCACATCCATATTGCTTTGGTTGGAACCGAAGGAGAAAATAAGCTCCCCGCTTGGTGAATGGACATCCACCATACCGCTTGTGTCACAGGAATAGATGATTCCCTGCGCGTCCACATAAATATCCGCGATGTTGGCACTGATGCTGTACACAGTGTCCTTGAACATATTGCCGCCGGAGGTGTTATGTTTCTTTACCGCATTGCGGAAATCCCCCATCGTCGTTGTGTAAACAATCCCCTGGCCATCTAAGAACACATTGGAGAAGGTGGTCGGCACAACATCCAGCATGTTCTCAAGCTGCTCCCTTGAAAAAATCAGGCGCTGCAGTGCTTCTTTGAAATTGACCTTCGATTTGTTCACGGTAAAATACCCAAGGAAATCACCTGTGTGCGAGAGCTGGATAACCCCGCTGTACACGCCCTCACCGATAATATACATATTGCCGCTTTTATCGACCGCGATTTTGTTTGGCTCGAAATTTGTGTCAGAAAACAGCGGGGTATCCGGTTTTTCAAAGGCCTCCTTTAATGCAAAATCCTCCGAGAAGCGAAACACGGTCTTTGCCCCGGCATCCGCCACGTAAATATCGCCCTCCTCCGTGACAAAAATACCCTTTGGGTTGGTGAAACCATCATGCGAAAGAACGGCTGCCACCTGGCCTTCATATATATCATACTTGACAATCCTGCGGTTGCCGCTATCCGCGATATAAAGCATATTCGCTTTGTCAACAAAGAGGTCCTGCGGTGTCTTAAGCCCCAAGTCCGTAATCGTGCGCTCCGGGAGGTAGGCATCCTGTGTCCGCACAAAATCATCGTTGTCATCAAGGGTATAGGTATAACTGGTTGCCTGCGAGGCAAGCAGCGCACCTGCCGGATGGATGGCAAAGAGCAGGGCGGCAAACAACAAGGCTATTTGTATCTTTCTTCTTTGTTTTTTCATATTCGCCCCCCTCTCTTATTTGATGCCCGAATGGCTCATCGTGTTCATAACCTGCGACTGCATACAGATAAAGATAATCAGTGTCGGCAAGAACAGAATGACCGATGCCGCCGCCACCATGCCCTGTGCCGCAACCGTGTTGTTCGTCGCAATCGAGTTTAAGTAAAAGGCAAGTGTCCGCATCGAATCGTCCGTGATAAAATTGTTCGATGCCTCGACCGCGCCCCATACCTGTTGGAATGTCAGTACGACCGAAGTCGCAAGCGCCGGTTTGGTCAGCGGGATAATGACCTTAAAAATAATTGTTACATCGTTTGCCCCGTCCATGACCGCTGCCTCAATCAGCGCGTCCGGAATCTGGTCCACGAACTGTTTTACAAGGAACAGACCGACCGGCATCGCAATCAGCGGCAGGATGTGCGCCCACCAGGTATCAATCATGCCCATCCTCACAATGACGATATAGCGCGGCACCGCCACCGCCGTCGGCACGAACATCAGCGCCAGCTGGTTTAAGCCAAAAAGCGCTTTGTTCCCCTTAAATTTCTTTTTTGAAAAGACATATGCCGCCGTAACCGTAATGACAAGGTTTAACACCACGGTCAAAATTGTCACAATCAGCGAGTTCAGCAGATATCTTGACATTGGCACGCCCGTCGTCCCCGACAGCTCAAACAAATCCTTAAAATTCTTTAAGGTCGGGTTCTTTGCAATGATGGTCGGCGGGAAGGCAAACAGCTCGCCGAGCGGCTTAAACGCCTGGTTAATAATATAAATGACCGGGATAATCATGAAGATGGACAGCGGCAGCAGGATGCAGTAAAACTTTACCTGCCCCGACGAAAACCCCTTCGGATTTATCCTTGAGCCCGCAAAACGGCTCTTCTTTTTTCTTTTTCCCTGCTTCATAATGGCCTCCACTAATCTTCGCTAAAGAGCTTTTGCGCTACCTTGTTGAACAGATAAACCACAAGCAGCAGCACAACGGATACCGCAGCCGCGTAGCCCATCTCGTAGCGGATAAAGCCGTAATCGTCAATGTGGTTCGTGATGAGCTGCCCGGAGTATTCGGGTGTTGGGTTCGCCCCGGAGAGCGTCACGCCAATCCAACCCATATTAAAAGCATTTACAATCGCCATAACCGCGCCAAAGAGCATCTGCGGCTTCATGGAAGGGATGGTGATGTAAAAAATCTCCTGGAAGCGGTTTTTCATGCCGTCCACATAGGCTGCCTCATAAAGCTCATCGTTGATATTTAAAATACCGGAAATCATCGCCAAAAATCCGATACCCATCGCGGACCAGAGCGAAACAAAAATCATGATTTCCATAAAATAGTCCTTCGTCAAAAGGAACTGGATTGGCTGGTCGATGATATCCATCTTCATCAGCAGGTTATTGATGATACCTCTCTGGTCACCCGAAAAGATGGTCTTCCAGATAACGCCGATGAAAACCTGGCCAAGCATGGACGGCGTGTAGATTGCAAGCGCGATAATCGTGCGCGGAACCGCCTGGATTTGTGCGAGCATCCATGCCAACAGGAAGGAAAGCGCGTATCCGCCAGGTCCTACGACAAGCGCATACAGCAGCGTGTTCGGAAGGACGTATTTTAAGAATACCTCATCCTGCGTAAAGAGCGTGATATAATTTAATAAACCTGTGAAACTTGGCTTGTTGATAACATCATAGTAAGTAAAGGACAGCCCGATGGCGATGATAACCGGCACCAGGATGAACATGGAGAACACGACGCCGTAAGGCAGGAGCAAAACGCCGCCCTTAAAGCCTTCGGTGTGAAACAAGCTCTTTTTCCGGGAGCCGGAAGCCTTCCCGTTTCCGGAAACTTCCGCCTGTGCAGAAAGTCCCATGGCAGGAGAGGTTTTTCCCTTTCCATTCTTCTGTGTCAGTTCTGTTTTCATTTTGCCCCCTCCTTTCCTTTCTCCATCATTTCCTGAATCCAGTCGATGTCGCGCAGCACATAAGGCTCCAAAAGATTGCCATCCTCATCGTAATAGCCAAGCTCCGTCATCTTCTTTTTAATCTCGCGGTTGATTGCAATCACCTTCTCATCGACCGCAACCTGCGCCGAGGTTCCGTCGAGCACCATTGTGTTCCAGATATCCGAAATGGAACGCTCAAGCAAATACTGGCCCGGGGTTCTTGGCACATCGCGCAGCCATTTTACCTGCTCCATAATCACTTCCTTGTCCGCCTGTTCAATTGGGGCGTCGGACAGCGCCTCAAGGTTGGACGGCAGCCAGAAAAATTCCTTGCCGTAGGTCGAGCTTAAGGTATAGGTGTAATTTACCTGCGTGTCGTGGTTCGTCCACCATTTCAGGAATTCCCACGCAGCCTGCGCCTTGTCGGTCGCCTTAAAAATAATCCCGCCCGTACCGTTCGCTACATAGTAGCGGTTGATGGAACCATCCTCCTGCACCGTACCCGGATAATTTGAGAGCGCCCACTGCCCTTCTAACTCCGGCGCGCCGTTCTTAAAGAGGATGTAATCCGCCGAAGTGATGATGCCGACCGGCAGAATCGAGTAGCGGAACGAATTGAAAAACGAGTTGACCTGCGTGTCAAGCGAGTAAGCAATGAAAAGATTGCCGAGCGCCTGCATCCCCCTGACCGAGTTCGGCTCGTCAAGCGCCGTGCGCAGCCCGTCCTGCGTGTAAAGCCTGCCGCCGTTCTGGAAAATGAGCGGTGTTGTCTGGTAAAACCATTTATAGCCCACACCAGAGGAAATATTGTGGTAAAAATTCATGCCGTAGCGCTGTAACTCCGGTAAAATCCCGATGACATCCTCCCAGGTATCCGGCACGGAAAGCCCAAGGGACTCAAAAATATCCGTCCGGTAAATCAACGCGTTAAAATCCAACGTCTCCGGAACCGCATAAACCCCCTCGTTATACACATAAGGAACGAATGCCCCTGCGACAAAGCGGTTCGCTATCTCCCAGAAATCCTCAAACTGCGTCATGTCGTAGAGCGCCCCGCGGCTTGCGAGGTCAAACGGCATGAACGAGCTTAAGCCAAGCGCGATATCCGGTGTCTGGTCTGCCGCCACCGAAAGTGTAAGTTTATTGGCATCCGGCATAATCGAAACCTTTACCTTGATGCCGGTTTTCGGTGTGAAATCTGTATCGACAAGCTTTTGCAGCAAATCGACATGGGTGACGGCGCGGTTGACCCAGACCGTCAGCACATCATCCTCCACATCTTTTGCCGCGTATTTGTTTGTTGTAAAGGAGCTTGCGAGTGTGCCAAACCAGTTGCCGACGGTTTTAAACAGCCCCGGCTTTGCCGCCGGAAGCTTCTCGCCCCCGTAGACATAAATCATGTCGAGCGTAAAATCCTGCTTTAAGATTTCGGAAGTAAAATTGCTTAACGCCACAAGTACGGAGTTATCATTCCCGGTTAAATCATTCGTGTAAAGCGCGATTTCATCCGGGTACTCCGCCATGTTTTCAATAAACTGCATCGCCTTGTCAAAATCCGAAAGAAGCGCGCCGTTAATGCCCGTCGGGGTGTATTCCTGGATGCTGTAGCGGATTTCGTTGATTAAAATTTCATATGCCTTTAAATAATCCGCAATCTCCGGGATATAGCGCGTCATGCGCCAGGTACGGTTCTTATCCAGTTCCGAGCCTGTTATCTTTGTAATCTCAAGCGCAAACTGGGAGACATGCTCGGAAATCAGCCTTGCGTAGCGCCATGCGCGGTTGACCGGCTCGTTCTCCGCCCGGAGCGAAAGTGTGTGCGTCCCTTGCGTAAGGTAAAACCAGTACGGCTCCCCGTCCTCCCCGCAAAGCACTTCATTTGTCCAGGACGAACCCGTCGGCGCAAAACGGTAATTGATGCATTCCGCAAACGGGATTTCGCCATCAATGCGCAGGGTTTCAAACGCGTCAAATTCATTTTTGTTGTTCTTGTAGTGGAAAGCAATCTGGTAATAACCCGTCTGCGGCGCAGTAAATTCATACTCCACCTGCGTTCCTGCTTCCGTCCAGTTTAAGGTGTTTAATACTTTATATTTGTTGCTGTGCGGTGTCAGTGCCGGGTTATTCTCATACTGCAAGATTGCCTGCGTTGAGTTCTTGCCTGTGTAGTCGGTCGCATTGACTTTCTGCACGCCCAAAACCAGTTCCCCTAAATGCTGCCCTTTGTATTCCTCATAGGAAGGAATCCCAGGGTCCGGCTGCATAATGGTCAGCTTCCCAAGCCCTAAGCCGTCCGAGGAGACATTGGTAATCTGAATCTTGTTTTCCCCTGCCTTCAGCGGAAATTTCAACGGCAATGCCGAAGAATATGTGTTGTTATATAAAAATGTCGTCTGCCACCCATCCACTCTTTTTTGCTGCGGCGCGGATTCATCCCCGTAACCATCCTTCGGGAAAGTTTTCGTCTCATCCTGCCACAAAAGCGGCAACGCAATTGTCTTCATTTCATAGTAAGCCTGTTCCCCGTTGATTTTCACATCTGCGGAAAAATCCGAAAGGGTACTTCCGACTGGCATATATTCCAACTGTATGTAATACCATCCTGCCTTCTCGGCATAGACGGTATATTCCGTGCTCTGCCTGTAGTCAAGCACCCGCTCTGTTCCATCCCCATCGGTATAGCTTCCGGTTCCGTTTTCCTCCTTCGCATATTCCAGATAGTCACAGTACATGACATCGGAAGACGACAGGGCGCCATTAAGAAGCTCATACGCCCATCTTACCTCGTCTTTTTCCGTGGCGTCCACATATTCTGCATTGTCCCGATGAAACAGCAAAATAACAGCTCCCGCCACGATTACCAGGACAAGCAGTAATAGGAAAGCCTTCTTTTTTTTGCTCATACCAAACTCCTTCCGCGCCACATGAGCGCCCTACGCTAAAAAAATCCTAATTTATTATAAAATCGTTTTTATCAGTGTTTTTTTGTAAGGGGAAGCGGGGGCTTGCTGCCCCCATCTTCCCCTGCATAAAACCATAATTTCCATCCGCCCGAAATACTTGGACGGTTTTTAAAGCCTGCGGCGGATTTATTTGAAATCCTCGTCCGTTAAACCATAATACTGCTTTAAGCCGTTCTTTAACTCGGTCTCCGAGATGACAAAGCGCGCATTGATTGCCGTGTTCCAATCCGAAAGCCTTGCCTTTACATTGTCAAGCCAGCTTGCGTTTGCCGTGCCAACGCCTGCCACTGCCTCCTGTGTTATATTCAGCCACTCATACAGGCACTGTGTCTGTGTGCCATCCTGCATGATATAATATGGGTAGCATTTGTCGGAAATATCCCAGAACTGTCCGTCGCCCCAGAGCTCTACGATATACTGGAAGCCCGGCATCAGGTCCGCATCCCCGTATCTTTCATGTGTGTCGGTGGAATACCAAATCTTCATCTGTTCATCAAACGCATCGCCTGTTACAAGCGGGAAGGAATCGTTGAGTGCGGTTCTCAATGTGCCGTTGTCGCTGTACTGCTGGTCTGCCCTCACCTGCATGGACTCGGTTGCGCCGCACCAGAAGGAACCAAATGCGTAAGCAAGCTCAAGCTTTGCCTTTTCCTCATCGCTCCACTCCGGGTTGTTGTCGTCCATCGCGTAATTGTGGATTGCCATCGGGTCAACACAGATACCTACGGTGTTGCCCTTGTATGCGGTGCTCGGTCTCGGATAGATATCCCAGTCCGTTGATTCCACTGCGTTCACCGGATACGTGCCATCCTCCAGCCTTGCCACTGCAGCCGCACCTAACATCCACGGGTCGCCGTCGTAGGTCAGGCAGTAGTTGCGGCAGAAGAAGCGGTAGCCCCACCACCAGCCATCATCCATAATTTCCGCCGGAACATTTCCAAGGCCATTCTGAACCCAGATTGCGGAATTCGCCCACTTCGGTATGTAGGAAAGCAGGTCGCTTACTTCGTCCGAAGCAATGTTGACACGGTCTCCCGTACCGGAGTAATTTGCCATCTGCGCGTTCATCGTGTTTGTACCGGTTGCGATAAAGCTTAACGGCGTGTCCATTGCACCCCAGAAACTGCTGTTATCGGCAGATGCCACAAACTCCGTGTACTCGTCAATCGTCCACTGTGGGCTTGGCACCTCAATGTTGTTCGTTTCCGCAAGTTCCTTGTTCACGTAAACGCCCCATGGCTGGATGAACTGCGGCAAACCTGCCTGGAATCCATAGTAGGACATGGTGTTCATAACCGCCTCGTTAAAGGACTGGTAAAGCACATCATCCGAAAATACGGAAAGGTCTGCCACAAGCCCCTTGCTGGTATCGCCAATCAGGTCGTTCGATGCATAGATATCCGGGTACTTTCCGTGTTCTGCGCGGAAATTCTCCATCTCCTGCGCCCAGGTCGTGTCGTTGCCGTTCGGGTCGTCCGTCTTCGCCCAGAGGTTAATCTTTACATTCGGGTACATCTTATTAAATTCTTTTGCCATCGCGTATACCGCCGCAACATTCTGGGTCGTGATTTCGGATGCATCCCAGGTCTTCTTTCCGATATCTTCATAGTAAACGCTGTCGCCGGACCATACCATAATGTCGATGGTGCCGGAAACGTTCGGGTCAAGGGATTTGTAAAGCGGTACTTTTGCTTCCTGCTGGTTCCCGTCATCGGATGGTGTCGTATCACCCTCCCCGCTGTTTCCCTGGTTATCCTGATTTCCCTGGCTGCCCTGGTTTCCCTGGCTGGTCGGGGTCGGGGTGTTTTCTGTGTCATTTTCTTTTCCGCCGCATCCTGCAAACATGGACGCCGTCATGCATGCTGTGAGCATCAATCCCAATGCCTTTTTTGATTTTCTCATAAATACCTCCATTCCTGTGTGTCAATTTGCACAATTGATATTGTTACCCAAAAGCAAATCCGCACTGCTTTTGGGCATTTCTTTTCGTTTTTCCATTCAGGCTGCTGCACCTTCCTCCAAAACCACGACGGTCTTTGTGCACTTTTTCTTAGAAAAACGTTTTTACATGTTTAATATATCATCAATTTGACGATAATGCAACATATAAAAACGTTTTTATTAAATTTTAACAACCAGACCTTGTTGTTTTTGTACGTTTTTAATAAAAAGAAAGGGGGAGATTTGTTTGAATTGACAGTATGAAGATGAAATTGATGATGTGATGGTGATAAAGTGGGAACTTTTGTGAAAGGGGAGGATGAGGAATTGTGTTGTATTTGGCACAAAGTTATCATGAATATTTTCAGCGCACCAGCCAAAATTATTAAAAAAGCAAAAAAGTAGCCATTCCAAAGCCCGAAATTCATGTGATATTTACAAGGAATCGTCTGCAAAAACCCGATAAAATATTTTTGTCAAAGGAATTTTTAAAGGGCGCAGATATTAATATTAAAATAAGTACAAAGTTCCCTGTATCATGGTCGCAAAACCTTCCGGCAGCAAGGTAACCAGTTTTTTTCAGTCCGGTTCACTCAACCACATCGGAAACCTCCTGTTAATACTTTTCACGGAACAGGGTGATATTATTAGACAGCAGGCATCTTTTTGGACGAATCCTTTGTTTTAGAGTCTATAGGTTTTTAAAACATCATTGCTACATAACAGCACAAGGTCACCGTTCCACAAAGTGTGAAAAATAGATTTTGGTGCTAATTCTATTCTCTCGCATTCCCCATAAAATAGGAGTTTTTTATATTTTCCAGCACCAAAACCAGAATAACAAACTATAATTAGGCTTTTTGGAAATAACCCCCAAAGCCTAATTGAAGAAGTAATAGTTTGTGCCATCTATTTTTAGGTCTCTTCGATATGCTGGTCTGCGTGAATATGGCTCCACAAACTGCTAATACAAGAGAATCTTTGCCAACGCAGCAGCAATCTGCTCGACTTCTTCTTCCGTATTATTTTTTCCTAGCGAAATACGTATCGTGCCCTTAGCATAATCCTCATCAAGTCTAATAGCCTGCAGAACATGGGAGATTTCCGTATTCACGCTGTCGCAGGCAGAGCCAGTTGAAATACTAATGCCCACAAGATCTGTGCGATGAAGAATTGCCTCTCCGTCCTTTCCTGGAAATGATAAACTTAAAAGTCCGGGCAACCTGCTATCTCCACCGTTGCGTTTATAAGTAACACCAATCTCATCAAGCCTTGATATAAGCTGTCTTTCCAGACTCAAAATATGCTGCTGATTTTGCTCTAGCAAATCGCAGTTTGACTTTAATGCTGCTGCCATGCCAACAATTGCAGCCACATTCTCTGTTCCTGCCCGATGCGCATTTTCCTGTGCGCCACCATCTGCGTAAGGCGGCAGTTCTACACCCTTGCGGATATAAAGAAAACCGATACCCTTCGGTCCATTAAACTTGTGAGCAGAAGCTGAGAGGAAATCTACGCCAAGCTCATGGACATCAATTTTAATATGACCGACTGCTTGAACCGCGTCCGTATGGAACAATGCACCATGAGTATGGGTAGTTTCACACAGTTTCCGGATAGGCTGAACACTGCCGATTTCATTATTAGCAAACATCACAGAAACAAGCTGGGTGCTATCCGTAATATATTTTTCCAAAATTTCCGGAGTAATGTAACCCTCGTCTGAAGGCCACATGTACGCAACCGGGTATCCCAGCCGCTCAATAGCCGCACAGGAATGAAGAACAGCGTGATGTTCAAAGGCTGATGTTACCATCGCCCTTTTGTCTGGGGCAGAAAAGGCTGAGCTTTTGATGACCCAGTTATCACTCTCGGTACCACCGGAAGTAAAATATATTTCTTCCGGCAAAGCGCCAATACATTCAGCAATCGTTGCTCTTGCATCCGCAAGAGCTTTTTTCGGTTTACGGGCAAAGGCATAGGGCTGTGAGGCATTCCCATATTCTTCGAGAAACCAGGTTGTCATCGCCTCAAACGCAGCTTTATCCAGTTTTGTTGTTGCCGCATTATCGGCATAGATACGAACGTCCATTACACATCCTCCTTAAGTAAAAGTCAATATTTATACTGAATATCAGGAATCGTATTTTTACCCGGTTTATCAAATTCATGTGGATCAATAATGCAGAGCTGTTTCTTGATGACAGCACGCATGTCCTTTGCCGGATTCAGACAATAGTCAATAAACTCTTGCGGGTCAATATCTTCCTTTGTTCTAGCATGAGGATATAGCAGCTTAACCAATGCCGTGCAAAGACGCTTTATAGCAGTCAAATCACGCTGATCTGCTTCTTTCGGAATAACAAGGCAATCATCAACGATAGAATCCTGAATCAAGTCCTCACGAAGCGCATGCATGACTTCAGCAAAATATTCAGTGTTGATTGCCCAACCATTTGCAATCATAGATGAGTTCATTCTTGGAATTTCCCAGCCGGGAATGAAACCATGAAATCTGTCAAGAGTAGCAGATTCTCCGAACACGCTACTGATATGTTCCACCATGTTTTTATTAGTATCAAATCTTTCAGCGTCGATATTTCCCAGCACAATAACGCCCGCATCTGCAGGTGTCTGTGCATCAAACCCTTTGATTTCACCAAACTCCATATAATGCTTCAGAGCCTGCTGAATCTGTCCAGGATCTGAAAAGCTGATAGACTGGACTTCATCAAAACCCACATAGTCAAAGCGGGTTAACAGGCCACCGGTCTTCTTTGTATTATCATAAATCAAGGAAGCACGGGAAACCGTGCCGCCGCTAATCAGCCATCCCCGTTTACTGATTTTATCAAAAATATAACTCTTGCCCGTGCCCTTAGGCGCAAGCTCAATCAAATTGACTCTTTTCTCAACAAAGGGAAGAAGACGGCGAAGGAAATAGAGCTTCTTTTGTTCGCTTATTTCTCCGTTCTCGTCAACATAGCCCTCCGGGTTATAATCAATGGCAGTTAAAACAACATCAATCCACTCATGGATATCAAATTCTGCCCTGTACTCCTTGAAATCATCCAAATCGATAGTGTACGGGCAAAACGGCTTGTACTCAACCATAGAGATGAAGCCTTTCGGGTTGTTTTTTGAGCCTTCCGTCTGCCACGCAAGAGAAATAATACCCCAGTTCTCGCTTTCACGCAGGAGTATATCCTGCCATTTTTCAACCACATCGTGATTGACAACGCCTCCGGCGCCACCGCGCTGCCCGCCGAAATCAGGCAGTTCAAACCGCGTTCTGCCGGTTTTGATATCAACCGCCACACGAACGCGCGCCAGAAACTGAACAGTCTCGCCATTCGTCATGCGAAACTTAAACTGCTCATAATCTTCTCTTGAAGGGATATAACGGTTGATGTATCTTCTGATGGAATCATAATCAATCGTTCCGTCTTCGTCGGAGAATTTCATCACAAGCCAGTCACGCATGTAAGAAGGGATACTGAGCTTGGAAAAATACTCACTTCTTTTTGGATCTTTCAAGACGACCATATCCTCAAATACTTCACGGATTTTATCTTCTAACATTCTATTTCTCCTTAGAGGAACAAAGTACAGCCCTGCTCCTTGAACTCACCAATTTTTATCTTCAGGTCATCTATAGTACAGCCAATATACTCTGCAAAACAATCGAGACAGTAAAACTCCTTGGCATCTACATCTGTTAGTTTCCGTGTGAGTGCAACTTCGTCCTTGGACAGCGGTTTGCCACATTCACAACATAACTTTTTCCTGACCATTACAAATCGCCTCCTCCGCCTAATGCCGACACCACAGTTAAAGGGATATCAATGCTGATAATCTGGCCATCTGCAACGATAACTGGCACATACTGTCCGGGCTCAATTCTCTCAAACTCAATGGACCACACCTTGTCATTTTCGGAAACGCAGGTTGCGTCTGTTGCACCGACTTTCACTTGCAGTGCTTTTACATCACGGCTGAATTCTAGCTTTGCCTTTGCTATACGCTTTTTCAGTTTTGCTTCAGACTTTTGACCTTCCCACTTCACTGTCAGGGGAAGCTGCTGTTTGCTTTCAAAAACAACTATCGGTACAATCATCTCTTCTGGCGTAGCACCGCCATGAACCTCTCCGTATATAGCATTATCATCATCGCCACCGGCAGCAAAGCCGCCAATCACAAAATGGTCATAAGAGCCGAAAACAAGATAACGATTCCCTTCTGAATCTGATACTTCTTTTATAGTTTCGTAGATTGTTTCTGGTACGGTTTCAATGCTGCAATATCTACCATGGCTAAGGACTGTAGCACCATTCGGTGCTGGAAGACCATGTCTGATGTGAAAGAATCTCGCCGCCAGCCGGCTTGTTCCATGATCACCGGTAATAATAACCCGATGATAGTTTTTCATAAGCTCGCTGACAGTATCCGAGACTTTGTTAAAGAACATCAACTGCTCCTCGATGCAGGCATAATAATCTGGTTCGTCAACAACGCCTCTATGCGCCAGCTTGTCCAACTTATTAAGCTTTTCACAGCGCACGGACATCTGTTTCCATTGCTCATTATATTTTGTCTCAGTTGGCAGTGAAGCCTGCGCAAGCTCAGCGCTCAGAACGTTGCCCTTGTCATTTTCGTCCAATACATGCAGTAGCAGGGACAGATATTCAAAGCCCATTGCGTCAATCCAAAGTACAGCCGTGTTGTCTTTCATGTTCTGGTTGAGAACAGCATAGCGGTACGGAAGGACATCGGGCTCGATTCCCCGGAAGAACACCTCATCAGATTCTGGCAGAGTATTTGCCAGCTTGTGCGCTTTATAGTCTGATATATATTCCTCGTAAATCGGTTCAACAGAATCCGGCATTGCGCAAAGATATGCCTGCAGCAGCGGATACATGTTCTTCAGCTCACTGGATACCCGCACCTGATCCGCATCCTGCTTCAGCCACTGACCCACCATGCGAAGGATATAAATACGTTCTTCCCTGGTGTTACTAGATAGGAATGGCAGACGCTCTTCGAATACCGGAATGGCATTCAATTTGGTAAAATACTTCTCACTCTTATTGATGTCCAGCAGCTTCACTAAAGTCTGCCATTCATTTACCCATTCCGGATGATACTGCATTACATCAAAGATATCTAGAAGAACATGCTCCTCTACATCGGTCAGTTTATAGCTTGCGATACATCTGCAAAGATAGCTGCTGTCCGGATTCAAATGATACCACAGTTTAATCAACTGTTTTTTACTTTCCGGCATGCCATTCCACTTGGAAATGATAGAATTGCTGTCAAAGGACAGTACATTGAATCTGTGCAAAATCGCGTCATTGACAGACTTATTTTTAAGCGACTCTTCAAACAGTTCATCAAGGATACCTCCTTGACAGTCTATTTCTTTCAAAATATGGCCATTCTGCAGGTTTTCACGGACAAATGTAAAAGTATCACTGATAACACGAATCGTGATATCACCAACAATGGGAGTTATCGACCTTGTCTGCCTGGTAAGAAGGCAATAATCCTCAAACGGCTTTGTGTCCTCCAGCATCCGTTCATACCACTCCCTCAGACCAACAATAAGGGAGAACTTGCCGCCAAGCTGTCCAATATACTCCTCAAAGTCAGAGGAGAACACCAGTATATTCATTTTCTCCGGCATCGTGGTATCATTGTCTATATTGTAAACATAGTCATCCTGACGTTCATCGCTCTGAAAGCCAAGAGAATTGTCATGCCATAAAGCATCACAGTTCCACAGCGGAATAATGATTCTAACACGATTTAAGGCATCCACAATGCTATGCCACAGTTTGGCAAATCTTCCTGATTTCTGTTCGCTTTTATAAAACAGCCTCAGATACTCGCTGACACCCGGTAGGAGCAGCCATTCACTGGACTTAACGCTATCTAATATCTTGTCATAGGCAGGCATGAGATCCGCTCCGGAAAACAGTTCTTCCGGCAGTACAGTTCTATCACACAGCAATTTCAGCGATGCAATGGCAGACTGATAGTCTTCCCGACTATGAAGCAAAATAACCCTGCTAGGAAATCTGCAACCTATCTTTTGCTTTTTTTCTTCCTTGAGAACATTCAAACACTCGTCTAATTTCATTGCATCGCCTCCACATTAAATAAAGTCATCGCAGTACTCTGGATGAGCGCTCAGAAAGGAAGCGACCTTGTCCCGCAGTACGGCCTCCTGCATAGTTTTTACACTGTTCTGAGCATTCTGCAACTTCTCTTTCTTGTCTTTTTCCATCTGATACTTCTTCAGCGTCTTCTGTACGGTAATCAAATCGGAAACAGCCCAAGCACTGACATTGTTGCCAAGCTTCAGTTTCAGCTCAGCAACAATTTCCATCTTTTTTTCGATAAAGATATGTTTATAGTTTTCGCCAATTGCCTGCATAAACGCCTGCTCCGCCTTTTCGTTATCAATAAGCAGAGTGTGATCCATGGCATCCAGCACATTGATTGCGCTCAAAACATCCTGATCGAGCGTTCTTTCATTGTTCTGCACACTTATCAGTGTAGTGACGGCTCTGGCAACATCCTTTGGCACAATCCAGAGTAGCGGAATACCTCTAGCATTGCTCCATTCCTTAACGGTCTGCGTGCTGCTAAGGGTCTTCCAACGCTCCAGTAGATTGCTGCGATTTCTCGCCTGGCTGATTTTAGAGGTTTGTGCTTTCAAGTCCTTTTCAAACTGGTTGACGGTTGCATCGCAGGAAACATCTTTCAAGCCGCTGTAAATGGAATCCAGTTCCTGCTGCGTACAATCCAACTGCATATGCTCTAGCATTGTCTCCAAAACAGGTTTTACATTCTGGACACATTCCCATGCATTTGTACCGTAGGTATTCAACACATTGATTTCCGCATCTCTTTCTTCTAGGGTCACATGCGCAATTCCATTGAGGGAGACACGGCGCAGAATGGTCAGCGCCTTATACCACGGCATATGCAGTGGCTCAATGGCCAGTATCGCAATGCGCATATGGTTAAAAGCATTCTTCAAATCCCGGATAACATCCTCATGACTGTGATATGTATTTCTCATAGCGCTGTTCAGCGCGTCCAGATAGCGATATTCCGAAACGACACCAGTCAGCTTATCCCTCACCTGAACTTCTGTCCAAGTATAAACAGCGTTCTGCATCACACCAAAAATCTTATCCCTCAGGCTTTCGGTCTGAACGACCAGCCTGTCCGTAATCTCTTTAAGTTCTGGCGAGGACTCAAACAGGAATGTGCTAAATGCTCTGGACATTGCAGCTTTATCCTGAAATGCCTTTTTCATACGCTCGCGCAGCTTTCCGCGTCTGCTGAACAGCTGCAACACATTGGTCATAGCTTCTTCGGTGTTGCCCTCCTGAGAGATGAACACCTGCATATTGTCAATAATCTTGTTGGCGACATCCTTAAACTCTGCGCTGCCATAGTCGCTCTCAGAGAGATATCTCAGGCACCAGAAGGGTGCGCCCGTGGCAGTAATACGTTCACGCATCGAGCGCATACCTTCGGTTTCATTGGCGGTCTGACCGTCATTCAGGTTGAATATGTCCTTGATATACTCGCGGAACTTCTGCCAGGTAACAGACCCTGCGGAGAGGTAATCCGTACTCATGCTGCCCTTGCAAGTGTTGAGCACCATTGTTTTCAGGTTTGCTTCATTGAGCACGAAAGTACCCTGTGAACTGTCGGTCCAGCTGTAGGCGCTGTCTTTATAGCAGCTGAACACAAAGCCCAACAGTACACCGCAGGCGATAGTATTGTAATAACCGAAAGGCGGTCTCTGCAGCTCTTCCCACACATTGCTCAGCACGACCTTACTTCCGGACTCCATCTTTTCCCGCACAAATTTTGCAAGCTCACTAATGGAAGAAGCCGCCTTGCTTCCGGATACCTGTTCAATTTCCTGAATGGTAGCTGCATCAATAATGCCAAGCTGCTTGATTCCGGCGATGACGCTGAAGAGCTGAGAATTCTTGGTTGTGCGCTGAATTCCCGCAAGGGGTGCACTGTCGTTGCAACTCTTATAGGCGGTATTGGTAATAACAATGCTTTCCGGTGCATAGGGAAAGATTTCCTCAAGCACATCAGTCTGAATGGTCTTGCGCAGCTGCGCCACACCGTACAGATTATTCCACTGCTTGTTTCCGCTCCAAGCCAACATCTTACCGCCAATGGCTGAAGAAACCCATCTGGAGATGATAGTAGCAGTTTCTCTGTCATATCGATCGGCATCGGCAGTGTGTCCACTATCACGAGCCATATCCACCTTCGTCACAGAGGTCAGCCACTGTTTACGTATATCATCAGTAAGGGGAGAACGCACCAACGCGATAATCAGTCTGTCTTCACCGGATTCCTGCGCACGAGTCTCCAAATCATGCTGGATGGAAAGTGCCTGCGCATCATCCTTCACAGTAACATAGACAAGACCAAGCTTGTGCGGATTCTTTTCTAGGTCATCGGTAACTTCCTTCATACGCTTGTCCATAGAGGTCTTTTCTGCGTAGCAGACCGCTATCTTCATTCTACGGAAGGTGGCGTCGTTTTCGTCCCATGCCATTTTCTCAAAAGGTGCAGAAAACTTGCCGTCCTTGGCAAACATCTGATAACGTGTATATTTCTTGTCATTCTGCTCGTAACGAAGGGCAAAGTCATCACCGCCCTGCATACGAAAAGGCATCTGCAGGCGCTTTATACCATTAGCTTGCTCGTCACAGAGCAGAATTTTGCTATCCTCAAAGGTGGCAAGGTAATCGTTAATCTGGCTCTTGCTCAGCACACCGCCCAGGCAGTTCTCCAGGCAGTCCACTGTGGCAGAGATACCGTTGCTGGTTTTTCTGCTGGTATAAATACCCTTAGTAGTGGACATTACCGCCATGAGTAGCATGGCGATTTTAAATACCCGGTGGGCGTTTTCATCATTTTCCACCAAATGGCAGCTTTCTTCGTAGTGCCGAATATACTCTGGCACCTTAGTCTCCTTGTCATGGAAATCACTCTCGCGGGTAAAGAAGTAATCCCAGAGCCATTCCGGAGTGAGCCAGCAGGTCTGATCCTGTGGTCCATTCTGGGAGATATAGCCCAAAAATCCCTGTTCCTCATTGGAGGAATCCTTCATAAAGCGGAACATGGTTCTCTGGGCAGCGGCGAAGTTCTCCGCCACGCTAGAGAGCAGCTTTACGGTCATTGGGTGCATTGGACAGAACTCGTTGATTTTTTCGCTGATTTTATCGTCCAGCCCAGATATATCTGGCAGGTATTTTTTGATATTGCTCACAGGTTCCTTTCTGACCTCATTCCAATACTCACTCATTCCATTGCGGGTGCAGATGGATCCAGCAATAAGGTCATAGGCGGCATCTGCAGAAACATGGAATTCCACCTCATGGAAACGGTGTGTAATCTGCTGATAGGTAGCATTCCCCATCACATCCACCCAGCTGGAATCCTTGTGTACGACGAAGCACATGAACAGCGGCTGCTCCTTACAGAACTCAGAGAGCTGCTGCATAACCACCTGATCATCGCTGTGGCGCAGATAGTCGGTGAACTCATCCCAGATAAAGAAGATGCCGCTCTTGTCCAGACGGTTTGCCGCAACAATGTCCTCAATCCATTTCTTGAAGGTCTCCACATTGTTGATAAGCCCCCAGTGATTGGTGCGTATGATTTCTGCAACAGCCTTTATCGCATCAATATTACCGTCATCCACGGCAGCTGTCAATGTCTCAAAGCCATCGTAGTCTTCACCCAGCATTGTAGTGTCCAACACGTTCTGCCAGTTGATGTTTTTGTTGCGCAGCTGTGCCTTTACTCCATCCTGCAGGGAGGCGGAGCCATAATCGGCGCTGTCACCGAATTTTGCTTTCAAAGCCTCACGGATGGCAAACTCCGCTTCAACCAGAAGTTGGTCGCCGGTGCGAATACCGGTGCAGCCAGTCTTCCAGATGACAAGGTAGTCACCGTTTTTGCGGCAGTTCAGAAAGCGGTTGCGGAATTTGGACAGCTTCTGGCTGTTCTGCAGGTAGACATCAACCACATCCCGCTTTTCCTCCAGCAAATGCTTTACAAGGATAGCGGCATAGCTCTTGCCGGTGCCGTAGGAGCCGTGGAGCCACAGGCTACGGCGGGAATCCGGTGTTTCATAGCCCAAAGTCTGGCAAAGGTAATCCACCAGTTTTTCCATGTCCTCACCTACGATATACTCCCTCCACAGATTCTTGTTACGGCTGTCTGCAGCGATATCCACAACCGACTCAAAGGATGGATTAATTTGTAAGTATTCACTGTACTTTTTCGTTGCCATATCGTTTCTCCTTATGCTTCTGCTAAATCAAGTATATTCAGGGAACTATGCTTTTTTTCCAACACAATGTTATCCAAGTCGTTGATAAAGGACACACGGATGTAATCCGGGAAGGTCAGCGCAAGACCCTGAATACACTCGCGCAGCTTCTTGTTGTCCAGTCCGTAAATATCCGCAGGGCTGACACCGGGAGCATCCGGCGTATCGTGCACCTTGATAAGCTCTGTTAGGGTAAAGGCATGACGCCCGGTGTGTTCCGCATACAAGTAAAGGCTGTACAGCAATGCCACCGCATCTGGCATCTGCCAGCCATCGCGGAGGTAAGCTGTCTTTGAGACTGATAAACCCTGATTTAATGAAGCACCTATAGGAGACTGCCTCAATGTCTCAAGGAGCGAACCAACAGCATTTCCACGAGTTGTTGGGGAATAGGCATCTCCAAGCATCATCACTAAATCGCCTTTTTCAAAACTTGTTCCTGGCTCAACTGAAATGCAGAACCACTTACAAATTATCGAATTGTACACCAAATTTGACCATATTATCGCCCAAGTAAACGGATTGTACGGTCCGAACTTCTGCAGAGCTTCTCCTAATGAGGAAATTGTCACAGCACTGTTCATTCTTGAAATTTCTATAATTCCACTTTCTTTAAGCCACACTTTCAGTGATTTGTACTGCAAGGTTCCCAACTCTTGCCTAACAAAACACTCGACACCATATGTCATAAAATGCTCAAGAAAACTCTGACGAAAGCCAAAATTCTGATAACGATTCATCCCTTTAAGATCCATTTTGTTTCCTCCTTCTGTAACTGACAGTGACTTTGCTATAATGCATCCTTTCTCCGTAAATCCAATACAATTCGAACAATGAATACATTTTGATTCTCGGATTAATATTCTTCCATTTGGTTGAATGCTATATGCTCCTGTTGGACATTGTACCTCGCAAGCCTTACAGCCTCTACAATATGCAACTTTGTTCGCTACACCTCGTAAGTGGCTAATGACAAATCGGTCCATTCTATTTAATGGTAAATAGGAAACAGAGAAAATATTGTTATCAGAAAGTATTCTGTACTCATAACTTATGCTAGCAATTTTCTGTACACCTCTATCATCACTTTGTTCCGTAATTGGACCCAACAATTTGGCAACATTAATCCAACTTTGAGTTGGGGCGCTAATCGAAAATTGTATCGCATTATTAGCGATAACCTCGCCAACTCGATTTCCGCCATTAGGCAAATAACGACCACCTGAGCGCATTTTCCAACCACCTTGTTCTATATATTTTCGAATTTCTGGGGCAGGTTTGCAATTGGATGAATACTGTTCAACAATTGTTCGTAATGGCTTTATCTCTTCGGAATAATGCTCACCAGTTAAACTATCCCACCAATCTGATGACATAGGGCAAACCATGCAACCCACCCTAAACAATCCCTTTCTATATGCGTCATTCAACATGAGCTCATCACATTCATTAAGAATATGGCAGTAAACCTCTGCGGCATTCCATTTATGAATAGGGCTACAATTAATTTGACTTATATTTTTTGCCCCTACGCTTATCTCCTCATATTTTGCACGACGGGCACTTTCTTCAGCCCTAACCCCATCATAAACTACTGCTTTTGTATTGAAATTACTAGTGATATCTCTAAGTTTCAGAAGTGTCGGAACAGATTTATGAACAACGCAACACCAGCGATTTTTTGCGGCAGGTGGTCCAAACTCATGCCATGAGTCACATGGTTCCATGTGACACTTTGCAGAATAAAATTTGAGTTCCGGCCACTTTTCTTTTGCCCGCTCCACTGCCTTGTAAGTATCAGAAAGCTCCATGCAAGTATCGCTGAAAATCACACAGAACTCATTCGGTGCCAACGCCTTGGCACACAGATCCAGCAGTACGATAGAATCTTTGCCACCAGAAAAAGCGCAAACAAAGGCATAGCGCTCCGAGGCGTATTTGTCATGCTGTGTACGTATAAAGGAGATGGCTCGGTACTCCAGACTCTTCATCAGGTTTTTGTTAACCTCGTACAGCCGCTTGGTGTCCACGGCTTGAAGCTGCAGGCGCTCTTGGGTGTTGCGCACAATGGCAGGGCGGGTATAAACTCCCCCACCCTGAGCCTCCGCCACACAGATACCATTCATGACATAACGGCGCACACCCTCTGCCCATAGCAAGGGTGATGTGGTATCCGGGTAATCCCAATATTCGTACATCTTAAAGAAGTCCAACTCCTCTTTGAATACAGGTCGTATTTCTTTCTGGAGCTTGGCATCCACCGTCAGACGAAATATTCCATATTCATCTGTCCATTCATATCCGTACATAGCAATTTACTCTTTTCTCATTTATTATCTCAATATAAGATTTCACCGACTGTCTCCCTTGTGCTCCACGGACGATGCCTGTGCAGCACCGCATGACAGTTAGGACAGACTGTTACGAACTCATTGGGTTTATATTTTTTACGGCTGTCCAGCTCTGTTACTGGCACCATCAAATGCAACTGCATAAAGCCACCGGGTACAGGCTTGTAAACCTGTGAGAGATCAAGCTGGCAGACCTCGCAGACTTCTGCCGCTTTCAGTTTTTTACTGTCTCTATTCTCAATCATTCTATGCAAATGGCTCAGCAATGCGCCTTCTGGGAACTCATGGCTTTCCTCCACAGCTCCGAAGACCGCGCCATCAAAATACTCAACGTTTCTTTTTATCGCATCAGCAATGCGATGTATTTCATCTTCATTACCACGATAGTCATCCGCAACGGAGTAGAATATTGCGCCTACATCCGGGTCTTTTCTTCCTTTGGAACTACTGATGCGAAACATGCTTATCTGCCTGCTGACACCAGTACAGTTTCTGAATATATCTCCACGCATGGATTGCGGCACAATCGGAAGCGAATTTAATAGTTCACTCAATTCTTTTATAGCAGCACTGTTTGCGTTCAAATGTTCCTCACCAGAAAAAAGCAGAGTATCCAGTGCCAATATTGCCTCATCCCTTGTAAACGATACAATTGCCATAAGCTTATATCCTCACATTGACCTTGTTACCGTCGCCATCCCACAGAAAGCGCGGATCTCCACCCAGTGCCTTGTGCATGTTCCGAATCAGCTGCTTACCGCTGATCATTCCGGCATCCACCAGTATCTTGCGCAGCTCCTCCGCTCCAAAGGACTTGCACTCCTGCATTTCGTCATGCAGGAACACCGCGACGGCATCCCTAAAGTCCTGTATCCAGCTATCGTTATCCACCAGCATGGCATGCAGAGTGTTGCTGTTCTGGGAATCCATGGCGCTAACCGTTCTGGCTCCCAGTTCCTTTGAGTAGTAATGTAGCAGTTGCTGCAACAGCATCGGCGTCCACTCCAATAAGGCGGGCAGCGTAGGCAGCAGGTTATACCAGCTGCCTGAAATATGTCGGATAATAATGTGGTCACCCACATCCTCAAACAAATGCTTCAGCGCCGTTTTTACCTGACCAAAAAACGCATCGTCCATATGAATAAGCTCTGCCAGCAGATATTCATTCTCCTGATAAATCAGAAATATCGGTTCCTTATCTATACGCATCACACTGCGCGGATTGTCGCTGTTCAGTCCTAAGCCCTTGAGATAGCTTTCCATTTCCTTAAAGGTGACTATGGTGCCTTTCTCTCGAGCATACTTCTGCATAATACTATTGTTGGAATCCGTTAAAATTTCCGGCAGACTAATATAAATATTGGAGCGGAAGAAATATCTTTTGCCATGATACTCTAGCTTTTCAAACAAGTGCCTTGCCAAATCGTACACCACCTGCTGCCCGATGATGCCGTTGTCGTTCAGAAACATGGACATCTCGGAGCGAGCATACTCGTATAGCTGTGTGGCTGTGGCAATGCCCTTGTTCTTTTTCAGTAGCTTGTCCAGTATGTCTTCAAGCGCATCCGCACCCTCTTCAAAGTCCACAAAGGCTTCGTCATGGTACAGGAGGCGATTCATTTCTACGATATGCGGAGACAGGGACACTGCTTCTTTTGTGCCAACCATAGTATGTTGAAGCACGGCTTTTAGTTCATCGTAAGTAGCGCCTGCAAGGTTCCGCCCAAGCAGATAGTCCTCCGCTTTTTGCGTAAAGTACGAAGTGGACAACGGAAACACCTTCGGTATATAATCTGGTTCATCGGATGTCTCTTCATCCTCATCAGACTCTTCGTTTTCCACTGGTATCTTCTTTGGAGCATCCGGCGGCTCAGCTTCCGCAATGCTATACTTTAACGGAGAAACTGTACAGCGCTCCAGTACCCAAGCAACATAAAGTTCCATCTGCTCACGGGTTAGATCGCTATCAATAAAGACCTCCGGATTCATCAGTCTCAACTTACTACCATCGTAATCATGTCTATGTACTACAACCCTAGTAGTCTTCGGATGAATGGAACTAATTAGCCCTCGGAACTTCAGTGGATATTTCGCTGCAATTGTAGTCATAAAGGACACAAACGCCTCCGATGGTGTATCACCAGAATAAATCTCATTGTTATAGTGAATCTCATATTTCATTACCGCGCTTGTATTGTGCTTTCCGGCATTTCGCAGTATTCCTGTCAGTTCTGTGGATATGATAAGCCGCTGCTGTATGGAATACAGACTGTGGCTGTTCATAAAAGACCACAGATTAATGCTCTTCAATATCTCAACAGAGGAAATGCCGTCTGACAGCAGTGCCTCCCGCAAATCGGCATAGCGGTCCTCTGCCAACAGTCCGTCAAATGAAACCATATCCGCTTTTGCCCCAACATCCTCTTCCTGTACTTCTGGTATCGGAGTCTGTTGAGCCGCATCCTGCAAAAGCTGCTTTGTATCTCCTTTTTGATTAAATATGGTTTGTTCTGCATTATATTCTTTAACGAAGGTCATATAGTACTGTACAGCTGATACCATTTTCTTCATCTGCTTTTTATGAGTGAACTGAAATATGCGGCTTTCTGTTATGGTTTTCTGCACCTTTTTCACTGTTACCAAATCCGTTGTTTCAAATAAGGGTTTTTTCAAAACCTTAATTCTCAAACAGTGCCGCTCAATTTCCGGATAACATAAGTAGAGCTCTGACAGAAAACGGGCAGGGGCATTCTGAGCAAGCCAAGCCATAAACTGCTCTTCAATTGTCCTATTGTTGGCACACATGTGAACTCATCCTTTCCATTGGCTCTCAGCTACATCTACATTTACCGACACTCAATTAACTTATTTCTTTTTCCGAAACAACTCGGCTTTCAGGGTAGTTTCTTCCTGTTTCAGTATTTCCAACTCTCACACAAAAAACATTCATGGCTGCTGTAAACTACAGCATATACGGCTCGAATGGTTTTCTAAACGACTATGCCAGTAACTTGATAATCTTTTGTTCTACCAGCCCCTGCTGCACATTAACAGATTTGCATTGGCAAACAAAATGTGAAAATGGAATCAAGAAATTCTTCACATCAGAAAGATTGGAAATTTCTCAAACCTTCGGCATAAATTTGGATAACCGTAGTAATCGTATCACGTCGCTTTTTCTTTTTCAATAGCGTTTTTAAAAATATTTTTTTGAAATAGTTACAGTCCAACGTTCCTATATATTAGGAAAACTATGCCATGCGCAGGGACGGCACGGAATCCTCTAAAAAATGACGAAGTTCAAATGCCTAAAAATCAGCTTTACCGAAGGCAGTGTGGTCTGTACCTATGAAAATTCATGTCCAACTGTCAAATATAGCAGAACCGTCCATCCAACCATGACATTCCATTTGTGTTCTCCTATTTCTTATTGTTTTTAACAAAAGCAAAATCCATTAAAAACGGCATAAGGAACACTTCTCCTTCCGGGAAGTGTTCCTTGCACTTTACTTCTTATTTTGCGTAATCAGTCACTCTGGACTCACGGATTACATTGACCTTAATCTGACCCGGATACTGTAACTCATCCTCAATCTTTTTCGATACATTCCTTGCGAGCAGTACCATATCATCATCGCTTACCTGCTCCGGTACTACCATCACGCGGATTTCGCGGCCCGCGGAAATCGCAAAGGATTTATCAACACCCTTAAAGCCATTCGCAATATCTTCTAACTGGTTCAATCTGTTGGTATATGTTTCTAATGTCTCTCGTCTTGCACCCGGCCTTGCCGCCGAAATCGTATCGGCCGCCTGGACGATACATGCAATCAGGGACTGAGGCTCCACATCCCCGTGGTGCGCCTCCACAGCATTGATGACAATCGGGGATTCCTTGTACTTCCTGCACAAATCAACACCAATCTGCACATGGGTACCTTCCATCTCCTGGTCAATGGACTTGCCGATGTCGTGCAAAAGCCCCGCACGCTTCGCTGTCCTCACATCAATGCCAATCTCGCCGGCAATCAGGCCGGAAAGCATCGCTACCTCAACGGAATGCTTTAACGCATTCTGCCCATAGCTTGTCCTGAATTTCATCTTGCCAAGAAGTCTGACAAGCTCCGGATGGATGCCGTGGACGCCAACCTCAAGGATTGCCGCCTCGCCTTCCTCACGGATCATCAATTCCACTTCCCTCTGCGCCTTCTCCACCATCTCCTCAATGCGTGCCGGATGGATACGCCCGTCCACAATCAGCTTTTCAAGGGCAATCCTTGCCACTTCCCTGCGGATTGGGTCAAAGCTGGAAAGAAGTACGGCCTCCGGTGTATCGTCGATTACAAGGTCAACGCCGGTCAGCGTCTCAATCGTCCGGATATTTCTTCCTTCGCGCCCGATAATCCTTCCCTTCATCTCATCATTTGGCAGCTGAACGACGGAAATCGTCGATTCGGCAACGTGGTCGGCAGCACATTTCTGGATTGCGGTAACAACGATGTCCCTCGCCTTTTTGTCGGCTTCTTCCTTCGCCCTGCCCTCCAGCTCCTTAATCATCACTGCCGTTTCATGTTTCACTTCATCTTCAACCGTTTTAATAAGATATTCCTTAGCTTGTTCGGAGGTCAATCCGGATATCTTTTCCAGTTCTGCCAACTGCTTCGCATGAGACTGCTCCACTTCCGTGCGGATTTTCTCAAGCTCCTGCTCTCGCGCAACCAGTTTCGATTCCTTCTTTTCCAGTGACTCCATCTTACGGTCCGCGACGTCTTCCTTTGCCTGGACACGTTTTTCATAACGCTGTACTTCTGCCCTGCGGTCTTTCGCCTCTTTCTCCAGCTCATTCTTCGTCTTGATTGACTCTTCCTTCGCCTCAAGAAGCGCTTCCTTCTTCTTCGTCTCTGCGGTCTTTAATGCCTCGTCAATGATTTCCCTCGCCTTTTCATCGGCATTGCCAATCTTGGCTTCCACCAGTTTGGTATGGTAGGAAATCGCGGCCTTCGCAGCGATGAATGCAACCACAACAGCAGTAATGACGACCGCAATCGCAATCTTCACTACATCGTTCACAGGAAGTCCTCCTTAATCAATTGCTCTGCCATATGCCGCATTTTCCCATGAACCGGAAAACTCCTTATCGCTCTGAAAAAACTTCGGGCACATAACATATAAATTTTATACTATTTTACTCCGATTGTCAATAGAAACGTGAAATATTTATGCAATTTGTCAAATTGTTGGAATTTATATGAATATCACAGTTCTTTTGCGGGCGAATCATGGTTCATTTACCGGCACTCCGATATAGTAAAATCCCATGCACTCTGTCAGCTGCACTTTTATATACTTTCCAAGCAAGTGCTGCAAGTCTTTTTTGTCCTTTAAATTTTTCTCCCAGGCTTGCCCATTTTCCACAAAGAACTCTCCTGCCGGGAAATGGACAAGCAAGTTGTTCCCAAGCCTCCCTGTCATAAAGCCCTCGCGCTGTGCGTTGACTTCTTCGACTAACACCTCCATCGTTTTCCCGGCATCCTGCTGCGCAATTTCCTGCGAGATATCCCGGATTCTCCCGATTAACCGGTCGTAGCGCTCCTTCGCAACGGCCTGGGGTACCTGGTTTTCCATCGCGGCAGCAGGCGTATTGGCGCGCGGGCTATACAAAAAGGTGTAGGCATTTTGGTAGCGCACACGCTCCACCAAATCCATCGTCTGCATAAAATCCTCCTCCGTCTCCCCCGGAAAACCTACGATAATATCCGTCGTCAGCGCCACATCCGGCATTGCTGCGCGGATGCGCCCCACCAGTGCAAGGTAATCTTCCTTCGTGTAGTGGCGGTTCATAAGCTTTAGGATGCGCGAGCTTCCGGATTGCACCGGAAGATGGACATGGCGGCAGATTTTTTCCGATTTCGCCATCACTTCAATCAATTCATCCGAGAGGTCTTTTGGGTGCGGTGTCATAAAGCGGATGCGCTTTATGCCCTCCACCTTTTCTGCCATCTGTAAAAGCTTTGCGAAACTTATGGGAGTGTTAAAGGTTTTTCCATAGGAATTCACATTCTGCCCCAGAAGCATAACTTCTGTTACGCCGTTTTCTGCCATTTCCTGCATCTCGCGGATAATATCCTCCGGCCTGCGGCTTCGCTCCCGCCCGCGCACGTAGGGCACAATGCAGTAGCTACAAAAATTGTTGCAGCCATACATGATATTGACCCCTGCTTTAAAATCAAATTTGCGCTCGCTCGGAAGCTCCTCCACGATTTTGGCGCTCTCCCTTTCAATATCGACAACCATGCCCCGCGCGCGAATCTGGCGGTACAGCAGCTCTGCCAGTTTATAGATATTGTGCGTGCCGAAAATCAAATCCACAAAAGGATAGCTTTTTTTGATTTTGGCAACCACATGCTCCTCCTGCATCATACAGCCGCAGAGCGCAATTTTCATGTCCGGGTTTTTGGTGCGCTTTAACCTTCCAAGATACCCGATACGCCCATACACGCGCGTATTCGCGTTCTCGCGCACCGTGCAGGTATTGTAGAGGACGAAATCCGCTTCCTCCGTCTTAGCAGCCGCATAGCCGATCCCCTGCAAAATGCCCGCAAGTTTCTCGGAGTCCTTGGCGTTCATCTGACACCCAAAGGTCTGAATGCTGTAGGTGGGCACCCTGCCAAGGCGGGCGGACTCAGAGCGGATGAATTCGCGGCACTGTGCCATGAAAAAGTATTGCCTTGACGGCTCATCGATTGGCGGCTCCTGGCTTAAGTCTATCTTGTCAAAATCAATTTCCTGATACATTTTCCTTTCCTTCCCCTTATCTTTTTCTCCTGTCATTCCCGAATCTGCCCGTTCCCAAAAATCGTATACTTCGTACTTGTAAGCGCAGCAAGTCCCATCGGTCCCCTCGCGTGCAGCTTCTGTGTGCTGATACCAATCTCCGCACCGAACCCGAATTCTTCCCCGTCCGTAAAGCGTGTGGAGGCATTCACATATACCGCCGCCGCGTCAACCTCATTTAAAAACCGCATCGCATTCGCGTAATCCTTTGTCACAATCGCTTCGGAATGCCCGGTGTTATAGCGGTTGATATGCTCCACCGCCTCCCCGATGTCAGCGACAACCTTGATGGAAATCAGGCGGCCTAAATACTCCTTCCCAAAATCTTCCTCCCCGGCAGGCTCCATCCCGGCACAAACCGCGCGCGCTTTTTCATCCGCGCGCATCGTAATCTCCTTTTTGGCAAGGCGCTCATACAAAAGCGGAAGAAACTGCCCTGCAATTTTTTCATGCACAACAAGCGATTCACAGGCATTGCATACGCTCATGCGGCTCGTTTTTGCGTTATCAATGATGGAAAGCGCCATATCAAAATCCGCGGATTCATCCACATAGACATGGCAGTTCCCGGTTCCCGTCTCAATTACCGGAACCGTGCTGTTTTCCTTCACGCTGCGAATCAGCCCCGCGCCGCCCCGCGGAATCAGCAAATCAACATACTCGTTTAAGCGCATGAGCTTTTCCGTTATCTCACGGCTTTTGTCCTCCACAATCTGTAACGCGTCCTCCGTCACACCGCATTCCTGCAAGGCACTTTGCAAGACCTTTACGATTGCAATATTCGAGCAAAGCGCGTCGCTGCCGCCCTTTAAAATCACGGCATTGCCCGCCTTAAAGCACAGCCCGAAGGCATCCGCCGTCACGTTTGGGCGCGACTCATAAATCATGCCAATGACACCAATCGGAACCCTGCGGTTCGCAATCTCAAGACCGTTCGGGCGGCGCTCCATGGAGATAAGCTCCCCGACCGGATCCTTTAGGTCTGCGACCTTCCTTAACCCGTTTGCCATCGTGAGAATGCGGGTTTCATTGAGCAAAAGCCGGTCAACCATAATCTCGTTTACGCCCCGCTCCCTTGCCGCGCTGACATCCTCCCTGTTTTTTTCAAGGATGCTTTGAGTATTTGCGGTTAAAAGCTTTGCCGCCGCCAACAGCACCTCATTTTTCTTCGTCTCATTTAACAATGCGCACACGCGAGATGCCGCTTTTGCGCATCTTCCCATCTCGATGATATCTCTCATACTGGCTTCCTTTCTGCTTTCACTCCAAATATTGGCGTATCGTCATTGATTCATTATGTTCTGCAGGTTCGCGCGCCATCCCCCTATGCACATAGACAATCTCCTGCGCAAGCACAAGCGCGTCCGCCCGGATGTCATGTGCCTCGCCCGGCAGATCCTCCAAAACCGCAAATGGATAGGATGGTGCCGCCAGAAACGCCTGCGGGTTCGCACTGACATAGCGGTCATAGTAACCGCCGCCGTAGCCTAAGCGCTTTCCTGTGCGTGTAAAGGCAAGCCCGGGCAAAAGCAAAAAACTATCCCCCATCTTTGGTGCCAGCTCCCTGCCTCCCCGCGGCTCCAAAATGCCAAATGCGCCCGGTGCACAATCCAAAAGAGATTCCACCTGGTAAAAAACCATCCTCCCGTCACCGGTAACCTTTGGCGCGGCAACAAGCTTTCCGGCTTTTATTGCCTGTTTTGTCAGCTCGTGCGTGCAAAGCTCCTTCCCGTATGAAAGATAGGTGAAAAATATCTGGCACCTTGCAAACTCCGGCATCGAAAAAATCTGCTCTTTTACCGCCGCGCTTATCGCTTCCTGCTCCGCCTGTGTCAGTGCGCGCCTCAGCCGCTTCATCTCAATGCGCAGCGCGTCCTTTTCCTGCGCCATCTTCTTCTGCAATGCCTTATCTGCTGCCGTGTTTTTTTCCATACCTGCCCCACCCCCATTCCCTTCATTTTTCCATCAATTTTCCTTCGAGAGCGACGTAATGCTTCCGTCCGGCTCCACGATGGAAACATGATTCAGGGTCGAGCGCAAATCCGCCCGTATCGCCGCGATATATTCCTCACGCAGAAGCTTCTGTTCCGCTTTTTCCTCCTCCGTCAGCCCGCCGTTCTGCGATTTATGATAGAGCGCGTTGATGCGCCTGATTTTTTCTTCGTTCATACCAAACCTCTTTTCTTTTCCTTGCAAACCTGCCATAAACGGATGCAAAGGGGAGGATTCCCGGAATGCCTTACACAGCCCTAAGCCCCGTTTCACACCGCCCCTGGATACTGCTTTGTATACAGATAATCTTCCAGACGGAATCCCTCCTCCTTATGTGCAAGGAAAAGGGTTCCGACCTTCTCCCCATCCATGATCCGGCGAATGACACCGACATCCTCCCCGTTCGCGATGACCATGTCGGCACCGCACCCGGCGGCAATGCGCGCCGCCGTAATCTTTGTAGACATTCCTCCGGTTCCGACACTGCTTCCCGCGCCCTTTCCCATCGAAAGAATCTCCTCTGTCACCGCGGGCACAAGGGAAACCAGCTCCGCATGTTCATTTTTCCGCGGGTCGTCGGTATAAAGCCCGTCGATATCCGAGAGGAGAATCAGCATATCCGCCGCCACAAGCGCCGCCACAAGCGCGGAGAGCGTATCGTTGTCGCCGAATTCGATTTCGTCCGTCGATACCGTGTCATTCTCGTTCACAATCGGAACAACCCCCATTCTTGCCAGCTCGCGGAAAGTATTCTTCGCATTCTCCCTGCTGATATCGTTTATCATTGTATATTTCGTCAGCAGAATCTGTGCGGTAAGCTGGTTGTACTCCGCAAAAAATTTCTGGTAAAGCATCATCAGCCTTGCCTGCCCAACCGCCGCGCACGCCTGCTTTACCGATTTTTCCGTCGGCCGCTCCTCAATCTGTAAGCTTTTTCTTCCCGCCGCAATCGCGCCGGAGGAAACAAGGATAATCTCCCTTCCCTGGTTGGAAAGGTCGGTCAGGACCCGCACAAGGCGCTCCATCTTATCCAGATTGATTTTTCCTGTCTCCATGTGCGTCAGCGAGGAGGAACCGATTTTGACCACAATCCGTTTTTTATCCCGCAACGCATCCCGATATTCTTTCTCTGTCATATATTAACGCCCCTGCAGCTTATCCAAAAATCTCTGCGCCGCAGGACTTCCCTTCCCAATAAATTTTATAAAAATTCCGGCAAATACCGCGCCGCAATCGCCTCATACACCTTGATGCCGTCCACCGCCGCGCTTGTGATTCCGCCCGCGTAACCAGCCCCCTCACCGCAGGGGTAAATCCCGGCAATGCTGCTCTCATATTGCGCGTTGCGCACAATGCGCACCGGGGAGGATGTGCGCATCTCCACACCGGAAAACACCGCCTCCTCATCCGCATAGCCCGGGATGGTGCGGTCAAACGCCCGCATCCCGCAAAGCAGTGTCCTGATTACAAAATCCGGCAGGCATTCCCTTAAATCCGCGGGTGCCGCCGCCCCTTTATGGCTTGGCACAATCCTGCCGTACCCGCTGCTTTTACGCCCACAAAGCAAATCCCCGTAAAGCTGATATGGGATTTTTCCCTGCCCTGACTGATATGCAAGTTTTTCATAATGCCGCTGAAACGCAATCCCGGCAAGGGGGTCTGTCCCAACCATCCGCCCCGCCGCATCCGCCACCGCCCCGGCAGACTTATCTTCATGGGTAAATTGCGGAAAAACCGTAAAATCCTCCGGCTTTACGGTCACAACCAATGCGCTGTTTGCGTTTCTCCCGGCGCGGTCATAGTTGCTCATGCCGTTTACAGTAAGATGCCCTGGCTCCGAGGAAGCATTGACAACAAAGCCGCCCGGGCACATACAAAACGAATAGACTCCCCTGCCGTTTTCTGCCGTATGTGTCAGCTTGTAATCCGCCGCTTTCAACAGTCCTGCCGCCTCCTTGTACTGTGCGCGGTTGATAAACTCCTGTTCGTGCTCCACGCGCACGCCAACGGCAAACGGTTTTGCCTCCATGGACAGGCCGCACGCCGACAGCATCCCAAAGGTATCGCGCGCACTGTGCCCGATGGCAAGCACAAGCTGCCCTGTGGCAAGGGTCCACTCCCTTGTGCCACTCTTTAAGACAATGCCTGTAAGCTGCCCGTTTCTGCACGTAAGCCCCACGAGCTTTGTCCCAAAATAAAATTCGCCGCCCCAGGCCTTAATCTGCTCCCGCATCGCGGCGACTACCGTGCGCAGCCTGTCGGTTCCGATATGGGGCTTGTTCTGGTAAAGTATTTCCTCCGGTGCCCCTGCCTGTACAAAAATCTCAAGCACTTTGCGGATGCGCCCGTAGGTATCCTTTACCATCGTGCCAAGTTTCCCGTCCGAAAAGGTTCCCGCTCCCCCCTCACCAAACTGTACGTTCGACTCCGGGTCAAGCTCCCCTCCTGCCCAGAAGCGCTCCACGGTAAGGCTTCGCTGCTCCACTGCCTCCCCCCGTTCAAGCACAATGGGGCGGTAGCCCTCCTGCGCCAGAAAATAAGCGCAGAACATCCCCGCCGGTCCGCTCCCGCAGACAACCGGGCGCTGTTTTATCGGCACACCCACAGGTTTTTTTGTTTTGTATACTACAGTTGTAGAAGGCATGATGTTCCGGTTCTGGTTCTTTTTCAGATATCCCGCCTCATCCGAAATACAGACATCAAGCGTATATGTATAGTGAATGTCTTTTGCTCTCCTCGCATCCAGGGAACGCTTTAAAATCTCAAAGCGAAGAATCCGTCCTGCGGAAATCCGCATTACCTTCAAAAGCTCCTGAAAAAGCGCATCCTTCGTATGCGTGAGTGGCATTTTAAGCTGGCTGACCCTAATCACTTTTTCTTCCTCCTGCAAATCGCCTCCGCCGCCGCAAGCCCCGACATCCACGCCCATTGCAGGTTGTAGCCCCCGCAGGTTCCGTCAATATCAGCAAGCTCCCCGATGGCATAGAGCCCTCCTACCAATTTGGATTCCATTGTCTGTACATGAAGCTCGCAAAGCGCAACGCCCCCCGCCGTTACCTGCGCATTTTCAAAACCGTTCGTGCCGCAGACCGGCGCCGCAAAATGCTTCATGCACCGCGCGAGCATTTCCGCGCACCGGGCTGCCTCATCATTTCCCTTCCCGCTCTGCCGTGCGGGGGCAATATCCGCCAAAAGCCCTGCCTTCTCAAGAAGTGCCGCATTTAACTTTGACGGCAGCAGCCCGATTAAGGCATCGCGCGCCGTGCGCCCCGGAAAAGTCTGAAAACGGGAAACGAGCATCCGCTGCAAATCATTTTCCGATGTATCCGGGAAAAAGTCAAGTAAAACTTCGATTTTCCCGCACTGCGCCTTTTTTGCCTGTCCCCAAGCCGCAAGCTTCCTTGCCGCAAAACGGCTTAACTGCATGGTCGGAATCCCCGAAAGCCCGTAATCCGTAAAAAGGATTTCCCCGCGCTCGCTATGCTCCTGCCTTGTTCCGTCCACATCTTCGATACAAAGCGACAGCTTCGCATGTGTGCGCACGCCCGCAAGCGCCTGCCATGCCCTTTTTTCACGCCCGGCATCCGCCTGTGTCCACGCCTGTTTTGCAGAATGCGCCTGCCCTCCGATTTTTAACTGCACAAGCGCCGGAACCGGCAAAACGACCCGGTGGCCAAGGCTCTCTGCCAAAGCATAGCCCGAGCCATCCGCCCCGCTGACATTCCCGGCGCAGCCACCCGTTGCAAGCACAACATACTCCGCCTCAAAACAGACCTCACGGCTCTGCGAAAACAACGGCTTCCCTGTTTTTTTCCCGGACGTCTTCCCGGATGTCTTCCTCCCATCGGAGAGCTTCTCGCGGCAGGAAGCTTTGATTATGAAATTTTTTTCTTTGCGTATCTGGTCCACATGCGTGTTCACACAGATTGGCACGGAAAGCTCAAAAAGCCGGAGCGCAAATGCTTCCCGCACGGAGGCAGCCTGCTCGGAATTCGGGTACCAGTAGCCTTCCCGCTGCTTTGCAAGAATGCCAAGCCCCTCAAAAAAGCGGAGCACATACGCAACATCATATCGTTTTAAAAGCTCCATCGCCGCCCCCGGCTGCTGCCCGCGGTAGCATTGTTCACTCTGGAAGGTATTGGTGAAATTGCATTTTCCGTTCCCTGTCGCCAGTATTTTCTTGCCCGGAACATCGTTTGCCTCCAAAAGCGCGACATCCACCCCTTGCTGCGCTAAGGCAACCGCCGCTATCATCCCTGCCGCCCCCGCGCCGACAATAATTACTTCATGTTTTTTTTCTGTTTCCACGGCATCTCACCCCTGTTTTTTGTTCCGCATCCGCCTTACCATCCCTTAACTTGAATAACTCTCCAACAGCGAAAACAGCTCCTCCGCCGTCTTCACCCGGATTCCCTCCAGCAGTGCAAGGCGTTCTTCCTCCGCTAACCCAAGCGCCGAAATCCCCGTGTATTCGTACACCGTCTTCTGGTCACTGTGGTACACAATAATCTCCCCGTTCTTCACTGCAATATAATACAAAAAATCCACCCTGCCCGGGTCATAAGTTTTCCGCAGGATTACCTTCTCTTTCGAGAACGTAATCAGTTCATTCGAAAGAAGCCCTTTCTCATACTCGGACAGCGGCATATTTTCCAATTCATCGGCAAGGTATGCGGACAATTCCTCCCTCGTCATCCCAATCATCGCCGAATCCGGCATGATTTCCTGCATGGTGAACACCCCTGTCACCGTGTCATAGGTTTCCGAGACGATTTTTGTACCGGAAAAGATGCGTTCCGGTTCTATCCGGTTTGCCTCGACCGCCCATTCATCCTCCCCCGCCATATCACCTTCCGCCGGATTTTCCGGGTTTTCATCCGGTTCCACCGTCGCCTGAACCGGGGTATCTGCCCCGGCATCCGCCAGCATGCTGCCCGTCAGATTGGCAAACATACGCTCCGCAAAACGCATCTGCTCATCAAAGAGCGCGTTCATGCTCTGCTGGTTTTCCATGTGGCGGAGCTTTTTTAACGCACTGCGGTAGCTGAAATAATAGCAGGCGGAAAACATCACACCAAGCGCCAACACAAAAGAAACATATCGAATAACGCGTTTCATCCCGTCCTCCTTTATCGCTTTTGCTAAAAGTATGGACAGGAAATCTTTACTTTATACCACGCCGACCGCACTTCTTCCGAAAATGCCACGGCGCAAAAAACTTTTCAGGCATCGCCCCTTCTTCATGAAAGCAGGTGGATTTTCTTCAAAACCCTTACAAGCATCCTGCCCTTTGGGAACCCCAAAAGCTCCTGCTCGGAAACCGTCCTTGTAACAACCAGCAGACACGCATAGCACAACAGCGCAGCCACAATCGCTACAATCAGCGCCGTCATGTTTTTTGGCAGCACGCTGTACATACCGTGGTATGTGATGTAGGCAACTGCCCCCATAATTGCCGCACACAGGGAAGGCATCACAAAGGTTGTCCGCACCTCCTGGCGGTAATTTGCGTGTTTGCCGATTCCCATCCAGTTGAGCACACAGACACCGAGCGCATAGGTGACATTGCCAATCACAAGCCCATATGCCCCCATCCGAAACACCCATAGCAGCAAAAAAAGCACCGCCACATGCACCCCTAAGGAAAGCGCCGCATGGATGACCGGGAGGCGCATCTGGTCAATCCCCTGCAAAACCCCGTTCGTGATGGTGGAGTAAGCAAAAAATACAATCGCGATTGAACCAAACTGTAAAAGCCTCGCGCTCAGCTCAATCTCCGTGCTCGGAAACAGCAGGCGAATGATTGGCTCCGCCAACACACCCATCCCAACCGCGGCCGGAATCGCAATCAGCATATTGAATTTGACGGAGGAAGCGATTTTTTCCCGCACACCGTCATCATCGCCGACGGCGTAGGTATTCGCGAGCGCCGGGACAATCGAAGCGCCAAGCGCTGTGGCAACCGCCACCGGAAGGTTGGTCAGCATCCGGTATTTGTTTGAGTAAATCCCCCACAGAAACGAAGTTTCCTCATTCCGCTGCGCGTCCATAATCTGACCGAACACCGTATTGTCCACCGTTCCGCTCAGCTGGTAAATTGTCTGGCTCAAAATAATCGGGATGACCGTAAGAACAATCAGACGCAGAATCCCTGCCGTGCTCCGCTCATCCCCCACCCGGTCCTTGCGCACTTTTTTTCGGATATAGCCGTGGTTGATTGCATACACAAAAAGCAGCGTGAGCAGGCCAAAAACCGCCCCTGCAAACGAACCAAATGTTCCGCCCGCCGCGCCATATGCCTCCATATCCACGGAAGCATTGTGTATCTGCATCAGCCGGTATGCGGCATAGACACTGACAAAGGCATTGACCACCTGTTCAATCAGCTGCGAGAAGGCGGTCGGCACCATTGTATGCTTGCCCTGGAAATATCCCCGGAAAACGCCCATGACTGCGAATACAAATATGGTCGGGGCAAGGACGCGCAGCGGAACCGCCACCGGGGCGCTCTTTACGAGCGCCGCCCACGTCCCTGCGAACGCATAGACAAAAATACTCATCAAAAGCCCGACCGCGGCGGAAAGCTTTAACGCGCACAAAAACACCTTATGCGCATTGCGGTACTGCTTTTTTGATTCCATGCTGCTCACGAGCTTTGAGACGGCGGTTGGGATGCTGTAGGAAGAAAGAATCAGCGCTAAGTTGTACAGCTCATACGCCGAGCTGTAATAGCCCATGCCCGTATCCCCCACAATATTGGTCAGCGGTATCCGGTAAAGCATTCCGATAAAGCGGGAAACGATGGAAGAAACCGCTAAAATGCTCCCCTGGATCAGGTAATTATTTTTTTTCGACTTTCCCATTCGTACTACTGCCCTTCCTGCCCAATCGTAATATATTTTTCACGGTTCTGCGGAAATACGGCAATGTAGGTTTTCCCCGGATTGATCGTAAGTTCCTCTCCGTTTTTATCATAGTAGCGCATAAAGCGTGTGCTTTCCTTCTTTGTCCAGGTGACCGGCACACACACACCGTTCGTGATATAGTACCCGGTTCCCTGCGCATCCTCGATGTCCATGGTCTGGTAGCCGTTCTTGTCAATATTCCATTCATCCACAAGCTGGATGATTACATTCTTGAATTTCAGCTGTTCCCCTGTATTGTAATCAATATGTTCCCCGTCAAACTGGTAGCGCGCATACAGCCCCTCCTGCTTATCATAGAGAAAATACGGTGCCATGTACGTAGAAAAGCCAAGTGTTAATTGTTCTGCCGCCACCGCGCCCTGCGCATCCAAAAGGCTTGTATCCTCCGCATAAAAACGGAAATGCGGCTCGTACCCCTCCTCATATTCCGTGCGGAAGCCCGCCCGGTTTATCCCGGTAAGGATGCCTTTTAACGAGGCGAATGCATTGTGTGGCGCTTTGATGGTATTATCGCGGTAAAAGCTTGCCACGCCTGCCCCATACATGCCGGTAATATGGTCAATCCCAAGCTTTTCCATCTTCCTCTTCGCATAGCTTGTCTCCCCGAAATGGATGAAAATCGCGTCATACTCGTCCGCAAAGCTCACAAAATAATGCCTTGCGCTGCGCACCGAGCCAAGCCGTTCTGCCGCGGGCGTGTCCTCTCCAATCTCGGAAAAAATCGCCAGAAATCTTGTGATTCCCGCCTCCGTTAATGCTTCGTACACGATATCCGCCTGCCCGATTCCGCTCTGCGGGCTTGCCGCCTTGATATTGTTTAACATCACCGCATAAGGGCGGTGCTCCACCTCTTCCTCCGGTATCCAGGTTCCGGTCAGCATGCTCTGCTTTTTCCCCTCATACGGGTCCGGGGTTGGTGTCGGTGTCGGAGTCGGCGTTGGGGACAGGGTCGGCGTTGGCGTCAGTGTCGGTCCTAATGGCAGAACCGGGATTCCCTCCATATCCACCGAATCTTTCTTTTTCCCGCAGCCCGCACCCGCACAGATGCAAAGCAGTGCACACAGGAGCACAAAAAATTTCCGTTTCTTTCCTCTCATCTTTTCAACCCGATTCCTTCCAAAATTTCCCTCTGCTTTCTCTCCATGGTTTCACGCTCCTGCTGCTGCATATGGTCGTAGCCAAAAAGGTGGAGCATACTGTGCGCAATTAAAAACCCAAGCTCTCGCTCCCTTGAATGCCCGTATTCCTCCGCCTGCGATATCACGCGCTCTAGGGAAACGACGATATCCCCAAGCAGCAGTTCACCCGTTTCCGGGTGGAAACAGCCGGGCTGCTGATTGAGCTCCTCAAATGCCGCCGGGCGGCTGTACTGCGTGGCCGGAAAGGAAAGCACATCCGTCGGCGCGTCAATTCCGCGGTTTTCCCGGTTAATCTCGCAGATGGACGCATTGTCCGTAAGAAGTATGTCCACTTCTGCCTCATAAGGGCATTTCTCATAATCCAGCGCAGCATTTACAACAAGGTTTATGATTTCTTCACAGGCAATGCCTGCCGAAATTTGCGTTTCATTCTCAATATTGATTGTCATAGGCTCCCCCTTCCTTTATGCCCCCTTCACACCCTTATGGCGGAAAGGCAAACTCCATCTTCAGGCTTTTCTTTAACTGGCTGTACTCCTTTACCGAAAAGCCCGCCTCATCCAGTACCCCTTTATTTAACAACACGGCAAAAACTTTGTCAATCACCTTATCCTGCGTGATATTGGCAGCGCGGGTCTTTGGATGGTTCCATATCCCCATAACCGCAACCGCAAGAAAAACAATCGCAGCCTCCTTCGTGCATGGTCTTGGTTCTTTCCGGTTTATCCCGGCAATATCCCTGATAATCCCTTCCGGCATCCGGACTTCCCGCATCAGGGCAATGCCCGCCGCCGCAGATTCCTGCCCTTTTGCAAGCTTCCCAACCTCGCGGTACATGGCAATCACCCTGCAGCGCCCCGCATCTGCCGCCACCTGCCCCGCCGCAACCGCCGCAACCGCCGCCAGCTTTGCGGATGCCTGATAGAGCGCCTGCGCCTCATTTTTCATCCGGACCATAAGCACCGCATCCGGTGCAAGGAGTGCCTCGCAGGTCTGCGCTGTCACTTCCTGCCTGCCACTGCCCTTTTTCCCATCGTCCCGCACAAGGCGTGCGTACAGGCGCATCAGCAGCAGGGCGCACACAAGCACGGCCGCCGTTGAAAGCAGCGCAAGCCCCAGTGACTGGTACGACATGCTTTCATGCAGGCTTGTCCGCAGAAAATGCAAAATCGCGGTCACAATCCCCGAAAGCAAAAAAACTTCCAATATCCCCTGCTTTTTTTCCAAAAAGCCCGCTAAGAGGCACAAAACCACACCGAGCGCCAAAAGCGATACCGCTTCCTCCATATCACCCGTACCCTTTCGCATGGCAGCCGCACAGAAATATATAACAAATACAATTCCTGTCCCCTGGTCCACCAGTGCTGCAATCAGCACAGCCCCAAGGTAAAATCCCGCCATCGGCCGGAGCCTGTCATAAAAAAGGGCGCACGGCAGCGCGGACAGCACGCACATGGAAACCACCGGGAAGCAGAAGTGTTTTTGATGAAAATGCCCCGCCCGCGCCATCAGATAAATCACCGCAATGCCGCCAAAGAGCAACATCCATAACGTGCAGCGCAGAACATCCATCAGGGTGCCGCCAAGAACATAGCAGCAGACAGCCGTCTCAGCGGCCTGTAAAAACAGCAAAAGCACCCCCCAGCGCACCCTCTCTTTTTGTTCACTCTTTTCCATTCCCTGTACGATTCCTCCCCGCCCTCCGGCTCAGCTCCCCTTTGCGGATGGAAGGTCCCTTTCCCTTTTGTTTCTTCTCGTAAGCGTCATATGCCATAACAATTTTCTGCACAAGCGGATGCCTTACAACATCATTGCTTGTCAGGTAAGAAAATCCAATCTCATCAATCCCCGATAGCACCTTCATCGCCACGTCAAGCCCCGAAGGCTGCCCCGCCGGGATATCTTTCTGCGTCAAATCCCCCGTGATGGCAACTTTTGAGCCAAAGCCGATGCGCGTCAAAAACATTTTCATCTGCGCCGGTGTCGTGTTTTGCGCTTCATCCAGGATAATGAATGCGTTGTCGAGCGTGCGCCCGCGCATGTAGGCGAGCGGCGCGACCTCAATCAAGCCCTTCTCTGCGTTGCGCAGGTAGCTCTCCGCCCCCATAATCTGATAGAGCGCATCGTAAAGCGGGCGCAGATACGGGTCAACCTTGCTCTGTAAATCCCCCGGCAAAAACCCAAGCTTCTCCCCAACCTCAATCGCGGGGCGCGTCAGGATAATCCTGCTCACCTCGTCATTCTTAAATGCCGTAATCCCCATCGCCATCGCAAGGAAGGTCTTTCCCGTTCCCGCAGGTCCGATGCCGAATACAATCATTTTCTGGCGGATTTGGTCCACATACGATTTCTGCCCCATTGTCTTTGGCTTAATCGGTTTCCCGGAAACCGTATGGCAAATCAAATCCTTATCAATCTCAAGCAGCGCATCCGCCTTTTCCTCCATGTTCAGGGAAATCGCGTAGTTCACACTCTGCTCCGTAATCTCACCGCCGCCTTTTGCGAGGGCGGCAAGCTTTTCTAACACCGCCACTGCTTTTGCAACCGGTCCCGGCTCGCCAATCACCTTCACGCCCCCGTCGCGGGAGAGTAAGGTGACATGGTATGCCCTCTCTAAAATCTTCGCGTAAGCGTCATACTCCCCGAATATCTTTTTCTCGTATTCCGCTGGTATATCCGTTGTTATCTGTGTTATGCTCATCCCCGTTTTCCTGCCTCCACTCATCCGATTTAATCCTGCGGTATTTCCATGCGCTCTCATCAAAAATAAGCAGACCTTCCAGCACGCACTCAGTCTTCGTAAAGCGCGGCGTCAGGCGCTTTTCCAAAATCACGGCACCCCCGCGCTTCTTCTCCTCCAAATACCGCAAAAGCAATTGGTCCGCAGCAAGCTCTGCCTCGTTTTTTGTCCGCGTCTCGGCCGTAAGGGTATACTCCATGACCGTCGTCTTCTCGCACACGAGCGGGAGGTAAAAACTCTCTCCGATGCAATACTGCCCCGTTTCCGTTATTATATCACAATTCTGATAATAATTACTAGGATTATATGAAAATATTTTTCTTCCAAAAATTTCCAGTTTTATTCCACTGCGGCTTTTTCCCGTATATACTTTCTTTTCGTATGTCAGGGGAACTGCCTGGCTGTAATCTTCCACGCATTTCAGGCGCACCGTGCCGTCGGCAAGCACCGGGTGGCGTGCCGTCACATTCCCGTCATCCCCGACAATCTCAAGAACCCCGCGAATCAGGATATCGCCCTCCTTTACGACATCGCCCACCCGAACCTGCGCAACGCCGCTTTTTACCGTGATTTGTGTCACGACACCATCCTTTGCCGCCACAATATGCCCGGTTTCCTCCTCCCATGTGTTCCCGTACCCGTCAACAATCTGTTCCGCGCTCATGGACGGCATGCGCGTCTCTTTGATATGTATTTTCATGACCGTTCCGGTCAATTCCGCCGACACCCACCCGATATCCGTAAAATTGCTCCGGATGCACTCCTCAATCGCGTTGCAGTCCGCCCCGCTTTTGCGGATGCCCTCCATAATCCCCTCCTGGCGCAGGAATTCACGCAGCTGCTCCACCGTATGGTAATAGCAGCCATCAAATTCAATCCGCCACAAAAACCCGGACAGGTAATAAATCATCCCCGCAAACATCAGGGCGCAGAGAAATAAAATTTTGCGTTTCCGGTTCCTTTTCAGGGCAAACGGAAGCCCTAAGCGCCGCGTAATCCCCGGACATATCCCCGTCTTTTTGATGACCGGGCGCAGCCGGAAATAATCCTTCGCCGGAAGAAATGCCCGGTAACGGCTCCCATCCCTGCGGATATCCCGCAACGGGATTTCCTGGAACTGGCATAAATTCAAAAAACGCTCCGCGTTGCTTCCGGAAATACATATTTCCACCGTCCCGTTAAAATAACGGTTCATGTGTTTGGTCAGTCTGCTTTTCATACTGCCTCCTCGCCGTAGGAAACACGCCGGATGAGCCCGCTGATTTTTAGCTCCTCCTTCGTAAAATAATCAATTTTCAGCCGTTTTCCCTCGATTGCCAGCTTATAGCTTCCTGTCTGTATCAAAATATGCTCTTCACTGTACTCCGTGATTTTTTTATGGTTTTCCACATAAACGGCATTCCTGCCATGCATCGTAACAATCGGCGCGCCCGCAAGAACATCCGGCGGCAGGGCGATGCTTTCGGAGAGGATTTCAAGGAAGCGCATGCGCTCCTCCTTCTCACTTTTCTCCTGCGCCTTAAGCTGCCGGTAAAGTTCCCCATTTTCCTTGCGCCTGTTTTTGTAATGCTCCGGTTTTGTACTGTTCTGCCAAGCCATCGTTCCCTCTCATACCAGAATTCGGTTCGCTTTAAGCATATTCGAAAAACGGCAAAAAAAGACCTCAATCTAAGCGATCAAGGTCTTTCCTGCACATGATTATTTGAACTTCCTCTTGCGAGCAGCCTCAGACTTCTTCTTACGCTTTACGCTTGGCTTCTCGTAATGCTCTCTCTTGCGGATTTCCTGTTGGATACCTGCTTTCGCGCAGTTTCTCTTGAACCTGCGGAGAGCGCTGTCTAAAGTCTCGTTCTCTTTGACAATAACGTTCGACATATTCTCTCACCTGACCTCCCTCCAGTTGTGTATTGTGCTTACACCAACTGTTTGGGTATTTGTAAAAGCACTGCAACCATTATAGCATATTTTTCTATTTCGTCAACTGTTTTTTTGAAATTTTTCAAAAAGATGGTGAAAAAAGATGTATATATGTCTTTTTATTTCATAATAATAAAAATTATGATGTTCGTATTTTTAATATCATCAGACAGGCAGCAACATCTGTTCCTTTCCCTTTTACCATACCCAAACGGACTGCAGGATTTCTTCCAGCTCCTCAAAACAGCTGCCATAAATCAGGATACCGCACCCCGGGCGATAGACTTTCACATATGTCCCTTTTTTGCCATCCTGCACAAAATCCTGCCGCAGCCCCTGCAGCCCGCAAGCAAGGGTGCAGACATACGGTTCGGAAATAAGCTCCAGGTTTTCCGGCGGTTTGACCGGTACTCCAATCAGCAAAACATTTTCCTTTTCCGGCTCTAGGGACAACGTCAGATACTCCTGCTCTGCATCGTAATCCTCCCACCAACTCCCAAACCATGATGCGTTGGCATTCCACTCTGCATAGAACCCTCCCGGTATCGTCAAATCCGCCTGCAAAGACCAACGGCGGATATGGAGACGGTATTGTTTTTCGCTCCCATCCGCCCCAGGTTCCGCAGAAATGCCTTCCCGTACATCCTTGTAGGAAATGTTCCTTAGAAAGTGTTGTACTTCCTCCTGATATTTCTCATACTCCTTCCAGGATGCATATACAGCAATTAAGTCTTCTGACTTGCAATGGTAAATTTGTTCCCAATGACTCCTATTCCCATCATCGTGCATGCGGTATCCCTTCCTGCCATCCGCAAACACAAATTCTTCCCCTGTAAGCAATGGCTTTGCACGGTGCCGAAATATAATGACACCGCCATTCCCAAACATAAAGGTTTTATTTTCGTCTGCCTGTCCATAGTCCTCCACACGGTAAATCTTTTTGATAAAAGCCCCGCCATGGTAATTTGGCCAATCGCTGTATGACCATGTTCCCGGCATTTCCACCATTAAGCTGGTGCTTCCGTTTTCGTATATATGGCATTCATATTCCGTATTCTGCTCTGGTTCCGTCTCCGCCCCCTTCCCTTACTTCCTGCCACTTGCGGCAATCCCGCAGCACAGCAAAAGGGAAAGGAGAAGCATGGCAGATAAAAAGTGTTTTTTCATTCCAATAGCCCCCGCATGTACCAAAAAACTTTTATTCACGCACTCACTAAAACATCTCCAAAGTAACACACCAAGCATACCAAAGAGCTGATAAAAAAGCAATTCCTCTGAAAATCAAAATCAAAATTATATTTTTTTTCTTCATTGCTTTAGAATTATTTTTTCTAAAAACCATTTCCAAATAGCCATATAATAAAGACACGAAAGCATGTGTGATAAAACAAATTAATAAAGCAACTTCTGCATCCTTCCAAGCCAAAATAATTATTTCTTCCTTTTTTAAAAAAAATCTATCTATAGCTGTAACCATAAAACATATAAGAGCTATTATAGTTAAAGTAGCATATATTTCTTTATAATCTTTTAAAGTTTTTGACGGTTTTTTTGAAAATAATTTAGTTATCCTCATAAGTTTCACTCCTGCCCCGGTTCCGTCTCCGCCCCCTTCCTTTCCTCCCTGCCGCTTGCGGCAATCCCGCAGCACAACAAAAGGGAAAGGAGGAGCATGGCGGATAAAAATATTTTTTTATTTCCATGAAAAGAAACCGATGGTATCAGAAACACGGAATGAAACCATCGGTTTTTTCTCTTTAAAACATAAAGCATGCCTTAAAATACGCGCAAATATTTACTTAAAATCCCTACTTACCCAGAATTTCATATACCTTCTCAATCGCGGCATCCATGCCTTCCGGGTTCTTGCCGCCTGCCTGCGCCATGTTCGGGCGTCCGCCGCCGCCGCCACCGACCAGTGCCGCCGCCTCCTTGATAAGATTGCCCGCGTGCGCGCCGAGCTTCATCGCGCCCTCCGTCGCCATTGCCACAAGGCTGACCTTGCCGCCCTGCGCGGATGCCAAAAATACAACACCCTCGCCGAGTTTCTCCTTTAGCTGGTCGCCAAGGTTCCGCAGCCCGTTCATGTCCACCTCCGGCACCTTTGCCGCGAGCACCTTCATGCCGCGAATCTCCCTTACCTGGCCCATCACGTCGCCGAGCGAATTGTTCGCAAGCTTCGCCTTCAGCTTCTCGTTCTCGGAATGCAGCTGTTTCATCTCCTCCAAAAGCGCCTCGACCTTCTTTGCCAACGCCGTCGGTTCCGCTTTGACTGCCTTTGCCGCCGCATTCAGTTCCTCCTCAAGCCTGCGGTAGTGCGCAAACACGCCGTCTGCCGTAATTGCCTCGATACGGCGCACACCCGCCGCCACGCCGGACTCGGAAAGAATCTTAAATGCCGTGATGGTGCCTGTGTTGTCCACATGCGTGCCGCCGCAGAATTCCTTGGAGAATTCGCCCATGCATACGACGCGCACGGTCTCGCCGTACTTCTCGCCAAAGAGCGCCTTCGCTCCGGTCTTCTTTGCTTCCTCAATCGCAAGCACCTTCGTCTCGACCGGAATGCGCTCCGCAATCTTTTTGTTAACAAGCGCTTCGGTCTTTTCGATTTCTTCCTTCGTCATCGCCGAAAAATGCGTGAAATCAAAGCGCAGGTGGTTCGGGGAGACAAGCGATCCGGCCTGCTCCACATGGGTGCCAAGCACCTGGCGCAGCGCCTCCTGCAAAAGATGGGTCGCGCTGTGGTTCTTGCATGTCGCGGCGCGCGCCGTGCCATCGACCTGCAAGGTTACGTTCTGCCCGGTCCGGAACATCCCGCTTTCAACCGTTCCCTGGTGCGCAATCCTGCCGCCCTTTAATTTCACCGTATCTGCCACCACAAATTTCGCATCGCCACAGACAATCACGCCCGTATCGCCTTCCTGGCCGCCCATGGTCGCATAAAACGGTGTCTTCTCCACGATAATCGTGCCGCTCTCGCCCGCGACAAGCTCCGTCACAATCGCGGTTTCCCCCGTCATCACGGAAATCTTAGATTCCGCGGCAAGACGGTCATAGCCAATGAATTCCGAAGTGATGTTTACATCAATCTCATCGTAGACCGTTGCGTCCGCCCCCATGTAATTAGTCACGGCGCGCGCTTCGCGTGCGGTTGTCTTTTGAACCTCCATCGCCTGCCGGAATCCGTCCATATCAACCGTAAAGCCCTTTTCCTCAAGGATTTCTTCCGTCAAATCAATCGGGAAGCCGTAGGTGTCGTACAGGCGGAATGCATCCGCGCCGGAAAGCGTCCTGCTGCCTGTCTCCACCATCTTCTCCTCCATTTCCGCAAGGATGGAAAGCCCCTGGTCAATGGTCTTGTTAAACTTTTCCTCCTCGTTTGTCAGAACTTTTAAAATGTACTCCTTCTTCTCCTCAAGCTCCAGATAGCCGTCCTTTGACTCGTCAATCACGGTCTGCGCAAGCTTCGCAAGGAAGATTCCGTCAATGCCAAGAAGCCTTCCATGGCGTGCCGCGCGGCGCAGCAGGCGGCGCAGGACATAGCCGCGCCCTTCGTTGGACGGCAGGATGCCGTCGGAGGTCATAAATGTCACAGAGCGGATATGGTCGGTAATCAGGCGGATGGAGACATCCTTCTTCGCGTCCGTCTCGTAGGTTACATGCGCCATCTCGCAGACCTTGTCGCGGATTGCCTTCATCGTGTCAATGTCAAAGACGGAATCCACATCCTGCATCACGACAGCCAGGCGCTCTAAGCCCATGCCAGTGTCAATATTTTTATTTTCCAGTTCCGTGTAATGATGGTTTCCATCACTCTCAAACTGGGTGAAAACATTGTTCCAGACTTCCATAAAGCGGTCGCAGTCACAGCCGACTTTACAGTCCGGTTTGCCGCAGCCGTATTTTTCCCCGCGGTCATAATAAATCTCCGAGCATGGACCGCAAGGACCCGCGCCATGCTCCCAGAAATTGTCGCAGTCGCCGTTCTCATCGCGGTAAAAACGGGTAATTCTCTTTGCTGGGATGCCGACCTCCTCATTCCAGATTTTATATGCCTCGTCATCTTCGCCGTAGATGGACGGATAAAGCCTGTCCGGCTCCATGCCAAGCGTCTTCGTCAGAAATTCCCACGACCACGCAATCGCCTCATGCTTGAAATAATCGCCGAAGGAGAAATTTCCGAGCATCTCGAAGAAAGTAAGATGCCTTGCGGTCTTGCCGACATTCTCAATATCGCCCGTGCGCACGCATTTCTGGCAGGTCGTAACCCGTCTTCTCGGCGGGATTTCCTGCCCGGTAAAATAAGGCTTGAGCGGCGCCATGCCCGCGTTGATCAGCAGCAAGCTCTTGTCGTTTTGCGGAACAAGGGAAAAACTGTTCATTTTCAGATGTCCTTTGCCCTCGAAGAATTCCAGGTACATTCTGCGAAGCTCGTTCACTCCGTATGCTTTCATGAAAAAAACCTCCTGATTTCTATATATATCGTAACATTGGAATTTCACTACCATTTACAGATTATATAGAATCAGCGGGTTTTTGTCAATCCATTTCCTTACGTGGACGGCAACCTGCATTTTAATGTTAGGTTTTCCGTTTTCGTATGGGCAGGCAAATGGATGGACTATGAATTATTCTGGCTTTTGTATTTCTACCATGGACGGACGGACTGCAGCATCTGCTCCATTTCTTCTCCATGAAACAGGATGCGGACATCCGGATAAAAAAGCTGGACATAAGACCATTCCTCCCCTTCATATATAAAATCGGTACGCTCCCCGTTCATTCCGGATGCCAATGCGACCGTATATATCCTCTTTGGCTCCACCCCTTCCGGTTTTAAAATTTCCGTTCCCACGAACATGGTATTTTCACCGTTTTCCCCATAAGACAGGTTCATACATCCGCCCCAGGCATATCGGTTGCTTTCCACATAGCCATAAGATACCGGCCATTCTTCCAACCGAAGTCCCTCCCACTCTACAGATACACCTGCCTGTACAACCATATCTACCTTAAGTGCCCATTCATACAGATGAAGCTTGTACAATGCCACCATTTTCCCATCAGCCCCCATTCTCTCGGTGAGGCTTTTCGTTCCAAAAGCAATGCTGTCGAAAACCTGGCGGATTTCCTTCTTGTATTTCTCATATTCCGATTTCGATGCATCAAGGCAAACAAGCATCCCCGTCTCTTCATGGTAAAGTAATTCCCTGTAGCGGTCATCTAGCTCCGATACCATGCGCTGTCCGCTTGTCCCATCCGGAAACGTATACTCGTCCCACGTTCCTGTTTCCTCCTCCGTATCCCCCTGATACACCGAAAAACACCCTTCGTCTGTACCATAATGAAAATTCAGCACTTTCATCTCTTTCGTTATTTCCTCTTCCCTAGCCCTTTGTGTAAGCACCTGATGGAAATACATTCCATTATAGTCCGGTTCATAACTGTAAGCCCATGTTTCCGGTAATTGTACTGTCACTATGGCAGAATCCAGGACAAAGGCATGGTACGAAATATCCATCCCATTTTCCTGTTCTTCATTTTCCCTTCTTCCACAAGCGGAGAAAAAAGAAAACAAAAATAAAGTAATTATCAGTAATTTCTTCAAGAATTCATACCTCTTTTCCACAAGTTACAGGTTTAGCAAGTGCCCCATTACCATACCCAAACCGATTGCAGGATTTCTTCCAGTTCCTCAAAACGGTTGCCATAAATCAGGATACCGCATCCCGGGCGATAGACTTTCACATATGCCCCTTTTTTGCCGTCCTGTACAAAATCCCACCGCAGCCCTTTCAGGCCGGAAGCAAGGGTACAGACATACGGTTCGGAAATAAGCTCCAGGTTTTCCGGCAGCTTGACTGGTACTCCAAGCAGCAAAACATTTTCCCTTTCCGGCTCTAAGGACAACGTCAGATACTCCTGCTCTGCATCATAACTCCCCCACCAATGCCCAAACCATGACTCATTGTCATTGGCTTTCCACTCTGCATAAAACCCTCCCGGCACCGTCAAATCCGCCTGCAAAGACCAACGGTGGATATGGAAGTGGTATTGCTTTGGTTTCCCATCCGCTCCAGATTCCGCAGAAATACCTTCCCGCACGTCCTTGTAGGAAATGCTTTTTAGAAAGTGCTGCACTTCCTCCTGATATTTCTCATACTCTCCCCAGGATGCATATATACTAATATAGTCTCCTGACCCGTAATGGTAAATTTGTTCCCAATGCATCCCAAACCTATTATTATACATGCGGTATCCCTTCTCCCCATCCGCAAACACAAATTCTTCCCCTGTAAACGATGGATTTATATTGTGCTGAAATATAATCAGACCGTCGCCCCCAAATATAAAGGTTTCATTTTCTTCTGTTTGTCCGTAGTCCTCCACACTGTAAACCTTTTTGATAAACGCCCCGCCATGGTAATTTGGCCAATCGCTGCGTGACCATGTTCCTGGCATTTCCACCATTAAACTGGCACTTCCATTTTCATATATATGGCATTCATATTCTTTTCCCTGCCCTGATTCGGTTTCCGCCCCCTTCCCTTCCTTGCTGCCGCCCGCGGCAATCCCGCAGCACACCAGCAAGGAAAGGAGGAATATGGCGGATAAAAAGTGTCTTTTCATGCCAACTCCCCCTTTCAAAAATGAAATGTTTTATTTTTTTCTAAACGGCAGATAGTTACCGTTTGCCAACATGTCATAAGTCCAAGTTGCTATAATCGCATTTGGATTTGTTTGCTCATATACATAAACTAATTTTGTTGATGGGTTGGTTAAGTAAACCATAAATGTATGACCCACTTCAGATTTTACTTCTTTTCCATTCTCATCCAATGTAGTTTTAATTTTACGGCATACCAGTGCATCCCCCTGCTGTAAAGAACCGTATGCCGCCTTTAACTCTTTTTGCAATTTTTCCTGTGAAGCCGACGACATGTTCAGATAATCACTTGGTATAGTATATTGTCCCACTTTATCAAAAGTACCATCCTTTATTCCATCGAAAAACCCCAATGTAGTCTTTCGGCTAATTCCCCATGCCAATGAAAGAAAACCAGAACAATCATTGCCGAATTTAGGTTGATAATATGTGCGTTTCTCTACCACATTACCTTGTTCATCCTTGATGGTAACTGTTTTCCTGACAAGAGGTGTATAAAACCCACTATTTACATTTGCTGCATTCTCCAAAAATGTCTTTGTTGAACTACAGGTTTTTTGCGTATACAGTATTCCTGTATAAGTTGTTCCCGGATAATAATACTTACGAGTATATAAATCCGAATCCGTCCAACTTTCCATTAATAACAGTGGTTCCCACTCGCAAAATACCATCTCACGGGCGATTGAAATATCAACATTACTGTTTTGTGCTGTTGGTATATCGTCAGGTATCTCTAACGGAGCCAGAACAGATACATTGACATCCACACTGACATCCCCATAAGAAACTGTTACTACCGCAAATCCCGTTCCCATTGCAAGTAACCTTCCACGATATGGAAATACAACATCTGCGTTACTGCTCAAGTACGAAGCTTCCTCTGCCAACTCAACCGAATTGCCATCATCTAAAATTCCATTGACTTCCAGGAAATACGAAGCCCCGACCGTTTCAATAACAATATCCAAATCATCAACCTGCAATTCTTTTACAGGAAGCAACATTATTACCTCTTCCTGCTCTGTATATGCCTTTTCTTGTACTCCGTAAGTTTCTTCATCCGTATAAAATGCGTTCACTTGCATTGGTACATTCATCATAATAACCAATGTAAACAGTGCACTGAAAAAAAATGTTTTTTTCCTTGACATGTCTTTACTCCTTTTCTTCATCTCTTCTCCCTCACATTTTGACATTGCACACTGTCTCTTATGATGGAGAATCTGCCTACGTGTAACATAACATGGATACCCATTCTTTGGGAAGCCAGAAAACAACAAAACCCTCCAGTTCTTCTCTGAACTTCACTTATATTATACTACCATTTTCATCCTCCCACCACGGCAAAATGGTGTTAAATAAAAAATAATTGCCCTTAAAACGGAAAAAATGGACAGCCCGTTTTCCCTTTGCAGGGCAATACAGCCGGCCACGGTCACGGGGCTGTTCGAGATCCTCTTTAGGTTCATCCTGACCCTTTGGGACTTTGGGGTGAAAATGAGGAAACTCAAATCTACAATGGGTGTTGAACACCAGCTAGCTTTGTGCTATATTTTAAGTAGGTCAATTTGGCAAACCAAATTTCAAATTTCTTACGCCGCAAAGGAGCAATCAATTATGTACATTTATTTAGACGATAGAGCGCCAATTAGTCCGGAGGATTTGGACATCAGGCAGTTTATTCCGCTTCAGGAGGACGAAGACGGTCCTTTGGTTAAGGTTCTGTTTTCTTTCGACACCCCATATTTGAAGCGGGACTTCAATCTGGACCTGATTATCTGGAACCTGAACGAGGACAATCTGGAGCGGACAGAACAAGCGGTTCGCTATGTGCTGAAAAATTTCAATAAGCTATTTGAGACGGGCTGGACCGCCCTTTACTACCAGTTGCGCAGGTCTGATGATAGGGTGGCGGAGCACACGCTCCAGGAATTTTTCGTAGAACAAATTGATTTTGAGAGTCCATATTATGAGATTCAGATTGAAATCAACTGCGACCATCTTAAGGACGGTCAGGTTCGGTACTGCTTCGTGGTATCCACAACCTGCGACTACCGTAAATGGATGATTGCAGAGGACAATATGCGGGTATACATGATAGGGAACAGAGCCTGCGGCTTCAATGACAACAACGATGATGGACAGATGAGGGACTCTCTGGAGAACTGCGCTATGTTCTATGGGATGGGGCGAACGGCCTATGAGGCAATGGTGCGGGACGGTTTCGAATTTGCAAAGCCCTTTGAAGAATCACGCTAAATTCATATTTATCTATTCAACCCTCTAAAACCCCTATATTTTTCAAGACATTACGCCTGTAAATGCTCAACGGTGACGGTTTTCAGCTTCCGGTTGCCAATGGGGTGCTGCTTGAAAGGGCAATCCGCAATCTACAAGACAGCGTGCTGCCGAAGCTGAAAACACAGCTTGCCGAGTGGGAGCGACAGTTCAAGGAAAAGCACAGGCCGCCGATGTTGGATAGTGCGGAGGGGTGACAAAACAAATACAAGCGACACAAAGCAGATAGTAAGTGGCACATTGAAGAAATTAAATGCCCTGTCAGAAAAAACGTGTGAGGAACTGACCGCCACCACCAAAAGACGGAAACTGACCGAGCGTGACCATTCCATAAGGACAAGTTAGCCAAAGCAAAGGAACAGGTAAAACTGCCGACAGTTGCCGAGGGAAAACAGCACAGAACCCACAGCAAAGGAAAGGGGGATATGGTACTATGAAACTTTCACGATACGAGCAGGGAAGTATTCTCAATTATAATGCAGGAGAACAGACTGCCACCCTCTATACAAGGGATAAGGCGGTCATGCGGAAACTTGACACGCTTGTTGCCGATTATCCCAACACATACAAGCTGACAGGGCAGGACGAGGTATCTAAGACCTATTCCTTTCCGAAGTCATACGTCAACTACCGCAAGCCGAGGACGGTCAGCACCGAGCAGAGGGAACGGGCAAGGCAGATGATGATTAAACGAAATAAAGTATCGTGTTAATCAAACTCAATGGAATTGTATTTGTGTTTATGGTAAAATAGCATTGTTGAGAAAATCAACAAATATATGAGTGCGAGGAATGATTATATGAGATTGCTAATTTATGGAGCGGGTGTGATAGGGTGTCTATATGCGACACTATTTTGTGAAGCAGGATATGATACGACTATATATGCGCGTGGAGAAAGATTAGAAAGTCTAAAAAAGTATGGCTTGTGTTACATTAAAAACCGAAAGAGAATGAAAGTAACTCCCCGGATTATTGAAAATGTAACAAATGAGGACACCTATGATTTTATATTTCTGACTGTAAGAGAAACCCAAGTACATCAAGCATTAAAGGAATTAAGAAATAATAATAGTCCAAATATTGTAACAATGGTTAATACCATTGAACCATACAGTGATTGGGAAAAAATGTGCGGAAAAGGAAGAATTATACCGGCATTTCCCGGAGCAGGAGGGAGTTTTGACGGTAATATATTAAAAGCCGACCTAACGCCGAGATTAATTCAGCCGACAACTTTTGCAGAAATAAATGGAATGGAAACAGAGCGGATAATGATGTTGTCAGCAATTTTTAGACAATCCCATATTCCATATCAAATTGTAAGAAATATGCACGATTGGCAGATATGTCATTTGGCAATGGTAGTTCCTATTGCAGATGCTTATTATGAAGCAGACAATCCTAAGAAAGCAGGAAAAGAAAAAAATTTAATGTGCAGAACAGCAAAGAGAATGAAACGCAATTATATTACGCTCCATAACTTAGGGATTGTTATATCTCCTAAGAAAATGAATGTATTTCGATTTATTCCAATTACTTTTTTAAGGATAGGTCTTAGTGTGATTTTTCAGAGTGATTTTGGGAGAATGTTTATGTATCAACATTCAATGAAAGCACCCGATGAAATGCGCCAGTTACACAGACAATTTTATAAATATATTAAAACTGAATTGAACAGATGAAATTATATTGAAAATTAAATATTGTTTACCTTTAGGTAGCGATTATCTTAACAGACAATCCGCTACCTTTTTTATTTTCAGCAACCACCAACACAACATAGAAAGAATGAGGTATCAGAAATGATTGAGAGCAAAAATAACACAAGCAAAAACTTAGAAAAGGCATTGCAGGCATTGAGACAGGCGCAACAGCGTGCAGCCAACGAAAAGAAAAAGCAGAACGAGAAGAAACGCAAAGCCGAGAAACCGCTCTCCCACCCAATGCGCCCTCTCACTGAAAACGGGGAATGGGCAGCAAAACAGAAGAAAGTCTATGACCTTGACGAAAACGGTGAGAAGATACCAGTGATTGATAAAAGACAGGTCAGCAGAAAGTAGACAAGCGGAACAGGAAACAGTGGAAATGCCACACCGCCGACAGCACCGACTGGAACAGCAGGGAAAACGCTAAAATGTGGCGAAAGGATTTAGCCGACACAATCAATGCTACCAATGAGCAGTTTGGGATTGCGCTACATTGGGAACACCGCTCTTTTAAAGAACAGGGAATTGACAGTCAGCTGACAATGCGGAGAAATTTATCACGACAAGGCAGATAGACAGCTTTGAGAGCCTTGCGAAATTCACAGCGGATAAGGAACAGAGATACCAAGAGTTGGAAACGGTACATCTTTCCAAGGGGCAGAAACTAAACCGATTAAAGGAACTGTCAAAAATGTA
>CAJTUA010000013.1 GCA_910579615.1 uncultured Lachnospiraceae bacterium | reverse complement strand
TGACCTGCTTGTCGCCTGCTACTGCCACGGTGTTTCCATGTGCATCACGGGTGCAACTTCAAGTGGCAAGACCACGCTGATGAGTTGGATTTTGGGGCAGGTCCCTTATCATAAGCGCATTGTCACATTGGAGCAGGGCTGCCGGGAGTTTGACCTGACAGCGGAGGATGGGAGTGGGAACGTCTTAAACAACGTGGTTCACCTTGTGACGCGTCCTTCAGATGACCCAAAACAGGACATTAGCTTGGTAAAGCTGCTTGAAACCACTCTGACCATCAACCCGGACTGCGTGGCAGTCGCGGAAATGAAGGGGGCGGAGAGTATGCAGGCCATCAATGCAGCCAACACCGGGCATTCTGTGATTACCACCATCCATGCCAATTCGTGCGCAGATACCTATTACCGGATGGTAACACTGTGTAAGCAGTCTTACGATATGGACGATGCCACATTGATGGGGCTTGCAACCAAGGCGTTCCCGATTGTGGCGTTTGCGAAGAAGCTAGAGGACAACAGCCGGAGGGTGATGGAGATTTCGGAGTGCGAATACCAGGAGGATGCCGCCCATCCAGGGGAGAGCCACCGGAGGATGCGCACCCTGTTCCGCTTCCGGGTCACAGATAACCAGGTCGTGGACGGGAGGGCAAAAATCATCGGCCATTACGAGAAAGTGGAGCCGCCCTCGGAGGGGTTGCTGAAACGCCTGCGGGAGAACGGGATGTGCCTGCGGGCGCAGCAGGAACTGTTTGGCGTGTAAGGGGGAGGGAAGCGATGAGTCTTGTTGCATGGAAACAGCCGTATTTATTGCAGGTCATGGTGGACGATGAACCGGAAAACCCCCGTGGGGAAGAAGATAACATTGGACACATGGTGTGTTGGCACAGACGGTACCACCTGGGGGATGAACACCAGTATGAGAAACCGAATGATTTCTTAAAGGAACTTGTACAGCGCACCGTATCAGGCGATGCCATCCTGGACTATGTGCAATCCGGAAAATCGGATGCCGTGCGGCTGATGGAAGGGGGTTTGAAGCAGATAGCAGGGGAGCCGGCAAAAGACCATGTAGTTTCTGGCTTGCGGGTGGAAGGATACGACCGTTATGCAAAAGAATGGTATGAGGAAGATTTTTTTTCAGGCGGGCTTAGGGAACAGAGAAAGGAAATTGTGGACTGCCTTGTTGATTTGATGGCAGACAAAGATTTGCTGGCGCTTGCCAGAAAGGAAAATATACTACTGCCCCTCTACCTTTACGACCATTCCGGGCTGAGCATGTCCGTTTCTGATTTTGTTGGTCATGCCGTGCATGCAGAATGGGATTCCGGACAGGTGGGATGGATTTATGCCACGTCGGGGGATATTCGGGCTGTGTATGGCGGCGTATCGCCGGAAAACATGGAAAGGGCGGAATGGTGCCTGCAATCGGAGGTGAAAAGGTATGATTATTATCTTTCCGGGCAGTGCTATGGGGTTCGGCTTTACGAAAATGGGGAAGAGACAGAGAGTATCTGGGGTTTTTTAGGAAACCTGTCCGATGTTCTGAAGGAAATCGTGGATTATATCTTGCCGGAGGACTATCAGGATATGGTGGAGCTGTTTCAGGAAGTGCCAGATATTAAAACCTGCAGCATGGGGTATGGGGATATCATGGGAGAGCTAGGATATCCGGAACCGTTTGCGGGAGCAGGGATGGAGGTGTGAAGATTGACGATATTGGTAACAGTCGCGTTTTTACTGGCGGTGGCCGGTAGCTTTTTGCTGCTTGGGCTGTCGCCCTTTTCTTTTTTGGAGGGGATGGCAGGTTATTTCTGCCCAAAGAAACAGACGTTAAAAAGCAAAGTGATAAAGAGCAGGAGAAGGAGGCAACCGAAGGGGCTGAAACGTCTGTTTCTGGAAACAGGGGAAGTCCTGCGTGTTACTGGGAAGTCGGGCAGGTTTGCCATGTTGTGCATCCTGTCCATGTTCCTGTTTGTTGTGGGCGTACTGGTGGCTCTGACGATGAAAAACGGCTACCTGGTGCCGGTATTGGCGGTGGGGTTTGCGCTGCTCCCGTTTTATTACATTAAGTTTACAGCGGGGCGCTTCAAACGGCAGGTGAGCACGGAATTGGAAACGGCGCTTTCCATCATTACAACCAGTTATCTGCGTGGGAAGAATACGATTATCCGTGCCATTGAGGAAAATCAGCCCTATTTAAACCCGCCTGTGGCGGAGGTTTTTCGGGGGTTTCTCCTTCAGGCGAAGTTAATCAACTCCAACCTGAAGGAGGCGTTGGGACAGATGAAGCAGGGCGTGGACAATGCGGTGTTCCATGAATGGGTGGATGCGGTCATTGCCTGCCAGGATGATTATAACTTAAAATCCACCCTGCCGCCGATTGTGGCGAAGCTTTCGGATATGCGGGTAGTGTCAGCAGAGCTTGACCTGCTGCTTGCCCAACCGGTGCGGGAGTACATTACAATGGTCGCGCTGCTTTTGGGGAGCATCCCGCTACTGTATTTCCTGAATGCGGAATGGTACCACACCCTGATGTATACGGAGTTTGGCAAGGTGCTGCTCGCGGTGTGCGGGGCGGTGGTCTTTGCTTCCGTTGCAGCGGTGGCGAAACATACACGACCGATTGAGTATAAGAGGTGAGGTGTGAGATGCAGAATTTCATTTTATTCGTGTTTGCCCTGTTTTTTGCCTTGGGGCTTTACCTGATTCTTGCGGCGGTACTCCACATACCGACTTACCGGGCGACAAAGGCGTTGTTGGGAGCCATAAGGAAGAGCCGGAAGGCGGCAAGAAACTCGGATGCCATTCTGGAGGAACTGGCGGCAAAACTGGCAGGGGTGCTGCCAATGAGCAGTTACAAGAAACGCAAGCTGACAGCAGCCCTGCGGTCGGCAGAAATCCCGATGACAGCGGAGCAGTATTTTGCGCTTGCTGTTGTAAAGGGTGGCCTGGTGCTGTTCTGCGCCATCCCTTTCCTGTTCTTTGCGCCCATTCTTTCGCCGGTTTTTGCCGCGGTGGGTATCAGCACCTATTTTTCCGAGAGCGGGAAGGCGGAGAAACAGATTGCGGGGAGGCGGACAGAAATCGAGTATGAGCTGCCCCGCTTTGTGGCGACGCTTTCGCAGGAGCTGATGGCGAGCCGGGATGTACTTTCCATCCTGGAAACCTACCAGAAGAATGCAGGGGCAGCGCTGAAAAATGAACTTGCCATCACGGTATCCGATATGCGAACCGGAAACTATGAGGGTGCGCTGACGAGGTTGGAGGCGAGGGTGTCAAGCGCGATGCTTTCCGATGTGGTGCGCGGGTTGGTCGGTGTCCTGCGCGGCGATGACGGCGTGGCATTTTTTCGGATGCTTGCCCATGACATGAAGCAGTTGGAACTGCAACGCTTGAAAAAACTTGCGATGGAGCGTCCGCCGAAAATACGGCGGTATTCTTTCCTGCTGCTTGGCTGTATGATTCTGGTTTATATGGGGGTGATGGGATACCAGATTATTGGCACAATGTCGGGGATTTTTTAAGGGGGATTATGTTAAGGAAACTTATAAAATCAAAACGCGGTGAAGGGTATGTTGATATTGTGGTCAGTATTTTCTGCCTGCTGTTGGTCATTGCACTTGCTGTCAGTTTTCTTCCGGTGTTCACGGCAAAGCAGCAGCTCGACCTGTTTGCGGCGGAAATTGTGCGGCAGGCGGAGATTGTTGGGGGAACGGATGTGTCGGGGAGAATTGCTGTTATGAAGGCGCAGACCGGTCTTGACCCGGAGATTGTATGGGACTGCGACTATTTCCGGGGAAACCGGGTGCAGTTGGATGGCGATATTTCTGTGACACTGACAACAACAGTGGATGTCAGTTTCTTTTTCTTCGGTCCATTCCGGATTGCGATACGGGCGAAGGCATCCGGGAAGTCGGAGGTGTATTACAAATGATAGGGGCAGGAAAAAACAAAAATATGCAGCGGAAGGGAAAGCCAATGCAAAAACAGGGATTTTTCTGTGGCAGGAAACTTCCAAACCGCAGGGGCGGAAATTCCACCCCGCTGACGGTTGCACTGGTTCTGGCGTTGCTGATGGTGGTCTGTGTGATGGCAGAGTTTTTCCGGCTGATGATCATCGTACAGGGGGTGAGGGATGGCGTGCAGCAGGCGGTCATTGCGGTGATGACAACGAATTATGACGAAGCCTACAACGGTCTGCGGGAAGGGTATTCTGGTGGTTATGTCCTCTCTGGCAGCCGTTGGGTGGAGAACTTGGATTATTCCGATGTTTACCATCAGCTTGACTCGTTGTTGGGGACGGAAAAACGGGGAAGTTACCATGTCAAGGTACAGGAGCAGGAGGAGGGCGGGTATGAGTACCGCCTTTCAGGGCTTGAGGTGAAGATTACCAACACGCCGTTGACACCAGGAAACGCCAACCGAAACATGGAGGCGGATGTTAAAGTTACCATTGAGGTTCCCTTCTCTTTTGGGTGGGGGTTCGTGCCGCCGTTTGCCATGCAGATACGAACAAAGGCAGCCTATATGCCCAAATTCTGATACCAACAGGGGGCAACTTTTGGGGATGCCCAATGTCCGGAAGGCATAAGTTTCGTACATGGATGGAAATTTCTTTATGGGATTGAAAAATATGTCTGGACTTGCAGGGGATTTCCGTTTATAATGGAGTTGGGTAAAAGGAATTGGGTAAATAGGGCTGAGCTGTTCATCCAATCAATGAAAGTGAGGTCCGATTATGAATAAGAATGAGAACAAAAGGAAGCAGTTTGTAATTGTCGTCCTGTCCGTTTTGGCAGTCTGCCTTGTTGCAGGGCTGTTCTGGAGAAGCAGTATGGCAAAGGGGAAGCAGGATATACCGACCGTACAGGACGGGGAAAAAGATTCGAGGTCTGGTAAGCGGGCAGAAGCAGGTGGAGGGAAAGATGCCACACCGATTTCGACGATGCCGGGGAACATGACTGACCAACCAAAAGACGAAGACAAAGGGGAAGGAACAGGAAAAGTGCCAACCCCGATAGGGAGTGTAATTAAGCCGGAAGAAGATGATGAGGGCAGAGGGGGAAGTTTGCCAGTTCCGACACAGACGGTGGAGGATGGGACAGCCCGACCGGAGGAGGATGGCAAAGAAAAAGAAGATGCAGATACGAATCCGGAATCTGACGGTGCCGATGATGGGACGGCGGGCGCGGAAGAACCGGGGGGAACGCCGAATCCGGAAATTGCTGATACCACCCCGGAGCCAAGTCCGGAGGTATTGCCTGCAAAAATACCGGAGACCCAAACCATTCCTGAACAGCAGGAAAAAACAGATAACCAATCAGAAAGTGATACCGCTACCAATACAAAGACGGATGAGGGAAATGACGAAGATTTGAATTACCGGGTGAATTCGCCGGACGAGGCGACACCGCCGCCGAATCCGCCTGCAGATGATAAGAATACAGTGCCAGTAGAGAATCCGGATGGGGATGGCAACTGCCGACCAGAACATACGAAGCCGGAGCAGGAAGAAACAAAGAAAGAGGAATCCCCATCAAAGGGCGAATCTGCAGGAAGCAATGAACCTTCCAAGAAGGATGATTCCTCAAGGGGTGAACCGCCTTCAGAGGGTGCTATCTATGTGCCGGGGTTCGGATGGGTGGAATATGAGGGGGAAAATTCCTATGATATATTACCAAATGCCGGAACAGGCGATATCGTAGGGGATATGTAAATGAAAAGAACAGTGACGTTTGCTGCATTTTCTATATTATGGAAAAGATAAGAAAAGCAGCATATCAATTTGGGCGGATATGGCTGAGGCTGTATCCGCTTTTCTGCGTGCATTGGCATCTGCTGTATGGATATAGTGATGTAGCAGAAAAACATCAGTTAGTTTGCCTGTTACCTGGCGCAGATGAGCAGGGAAAAGATTCCTGCATGATTGGAGGGACGTTTTGAAAAGAATATTTGCTGCATTGCTGTGTATGGCAATGCTTTTTTCTTTTTCGCTGACTGTTTATGCGGACGGCGATGCAAACATTGATGGCGGCGGGGGAGACATGGGGAGTGGGAACAGCCAGAATATATGGGACGGGCGCGATGGGGTGCGCATCACCATTGTGCGGGATGCCGATAACATGCCAGTGTCCGCATCGGTTGATTTTTCCAACTATAGGAACAGCGATGTTGCTATACATTTTGGGAAGGTAAACAAGATTTCTTATTGCAATGGAAGTAGCTTGACACTACATAATGGAAATTACCATTGTTATACTCCTGTCAATCCCATCCCCCGCATTATCAGTGGCAGCGTTGTCACAGCAAGCATTGAGGAAGTCAGGGCTTATTTTTGCCGTGAGGGGACAATCCGGGATATTGCGGATGTCATGGGGTTTTCGTATGAGGATTTGACTGGCGGGGAGTACAAGATACTTTTAGAGCCGATGGCCTATTTCAAATACGGGGGCATCATCTATGCCATGACTGCGACGGAGGCCGCAGTCTACAACAAACAGGCAGGGAATGACCTACGCAGCAAGATGCTTTCCTTAACCCATAAAAATCTTCCGCTCTCCATGTTCTTAGAAACCGCAGACCTTGGTTTCCCAGCGTGGAATGGCTCGACAACGGAACTACAAAACGACGACACCATCCTAGCAAAATTGGGGCTTGGTGTCGTTCGTTTTTCTGAGCCTGACCCACCACCTGTACCAAACAGCGATGTGGTATACCGCTGTGACACGGATGTAATCACGTCCGTGCTGCTGACAACGGGAACGCAGAAGACACCGGAAAGCCCTGCTTACGCTACCTTTTCCATCAATGGGCGGACATATTCCCATACTTCGATTTATATCCCGGAGGGTGGCTCGCAGCTTGCTTGGGTGAAATGGCATACTCCATCCGTGCCAGGTAGCGTCACAATCACCATCCAGAGCAATTGCTCTACCAGTACGAGCCAAATTACTGCGCAGGTTGTGGATTTGAATGAGAACCCGCCGCCCGACCCGCAGGCGAACGACCGCAACGATGGATTTTCTATCCCTTCCGCACCTAGTACAGTCGGGAGTGCCAGTCTGACCTGGGGCGAATGGAAGTGCCATTGGCAGACCGACTGGGTGTGGTACAGTAACGTGGATGAGGACGGCGTGGATCATGGCTATTGGTGCGACCATGGTTGGTGGGATTATGATTGGATTTCCTATTCCGCCAGTCTGACCGCGGCATTTATCACCACGCCGGATGTGAAGAACCCAACAGCATCAGGAAAGACGATGAAAAGCGGTTATGGGATTAACGCCAATGTCTCCGCCCATATCACATCCATTGCGCCGGGCAGCCAGATTACCGGGGCGCAGAATGTGGTCGCGTACTTCCCGGAATTTGGCTATACGACCTATTGGAGGCTGTTAAAACGCCTGAATACCGGGTATTCCAGTACATTTGAATTTCGTGCGAACCCATACAGCACTTATGGCAGACCATCACATTTCACACCAGTCTGGTTTCCGGACGGGCAGTATGTAACCTATGTCGAAGTGATGGATGCGTGGACACCGGCGGGGATGCTGCAGGTCAGCCGGACGGATGCACTGACGGTGAATGGCTCACTGTTTGATGACTGGCATATCCGTCCGATAGAGTGAGGACGAAATGGAGGAACGGTAAATGGAAGGGTTAATATTCCCGATTATCATGTTGGCTGTCACCCTTGTGGGCGGCGGCTTTTTGCTTTTGGTGTTACAGAGAAGCAAGCCGGAGAGGAAGGTGAGCGGGGCATCCCCGGCCATGCAGACAGCACAGGAATTTATCAATGTGGAGGATATCAGGGGGAAATGTCTTTATACGACAGATGGCATGGCGCTTGCCTTTGTGCGTATCCACCAGATTAACATCGACCTTTACAGTAAAACAGAGAAGGCAAGTCTAATCCGGCAGCTCACGGCGGAACTGTCCGACATCCAATATCCGTTTAAGTTTCTGGCGGTCAGCCGTCCGGTAGATATTTCCCCGGTCATCACAGAGATGCAGTCCATGCTTAGGGAAGCAGGGGATAAGCGCAGGGAGTTGCTTCAACAGGAGATTTTGCAAATGGCAGGATATTCATTGTCTGGGGAGATTGTGGAGCGGCAGTTTTACGTCACATTTTGGGACAAATCGGGAAATGGCGGGGCAGATTTCATGGAAAAGGAGTTAGCAAGGCGTGCAGCCCTCTTTGCGGAGAAATTTTCCGGGTGCGGTATCCCGTGTGAAGTGTTGGGTGAGAAAGAGATTGTGCGGCTGCTGAACCTTGTGCATAACCCGTCCTACACCCATTTGGAGGATACGGAGTTTTCTGCCGCAGTCCCGACATTGGAATGGGAGGATGGTCAGGCGGAGCCGGATGGGAAAGAGGTTTGAATGCAGGCTATTTGACCTGGAGTAACCGGGGGAAACCTTGCGTGTGGGGGATACTGAATTATAAGGAGAGCAGACCCGAATCAGTCATTAGAAAAGCCTTGCATTCAGAGTATACCGGGAACAGAATACTGCAACATATCCATAAGTTTTGAGAAGAAGGAGGCAGTTATGCATATAAAACAGTCGGCAGCAAAGTCGGACATACCAAAAAGAAACAACGCCCTGCTAAACGTGATTACGCCAGTTGGGTTAGAGTTTGCCAAGAACCGCCTTTCCATTGGGGAGAATATCGGGAAAGTGTACGGAATTATCCGCTACCCGCAGAAGGTCGGGGTGGAATGGCTTGCGAAAATTACAAACATCCCTTCAACCATTGTCTCCATCGGTTGGCGGCCGATTGACAACACGACCCTGATTAACGCAGTTTCACGCAGCGTTGTTCAGCAGCGGGGGATTGCGGATGGGGCAAAAGACCCCTTGTCCCGCCAACGGGCGGAAAAGGCTGCCAAGGATGGGGAAAAGATTATCTTACAGATTGACCGAGAAGGGGAAACGGTGGGGTTAATGAGCGTGTCAATTATGCCTGTGGCGAAGGATGAGAAAAGCTTCCAGAAGGTATGCCGCCGTGCCGAAAGCCTTGTGAGCGTGCTTAAATGTAAGATAAGAGCAATCCCAAATTTGCAGAAGGAGGCATTTCGGCATATCTCGCCGTCCTTTGCGACCGACCCGAAGATGGAAGGAATCCTGCAAAAGATTGTGCCGATTTCCACCTTTGTGGGCGGGTTCCCGTTTGCGAGCAGCGGGTTTAATGACGGCGCAGGATATTATTTTGCACAGGATACTGCGGGCGGGCTTGTCATTGTGGACACCTGGCGGCGGGGCGGCGACCGGACAAACAGCAATTTTGTGGTTATGGGAAATTCCGGCGTAGGGAAGTCTACGGCAATCAAGCATATTATTTTGTCCGAGTTTATGAAAGGGACAAAAATCCTGGTAATTGATCCGGAATCAGAGTATAAAGACCTCTGTCATAACCTGGGCGGGGATTGGGTGAATGCCGTGGGCGGTTCGACCGGGATGATAAACCCGTTGCAGGTTCGACCGTCGCCGCGCGATGATGAGCAGGAAAAGGAAGCTGAGCGATTATATTGGGGTGTGGATGATGGCAGTCTTTGTGAACTTGCCATGCACATAAAAAACCTTGAAATCTTTTTCAACCTCTATCTCCCATCCATCACCGACATGCAGCGGGCAGTCCTGAAAAAATGTCTGCTGGAACTTTATCAGAGATTTGGAATCACATGGGATACCGATATTTCCGGGCTGAAGCCGGAGGCTTTTCCGGTTTTTTCCGACCTTTATGCCTTGGTGCAGGAACGGGCGGAGCAAACGGAAGATGGGCAGGTGTACCGTGAACTTGTGCTGCTTCTGTATGATTTGGCACAAGGGGCGGACAGTTTTATCTGGAATGGCAGGAGCAGCATTGCTGAGGCGGGTAAGGGAGATGGCAAAGGTTCGATAACGGTGTTGGATACGAATGCCTTGCAGGGAACAAGTGATAACATCAAGCGGACGCAATATTTCAACCTTTTGACCTGGTGTTGGGAGCAGATGAGCCGGAACCGGGAGGAACGGGTGCTTCTGGTCTGTGACGAGGCATACCTGATGATTGACCGGAAAGTGCCGCAGGCGCTTGTATATTTGCGGAATATGGTAAAGCGGGCAAGGAAGTACGAGAGTGCATTGGCGATTATTTCCCACGGCGTGGTTGATTTCCTCAGCAATGATGTCAAGCAATACGGGCAGGCGCTCCTTGATATCCCATGTTACAAGGTACTGATGGGAACGGACGGGCAGAATTTAAAGGAGACAGCAGACCTCTACGATCTGACGGAGGCAGAGCAGGAGTTGCTGTTGGCAAGGAAGCGCGGTCATGCCCTGTTTCTGGTGGGGGCGAAACGGTTACATATCCACTTTGAAATACCAGATTATAAGATGACCTATATGGGCAGGGCAGGAGGGCGGTAGGATTACGGTGGTGAAATATTTGCGGGGAGGCCGTAAGGATGGAGAAAGAGAAATGTCTGTGGAGGAGGCAGGATGACGACAAGAAAGATATTTATGGGAGGACAGTAGGGAATGACAGATAAGATATTGGCAAGAATCCTTGTGATGTTGGCGGAACGGGAGCGGGAGGAGCGGCAGGCGAAGAAGCGTCTGCTCCTGTTCATCCTCTCCCCAGTGATTTTTCTGCTGCTTTTGATTGCGTTGGTTCTGTATCTGCTGACAAGTCCCATCACAAAATTTATAGACTGGGCATTTGGGAGCAATGAGGTAACAGTAATCGAGGCGTTCCAGAAGGAGTATGGCTATAACCAGAAAATCAGTGCTTTTTCGCAGGATTATCAGGATAGCGTGGGGCAGTCCTACGAGGGGATTGTGTTTATGGATGGCGAAGTGGAAATGACTTATTATAGCCAGTTTGATTCTAGGTGGATGGAGGAGCCGTATGGGGATTTGGATATCATCTGGCAGGCGGGGTGTGGTGTTGTCTGCATGGCGACAGTGGTTTCCGCGCTGACAGGGGAAGTGCATGAACCAACCGAGTTGGCGGAATGGTCGGTGGAGAATGGGTACTATTGTGAGGGGAATGGTTCCTACCATAGCCTGGTTCCATCTGCCGCAGCCGCTTACGGGCTGACATGGGAAGGAAACCTGACGGAATGGGGGATTGTGGATGCGCTTTCGGGAGGGAAGTTGGTCGTGGCGGTCATGGGGGAGGGGCATTTTACAAGGGGAGGTCATTTTATTGTCCTGCGGGGGATGACCGAGGAAGGGAAAATCCTTGTGTCCGACCCGGCGAGCTATGGCAGGAGTACGCAGGAGTGGGAGTTGGAAGTCATTGTTGGGGAGGCAGCGAAAGCGGCTACGGCGGGCGGTCCGTTTTGGGCGGTTGGGAAACCATGATTCAAAGTTTTGTTGCGGAAAGGGGCAAAAAATCTTGCAAATGTTTTTGGAGTATGATATGATAGGAACAAGAAGGAAGCAACCGCCCACAAAGTGGTTAACCTCCCATTAGGCAAAATAAACCTACCTGAGTCTGGCCAAGAAACAAGGTAGGTTTATTTATTTTCGCTTATTGTTCCTACCATCTAAGTAGGTAAGCAATGCCATCAGGAACGAACCTGCCAAAAACAGCAGGCTTAAAACTTCGTATGTATCCATTCTGCACCACCTCCCGCTTTCATATTTCCCGTGATGGGATCATGCCGAATGGCAGGGTGAAGATTTCCACCTTATGAAAGTTAGGGAGGCTACCACCTTGTAACACGATTACTTCCTGGCGATATTATACGACATTTTTCGTGGGATGGCAAGAAAGATTCAAAGATTTATGAAAGATAGTTTAATGTATGGTTTGGTCTTAATGATACGGATTTTGAATGGATAGCGAAGCGCACAGGGATTGAAACAGGAATCTGAGAATATGTTGAAAGAGAGGCAGAGCAGTCTGCCTTTTTTGTTGCGCTAAAACAGGTGCTTTGTATCAAAATAATTACAGAAAGATCATTTTGGTGGGTGGAGGAAAGGACGAAATGGAATAGGAGGTCGGCAGAATATGATTTTATATTTATCATCCCCGCAGCATACAAATTTATTGGATTTTACCGGGTTTTATGAACCGGAGGGCGGGAAGGTTATCAAGAAACTGGTGGGGAGCTTTGTGCTGAAACAGTTTGTCATCTATGATATGCGAAATTTCTCGCATTTTACGGAGGTTGTGCTTGACCGGATGGCATTTGGGGATACAGATGAGGAATTTGTTCAGGCAATCCGGGAATTTCTGACCATGTATTCTGCGCGGGTGACAGTGATTTGTGAGGGACTGAGACGGTCGGATGTTCTGTTTGGGGCGCTGTTGGAGAATGGTGTAACGAATATCGTGTGTGATACGGAAATCCGGGGGATGCAACAGGAGATTACCGAGTGCCTAAGCGAGGGAGGGATGACGCGGTATGTGCCGAAAGTGCAAAGGGAAACACAAAAACGAGGACGTGAGGAAGTTGAGCAGTATGATTTCAAATGCAGGAACGTAATGATTGCTGTCGTAGGTTCGCAGGCAAGGATTGGAACGACCACCATTGCAATCGGGCTGTGTACATGGTTGGCGCGTGTGGGCGCGTCCGTCTGCTATATCGAGGCAAACCAGAGCGGGCATCTGGAGGCGCTTGCACGGGGGTATGGTATGGAGCAGGAAGCAGATGGGTGGAAATATGAAGGAGTCCATTATGGTTGGAGGGAGCCACAGTGGGATGTAAATTTCCATGTATATGATCTTGGGGATGCCATGAATGGGAGGTGGGATATTTTGGAATGTGCAGGTCTGAAACTCTTGGTATGCGGCACGAAACCGCATGAATTGGGCTTCAGTGTGCGGCTGCAAAGGGAGTTTACCGGGGTGGATGCATGGTTGCTTTGCCCGTTTGTGGTGGATGAGGTGAAGGAGGAACTAACAGAAGCCTTCCAGAATGAATGGCACAAGGTACGGTTTCCCGGTTACCAACCGGAACTGACGGATGGCGGGTGTAATGGAGGGGTGTATAAGGAGATTGTGGCGGAATATATCCTTGGAAAATAGATATACAGGAGAGGCAAGTTCCCTGCCAGGCATTATTTCTTTTCGGGAGGAAAGAATACCAGTAAATCCTGTATCTCGCATTCCAACACAGTGCAAAGTTTGCACAAGACATACACATCCAGCCGTGTGATGTTATTGGTACAGTAGTTGTCAATCTGCTTCCAATTCATCTCGGCTTTATAGGACAGCTTATTTTTACTTAAGCCCTTTTGTTTTAATAGTTCGTTTAAGCGGATTTCGATATGCCCATAATTTTCTTCCACAACATCACCCCCATATCACTGGTTTCTATATGGTTAACCGTCGAAAATCACTGACCGGACAGACACGACCACCTTGTGGCAGTTACATTTTCATACGAGTCTACAGGAAATATATCCGGCAGCTATCTTATGCCAGATATATAATTTTATTTTATACTTGTTACTGAACCCTGATAACCCTAAACAAGTATTATAATACTAACTACAGAAATATATGTTCTATCAGGCGCTTTTGGATATTTACTTTAAATGGTAATCAGCAGTCCCCTTCTCTGTCTGCGGGGATAAAAGTCAGCAAATCTTGTATTTCGCATTCCAGGACCGTACATAGTTTGCAAAGGACGAAGGTGTCAAGACGGGTAATGTCATTGTTACAATAGTTGTCTACCTGTTTCCAGTTCATAGCGGCTCGGATTGCTACCTGGTTTCGGTTCATTCCCTTTTCTTTTATAAGTTCAGCCAGACGAATTTCCAAATGACCATAATCTTCATCCATTTTTTGCCTCCTGTTATCCATTGAGTAATTTGTTTTGCTTGCAATCTTATTCTATACTTGATATAGTGTTTTTGTAATCTGCGATAAGTATTATAATACTTGTAACAGAAACATAAGTTCGAGAAAGGAGTAAGTATATGAGGGCAGAAGAAAGTCTGGATGAAAAATTGATGGACATCATTATCGAGGAAAGACTAGACAATGCATTGGATGATGCCTTGCAAAAGGATGCAGGCTACCAACAGTCAGAACAGTTGAAAAGGCAAAAGTGTGACAGGCTGAAGGAAATCGGCTTGACGGAGGAACAATGGGAAGAGGTGGAAGAGGCACTTATGGCGGACAACTCATATTGTGCAATATACGGGGAGCTCGCTTACCGGCAGGGATTTCAGGATGGGGTGAAAAATATGAGGGAAAAACCAGAAGGGACAATACCAGATGTTATTTCCAGGCAAGAACTGAATGCCATATTGGGTGATGTTTTTCAAAAGGACACAGGCTATCAACAGTCAGAGAGGTTGAAAAGGAAAAAATGCAATAGGCTGAGGAAGATTAAATTGACGGAGGAACAATGGGGGGAGGTGGAAAAGGCGCTAATGGCGGACAGTGCATACTGCGCAATATACGGGGAAATTGCTTACCAACAGGGATTTCAAGACGGAGCAAAAATCATGTTGGAGCTAAAAAGATTGGTTTAGGATAATAGGGCTATCCTGGTGCAAACAGCAAAAGTAACGATGGCAGATGTATATTTAGGGCAAAAGCAGAGAAACCACATGGAAGACTTTTCTTTTCAGTACCATGAAGGTTTCTCTTTTTTTGCCAGAAAAGGGGTTGGAATGAAGACAGAACAGGCGAAATTGAAAGAACAGGCATACGCAAGTAGCTTGAAAAGCAGGGCATTATCGGTATTGATTTACCTGATTGACCGCTCGAATCAGGAGCTGACCTGTTTTCCGGCGATTTCTACGATGGCGGAGCAGCTTCATATTTCGGTATCGACGGTAAAGCGCGCGTTGCGGGAGTTGGTGGATGAGGGCTATATTAGCAAGGAGGCAAGGTTCCGGGAGAAGAACCGGGGGCAGAGTAGTAACCTGTATACGTTGATGCCGCAACAGAAGCGGGATGGGGTGGGGAATAATGACAGTCCGGATGCAGGGAAAGATTCGAAATCTGCCACGGATAATTCCTCCAGTATCAAAGAGGAACAGAAACAGGATATTTCTGATGGAATGCCACAGGGGACAGAGGTGGAGCATATTGGTTTTGAGAACCTGAAAAAGAAGGAAGAAGGGGAAAAGAAAAAGGGAACGTTGAGAGATTGTTATGTGAGAGGAAAGGGAACAATACGAATGGAGTACCCACCGAAAAAGTTTAATATAGTGCCTAAGAAGAAAAGTGTGTTCTATCCATATAGATGTTTGTTAGACTGTACCTTGGTTCATTTTTGGACTGGGAGTTTTAGCATCTGTCTTCAAAGGATACATATTTTTTTAAGTAGGCAAGTAAATGGAAGAATAAGGAATTGTCCATCTGTTTACTGTTTGTTTTTATCGTGGATGGGGGAGGGGGTCAGTTTGCATCCCCCTTGAACTACTCAGATTAAAATATAAGAAAAGCGGGAAATGGTATATAGGGGAACTTTGTGGAAGTATTAAAAGAAATGGAGTATCGGAGGTAGTATTTGTAAGGGATAGAACAAGAAATTATGATACCAGCAGGAAAGGGAAGCTGTAAAAGAGAAGGCACAGAATGCTATCCCTTTGGTTATACACCATAAACTTAAAAATCATTCTTCTTTTGCAAGGTTGATCAGGACATTGGCGATTGTTCTGGCTGGTTCAATGGCTGCCATGAGATTGGGACAGCATCATTTGCAAGGGCATCACGCACCAAGTTGGCGATATCCAAGCAGGCAATGTCCAGTGTAGATAAATTGACAAAAATCGTACTGTCTTTGAATCCGAAAGTAGTTTACCAGAAAAAGAAGGATAGTACAAAGGCAGGATAAGTTAGAATCTCTTGAGTGAATTTTACCATAATTTGACGAAAGAAGCTTGCATCTTGGAAAAAAATATGATATTTTTATAGTATTGCTATTAGCTGTTCCGAACAAATAACTGCAATAGAAAAATTTGAACTGTGTAGATCATGATAGTGGATGCTGATAGGAATAATCCAGGTGGCGAACAACCTCACATCTTTGGTGTACTGCCTATGGGTGGTCTTTTGCGGGGTGTAACAACAGTATAGAACATCAATGATGATAAAATTATTTATATAAAGTCTTTAAAAATTACTATAGATGTAATATTGTTATTTTGGAACTTCAACATAATGATGCCTTCTTCAAATTTGTATTGCTGCAAGTAGGATAGCATAGTTTGTTGAAGTTTTGTTAGTTTTTTAATACTAAGAAATAGAATAGTAAAATGAAAATGTATTAAAAATAGGAGAACAAAGCAAAAATGGACGATATAGAATTTGAAATTTTAGAATTGATTAGCCGTAAGACAGAAGGTGCATATTGGGATTTTAAACAGCAATGGTATTCGCATAATACAGATTTTGTGCATGATATTATTTGTATGGCGAATAGTCCTGCAAATCGGGATTGCTATATTATAATTGGAGTTAAAGATGAAACCTATGAAGTTGTTGGTGTTGAATCGCAAAATCGTAAAAACCAGCAAAAGGTTATTGATTTGCTTAATCATGGACTTAGATGGGCAGGTGGATATGTTCCTGAAGTGTATGTTAAAACTATTTTATTTAGAGAAAAAGAATTGGATATTATTGTAATTAAGCAAAGTAATAATACACCTTTTTATTTATTAGAAGATTACAAAGGTCAAGGAAAACCAATATTTAAAGGTGCCATATATACGCGAAAAGGCGATACTAATACACCTAAAACAGAAACTGCAGATATATATGATACTGAGATTTTGTGGAAGCGGCGTTTTGGTCTATTGTATAATCCTTCACAGCGAGCCAAGTTTTATTTGAAAGATATTGATGGCTGGGAAATGGTGGATGGGGAGATGGATAAATCAGGGGTTAGCCAGTTTTTTTATTATTATAAAACAGATCCAGATTATAAAGTTTATATTGTTTTTAATGAGAGCGATATAGAAGAAAAAGAAGCCTACGATATGCAAAGAGATATCAATGATAGTACAGTCGGAAGTCCATGCTATTATTTGTATTCTTTTTGTAATGTGTCTTATCATACAGATTTTTCAAATGATAAAAAGGTTGTTTTATATTACAGAGATGTTCCGTTATTTTCGTCTATGCTTGAATGTGCTGATGAAAGTAGAACGTTGGTAGTTCCCCCTGAGTTATCGATAGATCCATATTATATAGAAGATAGTTTTCGCTATCTTATGTTTCAGTTTGTATTTGTTTATTTATGTGAAAATTATTCACAGGAAGCTGAAATGATGCTTATGCGTGTGATTCCGGTGTATAAGCATGAAAAGGAATGCAAAGAGTTTAAAGCATATATTGAGAACAGAGGATTTTCACCTATACGTATTGGTACACATAAGGAAAAATTAGAAGATGAGGCATTAGAACGATTTAAGAAGACGAGAATAGATAGATATGAGTCATATGGTAATCCGCAAGAAACAGAGTTGATTGCTCAGGAACTTCAAGAAAATCCAGATTTAGTTATCAATTTTGCCCATTCAGACAATGGAGATTTTGAGGAAATTACAAGAAAGCTGCAAATAGGAAAAATGTTGGTTGATTGGCTAAAAGACTGGCGTAATTGTAAGGGAGAGGACATATTGTCTTGATTCAGGAGAAACTAATATGAAAAATAAAAAGGGTTCAATTTTTATAACAAGTGTAGCTGCTATAATAGGACTGGTTGGGTATATCTTTTTGCAATTTCGATGTTATGAGTTGATTGGAATTTATGGAGGAACCATTTTTTTATCAGATCTTTGACAATTTGGAATTATTGATTTATGTGTAGATAGTTCTGGATAAGAAAAAATCAGTACTCAATCAAGAACTGCTCCGTAATACCTAAAGAGTGACTCTTGATATTATTAGGCATTTCTTAAAAGTAATCTTTCACTCTCAGCCAACCTTGCAAATGTGGTTCTTTGAAAGTGGTACATGGGTAGGGTGAGCAATTGGTTGTCAATGTGAAAAGAAAAATAAATGCTATTGTCTTAGGATTGAGTAAGAAGCTCATTTACATATTATTTATAAATAGGTACGACTATACATATTTGATGCAAGATAGGAGAAATAATCATGGTATTTTTGGAGGAAATATTTAGTGCATCTATTGGGAAAGCTATCAGTGATTGTGTAGATGCATCATATAAAAAAATAAAAGAAGCAGATAGAGATAGAAAATCTAAAAGTCAAAACTTTCAGACAAGAATATATCAAGTAATAATTGATGCTATTAACATAGTAACTTATAATAGATATAAGGATAAGAATCTTTTATATGAAGCTGCAGAAAATTTATTAAAGGGTTTTAAAAGTAATAATGAAAATCAAATAGATGTCGTGAAACAAGGCCTATCTATGTTGATTCCAAATATAAATAGTGATATGTGTTTGAAATTTATAGGAATATTACGTACTGAAGTCAGTAAAGAGAGCAATTTGGATTTATATAGATTCATTCTTTTAACATTATTAGAACAGTCAAAAAACGATAATAATTTAGAATCGAAACAGATAAATAAGTTGCTAAAGGATATAACTCAAAAATTGAATGAAAATAATAGAGCCTTCAAAGATGATAATGTGCATTACAAAATAGAAAGCAGGACACGGGAATATGCTGATAGATGGAATGCCAATATGTTTCTGAATGATTTTGATAAGCGAGATGAGAATGCTGGTATAAATATAAAATTGAGTGAAGTATATTTGGAAAAACATTTACCATACTATCAATGGGGGGATAATAAAATTGTAAGAAGAGATTTAGGAGAATTACTATCAGATTACATATGTCCCCAAGGTGACAATAAAATGCTTTTAATTTTAGGGCATGCAGGAATTGGAAAGAGTACATTGATTACATGGATTACAGCTAATTTGTTGGATAGATTGGATAATATTCTGGTGTACAAGTTTGCACAGGATCTAAAAAATATAGATTGGTCTGATGTTAGGTTATCTAACAGAATACTGGAGGAATTAGGCTTATCATTTGGTGAATTGAAAGGTAAAACTTTAATTTTAGATGGTTTTGATGAAATAAGTATTAGTAATAAGAGAAAAGAAATATTGGATAGCTTATATGGAGACTGGATATATGGACGAGGTATTGAAAATTTTTCGTTAATTATTACGTGTAGGCTTAATTGTATTGATAATTTCGAAAGGCTTAAATGTATTTGTATTACATTACAACCATGGGATACAATTCAAATAAAGAGTTTTTGTAATGTTTTTCAAGAGAAGACAATGAATAACATATCAGAGGATACAATAAAGAAGTTGCTAGAGAGTAAGGAGATACTTGGAATTCCTCTGATTTTATATATGGTTTTATCACTAAATATTTCTATAGAAAGAGAAGGTTCTATTGTAGATATATATGATAAAATTTTTTCGTTAGAGGGGGGAATTTATGATAGGTGTATAGATAATAAGAAATTTGCGGATAACCACAGAATTGGTAATGTGAAAAGGCAAATACATCAAATTTCAGAAGAAATAGCAATATGGATGTTTGAAAATAATCAGGTAGGTGCGTGTATACCAAGGAATGAATATGAAAAAATATGTATTTCTGTTATGCAAAAAGAGAATCAGGAAAATGAAAATATTCAGAGGGACTTTTTGATTGGAAATTATTTTAAGTTGGTTAAGCATTGTGAAGGGATGGAAACGGAAGAATTATATTTCGTTCATCGTTCCATTTATGAATATTTTGTTGCAGAAACGATTTTTACTTCAATTGAACAAGCAATAATAGAACTTACAGAGGAAAGTCAAGAAGAACTGTCTAGAAAGATACCTTTTTATTTGAAACAGGGACAGATTATTAACAACATAAGTTTATATCTACAATATAAGTTGTTGAAATTATATAAAAATCATAATAAGAAAGAAGTTTTTTATCAATGGTGGGAAAGTGCTGTCAAAAAGATGATAGAGAAAGGCATGTTTTTCTATACAAATAGGAACGAGCGGATATATACAAATATTGTTGATAAAGAAATTCAGTGCTTTTATAATTTAATTAAAATATTATATTTGCTGTTAGAAAAAACAAGTCAAAAAAAGTATATTTTGGAGGATGTTGATAAGGAGCAGTTAGAAAAGTATATAAGATTTAGACTTGAAGTGTGTAAAATGGAAGCACGGTATGGAGCGGAGATTTTTAACTTGAGTAAGATTTCTTTGATAGGAATAAACTTATCTGGAGTAGACTTTAGCGGAACCAATTTAAATGGAGCAAATTTGAGTGAGGCAAATTTGAGTAGGGCGAATTTTAGTAGAATGCGTATGAAAGAAACAAATTTTCAAGGGGCAGATTTGTCATATGCAAACATGAACGAAACAAATTTAGCAGAAACAAATTTGAGCAAGGTAAATTTGAGTGATGCAGATCTAAGAAAAGCAACATTTAGTGAAATTCAATTTAAATATTTACGGGAGAAATATAATTTGGAAGGAACGTATATACAAATGAGCAAAGGAGGGGATACTATAAGTTATGAAGAGTATATTAATGAATACTAATAAACTTTATAATCCATGTTTTTTGATGATTAAGATATAGTTATAGGATAGGAAAAATAATATTTACAAATAATTTATATTTTAGGGTGTCCTATTAGGAAATTCATAAAATATATATTAAATTTAGGATGAAGGCATTATCAAATCCTCATACAAACATAGAACTATGTTGATACTGCCAAGCAATCATCATGAAAGTTTGACCATTGAAGTAAAAAGTGAAATATTAAACCATAACAATGAGAAGAAGATAATAAGTAAAATAATGAAAAAACGTCCAGTAAAACAGGGGTAAAAACTAAAATGTTAGAGAAGATAAAAAATATTTACAAAAGCAAAGCTATTTCAAGTAAAAATAATATGTAGAAATTAAATAATGCATTGGGAGGATCAGCCACATGAACAAACAACAGCTTGCATCTAAGATTTGGGAATCCGCCAACAAGATGCGCTCAAAAATCGAAGCGAACGAATATAAGGACTATATCCTTGGCTTTATTTTCTACAAGTTTCTTTCGGACAAGGAGGTCAAATACCTGAAAGAAAACGACTGGACGGATGAATATCTCACGGAACTTACCGAGGAAGATACGGAAACTGTGGAAAGCATTCAGAAGAACCTTGGATATTTTATTGCTTATGAAAACTTGTTTTCCAGTTGGATTGCCAAGGGGATTGATTTTTCAGCAGAGAATGTTACGGATGCACTTTCTGCATTTAGCCGTCTGATCAACCCTTCCCACAAAAAGGTGTTTGATAACATTTTTGCCACACTCCAAACCGGGTTATCCAAGTTGGGGGAAACTTCGGGCGCGCGAACCAAGGCAATCCGCGACCTGCTCTATCTTATCAAGGATATTCCGATGGATGGGAAGCAAGATTACGATGTTCTTGGATTTATCTATGAGTATCTGATCAGTAACTTTGCCGCAAACGCAGGGAAAAAAGCGGGCGAGTTTTATACGCCGCACGAGGTTTCTCTGCTGATGTCCGAAATTGTTGCGCACCACCTGAAAGGGCGAACGGAAATCAAAATCTACGACCCTACCAGTGGTTCCGGTTCCCTGCTTATCAATATCGGCAACTGCGCTGCCCGGTATATGGGCAATGGTGACCATATCATGTACTATGCACAGGAACTAAAGGAAAATACCTATAACCTGACGAGAATGAACCTTGTCATGCGGGGAATCCTGCCGGATAATATTGTAACCAGGAATGGTGACACATTGGAGGAGGACTGGCCGTACTTTGATGAAAATGACCCAGTACATACTTATAATCCTTTATATGTAGATGCTGTGGTTTCCAATCCACCATATTCTCAGGCATGGAATCCTGCTGATAAGGAAACTGATCCTAGGTACGCGCGGTTTGGCATTGCGCCGAAGGGGAAAGCGGACTATGCCTTTCTGCTTCATGATCTGTTCCATCTGAAACCGGATGGAATTATGACCATCGTTCTGCCGCACGGTGTTTTATTCCGTGGTGGCGAGGAGGGAACAATTCGGAAAAACCTGATCGAGCTGAATCACATTGATACAGTCATCGGTCTTCCTGCAAATATTTTCTTTGGTACAGGCATTCCAACCATTATCATGATTCTGAAGCAGAAGCGGGAAAATACGGATGTGCTGATTGTGGATGCTTCCAAGAGGTTTGCAAAGGTTGGGAAAAACAATGTCCTGCGTGCCTGTGACATTAAACGTATCGTAGATGTTGTAACAACACGCAGCACAGTGGAGAAGTTTTCCAGGGTTGTTAGCCGTGACATCATTCGTGACAACGATTACAACCTGAATATTCCGCGATATGTGGATTCGGCAGAAAAAACGGAAAGTTGGGATATTTATGCATCCATGTTTGGCGGTATCCCGGACAGTGAGCTTCAGGAACTTCATCTTTATTGGGATGCTTTTCCTGGTTTGAAGGAAACGCTTTTTACATCGGATAACGGTTCGTATTATAGTTTGAATGTAACAGATTTAAAATCTGCTGTCCGGTCATATCCGGCAGTAATATCTTTTATCTCTCATTATGAAGCGTCGTTTTACGATTTTGAGGATATGCTGCGGGAAGAACTTCTTGATGGAATGCAGACGCTCAATACAGCACAAGAAGAGTCTGTGTTGAGTGATGCAATTTTCTCGCGGCTTGATGGAATTTCGTTGATTGACCGTTACGGCGCTTATCAGCTTCTGGATGATGAGTGGAAACGGATTGCGGTTGATTTTGAAATTATTCAGACCGAAGGATTTGAGGCTACGAAACAGGTTGACCCGAACATGGTTTCCAAAAAGAAAGACGGAAAAGATCAGGAAGTGCAGGAGGGATGGGTTGGTCATGTCCTTCCGTTTGCGTTGGTGCAGGAGGCTTTATTGCCAGATGCGTTAGGTGCGCTGAAGGGATTGGAAAACCGTCTGTCCGAAATTCCGGGTGAATGTGAAGCGCTCCTTGAAGAACTTGGGGAAGAAGAAAAAGAGCAGGATTTTGTAAATGAGAGTAAGGATGCGTTTGTTGCGGCTGAGGTCAAGAAGGCGTTGAAATCAAGGGAGGCAGAACCGCAAACATTGGCGATTCTGAAAAAAGCTGATGCACTGAATGAAGAGGAAAAGGTTCTGAAAAAGAAAATCAAAGAAGAAAGCACTGCGCTTCATCTTGCAACGAAAGCAACCATTGAAAGTCTGTCCGATGATGCTGTGTTGGAACTTTTGCGGAAAAAATGGATTCTTCCTCTTGTGGGCAGCCTCCGTTTCCTGCCCGATGCGGTTATTGCGGATTTGATTGGCAAGTTGGAAGTTGTATGCAAGAAGTATGAAACGACCTTTGCTGAGGTTGAAGAGGAAATTGCGGCTACAGAACGTTCCTTGGTTTCGTTTTTGGATGATTTGACGGGCAGCGAATTTGATATGATGGGGCTTGCGGAGTTTAAAAAACTGTTGAGGGGAGGTGAATAATATGCAGGAAAAAGGCAGTGTTCCGGCTATCAGGTTTGCTGGATTTACGGATGATTGGGAACAGCGTAAGTTTAGTGAAATATCTATTAGGGAATCGGCAATAGGTGTTTCCACACCGGAAAATCCTTGTGTGGAATATGAAGATGTAGTCACTGAAGAGGGGCGATTGAATAAGAATGTAAGAATGAAAGAAGTTCAAAAGGCAGGGATTATTTTCAACGGTACACAGGTGCTTTATGGAAAACTTCGCCCTTATCTGCATAATTGGCTTAACCCTGATTTTGGTGGCGTTGCGGTTGGTGATTGGTGGGTCTTGAAACCGATTGAAACAGATAAAAATTTCCTATATAGACTTATTCAGACAAGTCTATTTGATGATGTTGCAAATCAGTCATCAGGTTCAAAAATGCCTCGTGCAGACTGGAGCTTGGTATCAAATACGGAGTTTATGATTCCTAAATCATTGGACGAGCAGAGTAAGATTGGAAGACTTTTCACCCATCTTGACCACCTCATCACCCTTCACCAGCGTAAGTATTCACGGTTATGCAACATTAAAAAATCCATGCTCGAAAGAATGTTTCCTAGAGAGGGCGCGACTGTACCAGAGATTCGTTTCACTGGGTTTACTGATGATTGGGAACAGCGTAAGTTTGGGGAAATCGTACACAAATATGAAGACCCTGTGGCTACACCTCATGGAGGTTATACCCGCCTTGGCATTAGAAGCCATGCAAAAGGAACTTTTCACAGCTATGTCGAAAAGGGACAAGAACTTGAAACGGCTCAAATGCATCGAGTAGCAGCAGGAAAATTTATCGTAAACATTACCTTCGGATGGGAACACGCTGTTGCAATTACAGACGAACATGACGCTGGAAAGCTCGTTTCTCATAGATTTCCGCAGTTTTCATTTCACGAAAACATGGTTCCTGAGTTTTTCAGGTATGTTATCGTTGATGAAAAATTCCGCCATCACTTGTGGTTGGCATCCCCTGGGGGAGCTGGTCGAAACCGGGTGTTGAAAACTGAAGAAATGTTGGAATACCCCATGACCTATCCGTCAAAGGAGGAACAAGAACGAATTGCGATATTTTTTCGCCATCTCGACCACCTCATCACCCTTCACCAGCGCGAGTTAGAACGCCTGCAAAATATAAAAAAGGCTTGCCTCGAAAAAATGTTCGTGTAAGCCAGAAAGGAGAACTTTATGTCATTCGCAAAAGAAGTCGATTTTGAAACCGCACTTATCAAAATCCTCTCTGAACACGGTTGGGAAAAGGAAATTTTACATAACTATACCGAACAGCAGCTAATCCAGAACTGGGCGGACATCCTTTATCAAAACAACCGGGGCATTGATCGTTTGGATTCCTATCCGCTGACTGAAGGAGAGATGCAGCAGATTCTGGAACAGATCGCTGCTTTACGGACACCGCTGAAGTTGAATGGCTTTATCAATGGGAAAAGTGTTTCCATTACAAGGGATAATCCAGAGGACACACGGCACTTTGGCAAGGAGATTTCTTTGAAAATCTATGACCGTCGGGAAATTGCGGCTGGTCAAAGCCGCTATCAGATCGTCCGGCAACCAAGGTTTTCCAGAAAGTCCAAATTACTGAATGACCGTCGTGGCGATTTGATGCTCCTGATTAATGGGATGCCTGTCATTCATATTGAGCTGAAGAGGAGCGGTGTTCCGGTCAGTCAGGCTTGTAACCAGATTGAGAAGTATTCTGCGGAAGGTATTTTTACAGGGCTTTTTTCACTGGTACAGATTTTTGTTGCCATGAACCCGGAGGAAACGGTTTACTTTGCAAATCCAGGTTTGGAGGGGAAGTTTAATCCAAATTTCTATTTCCATTGGGCGGATTTCGACAACGAACCGATCAATGATTGGAAGGTAATTGCTTCCACGCTGCTTTCCATTCCTATGGCGCATCAGCTGATCGGGTTTTATACGGTTGCAGACGATACAGACGGGATTTTGAAGGTTATGCGGAGTTATCAGGTTTTTGCGGCAAACCGGATTTCAGACAAGGTTGCAAAGACCAAGTGGGAAATGGGCGGACAGAGGGGTGGCTTTATCTGGCATACCACCGGCTCTGGCAAAACGATGACCTCGTTTAAATCTGCCCAGTTGATTGCTGCCTCCAAGGATGCCGACAAGGTGGTTTTTCTGATTGACCGCATCGAATTGGGGACGCAGAGCCTGAAGGAATACCGGGGCTTTGCCGAGCAAAATGAAGAAATCCAGGCGACAGAAAACACACATGTTCTTGTGGCAAAGCTGACAAGTCCAGACCCTGCGAACACTCTGATTGTGACTTCGATCCAGAAGATGAGCAATATTCGTGAGGATTCGGAGGGAGAACTGAATGCTGCTGACCTTGCGGTTATGCAGTCGAAACGTATTGTGTTTATTGTCGATGAGTGCCATCGCTCGGTTTTTGGTGAGAACATGATGCCACGGATCAAGCAGACTTTCCCAAGGGCAATCTTCTTTGGTTTTTCGGGGACACCGATTCAGGATGAGAACCAGAAAAAAGGCAGCATAACCGCGACGATTTTCGGGGATGAACTTCATCGGTACAGCATTGCGGACGGCATCAGGGATAAAAATGTGCTTGGGTTTGACCCATACAAGGTTCTAACCTACAAGGATGCCGATTTGCGCCAGAATGTCGCACTTGAAAAAGCAAAGGCGGGTACGGTGCAGGAAGCGATCGCCGACCCAAAGAAAAGTAAGATGTATTATGAATATATGTCCAAGCCAATGGCCGGGAGTTATACCAGTGCAGGGAAGTATGTAAAGGGGATCGAGGATTATATCCCGAACATCCAGTATGAGCGGGAGGAACACCGGAATATGGTGGTTCAAGATATTAAGGATAACTGGGTGACATTAAGCCACAATGGTAAATTTCACGCGATTTTTGCGACAACAAGTATCCCGGAGGCAATCCAGTATTATGGGCTTGTCAAGGCTGCAATCCCGGAATTAAAAGTGACGGTTCTGTTTGATCCGAGCATTGATAATAATGGGAATGGTATAATCAAGAAGGATGGTCTGGAAGAGATTATAGGAGATTATAACAGGCGGTTCGAACAGGACTTTACCATTCCTACCTTTGCCAAGATGAAAAAGGATATTTCTGCCCGTCTTGCCCATAAAAAACCTTATGAGCGGATTGAGCAAACCCCTGATTTACAGATTGATTTGCTGATTGTGGTGGATCAGATGCTGACAGGGTTTGATTCCAAGTGGATCAATACGCTTTATATGGACAAGGTTTTGCAGTATGAGAACATTATTCAGGCATTTTCCAGGACAAACCGGCTTTTTGGCCCGGAGAAGCCATTCGGAACGATCCGGTATTATCGCCGCCCGCATACGATGGAACGGTTGGTTGGGGAGGCAGTGAAGCTTTACTCCGGCGATAAACCGCTCGGACTGTTTGTGGAGCGGCTTGATAAAAATCTTGAGGGCATGAATTTTGTTTTTGCACAAATCAAGGATTTGTTTGAGCAGGAAGGGATTGCGAACTTTACCCGCCTGCCGTCAGAGGTCATTGTGCGAAAGAAATTTGCCGATTTATTTAAGACATTCAATGAGTATTTGGAAGCGGCAAAGGTACAGGGGTTTGTCTGGAAAAAGTCGGTCTACGAGTTTGAGGATGCGGATTCAGGAGAAAAATATCAAGTTCAGGTTGCTTTGAATGAAGTTACCTATAAGGTTCTCGCCCAACGGTATAAAGAATTATTTGCGCCTGGTGATGGGGCAGGAAGCGGTGAGGATGTTCCTTATGATATTAATGGTTACTTGATTGCCATAGATACTGAGAAAATAGATGTGGACTATATGAATTCCAAGTTTGAGAAATTCCTGAAATTACTCCACCAACAGGGGGAAAATGCGGAAGTTATTAAGCAGGCGGAAGATGAGTTACATAAGACGTTTGCCTCATTGACGCAGGAGGAACAGAAGTTCGCAAATATTTTTCTGCATGATATTCAGAGCGGTGATGTGGAGCCGGAGGATGGAAAGACATTCCGGGATTATATTACAGAGTATATGTCTAGGGCAAAGGATGACCAGATTCACAGGCTGGCGATTGTTTTGGGGCTTGACGAGGGGAAACTTCGTACAATGATGGAGGCTCGGATAACGGATGCAAATATCAATGAGTTTGGTAGGTTTGATGCGTTGAAAGCTACTGCGGATAAGAAAAAGGCGAAAGAGTATTTTGAAGCAGTTGAAGGTGGGAGCATTATTCCGCCGAAGATACCTGTGAAGATAGATAAGTTGTTGCGCGAGTTTATTTTGCGGGGTGGGGTTGAGATTGATTTACCGGGAACTAACGATTAAAAAATCATAATAATAGCTTTAGAGCAGGAGCTGAGAGGAAGTATCTTGGATCCTGTTCGTTTTTCGAAGAGTGTGAACTGGGGGACAGAGTTTATTTGTAAGCGCCAAATATTCCTGCGGATTTCCTAATACTCTGGTTTCCTCTATAATTGTAGGTGAAAGATATTTAGACTATTTCACTACAATTACGGAGGATAGGTTATGGCAACTACTCGCAAAGCCCGTGTTCCGATGGTGGAACAGATCAGGCTTATCAATGAATGCCGCCAAAGCGGCATAACAGATGCTGACTGGTGCCGTGAAAACGACATCGCAGTAAGCACTTTTTATAACTGAGTCAGCCGCTGCAGGAAAGCAGCAGCGGATCAGATCGCAGCACCGAATTATGGTCATTGTGAGATCCCGCGTTCAAAGCAGGACGTGGTTCCCATTGACATTGTTTCGGACCACCTTCCGGAACATCATATAGCATCGCAGATGCACTAGACGAACCTTGACAATTCACATACGATTGAAGTGTCCATGAATGATGTGACAATCCGCATCAGCAATGATGCCGATCCCGTCCTGCTTGCCGGGACACTCCGCCTGATTCGGGAGACCTCATGTTAGATGATATCTCCGGCCTTGAAAAGATCTACATTGTCTGCGGCTATACGGACATGCGCAAATCGATCGATGGCCTCTGTGCCATTATCGAAGACCAGCTTAAGATGGATCCGACATCCAGTGACATCTTCCTGTTCTGTGGAAGAAGACGGGACAGGATCAAAATTCCGTTCCATGAACCGGATGGCTTTGTCCTGATCTATAAACGGTTGACCGTCCGAGGTGGATATCAATGGTTCAGGAAGCAGTCAGAAGTCCAGAATCTTTCCTGGCGGGAGTTTGACTGGCTGATGTCAGGAATTGATATCGATCAGCCAAAAGCACTCAAAGCAGAGTAAAAATATCTGGATTTCGGCAAAAATCCTGCACAGAAAAATGGTAGATTTCCTTATAAATTCAGCGTTTTTCAACACTTGTTTTCCTTTAGGAATGGCTGTGTTTCTGGTATAATAGAGGTATCAAATCCAAGGAGAGAACGATGGCTTCCAGTGCAAAAGACATCCAGCTACGAGAGCTGAAGGACATCATAACCGGGCTGAAAACAATGATCTCTGAGCAGACGGAACTGATCAGACCTCTCCGTCTTGTCATTGACGAAAAAACCAGCCACGAAAAAGCCCTTCAGGAACAGGTGGACTATCTTACCAAAAAGCTTTTCGGTTCCTCCAGCGAAAGAAGAACCGATGACATTCCGGGACAGCAACACCTTTTTGATGAAGCGGAAGCGGAGCAGGAGCTTTCTCTGTTGGAAGAAGAGACCGTGATCCAGGAGCATACCCGCAAAAAGAAGGCAACCCATGAGGAGCTTTTTAAAGGTCTGAAGGTGGAAAAAGTAATCATCCCTTTTCCGGAAGAAGATCAGGTCTGCCCGGTCTGCGGTATGCAGATGGTTCTGATCGGCGAAGAGTATGTCCGTCGTGAGCTGGAATTTATCCCGACCACATGTAAAGTGATCGAATACTACAGTCAGAGTTATGGATGTCCGTCCTGTAAGGAAGGATTGGGAGACACGGAAAAACCTGTGATCGTAAAGTCCCAGGTCCGCAGGCTCTGATAGGAAAAGGCTCGGCGAGTGCGTCCACTGTTGCATGGACGATGTATCAGAAGTACGCTAATGGCCTTCCTCTTTACCGTCAGGAGAAAGACTGGCAACAGTATGGTGCCCAGATCAGCAGGACAACACTTGCCAACTGGATCATCTATTGCTCACAGAATTACTTTCAGCCAATGTATGATTATTTCCACCGGGAGCTGCTGAAGCTCAGCTTCGCAATGGCAGATGAGACCAGAGTCCAGGTACTGAAGGAAGAAGAACGCCGGGCACAGACGCAATCCTTCATGTGGCTGTTCCGCAGCGGCGAAGACGGTCTCCCGGCCATTATCTTATATGGTTATTCTCCAACCAGGAGCGGCAGCCATGCAAAGGAGTTCCTGGAAGGCTATCACGGGTATCTGGAAACGGATAGTTATCAGGGCTACAACAAGCCTGCCGGATATCAAATGATGTTCCTGCTGGGCGCATATCCGCCGGTATTTTATCGACGCCGTTCCCAAAGGGAAACCGTATGATTACAGCCAGCCTGCGGTACAGGGGGTCCAGTACTGTAACCGCCTGTTTGCCATAGAGGATTCCATTAACAAAAAATATCCCGGTAATTATGAAAAGCGTAAGCAGCTACGTCTCGAGAAGGAAAAACCTGTTCTGGAGGCTTTCAGGTTGTGGCTTGATATGCAGAAGCCAGTGAGGAATACCCGCATGGATAAAGCAGTCAGTTATGTCCTTAACCGGCGGGAAACAGCGGAGACCTATCTGGAGGATGGAGGCTGCAGTTTTACAAATAATCTCAGCGAGAATGCGATCCGTCCGTTTGCCGTCGGCCGGAAGAACTGGCTGTTCAGTGATTCCGTTGACGGAGCCAACGCCAGTGCTGTAGTCTATACAATGGTTGAAATGGCAAAAGCGCATGACCTGAACATCTACGGATATCTGAAATTTCTGCTGGAGCACTGGCCAACGAAGGAGATGACCGATGATCAGCTCGCAGAGCTTGCACCTTGGAGTGAAAAACTCCAATCTATCAAAAATCGCATGTGAATTATAGTGAATTACTCCAACTCGCAAAGGGCTGGGGTAATTTTATATCTGACCGCATTATTATTTGGCGCTTACTCTTGAGGAGCGTGAACGGCGGAAAATTGTAAAGTTAATTTGAAGGTTCTAGATAGAAAGATTTACTTTATATTATGAAATTGAACGGTTAATTTTTTTAGAAACATAGTTGATTTTTTTGAGAATAGTGAGGAAGCTAGAGGAGAAGATGAACCAGATTTATCTTATAAAAGATAGCATTTATACACTGAATGGGCAGATTTTTTTGTCGGCATTTGAAATATTGATTAGTTTTTAGATGTTGAGGTAGGAGCTAGAGGGGGATTATGAGGAATAAAGAAGAAAAAAAGTATCCTTTTGGGTGAAATTGATTGATATATAATTACGAGATTCTGGATTGACTAAATTAAAGTGAGATGATATATTAAAAATAGAAAACTTATTTATGGATGTGGGACATAACAGCAACAGAATTTAAAAGAACCAATATTGTTTGCAAAGAGTGGTTTATGGAAGTGTGAATGGATATGACTTTAGATATTGGAAGTATGTCTTTGTTTCATAAAGAAGAATGTGTTGGAGGGAGTATAAGATAATAAAGTAAAATTGAGGATAATTTTGATTGTGCAGGGAAGAGAAGGTACGAAAAAGAAAGAATATGTAGATAGTATAAAATTAGTAAAATATCCACAGAGATAAGGAAACATCGCAACAACGAAATTGATACAATGCGGAATGACTGAAAAGCTTGAAAATAAGGCATTTCACGGGTTCTGCAGGTATGGTTTTCTGCCTTTTTGGGTTTCTTTTCGTCTGCTGGGACTGTTCCATTTTCCGATTTTGCACCTCTTTTTAACGATAGCAGGAATCGTTAAAAGGTAAGAATAATATTTAAAAGCGGCATAGGTGGCTATTCAGAATTGATGCCATAGGAATTTGGGTACTTGACGGCGAAAGTATCGAAGAATGGCTTGAAATCAAGGAATTTTGAGTGTAGAGGGACTCACCGGAGTGGTTGGTGAACCCCGTTTTTTGTGTTTTTTATGCCGCTGATAGAGGGGCGATTGGGCGGTGCTTTATACTATCACGCAAAAGTCGGTAGTTTCCGTGATAGTATAAAATGGGAATGTCAAAGGGGGGATATTGTTGGTTTTAACTGAAAGATATAATGTTTTGTCTGAAAAGGCTGTTGGGAAATGGGGGATATGACATTATCACGAAAACTGCTCAGAGTTTTCGTGTTTGTATATGAGTTTCTGTGAAAGTTCGGATGGGAGTAGAAAAATTCATGAGTATGTGGCATAATATGAAAGTACAAGGTGGTGATGTATATGAAACTACAAAAGCCGTCATCTTTATTTTGGTCATGGGGAGCATATGTATTTTTACCTATAAACATTATTATTGGTACAATAATTTCCTCTAGTGGTGCATCTATAGAAGAATTAATAATTTCTTTATTCATGGCACTATTTATTATGATGATTTTGGCATATCCAGCGGTGTGTTTGTCATCAATATATGAGAAAAATTATTCACAAAGTGTAAGGTGTTTTCTTAAGAATAGAAGAGTAGCTGTTTTTTTTATCTTTTTAGTTCCTTTAATTAGTGTTGGATGGTATGCGATACAAACAACTATGTTTGTTAAACTTATACAACCTTATATCGGAGAAAAACCTTATATTTTTGCATTATTAGTAATTGGCATGTCATACATATTTGCTTTAGGAGTAACAAAATTTGAGTATTCGTGGCTAAAAAATGCAGGGATCGTTGGAATGCTATTCTTAATAATTATGTTTGCCACAAATATAATTATTAGGAATAGCGATATAAAACATGGTACCATTAGAATAAATTGTGTACTTGATTATACCATTCAAATTCTGGGCACATGGATTTTTTCCTCGGTAACATGTATTATGGACATTACTTCACATATAAAAGAAAGAAAAAAAGGATTTAAGTATATTATTTTAGCAACTTTTTTGACAAACATATTGCTTATTGCTCTTGGTTATTTTATTAATACCAACATAGAAGCTATGGCGGCAACAAGCATAGTTAATTTAATTGCTTTACTTGTAGCAATATGGACAACTAATGACAGCAATTTTTATAGCACAATGCGTTCCTTAGAAGAATTGGGTTTATCAAAGAAAAAAACATTGCTGTGCGTCCCGTTAATATCGTGCGTGTTATCGCTGCTAATTGTTGAGAAATTTGAAACATATCTAATAGAGTGGCTATCATTAATGAGTTGGGTTGGCATACCAATTGGAATCATGTGGTGGATAATTTATTTAAAGGAGGGGAACGTATGATAATTGCTTTAGAAGGTATTGATAATGCAGGAAAGACTACTCTAGCAGGAATGCTAACAGATGAATTTTTAAAGAGTGGAAAAAATGCAATTGTATCTAAGGAATTGACGACAGAGGTTGGGAAATTAATTAAGGCTACAATAAAAACGGGAATGCTTACTCCTATTTCAAAAACTTTTTTGTTTGCAGCTGATAGACAATTGCGAATAGAGAAATTGCAAGAAGAAAACTGCTTTAATGAAGTTGTAATATTTGATAGGTATTTACATTCAGCCATCGTCTATCGAGAAGCAGAACAATTAGATGGAATGTGGGTAAAGGATGTAAATAGAAATATACCTAAAAGTGATATTGCGTTTTACATTGATATTACTCCAGAAGAATCAATTAAAAGAAACACAGATACTAAATTTAATATACATTATAGTATTGAGCATTTAAAGAGAGTTAGGGAAGCCTATCTTAATTATGTAGAATTAGGTGAACTAGTTTTAATAGATGGAATGAAGAATACAAAAGAGGTATGTGAGAATGTTATAGATGTTTTAAGAAAGGGAGGATTATTATAATTTGAATAAGAAATATGATGATAAATTTATTTACATATGCACTAAATTATTTAATTATAATGACAAATTACAAGCAGAATATCTGGAATCCTCATTAAAAAATAAGTTAAATTGTAATATTTTTATGCCGTTTAGGGATACGGATGAGAATAAATTGACAGGATCGAACAGAACAAAAATAATTTATGACGCTGATATTGAGAGGCTGAATTCAGGAAATGTTATTCTGTTGGCTGCGCTTTATGATGGAATTTGTAAAGATGAAGGTATTTCATTTGAGCTTGGTTATGCATATGGAAAAGGTATTCCTATTTTCATTATCAATACTGATTTCATCTGGTATGCGATGGAAAATAAAGAATTTATCTTTGACCCCATAGTGGAAAGAATGTGTTCGGATTATTTGCATCAATACCAGATTAAGGAGCATGAGTCTTTTTATGATTCGTTGATGTTAAGTCAAAAAGGAGCTTATGATTTAGCGGCAGAGAGAATAAGTGATATCCTTAGTGAAAATACAATATTTAAAAGTAGTATTTCCAAAGAAAATCTGATGAATGATGTTTTTATAGATTTTGGCGGAGGCAAATACGAATATCAAAGAGAATATGCTAAATGGATAAAAGAAAAATTGACATCAATGAGCATAAGTGTAAAAGTGTCAAATAGATATTCGAGAATAGAACAGACCAGTGCATTAGAGGATTTGGAAAACTTGTTGAACTCTACGTACTACATATGTTTGGGTGATGAAGTTGAACTAAATTCTGGTACAGCCGCATTGATGGGATTGGCACGCTGCAAAGGGAAAAAAATCATCTTGTATGAATCAAGTAATTTAGAAATACATGGTGAAAATGGTCATTGCATGAAAAAGAATTTAATGATAGATTTTTCAGTAGATAAAGTTGCAAAAACAAAAAAGCAAATTATAGATATTATAGTGGAGGAAGAACAATGTTTGAAGAACTAAAGCAAGAAATATTAAAATGCAAGTTATGTGAAGAGAAATTTGGATTCGAACCTCATCCTATTTTAATGGGGAATGTAAATTCGAAGATTATGCAAATAAGTCAAGCACCATCTCAAAATGTTCATAAGACATTAAAGCCATTTGATGATGCCAGTGGTCGGAAATTGCGAAACGAGTGGTATCATATTTCGGACGAAGTTTTTTATAATCCAGATAATTTTTATATTGCTGCAATTGCTCATTGCTATCCGGGGAAATCACCTAATGGTGGAGATAGATTACCACCTAAAAGTTGTGCAAAGAAGTGGTTACTAAAGGAAATAAAATTGGTTAATAATGAAATATTTATATTATTAGGTGGGAAGGCTGCAAATTTTTTCTTTCCCAAAGAGGATTTTACATCGCTTATATTTAAGGATAATATTATAAATGGCAAACCCGCTTATGTTTTACCACATCCTTCACCACTTAATGCAAAATGGTTTAAAGACAATCCTGCTTTCCTGACAACGAGAGTCTTTGAGATAGAAAAAGCAATACATAAAGTGTTGGGATTGCAAATTTAGAATAATATTTTATACATGGCCGAGCGGTTTATACACTAAAAGCCTCTCGGCTAAACTTACTTTCTAGAATGATTTTATTGAATGGGGAGTAATGACTATGTGCATCTTGATTTGTAAAAGGTTTCGATAGTGTACAGCGAAAGGTAAAGGGAATAGGATATTGTGGCTTTTAGCTGAAAGATGTATTAGTCTGTCTGAAAATACTATCGAAATATCAGCAATATTGCTATATTTTGTTAGGGTGTCTTAGTTCCCGGCAGATACGGGTACGGAAAGTTCGTAAATCCGCTACTTTTGGCACTACATAGCTTTGAAATTTACATTATTTCCGTGTGCTTTTGAAAGCATTTTACATTAGCGGGGTACGAACGGTTGTTCTGGAGTTCTTTTGCCTGCGAGTATAAACTCGTAGGCAAAACTCGGATATTATCACGGAAACCATATGTAAGAGTGGGGATACGCTGGAATTATATCTGTGTGCTTGTTGACCTGTTTAACCGGGAAATTATAGGATACAGCGCAGGGGAGCATAAAACGGCTGAGCTTGTAAAAGAAGCCTTTCAGAGCGTAGAAGGAAGCCTTGAAGACATCCGTCTGTTCTACACAGACCGCGGAAATGAATTCAAAAACTAGACAATCGAGGAACTGCTGGAAACATTCCATATAGGGCGCTCCCTGAGCCATAAAGGATGCCCCTATGATAAGCAGTGGCGGAGGCAACATTTAAAATCATAAAACAGAATTCGTATGGAATGAAAAATTTACAGATCTGAGGGAATTGAAATTGAAGTTATGGGATTACGTGAACTGGTATAACCATCACTGACTCCATTCTTCGTTGGGATATCAAACCCCGGTGCAATACAGGGAAAATAGCCTTAAAAAAGTGTCTAAAAAAGTGTTGACAATCCAACTCTATTATAGCACTTCACATGAAGAATTCTTTTTTCAAAACCGAAAATATAAGGTGGAAAGAAGATATGGAAAGAACAGTGTATATTACCGAGGATGAACAAAAAAATGCAGGAACATTGTAGAAGTCTATGCAGAATTGATTGAGAGGGAGGATATGGCAATATTGGATGCCGGGAAATATGGGTTTGTGAAGTTGATGTATTATAACCCAAAAGAAGGTTTTGATATCGTACAGACCTTTGTAAACAGCAAAGAACTTTTTGATGACCTGTGGGAAGAATGGCTGAGTGTACAGAACTACTCGTTAGCGAAGGGAACTCCAATGATAGAAATGGAACATGAAGAAATATTCCGTAATCTACCTCACGTAGAACAGGAAAGGCTTTTAAATATGCGCCATTATTTTGAAGAAAAAGCAAAGGGGAGATGTTAGGTAGGGAAAGATGGTTTATCATTCAGGGTAAATAAAAAGACCAAACTAAAATATTGTAAAAGGATGGGGGAATATGTTAATCTATAAATGAAGATTTTATTGATAGAATGGCTTTGGCAATTAATTGCATGAACTTTTAGTTGCCAAAGCCAACTGTTATTTAGCATTATTGTAACGACTTATTTTTGGACATAGACGATAAACAAAAACGAATAAAGATAAAATTTGTTTGTATGATGTATTTGTAACTATCGTTTTTATCTGTTAGTTTTTTTGGTTTTATCTTCTTACAATTCTGAGGTGGTTTTCTTTTTGTTAGATTTCCAAGATTATTGTTATTTGGCTTTTTAGAGTAAAGTGGATAAAATTGTGTTTTATAAATTGTAAATATTTTGAAATGTTTATGTAAAAAATATATTTATTTCCAGGAAAACAGGGGAATTATTTTGGGCATAGCTATAATTGACGTTTGTTCCCTCAATACGCAAAAGGGGGAATAATCCACATTTATTATGGCAAAACTGTTTTTGATGGATTGCATCTGTAATGCAGGAAAAAAATTAAAGAGAAAAAATACATTAAAAAACCATATAGAAAAGATAAATATATTTTTTGATTATATTGTTAAAATCTCCTATGAAATACAATGGAGGAAAATTTTAGTTCTGGCAGCCGCATACAGTTTGTGGCTGCCTTTTTTTGTTTTCGGCGGTATATTTCAATGCCGCAGTCCGCCACTCCGGGCTTGAACCTAAAAAATTCAAACCCGGAGGAAAGGACATTGAAAAATTATAAAGAAAGCGATTATGCCCTGAACAAGTACAGTCAGGGCATTGTTTATAAGTTCGTAGACGGTGCATTGGAGGTGACGTTGGAGGATTACCTGCGCGACAACCCGGATAAAACAGAGGATGATTTTGCAGAACTGAAAGCCTTATCCGATGAGATATACCATGAACAGGTAGTCTTGGAACATCGGACATGCAGGAAAAATATAAGCATTGATTTGGTGCCAGAAACAGAACTTGTGATTACACCAGAATTCGATGTAGAACAAATGGAACGGCGGGAGCAGAGTGAAAAATCTTTGCAGGCTGCCCATAAGCTCTTACATAGCGGGCTGCTGACAACGGTGCAGCAAAGAAGATTTTTGCTGCACTTTTTTCATGGTCTGTCCATAAGGCAGATTGCTGAGATGGAAAAGGTACATCAAAGAGCAGTTTGGGACAGTCTGATGTGGGCGGAAAAGAAACTGAAGAAAATTTTTTAAAATTTTTTTCAATGATGACTCGTCACCCTCTCACTTTTTTGGCATTTAAGTGAAGGGATATATTTCAAAACTCCTTTCAAGCGCACATTGACAACTTCATACAGGTGTGGTGGATACATTTGTAACAGGACGGGAAACCGAGAGCGACGCGCCGGGACGCGCCAAGACGGTATACAGCGGACTGCCCTATCCAACAGGAACAATACATATTGGACAGCAAAAAATCATTTCAGCGATATCGTGATTGTCTGTGTTGGTACGGCAGTTTTGCAGTATACTCCGAGCGATAACGTCTGCGGCAGTTACGCCCCGTGGTGGGGCGGATTGCGACGAACCCTGTTATGTATCATGGTACTTCTGCTTTCAAAGAGCAGCCCTGAAAGATGGGAGAATGCATCACCCCTATTTGAGAAAGAATAGGGGGCGGCTTTTATGGTGTCCGGGAGGTGGGTTTTTGCCCTGCCTGCGTAAACCGACGGAACGTCTGCCACACCTTTGAACATAACAACATGGGAGGATACTGTTACAGTGTCCTTCCAGATGGGTTTGGGTTTTCCGGGAGTGTCACATAATGGGGCTTTGCCAGACAGATATAGGAATCGATAAAATATGAAAATAATCCAGAATATCCTGTTGGGGCAGCTTTTTATGCAACATTCTCGTGAAACTCTACCCATATTTCTATCGGAGCGATAGAAGCCATGCGGCAGAGGCGGATTGTCTATAGAGCATATCAGATTCACTTTTTATAGTAGAAACAGGCTTTTGGAATAGTCAAATATGTCCACTAACTAAGAAATGAATTTTTGACTATCTTCACAAATAGACTTTTGGAAATGCAGAATTCAGAAGTTCAGAGATTCTTTTATTTCTTTGTATAAATTACTGCCCCTGTTCTGCCGCATTTTTGTATCACTCCGATAGGCAACAAAGGAGGCTGAAATTTTGGATGATTATGAAACCTGTATGGCAGATGTGAAAAACAGGATTTACGAAGCCGGGTTGTTCCGGCCGGAGGAAAAGGTGGTACTTACCACACAAGCCTGTGTGCTGTTGGAATATTTTACTGGGAAAGCATACAGCTACCGCATGGTGGATTTGAACACATTAGAAGCGAAGAAACTATTCACCAGGACAATACCTTTGCCAGAGAGCGGCTATCAAAGGGCAATGGAAAAGATGCGGAAAGCAAAAGAGGCGCTGCCAATGCAGCCAATACCGGACAGGCATACAAGGGCGAGCAACTTTCTTGCACATATTTTCTATGATATTTTACCACTGCACGGTTTCCTGTTGCGGGAGAATCAACTTTCCCTCTCCCTTGCCATGTTGGACTCGATGGAAAAAGCAAAGGTAGCATTGTGTGAGGCGGAGGTTGGAACGGGCAAAACCCATGCTTACCTTTTGGCGGCTGTCATTTACCGTCTTTTTCACGCGGACAAGCAGCCTATTGTAATCTCAACTTCCACGATTGCCCTGCAAAAAGCATTGACGGAGGAGTACATACCGCAGATTTCCAGTATCCTGCTGCAGCACCGGATTATTGACGCACCGCTTACGTTTGCGGTTCGAAAAGGCAAGAGCCACTATGCCTGCGACAGCCGTGTAAAGACTTACCTTGCATCCCTCCGGCACAATAACAGACCAGAAGAGCAGGAACTCATTGAGATTCTTACCATGCTATTTACCGGGGGATGCCCGATTGACCTGGACGGGCTTCCGCTGACGGATTATGTGAAGGGCTGTATCCGGGTGGAACGGTGTCAGCCGACCTGTGGTTTTGCCAGTGTGTGCCGTTACCGCAGTTTCCTGAAAGAAGCAGGACGGAACAAGATTGATTTCCAGATTGCAAACCATAACCTGGTACTGGCGGATATCCTTAGTCAGAAAGGTGGGCGAAAACGTCTGCTCCCGGAACACCGGGTACTGATATTTGATGAGGCGCATAAGCTTTTGGATGCCGCGCGCCAGATGTATGGGGTTGGGTTTGGAAACATGGAACTGGAACGGTTAGCGGCAGGCATCCGCCGTGTGGTGGGCAGGCATCCGGAACGGGAAAGGGTTTTCCGGATGTGCGAAGATATGCTGCGGCTCAACATGCTGTTCTTTGAAACCGTACAGGATGCTGCCGGGAGGGGGTATGAGCATTCCTGCACGGGGATTCTATTTTCGAGAAAATGCTTTCTTACTTTAGAAACGCTGACGGAAGTTTTAAAAGACCTGTCCGCGTTTTTTTATGCCGCGGATCAGCAGGGATTAGCATTCCGGCAGCTTTCCGGCAAAGTGGAAAAGGCGCAGGGGGCAGTGTTCCGGCGTTTTTTTGGCAGAATCCATAAGATTCAGGAAAAGCTCATTGCACTGCTTCCTGTGGGGCAGTCAATTTACTGGTTGGAAAATATGGGTGCTGCGGGCTGCCAGGTTTGCTCCCTGCCAAAACAGCTTGACTTTCTGCTTTATGAGGATATATGGAACAGGGAAACCCCGTATATACTGACTTCGGCAACGTTATCCGTGGGTGGCGACTTTTCCCATATCATGCGCCAGACGGGAATTGACTTTTTGGGGCAGCACCGGATTGTGACAACGAGCAAGGCATCGCCGTTTGATTACCGGAATCATGCCCTGTTATACCTGCCGGAGGATATGCCGTTCCCGGAAGTAAGAAACAGGGGATATATCCGTGCGGTTCTTGAAAAGTTGGAAGGGTTGCTCTGCCAGACACATGGGCATACCTTGGTGTTGTTTACGTCTTACCGGATGATGGGTGTGGTTTACCAGGAACTTTTAAAGCGTATCACCACCTACCCGCTTTTTTTGATGGGGAAAGGGCGGTTGGAGGTTATAAGGGCATTCCGGGCAAGTGGGAATGGCGTGCTGTTGGCAAGCGACAGCGCCGGGGAAGGGATTGACCTTGCCGGGGATATCCTTTCCTCCGTGATAATTGTGAAATTGCCATTCCCAACGCCCGACCCGGTATCAGAGTATGAGAAATCCCTGCATGATGATTTTTATAGCTACCTGTCCGAAACGATTGTGCCGAGCATGTTGGTGAAGCTGCGGCAGTGGGTCGGGCGGGGGATACGGCGGGAGGAGGATACCTGTGTGTTTTCTATTTTGGACAGCCGGGCAGCGGTGCGTTACCGGAAGGAGATTTTGTCCGCCCTGCCAGATATGCCAGTGACAGAGCGGATAGAGGATGTGGGGAGGTTTATCCGGAAACATAAGGATGAGGATTATTTTGGAAGTTTGGAAGATTGAGGGATGCATCGGGGCGGTGAAAATCCGCCCCGAAAAACAAATGGAATGGGAACACGAAGGGAAGAACAGGGTTGTCATAGGACAATCTGTTTGGCGAATAGAATAAAACAGACTGTACGAAAAAAGGGGAAATAAAATGTTTGGTCTGACAAGGGAAGAATTGGATGCCATGGCATCCGTGGATGTCCGGACAGTGGACATTAATACATTAACCGATCTTCGGGATATTAAAATTGATACAAGACAGCCAGTCGAGAAGAAACTGGCTTCTTTTGCAAAGCAGACAAATAATCTGTATGTGAACCGGATTGGTGATTACGTTGTGAAAGTAAAATTCCAGAAGGAAGGGGCTACGATTGATGACAAGATGGAGGAGTATCTGAAACGGTTGGCAGAAGTCCATATTTAAACAGGTGAAGTTTTAAAATTGAGATTTTCAAACTAGAAGTTTTGTGCTGCGCCAAGACTTAAGCCATAAGCTGCTCCTGAAAAACAGTCGCAGCATGGAAGCTAAAAATAAAAATGACAGAAAAAATGAAATTTCCTCTTGAAAGAATCAGAAAGTTATGTTAATCTAAAGTCGGACGAATCAATGGAACTCCTGATTTTTGGTTGATCATGACTGAAATAACCAGAAGCAGGAGTGATAATATGAAGGAAAATCTTAAAAATCATAAACATTTTCTGGCAGCGATGTACCTGCGCCTTTCAAGGGATGACAATGCGACCAGGGGAGCCAGCGCGGCAGACGTAAAGTCTGAAAGCAACAGCATCGGGAGCCAGAGGGAGTTAATCAGAGCCTATATCCAAAAACAGCCGGATATTGAATTATATGATATCTATGTGGACGACGGATTCTCAGGCAGCAATTTCCAACGGCCAGAATTTAAAAGAATGATGGATGACGTAGAAGCGGGCAGGGTGAACTGCATTATTGTAAAAGACTTATCCCGTTTTGGGCGTGACTATATTGAGTCCGGGAGGTATATCCAGAAAATCTTCCCGGTTCTTGGTGTGCGCTTTATTGCACTTACTGACCATTTTGACAGTTTATGCGCGGATGCAGGGGAGAGCGGCATTGTCCTTCCGGTAAAAAACTTTATCAACGATTCTTATTGCAGGGATATCTCCACGAAGGTAAAGAGCCAGTTGGCAGTCAAGCGCAAGGCAGGGGAGTATCTTGCCGCATTTTCGGTATATGGATATCGCAAGAGTGCAGAGGATAAGAACAGGCTGACCATTGATGATTATGCAGCGGAAATTGTCCGCAGGATTTTTGATTGGAAGATTTCCGGGATGGCGATGGCAGCCATAGCAGAAAAACTGAATGCCATGCATATCCTTTCGCCGAGGGAGTACAAAAAGTTCCTTGGGTTGAATTACCATGGGGGATTTTGTGGGGAAGGCGAAGCAAAATGGAGCAGTACTGCCGTGAAACGGATATTGACGAATGAAGTTTATCTGGGGCATCTTCTGCAGGGAAAAACGGAAAAGGTCAATTATAAAATAAAAAAGAATCTGGAAAAACCGAGGGAAGAATGGGTTCGGGTGGAGAATACCCATGAGCCGATTATTTCATCTGGTGATTTTGAAATTGTACAGAACCTGCTTCGGGCAGACGGACGTATCAGCCCGGAAAATGGCGAGGTCAGCCCGTTTATGGGGCTTTTGTTCTGCGGGGATTGTGGGGAACAGATGGTGCGCCGCACAAGCCGTTATAAGGATTCCTGTAAAATATATTATATCTGTTCCACGAAAAACCGCGGGGAAGGATGCAGCCGCCACAGCATTGAGGAAAGCAGATTGACAGAGCTTGTAGAAACAGCAGTATGCAGCTATGTCAATTCCCTTTTTCGGCAGGAAAAACTTTTTTTGAAATCCAGGAATCAGGAGGCAAACCTGGAGGCTGTAATCGGATGCCAGAAAGAAATGGTGCGCTTAAGGGGCGAGCAGGAGAAATACCTTAGACTTTGTGAAGGCCTGCATGAGGATTTGCAAAAAGGGATTGTCACAAAAGAGGAGTTTGAACGTCTTCGTGGGGAGTTTTTGCGGAAGGCAGAACAGTTGGGGCAGGCACAGGAAATGCAGGAAAACCTGATCCGGAAAATGTTCCAGTCTGGGGTGAGCTGTGCAAGAACGCTTACCGAATTCAGGGATACGCTGAGACTGGGGAAAATAGACCGGCATACGTTGGTTCGTTTGGTGAAGCGCATCCATGTATATGAGGAGAAAAGAATCAAGATTGACTTTTATTTTCAGGATGAATACCAGATTATGCTAAACTTTACCGAAGGCAGCAGGCAGGATAATGCGGAGGGGAGGGATGCATAAATATGGGAAGGACATCGAAACGAAACCATGGGAAACCGGAATTACTAACATCATCTGTCAGTCAACGACCAAGGGAAAATAGATATTATAAGGCAGGTATCTATGCACGTCTCTCCTCTGACCAGGATGAAAAAAAGAATGAGTCCGTGGAAACCCAGGTGGAGATTGCAAAGAAATTTGTGGCGGATTGGAACCAGAACCATCCGGATAAAATAGAGGTAATCGAATGTTACATCGACCTTGGAAAAACCGGGAGCAATTTTAAACGGGAAGCATTTGGGCGACTGATGCAGGATGTGAGGTTGGGGAACATCAACTGTGTGATTGTCAAAGACCTGTCCCGCTTCGGGCGGAATTACCTGGAAGCCGGGAATTACATAGAGAAGATATTTCCGTTTTTGGGTGTGCGTTTTGTGGCAGTGGTGGATGGGTATGACACTGGGGTGGACGGGAATGATACAAGGCAGATGGCATCGGAAATCAAGAACCTGGTGAATGATATGTATGCAAAAGATATCTCCATGAAAGCACGCCTGTCCCTGGCACAGCGCAGGCAGGAGGGTGCTTATGTGGGAGGACCGCCACCCTATGGTTATGTGGCGGTATGGGAAGGGAAGATGCGCTACCTTATGCCAGATGAAAATACGGCCGAGATTGTTCGTTATATTTACCGTAAATTCATTGAGACAGAAAGTTATGCCGCAGTGGTGAACGAACTGAACCACAGAAGACTGAATCCGCCGGCCGTATATAAAAAGAATGGGGAGGTCTACTGCCCACCTGATGTAACTTATAATGGATGGGATAAAAGTGCCGTAAAACGCATTTTAAAGAGCGAAACTTATCAGGGAACCTTAGTGCAGGGAAGAACCAGTATTACGGCAAGGGACGAAAAGAACCGAATTCATAAAGGGGAAAATGAATGGACGGTAAAGAAACAAGCACATGAAGCGTTGGTGGATGAGGAAACTTATAAGCAGGTGGTGCAGATACAGCAGAAGCAGCAGAAACGCGTAGAAAGCCGCTCACACCCTAGCCTTGGGCTTCCGATCGAGGAGAATATTTTTGATAAAGTTCTGTTCTGCGGCGTATGTGGGCGGAAGATGACAAGGAACAGTTATGTAAAGGAATACATGGATGGAAGTAAAAAAAGAGTGGATGGTTATTTCTGCCTCAACGGGGGCACAAACAAAGTGGATTGCTGTCCTTCTTCCAACCGTATTTCAAAGAGGGAACTGACCAATATTCTTTTTGTTCTTTTTAAAACAGAACTGGCAGTATCCTTAAAGAAACAGAAAGCGTATGTGGAAAAAGGGCAGACACTTATTTGGCAGAATAGGAAGAAGCTGCAACAAAAGCTTTTATCGGTCAGAAGGAGGAGGGAAAGATTAGAGAGCGGGGAAAGCAGGAAATATGAGGAATACCGTATGGGAAAGCTTTCCCAAAAGGATTATGTTGCTTACAAAATGCAAAATGAAAGTAAAAAACAGGAATTGGATAAGCAGGAACAACAGTTTTTACAGATGGAAAAAGACATGGTGCGGGACGGGGAAACGTACCTGAAGGCAATCCGCGCCCTGAACAGGTTGAAAAAAGGAACAGCGCTTACGAAAGAACTGGTTGAAACGCTGATAGAAAAAATTTATGTTTATCCTGCCAAACGGGTGGAAGTGCTGTTTACCTATGCAGATGTCTGGATGGAAGGGATGGTGGAAGAATGAGGGGGAAGCAGAAAAATGCCATATATCTGAGACTGTCCATGGAAGATGATGCTGCCAGAGCGGGGAACGGGCACATGCAGGAGGAAAGCAACAGCATTTCAAGCCAGAGGAAAATGCTTATGGAATACATAAGCAAAGAAGCGGAGCTGGCAGCGCAGGAAACAGTGGAGTTTTGCGACGATGGTTTTTCGGGCACCAGTATGGAGCGCCCGGGGATGCAGGAACTGTTAAAGGAAGTAAAACAGGGGAAGATTGGCTGTATTCTTGTAAAGGACTTGTCGCGTTTTTCCAGGGATTATATTGAGTTAGGAACTTACCTGAACCAGATTTTCCCGTTTACGGGAGTCCGTTTTATCGCGCTGAATGACCATTATGACAGCAGGGGGCATGGGGGCAGCACCATTGAGATTGACACGGCATTCCGGACATTGCTTTATGATTTGTACAGCAAGGATATGTCCGGGAAAGTCAAATCTGCGGTTAAGAGTAAATGTGAAAGCGGGGAGTATGTCTTCGGGCAGGTTCCTTTTGGTTATGAAAAGAGTAAAACAGAGAAAAATACGGTAGTTGTAAAGGAAAGCGAGGCAGAGATTGTCCGGCGTATTTTTGCCATGGCAGAGGAAGGGATGAGCAGTACGCAGATTGCAAAGAAGCTCCATGAGGAAGGGATTAAAACTTCCAGTCAGATGCGCTATCCGCAGAGGGAAGCAAGAAAAGTACACTATGCTTGGAGCCACGAGATGGTCAGAAGTATCCTCAATAACCGTTTTTATCTGGGGGAGATGGCTTATGGAAAAACTGTGCGCAAATTCGTAGGGAGCAAGGCGGGGGTTTTGATGCCGAGGGAGGATTGGAAAGTCCACCAGAACCATCATGAGGCGTTGGTAACGCCAGAAGTATTTGAGCGTGTATCTGCATTCCGTCCGGAACAGTCTACGAAAAGAAAGCATGACAAGCATCCATTAACAGGGAAGATCTATTGTGGGGGATGCGGGTATGCAATAAACTACAAGCCACAAGGAAAAGGGAAGATGCCAAGGCATTTTTGGTGCCGGAAACATGCACTGCTGCAGATACCGGAATGTTGTACTTATTTTAATGCGGGTATTTTGGAAGAAATTGTGTTAAATGAGATGTATCGGGAACTGATGTGGCAAGGGGAATGGATAAGGCAGAGGGAAAGCTTGGAAAAGTTTCAAAAGGAAAAATTGGACAGACTGGAAGAAGAAAAGCGGGTGTGCAGGGAGGAATGCCATAGGCTGCAAAAGGAAAAAGATGCCCTTTATGAGCACTATGCGTTAGGGGAAATCGATGCGGTGGAGTACCAAAAGGAATCGGGAAAAAAAGGGTTGCTAATACGGGAATTGTCCTGTAAAATGAAGGGGATTGAGGAAGAATATGACCAAACCGAGGAAGAATATCAATGTCCGAAGATGGATATGGAACAGATTATAAGATTTTTGGGAATGGGGCAGTTGACCCAAGAAGCGGTGGATGTTTTTATTGAGCGGGTGACCGTGTACCGGGGAAAGCGGGTGGAGATTGAATGGAAGTTTGGGGAAATCGGCATTAACTTATCATAAGTCCGGTTTGCTTGACATTAGCATTCCATTATCCCTGTGAATTTATGCAGTTTTGTATGATTTTAGGACGAAAAATTATGCAACATAGGCTTGACATACGAGGGTTGGGGGACACTTTGTGTAAGAAATAGTTTGCCGATATGACATTTCGGAAAAAATGAAGCGTCAAACCTTGTTTTGGCTCGGCAAAGGTGGCAGTGCTTGCAGCCTTCCTGCTGTGGCTTGGCATTGTACCGGCACTTCTTATCACGGCTGCTTTGGTTTTTCCTGTGTTTTGGGGGAACAGGGAAAAACGCGCAAATTATGAAGAACGTGTAAAGACTACCCCTTATCGAAACAAGAACCAGTATGTTACAAATGTTATGATAGATTTTGGATTTGCCAAGGAAGTCCGTTTCTACGGGTTGCAGGAATTTTTGCTTGAGCAGGATATTTCTGGACGGTGTGGATATCTGGATAATCCCCTTAAAAAATGCAGGCAGCAGGTGACGGCAACGCTGAACCCCATTGCCGAAATGGAGCTTTACCAACAGATTAATGGGCTTGCAGGGGAGAAGTCCTGCGTGTTTATCATGCACCGTCTATCCGGTGTCCGTTTCAGCAGCCGGATCTTGTATTTTGAAAATGGGCGTATTGCAGAACAAGGAAGCCGCCGAATCCGTTGACAGCGCTGCCAGATTCGGATAAAATATAGGTGGCTGCTGTAAAAATTTTGGGGTTTCCACAGGAACGGAGGTATTTTATATGAAGATTGTTATCATCGGCGGCGTTGCCGCCGGAACGAAGGTAGCAGCAAAGCTGAAGCGGGAAAATCCGCAGGATGAAATTGTCATTTACACAAAGGGGAAGGATATTTCCTACGCGGGGTGCGGGCTGCCGTACTACATTGGCGGCGCCATTGAGACGGAGAGTGAGCTGATTGTAAACACCCCGGAGAAATTCATGGGTCTGACGGGTACTGCGGTACATACGCAAAGTGAGGTTGTGGCAGTCCATCCGGAAAAAAAGACGGTTTCTGTCAAGAGGGATGGGGATATGCAGAGTGAGCCGGAAATGGTTGGCTACGACAAACTGGTGATTGCCGTGGGCGCACAGAGTGTGGTACCGCCGGTGCCGGGAGCGGGGCTTTCCGGTGTGTTTACCGTGCGCACGCCGCAGGATGCAATTGCTGTGAGGGAATATGCCGATGCGCAGAACGTAAAGCGTGCCGTGGTGGTCGGCGGTGGCTTTATTGGGCTTGAGGTGGCAGAAAATCTGATGGCAAGGGGGATTTCGGTCACGGTGATGGACATGGCTCCCCAACTGATGACGAATATTTTTGATGCGGAGATGGCGGATTATGTCCGGCGGCAGCTGCAGGCAAAGGGAATGCGCATCCTGACCGGGACGGCGCTTGTGGAAATTATCGGCGCTGCTGCCGCAAAGCAAGCGGGTGGCGCGGGGCTGCCGCAAAGCCCGTCGGTGCAGGGGGAAGCGCGCACCGATATGGGAAAGGTGGCTGGCGTGCAAAGCAGCGCGGGCAGCCTGCCTGCGGAAATGGTGATTCTCGCCGCGGGAATCCGTCCCGCCACGAAATTCCTTGAAGGCACGGGGCTTGCGATGGAGCGGGGCTGCATTATTACCGATGAATGCCAGAGGACGAATCTTACCGATATCTATGCGGTGGGCGACTGCGCCCTTGTGAAAAACCGCATTACCGGGAAAGGACAGTGGTCGGCGATGGGTTCCACCGCAAATATTGCGGGCAGGGCGCTGGCGCTGAATTTAAGCGGCGGGCAGATGCCTTATCCGGGCTGTCTTGGTACGGGTGTGGTAAAGCTTTTTGACGGGCTTCATGCGGCGAGGACGGGTTTGACTGAGGAGCAGGCGAAGGCGGCAGGGTATTCTGCTGTTTCGGTTTTATGCATTGCGGACGATAAGGCACATTATTATCCGGATTCGGATATCTTTATCACGAAGCTGGTTGCCGACGCGGATACCCACCAGCTTTTGGGGATGCAGGTCATCGGGGGCGGTGCGGTGGACAAGATGGCGGACATTGCTGTCACGGGCATTTCCCTTGGCGGCAAGGTGGATGATTTTATTGCGATGGACTTTGCGTATGCGCCGCCGTTTTCGACCGCCATCCATCCGTTTGCAGCGGCATGTGGCATTTTGCTGAATAAGCTGAGCGGGCGTTTTGATTCCTTTACCCCTGCCGAGTATGCGGCGGGCGCGGCGAAGGAGTACCGTCTGGTGGACGCGCAGCCTGCCCCGTCGCTGCCTGGCGCAGAGTGGCTTGATTTGACGAAGCCGGAGGCATTTGCCGCAAAGCATGAGAAGGAGGAGAAGCTTTTGCTTGTCTGCGCGAAGGGCAAGCGGGGCTATCTGGCGCAGAATAAATTAAAAGCCCTCGGTTTTACGAACACCCGCGTTCTGGAAGGCGGCGCGACGTTTAATGTAATTAAGAGAGCCGTGCCGGTGGGTGGAAAGCTGTCCGCGGAGGAAATCAAGCGTGTGAAAGGTCTTGGCTGCCTGTTGGATAAGCGTTACGGCAATGTGTTCAACGTGCGCGTGATTACGAGAAACGGGAAAATTACAAACGAGGAGCAGCGCACGATTGCGGAGGCATCAGAGCGGTTCGGGAACGGGGAGCTTACGATGACCACCCGCCTGACATTGGAAATCCAGGGCGTGCCATACGAGAACATTGACCCATTAATCGCATTTCTGGCGCAGAACAATCTTGAAACCGGCGGTACGGGCTCGCGCGTGCGCCCGGTTGTCTCCTGTAAGGGAACGACCTGCCAGTACGGGCTGATTGATACCTTTGACCTGAGTGAGAAAATCCATGAGCGCTTTTACAAGGGCTACCATGATGTGACATTGCCGCACAAGTTCAAGATTGCGGTCGGGGGATGCCCGAACAACTGTGTAAAGCCGGATTTGAATGACCTTGGCATTATCGGGCAGCGCGTGCCGCTGTTTGATTATTCCAAATGCCGCGGCTGCAAAAAATGCCAGGTGGAGCTGTCCTGCCCGATGAAGGTGGCGAAAGTGGAGGATGGCGTTTTGCGTCTGGATGCGGACACCTGCAACGGCTGCGGGCGCTGTAAGGCGAAATGTCCGTTTGGCGTTACTGAGGAATATATGGAGGGCTGCAGGATTTACATCGGCGGAAGGTGGGGCAAGAAGATTGCAAACGGCCGCCCGCTTGATAAGCTCTTTACAAGCGAAGAGGAGGTATTGGATACCGTGGAGCGCGCGATTTTGTTCTTCCGCGATGAGGGGATTACGGGCGAGCGTTTTGCGGACACGGTAAACCGCCTTGGGTTTGAGTACGTACAGGAGAAATTGCTGACCGGAACAATTGATAAATCCGCCGTGTTAGAGAAGAAAGTAAAGGGCGGGGCGACCTGTTAAAGAACTAAGACAGGGCAGGCAGGCGGATAATTTCGCCTGCCTGGGAATGGAAAAAGAAATGAAGGAAAAGAGAATGGAAAGAAAAAAGAAATGGATGCGGTTTTTGGCGGTGTTTTTGCTGTTTGGCGCCCTTGCCGCCTGCGGGAAAGAGAAGAATCCGTCCGCAGATGGCAACACAGCGGATGGCGCGCCTGGAAACTTAGATCGGACGGACAAAGAGCAGGGGGATGCCCGCGCCTCCTATACGTTTACCGATGACCTGGAAAGGGAGGTCACGGTTTCCTCCCATGAGCGCGTGGCGGCACTCCTTGGGAGTTACGCGGATATGTGGGTGCTCGCGGGCGGGCAGCTCGTTGCCGCGCCGGACGATGCGTTTGAGGATTTCGGCCTGACGCTGACGCAGGATACCGTAAATTTAGGCGGGACAAAAGGCTTAAGCCTTGAGCTGCTGCTGTCCTCTGAGCCGGATTTCGTGCTTGCGAGCACGAATACGACGCAGCATTTGGAGTGGCAGCAGGCGCTTGAGGGCGCGGGGATTACCGTGGCATATTTTGATGTGGCGAGTTTTGGGGATTATCTGCGTGTGCTAAAAATCTGTACCGATATTACGGGGCAGGATGAGTGTTATGAACAGTACGGCGCAGGGCTCAGAGAAAAAATTGATGCGGTGCTTGCGCAATGTGCAGGGAAAACAGCCCCGCGCGTGCTCTTTATGCGCGCTTCCGCCGCGAGTATACGTGCGAAGGGCAATGACGGCAATGTGCTGGGCGAGATGCTCTGCGCCTTTGGATGCACGAACATCGCGGACACGGACGACAGCCTTTTGGAGAACTTAAGCATAGAAAGCATTGTGCTGCAGAATCCGGACAAAATACTGATACTCCCGGTCGGGGATGACTTGGAGGCGGCAAGAGAGGGCATTGAGGAGATGTTTGAGGAAAATCCGCTATGGAAGGAACTGGATGCCGTAAAAAATGGGGAAGTGTATTATCTGGACAAACATTTATATAATCTAAAGCCGAATGCCCGTTGGGCCAAGGCGTATGAAAAGCTGGCGGATATTTTATATGCGGACTAAAAAAGTTGGCAGAAGCGGTATGCAAGAAAAGAGAGCGCAAGGAGGTGGCGTATGCAAGGGAGAAAGTGGAAGAAACGCCTGATATTCAGCGGCGGGCTTCTTGCCTGTCTTTTGGTTGTACTCGCAAGCCTCTGCCTTGGGAACATCCACTTTTCCCCGGTGCAGCTAATCCGCCTGTTTTTTGGCAGCGGCGACCGTGTTGCAAAAAGCATCCTGCTGTACGCAAGGCTTCCGCGCACGCTTGCCGCACTTTTCTCCGGGGCGGCATTGGCGGTATCCGGGGCGGTGCTGCAAAATGTGCTTGGCAACCGGCTTGCCTCGCCGGGGATTATCGGTGTCAATGCCGGGGCGGGGCTTGGTGTTACGCTCTGCCTTGCGGCGGGAAAGCTTTCTGGCATAGCCGTTTCTGGCGCGGCATTTTCGGGAAGCTTTCTTACCGTCCTGGTTATTTTCCTTTTTTCCTACCGGACAAATGCTTCCAAAACAACGATAATTCTAGGTGGGGTGACGTTAAATGCCATCTGGAATGCCATCGCGGAATCCGTGACGGTTCTGGATACAGATGTCGGGGCGCTGAGTATGGATTTCCGCGTGGGCGGTTTTTCCGCGGTTTCCTATCCGAGACTGCTTCCGGCGGCAGGGCTGATTTTCATTGCGCTGTGTGTGCTGTTTACATTTTGTAATGAATTGGATGTAGTGGCGCTTGGGGATGAAACGGCGTTGGGTGTTGGGATGCCTGTTGGGAAATACCGGATGGTCTTTCTCGCGCTTGCAGCCTTGCTCTCCGGTGCGGCGGTAAGCTTTGCGGGGCTGCTTGGTTTTGTCGGGCTGCTTGTACCGCATTTTATCCGCAGGTTCGCCGGAAATGGGAGCGGGAAACTCCTGCCGCTATGTGCGATTTTTGGGGCGGGCTTTGTCACGCTGTGCGATACCGTTTCGCGTTTGGTGTTTGCGCCGTATGAGGTTCCGGTCGGGATTTTGATGGCGGTGATTGGCGGACCAGTGTTTTTGGGGATGCTGATAAAGCGCAGGGATGGGAAGGAAATGGAAGAAGGATGAGGTTTTTAAGAGTAGTTTTTATTTTTTTGCGGACTCGCGATATTGTGTCGGGGTCATATCCATGCGCGATTTGAACTGCCTCATAAAATGCGGGCAATGGTTGTAGCCGACATTGTTTATGTTCATGATATCTCCCCACATTTTGGATTGTTGTTATGGAAATATTATATCATAGGCATTGTTCTGATTGCAAATAAAAAGTTTTACAAGCGCGGGCGCTTTTCGGGGGGATTTGTGTTATGGGTGCGGTAAAAGCAGGATTCATCAATGATTTAGCAGGATAATATATTGCTCTTCTTTTGTGGCTGCAAGTATAATAAAAGCTGATATTATGCGAAGGGAGCAGTAAATATGAATCAGTATAGGAAAATGGCAGCAATTTGCTGTGCAGCAATGTTAATTTCAACAGCTTCGTGTTCCTCGGATAAACCGAAAGAATCCGGGACATCAACAGGGGAGCCGGAAGGTTCTGTCCCGACCGTACAGGGGAGCATTACCCCACAGGCAGCCCCGTCAGAGGCACCCACACCGGAAAGTACCGTGCCGGAAAGTATTACCCCACAAGCTACCCCGTCAGGAGCCGACACCCCGGAGGATGCCACGCCGACGGGTGTTACGCCGACCGCAGCTGTATTGGAAAATGATGACAAGAAGGTATCGTATATGGAAAAATACAGGGATATTGTTGAGGAAATGCACCCTGGCGGAATCACGGAAAAAAGGGATGCTTTGTCATATCCTGAATTTCAAAAGTATACATATTATTCCACGACGGCGGAAAGGGATACCCCTGTAAATATCCTTTTGCCATATGGTTATTCTGAGGAAAAAGAGTATCCTGTGCTGTATATTCTCCATGGATTTTATGATAACGAGGACTGGATGGCAAGGGAGATTGTCGGTATCCGCACAATGCTTTCCAACCTTTGTGCGGACGGTCTGGCAAAGGAAATGATTGTGGTTTTGCCATATATTTATTGCAGCAAGGATATGCCTTACTGCACCGGCCTGGATTTGCAGAATTCGCTGAATTACGATAATTTTATAAATGACCTGATGGCGGATTTGATGCCGTTTGTCGAAAATAATTTTTTCGTTGCGAAAGGCAGGGAAAATACTGCCATCACAGGCTTTTCGATGGGTGGCAGGGAATCCCTTTTCATCGGATTTTCCCATCCTGAGCTGTTCGGGTACATCGGGGCGGTATGCCCTGCGCCTGGGCTTGTTCCGGTGGCAGGTTCCTCCATGCATCCGGGGCAGATGGAGGAGGGCGATATGGTATTCGGGGAAAATCCGCCGTATATCCTGATGGTAAGCGCGGCAAAGAACGATGGTGTTGTGGGGAGCTTTCCTTCCTCCTACCATGATATTCTGAATGGAAACGGCACCGACCATATATGGCATACGATGTCCAAAACGGGCCATGACCATAGCAGTGTTACGCCGCATTTATATAATTTTTTCAGAGTGATATTCCACGCGGACGAACCGATGGGAACGTCACCGGAAGGGTGTGTGGATGGCGGGGAAGTAAAGTATGCGGACAGTTACGAATTTGAAAAGCTGGAATATGGGGGAATCGAAAAAACAGACTTTTATTGCTTGCTCGAGGCGGAGAAGGCAAAAAGCGCCCCTGGGATTTTATTGTGGTGGACGGCACAACAGAGCTTTCCGACGCATATACGTCTTTTGATGTGATGGAAAAAGTTTACAACAGCGAAGTTATTATTACAAGGGATGAGCTGCCGGATTTTGAGTGATGCCAAAAAGGACACAGTGTTAGAAAGCGAAAGGGCACGGCAGCCTTGATAGGAGCACTATGGTTGAAATAGAAAACATTTTCGCCGGGTATGGAAAAAGCGAGGTTCTGCACGGCATAAGCCTTTCGCTTCCGGCAGGGGAAATTACAACATTAATCGGTGCAAACGGCAGCGGGAAAAGTACGCTGTTAAAAGCGCTCCTCGGATTGATACCCCTTGCGGGCGGGGATATCCGGGTGGGGAACGCTTCGGTAAAAGGGCTTTCGCGCGCGGGGCTTGCGAAAAAAATCGCTTATCTGCCCCAGGGGAAAGCGGTTCCGGACATCACAGCCGGGCGCATGGTGCTGCACGGGCGTTTCCCGTATTTAAGCTATCCGAGGAAATACCGCGCACAGGATATCGCGATAGCAAAGGAAGCCATGGGGCGGATGGGGATTTTGGAGCTTTCGGAAAAGCCGATGGCACAGCTTTCGGGCGGTATGCGCCAGAAGGTGTATATCGCCATGGCGCTGGCACAGCAGGCACCCGTGATTGTTATGGACGAGCCGACCACCTACCTTGATATCGAGCAGCAGATAAAATTTGCAGGCATGGTAAAGGAACTTTCAAAGGACGGGAAAACCTTGCTTCTCGTCCTGCACGACCTGCCCCTGGCATTTAAACTCTCCGACCGGATTGCCGTGCTTGCGGATGGGAAAATCGCAGGCTGCGGCAGCGCGCAGCAGATGCTTTGCTGCGGGGTGGTAAAAGAGCTTTGTGGCGCGGCATTAAAGTCCGTTCTGACGGAGGCAGGGGTGCAATATTTTTATGATTTGCAGTGAAACCTCCGGTGACCCACGGTGATTTTGCTTTCACCGCGGTGTTTGTGCGCAGGGGCGCGGATGGAATCCGGCTGCTTTTACAGCGCGAGCCCTGCGCGGCGTAGTGGAGGAAACATTCCCCTACTCGGTTTTTATAAGCCCCGAAACCAGGCAGTCAATCATCTGTGCCAGAACCGGTTCGGTAAAGCCAAGCTCGGAGAATTGTTTTTCCAAAATTGGTTTCAGGTGGCTGGTGTCATCCGGCTCTAGTGCCGCCATCGGCAGCAACAGCTGGAATAAAACTGCCCCATCATTTTGAACCAAAACTTCTTTTATTTTCTGGTAAGGAATTTTCCATAATTCCCAATGCGGGCCGGTACAGCCGATTTCCTCATCGTTGATGTAGAAAATGGTATCGCCCGGATGGAATTCTATTTTGAAATGTTCGGTTGGGGAAAGGTCTGCAAGCAGCGTGGTGGGATGCTCCAGATACCCGTCGCTTTCTTCGAAAACCCCGTCATAATATTGTGTGAAGCAATCAATCCACTGCGTGTCAACCGGAAGAACCTGCCCTACAAAATCAGGCATGGAACAGTCGGATTCCTCCAAGACGGCGCATGGATAATTTATGGAAAGAAAATACGCCCAGAACCGGGTGTTGTCAAATTGCAGGTGATTTAAATGGATAATATTTTCTGTGGACATGGATATCCTCCTTGTTTGCTGTGTGTTTTCTTGTGGAATGATTTATGCCGGATGATTTTATGTGGAATCCCGTATCACTATATTGGAAGCCACATGGATAATCTGGTTTGCCTGCGATGGGTTGTTTACCCGGTCAAGTAGCAGGCTGATGATTTTTTTGCCGAGCGCGTTTTTATTGACATTGACGGAAGTAAGCGGCGGCGTGGTGTGCTTTGATTCCGCAACATTGTCAAATCCGATTACCCTTACATTCGATGGAACACGTATTTTCAGGCTTTTTAGCGCTGTGAGCAGATTGATGGCAATGCTGTCGTTTGCCGCGACAAAGCAGTCCGGCACAGCGGGAGAGGTGCGTATGGCTTTTGCGAGCATCTCGGAATCATAGGGCATGGAGTCGTCATCCAAGATAGAATACTGCAAATCAACGGGAAGGCCAGAGAGGAACAAAGCCTCCCGCATCCCGGTAAAACGCTCATAGAAGGAGCGGCAGTGCAGGTAGTCACCGACAAAGCCGAAAGTGCGGCAATTTTCCTGCTGTATCATCTGGATACAGAAGTTCTTGACAATATCCTGACTCTCCGGCAGGATAATATCGTATTTCCCCTTTAACGGCGAGTTGTAAAGGGGAAAATCTAGAAAAACAATCGCAAGGCCGAGTTCTAATAGCTGTGCAATATAGTCCGGCTCGAAAAATTCAATGCAAATAATGCCATCCACTTTGCTGTCGGAAAGGTAGTGTTTGAGCTTGGAAAAGGACGCCGGATTGGTAATGCTGAACTGGACAAGCTCGATATCGTAATTGCTTAAATCTTCCTCAATCCCGCGAAGTACAAAAATATAATAATTTATATTCATAAGCAGTCTGGAGGAGAGAATTAAGAATCTCTTCTGCCCGAGCGAGCCTTCCGAGGATGCTGCAAGCTTGTAACCCTTATAGCCCATCTCGATTGCCGCATTGATTACGGCATTCCTTGTTTTTGGTGGGACATGTTTGCCGTTCAGTGCCTTGGAGACCGTGTTGCGGGACATATTCAGTGCATTGGCAATATCTTCAATTGTCACATTTTTCTTCATGGCGCAGTCTCCCTTTGCAGCTTTTTGAAGGAAATGCCTTTCTGGACGTTTCCTGTTTTCAAACTTGTGACAATTATACAATGCCCCATCTTGTATGTCAATTATTTTTCGATGAAATGCACAAAGAGAAAAATCGGAAATGTGCATATGCACAATTTTTGTGCAAAATATCTACAAAAAATTGACACTATTCACAGCCTGGGGTAAACTTGGCATAGAACGAAGCGCAGGAATCAACCAAAAGGCTGCTGCGATTTGGGACTGCAGAATTCGCTCGCAACAAAAGCTTGTGCTTTTGGCAAAAATATTGTGCGGATTAGCGGTATCCAAAAGAGCGGCAGCAGCGTGAGGGGAAGCGTAAAAATGGGGCGGATGGGGTTACAACTAATTTTCGTGGACCGCCCCCAAAATAAGAAAATGAGGAGGTTGAAAATGAGGGCAAAAACAAAGCTTGCGGCACCTGTGGATGGTGTTGGGGCAAGAAGTGTCAAACGGCAGAAAAACCGCCTGGGCGGAAAGGAACGGCGAAAGCGCCTGCGAGAAAATTATCCGTTCCTGGTCATGCTTCTTCCGGCGGCAATTGTTGTATTTTTATTCAGTTATCTGCCGATTTACGGCATACTGATTGCATTTCAGGATTTTATGCCGGGGGACAAAATTTTTTCGGACTCGACGATTTGGGTGGGGGTGAAAAATTTTACAAGATTTTTTACGGATGTCCAGTTCTGGCCGTTGATGAAGAACACCTTCCTCCTGTGCATTATGGGATTTATCATCGGTTTTCCGCTGCCGATTCTTGTCGCCCTGATGCTGAATGCCTTAAAGGGAAGGAAGGGGGCAAAATGGCTCCAGACCATTTTTACCGCGCCACATTTTATTTCCCTTGTCGTCTTAGTTGGTATGCTGCAGATTTTCTTTGGCCGTTACGGTCTGGTCAACAATGTGGCTGCCAATTTGGGCTTTGAGCGGTACTCCTATTTCCTGGAAAGCTCTGCATTCCGCCCGCTCTACATTCTTTCAAGCAACTGGCAGGATTTTGGGTGGAGCGCGGTGATTTACATTGCGGCGCTCTCCAATGTGGACCCACAGCAGCACGAGGCGGCGATTATGGATGGGGCTTCCCGTTTCCAGCGCATCCGCTATGTTGATTTCCCTGCCATCCTGCCGATGGTGAGCGTAATGTTAATCATGTCAATCGGCGGGCTGATGGGAGTGGGCTACGAAAAAGCCCTGCTGATGCAGACAGACGGCAACTTGGCAGTCAGTGAGCTGATTGCTACATACGTTTACAAGCGGGGTCTGACCGGCGTTCCCGACCAGGCATATGCGACGGCGATTGGTCTGTTTAACTCCGTCATCAATGTGATTCTTCTTATTATTGCGAATAAGACCTCGAAGAAGTTTTCACAGAATTCTTTGTGGTAAGGAGGTGGCGGTATGGTATCAGGTAGTCAGACAATACAAAAGAATGCGCTGGCAGCAGCCGCAAAAAATACAGAAAAAGGCAGTGCGCCGGTACTTGCGGGAAATAAGGTCGAAAAGGCCGGTGTGCCAGTACCAACAAAAGGAAAAGCCGGCAGAAAACCGCAGGGCGGCAAAGGCCTGAAAAAGAGCAGGGTAGGGGACCGGGTATTTTACATGATTAACGGCATTATCCTTGGGCTGCTCGCCCTGATTGTGCTCTACCCGCTGTATTTTATCATAATCGCATCCATTTCCGACCCGGATGCCGTTCTGGCGGGAAAGGTGGTGCTGGCACCCGCGCAGCTTACCTTCACGGGTTTTGAAAAAATCATGGAGCGCACGGATGTGTGGAGAGGGTATCTGAACACCATTATCTACACGGTGATTACAGTCCTGCTTTCCTTAATTGTTACCATCCCGGCGGGCTGGGCGTTGAGCAGAAAGACATTGCCGGGGAAAAAGCTTTGGATGGTGTATTTCATTATCCCGATGTTTTTCGGGGGCGGGCTGATTCCGTTTTACAATGTCATGAGCAGCCTGCACCTGGTCAATACCATCTGGGCAATCATCCTTCCGTCCATCCTTTCAGTCTGGAATCTGTTTATGACAAAGACCTTTTTTGAATCGAGCATTCCGGACGGACTGATTGAGGCGGCGAAGATTGACGGCGCGGGGCATTTTTACACCTTCGGCATGATTGTGCTACCGCTCGCGAAGGCGATAATGGCGGTTATGGCGCTGTACTATGCGGTAGGGCAGTGGAATGGGTATTTCAACGCGATGATTTTTTTGCAGGACGAAAACAAATATCCGCTGCAGTTGGTTTTAAAGGAAATTCTGGTGGCTTCGGAGAGCACGGTCGGCGGCAGTGGCGAGACAATCTTAGAGCAGTACCGTCTGGCGAACCAGTTAAAATATGCCTCGGTCATTGTATCGAGCCTTCCGGTGCTGATGCTGTTCCCGTTTGTGCAAAAATATTTTGCACAGGGTGTTATGATTGGGTCATTAAAAGAGTAAATAAAATTTGGAGGTATACAGGTATGAAAAAATTTATCTCTGTTTTAGCAATGGCAGCGCTGATTCTCCCGCTTGCGGCATGCGGAAAGGAAAGTGGGAAAAAGGAGAGCGCGGGTGTGGATGCGTTAGTTTCCGAGTACGGCTTCCAGTGGACGGATACGTTGGCGCCGATTTTAAATGAGAAGGGGGCGCAGGAAATTTCCTTTCACATTTATTCCTCGAAAAACGCTTCCGCGCTGGATTACAATGATATGAAAATCATGCAGGATTTATTTGAGAGCACGAATGTCAATGTGACATGGGAAAACGTGTCCGAATCCGTTTATTCCCAGCAGAAAAACCTGATTTTAGGAAATGCGGATAACCGCCCGGACGCTATCTACCATGCGGGCATGGGAGCAGGCGAAATTATTAAATACGCAAAGAGGAAGGTTCTGCTTCCAATCAGTGATTATCTGGAATACATGCCGAATTTCGCAAAGATTCTTGAGGAGCGGCCGGACATCAAAAATCAGCTGGAAAATGTGGAGGATGGCAAAATTTATTCCCTCCCGCGCATCGAGGAAATGGGGCTTTTGCAGAATCCGAACCTGCTGTTTTTGAATCAGGCATGGGCAAAAAAGGCAGTTGAGGCAGGCGCGGTAAGCGGCATTTCGGAGTCGGATATAAAAGACGGGCTTACACTTACTTCCGCCCAGATGGAGGCGGTATTACAGTATTTTAAGGAAAACGACATGAACGGGAACGGCGATGCGAACGACGAGCGCCCGCTGAGTTTTGTCTATAACAACTGGCAGGGGAACCAGTGCGACCTTTACGGTATGTTCGGGCTGAATGACAATCTTGAGCACAGGGTTACTGTCAACGGCAAAGTGACCTATACCGTGGCGGATGACCGATTCCGCGATGCGACGAATTTCATTGCGGATTGGGTGACGAAGGGGCTGATTGACAAGGTTTCCTTTGAACAGTCCCAGGACAATTTCCTCGCGAACGGCAAGGGGCTTGAAATCTACGGCGCGTTCTACTGGTGGGAGAGCGAGACGGTCGTTTCCAACCCGGAAAATTATATTGTATGCAATCCGCTCATCGGACCAAACGGCGACCAGACCATCTGCGTTTCCAACAATCCGGAGGTGGGCACGGGCGAGGTGATTATTTTTAACGACTGCCCGAATGTTGAGGTGCTGCTTGCTTATTTTGACCGATATTACGACCCGGAAATTTCCGCACAGATTAACTATGGTCCGATTGGCATCGTCTATGAGGAGGAGAAGGACGCAAACGGTATGTTGGTGCAAAAAGAGCTTTCCGGCGATATGACGGCGGATGAAGTGCGCCTGCAGAATGCGCCGCTTGGGATTATCTATCTTTCGGAATATGCGTGGAACAATGTGGTTAACATGGAGGCGCGGGCAAAGCTTCGCGTGGAGCGCTTAAGTGCCCATGCCACGCCGTTTGTCCCGGACGGGGTAAAGCCTTGTGTGAATTTGCAGTTCTCTTTGGAGGAGCTGAATACCTTAAGCAATTATGAGACGAACCTCAACGATTATATCCGCACGAACCTGATTAAGTGGCTGACAAAGGGCGGCGTGTCGGATTCTGAGTGGGAAGCGTTTCAAAATGACCTCAACGGCAAGGTGAACCTCCCGGCGGTGCAGCAGGTCTATCAGGCGGCGTATGACAGGTTAAGCAATTGAAAAACAGCCTCTGCCCGGACAGACCCCAGTGGAATTTTTTTGGAGTGAAACGGAAAAAAAATTTCACTGCCGTGTATGGGTCAGGGAGGGCAGAGGCGGAACTTTAAAAACAGCCTCTGCCCGGACAGACCCCAGTGGAATTTTTTTTGGAGTGAAACGGAAAAAAAATTCACTGCCGTGTATGGGTCAGGGAGGGCAGAGGCGGAACTTTAAATAGGAGGATTTATTTTATGAAAAGGACAAGAAGAATTTCTGCAATGCTCTTATCTTTTGCAATGATTTTTTCTGCTGCGGCATGTTCCTCCGACAAGGAGAACACCGCACCGGAAATTACCGGGGTGGGTGATCAGGTAGTGCAGGCAGGCTCCGAATTTGACGCGCTAAAGGGTGTGGCTGCCTCGGATGCGGAGGACGGGGATATCACGGGCAAAATCGTGATTGACGCAACGCCAAGCCTTACCTTTAAAAATGGGAAGACCGTGCCGGAAACGGCGGGTGATTATGAGCTGACCTATTCCGTTACCGATGCGGACGGTGCGCAAACACAAGCGTATGCGACACTCACGGTGACAAAGCAGACGGGGGAGGACGTGGTTTACCGCAAATTTGATTTTAACACCGAACATACCATTGAGGACAGGGGATGGAAAGCAAATGTGGCAGAGGGTGTGTCCGCAAGCGGGCAGCTGAAGCAGGGGGCATATGTGTTTGATATCACATCGCCGGGAGGCGGTGACGGTGATATCCAGCTGGTTAAATCCGGCGTGGCGTTAAAGGCGGCGGATTACAAGGTAAAAATCTGGGTGAAGTCAACGAAGAATACTTATGCACATTTGATTGCGCGGGATGAAAATGCGGAAGAATGGGCGACTTTTAACGGTGCGTTCAACCTGGCCATCGGTCAGGAAATTACCCCGCTTGAACTGAATTTTTCTGCAAACGACGGGGATAGCGCCGAGATTATGTTAAACCTCGGAAAAATTACACCAAATCCCGAGAATCCGTCCGATACGACACCGGAGGATTTTACCGTGACCATTGATAAAATTGAAATTTATGAGATTTCCGGTGCGGAGACGAAAAATCTGGTTTTCACGAATGATTTTACGCAGGGGGAAGGTCTTACGGTTTCTGCGGGCGACGGCGCGGCGGCGGATGCCGTGTTTGAGGACGGCGTGGCAAAAGCAAGGATTGATTCCTATCCCTCCGAGGGCGGCGTATGGAGCATCAAGGCAGATATCGGGCTTTTTGGTGTCTCAGTTGAGGCAGGACAGAAATATTATTACAGCTTTAAGGTGAATGCGGCAAATGCACAGTCTGGCGAGTGCCTTGTGGAGAGCGCCTCCCTCGCCGATGGAAACCGGGTACATTTTAATGGCTTTTCGGTGAATGCGGGGGAGGAAACAGAAATCAATGGCATCTTCACGGCGGAGCAGGCCGTAGCAGACCCGGTCATCCGCTTACAGATTGGTAATCCTTCGGACGGGGTGAGTGCAAACAGCATTGTCATTGATGATGTGGTATTTGGTAAAGTCGAGGGCGACCTGGAAACAGTCAAAACGATGGATACGTTTATGGCCTACGGCAGTGGCAGCGTCAACGAGACGAATCCGGATTATCCGTGGAGCACCTTTAACGGGACGGACGAGGATAACGAGCGGGGCGTTGGAACCATCTGGACGCAGGGCGGCGGCCTGTTTTACCGCATTGACCAGGGCGGCACAACCGACTGGCTTAACAAGCTGGTTTGCGGCTATACCAAAAATCCGCTGACACTGGAATCCGACAGTTATTATACAGTGGAAATTACGGCGAAGGCGGATAAGCCGGTGGCGTGTGGGTTCTTCCTGAATCCGCTTGGCGGATGGGATCCGCGGCTTTCCGAGCGGATGGAGCTGACAACGCAGGAACAGACTTTCCGCTTTACAACAACAGATACATTCATTATGGATATGGATTTCGAGATGCTGTTCCAGTTTGGCTCGGAGGACACAGCGAAACTTCCGGATGTGACAATTGAGATTTTGGATGTGACGATTTACCGCAGGAGCGTGTATTAGAAGAGGAAGAACTTTTGCAAAAATCAATGGACTTCGGTGGAGATGATATGAAATATAAAAAATATTTTTGTTTTCTGACCCTGTTTTTGTCCGTGGCTTGTTTCCTGAGCGGCTGCGGGCAGGGCGGGGAGCCGTGTGAGGTTTCTTTTAACGGGAATTATGAGGCGGCGGGAATCTATGCGAGTCAGACGGTAAATTCCGGAAAAAAGGCAGTAGAGCCGGAAACACCCGTGCGGGATGGCTATGTTTTTCTTGGGTGGTACAAGGATGCTGGGCTGACGAAGGAATGGGATTTTGGCAAGGATAAAGTAAACGGCGCAGTGACGCTTTATGCAGGCTGGGATGTGGATACGGAGGATGAAATCAGCTATCCGGAAAATGACAGGGATTTTTCGAAGCTGCGCACCCCCGGAAGCCAGGAGGCGGCGTATGAGTACCGCATGTTTTTCCTCCCGGGCATGGATGGAACCGCCCAACCGTATGTCGGCGATACCATGCCATATTATGAGGATGGCGTGTATTATATTTACTATTTAAAGGACGGCGGCGATTCTTACAACCATTCCATTTATCTGGCAACGACGACGGATTTTGTGGCGTATTCCGAGCAGGATGAGCCGGTGCTTGAAGCGTCGCGTGGCGGCGGGCAGGACGGGTGGATTGGCACCGGTTCGGTCGTGAAGGTGGACGGGGAATATTATTTCTTTTACACTGGGCACAGTGGTTCTTCGGCGGAGGAATTCAAAGAGAAAATCATGGTTGCAAGAAGCGATAACCTGACTTCTTTTGAAAAAATTGCGGGTTGGGAAATTACGCCACCCGCTGAGCTGAACCAGAAGAATGATTTTCGGGATCCACAGGCTTATTATGACCCGGACGCGGGGGAGATTACCCTGACCGTGACGGCATCCAAGGACAATGTGGCGAGGATTTTGAAATATACGGTGAGCGCCGATTTGCAGGATATTTCCTATGACGGGATTATTTTCAGCAATCCGGTGGGTGAGTTCTGGAATCTGGAGTGCAGTGATACTTTCCGGATGGGGAATCGATGGTATCTGACCTATTCGGCGCAGGATGATACACTCTGGTATGCGTCCGCAGATGAGAGGTATGGTCCTTATTCCGGGGCAAAGCGCCTGGAGGGTAAGCTTTTTTATGCGGCGAAGCATGTGGAGGACGGGGAGGATGTCTATATGGTCGGCTGGGCGAGACGCTCGGAATCTGTGTCTTCTACGCAGGATGTTTCCGGCTGGGCGGGAAACCTGGTGGTGCAGAAGGTGTGCCAGAAGGAAAATGGTGATTTATATCTGGCTCCGGCTGATGCGGTAAAAGAGCAGTTTTTGGTGCGGAGGGAGCTGCTGACGGACAGCACGCATGTTTTTCTTGAAGCGGGTGCGCCCTACTGCTATCAAGAGGTGTTTACCTGTTATGAAAGCTTTCTGATTACGGGGGAGTTCCGCTATTCGGGGGAGGGTTCCTTCGGCCTCTGCTTTGATTATAATGGCAGGGATGACAAGTATAAGCTGATTTCTATTTGCCCGGCGGAGAATGAGCTGCAGCATTCCTTTCATGAGGGAAGTACACTGATTGCACAGATGGAGGTTGCGCTTGAGGAAGGGAAAGAATATTCCTTCACCTATATTCAGGAAGGTTCGGTCGGTATTTTTTATATTGATGGGATGGCGGCGCTGACCGTAAGGCTTTACGGAGTAAGTGGAAAGCCGGTTCGGCTGTTTGCGGAGAACAATGCAGTGCTGTTTTCGTCGCTGCGGCAGTACAGTGTGAAAGGGGGAGAACGGTGATTAACCAGAAATTATTGTTTGCGAGGGCTTACGAAAAGGAGATGGAAGGGAAAATCGGGGAGGAATCCCGTCCGAAATTCCATTTTTCGCCCTGTGTGGGTTGGACAAACGACCCGAACGGTTTTTCTTATTACAAAGGGATGTACCATTTGTTTTACCAGAGCAATCCTTATGATACGGTATGGGATTCGATGCATTGGGGGCATGCAGTGAGCAGGGATTTGCTGCATTGGGAGTACCTTCCGGCGGCGATGGCGCCGGATGAGGCTTATGACGATGCGGGGTGTTTTTCCGGGAGTGCGCTGGAGCTTGACGATGGAAGACAGCTTCTGATGTATACTGGTGTCCACAAAGAAGGCGGCGACCACGGCGAGGAGCTGCAGACACAGTGCATTGCCGTGGGGGATGGGCTGGATTATAAGAAGTATGAAAAAAATCCGGTACTTGACGCGTCAGTTCTGCCAGAGGGTTTAAGCCGGAATGATTTCCGGGACCCGAAAATCTGGAAGGGGGAGGATGGACGCTACCATTGTGTTGTCGGTGCGCGGAGGAAAAACCGTGCATGTGGGGAGGATACCATGTGCAAGGATAACGGCGCATGTGGGATAGGGCACACGCAGGAGGGGGAGGCGTCTGACCTTGACGGGCTTGGCGCAATTCTGTTGTTTGGCAGCCCGGATGGATTTTCATGGAACTTTGAAAGTGTTCTGGTGGAGAATGACGGACGCTTTGGGAAAATGTGGGAATGCCCGGATTTTTTCCTGCTTGATGGAAAGTATGTGCTGCTGTGCAGCCCACAGGATATGTTGCCAGAGGGGTTTGAGTACCACAACGGGAATGGTACGCTGTGTCTGATTGGCGATTATGACAAAACGGCAAAAAAATTTTCGTTTGAAAAGAACCAGACGGTTGATTACGGCATTGATTTTTATGCGACGCAGACGACACTGACGCCAGATGGGCGCAGGATTATGATTGCATGGATGCAGAATTGGGATACCTGTGACCAGAACGGGGCGAAAGAGAGGAAATGGTTTGGCCAGATGACTTTGCCGAGGGAGCTTTCCATACAAGACGGAAGGCTGTACCAGAGACCGGTTCGGGAGCTTTTGCTTTACCGCAGCAATAAAGTGGAGTACCAAAAGGTTGGCTTTGAGGGGGAGCTTTCGCTTGATGGCGTTGAGGGAAGGATTGTGGATATGGAACTTACCATCCGCAGGAAGGAGGGCGCTGAGGCCTACAAAAAGTTTGCCGTGCGTTTTGCGCAGGATGAGCGCTACCGGACAGCATTAAGCTATCGGCCGTATGAATCCATATTGAAGCTTGACCGCAAGTTTTCCGGCTCCCGCCGGGCGTATATCCATCAACGGCGCAGCCTGGTTCGCGAGAAGGATGGGGAATTGAAGCTGCGGATTATCCTTGACCGGTTCAGTGTGGAAGTATTTATCAATGACGGTGAGCAGGTAATGACCGCCACTGTGATGACGGATGGTGCCGCAAAGGGAATTTCTTTTTTTGCGGACGGCGAGGTTGTGATGGATGTGACAAAGTACACACTGTTTTAAAAAGCCATGAAGGGGTCTGGGAGGGAACATGCGGAACTTAAAATAAGAATTTAAAACAGCATGTTCCCGTACAGACCCCCAGTGGAATTTTTTTGGAGCAGGGCGGAGAAAAAATCCCACTGCCGTAAAGGGGTCTGGGAGGGAACATGCGGAACTTAAAATAAGAATTTAAAACAGCATGTTCCCGTACAGACCCCCAGTGGAATTTTTTTGGAGCAGGGCGGAGAAAAAATCCCACTGCCGTAAAGGGGTCTGGGAGGGAACATGCGGAACTTAAAATAAGAATTTAAAACAGCATGTTCCCGTACAGACCCCCAGTGGAATTTTTTCGGAGCAGGGCGGAGAAAAAATCCCACTGCCGTAAAGGGGTCTGGGAGGGAACATGCGGAACTTAAAATAGGAGGTATGCCAGAATGCACGAACACAACACGTTTGGGGCAAAGGGGCGGGAACGAAAATATGATGTGACTGCCCTGGGAGAACTTCTGATTGATTTTACAGAAAATGGGTTAAGTGGGCAGGGAAATTTCCTGTTCGAAGCCAATCCTGGCGGTGCACCCTGCAATGTACTGGCGATGCTTGCAAAGCTCGGGAGGCGGACGGCGTTTATCGGCAAGGTGGGCGATGATTTTTTGGGCAGGCATTTGAAAGAGGTTGTCTGCGAGGCAGGTATCGATACGGAAAGGCTTTTGATGGACAGCAAAGTACATACGACGCTTGCATTTGTACATACAGCAGCCGACGGGGACAGGGATTTTTCCTTTTACCGCAATCCGGGTGCGGATATGTGTCTGCGCGCAGATGAAATCGATGAGACGTGTGAAGCGTTGATTACAGAGTCAAAAATATTTCATTTTGGCTCGCTTTCCATGACACATCCTGTGGTGCGGGAGGCGACAGCAAAGGCGCTTGCAATTGCGCGGGAAGCAGGGTGCCTGATTTCGTTTGATCCGAATCTGCGGGAACCTTTGTGGGAATCGCATAAAGAAGCAAGGGAGCAGATTGCTTACGGCATGGGTTGGTGTGATATACTAAAGATTTCCGACAATGAAATCCGGTGGTTTACCGGGAAGCAGGATTTTGACGAGGGAGTCCGCGTGCTGCGTAAGGACTATGGGATTCCGCTGATTTTGCTGTCGATGGGGCGGGAGGGAAGCCGTGCTTATTACGATGGCGGGTGCTGCCGTGATTTGCGCCGCGCAGCCCTGGCATCCCATAACCCGGATTGCTGTGGCGCATCCAGGGATAGCCTGCGCGGCAGCATACAGGTGGAGGCAGCCGCCTATCTGCAGAAAAAAACGATTGAGACAACGGGGGCGGGGGATACATTCTGTGCCTGCGTGCTGCATTATATTCTGGAGCATGGTCTTGTACAACTGACGGAAAATCAACTCCGGGAAATGCTTTCTTTTGCGGGTGTCGCGGCGGCAATCATTACGACGAGGAAGGGGGCGCTTAAGGTAATGCCGTCAAGGCAGGAGGTCGAGGCACTTTTGAAAAAGGAGAACAGTAAAAAACAGTAAAATTAGCAGTGCAAAAGAAAGCGCTGCTGGAGGAAATATTTTTTCGACCGTGTCAGGTTTGTTCCCAGAAAAGGGAACCGCCAGGCACGGTTTTTATATTACAGGATATTTTCTGTATTTTAGCATTTTGACAAAAAACTTGGAGGAAAGTGCTTTTATTTTGGGATGTTTTATGGTAAAATCTTATCGTAGGTCAATAATGCTTACAGGAAGGGGAAGGTAGCGCGGCATGAAAAGATGGAAATGTTCCAGGGATAAGAAACAGGGATAATCATAAGGGGAGGGCATTATGAAAAGGAAAAGAACATTGCGTGAAATCATATATGTTATGGTTCTTTTGGTTGCCATTATCATATTGTTTCACTGGTATACCGTCCAGAACCGGGAGCGTATCGGGGAGCGGAACCGCAATTATGCGGCGGATTCCGCGCAGATGAAAGCAGCCCAGATTGATGAGGAACTGAGCAATGCCCTGGGACGCATAAGTACATATTCGTATTTTGTCGGGGAAAGCCTGACAGAACCGATGGTTACGGCGCAGATGTTAGAAAAGATGGAGGAAAACGCTGTTTTTGATGCCGTGCTGTTTACGGACAGGGAAGGGGTGGACTATACTTCCGACGGGCGGACGGCGGATGTGACAGGGCGGTCCTTTTATAAGGAAGGGATGCAGGGGGAAAGCGACATTGTCATCATTTTTGATTCTTATTTTTTTGATGAGATAATGGCGAATTTCTACGCGCCGGTTCGTTACAATGGCGAGATTATCGGTGTGCTACGCGGCGTGTATCTGGCAGAGGAATACTTAAAGGATATGCTTAAGACGACCTATTTCGGCGAGACGGCGGATGTATTTTTGTGCACTCCGGATGGATATGTGATTGCAAGTTCGGACGATAAGGTCTATGAGGGGAACCTGATTGATTATCTTTTTGCGGACGGGGTCATTGATGGGAGGACGGCAGAGGATGTAAAGCGCGTATTTGAGAATGGCGGGGAGGGTGCGTTTATCTGTGACGAGGACAGCAAGACGGATAATATCTGCGTGACCTATCTCCCGGAAAATGAGTATGTGCTTGTGCAGACCTTCCCGAAGGATGTGACGCAAAGCATGATTCGGACGGAAAACCTGGTTGGAATCCGTCTGGAAATGATGCTGATAATTTTGTTTATCTTCTATATTATGTCCTTGTTGGTTCGCGCAAGAAAGACAAAGAAGGTGCTTGAGAGGGAAAACCGGGAGATGGGCTACATCATTGACGGTGTGACCACCCTGTTTAACCGCTTTTCGCTGGTTGATTTTGAGAACGGAACTTATCAGTATCTGGCAGGAACGAAGTCGGAGGATGAAAACCTTGCAATCTGTGGGAAATATGAGGAATTGGCAAAGCATCTGTGCTCGATTGTAGTGGAGGGGAGTGAGCGGGAGGAGTTTGCCGCGCAGCTTGAACCAGAAGCGCTGCAGAAGGCTTTTGAAGAACAGGAAGATGTGCGGTTTGAGCGCCATGTCCTGCGCGACGGGCGCGAGGAATGGGAACATGCAAATGTCATGTGTGTGGAGCGCAAGGATGGCAGGGCGGTGAAAGCGCTGCTGACCCGCCAGAACATTACGGAAGTCAAGGAAAAGGAATTGAGGATTCAGGCGCAGATGTCCCTTGCAAACCGCAAGGAAAGGCAGTACCGGATTGCGGTTGCTTCCAGCGCGTTCAGCACATTTGAATTTAATCTGACAAAGGACAGGATGGAACAGGATATTGTGTGTACCCTGGACGGAAAGATGGTCTCTTTGTTGGAGGTAGCAGGTCTGAAGGCACCGTGCCAGGCATCGGAATGCTTTCGGAAATGGGAAGCGTTTGTTTTGGGGGAATCCATGGAGACCTACCGGAGCATGGTAAATATTGAATACCTGAAAGAACGGTTTGGGCAGGGGGAGGCAGAGGTTGTACTGGATTACTGGGGGAAAAAATCCGGCGGCGAGCTGATATGTGTCCGCCAATCATTTGTCATGACAAGGGATAATGATACGGATGACATTATGGTGATGGCCGTATCAAAGGAAATCACCGACCAGGTCTGCCGGCAGAGGGAACAGACACAGGCACTGCAGGATGCGCTGATGCAGGCGCAGCACGCAAACAAGGCGAAAACCGCATTCCTTTCGAATATGTCGCATGATATCCGCACGCCGATGAATGCGATTATCGGGTTTACGACGATTGCGGTCAGCCATATTGACAATAAAGAGCAGGTCAGGGACTGCTTGCAGAAGGTGCTTTCCTCCAGCAACCATTTGCTGAGCTTAATCAATGATATTCTTGATATGAGCCGGATTGAGAGCGGGAAGGTGCAGATCAATGAGCAGGAGTGCAATATTTCCGAACTGATGCATAATCTTGTCAATATTATCCAGCCACAGGTAAAGGCAAAGCAGCTGGAGCTTTTCATTGATACGTTTGAGGTAGTCAACGAGGATGTCATTGCGGATTCATTAAAGCTCAACCAGATTTTTATCAACCTGCTGAGCAATGCCGTGAAGTATACCCCGGCAGGCGGCACGGTCTCATTCCGGATTATGCAAAAGACAACGTTCCGGCATGGGTATGGGGATTATATTTTCATCGTCAAGGATAACGGCGTGGGAATGTCAAGCGAGTTTGTGCAGCATATTTTTGAGCCGTTTGAGCGGGAGGCGACGGTCACCCAGTCCGGTATTCAGGGCACGGGGCTTGGCATGGCAATCACAAAGAACATCGTTGAGATGATGAGCGGCACGATTGAGGTGCAGAGCGAGGTTGGCAAGGGAAGTACGTTTACGGTGAGCATCAGCTTAAAGCTGCAGGACGTGGAGAAGAATGCGGAGCAGATTAAGGAGCTTGAGGGCCTGAGGGCACTGGTGGTCGATGATGATTTTAATGTCTGTGACAGTGTGAGCAAGATGTTAAAGCAGCTTGGAATGCGTGCCGAGTGGACGACATCCGGAAGGGAGGCGGCGTACCGCGCGAAGCTTGCCCGCGAGGAGGGCGACTCCTACCATACCTATATTATTGACTGGCAGATGCCGGAAACCAGCGGGGTGGAGACGGCAAGGAAGATACGAAGTGTGGTGGGCAACGAAGCGCCGATTATTATCCTGACCGCCTATGACTGGACGGATATCGAGGAGGAGGCAAGGGGCGCAGGGGTGACTGCGTTCTGTGCAAAGCCGCTCTTTATGTCGGATTTGAAGTCTGCGCTGTTGGTGGCGAATAACCTGGTGGAAGGCAGGGATGAAGCTGCTGCATGGACTTTGGAGGATTTTGGCGGCAAGCGCCTTTTGCTTGTGGAGGATATTGAGCTAAACCGTGAGATTGCAGAGCTTATCCTGACGGAAGCGGGTTTTGTGGTTGAGAGTGCGCCGGACGGAACGGACGCGGTGGCGATGTTCAGGGCATCGGAGGAGTTCTATTACGATGCCATCCTGATGGATGTACAGATGCCGATTATGGACGGGTATGAGGCGACAAGGACAATCCGCGCCCTGCCAAGGAAGGATGTAAAGAACCTGCCGATTCTTGCGATGACAGCGAACGCGCTTGAGGAAGATAAGGAGGCGGCGTTAAAGAATGGGATGAATGCGCATATTGCGAAGCCGCTTGATATGGAGGTACTCATGGAGGTGCTGCGGCAGTTTTTAAAGTAATGAAGCAAACGGATTGAGCAAGGCAGCGGGGAGGGCATGGAGCCTGAAAACCTGAAGCATAAAAGTTGAAAAGCCCAAAACGGCTGCGTGGAGAAATGATTTTTCCATGCAGCCGTTTTGGGCTTTTGTTTTTTTAAGTGATATTTTATAAGCCCGATATGTTTTTGTGGAATTTTTGGGGTGGGACATGATCTGCAAATATAAAAACATATATGTATTATAGCGAAAACGATTACGGTAAAATGGACAGAAATAAACTATACTGCCAGGGATTTGAACGGCAATTTGTGAAAAAGAAGGCGGAGCAGTTAAAAAAAATTATGAAATTTGCACAAAGGGTATTGCTATTTTCGCCAGAATATACTAAAATGATTAAGTAAGGTGATAAACCTTACAGGATATTTAATTCAATTTTTTTTTAGGAGGAGATAATATGAGAAAAGCAAGAAGATTGTTTGCTGTCCTCTTTTGTCTGGCGCTTGTGCTGAATATGCTCCATATCGCACCGGCAGCGCAGGTGAAAGCAGATGACAGCTACACGCTCTATGTTGGTTTTGGCGCGGCGGCTGCGGATGCAAGTGACTGGGGTTACCAGTATAACAGCCCGAACGCGGAAAATAACGATGGCGAAGTGACGGCAGTCAATGAGACGATTGCGGTCGGTGAGACGAAGACCGTTTCCGTAACCGTTCCGACGGCGACCTTACATACTTGGTGGATTGCACCAGTGCTTGTGGCGGAAGGTGTGACCGAGCTTGACGCGACGGTTTCCCTAAAGGTGGATGGCGCGGATGTGGAAATTGATACCACAGCGGGCGATGCATGGTGGTATGAGGGTACCGGGGAATATACCGAGGCACAGTCCATCCGTCTAGCGGGCGGTTACAATGAGTGGGGTGCACATTATATTGAGTCCCCGTTATTCACAACGGTAGAGTACACGGTTACCTTAAATAGCATTGTCCAGAGCGGCGGGGATAGCGCTGGCACAGCAGCTACGATTCCGGATACCGACAGCCATGTACTTTATGTGGGCTTTGGCGGCGATTTGGCGGAGAGCGGCGACTGGGGCTACCAGTACAACAGCCCGAACGCGGAAGATAACGCGGGTGAAGTGACCGCAGTCAATGAGACGATTGCAGTCGGCGAGACAAAGACCGTTTCCGTAACCGTTCCAAGTGCGGTTTTACATACTTACTGGATTGCACCGGTGCTTGTGGCGGAAGGCATTGAAGAACTTGACGCGACCGTTTCCTTAAAGGTGGACGGCGCGGATGTGGAAATTGATGCGGCGGCGGGAGATGCGTGGTGGTACGAGGGAACTGGCGAATATAGCAAGACACAGTCCATCCGTCTGGCTGGCGGCTACAATGAGTGGGGTACACAGTACATTGATTCCCCGGCATTTACGACAGTAGAGTACACGGTTACGCTGAATGCACTCGCAAAGACTGACCCGAATGCAGCACCGGCAGACGGAGAGCCGGCAGGACCGACCATTACGGCAGACCTTGATGGTACTTACAATGCATATCTTGGTTTCCAGACACCAACCTATTCGTTCCGCAATGCATTTGATGATGCGACCTACGGCCGTGGCACGGAACATTTTGACAAGGTTTGCGGCTGGGATCCGGACAACAACCTGATTTACCGCGACGGTACGATGACGGACGTTGAAATCAAGGGCAATGGCACGTACACCGTTAGCGCAGAAGGGCTTGATTTGAGTGGGGATTTTGATTCCCAGGAAACCTTCAACCTCCTGTTCCTTTCCACCGATATCCCGAACAGCGGCGAGATTGTGATTTCCGATATCGTGGTGAAAATCAACGGCAGTGAAGTGGATGATGTATACCCGATTGTTTCCCCGGATTCTCCGGAATATCTGAATATGCTGATTATCAACCAGTGGAACAAGGATTTGACTCCGATTGGTTACTATGCGGTACCGCCGACAAAGATTGTCATCAATTTTACGGTATCCGGCATGAACTATGATAAGCCGGCCGACCCGACACCGGAGCCGACTGCGACACCGGAGCCGACTGCGGAACCAGAACCGACCAACACACCAGTGCCGACCGAAGGTTCTTCCGAGCCGACACCGCTTGTGAGCGCAACACCTGCGGCAAGCAGCAGCAGCACGGACAGTGGTTCGAATACGGGGCTGATTGTTGGGATTGTAATTGGTGTTGTGGTGGTGGCCGCCATTGTTGTGGTTGTTGTGATGAAGAAGAAAAAGGATTAAGCGTTAAAAGAACAGATATTCTTAAGAGGAAGGAAAGGGGACGGGGTGGCCTTGTCCCTTTTCCTGACCGATTCTTTTTCAAAAATCGCCAGTGCAGGCGATGAACAGGGGGTATGTGATGGGAAATCCAATTCCTGTGAAAAAAACAAAAAGAGATTATGGTATCCAGATTCTTTACATCCTGCAAAGGCTCGCGATTATCGTGGCGATTGCACTGGCGTTTTTGCCGGTCAGCAATCCGGGGCGTATTTCGGATTTGCTGCCAAAAAACCGTTCGCTCGTTGCCAGTGCCACTTCCTACTCAAAGCTTGTGGAAAAATGCCAGCTTGCGTTCCGCATGAAATATATTAACGAAAGTGTTTTCGTTATACTTTTCATTGGCTGCCTGGTGGCACTTGTCGGTGTAATCGCATTGATTGCGGGCGGCTGTATGTCGGTTGGCAACACGAAGGTAAAAAAGAGGGGGAACTGGTTTTCTCTTGCAGGTTCGGTTGTTTTGCTTGCCGGCATTGTTGTTATCTATAAATCCTATCTGGATATGGAAACCTGTGCATCCCCGGAGGACGTACAGCCGATTCTTGCCAGGGGAATTTTTATCTTCAGTTTTGTCGGGCTGCTGATTCTTTGCCTGACCGTGGCGCTGCAGCTGCTTCTGATGAAAAAAGAATGCGAAGAAAAGATGGAGATTGAGTCAAAATACAAGCTGTTTTTGATGTTCCTCCCATTTCTCGCACTCTGTTTTGTATTTTCTTACCTGCCGCTGTGGGGCTGGCGTTATGCGTTTTTTGACTACCGGTCCGGCGATGTGCTTTCGATGGATAAATTCGTTGGGTTCAAGTGGTTTACCTACATGTTCCAAAATGCCGCAACAAGGCGTGACATTGCGCGCGTGATGAAAAATACGTTGGCGATGAGCGGGCTTGGTATCGCGACAAGCTGGGTAGCGATGGCGTTTGCGATATTCCTCTCAGAGATTAAGAATTCCGCGTTCCGCCGTTTTGTCCAGGTTTTCACGACCATCCCGAACTTTATCAGCTGGGTTTTGGTCTATGCGATTGCCTTCGCGATTTTTTCGACGGACGGCTTTATCAACAGCATGACGGGGAACAACTTTGATTACCTTGCATCAACCTCGCACCTGTGGCTGAAGATGCTGGCGTGGGGAATGTGGAAGGGCCTGGGATGGAGCGCGATTATTTATATCGCGGGCATTTCCGGTATCGACCAACAGCTGTATGAGGCGGCTACGGTGGATGGCGCGGGGCGTTTCCAGAAAATGCTGCACATCACGGTGCCGGGACTGTCTTCGACCTTCTTTGTGCTGTTGCTTATGAGCATCGCAGGAATCCTGAGCAACGGCATGGACCAGTACCTCGTTTTCAGCAACGCACAGACAAAGGATGCGCTTCAGGTGCTTGACCTTTACGTCTACAATATCGGTATCGGAAGCCAGGATGCCCTGATTCCGTTTTCGACCGTGGTAAGTATGACGAAGTCCGTCATCAGCGTTGTCCTGCTCTTTGTTGCGAACGGGGCATCCAAGCTCCTCCGCGGCGAGAGCATTATGTAGCGGGAAAAGGAGGAAGACATGGCAAAGACAAAACAGGAAAAACTTGATGACAAAGCGGAAAAGCAGTACAATAAAACGCATAAAAAGCAGTATAAATACTCTGTGGGGGATATTGTATTTTACATTTTCAACTATGCGTTTTTTACGATTTTTACGGTTAGCTGCATATTTCCATTTTACTATTTGTTTATCAATACGATATCGGATAATGCGATGGTCATCCGCGGCGCAATCACATTTGTTCCGCATGGCATACATTTGCAGAACTACATAAAGCTGTTTTCGGGCAATAACGATTTGTTCCAGGCATTTAAGATTACGGTTCTGCGCACGGTGCTCGGGACGGCACTGATGGTGCTTTCCACAGCGTTTGTGGGCTATATCGTGACAAAGCGGGAAATGTGGCATCGGACATTGTGGTACCGCCTGATGCTGATTACGATGTATTTTAACGCGGGGCTGGTGCCGGCATTCATGAATATGTCAATGCTTGGCCTGACCAATACATTCGCGGCTTATATTATTCCAACAATCGTAGTGCCGTACAATATCATTTTGGTAAAGACCTACATTGAGTCGATACCGGCGGAGCTTGAGGAGAGTGCGCAGATGGACGGTGCGGGGTACATGAAAGTATTTTTCAGTATTGTGCTGCCGCTTTGCAAGCCGATTCTTGCGACCATCACGATTTTTGGTGCAGTCGGGCACTGGAATTCATTTACGGATTCCCTGATGTACATGCGCAATGCACCGGATTTGCACACTTTGCAGCACAAGCTGTATACCTGGCTGAACACGACCTCAAACCTCGGCGCGATTGCCGACGGAGGGGGAGGCTCGTCCGTTTCGGATGTAGCATCGAATTTAAAGATCAATAAGTATACGATTTCCATGATTACGATTATCCCGATTCTGTGTGTATATCCGTTTATGCAGCGGTATTTTGAGAAGGGGATTATGCTTGGGGCCGTGAAAGGTTAGGTTCCGATGTAAAACAACTTCAAATAGCATATACCCGTACAGACCCTAAAGGGATTTTATGGGAGAGAAGCGGACATAAAATCCCCCTGCTGTAGTATGGCTCTGAAAGGGGATATGCGGTACTTAAAATAGGAGGTAAATATGAGGAAGACGAAAAAAGCGTTGGCATTGTTGCTTGGTGCGAGCATGGTAGCATCGATGGCGGCCTGTGGTTCGGAGGAAGCGGGAACGCCGGGCGGTACGGATACCCCGAATGCAGATGCAACTGGTACCCCGAATGCAGGGGATGAGCCAGCTTATCCGGGACTAAAGAAATTAAGCGGCGAAATCAAGAATGATTACGAGAATTATACTGTGCCGGATGAAACCGTGACACTGAATGTGTACTCACAGCTTGCGAATTACTCCGGCGAGCTCCAGGGCTGGTTCGCGACGATTTTGAAGAATAAGTTCAATGTTGTAATCAATATTGTTCCGGACGGTGACGGCGTGTATGATTCGCTGATGCAGGAAGGAGACCTTGGCGACATTGTAATCTGGGGCAGCAACGGCAGCAAATACAAAAAGGCGGTCGAGGCGGGGCTTCTCTATGATTGGGAAAAGGGAAATCTTTTGCAGACTTACGGACCGTACATCAACGAGCATATGCAGCTGGCGCTTGAGGCAAACAGGGGTCTGACGGACACCGGGAAGGTTTACGGTTTCGGGCACAATGTCGCATCCGACCCGTCAAGCTATGAGTCGTTTATGTACACATGGGATGTCCGTTGGGATCTCTATGACCAGCTTGGCCGTCCGGAAGTTAAGAATCTGGATGATTATTTTGATATGCTGGTGAAGATGAAAGAGATTTGCCCGCTCGACGAAAACGGCAAGGAAACTTACGCAGTATCCCTCTGGCCGGACTGGGATGGAAATTTGGTAATGTATGTCAAGGCGATGGTAACCGCATACTACGGCTATGATGAGCTTGGCATCGGCAATTACGATTCCGACACAGGGGAATACTACGACTGTCTTGCGGACGACAGTCCATATCTTGAGATGTTAGCATTTTTTAATAAGTTGTACCAGAACAACCTTTTGGACCCGAACTCCATGACACAAAAGTATGACCAGATGATGGAGAAGTTGAAGGCGGGCGGCGTATTCTTCTCGATTTTTGATTACGCAGGTGCGGATGCTTACAACACGGATGAACATCTTGCAGAAAATAAGCTGATGACTGCGCTTGTTCCGGACGATGCGAGACCGTTGGTATATGGTATGAATACCGCGGGCGGAAACCGCGTGTGGTCGATTGGCGCAAAGACGCAGTACCCGGATCTTTGCATGGCAATCATCAATTACCTTTCAACCCCAGAAGGGCGCCTTACACCGGATTATGGTCCGAGGGGACTTTGCTGGGATTACAATGAGAACAATAAGACCTATTTCACGGAATTCGGTCTGATCTGCCACAATGACAAGCAGAATACCATGATGCCTGCAGAGTGGGGCGGCGGCAATTTTAACGATGGTGGCAACCAGATGAACAACACGACCTGGACGGAGAACGATGTCAATCCGGAGACCGGGGAGCGCTATCTTTGTGATTTATGGCTGAGCATGCAGGTAGCCCCGAGAAACGAGGTTGAGAAGGCATGGCGCGAATGGGCAGGTACATCGCTGCGCGATGAGTATGTTGCAACCAAGAATTTTAAAGTTGCACCTGCGACGACCATGAGCGAGAGTGACCAGACGGACGACTTAAAGATTGTCTGGAACCAGGTAACCAAGTGTATTGTACAGTATTCCTGGAAGGCAATTTACGCAAAGGATGATGCGGAGTTTGCTTCGATTGTTGCCGACATGAAGAAAATGACAGCAGATTACGGGTATGACCAGTGTCTGGAATGGAGCTTAAATGAGGCATCCATCCGCAACGCGTTAGAAGAGCCGTTGCGCAGCAAGTAATTTAAGGGAACATCGGTAAGTTTGCTTTGTTTTGATGGGAGAGGAGGATGTCGCTTTTCTTTTATGCGGCATCCTCCTTTTGGCGGTGCCTGTTTTAAGGATTGGTGAAAGGAATGGGAAAGGAACATGAGATTATTTCAGATTGATGGCCCGGTCTATCAATTTTTTGCGAGACTGTGGGATATGATGAAGCTGAATTTTTTCTGGCTGCTTTGTTCGCTGCCGGTTGTGACCATCGGCGCGTCAACCGTGGCAGCTTATACGGTGACGCTTAAAATGCTAGACGACAAGGAGGGCTATATTGGCAAAGAATTTTTTCGGGCATTCCGGGCAAACCTGAAAAGCGGCATCCCGCTTGGACTGGTATCGCTTGTGGCGGCTTATGCTGTGTATCTTGATTTTCAGATTTTCTATGCCCTGACAGAGCCGCCGCTCATGATTCTGATGATGGGGGTTATAGCAATTTTTGTATTCGTCCTCGGACTGATTTACGCCTTCCCGCTCTGTGCGCGCTACGAGAATACCCTGGTCAATACACTGAAAAATTCATGGGAAATCTCGCTGCGGTATTTTGGGCGCACGGTGCTGCTGCTGGTTGTTTTGGCGGTCGAGCTTGTCTTGTTTTTCTTTACGAGATGGATGATAATCTTGTTTGCGCTGATAGGCCCTTCCTGCCTTTTTCTGACAGTCAGCGGATTTGCAATGTACATTTTCGGACAGCTTGAGAAAGACCCGGATACCGTAATCAGGAAGGATGAGAGATAAAATCATCCACTGTTTCCTTTATACAGGTACTCCTCTGTTTTCGATTGGATATTTTCTCTGTGGCGCTGTAAGCAGCGCAAAACGCAAAATTTAAGTGAAATACTGCAACAGGTGGAGAGAAAAAATCAATACGGACATGGTAAAATATCAGGGAGGGCAAAGCATTGTTTTTTGGCTTTGCTGTAACGATTGGAAAAGCATGGAGGTATTTTATGAGAAAAAGGTGTATTGCGGGTATTCTGACAGGGATGATGGTGCTCTCGCTTGTTGCCTGCGGCAGCAGGGAGGATAGTACACCGGATACCCCGGTATCTGTGGCAGGGGTAACGCAGGTGCCGGATGAAGGGACGCAGCCAGACGGGGAAGCAGAGCCAACCAAGGCAGAACAGAAACCGGACGGGGAAGCAGAGCCAACCAAGGCGGAACAGAAGCCAGAGGGGGAAGCAGAGCCAACCAAGGCAGAACAGAAACCAGACGGGGAAGCAGAGCCGACCAAGGCAGAACAGAAGCCAGAGGGGGAAGCAGAGCCAACCAAGGCAGAACAAAAGCCAGAGGGGGAAGCAGAGCCAACGCAGGCAGCCGACAGCCAGGCTCCCCTTACCATCCAGTCGGTATTTGCACAAAACGGCATGAAGGCGGGAACCTGCCTTACGACCCAGATGATTAACAATAGTTACCTTGCCGACCTGATAACAGCAAATTTTAACAGTGTAACGATGGAAAACGCCATGAAGCCGGACTACATTCTCGACAAAGCAGAAAGCATTGCAACGGGGGATATCGTCGTGAACTTTAACGCCGACATGGCAGCAATGCTTGACTGGGCGCGCGCAAACCACATGGCGGTGCGCGGCCATACCATTATCTGGTACAGCCAGACACCGAAGTGGATTTTCCATGAAAATTTTGATACGAATGCGCCGTTTGTCACCCGTGAGGTTATGCTGGCGCGTATGGAAAGTTACATAAAGCAGGTGTTTGAACAGCTTGACGATTACGGCTACACCGACCTGTTTTATGCATATGATGTTGTCAATGAAGCATGGATGGAAGATGGCAAAATCCGCGAGGAGATGAATTACTGGTATCAGATTATCGGGGCGGATTATCTGTGGTATGCATTTTATTATGCAAACCAGTATGCCCCGGAAAGCATTGACTTGTATTACAATGACTACAACGAGCAGTACAAAACGGACGCACTCCTGAAATTCGTTGATACATTGGTGGACGAGGAAGGAAATTATCTGATTGATGGCATTGGCCTGCAGGCGCATCTCTATACGGGCGATGACCTGGACAATTATCTGAAAACGGTGGAGAGGCTTGGGGCAACGGGATTGAAAATTGAGCTGACAGAGCTTGACGTATCGCTCGGAACCTGGCAGAATACGCTTGCCGCTACGGATGAAAACCTGAAGGTACAGGGAAGATATTACTATGAGCTGACTGACGGGCTGTTTAAACTGGTACAGGAGGGCAAGGTTACGATGGATGCCCTGACGTTCTGGGGCTTTGCGGACGGGCTTTCGTGGCGCAAAGATGCCAGTCCATTGCTGTACGATACAATGTATCTTCCAAAATATGCGCTGTACGGGGTATTGCAGCAAAAGGAAAAGGCAGGATATTAAGATTCGGTGGGGGAAGAAAGGCTATAAAAATCCCGGCAGGAAGGCAGAAATCGTTCTGCCCCTGCCGGGATTTTTTTGGTAGGAAAATTTTTCGGACATAAAGCAGGATGTGTTGGAGGGGATGAAGCTGTTTATTCCTCCGCCAGTTCCGCCCCGTTGATGCTTGCGTGCTCATTTTCTTCCATTGGAATGACAATGCAGCGCCTGCCGCCAATCATCTGCGTTGTGATTTGGTCTGCTTTTTTTGGTGCAACGCGCAAAATAACTTCGCAGGATGCATCTTCCGGTGTGAGTGCCACGGCCGCTTCCCCCACAGCCCCTTCTGCGAAATCAGAAACTGCGCGCGCCGTACTTTGTGCAAGTGCAAGCTCATTTTTTGTAAGCCCAAGCTCGTCCTTTAATTGCTGTACTTCCACTAAAAGCTCTTCCTCGCGGCGCTCGTGCGCCCCGGCATTTAATATTTTCTTGTCCACCAATAAATCGGCAACCGGTGGCTCGTCCGCGAATTTTTCCGTGTAGGAGCGCTCGATGCGCACGGCAATCTCCTCTGGCACATTGCTGCTTGTCAGCACATCCTGTATGGCCTGCGGTGTGAGCACAATCGGGTCAGGCTCTTGTTCCGGCTCGGTGTAGAGCGCTTTTTCCTCCACCATCCCCTGCAATGTTTCATGGATATCATACAGGACGCGCCCGCGCTTGCGTTCATCCGGCACGGCACCAGAAACAATCTCCTGAAAGGTGTTTTTCTTTTCAGTTGCAGTCTGGCGCGCCGGGCAGCCAAGAATAAATTCCATAAATTCATCGTGGGGCTCCTTGGTATCCTTTGTGTAATACATGGCAGAATGGACATCTGTGCTGCGCTCCGTGAAGGCAGGGAAGACAAATCCGACATCCGGCACGCCGACCACCCAGTCGCGCATACGGGGACCAATGCGGTTCTCGCTTTCCAGATATCCGAGTCCTGGCTTTGAGAGTGCAACCGGGCAGACAGCGGCAAGAAGATATTCATATACCTCCTCGGATTCGTCAAGCGCGTTATTATCGCTTGTTTTTGTCATGACATCATAGGCATCATGGAACAGGACAATCAGATAATTTCCGGCATAATCATAATTTTCAATCACCAACTGGTAAAAGGCCTGTGCCAGCTCGTCATTTTTTAGCCTGCTCTCTTTTAACCCCATCAAAAACTGCTGCTTACCGCCCGCTTCCTCCTGTTCTTTCGGGAAAGAAAGTTCTAACAGATTGTTGCCTGGCGTGCCGGAAAGTGTTTTTGCGGCAATTTCAAGGTATTTGTGCAGCTCGTCCTCCTCAAGGTTCAGGAAATTTTCGTTAAAGGTCAGCACGATTTCCTTCTCTGCATTCACATAGCAGCCGCACATGCGCGTGAAGGTGCAATGTGTCTTTTTCATACGGCGTTTCAGTTCAAGAATGTCTTTTTTATTCATGGGAATTCCTTCTTTCTGTTATCTTTTTCATAACTCTTATCGTACCATACCGGAGTGTTTTTTTCCAGTGCAAAATTTGGCGATACCAGGGATATTGCTCTGTTTTGAAAGAAAACGGTTGTTTTTGCGGAAAAAAATTGCACTTTGTTGCGCAGGCATGGTATAATGTCTGCAAAGCATTATACCATGCCTGCGCCGATTCGCCGCCCGACCAAAGGAGGACAATTTCCCTGGCGAATCGTGTGCCACAAATTGTAATTTCCAGGAAAGGGAGTGTGATAAATATGAGAAAACATTATGAAAAAATGGTGCAGGATGCGGACAAACGTGTTTTCCGCGCGCTGCGTCTTCAGAACATGGAAGTGGGGAATCCGCAGTATGGGGGATTTATGGAGGAGGATGGGATTTATCAGGCGAAATCCACGATTTATAAACTCTCCAACCTGACAGCTGCTTACCTGAATTCCGACTGCAAATATTACCATGACCCCCTTGTGTTTGAACGGATTGTCGCGGCAACGAATTTTGTTCGCCGCGTGCAGCATGAGGACGGCCTGTTTGACTATGTGACCGGGAATTTTTTCTCAGTGCCGGATACGGCGCTGTGCATCCGCAAGCTTCTTCCGATTTTAAAATATCTGCGCAACAACGCACAGACGGAGCAGGAAAAGGAAATCCTCATGCGCCTGGAGGTCATTGTGCGTTCCGGGGCGGAAGGGCTGTTGGAGGAAGACATCCGTTCATCGGACTGCGAACTGATTGTTATCGCAGTTTTGGCTGCCTGCGGAAGAATCTTTGATTGTGACGAGATGACACAGACGGCGGTGAAATACCTTGAGGAAGGGATTGGCTGCAACGGGGACGGACAGTTCCGGGAGAGGTCGTCGGACAATGTGAACCGGTTAAATAATGATGCGTTGGTTGTACTTTCGGAGGCGCTTTCGGATTTCTCTTACGAGCAGTACGCAATCCGGAACCTGAAAATGATGCTTTGCTACTGGGAGCCGGATGACAGCGTATTTCAGGAAAGCTCCCTGCGCTTTGAGAAGGAAAAGCTGATTTTCCCGAAGGATTACTATTATGTATACCTTTCGCTTGGTATGCGGCATCAGATTCCGGAATTTCTGGCAATGGCGAACCATATTTTCAGCATGGTGGAAGAAAAGCAGATTTCTTCGCCGGATTTTCTGATGCAGCTGATGAACCACCCGGATTTGATTGCATTAGAGTATGATACGGACGGCATCCCGACCAACTACCGCATGTTTTTTAAAGAATCCGGAATTGCCAGGGTGCGCCATGATGATATGACATATACCGTGATGAATGGGAAGCCGCATTTCCTTTACATGCACGCAGGTTCCATCAAATTTGTGATGAAGCTTGCCGGAAGTTTTTATGAGCACCGGGCATTTTGTGCGGAAACCATGGAGGAGCTTGGAGATGGCAGCCTCCATCTGCACCAGACAATGCACGGCCAATACAATTTCCCGTTTGAGAAAAAGCAGGAGAGTGAATGGTGGAAAACGGAGCAGGCAGCAAAACCGCGCAGGGAGCGGCCGAAAATGGAGATTGATGTCGTAATCCGCGAGGAAGGGGAGGAGCTGGTTATAGATTTTAAAGTCGCGGGGGTAAAGGGGGCACCGTGGCGTGTTGAGATAACCTTTTCGGGCATTGACCGCATTGTGAATGAGCATATGGACCTTGCCGTGCAGGGCAATGAGACGCTTATCGTAAAGGATTCCTTTGTTGAAGCGTCCAATCAGCTCAGCGGTTTTGTGATTGGACCTGCGTTTGGCACACACCGCTATACGGAAGGGCGGGACGATGGCATCACGCGGATTCCGGGGGCGGCGACCGTTTATTTTACGGATGATACGGAATTTTCCCATACCGTGCGCATCCGGAGAAAGTAAACATCAGCGTTGCCGCCGTATATCCAAGAGTTGGAGCGTATCCGGACGAAAAAGGCACAAACGCAGAAAAAATACTTGATTTTTCCCGCGGAATCATGTAACATGAAAACACAGGAACCAAAAAAGAGTTTTTATGGGACTGTGCAAATGCACGACTGGCGGAAAATAGCTTTTGGCTGTGCAGGAATGACCTGCGGGGAGTGCATGAAGACGGAATGCCGACCGCCTGGGCGAATGCATATTGCTGTGCGCCCGGGCGGTTTTTTGCGCCTTTTCGGGCATTTCGTGCAAAGTGCATAAAAATTTTATGCCGCATGACGGCAGAAAGGTGGAATTTTTTATGGAGCTTTTATCGCTGCAACAGGAGCTTTTGGGCAATGCGTACCCGGGCAGGGGCATTGTAATCGGGCGCTCAAAGGACGGGGCGTATGCCGTGACCGCCTACTTCATTATGGGCAGGAGCGCCAACAGCCGCAACCGCGTGTTTGTCACGGAGGGGGAAGGCATCCGCACGGAGGCGTTTGACCCGTCAAAGCTTGAGGACCCGAGCCTGATTATCTACGCGCCGGTGCGTGTGCTCGGCAACAAGACGATTGTCACAAACGGCGACCAGACCGACACCATCTATGAGGGGATGGACAGGCAGCTGACCTTCGAGCAGTCGCTGCGCTCCCGCGAATTTGAGCCGGATGCACCGAATTATACACCGCGTATTTCCGGTATTATGCATGTCGAGGGCGGCGGCTACAATTATGCCATGTCGATTTTAAAAAGCAATAACGGCGACCCGTCCTCCTGCCACCGTTATACCTTTGCCTACCAGAATCCGAAGGCAGGCGAAGGGCATTTTATCCATACATACATGCATGACGGCAACCCACTGCCAAGCTTTGAGGGCGAGCCGAAGCTTGTCGGGATTTCCGGGGACATCAATGCATTCGGCGATATGGTATGGAATGCCTTGAATGAGGAGAATAAAGTTTCATTGTTTGTGCGGTATATTGATATTGCAACAGGGAAATATGAAACGAAGATTTATAACAAGAACCAGAAATAAATGCTACCGCAAATGCGGAACTTAAAACAGCATATGCCCGAACAGAGCCGGAAGGATTTTTTTGGGAGCTATGCGGACAAAAAAATGCTTCCATGTTGAAAGGCTCTGGAAGGGCAAATGCGGAACTTATAATAAGGAGAAATCAGCATGAACGAAATTCAATTAAAATACGGATGCAATCCGAACCAGAAGCCATCCAGAATTTATATGGAGGATGGCAGCGAACTTCCGGTCACCGTCTTAAACGGTAAGCCGGGCTATATCAATTTCCTTGATGCGTTTAACGGCTGGCAGTTGGTAAAAGAATTAAAACAGGCGACAGGGCTTGCGTCAGCAACCTCTTTCAAGCACGTCTCCCCGGCAGGCGCGGCAGTTGGTCTTCCGCTGGATGACACGCTTGCGAAAATTTACTGGGTGGATGATTTAGGTGAGCTTACCCCGCTTGCCAGCGCATACGCAAGGGCGCGCGGCGCGGACCGCATGTCCTCCTACGGCGATTTTATCGCACTGTCGGATGTATGCGACGTGTGCACCGCAAACCTGATTAAGCGCGAGGTTTCCGACGGCGTGATTGCACCGGGTTATGAGCCGGAGGCGCTTGAAATCTTAAAGGCCAAGAAAAAGGGCAATTACAACATTATCCAGATTGACCCATCCTATGTACCGGCAGAGCTTGAGCGCAAGCAGGTGTACGGCATCACGTTTGAGCAGGGCAGGAATGAATTAAACTGCAACGAGGAGCTGCTCTCCAATATTGTTACCAAAAATAAGGAAATTCCAGAGAATGCGCTGATTGACATGAAGATTTCGCTCATTACCTTAAAGTATACGCAGTCCAATTCCGTATGCTATGTAAAGGGTGGACAGGCCATCGGTATCGGCGCGGGGCAGCAGTCGAGAATCCACTGCACAAGGCTTGCCGGACAGAAGGCGGACAATTGGTTTTTGCGCCAGTCGCCGCAGGTGATGGGGCTGAAATTTTTGGACGGGCTTGGACGGGCTGACCGCGATAATGCGATTGATGTCTACATGGGCGATGAGTGCGAGGATGTACTTGCAGATGGCGCATGGGAGAAGATTTTTAAGGAAAAACCGGCAGTGTTTACGCGCGGGGAGAAGAAGGAATGGCTTGCGAAAATGCAGGATGTTATCTGCGGATCGGACGCGTTCTTCCCATTTTCGGACAATGTGGAGCGCGCGCATAAGAGCGGTGTGAAATACATCGCGCAGCCGGGCGGTTCCATCCGTGATGATGCAGTGATTGAATGCTGCGACAAATACGGGATGGTAATGGCGTTTACGGGGATTCGCCTGTTCCACCACTAGAAAAAAACTGATGTATGAAAAAATACCGCGGGATAAAGGATGCTGCAAGACGCTAGAAAGCAGAATAATTTCATGATTGCGGATGCATCTGCCAGAAATGGGGCAGATGCATCCGCATATCGCAGAAATTGGGATTGTGCCAACACAGGGTGCAATGGGTGAGATACTAGAGAAAGTTTTATGGGAGTATCCGGAAGATAATTTTTAGTTATCGCAAAATTATGTAGGAAGAAAGAATATAATTCGAGGTGCTAAACAGTGAATCATGTTACATTAAAAACAGAACGCTTGATTTTAAGAAGAATCACAAAAAGAGATATGTATGCTCTTTTCCTGATTCTGAAAGATGAAGAAGTCAATAAATTCCTGCCTTGGTACCCCGTCAGAAATTTAGAGGAAACAAAGGAATTTTACGAAGAAAGATATGCTTCAAAATACGCGCACTCCCAAGGTTATGCGTATGCCATCTGTCTGAAAGAAAATAATTTCCCGATAGGTTATACCAATGTCAGCATGGAAGAAAACCATGATTTTGGTTATGGACTCCGTAAAGAATTTTGGCACAGGGGAATTGTTACAGAAGCGGGAAAAGCCGTCATAGAAAAAGTCAAAAGGGATGGCTTGCCTTATATTACGGCAACACATGATAGAAACAATCCAAGAAGCGGCAATGTTATGCAAAAGGTTGGTATGACATACTGTTATTCCTATGAAGAACAATGGCAGCCAAAAAATTTCCCCGTTATTTTCCGGATGTATCAACGCAACTTTGACAGCAACGATGATTTTGTGTATAAAAAATATTGGGATATGTATGATAATCATTTCGTTGAAACGTTGTAATTCAACGATAAAAATCAAAATTTACAGCAGCAACGAAAGTTTGTTGATGGCAATTGATTTTTATGATGAAACCAAGAAGGAGTTAGCAGTATGAACAAAGGTATCGTAATATTGTTTTCAACATTAATGAATTATGTGATAATTACAACAATTGTAGATAGCTTCCTAATGGGTGCATTACACTTTCATTTTTCAATGAAATGCGGGAAAAAGGAGGCTGTCATTACAAAAACAAACAGAATCGACTTGCAAAATGGATACCAATGTTCTGCATTTTCATCAGCCTATGTTTTAAGGCATTGGGATATTGAAGAACATGGTGATAACTTATATGAGGTTATTCCCAATAAAATGAAAGATGGGTGTGTGTACCCAAGAGGGATACTGAATTTACTTTCCCAATATGGCTTTAAGGTAAAGTATTGCGCTGGAAATATCGCTGCATTAAAAAATGAAGTCAGCAAAGGAAATCCGGTAATTGTGATGGTGCGGGTACGGACGGATAAAAATTGGCTGCATTATGTGCCTGTTGTTGGTTATGATGAACAATATATTTTTATTGCGGAATCCTTAGCGGATTTTGTTAATTCCAATGAGCAATATTATAACAGAAAAATTTCCGTAAAAGAGTTTAAAAAACTATGGAATACAAGTATGCTTAAAATGCCATTTTACAGAAATACATATATAACAATATCGAAAAATTCCAATTTTTAGGGAAGGCGGAGAAAAAATCAGGTTGGTGATATGTAATGATAGGAATATATTTTAGCGGTACAGGGAACACAAGGTTTTGTGTTGACAAATTTATAAAAGAATATGACCAGAGTAATAATTCATTTTCAATAGAAGAGAATGAAACTTTGGAGAAAATAAAAAATAACAATGAAATCGTGATAGGCTATCCGGTGCAATATAGCAATATTCCTAAAATACTGCGGGATTATATTGTCAGCCATCCAGATGTTTGGAGGGGAAAAAACATTTTTATAATTGCAACAATGGGACTTTTCAGCGGGGACGGTGCAGGGATATTGGCACGGCTGTTAAAGAAGTATGGTGCCATTATCGTGGGTGGGCTGCATTTGAAAATGCCGGATAGTATTTGTGATGAGAAAGCATTAAAACGCAGCATTGAAGAAAATAAACGCTTGGTAATGAAAGCGGAGGAAAAAGTATGGAAATCCGTGTGCAATATAAAAAATGGAAATCCACCACAGGAGGGATTGGGAACCGCATATCATTTGGCAGGACTGTTCGGGCAAAGGTTATATTTTTTCCGGAAAACCAAAAAATATACGGATAAGTTAAAAATCAATTCCCGAAAATGTATTGCCTGTGGGTTATGTGAAAAGCTATGTCCTATGGATAACATTGCAATGACCGACGGAATGCCTGTTCCGGGCGGTCAATGTACCATGTGTTATCGCTGCATTAGCAAATGCCCAAAACAGGCAATCACATTGTTAGGGAAGAAAGTAATTGAGCAAAATGATGTAAGTAAATATTTATAATTCCCCGTTTATCATGGAATTGGTGGCGTGGATTATAAATGATAGCCTGTGCTTGTAATAGGATAACCAGCCGGAAAGGTGTATGATATCATGTTTTTCCACAGGGTTTTATGCGGGCTGCGCACAAGCCATGGCAAGGCTTGGAAAATCAATGAAATCTGATAAGCCAATAAAATCTTTGCCACATTGTCAGGGGGGGCATTGTTTGGAGGGATTGCAACATGGTACAGTATGAAACAAAATTTTTCAAATATATATAAATCGGATTTTTTGGGGCTATTATGAAGGGAACTTACCGTGTACTGATTTGTTTCTGTCATGCCATAAAGGTATACTTTTGCTTCCAACTGTATTGTATAAGGAATGCGTCCGAGGGCATTGCAAAAATCTTTGGGCATAATTCTCTGCAGATGGCTATGGATTTATATTGGCAGGGCCGCCCCTAAACCGCGCGGAATAAGATATCCTTATATCAAACATAAAAAATATTGATTTTACTTATGGAATATCTTGTGGTATAATGCAGAAGTAATAGGGCAGGGCATTGTCGCAGAACTGTTACAATCCCCTGCTTTGTATTGTAAAGCTGTTCCGCTGTGCAAATGTGAAAATGAATTGGGCGGAAGAAAAGATTGGAGGAGTGTTTTTATGGTAAGAGCAATCGTAGGAGCAAACTGGGGGGACGAGGGCAAGGGTAAGATTACCGATATGCTCGGTGAGACCTCGGATGTGATTGTACGGTTCCAGGGAGGCAGCAATGCTGGTCATACAATAATCAACAAGTACGGCAAATTTGCACTCCATCTGCTGCCGTCCGGCGTGTTCTATGACCACACAACGAGCATTATCGGCAATGGCGTGGCGCTGAATATCCCGTATTTGTGCAAGGAAATCAAGTCTTTGGTGGACCGCGGGGTGCCAGAGCCAAAGATTCTAGTTTCAGACCGCGCGCAGATTATGATGCCATACCATATCCTGTTTGATGAATATGAAGAAGAGCGCCTTGGAAAGAAGTCGTTTGGCTCCACGAAATCCGGGATTGCACCATTTTATTCGGATAAATATGCGAAAATCGGTTTTCAGGTTTCGGAGCTGTTTGACGATGCGCTCTTAAAAGACAAGGTGGAGCGGGTGCTTGAGCAGAAAAACATTCTCTTAGAGCATATGTACCATAAGCCGAAGCTTGACGCGGCAGAGATTTACAAAACCCTGCTCGGTTACCGTGACATGGTAGCTCCTTATGTGACGGATACGGCACTTTTCCTGCATGATGCCATAAAGGCAGAAAAGACCGTGCTCCTTGAGGGGCAGCTTGGCACTTTAAAGGACCCGGATTTCGGCATTTACCCGATGGTAACTTCTTCGTCCACGCTTGCCGCTTACGGCGCAATCGGGGCGGGCATTCCGCCATATGAGATTAAGGATATCATCTGTGTGGTAAAGGCGTATTCCTCCGCGGTAGGTGCAGGGGAATTTGTGAGCGAGATTTTCGGTGACGAAGCGGATGAACTCCGGCGGCGCGGCGGCGACGGCGGCGAGTTTGGCGCGACAACAGGGCGTCCGAGAAGAATGGGGTGGTTTGACGCGGTGGCAACGCGCTATGGCTGCCGCATGCAGGGGGCAACCGAGGTGGCACTGACCGTGCTTGACGTACTTGGTTATCTGGACGAGCTTCCGGTATGTGTCGGCTATGAGATTGATGGCAAGGTAACAAGGGATTTCCCGGTTACCGCGCAGCTTGCAAAGGCAAAACCGGTTTATGAGAAGCTCCCGGGATGGAAATGCGAGATTCGTGATGTGAAAAATTATGCTGACCTTCCGGAGAACTGCCGCAGGTATATCGAGTTTATCGAGAAGGAGATTGAAACACCAATCACAATGGTTTCGAACGGACCGGCGAGGGAAGAGATTATCCGGCGCTAAAGCTTGATAAAAATCGGAGATGATGTTTACCGTCGCCTTGAAAAAGGGAAGCACGCTCTTGCTTGGCGCAACACTGCAGCCATCCGGAAAGAGTGCATCCAAAGCAACCTGGAAGTCCAGCAAAAAGACGGTGGCGAAGGTAGACAGCAAAGGCAAAGTTACGGCAGTGAAGAAGGGAACGGCGATTATTTCAGTGACGGTCGGTGATTTGACGGAAAAGATTAAAGTGACAGTGACTGAGTAGGACAATGTTATTACCCCCGGATTTGCATTATGTGCATGAATGACTTTTTCGGACGGGAAATTTCGGTACAATCCAAAAAATTTGAAATTCCGGAAAATAATGCTTGCATATTTAAACAATTTGATGTATATTTATGAAAACCAAGAGTGGTATGTGCATCAGGGAAGGGCACATACGGAACTTAAAAAACAGTATGTGCCCGTACATCACCCCAGTGGGATTTATGGGAGCGAAGCGGACAGAAATTCCACTGCCATGAAGAAGGGTGCTGGAAGGGCACATACGGAACTTAAAATAGGAGGACTTTTATATTATGAAGGAAAAGGTTATTCTCGCATATTCCGGCGGTCTGGACACGACAGCCATCATCCCGTGGTTAAAGGAAAACTACGATTACGAAGTAATCTGCTGCTGTATCGACGTCGGACAGGGCAATGAGTTGGACGGGCTTGAGGAGCGCGCGAAGCTCTCCGGCGCAGCAAAACTTTACATTGAGCATATCACGGACGAATTTGTGGACGAGTATGTGCTTCCGTGCGTAAAGGCAGGCGCGGTATATGAGAACAAATATCTTTTAGGCACATCGATGGCACGCCCGGCGATTGCGAAAAGGCTCGTGGAAATTGCGCGCAAGGAGGGCGCTGCGGCAATCTGCCACGGCGCGACCGGAAAGGGCAATGACCAGGTGCGCTTTGAACTTGGCATCAAGGCGCTGGCGCCGGATTTGAAAATCATTGCGCCATGGCGCTGCAACGATACCTGGAAAATGCAGTCACGCGAGGATGAGATTGCGTACTGCAAGGCACATGGCATCGACCTGCCATTTGACGCAAGCCACAGCTACAGCCGCGACCGCAACCTCTGGCACATCAGCCATGAGGGCTTAGAACTGGAAGACCCGGCAAATGCGCCGAATTACGACCATCTGCTTGTGCTCGGTGTATCCCCGGAGAAGGCGCCGGAGGAGGGCGAGACAATTTCCCTCACGTTTCAAGAGGGCGCCCCGGTCGCATTGAACGGCAAGCAGATGAAGGCATCCGAGATTATTGCGGAGCTGAATACGATTGGCGGAAGGAACGGCATCGGCATTGTAGATATCGTAGAAAACCGCGTGGTTGGCATGAAGTCCCGCGGTGTTTATGAGACACCGGGCGGCACCATTTTGATGGAGGCGCACACACAGCTGGAGGAGCTGATTCTTGACCGTGATACTTTGGCGTACAAGAAGGGCATTGGCGATAAATTTGCAGATGTTGTGTACGAGGGCAAGTGGTTCACACCGCTGCGCGAGGCACTGCAGGCGTTTGTGGAATCCACCCAGAAATATGTGACCGGCGAGGTAAAGGTAAAGCTTTACAAAGGCAATATCATTAAGCAGGGAACAACGTCCCCGTATTCGCTTTACAATGAGAGCATTGCATCGTTTACGACAGGGGAACTTTACGACCATCATGACGCGGAAGGCTTTATCAATCTGTTCGGGCTTTCGCTCAAGGTGCGCGCGATGATGATGGAAGCCAAGAAGGAAGCGTAAGAATAGAAGGTGCTGACAGGAAACTGGCTGAGTGAAAAATTTACCGCAAATAAGGATTCGGAATACCGGTTCTTTATTTGCGGTATTGGTCGTTTGGTTCGAGTATCCGCCGCCCGCAGGGGGTGGGGATGTGCCGGCAGTTGGATAAAGAAAAAGGCGCAGTGTGCTGCAAAAATATTCTGGAAGGGAAAGAAAGTCGGACTTTTTAAAAGCCCGGCTGTGATTTTTTGCATGGAAAAGAAGGACGCGCACGAATTTTTCGTGCGACAGCCCCTTTTGCCTGCAAATTGAAAAACGATTTGGGAGCCCACAGGAAACCGGAAATTTTGTCAGGGGGGATTTATCGTATCTTTAAAAACGAAATCCCCTGTCCTGGAGCATTATAATGCCTTGGAAGAATATGCATTAAAGAAAAAACTGCGCCCGTTTGCGGCACTGGTATCGGATTTGGAGGAAAGGCAGTTGGATACTTATCTGAAACTTATTGATTAGCAAAAACAAGAGGAGTATTTATGTATAACCAGTTGATTTTAGCTTCCGCTTCCCCGAGACGGCGGGAAATCTTAGAACAGGCAGGGATTCCTTTCCGGGTGCAGGTGTCGGATTTTGATGAAAATAAGGTGAGGGAGGAGCTTGCGGCGTTTGGGCAGCAGAAAGCAGATGCCCGGCAGGAAGCGGAAAAGCAGCAGGATATGTGCGTACACCAAAAGTCGTGTGGGCAGAACCCGCAAGGCGAAGATGATTTCCCGGCGCGCTATGTCAAGGCATTGGCGCTTGGAAAGGCACGGGCGGTCATGCAGGAACATGCGGATGAGGAAGGTCTTGTTGTACTCGGCGCGGATACGGTTGTGGTGCATGGTGGGGAGATTTTGAATAAGCCGGTGGACAGGGAGGATGCAAAGCGGATGCTGATGCGGCTGCAGGATAATGTGCATACAGTCTATACCGGGGTAGCGCTGTGCCGCAGGGAGGGGGAAGAAGCGGCAGAACCCGGCGGCGTTTTTCCCAATTTTGCCGTGCGCACCGAGGTTGTCTTCTATCCGATGGATGAGGCGGAAATTGAGGGATACCTTGCGTGTGGGGAATACGTGGACAAGGCAGGTGCCTACGCGATACAGGGGAAGATGGCAGCTTATATCCGGGAAATCCATGGGGATTATTATAATGTGGTCGGTTTGCCGCTCTCCGCGGTTGTGCAGGCATTGAAAAAGATGTGAACGGGATGCAGGAGGCAAAGAATCAGGGAATTAAAAACCTGGAAGAAAGATGCATGAATATACATGATTCTGTATAAAAATAAGGATAAGGCAATAAAAAATAACGGAAAAATTCTTTTGGAAACACTTGAAATTGTGGAAAATTCTACTTGCATAATATGCAAAGACAATGTATAATTATAAATAATCGACTGCGAGCAAATGAAGACAACGGTTTGTCCTGCTCGCAGCACTGCGGCGCTAAAATTTCTGCGCGATGCAGCTGTAGCTGCATGTTCGGCGGAAAAGCATGAAAAGCAGAAAAACAAAAAAATCAGAAAGGAAGAAAAATATGGTCAGAGCAGGGATTATCGGTTCCACCGGATATGCCGGGCAGGAACTGGTGCGGCTTTTGCTGCAGCACCCGGAGGCGGAGGTTGTCTGGTACGGCTCCAGAAGCTATATTGACAAAAAATATTATGAGGTTTTCGGGAACATGTTTGAAATCGTGGATGAAAAATGCATGGACGATAACATGGAGGAGCTTGCCGCGAAGGCGGATGTGATTTTTACAGCGACACCACAGGGGCTTTGCGCGTCGCTTGTCAACGAGGACATTCTTTCTAAGGTAAAAATCATTGATTTGTCGGCGGATTTCCGTATCAAGGATGTTTCGGTGTACGAGGAATGGTATAAAATCAGGCATGCAAGTCCGCAGTTTATCGGCGAGGCGGTGTACGGGCTTTGTGAAATCAACCGGGAGCAGATTAAAAAAGCGCGGCTTTTGGCGAATCCGGGCTGTTATACGACCTGCTCGATTTTAACCATTTATCCGCTCGTAAAAGAGGGGCTGATTGACCCGGATACAATTATTATTGACGCGAAATCCGGAACCTCCGGTGCGGGGCGCTCGGCGAAGGTCGCGAACCTTTATTGTGAGGTCAATGAAAATATCAAGGCTTACGGTGTTACGAGCCATCGCCACACGCCGGAGATTGAGGAGCAGCTCGGGCTTGCGGCGGGACGGCCGCTGGTGCTTAATTTCACGCCGCACCTTGTCCCGATGAACCGGGGCATTCTGGTGACGGCATATGCCTCCCTTGCGGCGGGTGTTACAGAGGGGGATATTCGCGCAGCCTACGAAAAGTATTATAAGGCGGAAAAATTCGTCCGCGTGCTGGATGAGGGAGTTTGCCCGGAGACGCGTTTTGTGGAGGGCAGCAATTATGTGGATGTGAATTTCAAAGTGGATGCACGCACCGGGCGCGTGATTATGATGGGCGCAACCGACAATTTGGTCAAAGGCGCGGCGGGCCAGGCGGTGCAGAATATGAACCTGATGTTCGGGCTGCCGGAAACAATGGGGCTTTTGCTTGTGCCAGTGTTCCCGTAAGATGTGGAAACAGAACAAGCGCGCCTTATCGAATGGAGGTTTCATCAGGAGAGAAATGAGGAAAGCATGGAAATACGTGTAATGACAATTGAGGATTATCCGAAGGTTTACGCACTGTGGATGAGCATCCACGGCTTCGGGATTCGCAGCGTGGACGATTCCCGCGAGGGCGTGGAGAAATTTTTAAAGCGGAATCCGACGACAAGCGTAGTAGCAGTGGAGGATGGCCGGGTGATTGGGGCGATTCTGTGCGGGCATGATGGGAGGCGTGGCTGTTTTTACCATGTCTGCGTGGCGGAGGATAAAAGGAAGCGCGGTATCGGAAAGCAGATGGCCACCTTTGCCATGCACGCGCTGCAGGCGGAAGGAATCAACAAGGTTTCGCTGATTGCGTTTAAATCCAATGAAGTTGGGAACCACTTCTGGAGGAGCGTCGGCTGGACATTCCGCGAGGATTTGAATTATTATGATTTTACGCTGAATGAGGCGAATATTACAAGGTTTAATCAGTAGGGCGTGAAAATGGAACGCGATAAAAGTACAAAACAGGTTTCAGAGCGTGCGTCCATTCTTTTTGGATAAAAGCGCCCTGGGGTATTGGAAAGGGGTATTAAAATGGAAATCATTACAGGCGGCGTGACCGCGGCAGAGGGATTTTTGGCAGCGTGCACCGCTGCGGGCATCAAATATCAGAACCGGGTGGACATGGCGATGGTCTACAGCAAAGTGCCGTGCAAATGTGCGGGAACTTTTACCAGCAATATCGTAAAAGCGGCTCCGGTTCTATGGGATAAAAATATCGTGGAAAAATCGGCGTTTGCGCAGGCGGTTGTTGTCAATGCGGGCATTGCGAATGCGTGCACCGGGGCGGAGGGGCTTTCCTACTGTGCGGATACGGCAAAGGCGGCGGGGGAATGCCTTGGCATCCCGGCGGATGCGGTTTTTGTGGCATCGACCGGGGTGATTGGAAAGCAGCTTCCCATCGAGCGCATTGTCGCGGGCACAAAGGCAATGGCGCCGCAGCTTGCAGCGACAACAGAGGCAGGGACAGCGGCATCGAAAGCGATTATGACAACCGATACAGAAAATAAGGAAATTGCCGTTACCTTTACGGTGGGCGGAAAGAAAGCAACGCTTGGCGGCATGAGCAAAGGCTCCGGCATGATTCACCCGAATATGTGCACAATGCTCGCCTTCCTTACGACCGACCTTGCCATTTGCAAGGAGCTGCTGCAGGAAGCCCTTTTGGAGGATATCAAGGATACTTACAATATGATTTCGGTGGACGGCGACACCTCGACAAATGATACCGTACTGCTTTTTGCGAACGGGCTTGCAGGGAATGCAGAGATTACGGAAAAGAATGCGGATTACGAGGAATTTAAGCGGGCGCTGCACACTGTAAACGAATTTCTTGCAAAGCGCATGGCGGCGGACGGTGAGGGGGCAACAAAGCTCTTTGAGGTCAAGGTTATCCATGCGGCGGACAAGGCGCAGGCTGTGACGATTGCAAAGTCCGTTGCATGTTCAAGTCTGGTTAAGGCAATGGTTTATGGGAACGATGCAAACTGGGGCAGGGTGCTCTGCGCGATGGGTTATTCCGGTGCGCAGTTTAACCCGGAAGCGGTGGATTTATATATCGAATCGGAAGTCGGAAAATTGCAGCTTGCGGCAAACGGTCTGGCGGCGGATTATTCCGAGGAGCTGGCGACAAAGATTTTTTCTGCGAGGGAAGTCACGGCGGTCGCGGATTTAAAGATGGGCGATGCGTCGGCAACCGCATGGGGCTGCGATTTAACATATGATTATGTAAAAATCAACGCAGATTATCGCTCGTAAAAGGGAATGTAAGGGAAACTGCGGAACTTAAAACAGCAGGTTCCCGAACAACGCCGGAAAGGATTTTATGGGAGCGGAGCGGACAGAAAATCCTTTCCTAAATTGTTGGCGTTGGAAGGGAAACTGCGGAACTTAAAATAAGGAGACATTTATGGAAAAGGGAATGGAACGAACGATTGCGAAGGCAGAAACCTTAATTGAGGCACTGCCATATATTCAGAAATTTAATAACAAGAAGGTTGTCGTAAAATACGGCGGCAGTGCGATGCTTGACCCGAAACTGGAAATGAGCGTCATTAAGGATGTGGCGCTGCTGAAGCTGGTCGGTATGCAGCCGATTATCGTACACGGCGGCGGCAAGGAAATCACGAAATGGGTCGGGCTTTTAGGGCATGAGGCAAGATTTATCGAGGGGCTGCGTGTGACCGACGAGGTGACGATGGAAGTTGCGGAAATGGTGCTTGGCAAGGTAAATAAAAACCTCGTGCAGATGTTGGAGCAGCTTGGCGTGAAGGCGGCCGGAATCTGCGGCAAGGACGGAAAAACGCTGATTGTGGAAAAGAAAACGGCAAGCGGGCAGGATATTGGCTATGTCGGCAATGTGACAAAGGTCACCACTGACCTGATAGACACGCTGATTGCGAACGATTATATCCCGGTCATTGCGCCGATTGGCATTGGGGAGGAGGATTCCCACGCTTACAATATCAATGCGGACGACGCAGCATGTGCAGTTGCGCGGGCGGTTGGCGCGGAAAAGCTGGCGTTTCTGACGGATATCGAGGGCGTTTACCGTGACCCGGCGGACAAATCCTCGCTGATTTCCGTGCTGACATTGGAAGCGGCGGGCAAGCTGATGGAGGAGGGCTTTATCGGCGGCGGTATGCTCCCGAAATTAAAGAATTGCATTGATGCGGTGAAAAACGGTGTTTCCCGCGTGCATATCCTGGATGGCAGGCTGGAGCACTGCCTGCTGCTCGAGTTCTTCACAAATAAGGGAATCGGAACAGCAATTATCAATGACGAATCGATTTTATATGACAACGAAGCAGGAACAAACGTCAACTAGATGCGGAACTTAAAACAGCATCCCCCCGGACAGCACCCGGAGTGGTTTACGCGAGCAAGGCGAGAGGAAAGCACTCCCTGGTGGCTGGGTGCGGGGAGGGTGGATGCGGAACTTAAAATGGAGGAAAATATGGATTCAAAGCAATGGATTACAGCGGCCGATGAGGTATTGATGCACACTTATGGGCGTTATCCGGTCGTATTGGAGCGTGGCGAGGGTGTGTACCTGTATGATTTGGATGGGAAAAAATATCTCGATTTTGGCGCGGGCATTGCGGTGTTTGCGCTTGGCTACAAGAACGAGGAGTATAATGATGCCCTCAAGGCACAGATTGACAAACTCCTTCACACATCAAACTATTTTTACAATGTCCCGGCGGCGGCGGCATGCGGAAAAATCACGCAGATGACCGGACTGGACCGTGTATTTTTAACCAACAGCGGAACGGAGGCAGTCGAAGGTGCCATCAAACTGGCGCGCAAGATGCATTTCAACCGGACAGGGGAATCGGACGGTGAGATTATTGCGATGAACCATTCCTTCCACGGCAGGAGCATGGGGGCTCTTTCCGTTACGGGTACGCCGAAATACCGCGAGCCGTTCGGAACGCTTTCGGGCATTGTGTTTGCCGATTATAACAATTACGGGGATGTGGCGGCGAAGGTCACAAAGAAGACCTGCGCCATTATTATGGAGACCGTGCAGGGTGAGGGCGGGCTTTACCCAGCAGAACCGGAATTCTTAAAAAAAGTGCGCGCTCTCTGCGATGAGAAAGGAATTTTGCTGATTTTGGATGAAATCCAGTGCGGCATGGGGCGCACCGGAACGATGATGGCATATGAGCAGTACGGTGTGAAACCGGATGTGGTAACGCTTGCCAAGGCGCTCGGCTGCGGCGTTCCGGTCGGCGCGTTTGCGGCAACGCAGGAGGCGGCAGGTGCACTTGTGCCGGGAGACCACGGGAGCACCTACGGCGGGAATCCGTTTGCGGCGGCTGCGATTTGCAAGGTGTTTGAGCTGTTTGAAAAGCAGAACGTTCTGGAAAATGTGCGTGAAGTGTCGGCATATCTGGAAGAAAAACTGGATGTGTTGGTGCAAAAATATGCCTGCATCAAGGAACGCCGGGGCAAAGGATTGATGCAGGGGCTTGAGTTTGACCGCCCGGTCAAGGGAATCATCGGGGAGGCGATGGAAGCAGGATTGATTACTTTTTCTGCGGGGGAGAGGATAATCCGGTTTGTGCCGCCGCTTGTGATTGGGAAAGTGCATGTGGACGAGATGGTTCGGATTCTGGAGCCGGTGATTGCAAGGTAATGGGAGAATAGCCAAAGGAAAAACGCTTAAGCCTTCCCCTGAAATCAGGAGGGAGGTTTAAGCGTTTTACTGCGCTTTTTGGAAAATCAAATGCGGCATTGGAAGAAAGGTTGACGGGAAGGAAGATTTTTTGTTTTATAATATTATACAACCGGAAAGAGTCAAAAAGAAGAACTTGACGATTTGAAAATTTTTTGTAATAATAGAAAGCAGAATACAAATAGGAGGTACTGTCATGTTGATTTTTGCCTGCGGAAGAATGCGCTAATGGAAGGGAAAGCAAAGGCGCGGAGCGGCTGCTGCTCCGTTTGTTTGCCATACCCGGATTTTGCATTTTACGCGGCAATCAGGCGGAAAACCACGCATGGAGTGCGTGTGCTCCCTGACAGTACCTTAAAAACAGACTGTTTTTTTGGTATGCTTTTTGCTGCGGATTTATGCCGCAGCTTTTTTTATGCGCAGGGGCGCGAATGTGTATAGATGTGAATGTGCATGGATGCAAATGTGAATGAATACAAATGTGCGCGGGCGTAAATATGCATAAACACACATGCAGATTCGCTGCTTTATAACACGCGCCCCGCGCACGGTGGGTTATGAGGAAAATATTCCCCTGCGCAGTTGCGCGGGCTTGCACAAATTCCATGAAATGAAAAATCCGGTCACGCTTAGAAACTTATCCATTGAAATCCGGTTTTGAAAGAATGGTACTTTCAAACACTTTATGGAAGCAGTACCGCAGGCTGACCTGCGGTACTGCACGGGGGTAAAAATGAAGGATAGAGAAATAAAATGTATGGGGCGTTTGGCGCCCACAAAATATCTGCTGCGGGGATTTTATAATTCCCGGTGTTTCAATTTATTTCTGCCGCTGCTTATCTGTGTGAGCGCGGCAGCCGCAAGCCTGCTTTCCATGTACCTGCCGAAAATCGTGCTCGATGCGGTGGAGCGGAGCTTTGCGGGAAGGGTGCTTCTTGCGCGGGTATTTACCGCGGGTGTGCTCTTTGCTGCTGCATCGTTGGCTGCGATGGTATTGCGCAATGAGCTGGAACTTGCTTCGCAGCATTTTTTGTATATGGAGCTGACCGCGGGATGGCAGCGCAGGATGCTGCGCATGGACTATGAGGCTTTTGTATCGGAGCGGGGGAAGATTTTGGCGGAAAAGGCAAGGAATGCAATCAGCAGCCCAAATTTTGGCGTGGTGAAATTTTTTCCGGGGCTGACGGCGGTTCTGGAGGCTTTTGTGGGGCTTTTGGTCTGCTGTGGCATTGTCGGTTCGCTGCATCCGGCAGTCGTGTTGTTTTTGCTGCTTCTTTTCGGGATTCAGCTGCTGTTTGCTGCCCACACACAGAAGGGCAGGCAGCAATGGAAGGAGGAGCGGGCGGCAGCGGACCGGCGTTTGAATTATCTTGCCTGGGGCATAAGGGGTCAGAAGGAGGGCAAAGACATCCGGCTTTATTCCTTCGATACTCTGCTGCGCTGCATTGCGCAAAGGACAATCCGGGAGAAGCAGGGTGTTGAAACGAAGGTGGAAAAGCTGCAGCTTTACAATATGCTGCTGAACGCCATCCTGCTTTTGCTGCGCGACGGGGCGGCTTACGTTTATTTGATTTACCGTTTTTCCCATACAGAAATGACACTCGGTGATTTCACGTTTTATTTTGCGGCGATTACCGGAGTTGGCGGCGGGCTTTCAAAGCTTTCCCAGGCGCTTTCGGAATTTCTGGAAACGGAGCGCTATGCGGCGGATTATCTGGAGTTTATGCAGTTTGGCGGAGGGGAGGATGCAAATGGAGATGGGAAAATAAGCGGAAAGAAAATTTCATTTGTCTTCGAAAATGTATCGTTCTCGTATTTTACGGAACAGGAAGGGAAACAACAGGAAATCCCGGTAATCCGCAATCTGAATCTGACAATCCCGGCGGGGGAAAGCGTTGCCGTCGTGGGTGTGAACGGCGCGGGAAAATCGACTTTTGTAAAGCTGCTCTGCGGTCTTTTGCGCCCCTGTGAGGGGAGAATTCTTGTGAATGGTGTGGATAGCAGGAGATTTCGCAGGGAGGATTATTATCCGCTCTTCTCGGCAGTTTTCCAGAAATCCGGATTTTTGCCGGTCAGCATTGCAGAAAATATTATGCTGAATGTCAAAAAGGAGAGGGACGAGGCGGCGATGTGGGATTGCATCCGCCGTGCAGGCCTGGAAGAAAAAATAAAATCCCTGCCCTGTGGGGTGGATACCTGCCTTGTGGGGGGAATTGCGGAGAACGGAACAAGACTGTCGGGCGGGCAGGAGCAGAGGCTGCTGCTTGCAAGGGCATTGTACAAGGATGCCCCGGTACTGCTTTTGGATGAGCCAACCGCGGCGTTGGACGCCATTGCCGAACATGAGATTTATCAGAATTACCGCAAAATGACGAAAGGGAAAACGGCGGTCTTTATCTCGCACCGCTTGGCTTCCACAAGATTTTGCGACCGGATTCTTTTGTTTGGTGAGGGCGGGATTGTGGAGAGCGGGACGCATGAGGAACTGATGGCGCGTGGCGGGAAATACGCGGAAATGTATAAGGTGCAGAGCCAGTATTACCAGAGGGAAAAGGAAGGGATGGTGTAGAAGATGAAGAAAAATGGAAGAAGCTTTCGCGAAGATATGATTCTGGTTCGGCGGGGAATCCGGGAATTCGGGGAAATACTTCCCGGGCAGATGCGTTATGTTTTGTTCCGGAGCATTTTGGACGCGTGTATCCCGTTCATTGCCGTGTTTGCGTCCGCGCAGATTTTGAATGAACTGGCACAGAACCAGAGAAAGGAGCGGCTGTTTTTGCTCTGTTTGCTTGCGGTCGGCGGCACCTGTCTGTTGTCCGCGCTGAAATACGTGCTGGATGCAAAGGTTGCCGTTGGCTACAGTTGCTTGTTTGCTGCGCATGAAATCTGCCTGACGGATAAAACACACCGCCTGCCATATGAAGTGCTTGAGATGCCGGAAACGGAAAAGTTGCGCGCGCAGGTTTCCGGGAGCATCAGTGTATCCGGTGCAGGCATGGCGAGCCTTTACTGGGATATGGAGGTGGTGATTGTGAATTTATGCCGGACGATGGCGGCAATCCTGCTCGGTGCAGGGTTTTTGGAAAAAATTCTCGCGGCACCCGCAGGAAGGGGGCAGGGAGAACATGACGGTATATGGGCGGTTTTTGTTCTGGTTTTGGTAACGGTTGTCTGTGTTTATATTTCCTGTAAAATGGCAGGAAAACATTTTGATGTGAGCTTTGAAGTGTTTGTAAAGGGCGCAGAGTACAACCGTTATGGGGAATTTTACACAATGAATTATTTGCCGGACGAAGATACTGCGATGGATACAAGAATATTTTCACAGGAGGAGATAATTCTTCACGAAAGCCAGGAAAAATGTTATCAGCGTTTTGCGCAGGGCAAGCGGCGCGAAATAAGGGCGGTGAACCGCTACGATGGGCTTGAGCTGCTTGCCACCTGCCTTTGTGGGGTTGCCGTGTACGCCCTGGTTGGGCGGATGGCGCTTGGCGGTGTGCTTGGGGCCGGGGAAATCGTTGCGGCATACGCGGCAGTTACGATGTTGATTACCGCGCTATCTAAGCTCGCGCAGATTGTCACGGATTTGCGGAATAACAACGAACATTTGCTGAACTTTTTCCGCTACATGGATTTGCCGGAAAATGGGGAGGGCAGCAGAAAAGAAGAACCAGGAGGAGACGCAGAAGAAAAGACAGAAGAAAAGAAAGCGGGAAACCGGACAGAAAATCAGGCAGAAAACCAGGATAGGAGGCGCGCGGAGATTGTATTGGAACATGTCAGCTTCCGCTACCCGGGCAGTAGCACCTGGGCGCTGCAGGACATAAGCTTTACCGTGCAGGCGGGGGAAAAACTCGCGCTTGTCGGGCAGAACGGTTCGGGAAAAACAACGCTTGTAAAATTGCTCTGCCGCCTTTACCGCCCGACACAGGGGAGAATTTTGTTTTGTGGGATGGATATCTGGAGTTATCCATGGGAAGAATACCGGGAAAAATTGGCGGCAGTATTTCAGGATTTTTCGCTGTTTGCATTCCCGGTTGCAGAAAATGTTGCCGCCTCGGAATGCTATGACAAAACGAGAATAGAATATGCGCTAAAAGAGGTGGGAGTTTTTGAAAAGGTGGAGTGTCTTGCGGAGGGGATTCATCAGCCTCTGTTCCATGACTTTATGGAAAATGGCTGTGACCTTTCTGGGGGTGAAGCGCAGAAAATAGCAATTGCCCGTGCCATTTACAAGGATGCACAAGTAATGGTGTTAGATGAGCCGACTGCGGCGCTTGACCCGTTTGCTGAGGCGGAAATTTATGAGAATTTCCGTACCATGTCGGAGGGGAAGACGGCATTCCTTGTCAGCCACCGCCTTTCTTCGTGCAAAAGCTGCGACGGTGTGGCAGTCTTTTTGGAGGGGAGACTGGTACAGTTCGGAAGCCATGAAGAGCTTGTAAAGCGTGCGGGGGAAGAATATTCCAGGCTGTGGGAGGCGCAGGCACAGTATTATGCATAGTTTTTTGTGATGTTGTCCGGGCAGGGAAAGGCGCTGCGCCAAACTTGTGCCATAGGCGCTTCCTCTCAAATAAACCGCAGTACGGGGATTGTTTTTCGTAATTGGGTATGGTATAATTTTCTCCAGTACAAACCGATAGATTGGTAAAGGAAATAGGAGGATGGTGTTATGAGCAAAAAGTGTTATCAGATTTTCCCTATTGAACTGGTTCAGTGGGCGGAACCTCTGTTCGGCTTTCGAAAGGGGAAAGCAACAGGATTTTCCGAGAAGACCGTCGCCTCCTATGAGGCGGCGGCAGGGATACGCCTTCCCGCTGCCCTGCGGGAATACTATCTCGCCTGCGGCAAGGCCAGCCTGAACTGCACGTTGCATGAGATATTCGTCCCTGACAAAAAAACCAAACTCTTTGAGAAGCGCCTGACTTTCTCTTATGACCATATTGACGAGGACTTGGAGTCTTTCAGCAAACCGGGAGAAGAGGATTATGAAGAGTTGGCGAAACTGCGCGCCCTGCCGCGAGAGCGGTGGGGCGAGGTTACAGGCAACTACCTGCTGTTCTGGTGCGAAAATCAGGGCTGTTGGTACGCAGGCATCAAAGTGGAGGATTTGACCCAGCCCAATCCGGCGGTGTATTACAACGATCAGGATGATGTGTACAGCTGGGCTCCATTTTCCGATTCCGTTTCATCCTTCCTCCTGGATATCCTGCTTGTAAATCTGGAGGAAGTGACCAACCCGGACGAGATCGAGGACCCTGTCGAAATACAAAAGGTTCTGTCTGAGGGCAGTGTAGACTTCCGGCGGCTGTGTGAGCCATATCCTTTCCCTGGCGGGCGTTTCTGCCACACCTGCTTGGACACGGAGACCAACACCCTGTATGTCTACGGCGAGGAAGCAAAGAACCGTCCCGCCTATTTGAAAGTATTCAAGCCGAACGAGAAAGTATAGACCACTTCCGGTTTATCGGTCTGATAAAATTCCAAAACAGGACGGCGGGCAGGTGTTGACTATCTCGCCGCCCTTTCCCTTATCGCTCCATATCCTGCGCCCTGCGGGGCTGTTCCCGCTGTTCCTGCCGCAAGATACTGTAAACGCTTTTTCTGATTGTCTCGGCTTCTTCCTTTAACCAGTTTTGCAGTTTGGGGATACATGCCTTTAACTGCCGCAACTTCTGGTTAGTCACTTCGATTTCGCGGTTAAGGAAATTCCAATCTCCCGCCCTATAAGCGGCGGTAACAGCGGACTTGCATACGTTTTTGAATCCGACATCCTCGTTATTTGAGGAGCCGGAGAATTATTCGGTTATTGTCCAGGGTGCGGCGGATTTTGCCTATGGATGAATCGAACCGTATCTGTCAGACTACATGGGAAAGATATTTGAAGAGATATGTAAGCAATATCTCTGGAAGCGCTTGCTGAGCGGCAGCCTGTCGGTGGAATTTAGAGAGCTTGGCCGTTGGTGGGGAACGGATATGGCCAACCGCAGCCAGGCAGAGATTGGCATTAGTATGACAGACCCGTTGAGTGTCGCAATGGTGAAGGATGTTGACAAATCGGATGTGGTTGGTGTGCACTTGAAACGAACCTATAACGAACTGTATCAGATTTGCAGCGCAGAAGCATTTTCGGAATGATTGGTGGAAAAACCGTACAAGATATATTATACCACCCGGAAGATTTGATTGAAAGCCGGAAATACTTTAGCTGGGAGCGTTTTTTTACAGTAATGTTGGCAGAATATACGAAGGATACGTATTTGCAATACAATAAGAGCAAGCTGAAGAAAGCTTACTTACATGAGAAGATAAAACAGGCGATTCTGGAAGCAGTGGAGGAGATAGAGTGGGATGCGTGAGACTGCGGAAAGCAAACCAAAAACGAAACGGAGGGATTTTTCATGTGCACAGCAGCAACTTATAAAACAAAAGATTTCTATTTCGGCAGAACCTTTGACTACGAATATTCCTACGAGGAAAAAATCGCAGTGACACCGCGCAATTATCCGTTCCATTTTTTGGAAATGGGTGACAGGAACCATCATTATGCAATGATAGGCATGGCGCATATGGAGCACGGGCATCCGCTTTATTATGAGGCGGTCAATGAGAAGGGGCTTGGCATGGCAGGCCTGAATTTTGTGGGCAACGCACATTATGGTGAGTCGGTGCCGGGGAAGGAAAACATCGCAGTTTTTGAGCTGATTCCGTGGATTCTTAGCGATTGCGCTACCGTGGCACAGTGCAGGGAAAAGCTCGCGAAAATCAATCTGACTGACCCGAAGTTTAATGACCAACTCCCAAGGGTACAGCTTCACTGGATGATTGCGGACCAGACAAAAGCAATCACCCTTGAGGCGGTGGCAGACGGGCTTCACATTTATGACAATCCGGTCGGGGTGCTGGCGAATAATCCCCCGTTCCAGCAACAGATGCTTCATCTGAGCAATTATATGCAGCTTTCCGCAAAATCGCCGCAGAATAATTTCGCGAAGGGGCTGCAGTTATCAACCTACAGCAGAGGGATGGGGGCATTCGGGCTGCCGGGGGACCTTTCGTCGCCGTCGCGGTTTGTGCGGGCGGCATTTGTGCGGATGAATTCGTTTTCGGGCGACTCGGAAGAGGAAAGTGTAGGACAGTTTTTCCATATCCTTGGCTCGGTTGAACAGCCAATGGGCTGCTGTGAGTTGGAGAGTGGCGAGTATGAAAGAACCATCTATACTTCCTGCTGCAACGCAACGCGCGGGATTTATTACTATACAACGTATGGGAACCGGCAGATTACGGCGGTGGATATGCACGGGGAAAATCTGGACGGGGAGACGGTTGTTGTATATGAACCAATCTGGGAGGAGCAGATTCGGGCGCAGAATGCGCGCTGAAAGGACATTCTGCCCTACATCCGCCCTGTCCGAAAATCCATCGGTGTCACCCCGGTTTTCTTTTTAAACATCGCAATAAAATGACTGGTGCTGCCAAAGCCGACCTGGCGCGCAATTTCCTGGATTTCCATGTTCGGCTTTGTCAGCAGATATTTCTTTGCCACGTTCATACGGTGGCGCAGCAGGTATTCGTGGGTTGGACATCCTAAAAAACGCATAAAGAGGCGTGAAAGGTATTGTGGTGTTACATACACGGAAGCGGCGAGCTCCTGCACGGTCAAATCCGCGTCGAATTCCGTTTCGATTTTTTGGATGACAGGTTCTACATATTTCTGGTAGGTTTCCTCCTTGGCCATGTTCCCGACATACATATGGTCCATAAAATTCATCAGCAGGCGGTAGCAATCCACGGAAAGTGCCACGGCATCCACCGGAGGTGTTTCGAATTTTGCAAGTACAGCATCCAATTGCCGGGCAATCGCAAGCCCGGTTCCTTTTTCTACAAAAATAATTTTCCGGTTCCCGGTAAGTGTTCCGATTCCGTTTTCCATAATTCCGGTAAATGTAGCAAAATAAGTAAGCCATTCCTTGCTTTTTCGGCGGTATGAGTGGCGGATGCTCGGGGCAATCAACACGCCCTGCCCCTCGCCAAGCAGGCTTATTTTTCCCTGTATCTCAATCTCGCCCACGCCTTTTTCGGTCTGTAGGTAGTGGTAGAGCGGGTAGCCCGTTCCCCGCCGCACCTCCTCCTGGTCCCAGTGGTTTCCGACAGATTCAAAAGTAAACGGCTCACGCAGCGGAGTATTTCGAAAATAAATGGTCATAACATTCCTCCCAAAAAGTGTTTCGAAAAGTGATATTCCATAGTTTAACATACGATACCCTGTTTTGTCCAGATATGGTATACTTATGGCATTATACGGAACTCAAAACAGCAAATTCCCCGTACAGCCCCTAAGTGGAATTTTTTAGAAGCGAAGCGGAGAAAAAATTTCACTGCCAAGTCTTGGGCCTGGAAGGGGAATTTGCGGAACTTAAAAACAGTATGCGCCCGTACAGCCCCCAGAGAGATTTTTTGGGAGCAGGGCGTACAAAAAATCTCTCTGTCGGACATTGGGTCTGGGAGGGCGCATACGGAACTTGAAAACAGTATGCGCCCGTACAGCCCCCAGAGAGATTTTTTGGGAGCAGGGCGTACAAAAAATCTCTCTGTCGGACATTGGGTCTGGGAGGGCGCATACGGAACTTGAAATAGGAGGTAACATTTTATGAACCCAGTATTCAACCGAATTTTGTACGGCGGGGATTACAACCCGAACCAGTGGCCGCGAAACGTGTGGAAGGAGGACATGGAGATTTTCAAAGACGCCCACATCAACAGTGCCACCATCAATGTATTTTCGTGGGCGAAAATACAACCATCGGAAGAAACCTACGACTTTTCGGAATTGGATGATATCATTGACATGCTTGGCAGAGAAAATTATGATATCGTGCTTGCAACCTCGACGGCGGCGCTCCCGGCGTGGATGGTAAAGCGGTATCCGGAGGTTATGAGGACGGATTATGAAGGAAGAGCGCATAAATTCGGCGGCCGCCACAATGCCTGCCCAAATTCGCCGGTATTCCAGGGCTTTGCGAAAAAACTTGCAGGGAAACTGGCAAAGCGTTACGGCAGCAATCCGCATATTGCCTGCTGGCATATCAGCAACGAGTACGGCGGCGAATGCTACTGTGAAAATTGTGCAAAAGCCTTCCGTGTCTGGCTGCGCGAAAAGTATAAGACAATCGAGGCGGTCAATAAAGCCTGGAATATGGAATTCTGGGGGCACACGCTTTATGATTGGGATGAGATTGTGCTTCCGAACGCCCTTTCAGACGGCATTGGCTATGACAAAACGGCATTTGCGGGGCTTTCCATCGATTATTGCCGCTTTAATTCCGACAGCCTGCTCGCCAATTTCAAAATGGAGCGAGATGCTGTCCGGGAATTTGACAAAGAAACGCCGATTACAACGAACCTGATGGGTACATACAAGGCACTTGACTATTTTAAATGGGCGAAGGAAATGGACGTTGTCTCGTGGGATAATTATCCGAGCTACAATACGCCGTGGAGCCAGACCGCAATGCGCCACGACCTGATGCGCGGCTTAAAGGGTGCGCCGTTTATGCTGATGGAGCAGACACCAAGCCAACAGAACTGGCAGAGGTACAATTCTTTAAAAAGACCCGGACAGATGCGCGCCCAGAGTTACCAGACAATAGCGCATGGCGCGGATACCATTCAGTTTTTCCAGCTGCGCAGAAGCGTGGGCGGCTGTGAAAAATTCCATGGCGCGGTGATTGCGCATGCGGGAACGAAGGACACGAGGGTGTTTCGTGAGGTAAAACAGCTCGGGGAGGAACTGGAACGGCTTGATATGCTGCTCGGTGCGGAAAATAAGGCGGAAGTTGGGATTGTTTTTGACTGGGATAATTACTGGGCGCTGGAATATACGAGTGGACCGAATGTGGACATTACTTATGTTGGCACCATTCATCAGTATTATGAGTTTTTCTACCGGAAAAACATCGCGGTTGATATGATTCCGGTGGACGCGGATTTTGGGAAGTATAAGCTGATTGTGGCACCGGTGCTTTATATGGTTAAGCAGGGGATGAAGGAAGCGCTAGAAAGGTTTGTGGCAGGTGGCGGCATTTTGGTGACAACCTACATGAGCGGCATTGTGGGCGAGTCGGATAATGTGCATCTGGGCGGTTATCCGGGACCGTTAAGAAAGCTTGCCGGAGTTTGGGTGGAGGAAATTGACGCACTGGCACCGGAGCAGAAAAATAAGGCAGTTTTTGTGGATGGTGGCGAGGCAGAATGCGGTCTGGTGTGCGATTTGATGCATCTGGAAGGCGCGGAAAGCCTTGCGGATTATGGGAAGGATTTTTACGCGGGCATGCCTGCAGTGACAAAAAATACCTTTGGCAATGGGGCAGTGTTCTATGTTGGCACAAGGCTTTCAAAAGACGGGCTTGACAGGGTGTTGGGACAGGTGGTAAAACAGGCGGATGTCACGTCCGTGATTGCGCAGGAGACAGAGCTTGAGGTGGTATGCAGGGAGACACAGAGCACGAAGTTCTATTTTATTATGAATTTTAAGGATGGCGAATACCCGGTTCCGGCATGCTTTGCGGGGAAGACGGACTTGTTGACGGATGAGGTAATAAAGGAAGGGGAAATCCTGAAAAAATATGAGGTCCGACTGGTGAAAATGTGAAAGTGCAGCGGGCGGAAAGTTTCCCTGGGGTTTTAGGCTGCGAGCCTGTTCTGCTTACAGATTCAGAAAGGAACCGTTGTACCAGATTTACAAACCAGTGTGACACCAGGAACCGAACCGACACAGGCATCAGAACCATCCGGGGAGGGTGGGGCAGAGGATGTGGACAAAGTATCAGCCGGGAATGCAGGGCAGGCGGGAAACGCCGGCACGAATGACGCGCTGGATGATGGAAATAAAGTATCCGATGGGGATTTGGGAAAATAAGGGCTAAGCCAGGGCGTGCAGAACTCAGAAGTGAGTTTTTGCACGCCCTAAGAGTTTCTGCTTATGTATGAATTCCTTTTTGTTTGCAATCTTTTTGTTTTTTGTGTATAATAAAATGGAAAGTTTTAATCTAATATCGTTTCACTTTGTTTAATAAGTAAGGGATGTTTGTTTGGCGTATTGATGGATGGAATTTTTTATGTTTTATGGCACGACAGGGAACACCAGATTTGTCCGGTTACAAAGAAAGATACTGGACGCCATAAAGAATGACATATAAAAGCAGAGAGGAGAGGCGGGATGAAGCTGAAAATCGCAGTTTGTGACGATGAGGGTTCGCAGCGGGACTACCTTGCGGAAACGGTTTTAGCGTGGGCGAAAAAGAACCGCCATATGGCGGAGCTTTTGCCGTACACGAATGCAAAGGCCTTCCTCTTTGCCTATGCGCAGGAGAAGGATTTTGACATCCTGCTTTTGGATGTGGAGATGCCGGAAATGAGCGGGGTTGAACTGGCAAAGAAAGTCCGGTGTGAAAATCAGGCAGTACAGATTATTTTTATTACCGGATATTATGAATATTTCAGCGACGGTTTTGATGTGTCGGCACTCCATTATTTAATTAAGCCGGTGGATGCAAAAAAGCTATGGCCGGTGCTTGACCGCGCAGTGGCAAATCTGGCATACCGGGAGCGCGCTGTTTTGGTTTCTACGGCGGACGGGGAGATTAAAATATCACAGGCAGATATTACGTATGTGGAGGCGCAGAACGTATATGTCATTGTCCACACGGTGAGCGGGGATTACCGCACGCGCATTGCGCTTTCAAAATTTGCCGCACAGCTGGATGAAACCTTTTTTAAGGTGCACCGCTCTTTTGTGGTGGGACTAAAATACATGAAGAAAATCACGCGCACGGAAATTACAATGGCAAACGGCGATACTGTTCCAATCAGCCGCGGGATGTACGATGCGGTTCACGCCGCACTGATAAAATATTTGTAGGGAGGAAGCCATGTTATTTGACCGTCTGATTGAAAAAAGGGTTGCGGCCTTTGAGAGCGAGATAATGCAGAAATATTATGCCGAGGTTGAGAATATGTACATGAAGATGCGCGGCTGGCGGCATGATTACCGGCATCATATCCAGACGATGAAAGTGCACGCGGCACATGGGGAACTGGGTGAAATTGCAAAATACCTCGATATGCTCGATGATGATTTGACCAATGTGGAAACGGTGATAAAAACCGGGAACCGCATGGCGGATGCGATTTTAAACAGTAAACTTTCCCTTGCCGCCGAGAGGGATATCAGGGTGAAGGCGGAAGCGAAAATCCCAGTCTCACTTACCGTCTCAGCCGTTGATTTGTGCATAATCATAGGGAATCTTCTGGACAATGCAATGGAAGCGTGCATGGAATTGGAACAGAAAGAGCGGCTGATTCGGATTTATATTGAGATGAAGGGGAATTATTTGTATCTTGCGCTGACGAATACGGCGGCGGGGAAAAAGAAGAAGGAATTTCGCACGAAAAAGGGAGAAGGGCATGGGTTCGGGCTTTCCCGTATCGATGCGATTGTCGGTAAGTATGGCGGCTATGTGACAAGGGCATCGGAAGACGGGGCATTTTCGACGGAAATTTTGCTTCCACAGTAGGTGGGAAATAATGGAAGGATGAAGTTCTGGCATTTCTTAAAAGTGCAACTGGTACGATGGCTACCGGTTAAAAAAATTCCATCATGTCTATAACCCGAAATCTGTCGTGGAGTCCATGCGCCGCCATGATTTTTCGAATTACTGGAGTGCAGGGAAGGATTATAGGATTATCCGGGAAATGCCTGCCATTGTGGTGGAGTTAAAGTATAATAAAACCGCACCAACTGCAATTTGGCAGATAAAAGATAAGAAGTATGCTGCTGTACTTGGGGACTATTCGGGTGAAGTGGTTCTTGTCGGTATCAATTATGATAAGGACAAGAAGGAGGTGGGGCATAGCTGTAAAATAGAGAAGGTGGATGCCAAAACAGGTGGCGCTGCGGAACCCAATATATTTTAGGTAGACAAAAGAAATTGAGTTGATGAGGATTGGTTATCATATTTCTTTGATTATGCTCAAAATATTTCTGATGAATCGGTTCAAAAAATTGGGGCAAGGATTTTAGCAGGACATCGTAATGGTGATACGAGTCTTAAAAGAATACTGATATATACTTTATCTTTTAGATACAGAATCTGTGAAAGCATTCGGAAATGTTAATATTAAAATCCGGTTTTCAAGAGAGAGAAACAATATGAATATAAATCTAGACAAAGTAAAAGAATTAGTGTTGTTGTTTTTTTGATGGGGTGGCTAAATGTTAGAGAAAAATGTATATGAAATTATGCATATGGATAGAAGAGTTGCAAAGATAAATGATTCTGGAAAATGTAAAATATATTACAAGTCATTTATGCCATATAATTTATATTTGGAAGAAGCCGAAGATATTGATACGTTAGTTAATAATGTTACGAATTTTAATTATTGGTGTGCAACAAGAATTTTTACTTTAGATAGAAAGTATGCAAAAGAAATATTAAATAGTATAGGAATGTTACAGGCAGTGACAGATAAAGAAAGGGCGAAAATCGCCCTGTCATACAGATGTGCCTCGTTAATGGATGTTTTTTGGGTGAAATTGAAAAAGGAAAAAATTTTGTTCAGAGATGTTAATTTGTATGAAAATCATTTGGATAACACCTTTATCGACATTGCTTTAAGGGGGAGGCAGTATACAGTACAAAATGAATACTTAGCGAGAGACTTATCGACTAACGGATGCTTTCCTAAAGCTTGGCAGAAAATCAATGATGGATTTAGGCTGTTGAAAGATGGCGGTGCAGAGGTGGTTGAAAGAGAGCTGCTTGCCAGTCAGATATGTAGATGTTTTGATGTTTCGCAAGTATTATATGAGCGGGATTATTTTGATGGGGAAAAGGTTAGTGTGAGCAATAATATTACATCGCAAGAATATTCAATTGTTTCTATGGAAGCATTTGAGATATATTCAATAAATCATGACAGGGACACGAAAAAGTATATTCTTTCCTTAGATAAGCATAATTATTATATGATGAATATTGTTGATTATCTTATTGGAAACACGGACAGACATTGGGGAAACTGGGGAGTATTGGTCCATAACTCCAATAATAAACCAGTAAGATTATATGATTTAATGGACTTCAATCAGGCTTTTAACTCCTATGATAACTTAGACGGCTCAAATTGCCAGACTACATTTGGAGAGCATATTAATCAGAAGGAAGCAGCAATTAGGTCTGTTAAAAGAATTGGTTTAAATCAAATCAAAGAAGTAAACAAAGCATGTTTTAATGAATTGCCACAGTTTTATAATATGTTTTGTAAAGGATTGGAATTGCTGAAATCAATAAAATTTTAGTCTTATTTAACAAGATAGGAGTGGACTATGATGGAAATAGGCTGCTGGGTGAAATCCGGAGGCCGCAGATGCAGGCAGTATAAGTAAAAGCTTCAGAGAATTACCAACCTGTCACAGCCGGATTGGGTGTTTGGATATCTGCTGGTATCAAATACTGAATCTAGCTGTAATGGAAGCAGGAAAGTATGGGGGATGTATCGGGAAAACGTCCACCGCAGGGTGCCGTTACAGGGGAAATACAGACAGGTCAGTAAGATTTAAAACAAAGAATGAGCTGGTAGTCGGTAGGGATAATTACCATAGGGCATGACCCTGTAAAGGAGCCAAGCTGACACCCTGGTTATGGACAGGCAGGACGAAGGAAGTTAGAACTCGGCAGAGATGTGGGTGATCCTGGTAGACACGAGAGGTTCGCTGCCATAAATGGATGGGCGTACAAAAGGCAATGTCGAGTAATTGACAGTGAGATTGTTTCAGGATATACTCTTAATAGGGTATGGTATATTTTGAGTTTGTATATGGGAATGAAAGACAGGAGGCAAGCCATAGGGATTTATTTGAATCCGGGAAGAATATGGGGAGTTCCTAAAGCGCCAAGTTACCGGGTTTGCGGACGCATTGCGCAGGATTTATGTAAAAACCAGAAAAGAGTTTATCATTCTGAACGACGAGTGGGGTTGCGTAATGTGAGAACAGCAGTCCAAAGAAATGCAGAAGCAATGCCTTGATTTTCTGTGTAATCTCTTAAAGAACCAGGATTATGTGGTACTTGCTTATATGGCAGGGATTCTACGAATTAAGGAGTGTGGGGTGCCTTCCGCACTCAATACGTTTACGGTCTTCGGTATCCTGTACCATTGTTTCTTTTGGTAAAATACAAGGCGGGGGATAATAAGGATTACCAATACGATGTTATTGATGGGTTGCAGCGTCTGGATGCCTTGAGTGCTGCCCAGTCACATAAAGAGCATTATGGTGTAACGTGGGTGGAATACAAGCGGTGCTATGTGACTGGCGTAGAATCAGAAATGAAAAAGTATTGGAAGAATGATGCAGATACATATAAGGGGTTTATATGTTCTGTGGTTGAAAAAGAACCAATACGTCTTTAAAAAGTTTTCCTTAATCTCTACTACGGAGTTAAGTCCGATTTTGCCGAACTAACACAAAAGAAAATTTTTGCAGTCCATATTTTCAAAGCGTCCATATTTAGTCAAAATTCAGTATTTCTATTGACATTGACGGAAAATAAATCTATAATAATGAACGACAACTGAATAGAATGAATGTCTTCAAGGCAGGGTGAAATTCCCGATCGGCGGTAAAGTCCGCGAGCGTGTAAATGCTGATTTGGTGAAAATCCAAAACCGACAGTATAGTCTGGATTAAAGAAGGTGTATTGGATATGTCAGAATTATTCTGATAGTGTGCACTTTTTTTCTGTCTGTAAAATGCTTTGTTGACATTTTTCGATACACCTTAAAATTGTAGCACCTAAAGGCATTCCATTGCTTTTAGGTGTTAATTTTTTTAGGAGGTATTTTCAATGAACAGTAAAACGAAGAAACTCACAACAGTAGGTATGCTTTGCGCTTTTGCTTATGTGGCTACCGTAATTGGACGCGTTCCGCTTGTACTCTTTTTGAAGTACGACCCAAAGGATATTATCATTGCAATTAGTGGATTGATTTTTGGTTCGCTCACATCATTTTCCGTTGCCTTAATTGTTTCTATAATCGAAATGTTTACTATCAGTGAAAATGGTATTTTAGGATTTTTGATGAATGTTATTTCAAGCTGCTCCTTTGCGTGTACTGCTGCATTTATTTACAAGAAAAAACGCAAACTATCGGGAGCTATTGTCGGGTTATTTTGCGGGTGGGGGTGCATGGTCTTAGTAATGCTGCTATGGAATTATTTAATCACGCCTATTTATATGGGCTATCCAAGAGAGGTGGTTGTCGAACTGCTGATTCCTGCTTTTCTGCCTTTTAACTTGATTAAGGGCGGTTTGAATGTAGCGATGACCATGATTTTATACAAACCAGTTATTACAGCTTTAAGGCACGCTCATTTAATGGAAACTAATCAGATAAAGTCCAAAACTAAATTGAATATTGGACTTGTATTGATAGCATTGTTAATAATCACTACCTGCATACTACTTATACTATCCATGAAGCATGTGTTTTGAATGTATCTTAAATAGCAATGAGTTAGTTTATACAATGCTTTAAATATTTGAAAATATCTGCCGCACGACGGCAAAAGAAAAAAGCCGTTGTCTAGCAGATACTTTTTCATGCGTTCATACGCGGCGGCTTTTGAGAAATCAAAGCCGCCGTTTTTTTCTGAAGAGAGATATCTCTAATGCAAGGGATATGGCAGTTAAAGGAGGTGGCCGCCATGAAGTTGAAAACATGTCCCAAAAAGCTGTTAGTCATTGATTTGTAAAAAAAATCCTGTCTTATGAAACGGGATATTCTGCCTGTAAATATGAACACACATTATATCTAAGTATAGTATAATATCATTAATCTAATAAGCGGAGGGGGAACAAAATGTTTTTTACAGAAAAATTCCAAGTTAGTAGTGAAATATTAAAGTCATATGGTGCTGTTGATATTTCTCTTATATGTGACGTTCCATTATTTGTTGACCCTATGTTGATTTTTAACAGCAATAATGAGAAATATACTGAATTGCATAACAACATTATTCATTATTTTTATTTTTGTATACCAAAGCCGCACAAGGGCTTGCCCCTAAAAGAACGAATTAGATACACAATTAAAGAAATTGTTTGTTGCATCAAAAAGCTTGATTGCACTTTTTGAAAGTAAAAATTATCCCAAAAACGAAATGTTGACAGCAAGAGAGGAAGTAAAGCAACGATTAAAATTTTTTAAGCATATTATTGAGGATTGTGATACATATTTGCTATGGTGATTGCTCCCCTCTTTTGCACTTTGTTTGTCGGCGTTGATGATAAGATAGTTTCTATACTTTCTTATCACCGTAAAGCGAATGCCTGTAGGCACTTTTCTTAATATTCAACTGTCAAACTCCCGTGTCCATTTAATAAACAGATAAGAAACAAATAGGAAACAGATAAAGACTTTTTCAAAATATGATGTATAATATCATAAAAACACAAACTTCTTTTCAATCACTATGGAGGGATAAACATGAGTACGATTCTTCATACCGATAAATTGTGCAAATCATTTTCAAACGGCGGCTTGCAGCAGCATATCATCAAGAATCTTGATCTTGAGATCAGGGAAAAGGACTTCACTGTTATAATGGGGGCATCGGGTTCGGGCAAATCCACTCTGCTTTATGCACTTTCTGGAATGGATACCCCGACCCTCGGCAGAGTTTTCTTCGGTGACAAGGATATATCGAAATATACCAACGATCAGCTTGCTGTGTTCAGACGTGAAAACTGCGGGTTTGTCTTTCAGAGCATTTATCTGCTCGAAAACATGACCGTATTCGATAACATCATGACAGGTGCGCTTGTGATACAGAAGAACAGTCCCGAACTTGTGAAAAAGACCGAGGAGCTTCTCAAAAAGGTCGGTATAGGCGAAAAGCTGTGGGATAAATACCCGAACCAGCTTTCGGGCGGTGAGTGCCAGAGGGTCGGCATCGTAAGAGCGGTCATCAATGATCCAAAGATACTTTTTGCCGATGAGCCGACAGGCAGTCTGAACTCGGCTTCGAGCCGTGACGTTCTTGATATCTTCACGGAACTGAACTCGAAAGGACAAAGCATTGTAATGGTGACGC
>CAJTUA010000012.1 GCA_910579615.1 uncultured Lachnospiraceae bacterium | reverse complement strand
GCAGTGTCTCTGCTTTTTCAATATTCAGTTGTAACACATGTATTGTAATCCTACAGGCAAAGCTGCCTGAAAAAAGAAAAAACACTTGCATTTTCCGGAAAAATATATTATAATTTCAATTTGTGATACGAATGTTCCTCTGTACATGCCTTGCCAGGGCACCGGAAGAACCACCGGACGTAGTAAGAACATCGAAGAATAAGGAGGTCGCAGGATGAACGACATTATTAAAAACATTGAAGCTGCTCAGTTGAAGCAGGAAATCACCGAATTCCATGTTGGTGATACCGTAAAGGTTTACGCGAAGGTAAAAGAGGGAAACCGTGAAAGGACACAGGTTTTCGAGGGCGTTGTTTTTAAGAGGCAGAATGGCGGAGCAAGGGAAACCTTTACCGTGCGCAAATCCTCAAACGGCGTTGGCGTTGAGAAGACATGGCCGCTGCATTCCCCGGTTGTTGAGAAAATCGAGGTGGTAAGGCGTGGTAAGGTCCGCCGCGCAAAGCTGACTTATCTGCGCCAGAGAACCGGCAAGGCTGCAAAGGTGAAGGAGCTTGTGAAGTAATTTATTATAGCATGGGTTACGCGGGAGAAGCGGGATGGCAGAAAATGTTGTCATCCCGCTTTTTCTCGCATGGGGCTTTTGGATTGGGATTTTCTTCCATACGGCAAGGTGCGCTACCGGCTGAAAATACAGCAGGGCAGATGGCATGGGCGCGGAAATTATTCCGAAAAAAGTAATTGAAATCTTGTCTGAAATCGGTATAATAGAAAATAGGAGATTTTGCCAGAAAGGGCATGGTTATATATGGAATTTGAGATAGAATACCAGAGGGGGCGGCGGCGGAAGCGCCGCAGGAGCGTGGCGACAAAAATTTTTATCTGGATTGTGCAGATTGCCGCGGTCGTGCTGCTCGCCTACTTTATCATAAATGTTGTTTTAGAAAAAACGTCCGTGTTGGGGGACTCCATGGAGACCACCCTTTCGGACGGCGATATGATTATTGTCAATAAATTTTCCTATCTTTTCGGAAATCCAAAGCGCGGCGATGTGATTGTCTTTAAGCAAAGTGGCAGCGAGCATGATTATTATGATGTGAAGCGTGTCGTGGGGCTGCCGGGTGAGACAATCCAGATTGTGGACGGGGTGGTTTATATTAACGGCGAGGAAATGCAGGAGAAAATTGTCTGCGAAACAATGTTGATTTCCGGGCTTGCAAAAGACCGTTTTACCTTGGAGGAGGAGGAGTATTTTGTCCTTGGGGATAACCGCAACAACAGTGAGGATAGCCGCTTTGCAAACATTGGCACAATTGTCAGGGATGAAATTGTAGGGAAGGCGTGGCTTAGGCTGAATGAGTTCGGGTTTATCAGCACAATGAATCTGCGCAAGGATGACGAGGAGAAAAAATAGAAAAATAGAAAGGCAAATTTTTAAGATAAGCCGTTACAAAAGGGCGGCAATGGGAGGTTATGATGCAGTACCAATGGTATCCGGGGCATATGACGAAAGCAAAACGCCAGATGCAGGAGGATTTAAAACTAATTGATGTCGTGATTGAGTTAGTGGACGCACGTATTCCGTACAGCAGCAAGAATCCGGATATTCAGGCGATGGCGAACACAAAGGCGCGGGTGCTGCTTTTGAACAAAGCAGACCTTGCGGACAGGGAAAAGACCGATGCATGGAGGGCGTATTACGAGGCGCAGGGATACCTGGTTGTGGCGGTGAACGCAAAGGCGGGGGCGGGGATAAAAAATGTAAACGACGTGATTATGAAGGCGTGCGAAGAAAAGCTTGCGCGTGACCAAAAACGCGGCATCATGAACCGCCCGGTCCGCGCGATGATTGTCGGCATCCCGAATGTCGGGAAATCGACGTTTATCAATGCGTTTGCGAAAAAAGCGATTACAAAGACCGGAAACAAGCCGGGGGTGACAAAGGGAAAACAATGGATACGGCTGAATAAAAACGTTGAGCTGCTTGACACGCCGGGAATCCTCTGGCCGAAGTTTGAGGACCAGGCCATCGGCCTTCGCATTGCGTTGATTGGGTCAATCAACGATGAGATTCTTGTTGCGACGGAGCTTGCCTATGAGCTTTGCAATTTCCTGACAAAGAATTATCCAGGGGCATTGGAAAACAAGTACGGCATTGAGGAATCTGCCGACGGCAATGAAATGCTCTCCCGCATTGCGAAAAAGCGCGCCTGCCTGCAAAAAGGCGGTACCCTTGATTTGGAAAAGGCGGCGGGATTTGTGCTGGATGACTTCCGCAACGGACGCATCGGGAATTTTTCGCTGGAAGAACCGAATCCGTGACGGGTAAAGTGCATATTTATAAAACTCAGTGATGGAATGCAAAAACGGAGGGGAATATGAAAAAAAATCTCACAGAGAGAATCGGTGGGCGGTTTGCAAGCCTGCAGGACCGGATGCAGACTGGAAAACTGACGCTTGTACAGATGGAAGAAACATTGAAAAATGCGGGGGATAAGCTGGAGGATTATCTAAAAGCCTTCGAGGGGGATATCCGCCCGGGCGCAAAGAAACTTGTAAGCAAGTACCGCGGCGCGATGGAGAAACTTGAGAAGGAGCGCAAGCGCATTTTTAAGATGAAGGAATATGAGCGGCGCTATGCGGATTATGAATACATCGCGGGCATCGACGAGGTGGGCAGAGGACCGCTCGCAGGACCGGTGGTGACCTGCGCAATCATTCTGCCAAAGGACTGTGATATTTTGTACATCAACGATTCCAAGCAGCTGACAGAGAAAAAGCGTGAGGAGCTTTACGAGGAGATTACTGCGAAGGCGATTTCCTACGGCATAGGTATTTCTTCGCCGGAGCGCATTGATGAAATCAATATCCTGCAGGCAAATTACGAGGCGATGCGCCAGTCGATTGAAAAGCTTTCGGTCATCCCGGATATCCTGCTGAACGATGCCGTCACGATTCCGGATGTGCGGATTCCGCAGGTGCCGATTGTTAAGGGGGATACAAAAAGTATTTCGATTGCAGCAGCGAGCATTGTGGCGAAAGTCTTCCGCGACCGTCTGATGGTGCAGTATGACAAGGAATATCCGGGGTACGGCTTTGCAAGCAACAAAGGCTATGGCTCCGAGGAGCATATCAAGGCGCTTAAAGAGCTTGGACCAACGCCAATCCACCGCAGGAGTTTTCTGCATAACTTCAGTTTCGAAGGTGTGTAGGGTAAGAAAATAGGAGGGGAATTATGCCGCCGAAGGATTTGAATGGGAGAAATGGCAGGAACGGGAACGAAGCGTATGGGCGGGGCAATGCCGTGGTGACGGCACAGATGCCGGAAGAAAAGAAAAAGACGGCGGTCGCACTGGAATACGACCCAAGCGATGAGGCACCAAAAATTATCGCGAGCGGGCGCGGTGTACTGGCAGATAAGATTATCGAGACAGCAAAGGAAAGCAATGTCCCGATTCATAAGGATGAGCGCCTTGCAAATACACTTTCGCGCCTGGAGGTGGGCGATTTCATCCCTCCGGAGCTCTATGGGGTTGTGGCGGAGGTATTGATGTTTGTTGACCGCCTGGACAATATTAAGGAGCGGGTAATGAAGCATCAGAATTAAAAAAGCCGTGTGGAATCAATGCAGAAAGACAGGTGGGAAATATCAACAAGAGAAAGGTTGGGAGTGAAAAAGAAGCCGTTGCCGCAGATTATCTTTCTGGTATCGGTTATCAAATCCTTGAGAGGAATTTTTATAGCCGAACGGGAGAGATTGACCTTGTGGCGCGCGAGGGCGGTTACCTTGTTTTTATTGAGGTAAAATACCGGAGAAACAACGCTTCGGGTTATCCTGAAGAAGCCGTCACGCCCGCAAAACAGCGCGCGATTATCCAGACGGCGCGTTATTATATGTTAAGGAACAAATATCCGGAGATGACACCCTGCCGTTTTGATGTCGTCGCAATAACAGGCGTGGAAATCCGGTTAATCCAAAATGCATTTGGAGCTTAAAAACAGTATATGCCCGTACAGGCCCCCAGTGGGATTTTTCGGAGCAGGGCGGAGAAAAATTCCACTGTCATGAAGCGGGTCTGGAAGGGCATATACGGAACTCAAAAACAGTATATGCCCGTACAGGCCCCCAGTGGGATTTTTCGGAGCAGGGCGGAGAAAAATTCCACTGTCATGAAGCGGGTCTGGAAGGGCATATACGGAACTCAAAAACAGTATATGCCCGTACAGACCCCCAGTGGGATTTTTCGGAGCAGGGCGGAGAAAAATTCCACTGTCATGAAGCGGGTCTGGAAGGGCATATACGGAACTTACTATAAGAGGTGAAAAGATTGAACCGAGAACTCAATGAACATGCAATTCTAAAGAATATTGACCAGGTGCCCTATGTAGCATTTCCGGTGTTTGAGGCGTACCCTGAGCTTGTATGCGGGTTTTCCACACGCCTTGGGGGTGTGAGCCGCGGGTGCTTTGCCTCGATGAATCTTGGGTTCCGGCGGGGGGATGAGGAGGAACGGGTGTTTGAGAATTACCGCCGCATTTGCGGGAGCATGGGGTTTGCGCCGGAACAGCTGATTTTCACCGACCAGGTGCACAAAACAAATGTCCGGCGGGCATACAGGGCAGATTGTGGCAAAGGCATTTTTTCAGAGCGCGATTATGCAGAAGTGGACGGGCATATTACAAATGAATCCGGCGCAGTGCTGATGGTGTTTGGGGCAGACTGTGTGCCGCTGCTTTTCTATGACCCGGTAAAACATGTCATCGGTGCGGTGCACGCGGGATGGCGCGGAAGCGTGGGGAGAATTGCAGAAAAAGCGGTGGAGCGGATGGGCGGGGAATTTGGGAGTGAACCGTCCGATTTGCGCGTTGTGATTGGTCCGTCGATTGGCGCGGAATGTTATGAGGTGGGAAGGGATGTTGCGGATGCATTTTTGGGGGCGTTCGGGGAAGATGCGAAATCCATCCTGACATTATCTGGCCCGGAAGGGGCGGCACAGGGCTGCGAAAAATATCGTTTGGATTTGTGGGAAGCCAACCGCCTGGTATTGCTGCAGGCAGGGGTAAAGCCAGAGCATACCGTTGTTTCCGGGCTCTGTACCATGTGCCGCCAGGATTTGTTTTTCTCTCACCGCGCAAACGGCACAAAGCGCGGCAGCATGGCAGGGTTTATTATGTTGCGGTGATTGGATGGCATTGCCTGGGATGCCTTAAGTATTTTATGGAGAAAATCTGGAAAATTGCTTTTGGGATTGGCAGAAAAAAATATATCAGCTTGATGTAGAAATGGAGTTACAATGACAATGGAACAATATCTGGTACAGACAATCAACCGCAGAAATATAAAAAACAAATCGCTTACTGTAAAAGTGCCCGGTTCAAAAAGCATGACGAACCGCGCGCTTTTGCTCGCGACGCTAGCGGACGGCACAAGCACATTGCGCGGTGTGCTTTTTTCGGATGACTCCAGATATTTTATGGAATGTGTAAAGGAGCTTGGCTTTTTCGTGGCCATCGATGAGGAAAGGCGCATGGTCACATTGACCGGCGACCCGCATCAAATCCCGAAGCAGGAGGCTTCGATTTATGTTGGGAGCGCGGGAACTGCGGCGAGGTTTCTGACTGCCCTGCTTGGCATTTCAAAGGGGGATTATCTTCTGGACGCTTCGCAACAGATGCGGCGGCGGCCAATGGCACCGCTGCTTTTCGGGCTTAAGCAGCTAGGCGCGGAAATTACTTACCTGGGGGAAGAGAATCATTTTCCGTTCCGGATTTCAGGCAGAGGGGTTTCTGCGCGGGAGATTACGGTAAATATTGATGACAGCAGCCAGTTTTTAAGCGCGCTTCTGATTTCGTGCTGCCGTACAGACGGGGATTTTACCATCCATGTAACAGGCCGCCACGGCATGGCTTATATTGATATGACAACGCGGATGATGGAGGAATTCGGGGTGCGTGCCATCAAAAGGGATGCCGGGGGGCAGATAGATTATTTTGTTCCAGGAGGGCAGTCCTACCATGCGCGTGATTACCGGATTGAGCCGGATGTTTCGGCTGCCTGCTATTTTTATGCGATGGCGATGCTGCTCGGCATCCGCGTGACGGTGGCACATGTGCATGAAACGACGCTGCAGGGAGATATTGCATTTGTAAAGCTCCTTTGTGAGATGGGCGCGCGCATGGAGGAGACACCGGAAGGGATTGCCCTGATTGGTCCTGCGGATGGGCATTTTTCGGGGGTTGCTGTGGACATGCACGCGTTTTCCGACCAGGCACTGACGCTTGCGGTGCTCGCCCCGTTTGCGGATACGCCGACCACCATCACGGGAATTGGGCATTTGCGCGGGCAGGAGTGTGACCGGATTGCGGCAATGAAACATGAGCTGACAGGGCTTGGGGTCTGCTGTGAGGAATTTGAGGACGGCATCCGGATTTTCCCGGCATGGCGGGCGGAGGATGATATGCAGCGGGAGGGTGACATGCAAAAGAATTCTGGCATAGCGGGGGGGACCGAAGTGGCAGGGGATTCCGGCAAATCCACCCTGCACGGCGGAATCATCCAAACTTACGATGACCACCGTGTGGCGATGAGCTTCGCGCTCATTGGCCTGCGCGTTCCGGGCATCGTGATTGATAATCCGGGGTGCTGTGCCAAGACATTTGAAAATTATTTTGAAGTGCTTACGGATGCCTGCCGCCGTCTCCGGTAAAAAACTGTGCGGATGTCCGGATGCATGTTTCGCGTGTGCCACGCAAAAGCCGTATGTTTGATTTTTCATATGGGGCAGGTGAAATACGGATTCCTGCAGGGTTTGGATAAAACATGGATTTTTTCATAGGTTTTGGAAAAAATAAGCGATATGGAGGTCGTTTCATGCAAAGGGGACATAAAAATCACCATAAAATCCAGTCGGTAGCGCCGGGGAGCATTGCGGACCAGCTTTCGCTTGCGCCGGGCGATGAGCTTCTTCGTGTCAATGGCAAGGCGGTGGAAGATGTTTTTGATTATCATTACCTTACCAACGATGAATTTCTGACATTGCTTGTGCGCAAGGCATCGGGCGAGGAGTGGGAGCTTGAGATTGAGAAAGACTATGAGGATGACCTTGGCATTACGTTTGAGGATGGGCTGATGGATTCGTACCGCTCCTGCCGCAACAAATGCATTTTCTGCTTTATTGACCAGATGCCGCCGGGGATGCGAAAGACCCTGTATTTTAAGGATGATGATGCAAGATTATCCTTTTTGCAGGGTAATTATATTACGTTAACAAATATGAGTGACGAGGATGTTGAACGCATTTGCTTTTACAAGCTTTCGCCAATCAATATTTCCGTGCATACAATGAACCGGCAGCTGCGCTGTAAGATGCTAAACAACCGCTTCGCGGGGGATGCGCTTGATAAGCTGCGCAGATTTTACGAGGCGGGGATTTCGATGAATGCGCAGATTGTGCTCTGCAAGGGCATCAATGACGGGGCGGAACTCGATTACAGCATCGCGGAGCTTGAAAAACTGATGCCGTACATGGAGAGCGTTTCTGTTGTTCCGGTCGGGAAGACAAAATACCGTAAGGGGCTTTTCCTATTAGAAAGTTTTGGCAAGGAAGATGCGAAAGCTGTGCTTTCACAGCTTCTTTCCTGGCAGGAGAGGCTGCTGCAAAAGCATGGGACGCGCTTTGTCCACGCGAGCGATGAATGGTTTTTAAAGGCGGGGGTTCCGGTTCCTGCGGCAGATTATTATGAGGGGTATGGGCAGCTTGAAAACGGGGTCGGCATGGTGCGGCTTTTGATGGATGAGGTAGCAGAGGCGCTTTTTGCATTCCCCGGCGGGGAACAGAGGCGGGAGGTTTCGATTGCGACCGGCGTGCTGATTGCCCCCGTTTTGGAAGGGCTTGTGGCGCAGATACAGGAAAAATATCCGAATATTACCGTGCATGTGTACCCGATTGTCAACCATTTTTTTGGCGAGGAAATTACGGTGGCAGGGCTTGTGACCGGAACTGATTTGACGGCGCAGCTAAAAGGGATGCCAATCGGCGAATATCTGTTGGTTCCTTCAGCCATGCTGCGGGAGGAGGAACGCGATTTTCTGGATGATTATACAATCAATCAGGTAGAAACTACTTTACAAACGCGCGTGCGTATTGTAAAATCGGATGGGATGTCGTTTGTAAAGGCAATCGTGGAGCCATGATGCAAAGAGCGGATGCCGGCAGAAGGCGGGCAAAGTTTAAGATGCAGGAATTACGGCATGGAGTATTAGGAAACACTGTCAGGGGAAGATGTTTGAAAGGTATGGTTATAAAATATGAGTAAACCGGTAGTGGCGATTGTCGGTCGTCCGAATGTAGGAAAGTCAACATTGTTTAATGCACTTGCGGGCGAGCGGATCTCGATTGTGGAGGATACGCCGGGTGTGACGAGGGACCGCATTTACGCGGAGGTCACATGGCTTGACAAGCAGTTTACCATGATTGATACCGGCGGGATTGAGCCGGAAAGTAAGGATATGATGCTAACCTGTATGCGGGAGCAGGCGCAGATTGCGATTGACACGGCGGATGTGATTGTGTTTGTGACGGATGTGCGCCAGGGGCTTACGGATGCGGACGGGAAGGTGGCGGATATGCTGCGCCGCTGCGGGAAACCGATTATTTTAGCAGTCAACAAGGTGGACAGCTTTGAAAAATTCATGGCGGATGTCTACGAGTTTTACAATCTTGGCATCGGGGAGCCGGTTCCGGTTTCCGCCGCGTCCATGCTTGGTTTTGGCGAGCTTCTCGACGAGGTGGTGGCGCATTTTGACCCGGCGGATGCCGTGCAGGAGGAGGATGAGCGCCCGAAGGTTGCAATTGTGGGAAAACCCAATGTCGGGAAATCGTCCATCATCAACAAGCTGATTGGGGAAAACCGCGTGATTGTCTCGGATATCGCCGGAACGACGCGCGACGCGATTGATACCCCGGTTACGTTTGACGGCAGGGAGTATGTTTTCATTGATACGGCAGGGCTTCGCCGCAAGAGCAAAATCAAGGAGGAAATCGAGCGCTTCAGCATTATCCGCACGGTTACCGCAGTAGAGCGCGCCGATGTGGTGGTCGTTGTGATTGATGCCTGCGAGGGGGTTACCGAACAGGATGCGAAAATCGCAGGGATTGCGCACGAGCGGGGCAAGGGCATTATTATCGCGGTGAATAAATGGGATGCAATTGAGAAGGACGATAAGACAATCTACAAGCATACAGCGAAGATTAAAGAGATTTTATCGTTCCTCCCATACGCGCAGATTATGTTTATTTCGGCGAAGACCGGGCAGCGCATGAATAAGCTTTTTGAGGTGATTGAGGTGGTTATCCAGAACCAGAACCTGCGTGTGGCAACCGGCGTGCTCAACGAGATTCTGATGGAGGCTACCGCCTTACAGCAGCCGCCGTCGGATAAGGGAAGGCGTTTGAAACTATACTATATCACGCAGGTTTCGGTAAAGCCGCCGACCTTCGTTCTTTTTGTCAACGACAAGGAGCTGCTGCATTATTCTTACACAAGATATATTGAAAACAAGATTCGTGAGGCATTTGGATTTTCAGGTACTTCCCTGAAGTTTATCATCAGGGAGCGCAAGGAGAACAATTAAAACGTATGGAACTCTAAATGGAGGTATTGGCAATGATCTGGCGGATTGTTTTGTGCCTGCTTTGCGGGTATGGGTTTGGCTGTATTTCGACCGGTTATATCGTTGGAAAGCTCAACCATGTGGATATCAGGAATTACGGGAGCGGCAATATCGGGACGACAAACACCCTGCGCACGCTCGGCAAGAAGGCGGGGGCGATTACGTACCTTGGCGATGTTGCAAAGGCGATGGTTCCGATGCTTGTGGCGCGCCTTGTGATTTTTAAGGGGGAGCCGTATGCGGAGCTTTTGGGGCTGTATGTCGGGCTTGGTGTGGCAATCGGCCACAATTTTCCTTTTTGGCTACATTTTAAGGGCGGCAAGGGTATTGCTGTCACATCCGGTGTCATGGCAGCGCACGACCCGCTTGCCATCCCACTTTATATTGTAGCATTTGCAATCAGCGTTGCTGTTACGAAGTTTGTGTCCGTTGGCTCACTTGTCATCGTAACAATTTTTCCAATCTGGATTGCGATTATGGACCACAACGAGCCATATTTCGTACATACGTTGGTTGTCAGTCTCGTGTTTATGGCATTAGCGTATTTCCGCCACAAGCAGAATATCCTCCGCATCAAAAACGGAACCGAGAATAAAATCGGCCAGAAGGTTGCGGTTGTAAAGGAAGATGACGGTAAAAAACAGGGCGCCTAACGCGCGGAAACGGGGTGAAACATGTATCAAGTTACAGTTTTGGGAGCCGGCACATGGGGAACGGCTCTGGCAATTCTTTTGTGTGGCAACGGACATAAGGTGACGCTTTGGTCAAAGCTTGAGCGGGAGGTGGCGGCGCTTACCGCCAACCGGGGGAGCATCCCGAATCTTCCGGGTGCAAAGCTGCCGGAAGAAGTGGTGGTGACCGGGGAGCTTTCCGTGGCGCTTGCCGCGCCGGATCTGATTGTTTCGGCGGTCGCGTCCCCCTATGTGCGCGAGACGGCAAGACTTTGCGCGGAATATATCAAACCAGGGCAGATAATTGTCAATGTCAGCAAGGGGATTGAGGAACACACAACAAAGACATTGACGGATATTCTCTGTGAAGAGTTACCTGCGGCGGATGTAGCCGTGATGTCAGGACCAAGCCATGCGGAGGAGGTTTCCCGCGGGATACCGACCACCTGCGTGGTTGGTGCCGCCACGAAAAAGACGGCTTCCTTTATTCAGGACATTTTCATGACGGAGTTTTTCCGCGTCTACACAAACCCGGACATCACCGGAATTGAGCTCGGCGGCTCCATCAAGAATGTGATTGCGCTGGCAGCGGGCGTGGCGGACGGGCTTGGCTTTGGGGATAATACAAAGGCTGCACTGATGACGCGGGGAATCGCGGAAATTATGCGTCTTGGGGTTGCAATGGGCTGCCGGGTGGAGACGTTTGCCGGGCTTTCCGGCATTGGCGATTTGATTGTGACCTGTACAAGCAAGCATAGCCGGAACCGCAACGCGGGCTATCTTATCGGCAAGGGGCTTACGATGGAGGAGGCGATGAAGGAGGTCAACCAGGTCGTGGAAGGGGTGTACTGCGCGAAGGCGGCGCTTGCACTGTCAAAGAAGTTCGGTGTGCAGATGCCGATTGTGGAGCAGGTCAACCTCGTGCTGTTTGAGCACAAGGATCCGCGCACGGCAGTGTCCGATTTGCTTCTGCGCGACCGCACAATCGAAAACAGCTCGCTGGAGTGGTAAAAACCCGCAGATGCGGAACTCAAAAACAGCATCTGCCCGGACAGACCCCAGTGGAATTTTTTTGGAGTAAAACGGAGAAAAAATTTCACTGGGATTGAGAGGGTCTGGGAGGGAAGATGCGGAACTCAAAAACAGCATCTGCCCGGACAGTGCCCAGTAGGATTTTTTCGGAGAGAAGCGGAGAAAAAATCCTACTGCCATTAAAGGTACTGGGAGGGAAGATGCGGAACTTAAAATAGGAGGAAAAAGTGATGAAAAGTATGAAGAAATTTTTAACGTTGTTTGCCGGGTTCGCCCTGGCACTTGTGATGGTATTTTCACTTGCAGGATGCGGGAGTGATAATGAGGATGAATCCACCGGGGGAAAGGCGAATGTGCAGGATGATGATGACAAGGATGACAGCACCGCAGGGAAATTGCTAAACAGCAAGATGTTTGCTTCTGTCCAGGAATATCTGGATGCGCAAAAGGATCAGGTGGATGCAGTGATTGAGCAGAACAAGAATTCTGGTATGTCGATGGAAGTAAAGGCGGATGGCGATACACTCATTTACCGTTATGTTTATGATGAGACGGTTACGGTGACCCAGTATGTCATTGATTCTTTTGATTCCAGCCTTGATTTGTACAAAAGCCAGTTTGAATCCATTCTTGATGAGATGGAGAAATATATTGACGCAAAGAATCCGGCAGTTCAGCTTCTGTACGAGAATCCGGATGGTTCCCTTGTCTATTCCTGCCTGTTTACATCGGACGGCGTAAAGACAACACCGGGCACCATTGTGGAGGGGGAAAGCGAAAAGATGTTTGCCACGGTGCAGGATTATGTTGCTGCACAGCAGGATCTGATTGACGAGGCAAAAAGCAGCCTGGAAGGCTCCGGCATGGTCATGGATATTCAGGCCGACGGGGATACTTTGATTTACCGCTATACCTACGAGATGGTCGTTGAGGCGACGGAGGAGCTTGCGGCGGAATTTGAGGCAAATCTGAGTATGTATCAGGCGCAGTTTGATGCGGTGATTGCGGAAATTGAGCAGCTGGTCGATGTCGAGAATCCGACCGTCCGGCTTATTTACGAGGATTCCGAGGGGACGGTACTGTATACGCATACATTTACAAAATAAGATGGCATGGGGCAGTGAAGGAAAATCTTAGAAGGGTTTTCCTTCACTGTTTTATATGCGCAGGGCGTGAATGGAATCTGGCCGCCCCACAGCACATCCCCCACGCATGGCAAGTAGTGGCGGAAAACATTTCCCTTGCCTGATTGGCAGAAAGCAGAAAAAACGGTTCTGTTTGTTTTCCGGGAAATTGCACGAAAAATGCCGGAAAAGTGCATCCATATTTTAATTTCAAAACTTGCATTCCGGTTGCATTCTGGTAAGATATCTGCTATAATTTAATTTCAGATTCAGTACAATCCATAAAGTATCAGATATCACGTAATTTTTACATTTTCATCTCTTTGGAATCTCTGTGTTTTTTGCTGCTCTGCTTTGTAGAAGAGTAAAACGTGAGGAGAGTTTGTGATGAAGAATATGAAAAAAATTGCTACTGTATTGGCTAGTTTATGTTTGGCACTTGTAATGGTCGCTACGCTTGTAGGATGCGGAAGCGGTAAAGAATTTGATTCCGTCCAGGCATATGTGGACGCACAGAAGGATCAGATTGAGGATGCAAAGAAGGAACTGGAAGGCACTGGTATGTCAGTGGAAATCAAGGCGGACGGTGATACACTTGTTTATCGTTACATCTATGATGTAGCGCTTCCAGTATCGGATGAGGTAACCGCTCAATTTGATGCGAATCTTGAACTGTACAAAACACAGTTTGATGCAGTTTTGGATGAGATGGCGGAGTTGATTGATGTAAAGAATCCGGCGGTTCAGATGATTTATGAGAATCCGGACGGAACAGTTGTGTATACGCACACATTTACAAAATAGCATTACATAGCAGGGGAGCTTTCCCTGCTATAGACCGGAACATGGGCATGCAGGACAGGATGGGATTTCATAAAAAATGTAAAAATTACTTGACATCTGATACTTTTTGGTATAAACTATTTCAGTGTGCCGCACAGCGAGGTTATAAGTGCCGTGTCCGACGGACACCGCAGCTGGCGAGTAATGATAACAGGAGGTGCCATATGTACGCAATTATTGCAACAGGTGGTAAGCAGTACAAAGTAGCCGAGGGCGATATCATTCGTGTGGAGAAGCTTGGCGTGGAGAAGGATTCCACAGTAAGTTTCGATCAGGTTCTCGCAGTAAATAACGGCGAGTTAAAAATCGGGAATCCGACCGTAGCGGGCGCGAGCGTTTCCGCGACTGTCATTGAAGAGGGCAGGGGCAAAAAGATTATTGTTTACAAGTATAAGAGGAAGACCGGATACCACAAGAAGAACGGTCACAGACAGGCTTATACGAAGGTTAAGATTGACAAAATCAATGCTTAATGTGGTATGATTAAGATATCCGTATATCAGGATGAATGCGGACGCGCGAATGGCTTTCACTGTCTTGGACATGCAGGCTACGCGGAAAATGGACATGATATTGTCTGTGCGGCGGTTTCCGCACTGACAATGACGGCGGTGAATTCCGTTGAATCGCTCACCGGTGATACTTTTTCTTATGATGAGGATGAGAAAGAGGGGATGATGGATTTTAAGATTGCCTCCCCGATGTCGGATGCGGCGGCATTGCTCATGGGTTCATTGCTTTTGGGTCTGTCAATGATTGAGGAAAGCTACGGGCGTAAGTTTATCCGGATTGAATAATCGTGAAAGATGAAACAGTTTGAAGGAGGTGTAGGTCATGTTGAAGATGAACCTTCAGTTTTTCGCTCATAAAAAGGGTGTTGGTTCCACGAAGAACGGCAGGGATTCCGAGTCCAAAAGGCTTGGCGCGAAGAGGGCGGACGGTCAGTTCGTATCCGCGGGCAATATTCTTTACAGACAGCGCGGTACGAAAATCCATCCGGGCGTCAATGTAGGACGCGGCGGGGATGATACCCTGTATGCACTTGTTGATGGTGTCTTGAGATTCGAGAGGAAAGGCAGAGACAAGAAGCAGGCAAGTGTTTACCCGGTAGAGACTGCTGAGTAATCAAAAAATGGCTTAAAAGCGTGGAAAACCTCGAGTTGTGATATTCTCGGGGTTTTTCTTTTCATGAGGTTTACGAAAGATTCCGGCATTTGTTTTGGTATGCTTTGGGCAGAAGGATATTCTTTTGGATATTTTTGAGGAAAGGAAGGTGGAAAGGTATGTTTGCAGACAGCGCGAATATTTATATCCGCTCCGGCAAGGGCGGCGACGGCCATGTGAGCTTTCGGCGGGAGCTTTTCGTAGCGGCGGGCGGGCCAAACGGCGGCGACGGCGGCAAAGGCGGCGATGTTATTTTTGTCGTGGACAAGGGGTTGAATACTTTGTCGGAGTTTCGTTATAATCGGAAATACTGTGCGCAAGACGGTGCGGAGGGCGGTAAAAATAACTGTTCCGGCAAAGACGGTGCAGACCTTGTCATCAAGGTGCCGGAGGGAACGGTCATCAAGGAGGCGGAAAGCGGAAAGGTAATTGCCGATATGTCCCACGGGAATGAGCGCGAGATAATTTTGCGCGGCGGGCGCGGCGGTAAGGGAAACCAACATTACGCGACCGCTACCATGCAGGTTCCGAAATATGCGCAGCCAGGGCAGGACGCAAAGGAGCTGAATGTTACACTGGAGCTTAAGGTGATTGCGGATGTCGGATTGGTCGGATTCCCGAATGTCGGAAAATCTACCTTCCTCTCACGTGTGACAAACGCAAAGCCAAAGATTGCGAACTACCATTTTACGACGCTGAACCCGAACCTTGGTGTGGTGGATTTGGACGGGGCGGACGGTTTTGTTATCGCGGATATCCCGGGGCTTATCGAAGGTGCGTCGGAGGGTGTGGGGCTCGGGCATGAGTTTTTAAAGCATATCGAGCGCACAAGGGTGCTGATTCATCTGGTGGATGCTGCATCGAGTGAGGGGCGCGACCCGGTGGAAGATATCCGGACCATCAACGCGGAGCTTGCCTCCTACAATGCAAATCTTTTGGAGAAACCGCAGGTCATCGCGGCGAACAAGCTGGATATTCTTTACGGGGAGGAAGAGGAGGAGGCACTGAAAAAGGTGCGTGATGCGTTTGAGCCGGAGGGCATCCGCGTGTTTGGGATTTCTGCAGTCAGCGGCAAAGGGGTCAAGGAGCTGTTATATTATGTCAGCGATTTGTTAAAGACAACCGGGGAAAGCCAGATGGTGTTTGAGCGCGAATATTTTGAAGACCCTTCGCTTGACGTGACGCTGCCGTATACCGTGAGCTATGATGAGGAAGATAAGGTTTATGTCGTGGAGGGACCGCGCATTGAAAAAATGCTCGGCTACACAAACATCGATTCGGAGAAAGGCTTTGAATTTTTCCAGAAATTCCTAAAGGACAATGGGATTTTAGACGAGCTTGTCTCTCTTGGTATCGAGGACGGCGACACGGTGCGCATGTACGGTCTGGAATTTGATTATTACAAATAAAGCGAAAGGTGTGGTGGATGAGATGACAAGCAAACAGCGTTCTTATTTAAAAGGGCTTGCGATGAATATGGAGCCAATCCTGCAAATCGGAAAGTTGAGCCTGACACCGGAGTTTACGGTGGGGGTCGAGGAAGCGCTTGCAGCGCGCGAGCTGATTAAAATTTCGGTTCTGAAAAATTGTGAGGACGACGCGAAGGAGATTGCGGCGACATTGGCGGAGCACACGCACGCGCAGGTTGTGCAGGTGATTGGGCGCAAGATTGTGCTGTACCGCGAGTCAAAGGATAAGAAAAAAATTGAACTTCCAAAGTAGGGGAGCGGACGGCAATGGAAAAAATCGGGATTATGGGGGGGACGTTCAACCCTATCCATATGGCACATTTAATATTGGCGGAGTCCGCAAGGGAGCAGGCCGGGCTTTGTGCGGTTATGTTTCTTCCGACAAAACGGACCGAGGAGAAGGCGGATGCTTATATCCTGCCGAATGCAATGCGCTGCCGGATGGTTGAGCTTGCGATTGCCGGAAATCCGAATTTTTATCTTTCGAGAATCGAGCTTGAGCGCGAGGGTATGACTTACACGGCAGATACTGTGACGGCGTTAAAGCGTGAGAACCCGGAGACGGAATTTTATTTTATTATCGGAGGGGATTCGCTGGTTTCCTTTCTGTCCTGGCGCCGCCCGGAAGTGATTTTAAAGCATGTACATCTGCTCGCGACAAGCCGCGGGAAAATCCCGCCAGAACAGATTTTAGGGGCGGCAGAGAAAATCCGTGAGAAATTTTCTGCCGATGTACAGCTATTTGATACACCGCAGATGGAAATTTCCTCGACCGGGATACGGGAGAGACTTGCAGCGCACCGTTCGGTGAGGTACCTTGTCCCGGAAGCGGTGGCGCATTTTTTGGAAACACACAGGTGCTATCAGAAGGTTTTAAAAGGAGTGGAAGAATGAACGACAGGATTGATGCGCTGATGAAGGAAATGGAACACAGGCTGCCGCGTAAGCGCTATGTCCACACGCTGGGGGTCGCATACCTTGCCGCAAGCATCGCGATGGCCTACGGGAAAAATTACGAGAAGGCGATGATTGCCGGACTTTTGCATGACTGTGCGAAATGCCTGCCGGAAAAAGAGATATTGAAGCAATGTCTGGAAATGGGGCTGGCGGTCAGCGATTTGGAACAGCAGCAGCCATATTTGCTGCATGGCAGGCTTGGCGCGTGGTACGCGGAGCATAAATATGGTGTAAAGGATGAAAAAATTTTAAATGCAATCCGTTTCCATACAACCGGGCGGCCGGAAATGTCCTTTATGGAAAAAAATATTTACCTTTCGGATTATATTGAAATCGGAAGGGAACAGCCGATTGAGCCGGATTTGAAAGAGCTGCGCAGGATGGCGTTTGAGGATATTGATTTGGCAGTATACTACGCGGCCAAAAACACGGTGGATTACTTGCAGAGGAAGGAAAGGAACAATCCGGATAAAAAGGTTTTGATGGATGGGGCGGCGCTTGCGACATTGGCGTATTATAAGGAACTGTGTGGGAAATCGGCATCTGTGCCGCCGCAGGACGGCAGAAAGTGAGGAAATAATTATATGGCAGATGAATCAAAATTGATGGCAAAATTGGCTTACAAGGCATTGGAAGATAAGAAGGCGGAAGATATCAAGGTGATTGAAATCAGTACCATCTCGATTCTGGCGGATTATTTCATTATCGCGAACGGCAACAGTTCCTCCCAGGTGGAGGCAATGGTGGACGCCGTGGAAGATGGGCTTGCGCAGAATGGCTTTGAGCCGAAGCGCGTGGAGGGTGTGCGCTCATCCGGATGGGTTTTGATGGATTACGGCGATATCGTCGTGCACATTTTTTCGAAGGAAGACCGTTTGTTCTATGATTTGGAGCGCATCTGGAGGGATGGGCGCGACATCGGGAAGGAAGATTTGGTTTAGGGCAAAAGGCAGATGGTTATGAATCCTTGTTTTATATAAGGAAAATATCCGAATTTTTATACCCTGGCGGCAATTCTGTTTTGTATCAGGAATGCGCCAGGGTATTTTTTTATGCGCTGGGGCGCGAAAAAGATGTATGAAGGTGCATGGATTTGTATGGAAACCAGCTACTTTACTAACTGCTTTGTATGCACACGCCCTGCGCGGTGAGCAGTGCGGGGAAAGAATCCCCTGCTCGATGTTCCTTGCCCTGAGGCGTGGAAATGGTGCCGTCCGGAAATGTTTTGGAATCAGAACATACGGAACAGACCAATAACCTTGCCGATAATCTGGACATCATCAAGGATAAGCGGATCCATAAAGTCATTTTCCGGCTGCAGGCGGATATGACCGTTTTCTTTATAAAAGGTCTTTACTGTGGCGCCGTCCCCGACCATAGCGACCACAAATTCCCCGTTCCTCGCTGTGTTTTGTTTCTGGACAAGCACCTGGTCCCCATCAAGGATGCCCGCATTGATCATGCTTTCCCCCTGGACGCGGAGCATAAAGGTCTCCTCGTTTGGCATGTACTCCGTCGGAATCGGGAAGTAACCCTCAATGTTCTCGACCGCGAGCAGCGGCTGCCCGGCGGCGACAGAGCCAAGAATCGGGACATTGACCAGTTCCCTTCGTGTCAGGTTAAAGTTGTCGTCCACAATCTCAATGGCGCGTGGCTTTGCCGGGTCACGGTGAATGTATCCGTTGCGCTCAAGTGTTTCCAAATGAGAGTGTACGGAGGAAGTGGAACGCAAATCAACCGCTTCGCAAATCTCGCGCACCGAAGGCGGATAGCCCCGGTTAATGATTTCTTTTTTCAGATATTCAAGAATTTCCTGCTGTTTCTGTGTAATTTTTCCGTAAGACATTATATCTCTCCGTTCTGTTATAATATGAATCTGTTACAAATCCGGCTGCTGTAAAAGCGGCTTATGTAGTCAGGAAGGCGCAAAGTTTTGCTGTTTGGAACTTTTTGCTTCCTGTATATAGTATATCATATCCGTTCCGAAAATGCAAAACAAATGTTCGTGATTTTGTAAATTTTTTTAATTTTTTGTCTGCAACATGGAACTGGGGAGTTTTTTGGACTTTGTTTATGGGAAATACAAATCAGCAAGGAATCAAAAAAGGGTATTGACATTCGAACGTTTGTTCAGTATAATATAGGCAAACGAACGTTCGAATGAAAAGCAATGAAGGGGGAAACAATATGATGATGATTTATGAATTACAACCAGGGATGTTTACCTTGAAAAAGAGAAAAAGGAATTTTCGGAAACTGTTTTTGTTCCGCTATTTTACGGACCGCGCGTTAATTTTGTTCCTTGCAGTATTGTTGCTCATGTTGTCGCTGCTTTTTGTGACGAAAGCAATTGCTGCGGAGAAGGATGCGCCTGTAAAAACGGTCACGAGCGTCTGCATACAGCAAGGGGACAGCCTTTGGAGCATTGCAGAGAGCTATTACTCGCCCGAGTGCGGGGATTTTCAGGACTATATTTCCGAGATTAAGCGCAGCAACAGCTTAAAAGGGGATACCATCCACGCCGGTGCGTATATCATCGTGCCGTACTATGCCACAGAGCCGCAGAATGGTGCGGAAGCGGAAACACAAATGAAAAAATAAATTAAATTTTCTGACACAAATATAACACGCTTTTCCGATATTATGGCGATAAAGTTGCTATAGTGAAAACAAGAGAATGGAAAGGTTGTGTACATATTGTTTCAAAAAAATTCAAAACATACCAAGAGGGACGTTAACAGGCGAGGGTTTGGCAGATGCGGGCGGGTGATTGCATTGTTTTTGTGTGCTGCCATGGTATTTTGTCTTTTTCCTGCAAGCAGGGCAGAGGCGGCAGGAATTAAGATATATTACCATGATACGAAGAAGACCGTGACATACACTGGCACGAAGGCTTCCTATGAATATAATGGCAGCAATGTTTCTTTGGGGAAAATGACAGGCATCCTGACAGACAACGGAGTAGCATTAGGACCGTACTATGAGATTTTCTCTAAGGCATTGGGTGTTTCCTGCAAAAAGGATTCCGCGAAGAATACGATTACCTTCAGCAAGAATGGCAATGTCTTAGTGCTCACGCTCAACAGCCAAAAAGCGGTGTTAAATGGAAAGGCTGTCACCGCAAATGCGGCTCCGGTCAGTGTGCGTTTCGTGGATGCGGGCGTCAGCCGCATTCTGGTACCGACCCGCTTTGTTGCCGAATCGCTCGGTTACAATTATCGGTGGGAGAGTGATACATCCACGGCAATCATACGGGACGTTATGACATTGTCCTACAACAATAAGCAGGTGTCCTACATCGGAACGGTCGGGAAGGTGAATTTCGACGGGGAAAATGTCTCACTTGGCACCCTGCCAAGTATCCTGATTAACAATACGGCGATGCTGCGCGCCTACAATGTCTTTAAAAAGGCAATGGGCATAACTTATTCGTTTAACCAGAAGACGGGCAGTATTACATTTAAAACGGGAGACATCACGTTAAGTATGCAGGAAAACAGTACTGCGGCGTATCGAAACGGTGAATATTTTGACTGCGGCGTTGCGCCAATCTGCGTCACAAATGTTGCGAACGGCACGATGGCATTGATGGTGCCAGGGCGTTTTGTTTCAGAAATGCTTGGTTATGATTACAATTGGAATTCCACGACACATACATCGGAAATCCGGACAACCAGCCAGGTGGGTGTATATGTGGAGCCCCAAAAGCCAACGACGGCACCGATACAGGTGACCCAACCGGCGGCCGCGGATCAGGTGGACTATTCTTTTGTGGTGGATGCAGAGCGGTATCTTGGCTTTGAGAATACACTTGATAATGCCCAGACGAGTATTGCCCGTGCATCAACAGGAAATATTGCAATTTTGCAGCAATTGACACAAAACACGGAAGAACTTTACAATGAGCAATATGTACTGCGGTTTGACCGCCCGGTTGGGTCCGTACAGAGTTTGTTGGATGAGGGGCTTTTGACGGTGACCGTCATGGATGCGTATTGTTTTGAACGGGAGTATATGAACCCTGCCGGAAGCCTGATAACACGTATCGCTCAGACACAGGATTTTACGGACAATGCCGCCGTATTCCAGTTAGAGCTTTCTGATACTCTGCCGTATTATGACCTGAAACTTTCGGCGGACGGGTGCAGCCTTTATATTACTGTTTTTCCGAATTACCTCGTGGGTTTGGAGGTGGGGCAAAACCAGACGGGGCGTTATATGCGGTTTAAAGGGCTTCGCGCTTTTCATTATACGCTTGGCAGCGAGAACGGATATCAGGCGGTTTATCTCCACAACACATGCAATACGGTCGGAAATCTCGTTTTTCCGGATGAATTATTTGGAGACTATTTTGAACACGCCTACATGGTAGAAACGGAGCCAAATCAAATCAAGCTTTTGTATCGGGCGGCACCGGATGCGGATTTTCGCTTTGTGCAGGAGAGCAATGCGCTATACCTGTATTTCGAGGAGGACACAACCCATGGCTCCACTGACAATTCAAGACCGATATCCCGCGGAGTATTTGCTTCTTTGCCGCAGGGGATTCGGGTTTCCGATTTAACAGTGGAAGATCAGTACTGGAACCGCAGGATTGTTGTTTCGATGCCAGGCGATTACACTGCATTTTACCAGTCAAACGCGATTCAAAATCCTTATCCTGTGGTTGAGAATATCACAGTACAGTTTGATGGAAGTTCAACCCATATCATTCTGACAACAGAGCGCATCCAGGGTTATAAGCTTGGGGCGGAAGAGAATGGCTTCTCATTACAGATTGGAAATCCTTCCACGATGTACAGTAAAATTGTCGTTCTTGATGCCGGACATGGCGGTATTGACCCAGGGGCAAGTGCAGGCGGATATAACGAGAAGGATATAAACTTTACGATATTAAACCGTTATACGAAGGAATATTTTGAGGGCTCTGATATCAAGATTTACTTTACCAGAACAGAAGATGTTAAGATTGATTTGTATGAACGTGCGGATTTTGCATCCAGGGTAGAAGCGGATATGTTTATCAGCCTTCATATGAATTCTGTTTCCTCAACATCCGTAAGCGGAACTTCTGTGTATTATTCGCTTTTAAATACGAGCGTTACAAGCGGGGGACTGAACAGCAAGCAGATGGCTTCCACCCTGACAGATAATCTTTCCAAAGCGCTTGGCACGAAAAACCGTGGGGTAGCAACTGCGAATTTTGTTGTAATTCGTGAAACCAGAATGCCGGCGGTACTGATTGAACTTGCCTTTATTACAAATGCAAGTGACCGAAAGATTATCACAACAGAAGCAACGCAGAGAAAAGCGGCAAAAACGATTTATGATACGGTTGTAAGCTTTTTTAAGGATTATCCGACAGGACGATAAGAGTAAAAATATTGCGGAAGGAATTACTTTTCCTTCCGCAATACTACTTTATCTTTTGCCATACGGCGGCGTTCTTCTTCAATTGCTGCGTAATGCTTTCTTGTTGTGTTGACATCTTTGTGACCAAGAACATCCGCCACCAGGTAGATATCGCCCGTCTGCTGATACAGGGAAGTGCCATACGTACTCCGCAATTTATGTGGAGTTATTTTTTTCATCGTTGTAATTGTCTGCGCATATTTTTTTACTAAAACCTCAACGCTGCGCACGGTAAGCCGCCGTTTTCTTGAGGAGAGGAAGAGGGCATTTTCATGACCTTCGATGATGCCCGTAACCATTTCGCGTTCCTCCAGATAAGCCTCGAGAGCTTCCCTTACTTCATCCCCAAAGTACACGAACGCCTCATAACCACCTTTGCGCACGATTTTGATTCGGTCATTATTAAAATCCAAATCCATCAAATCAAGACCGACACATTCGGATACACGGATGCCGGTGCCGAGCAGAAGAGTCATCAATGCGAGATCACGGAGTTTGTTTTTTTCATGAAAACGCTGCTGTGCATCGGAGAGGGTACTCCCGGATTCCACCGCATCCAAAAGTTTCGCCACCTCATTTGCATCCAAACGGATGATTGCCTTGTCATGAAGCCTCGGCATATCGACCCGGGCGGCAGGATTGACAGAAATTGCCTCCGATTTGTGATAAAAATTATACATGGAACGTACAGCAGCCATTTTTCTTTTGATTGCGCGCTCATTGTTTGTTACCGTCTTTCCTTCTGCAGTTTTATACAATTTCAGATATTCCATATACTCATTGATATCTGCAGAAGCAATTGTCTCAAGGCAATCCAACCCAAAATCGCGGATTGGTTTATCACGGTAAATCGGATTGGATGTCTTTATGTACTCAAAAAATGTTTTCAAATCAATCGCATACGCGATTTTTGTTCGGCTGGCGAGGATTTGAGCGACCCCAGTGAAATATGTACCGAGAAACTTCGGAAGTTCGCTGCGGAGTTCACGGAGTTTTAAAATATTTTCCTGATTGATTTGTTGTGAATAGGTTAAGTTGTTTTCCATATTAGATGTTAGGATATTGGTTAGAGATGTTAATTTAAAAGGGAAAAAATAGAATATATAATCTTTAATATTAGATTGAATAAGGATTTTTATGAAGTTGAAAATTTTGAAAGGGAGAAAATTAGGACATTTGGAAAGGAAAAAGTGGTTGGTGGGGCGGAATCCATTATTTCGCTAAACTCAGGAAATTATCCGTAAATCTTCCAAATGCCTGATAGACCTCTTATTCATACTTTTTTCCACTTATAGATTACTTCCCTTGCTCCTTTCTGTAAATTCTTGTGATAATTCTATCATACAATCCCATGTAAATCAATAACGAAAAAAAAAAGAGGGGAGATTGGACATGGAAAGACTTTTGGTTGGTAAAGCGTCATTCCAAAACAGGGAGCATACCGCGACCTTTTACAAGGCAGTGGTGTTGGAATCGCTCACAGACAGGCAGTTCCAAAGCGGGCAGAGGGGTTGGAATGCGTCCGAATATTTTGTGGAGAAGGCTCTTTATGATTCCCTGCCGGATGACTTGGAGAAAATGCCGCGTGTGGAGCTTAACTTTGATGTAATTGGCGGCAAGGCATACCTTGCATCAGCTACATTTCCGGATGCAGTACCTGCAACAAAAAAATAGCCGTCCGGGCGGCTCTAAACAGGCGTTAGGCTCGGAGCGCACAGGGGGTTCCATGCCCCCTGTGGTCGCGCGAAAAATATAGAAGGAAGGAGGTAACTTTATGCATTTTGCTAACCTGATGGCACTTGAGACTGACCTTGCGGGCGCAACCATTTCTTGGAGTTGGCTTGATGGCGCGATTGATGCGTTCGAAAGTATGCTGAGTGTTTTTACCATAGCCCCTTTTAACTACTTTGTCGGGCTTGGTATCCTTGGCGCGGTTGCGGGTCTGTTTTTCCGCCACCGTTCCGCCCGCTAGTCCGCTGGACTGGCAAGGCACGTGAGGGGGTTTTCTTTGCGTGCCTTTTTTGTTGCGTAAAATTGCGCGGAGCGGGCTGACAAACCTACCCGCAGGGCGCGGAGCGAACTAGGGTATTGACAAGCGGTAGCGCGAAGAAATTGCTCCGGGCTACCGCTTGGTTGCCACCCCTGGCCTGCATGGTGTTGCACGCTTCGGGGTTTTGCGCCATTGTGTCCGCCCTAAAAGCGGGCGCTTCGGCGTAAACGGCAACGAAAAAACTGCTGTGGGCGTGCCGACTGCGGGGTTCTACGTGGGCGCGGCGCAGGCACGGCCACGCCGCGCCCACGTACCCGCCGCCCGCGCACGTGCGCCTAGGTTAGTATTACCCTAGGCGCACTTCATAGACACTAGACAATCCACAAAATATGTGGGCTTGACCCATTAGACAGGGTTAGACAGTCTTTTTAGACACACAGAAAAGGGGGTGTGATTTTGAAGGGGTTTTCTCTTCTGGCTTTTATTTTCCTGTTTGTTTTCCTCTCGGTTCCTGGAATTGCGATGGCAGATATCAGTTCCGGGGTTGGCGCAGGTACGGAAATGGGCGGTGGTGCAACAAAACCATACCGCCGCGATGAAAACTACGTTGATGTGCAGCCGGGGGATGTTGATGTTTGGGATAACGGAAACGGAATCAGTATATCAGGCGGTGGGGAGACGTATTCTGTAAATTACTCCTTATTGGAGTATGCCGTTCTTGTTTCTAAATATCTGGATGAAGACGGTAAATATACAGTGCAGGCGGATGTATATTTTTATGGTGGGGCTGTCCATGCTTGTTATGTTGTTACTGATAAAGTCTATGTTTCCGAAGACGGGTCTTCTTATAGCCCTGTTTTCATTAGAAGTGGGTATAGTTTTGGCGACAATGGCTACCATTACCGCATATTGCTACGCGATGGGTTATTTAAGACATCAAGTGGTGATTGGACAGAATCACCGACTTATTGCAGTTATACTTCTATTTCGAGTGGTGGCGGTGAATATTCTGGGTCTGTATATTGTGCCCCATATTTCGCGGGGAAATATCTTATATATAGCAGTTATGAGACCGCTTCGGGCGGGGGGTTCCCGGTCAACCTCCTCCCGAATGCCCCGCTTGGTGCAGGCTCCACATCAATCCCATATAAGACAACGTTCCGGATGCTCACAGGCGAAACAACCGTGTACAACACATTTTATTACACCTCGTCCTACATGTCCGGGGCGGACGAAATCAGCGCATCCGGGACAATCCGCCTTGACGCAACAAAGCTTGCTGACGGGTCTGTGACAAGGACGCGCCCAAGCGCCCCGCAACTACTTTGTCAGAAATCTTCTTATGGTACAGTCTATGACATTGTTTACACAAATGATGATAACCTGCTTTCCCTGCTTGGTATCAGTAAGCCGCCCGAAATGTATTGGGATGTTACGGCACAAACATGGGTGTATGCAGTTACCCCGTTGCCGTCTGTTACCCCAAGCCCGACAGGACCCGGGGGGAGTTCGTCATGGTTTGACAGTTCTCTTTCTGTTTGGGGTAATTTTTCCCGGTGGCTGAATCTGGAAAAAGGTTTTAAGATGGTGGGGGATGCGGTTGAGTTGGGTGTTGGTGTGGCTTGGGGGAGTTTTGTTGATGGTATGGCTATAGCATCGGACGCATGGTACAACCTGTTGGATGATTATTTTCGGTGTTTCAGTTATAACGAAACAAAGCAGCTTTTTGGCACATTTACGCCCGACCTGCCGGACGGGTGGAAACCGTTGCTTGAATCGTCTGTAGCCGATTCGGTACGGGCAGGGTTTACGCAGTGTTTTGGTTACGATGAAACCAATAAAAAATATGTCTGGCGTACCAATCTGGTGGAGGCGGGTGTACCGGGGCTTAATGTGGGGCTTGTCCTCATGCCTGGTGTTACCCCTACCCCTATCCCTACTTCTGCCCCCGTGGTTACCCCTCCCCCTAGTGTGACGGGGGACCCGACGATTGGCGGCGGGGTTGCCGATACGGTTGGGGGGATTGCTTCAATGGTCAGTGAGATTGTGGCGGCGTTTAAGCAGCTGTTGGCCAATATCGGCGAGATGGGGAGTGTTGTAAAAACCTTGTTTGGCTTTTTGCCGTCAGAAGCTATTGGCTTTATCCGGATTACGGTTTACGGCTGTCTTTTTATCGCATTTTACAAGGTGTTGAGGGGGTAATTATGGGGATTAAGGAAGCCATTGAACAATTTATTAGGCTGATGCAGGCGGCGAAGTTGGAAATTGTGGGGCATACAGTCAGCATTTGGGAAATATTTTGGTTTTTTGCGGCGTTGTCGTTGTTGTTGTGGTTGTTGTCCGGTTTTTGGCGGTCATGAAAGGGGGTTTTTATATGGAGTTTTTGGACGGTACTGTGCCGGGGGCGGTGGAAGTGTCGCAGGATGCGGGGGATGGTGGTGCGGCCGCTGAAACTTCCCCCGTGGATGTGGGGTTGATTCCGGAGGCGGATGGCGTGGGGGCGGTGGATGTGTTGCCCCCGGCCACTGTTGAGGGCGCTACGCTTGATATGGTTTATGATGTTATATCTGATATTCTGGGGGCCTTGCGTGATGATGATGCGGATGTTGTTCCGGTGGAGCTGACAGGGCAGACCCAAGAAACATTGGATACTGCCGTGGTTATCCTCCACCAGGTTAACGCGTGCGTGTTTTTTATCTCGATGTGCCTGCTTTACCGTATGGTCAGGAACAGTGTTAGGAGGATATTTGATAATGATTGAGTTGACGGAATACTTTCTTACCGGAACGCCGGAAGTGACGGCGGTTAGCATTATGGTGTTCATGATTTTTTGGACTGGTTTCTGTGATTTTGTCCAATCGTTTATCAGGAGGGCAAGGCGCGGTGCTTAAGTTTATTATTATAGTTTGTATTATTGGGTTCCTGCTTTTCCACTTCCCGGTGTTGCGCTGTGCCGTGTCGCACCCGGTTTTTTCGGTGTACCATGCAGTGGCTGACGGCATACAGGCGGTCAGGCGTAGGGCATGGAACCGTTGCGGCACGGGGCGGATTGTGTGTTACTGCGGGCTGTTTGGCAGGGGCAAGACGCTGTCGGTCGTGCATGACGTGACGGCGGTTTACAGGCGCAAGAACGGGCGGCGGGTCTGGTGTGGGGAACGTATGGCAATGGTTGTGCAGCGGGTGCATATTGTCAGCAATGTGGAATTAAAAGGCGTACCATATGAAAAATTGGTTAGTCTGGAGCAATTAGTGAAGATTGCGGATGATATGGCGGCGTATGACCGTGAAAATGGATGTCGCACCATAACGCTTGTGGTCATTGACGAAGCATCGGTGCAGCTTAATAGCAGGTCATTTAAAACCAATATCGACCCGCTTGTTTTAAATACCATACTGACGTGCCGTCATTACCATATGTCGATTTACCTGACCGCGCAACGGTTTAGCCATTTGGATGCCCTCATGCGTCAGGTTACCAGTTATGTTGTTGAATGTGATAAGGTCTGGCGGTATCAGCTGCTGCGGTACTATGATGCGCGGGAACTGGAGTTTGCGGCGAACCCGGAATTTGTGCGCCCAATACGCGCCCCGCGCTGCTTCGCCGTGCGGGATGCGGATTACGCTGCATATGACACACTGGCGTGTGTCGGCAATCTCAAAAAAACCGTTGACGCAAAAAACATGATGACAGAAGCGGAAATACTGGCGTTACAGTGCAACCAAAGCCCGGACATGGATGCGGTTGTGCACCCGTCAGGGCGTTGGCTTCAGCGGCAGAAGAAAGCATGGAAAAGGGGGAAATAAAAAATGGCAGGCGAGAAACAAGCAGATACTCGGGGGATGAAATGGCTTCTCACGATTAACAACCCGGGGGAACATGGTGTTACAAATGAGGTGATAGAGGAAACGTTGCAGGGTATGGGGTCATTCCGTTATGCGTGTTATTCGCATGAAATCGGGCTTGAGGATAAAACATATCATATCCATATCTTTGTGGCATTTGACAACCAGGTGCGTTTCTCGACATTAAAGAACCGTTTCCCGGCGGCACATATCGACCCGTGCAAAGGCTCCATCAAGCAGAACCGGGACTATGTGTTCAAACAGGGCAAATGGGCGGACACGGACAAGGAGGACACGCGCATCGAAGGGCACCAATACGAAATCGGGACGGCACCGATTGAGATAGGGCAGGGGCATAGGACGGACTTGGAGAGAGTGGAGGAGCTTCTTGACAGTGGGTACACGCCGGAACAGATATTTGGGATGTCTATTTCCTACCGCCTGCGGGAAAAGGAAATCAGGGCGCATTACATGGCAAAGCGTAGACGGGAAGTTCCCGCCTTTCGTGCCGTCCGGGTTGTCTGGCATGTCGGGGAATCTGGTACCGGAAAAAGTTACGCAATGGTGCAGTTAATGGGAGAGAATCCGGGTGACGTGTATCTTATGAATGATTATGATGGCGGTGGGCTTGACCTTTACCAGGGCGAGAAGATACTTTTCATGGACGAGTTTCGGGGGCAGCTGAAATTTAGTACATTGCTCAACATGCTCGACGGCTACCGGACACAGGTGCATTGCCGCTACGCCAATGTATATGCCCTCTGGGAGACAGTGCACATAACAAGCGTCCTCCCCCCTGAAATGGTGTACAGCCGGATGGTGAGCGAGAACCGGGACATTGACACGGTGGGGCAGCTGATGCGGCGCATCTCGGAGGTTGTCTACCACTACCGGGATGGGGATGGTTACGGGGCATTTGCCGTACCCGGTGACCAGTACAAGGATTATGACCGCCTGAAATCGGATGCGGGCTTTGATGGTTTCCAGAAGACGGCCGGGCATTGGGGGGATATCAAGGGGGTGAACCCCTGATGGGCAAAAGGTGCAGGGATTATGCCTTATCCGGTACGGGATACTGCATGACAGGGCAGGATAAAAAACAGGTAGACTTTTGGCATGGGCTATGTTATGATGTTGGGGAAGGGGGTGTGAACCATGGACAATAATGAATTGTTGCTTGCGATTTCCAACTTAGTTGATGCAAAACTGGAAGCATATACAAAGCAGGTCACGGCGGAAATCCAAGATGTAAGGGCGGACTTGGGGAAGGAAATCCGGGATATCAAGGTATTCCAGGAAAACGTTATCCTGCCGCGCCTGCAAAATATCGAAGCATCCTACCTATCCACGTATGCCCGTTACCGTGACGGCGCGGACAGGATGGAAGCGGCATATGGCGATATTGACTTGCTGAAGAAAGTAGTCCAGAAGCACAGCGGGGACTTGCAGGAACATGGGGAGAAACTTCAGGAACATGATGAAAAACTGCAAAAGTTGGCTTAGCTGCAAACAGAAAGAGGGGAACATTCCCCTCTTTTTTGTATGGTCATAATATGATAAAATCTTTTCTGCAGAAAGTGGATGCGCTGCGTCTTATTCATTATATGCATATATAAAGTAAAGTAAGTGTATGTGCGATATGAATAATCTATCTTAGTTAAGATTTGCCCCCTCCCGCTTCCTTGGCGAGTGCTTCTTCAAGTAAGGCTTTGGCGTAAGCATTGATTGTATCATAACCATGCGCATTAGCGATACTTGTTGCAGTTTTGATATTTTCTTTTGAAAAATAAAAACTTATTCTCTTGTAATTGTCTTTATTATAACCTGAATTATATTTAATTTTGTCAAATTGTTGCATATCTTTTTCTTCCTCTCTTCCAAACATAGCACCATGTGCAAAATGCACAAAAACATAGTGCTATGTTTGGTGATTTTTCCATATTGAAACATAGTGCTATGTGTGATATCATGTGATTGCCGGGGGATAGCAGTGAGAGCATCGCGAAGTCAGCAACGAGAATCCCCAAACGGCTGTGAATGCCCAAGGCATCATATAGTTCCTCCTGTTTTTATGGCGGTATTTCAACCGAAGAAAATCCGCCGTTGTCGAGTTAGTGCAGGCTTAAGCGCGGCACTTTAGCGGGTAAACCTAAAGAGCCAATGATGGCAGTAGTTAGACCCGCTTTCGCACCGTGAAAACTGAATAATGTAAAAATCCTCACGAGATTTTACGTTTGGTATTATACCACGGTTTTCATGGTGCAGTCAAGGAAAATTGGCTGTATTGCCAGAAAAGGAAGTAAGTCGGACATGGCAGGGGATGCGTGGCGAATGTGTAAATCATGGCAACCTGTCACGGCACTTCCTTTTTTGCAGAATGGGGGAACCATGGAAAACGTAAATGATTTTGAATCTCTGGCAGGTAAACTTCGCTCTGTCTATCGAAGGCAGGGACCTGCCGCACAGTCTGAAAATCTTATGGCAGTTTACCGTTGGTATTTTGACGGTAAGATAAGCTTCGATATGAAGCTTGCGCTTCTGAAAGAAAATGACCGTTTATTGGCGAGATATGTACAAAACGAGATTTGAGAATGGAGAGGATGAAGATGCAGAAGCAGGAATTTGAGGAAATGAGTGGTGCAACGCTGTCAGAAGAGAATTATGAAATTATCGAGACAGTCTACGTGTATTATCCGCATATCAGTGAGACAGAAGGAAAAACACAGGTCTCTGACCTATATAGGATGTTTGGCATGGCGATTTTTCACGACATGTACCAACGCGCAGCACTTATTCAGGCAAAAGAGAGGCAGATAGGTGACCTAAGGAAAGACATTTTGCAGCTTAGACATGACCTGGATTCCTTGGGCGAGGGGCAGCTGTTTTGAGCGCCCCAAGTCTTTCCAACTGGATTTGTGACATATATGCCCGTATTGATGCGGATGACCGGATTCCGGTTGTTCGCAGAAACCAATACCGGGATGAAATCCATTGGTGTTACCGTCTTGGCTACATGACATATGATGAATATTTCCAGGCGCTTGAATATCTTGACACATGGGCGGAATGGAAAAACAACGAATCGGAACGCCTGCACATTGTCCGCATGGAACAGATTCAGTATGAGCAGCATTTGATTGCGGACAAAGCAAAGGAACAGGATGATATCCGGGATTTGTTCCGGGAACATGTCCGGTTTAATAAACGGACTGGTTTGTATTATTATGGGGATTGACGGGGAAACAAGGAAACAGGGAAGGGGAATGGATTATCAGAGGTAGTTTTTTAAGCATGGAAAATTGAAGAGGTATGAAGGATTTTGGAAATAAGGGTTTGTTTATAAGACATTTGGAAAGGAAAAAGTGGTTGGTGGGGCGGAATCCATTATTTCGCTAAACTCAGGTTTCACGAAATAATGGCTCGTTCCCCGCAGGGGGCGCGCCGTCCGACCTTCCCTTTGACCGTTCCATACCCATCCCTGGAAACCCCACGGGGGTTCATACAAAATCCGGCATACATATTCATTTTCCCATGCTTAAAATAACTATCCCTCGCAATCCATCCCCCTTCCTTGATTTTTCGCTGGATACATTTTACATCAAATCATACTTTAACAGTACTTCATTTCCTTTTGCATATACGTTCGCATAGCTTCCACAAATAATTGGCATTGCTGGCGGCAAATGTCCGAAATCCATGTCCATGATAATTGGCACATTATAATTTGACAATAAATCGGTAACCGCATGGTATTGATCCAATCCCATTGTTTCATTTCCGAAACAATATGGACGCCCAACCAGAAGGCCTTTTACATGTTGGAACCAGCCAGCATGCTCCATTTGCCAAATGGCACGCCGGATGCCAAAAACGTTTAAATCACAGGCTTCCAAAAACCAGATAAAACCGTCCTGACGGTATTTTTCGATATAGTTCACCACATTGTCATATTTTGTCCCAAGCAAATTGACAAGACAATCCATACAACCGCCCAAAAGCCGTCCTTCCATAAAAATGCCATCCTCTTTGGAATTTTTCAAAGAGGTATGGGCTCCATCCGAAGAAAATATTTTTATCACCCGTGGTTCTGTAATATGATATGGAAGCAATGGCTGCTCCGGGCTTTTCAGCGATTCTTTTTCCCATGCTGGATATCCGGAAAATTTTAATTTTCTTCCGTGGAGGACATCCCATAAATCCTGGATGCATTCGTGCCAGGGTTCCATTCCGAATGCAGGCGCACATGGCGCATAAATGGAAGCAGTTTCCAACAAGGTTGTCAGTAAAAAAGTAAAATTTGTATTGTCCGAATAGCCAACATACCATTTTGGTGCTACCGCAGTTAGCTGCTCAAAATCAATGTAATCTAAAATCTCACACATAAGCTCCCCGCCACCGCAGGAAAGTAAAATATCGTTTTTCTCAGAGACGTAATAATCCGTAAGCTCCTTCCCGCACCGCTGTGGCGTGCTGCTAATTCCGATTCCTTCTCCGGCAAAGCAATTTGAACCAAGATCCAAATCGTACCCCATTGAAGAAAAACGCTCACAGGCATGCAAAAAAGCGGAATGATACGGTTCAATATTACAACCAAAGGACGGTGCTACAAATCCAATCGCTCCGCCCTCCTTTAAAAACTTTGGGTATTTCATTTTTCCGGTACATTTCACAATAGGAATATCCATTTTCCAACCTCCCTCATTATTTTTTCATATTTTTTTGTAGTATTGTATTTTATTGAAGTATCGTGTTTTGTTTTAGTATTGTATTTAAGTATAGCATCACCGTACATTAGGCTATGCAATACCGCTCTTTCTTTTTTACCATATATTTGTTTTGGAAGCTCTTGCCCTTTGCAAATCGCAATCAGCGGTACTGTCCCAAAATACGTTGCATCTCCGCCAATTCTGCTGCATTCAGGGTCTGGTTACTGACATAATCAACAAAAAATTTGCTCAAGGAGCCGCCATATAATTTGTCCAGCAGATTTTTTGTCTCTGAGATTTGGATGGCACGTTTCGAAACGGTTGCCTTGCAGATAAAGCCAGGCTCCTCTCGTTTTACTGCCCCCTTCTCTATCAACCGTTTGATTACCGTGTAGGTTGTATTTTTTTCCCAGCCAATATACTCCTTAATAATTTTAGCGATATCCTTTGCTGCCAATGATTTATTTGACCACAGCAGTTCCATGATGTTTAATTCCCCTTCGTGCAATCGAATGTCCGCCATTGCTTGTAAAACCTCTCCTTAATCCTCAATATAATATTTTTGAATTTCATCGAGCAGGGGATTGTTTTCCTCCACCACTCGACGCGCACGGGGCATGAGCTGCAAGACAGCTGGATTTATTCGCGCCCCTGCGCAATATAAAAGAGCTTTTCCGCCCTGGAAAGCACAAAACATCAGAAACTTCCATCCTTACAAACAACAAAAAGTAAAAACTACAAGTGTAGAAAATCGTCTTTCCATCAGGATAATTTTTCATTTGCCTGGAACAGAAAGCCAAAAAGTAACCAACAACATTCACGCCCGTTTGCATCCAAAGATAGGAAATGATGTTGAATCAGCGAAAAATCACGCCGGGAAACAGCCATGACCTGTAAACAAACCATAATAATACAACCGTAGAATAAATGCGCATTGTTTCTTAAAGTATCCATTAAAATATCAATTTCTCAAAATTTCCCACAAAATCTCAAAACTATATTTGTAGAATGATAATTCGCATCCCACCACACAAAATTTATAAGCAAAATATATATCAGACTTTATCAAACCATATCAAATTACATAAAAACAGCCTTTACTTATCAGCTTTTATAAAATTTCTGTACATAAAAACCCATGTAAAAAACTTCCATATCGCTTTTATTTGTTACAATATCGTAAAAAAATTGTAATATTATTCTACTACACGAGTACGGCCATGTCAAGTAATGATGCTTATTTTGACTGTACTTCAAACCGCATTTCCGACCAAACTTCACAGACAAAAAATTGCATAATACGGAATCGACCGAACCCCACCCGAAAAATCAAAATTATGATATGATATTTTTATCGAATAAGGAACTTCATGTGACGCGCGATATACACCAATACTTTTCGACCTTGCATTTTCTGTGGTCTTTACCTCAATTGGAATCCAAACCCCCTCCTGCCCGATTAAAAAATCAACACGCGCCTGCGATAAAGATTCCCAAAACTCTGCCGGATACCCGCACGCGCTCAGTGCCTGCATGACGTAGCAGCCAAGAAGCAGCCTGCGAAACCCCCTGTCCTGCTCCTTCCCCAAAATCCCCTTGCCCGTTACCGCATACAAAAAGCCGATATCCGCCGGGAAAATTTTAAACGCCTCTTCCTTGTCCTGCCGCCTGCAAAGCCAAATCAACTGTTCTTTGCACAATGCCTGGATTGCATTCTGATAAAGCGCACCCGTCGCCCCTTTGCGAATCATGCGGTACTGGAATTTCTGGTTTTCCTTTTCTAACTGTGCAGGAATCACCTCAAGAATCTGGCGCATTTTCAGCGCTTCCCCCTCCGCATGATGCTTCTGGATACGATATAGGACATGCCCAAAGTACCGTTGATGAATCTCGGGCAAATTATCCACTGCCTCAAAACACAGGTACTCATTGATAGCGGCGGGCATCCCCCCTGTACAAAGATAGTCGTCAAACCGGTCAACCAATTCTTCATGGACAATCCCCGGAATCCTGTGGTTTGTCTGAAAATGGCCCCGGATGACCTCGCTGTACCACTCCTGCCCGGTGGCAAACAAAAATTCCTCAAATGTAAACGGATAGAGGTTTAGGTGGAGGCTTTGCGCAGGTAGTGCAGGCATCTGGCTTGAAATTACAAGAACACAGAAATCCAGGGTCTCCCCGGCTCTTGACACCAGTAAATCCCACAAAACACCATCCCCACATACCTCATCCAGAACAATCAAAAAATTTCTCCGGTATTCCAACGGAACATCAAAAAGTGTGCAAATGCGCTCGGAAAATGCCGCAAGGGAAAAACCTGCAGGAAAAGCTTCCAAAGCTCCGCCTCTCTTCGTCTGTTCCTTCCGTATTTCCGCAAGCAAAGCCTCACTCTGTGCATTTTTCTGCTCAAAATTTAAATATAAAGCCCCCTCAAAAAATGATTTCGCAAAATCCATCGCCAGATAAGTCTTTCCACAGCCGCGGACACCCGAAAGAAAAAGGGGTGTCCGCGGCTCCCCCTGCTTCCAATCAATCAGTTTTTCAATCGCATTTCGCTTCATACGCCTGACTTGCTCCCTTCTCCCATCCCCTCTTCAACTACGGTCCCGCAGCTTTTCCATCAGTGCAGTAAAATATGTTGGCAATGGCGCCGTAAACTCGACATATTTTCCGCTCGAAGGATGCAGAAAACCCAACACACTTGCATGCAATGCCTGCCCTTGCAGATGAAATGGATTTTTTGCTGGTCCATAAACATCATCCCCGAGCAGCGGATGGTGGATATGCGACATGTGAACCCGAATCTGGTGCGTCCTTCCGGTTTCCAACCTGCACGCAACATGCGCGTAGCTTGTTCCGAAATTTTCCAAAACAGTATAATTCGTCACAGCCGGTTTCCCATTTTTCTCATTGATTGCCATTTTTTTCCTATCCACAGGATGCCGCCCGATGGCTCCTTCCACGCGCCCCTCTGCCTCGTGGAAGGAGCCATAGACAAGCGCATCGTACTTCCTTGTAATCGAGTGCACCTTCAGCTGCTCCGAAAGTGACTGATGTGCCTTGTCGTTTTTGCACGCCACAATGACCCCGGTTGTATTGCGGTCAATGCGATGGACAATCCCCGGACGAAGGACACCGTTGATGCCGGAAAGATTTCCCTTACAGTGGTACAGCAGCGCGTTGACCAGTGTGCCGCTGTAATGCCCCGCCGCAGGATGCACTACCATATCCTTTCCCTTGTTGATTAAAATCACATCAGCATCTTCATAAAGGATATCCAACGGGATATTTTCCGGCTCCACCGAAAGCTCCTCCGGCGGCGGAAGGAAAATTTGGATTTCCTGCCCTTCCCCCACTTTAAAGCCTGCTTTAACGGTGCGGCCACCGACAAAAACCCGCCCCTCCTCAATCAGTTTTTGGATATAAGAACGAGAAAGCTCCTCCCGTTGTTGCGAGAGCAGCTTGTCAATCCGTACACCATGGTACGGTTTTGTCACCGTAATACAAAAATCCCCATCCCCGCCCCAGGCGGGCATTTCAATCTCAGTTCCTGCCATCCCCCAATACCGTTTCCTTTCCCAGTTCCGCGTTTTTTCGCTCCCCTGCTCTATTCTGGCTTATCTGTCTTTTCCGGGCGCTGCGTCCTTTCCTGTCTCGTGGTCTTCCTTCTGTTCCGCTTCCTTTTTCTCATCCAAATCTTCGCGGTACACAAAAAACACAAGGATGATTGCCAGAACCTCACATACCGTAATGTATATATCTGCTACATTAAAAATAGGGAAATCAATAAAATCAAACCGGATAAAATCCGTCACATAGCCAAAAGCTATCCGGTCAATGATATTCCCAAGCCCGCCTGCGGCGATAAAAACAAGCAGAATCCGTGCAGGAGTGTAGCGTTTTTTCATCGGCAGCTTAAAATAAATCAATAAAACAACGAGGAAAATCACCGCGGTAAGCAAGATAAGGAATATCCGCTTATCCTGGAAAATTCCCCAGACAGCGCCACGGTTTTCAAGGTAGGAGAAGCTTAAAAGTTTCGGGATCACGGTGATATCCGCTTGTCCCTTTAAAGCGCCCCTCGCCCATATTTTTGAGAGCTGGTCCAGTCCGACCAAAGCGATACACAGAATCAGGTGCAGGATACGTTTTCTGGTTGTTGTCTTCATTGTACGCCTCATTCCGCCGCAAAAGCAGCATTTTCATTCTAATATGTTTCGTTCAAAATAAACGCACATGCGCGCGCCATTTCCTGTTTTGTCACCGCCAAATCAAGGTACGCCTCGCCGATTTCCTTCAATAAAACAAATTTAATCTGCCCTGCATCCATCTTCTTATCCTTCGATGCGGCGCTTAAAATATCGTCTGTTCCAATCCCGCCCACCGAAACCGGAAGCCTGAATTTTTTTAACACAGAAAGGATATCCTCAAACTGTTTTTTCGTGATGGAACCGCGCTCACAGGAAATATAGCCTGCCGCCGCCATTCCGATGGAAACGCATTCCCCATGCAGGAGCGAAAAATTTTTCAGCTTCTCGACGGCATGTCCAAGCGTATGCCCGAAATTTAAGAGCGCCCGCTCCCCTTTTTCCTTCGGGTCGCGCTCCACCACATCCTTTTTCACAAGGAGGCTTCGGTACACCATCTCGGTGACAAGCTCGCCCTCAAGCGCCAACAGCCCATCGCAATTTTTCACAAGCCATGCATAAAACACTTTGTCCTTTATCAGACCATGCTTGAGGATTTCCCCGAAACCGGAACGATACTCCCTTTCTGGCAGCGTCCAAAGCGCGGCAATGTTCATGTATACGAATTGTGGCATATAAAATGCCCCGACCATATTTTTATAAGCCTTGAAATCCACCCCGGTTTTTCCGCCAATGCTCGAGTCCACCATCGACAAAAGGGAAGTCGGAAGCTGGAAAAAACGGATACCGCGCAGATAGGTTGCCGCGGCAAAACCTGTCAAATCACCAACCACCCCGCCGCCAAGTGCTGCAAGGACATCATTGCGGTCAAAACCTTCCTCAATCAAAAAGGCATAGAGGGATTGTACCGTCTCCAGATTTTTGTTTGGCTCCCCCGCAGGAAACGTAAACGTCACGACCTTCCCCGCCACCGTCTCCAGTGCTTTTGTGACTGGCTCAACATGGTGTGGTGCAACATTGGTTTCGGTTACAATGCAGACTTTTCGGTTTTCCAGCCCAAGTTTACCTGCCCGCTCTGCCAGCCGCCCATAATCCTGCTCCAACCAAATGTCATAACACGGCGTTCCTTCATATAAAATGTCCAACTGTTTTTGCAGCATTTTTCGACCTCTTTTCCTTTTGTGGCAACAATTGCCGTTTTCCCTTTACAGATTGATAAAATCAAATTCCTCTTCCTGCTCGTCGGTATCCTCCTCCGGGATATCCGAGACATCCGTAAATTCCTCCGCAAAAATCCTTTTCTCCTCTTTTGCGGAAGCTGCAACCCTGTTTGGGGTTGCGGGCTTTCCCGTTCCTGCCGGTCTTGCCAAAACGGCTTCCGGCTCTTTTTTCTCATCCTTGCGCGGCAGCACAGTCCGGCTTGTATCAATAAACGCTTCCAGCCGCTCCGCGTTGATGGAATAGCTGTCGCTCTCCAAAAGTTCAACCTGCGCAACGGCAAGGCTCTTAAACTGCGCTTTGTATTTCTCAAACTGCTGCAGCATCGCCAGGGTCTGCGTGTGCACACGTTCCAGCTCATTCCGGGCATCCGCCATGATAATCTGGGATTTTAACTGTGCTTCCTTCTCGATATTCCTCGCGTTTCTGACCGCCGCCTGTGTCGTATCCTCTGCCGTCTTTTCCGCTAGGATAAGCGCTTTCTGGAGGGTGTTTTCCATCGTCTTATAGCGCTGTAAGGCTTCGTTTAGCGCGTCAACCCTGTCCCTCAAATCAATATTTTCGCTGTAGAGCCTTGTAAATTCCTCGGTCACCTCGCGGAAAAACTGTTCCACATCTTTTTTATCATAACCAAGTCCGCCGGACTTAAACGTTTTATTCTGCAATTCAACTGGTGTAAGCATACAAAGCTCCTCCATTCTGTTCCTGCGGGATTTTCGCTTTCGCAAAGCCTATGTTTTCGCAAAATTCTGCCCCTTAAAAGCCTATTGCACTTACAAAATCCCTTGCACAGCAAAAATTTGTCCCAACCACTTCATTGTTAACGACAAATTATGTATATTTCTCCAACGTAATGTTCAACCGCCCCTTTTTCGTCATATTCCCCTGCGCAGCAAAACAAAATTTCCCGTAACCGCGCACGGAAACGACATCCCCAATTTTTAACATATAGCTGCCCTGCAAAATCTCCCGTCCGTTCACAAAAACCTTTCCTCCCGGAATCAGTCCGGAAATACTGCTGCGTGAAGCGTGGAACGCCGCCCCGATAACAGCATCAAGCCTTAGCGATGCGACATTGGCATTGATTTGCACAAAGGCGCGGGATGGCACTTGCGCCGCCCGCTCCGAAAGGACGGCATGCACATTGGTATGCCGGATGCGCGTCAGATTTTCACAGAGAAAGTTCCCGATGACCGGGTCACAGGAAAGGTAGACCACATCCTCTGCCAGTCGGATATCCCCCGTCGCCGAGCGGTCGATACCAAGATTTAAGATTGCGCCAAGATAATCCCGGTGCGTCAGATTTTCGGCAAATTTCGCGTTCGCCGGACAAATTTTTATGGTGCACACAGGATAATCGTCCAGGAAGGCATCCGGGGAAATCTCGCCATGTCCCTCCACACTCCCATGAAAACCAATTTTTACCCGCTCCGCATCCGCAAATCCCCCGTAGACAGAATAGGGTACGAAAAGTTGCTCCTGCTTCATACCATAAAACAGGCCACGCTCCGCTAAGCCAACAAAATTGGTATATACATTGATTCCTTTATAATAAGCTGACTTTGCCAGCTCCTCGATATGTCTGACAAAAATCAGCTCATCTTTTCTTTCTTCCATATGTTTTTTATTCCCTGCCAAACAGCGTCGGCACTTCAAAGCCATTCTGCTTTAGCATGTCAAAATAATCCCCGCTGATATCAACATTTTCCGGAGAAATGATAAATATGTAGTTCGAAATCTGATGCAGCTTCCCGTTTGCCGCGTATACCGCGCCGGACACAAAGTCCATCACGCGCTGCGCAAGGTCCACGTTAAAGCCTTCGAGGTTGATGATTGTCGCCTTTCCCGCAAGCAGGACATCACAGATATCCTGTGAATCCTCAAAGCTGGTCGGTTTCATCACCTTAATCCCCATCGCGCTGACACCGGTGTTGCCACGGAACGGCACAACCCGGCTTTGCTGCTGGCGTTCCCGCTCGCGCTCCGGCTTTGCGGACGCGCGCTCCCGTCTCAGGTCGCTGAAATTAGAAGTGTTCGAACGGTAATCTGGTTCCTGTTCTTCCTCGTCATCCTCTGGTGCATAACGTCGGCTGCCCTTTTCTGAGCGCCTCTCACTGCGCTGTGCACGGCGGCGTTCCCTCTCGCTCGTCTCTGCTAAGTATTCGTCATACTCTTCGTCCATATCATCGTCGTCCGCAAGATGCAGGGAATCAATGAAGTTTCTGATAATGTTTGCCATACAACACACTCCTGTTTATGAAATATTTTAATGATATACCCGTTCGCCGAAAATCCCGGTACCAACCCGTACCATCGTCGCCCCCTCCTCGATTGCAACCTCGTAATCTCCGGTCATCCCCATGGATAAAATCCCCATACCGATATTATCGATGTTTTTGGCACGTATGTCAACAGCTAATTGCTTTATTTGGCGAAAATATTTCCGGTTTTGTTCCGGATTTTCTGTAAAAGGGGCGACTGTCATCAGTCCGCAGACACGGATTCTGTCAAATCTTGTCATTTCCCGTGCGAACTGCTCCACTGCACCCGGTGCTAAGCCGTACTTTGATTCTTCCCCGGCAATGTTTACCTCCAGGAGCACCTTGCAATATATGTCCTGTTTTTCTGCCTCGTGCTGGATAGCGGCGGCAAGCTTTTCATTGTCAAGGGAATGGATAAGTGCAGCCCTGCCGATGACCTGCCGGACCTTGTTCGTCTGCAGATGCCCAATCATATGCCATGCGATATCGCCCGGCAGCGCTTCTTTCTTCGCGCAAAGTTCCTGCACCCGGTTTTCCCCGAAAAAACGTTCCCCCGCTTCATAGGCTGCCTGCAGCATCGGCACAGGTTTTGTCTTGCTTACCGCAATCAGTGTGATTTCTCCCACATCCCGCCCGGAACGTTTTGCCGCCGCCGCAATGCGCGCGTGGACAGTGTTCAGATTTTCTGCGATATAATCTTCCAAAATAATCCCCCCTTGCTAATATATAATTGATTCATCAATCACATTCTCTGCATTCAGCGCAATATGGTCGTAGACGGAAATCCCGCGCGTCGTGCCCTTTTTTACAATCACATACTCTCCGTTTTCCTCCAACCGCTCAATGCGCCGGAATACTGCATAGCCGCGGTTCACCTGGTAAACCCCCTCCAACTGCCCGGTCAGCGCAAGCGGCATCGTCTCCTTCGTCTCCGGACAATAGATGGTGGTTGCAGCAAGGAAATCGTCCTTGTCCACATACGCATATTCTTCATCCTGGTAATAAATGTCCGCGGGCACAAAAAGATATTCCGGTTCACCGGTCTGTGCACTATATTTCACAGAATAAAGCCCGGTATCGTTCGAATCCCCGCCGACCGTAAAATATTGTGGCGGAATCAGGTAGAAATCCTTTGTTGTAATGGCGGTCTTCGGAATTTTTAAGCCCTTCTCCTCCGAGATGGCAATATCCAGCGTCAAAAAACGGTCTTCCAGATAATTTACCTGATAGCGCGACATTGTAACCAACATATAATAATCACTGCCGCGCAGCGTAAATTCCACGGGTGCACGGAAGCTTATCCCGTCCTTTTGGGCAGTAAAGCGGAGGCTTGTCCGGTCTTTTAAACTCATATACTGCTCCATCGTGACCGGGCACACAATCTGCCAGACGTCGGAACCAATCAGCTTATAGACAGGCTCCCCAGACGAATACTGCTTTCCGGAGCGCAGCGACCCTGTCGTGAATGTTTCCTGTGAAAATGTGGAGGCATTGACCTGCTCCACCGTCAGCCCGTCAAGGCTGTCGCTCGTGTAGCTGACAATCCCGGCATTCTCGGCATAGACAAAACGGAAGCCGTTCGAAATCCCCATCGAGTCAATCATCTCCTGCATATGGTCCAAAATATTGTTGTCCGAAATCTCACTCACCTTTACGAGAAGGCTCTCTTTCAGGTCGTATACGCCCGAGAAATCCATCCCGTCATAATTTCCCTGGAAATTCGAGATGACCCGCTTGATTTCCGTGATATCCTGCGTTGTCATCGTGACATCCCCGGTCGCCCCAAGCATATCATAGACGGTGCGGTTCGCGTCCAGCGAATAGACAGCGGCATTCTTGCTCACCCGGCTTCCCGCGCGCAGGTAATAATTCACATATCCGGTCTCCGGTGTATAGTAAAGCGTCTCATCCCGCACAATCACCCCGGTCACCGTCATGTTCCTTGCTAAGTTTTCCTCCGTCACCTCGTAGATGGAAATTTTTTCTTTTCTTCCGGTATATAGCGAATACCCCATCAGATAAAGAGCGATAAAGGCAAAGATGATTGTACCAATATTTATTTTTCTGCGTTGTTTTAACTTTACAACCTTTTTTGGTCTCCCCACGCTTTCATCCTCTCAATCCAAAGCATTGCATCTATTATACACAAAATTTCCACTCTTTTAAAGAGATAAATCAAAAAAACATGAAGTTGTTTTTCAATAACCCGGTATATTTCCCTCATTTTAAGACATAATAAACCTAGCTAGTTGATTTTTCACGAATCGATATCATAGCGGACACAACACGAGGGAATGGAGGTTCATCATGAAAGTAGTTGATACAATAGCACTTATCCTTATTTTAATTGGGGCAATCAACTGGGGACTGATTGGATTTTTCAGTTTCGACCTTGTGAGGGTAATCTTCGGAAATATGTCGATGTTCTCACGCGTTATCTATGCCCTTGTCGGAATCGCTGCAATTTACGGCTTCAGTTATTTCGGCAGATTAAAGAGCGATGTATAAGATTTTAAGGCTTTACCGCAGGAAAGCATAAAGCTTCATTCCTGCGTGTAAAAAACGGGAAGGTGTGCAAGAAAACACACCTTCCCGTTTTTTTTGCGCAGGAGGCGCGGATGCGCATGGAAGCTGGCTGCTTTTTTGCACGCTTCCGGCGATAACCCCTCCCCTGCTTGGTTACAACAGACACAAACCTGCATCCCATACATAAATATGTATGAAACCCACCTTGGGGAACCAGTTCCAAACCATCCGGTTCCCTCCCGCATTATAAAGCGACGGTCACAAATTTTCTTGCAGCTTCCGCAAGGTCGTCTTTGTTCTTCGAAATGCTGATGACAAAGTCAATCTCAAACTTGCTAGAGAGCATCTCAAGCTTCTCAAGCACCGGGACAATGTCATCGTCCTGTGTGCACGCTACTTTCAGGAAGCTGTCCAGATATACCTTCTCCAAATCGTGGTCCTGTGAGATAATGCCGCAGATAAAGCCGAGGAACTCGCTCGCATTCTCCACACAATAATCATGTACATTGATTAAGCGAACCTTGTTGCTCAGTTCGTACATATGCTTCGTGCTCTTGTCCAGATACACGATGCTCCCCTTTGCTTCAAGGACATCCGCATTCACCTTATCCAGAAGAATCTTGGTCTTACCTTTGCCTTTTTCACCTGCAATAATCTGTATCATCGTAAACTCCTCCTTAATCATGACTGGTATATTCCTATTATAGTCTATACGACAAAAAAAAACAATAAGAATTTGCAAATGATTGCAAGTTATTTTTTCATATCGTCAGACAATTCCATTTCAAGCAAAACATTCATCCGTTGATAAAGATTTTCGTAAGAGGAAGCGCCGAATACCGCCGACAGATAACGTTTCCCCCCGCTCTCACTCAGCATGACAAAACAGTCCCCCGCCACCCCGGTGCTCCCGGTCTTCCCGCCATATACCTCAACGCCATTCGGCGGTGTGTAAAGTCCGAGGAAATATTGGTTTGTCGATTCTAACATCTTTTCCTTTGCGCCCCCGTCCGCCCCGGTGTACTGTGCAAGGTAGGAAGGCTGCATAACGATTGGCAGAAATTCCCCGTAATCCATACATGCCATAAAAATCAGGTACAAATCATAGGCGGTTGTTTTGTGTTCCGATTCATGCAGCCCATGTGGGTTCGTAAAATGTGTGTGGGTAGCCCCAATCCTTGCAGCCGTCGTATTCATGGCATCAACAGCCTCCTCGTAAGCCACACCCGAATGCGCTGCGATATATTCCATAATCGCGATGGCAGCATCGTTCGCCGAATAGACAAGCAAGGCGTTTAAAAGCAATTCCAGGGAGACCACGTCGCCTTTTTGAAAACCAAACAATTTCGCCCCGACGCGCGTGATGCCGCAATTGTCCTCCTGAATCACATAAGTTTCCGAAAGCGGTATGCCCTGCTCCTTCACATAGGAAAGCAGGCAAAAAGCGGTCAAAAGCTTTGTCGTACTCGCCGGATAGACTTTATCATAGCAATTTTGCGTAAACAGTACCTTCCCATCCGTAAGATTGAATAAAAATGCAGCATTTACCGGCCATTCCGCCTGCGCTTCGTCCTGCGCTGTCGGAACGCAGCGCGCTGCCGCGGGGAAAGAAAGCACAGGGTCTGTCCCCGCAACCTGGTTGCGGTATGTGTCCTGTATATTGACCGAGAAGCTTTCGGATGCTTTTAGCAGTACCGGCACCGGGGGAATCTGCCCCGTACAACCGGTGAGAAGAAAGGAAAAGAGCATGACTAGCGAGACGATAACACGCCCCCTTTGCCATGTTCTTCTCCTTTGAATCAAAGGTTTTTGCATATTTTTCCTCCGCGCAACCAGCCTTTTACCGGTAAGCTTCCCGCCATTCCAAATCACCGCGGTCAAGCGCCTTAATCAGAAGCTCCGCCGTCGCAAGGTTCGTTGCCAACGGAATATTGTGCGTATCACACAGCTGCACAACATTATTGACATCCGGTTCATGGGATTTCGGTGTCAGCGGGTCGCGCAGGAAAATTACGAGGTCAATCTCATTGTGCTCAATCTGCGCCCCCATCTGCTGTTCACCGCCCAAATGCCCAGCCAGGTACTTGTGGATGTTTAAGTTCGTGGCCTCCTCAATCAGACGCCCCGTCGTACCGGTTGCGTAAACCTCATTTTTTGCGAGAATCGCCCGGTACGCAATACAAAAATTCTGCATCAATTTCTTTTTGGCATCGTGTGCAATCATTCCAATGTTCATATAAACCCTCCTACTATTTTATTTCCGCATATCTGATTTTTATCCCTTTGCCCCCCATTGGCTACCGGGATACAATGTCTTCCTCTGCCTTCTCCTTTTCCTTCTGCTGTAAGCCAACATTCAGCAATAACCCAACCATGAGGTAATTCCCAAACAACGAACTCAGTCCCTGGCTCGCGTAAGGCAGCGGAATCCCGGTATTCGGGAACAGGGATGTATTTACACAGATGTGAATAATCGTCTGCGCGCCGACTAAGGTGCCAATCCCCCCCGCAACCAGCATGCCAAGGTAATCCCTCGCATGCCGCGCCGTCTGGAATGTCCGGAATATAAAGTATGATAAAAGTGCAATAATCACACAGCACCCGATAAATCCGTAAGCTTCAGCGAATGCGGTATAGATAAAGTCACTCTCAATCGCGGCAAGCCCTTTGCATTTCCATGTTTCCCCGGTGCTGTCCGTCAGCATTTTCCCGGTCAGCCCCCCCGCATGGATTGCAATCGCCGCATTGTCCTGCTGATACATCAAATCCGGGTAGAGATCCGGGTATTTCAAAGCAAGGATACGGTTTTGCTGGTACTGCTCAAGCAATACCTGGAAATCCTGCTGGATATACCACCAGAGCCCAAAACACGCCGGAATCGCTACAACAAGCACCGGGATGATAATTTTGTACGTAAGCCCTGACAAAAATACCATCCCCGCAAACATCACAAGCAGTGCGATGGTTGTGGAAAGGTCGGGCTGATCCAAAATCAGATAAAGCGGCGGCGCAACCAGGATGCACATAATTACAAGGAAATAAAATTTCTCGGTCTTTTTCTGAAAACGCGCAAACATCGCCGCAATAAACAGGATTAAGAAAACCTTGGTCAGCTCCGAGGGCATAAACTGCCCGATGCCCGGAAGTTCAAGCCAACGCTTCGCGTCATGGTATGCCTTTCCGGCAAGCTTCGTGTAGATGAGCAGCCCCATGTTGATAATATAAAAGACCACGAAAAATTTGCATATAAAATGATAATCGACCAAGGATACAACCAGTGCCACCATAATCCCGATGGCAAGCCCTAATATCTGTCTCTCATACAATCTGTCCTTCGGATTCTGCACCACCTCAATCACGGTCAGCCCGATAAAGCTGAGCAAAAATGTAGCAAGCAGAACCGATATCCTGTAATGCCTGAAATTGTATTCCTTGAAATTAAATATCGCTTTAAACATATCGCATTCCTTTAGACACTGCGTTTTATTGCTTTGATTGGAACATTCGCAAAAAGGGAAGGACCGCCGTTGCTGTTCTCGTTGTCAACCTGATTGACCCTTATATCAAGTCCCTCACTGTCAATCTCAACATACTTGTTCAGCACTTCGATAATATCATTTTTGATGCACTCCATAATTTCCGGCGTACATCCTGCCCGATCTGCAGAAAGCACAAACTGTAACCTTTGTTTCGCCATTTCACCGGAGGATCTTTTCTTAAAAATTTCAAACATTGCCATTTGGTTTCCTCCTCCTTTTTAATTTTTGTTAAACAGTTTGCTGAAAAATCCCTTCTTCAAGTTTAAATCCAGATAAGGCACGTCCTCCCCAAGCAGCCTGTGGCAGATATTCATATATGCCTTGCCTGCCATCGTATCATTCCCGACGAGCGGTTCGCCCTGGTTCGTGGAAATAACAATGTTCTCGTCATCCGGAACCACACCGATTAAATCAATTGCCAGAATCTCAACAACATCGTCGCTTGACATCATGTCGCCCCTCTTTACCATATCGGTGCGCAGGCGGTTTACAATCAGATGTGAATTCTTTATCTCATGTGCCTCCAAAAGTCCGATGATGCGGTCCGCGTCGCGCACGGCAGAAACTTCCGGTGTCGTGATAACAAGCGCGCGGTCTGCACCGGCAATCGCATTCTGGAACCCCTGTTCGATTCCCGCCGGACAATCCATCAGTATGTAGTCAAATTCATCGCGCAGCTCATCGCTGAGTTTTTTCATCTGCTCCGGTGTCACGGCAGTTTTATCCTTCGTCTGTGCCGAAGGAAGGAGGTAGAGGTTCGGATAACGCTTATCTTTAATCAACGCCTGCTTGATGCGGCAGGTTCCCTCAATCACATCCACGAGGTTGTACACAATGCGGTTTTCCAACCCCATGACAACATCCAGATTACGGAGTCCGATATCGGTGTCAATTAACACTACCTTCTTATCCAGTTTTGCAAGACCAGTTCCTACATTTGCCGTCGTGGTCGTCTTGCCGACACCGCCTTTTCCTGATGTAATAACGATTACTTCGCCCATCGTATTTCTTCCTCCTTATAATCTGATATCATTCCATATTCTCTTGCTCAACGGCTCAAGACATATCCGCCCGTCTTCAATAAATGCCAGTTTCATCCCCTTTTCTTCATCCTTTGCCGGCTCATCCGCGGAGCGCGCCCGGACACCTGCAATCTGCATCTGAACCGGTGACATGTCAATCGCGAACACAAAGGCATTTTCATTTTCATAGGCACCTGCGGCAACCTGCCCCTTCAGTGCGCCAAGTACAATGACATTCCCCTTTGAGATGACCAGTGCCCCGGGATTCACGTCGCCAAGAATCACGACGCTGTTTTCAAAAAAGACTTCCTGGCCGGAGCGCAGGTTCCCTTTGTAAAAAGAACCCTGTGCCCTGTCAATCTCCATCAATACTTCCTCAAGCTGTTTCTTATAACGCTCTCCTCTGGCCGTGTCGCGGTCGTCAATCATAACAATCTTCAAATTACAGTTCTCATTGATGACTTTTATCAACTGGGATTCGTGGTCTGGGAGGAGTGGTCTTCCCTCAAAGCCCAACACGACCGGGGCATCTCCCAAAAACTTGGAGGAATCCCGGAATTTTTCCGCCACATACTTCTTTAATGTCTCAAAATCAACCTTCGGGTCAAGAAATACTGTAATTCCGTGCTTGTTCCCCTTTATTATAACAGGATTGTCCATCATGTACCTCCTATTTTCAGTTCCGCATATGCCCTTTTTTTTCTAACGGCAGGCACATGCTGTTTTTCCGTTTTTCATCAATCCGAAATACGGATTGTTGTCGCGTTGCCCGCCTTGACTTCACCGGAAAGCAGCGCTTCCTTATTCTCACCGTTAAAATAAAGCCCTAGTACCTCACGGCCAATATAAGCGGCATTTGCCGAAGAATACCCGTTCGGTATCACGACAATCATACTGACCTGCGGGTCATCATATGGCGCATAGGCCGCAAACAGCGCATGGTTCGGGTGCGTTGTGCTGACCTGTGCCGTACCGGTTTTCCCGGCAACCTTCACGCCGAGGTTTCCGTACAGACCGTTTAAGGAGTTTGTCGATGTGTTGACCACGTTGTACATCCCAAGCTGCACTGCGCGCCACTGTGAGGAGGAAAACATCGTGATTTCATTGTAGACGGAAGGGGTATTCTCATAAATTTTGTTCCCGTCCCTGTCCATCACGCGGTCTAGCAGCGTCAAATCATAACAAATCCCACTGTTTGCCACGGTCGTGATATATTTTGAAATCTGGACCGGCGCAAAATTGTGGTAGTAACCGATTGCCGTGCGGACAACGTCGCGGTTTGAAATCTCCGGCATCGCCTCGTACACTTCAACGCCGGAAGAATCCGAAAGCCCGAACATCGCCGTATATTTCTGAATGGTGGAAATCCCCTTCGCATCGTTATAATTCCCCCTCGAATCCAGCGACAGCTCATAGCCAATCCTGTAGAAGAAATAATTGCAGGAATGCCTTATGGCGTCCGTGACATTGATGGAGCCATGGGTACCCGGGTATTTCCAACAGCGCGGTGACGGGTCAACCTCCTCAAAAATCCCGCGGTCCTGAATTCTTGTTGTGGTCGTAATCATCCCTTCCCCAAAACCGACGAAGGACATCAGCGGTTTGAACGTTGAGCCGGTCGTTGTCCGCTGCTGCGTTGGGCGGTTGATGAGCGGCGTGGAATGGTCCTCAAGAAGTTTGGAATAATATGTGTAATCAATTTTATTTGCCAGCATATTATTATCGTAGGACGGGTACGTCACCATCGCCAGAACCTCCCCCGTCCTTGTATCCGTAAGCACGACCGAACCGCTGCAAGGCTCTAGGGCTAACTGCGCCGGGGTAATCTCAAGGTTTGTCAGCTTCTGAATCATGAAATTGTACGCGGATATCCGCCCATTGCGCAAATTCCGGACATCATCCTCATTATATTCTAACACACCTTGCTCAAATAATAAAAGACAAATTTCTGTTCCGGTCAATTTTCTTGTGAAAATAAGGGTCCGGTATATCTTTTTTTCGAATTCTTTGTCGTCGCGGAAATAATCCAGCACATATTCTACAATCATAGAATACCATTCCGCATTGTCATAGTACGCCCCATCCTGCCCTAACTTTGATAAGTCCACCCAATTGCGCGAGATTGCGTACTGCAAAAAACGGCTCAGGCTTGTTTTGCCGTTCGTGTAATCAAGGTACACCGAATCCGTGCGGTCAATCGCGGAGGAAACCAAAATCCCGACATCGGAGGAAATCAGTGTGGAGTAGACGTAATTGAGGTACTCCTCCATCTCCTCGCCCGCCCCGGCGTTTGTGACCGTATTGTCAATCGCTAAATACTGGCGGAACCGGTCAAAAATGGTACCGCGCTTCTCCTCAAAATACCCAAGCACCCTTTTTTCCAAATCGGATGCGTCCGGGGATTTAAACGCCTTAATGTCAATCACATTATTGTTTATCAGGGCATTGTACACCTCATAAATCGGGATTTCAATACCGGAAGCCCGCTCCCCCTTCGTCCCGTAGCTCATACCATTGTTGATTTTCGAAATTAAGATGGCGGCAATGTTGCGCTCTAAGATATGGTAAATCGCAACCTGAAGGTCGCGGTCAATCGAGAGAAACACATCATATCCTGCCACGGGAGCCTTCGTAACCTTGCTTTCTAGTATTTTGTTGGAGGAAGATACGGTCAGCAATTCCACACCCTTCTCCCCCGCAAGGTACTCCTCCATCGATTTTTCCATTCCGGTCTTTCCGACAACATCCGTCGATTTGTAAACTTCCTCCCCGCGCTCCTCGTTCAGCGATTCAATCTCGGAAGAATTGATTTTTCCGGTATAGCCGATAATATGCGCAAAATATTCGCTGTCAAAGTAGACGCGCGACATGGTCTGCTTCACTTCAATCCCCGGGATATCCGCCATATTCTCCCGTACCGCCGCCGCGGTTTTCTCATCGATATCCGTCGCCAGGGTAAACTGTGACCACTGCGGGTTCAGAATCATAAGGTTGTAGCGCACCACCACAATTTTGTAGGCATCCTCCATCCCATAATCATCGGAGATGCCAAACATCGAACCGTTCTCCCTGTCACCGTAACATAAAAATGCGAAAACATCCTCGGCACTCGACTCACGCTGTGTTTCAGTAAGGCGGCTGACCGAAGGTTTGCAGTACGCATTTTTCTTAAAACGCAGCAGGGCATTGCCCTCCACATTAAATGCAAGGGAATATTCTGTTCCTGCCGCGGTCTCTTCCTCTATCAAATCAATGCCAAAATCCAACTCCAACGGATACCCGTAATCCTCCAGAAGCCGGATGAGCTGCAATACCATCGCATTCTTATCCTCATTCTCTGTCACAAGCGCCGTGTTGCTCATAACAACCGAATAGCTGGGCACATTTTCGGAAAGCTGCACGCCGTTGCGGTCATAAAAATTCCCGCGCGTACTCGTGATATCGCGCTCCTGTGTGTTCTTTGTCTCTTCGTTCACGCGACGCTCCGCCCCCTGGGAAGCAATCTGCATCTGGAAGGAGCGCTGGATTAAAGTAAAAAACGCCGCAAGAAAAATCACAAGAAGCGGAACCGTCCTGTTATTTAACACTTTTTTCAATTTTTCCAAAAAAACATCAAACACTTATCTCTTCTCCTTATATTCAAAACGCAACAATAACAGATGGATACCCTGGAACAGCTTGTAAAGCAGGATTGCGGCAAATGTCGTGTAAATCACCCTGGGAAGGATAATCTTGCCGAAATAGAACCCGATATTTAACCGCCCGTTTAACAGCACAATAAAAATATAGTACAAAAAGCCGTATACCAGCTCGCTGACTGCAGTCAGCCCAAGCGGGAGCAAATAATCCTCCCGGTCAAAAATCTTTGCGGCATAGCCGTTGAAATATCCAATCACCATATAAAAGATGGCGAAAATCCCCAGATAATTCCCGATGCAGAAATCCATCAAAAGCCCGGCGAAAAAACCGGTTAAAACCCCCGCGTTCTGCCCCTTAAAAAATGCGGTTGAGACAACAAGGATGAGCAGCACATCCGGCACTACCCCTGCCAGCTCAAAATACGGGAACACCGCGCTCTGCAAAAGATAACTGAATATTATTTCGATAAAAACAACAATGCAACGAACCACAGAACCTACCTCTATTCGGAATCACTTCCTATTCTTTCCTTCAGCTGTGTGATAATCAGCACATTTTCAATATGTTCAAAATCAACAACCGGCAGAAGGTATGCCGTCCTTGCCATGTTGCTTGCGTCAATCTCGATATTGCTGACATAGCCGATTAAAATGCCAGGCAGATATTTATCGCTGATATACGAGGTAACAATCTCGTAATTTTCCTCTATCTGCGCGCTTAAGCTGATGCCCTCCACGCGGATGTAGCCGTCATCCAAGAGCTCAAGATCCCCCCTGACATCACAGGTGTCCGAGGTTTTTAAAAACATGCCGCTGACATAGCTCATGTCGTCGATGATTGCCCGGATGCGGCAGTAATTTTTGCCGACTTCGGTCACAATCCCGACCAGACCGTTGCTCGCAATGACATTCATATCCTTGCAGATGCCGTCCGCAGCTCCTTTGTTGACCACAAAGGAGCTATAATAGCCATTTGTATCCCGGCTGATGACGCTCGCCGCAATCATCGGATAGTCCGAATACTTCTTGCCCACCTCATAAAGCTCCTGTAGTTCCGCAAGTTCCTTGCTGTTAGAAACAAGCACACTGTTCTGGCTTTTCAGGCTTTCAATCTGTGCCTTGAGCTTTTCATTTTCTTCCTGCAGCGCCTTCTTGCTCTCAAAAAGCTCCAACTGCCCGGTCAGGTAAGTGCCAATCATGTTAATGCCGTTTTGCATCGGCGTAATCAGGTTTCCGACACTTGTCTTAAAAGGGAGCAGGTTATCGCTGTAGCGGTAGGAAACATAGAGCAGCAACAGGCAAAAAAACGTCAGCCCGCAGAACAGATGCTTTGGACGCACCCGGAACTTCACTTTCTGCTTACGCCTTTTCCTCATGCAATCAGCCTCCGTAGTACGTCTGCTTTAAGGTCAGCGCCAGCGAGGAAAGCTTATTGTTTTCGATGATGCGGCCGATGCCCTTGACCACCGTGTTCGCAGGATCCTCGCATATATTGATGTTCAGCTCCGTTTCCTGTGCCATCAGCTTATCCAGCTCAAAAATATTCGCGGAGCCACCGGTTAAATAAATGCCGGAATCGATGATGTCCGAGGAAATTTCCGGTGGGGTCTTTTCAAGGATAATCCGCACAGCGTCAATGATGCTGTGCATATACTCCGCAATCGTCTCATACACAAAACTTGCGGAAATCTCCCGCTCAATCGGGAGCCCGGAGAGCACGTCGCGCCCATAAACCTTTACGGTGCGCTCCTGCTTTGGCGGCAGCGCACAGCCAAGCTGCTTTTTAATCGTCTCCGCCGTCTTCTGCCCGATGATAAGATTGTAGGTCTTCTTCACATTTAAAATAATCGCCTCGTCAAGCTTGTTGCCGCCTACCGGAATCAGCTTGCTTAAGACAATGCCGCCAAGGGAGATAATCGAAACTTCCGTTGTGTCGGCACCGATATCGACAATCATGACACCATGTGCGGTCATGACATCAAGCTCTGCCCCGAGCGCGTCCGCAATCGGCTTTTCCACAATGCGGACCTTCTTCGCCTTCGCGTTTGAGCTCGCCACAAGGTCAAAGAACGCCCGCTTCTCCACCTCGGTGATATCCGTCGGCGCGGCGACCAAAAACTCCGCGCCCGCAAATTTCCCGTGTTCTTTTGAAAGCTTGTCAAACGCTAAGTTCAGCAGGGAAAGCATATTTGCAATATCCGCGATTACGCCACTTTTTACCGGGTAATCCACCAGGATGTTTGACGGAGCCTTGCCATACATCTCATACGCCTCGTCCCCGATTGCGATGACCTGGTTCCCGTTTGCGACCGCAATAATATTTTTTGCGTCAAAAATCACGCCCTCATTTTTCTTATATATTTTGATCGTACTTGTACCAAAATCAATACCAAATACTTTGCCTGCCATTTTTTCCTCCATTCCATGCCGCCCCGCCTAAAACGGTGTGCAGCCATTTTCCTTAAAACTAAAATAACGGTTATCCCCGATGATGATATGGTCAAGCAGCCGTATGTCAAGCAAATTCCCCGCCTGCGCGACCTGTATCGTAAGGTTGATATCCTCCCGGCTTGCCGCCGGGTCCCCGCTTGGGTGGTTGTGTACTAAAATAATGTTGACGGCTTCCCTTTGCAGCGCCTCGATGAAAATCTCGCGCGGCGAAATCAGGGATGCGTTCACAGTTCCCACAAAGAGACGTTTTTCCCCGAGGAAAATGCATTTCGTGTTAAAGAAAAGCACATGTACTTCCTCGGCGCTTAAAAAGCGCAGCCTCTGCATATAATAGTCTGCGATTGCCGTCGGGCTTGTAAGTGCCGGTTTTTCGCCGAAACCCTCTCTTGAGAGGCGCTTCATCAGCTCGAATGCCGCTAAGAGCTTTAACGCCTTGACCCTGCCAATCCCATGGACCGCCATCAGGCGTTTCAGTGTCATTTTGGCAAGACCGGAGAGATTTTTCTCCGGGGAAAGCAGCAAAAGCCGCTTTGCCAGCTCCACCGCGGTTTCTTTCCTCGTCCCGCTCTGCAGAAGAATCGCCAAAAGCTCCGCGTCTGAGAGGCTCTCCGCCCCCGCCCTCTCGCATTTTTCGTAGGGGCGCTCAGAAAGCGGCAGCTCCCGCATCGTGATAAGAGTGTTATCTTTTTCCATAGATTCCTTTCCTTCTCTCCAGAAGGCATCCGGAAATTTGCGCTTTTGTTTGATGAAACCTTAAAAGACAAAATCCCCACCGAAATTAAAGCTTCCGATAAATCAAGATGGAAATGACCACGCCGATAATGCTCGCAATCGTAATTTTGATGGAAAGCCCGAAGGTAATCACAATCACGCCGAGGTTTAAAGTGAAGTATCCGTTTGTGGATGAGCCGACACCGAATTCCTGCCCGTAATTGAGCCACGAAAGCCATGAAATATCCCTTGCAAGATACCCAAGAAAGCCCCCGATTACCACGCCTGCAAGCATCAAAAGCAGCAGTGCCCATGAATTTTTTCCAAGCTCACGCGCCATAATACACCTCATTTCTATCACAGACAGACTTTGTCTTTCCATCATAATCCATTCTATTCTACCACATTTTCTTTGATTTGTATACTCTGAATCGAAAATTTCTTCGAAAATCGAGCGTGGGAACAAGCAGGGGGAATATTTTTCCCGCCACACGCCCCTGTGTATAAAAAACGCAAGAAAATCCTGTCGGAATAAAAAATACAATCCGGAGGCACAGCAGAGCATAAATATGTCTCTTTTGTTTCTGTTATGCCTCCGGATAACCGTCTTATATTTCCTGCATTTGATATCCTGCCCCATCCTTTGCGACACACCCGGCTTTTATCAGCTCCTGTGCCGCGCGCAAAATCCCAAGCTTTGCGTGGTACCATGTCAGCCCGCCCTGAAAATAGGCCGCGTAAGGCTCCGCGAGCGGTCCGTCCGCCGAAAGTTCAATGGAGCTTCCCTGCACAAATGCACCTGCCGCCATGATGACCTGCGAAGTATAGCCCGGCATGTCGCCCGGCTCCGGGTCCACAAACGAATCCACCGGAGCCGCCGCCTGAATCCCCTTGCAAAACGCGACAAGGGCTTTCGGGCTTTTTAACGTAACCGCCTGGATAATATCATGGCGCTCCTCCTTTTCGTCCGGAATCACCGGATAGCCGAACGATGCGTAAAGCGCCGCCGCAAAAATAGCCCCCTTTAGCGCCCCTGCCGTTACGGTCGGCGCCATGAAAAATCCCTGGAAAAATTTCTGGTTTAAGCCAAGCGTTGCCCCGACCTCGCTGCCAAGCCCCGGCGCGGTCAGGCGGTACGCGCACTGCTCAATCAAATCCGCCCGCCCCGCAATGTAGCCGCCAATCGGTGCCAGACCGCCGCCCGGGTTTTTAATCAGTGACCCGACACACAAATCCGCCCCGGCATCGCTCGGCTCGATTGTCTCTACAAATTCGCCATAGCAATTATCCACCATACAGATAACGTCCGGCTTGATTCCCTTAATCAACCGGATGAGCTCACCGATTGCCGCGACCGAGAGCGTCGGCCTTGTCTGGTAGCCTTTGGAGCGCTGGATGGTGACAAGGTGCGTCCTGTCATTGATTGCCGCGCGGATGCCCTCATAATCAAAGCTGCCATCGGGGCGCAAATCCACCTGGCGGTAGCGTATGCCGTACTCGCGCAGGCTGCCGGTGCGGTGGTTTTTCCCATCCTCCTCCCCGATGCCAATCACACCTTCTAATGTATCATACGGCTTGCCAACCGGGGAGAGCAGCTCATCCCCAGGACGCAGGTTCGCCGATAAAGCCACGGTCAGCGCATGGGTACCGCAGGTAAGCTGCGGGCGCACCAGTGCCGCCTGTGTGTGGAAGGTATCCGCGTAGACTGCTTCGAGTGCGTCACGCCCGGCATCGTTGTACCCGTAGCCTGTCGAAGCCGCAAAATACGCCTCGCAGACCTTGTTTTTCTGCATTGCCGTTAACACCTTCATCTGGTTGTATTCCGCCACCGCGTCAATTTTTTCAAAGCGGGGCTTAAGGCGCGCAAGGATATTTTCAGCGTAATCATACAGTTCCCCCGAAATTCCAAGCGTTTCATACATCTGTTTAATCTCATCCATTTTCTGTCTCCTGTTTTACCGCTTTTTTAATGATTGCCTTTAATTCCTCGTTTTCTGTTTGATGTACTTCAATGCCATCTAATATTTGCAATACTATTTTTTTCGTTTCAATTGTTTGTTCCTGTATTGCTTCTTTTAAAAGAGGAAAAGATTTTTCATCCATCAGCCATTGCACGGGGAAATGCCAGCCATGGAATCTTCCACCAGAAGGAATCTCCTGTAAGTTCTGTAGATAAAATGCAATTCTATCTTTCCCATAATGCACACAATTACTGTATAACATCGTAGCAAGATGAACCTGCCATGACAGTTCAAAGCAATCGTCATCAAAAATTTTCATAATATGCAAAATATCTTCACATGCAAGCACTTCTGGATGCTCCAGCAATTCATCCTGCACGGTATGATAATCATTCCAAATCTCATTATCATCCCCGTCCTCATCCCACAAGGAAATTTCCTCTTTATGGACTTTATGCAGGAAATCAATTTTTTCGGATACACACATCCTCTGATAGTCGCCAACCTTATAATTCGAAACGTCCATCCACATACCTCCAAATTACTTTTTCTTTCCGGTTCCCTTTTTGGGTTTATTCTTCGCATTATTCATGATAGCAAGCACAATCACCCTCCCCAGGTGATACAAAAGAAGCGCGATTTCCGTAAATCCCATCGCCATTGCGTAGGAAAATTCCGTTGATACCTCGTATACGGATTCCGGGTGGTTGACCCCCATCACAATCAGCGTGATAATCGCAGCCAGCAGCACCACATGCACGACCACATAATACAGCGTGCGCCGGATGGAAAATTTCTGAATCAGGAAACGCTCAACAAACACGGTAATCACAATCAGAACCGCGTAGAGCAAAACCATCAAAAACCAAAGCATGGAATCGCTCTCCGGCACGGCAATCAAATCAAGCGAGAGCGTCAAAAGCCCCGCCACCACCGCGAACAAAATACCGAACACGACCGAGCGTTCCGTTGGGGTCAGCATGGACTTGCGCCTTGCGGCAGGTTCTTCTGCAATTTTCTTCAATTCTTCCACATTTTTTTTCAGTTCATCCTCTTTTTTCATAATACCTCTCGTTCCGCTGCACCGCGCAGCATAATATTTTTTTTCGAAAGCCCACATCTATGCCTTAATATCTCCGCAACCGTTCCGGCAGGTGTTCCAACACCGCCGCCAGGATTTTTTCCTCATCAAAGCCATATTCTGCCTTGTCCACCCAAATCACCTGTTTTTCGCGCTTAAACCAGGTCAGCTGCCGCTTTGCGAAATGCCTTGTGTTTTGCTTGATTTGCTCTGCCGCTTCCTTTCGTGTCAGCTCGCCATCAAGGTAAGCGAAAAGCTCTTTGTAGCCAAGCCCCTGCATGGACACCATCCCGCGCGTACAGCCCTCTTCCTTTAAGCGTGCAACCTCCGCGGGCAGCCCCATCTCCATCATCTCATCCACGCGCCGGTTGATATTTTGATACAAAATATCGCGGGGTGCCGTCAGCACAAAATAATACAGCTCATACGGGGAAATGTGCCCCGCCTGTTCTTCATTGTGCTCTGAAATCCTCCCTCCGGTCTGTGCATGGTACTCCAGCGCCCGGATGGTACGCTTGATATTATTTTCGTGAATCTGTGCCGCTGCCTGCGGGTCCACGGCAGCGAGGCGCTTGTGCAGTTTTGCCGCCCCGTGTTTTTGTGCATAGGCAAACAGTTCTTCCCGCAGTGCCGTGTCCGTGTCCGATTCCGTAAAATCCACCGCGTTTGTCACCGCCTGGATATAAAATCCCGTACCGCCGACAATCACCGGAATCTTCCCGCGCGCATAAATCCCTTCCATTGCCTCACGCGCAAGCGCCTGAAAACGCACAACATTGAATTCCTCCTTTGGCGGCAGGATATCAATCAGATGGTGCGGGATGCCTTCCATTTCCTGCGCGGTAATTTTCGCCGTGCCAATGTCCATGCCGCGGTAGACCTGCATGGAATCCGCCGAAAGAATCTCCCCGCCCACCGCGCGCGCGAGCGCGATGGAAAGCCTTGTTTTTCCGGCCGCCGTCGGTCCGGTCAGCACAATAAGCGGCTTTTGCTCGTTCTTCTGCATACAATCCCATCTCCTTTTTTCTTTTTTATCCTTTGGAATTTAATTCACAATCCGCTTAAATTTTCTCTCTAATTCATTTTTTGTCATCGAAATAATAATCGGTCTGCCGTGCGGACAGTGGAACGGATTTTCAAGCCGTAAAAGTTCATGTATCAATGCTTTTGCTTCCTGCGTAGAAAGCCGCATGTTCCCCTTGACTGCCGCTTTGCATGACATACTGGCAATTTTATCCAATACGATATCGGGCGTCCCGGTGAGCGGTTCTGTCATAAGGGAATCCAACATCTCAATGAGCAGCGCCTTGCCGTCCACCCCGTACAAATCCACCGGCACCGCGCCCACCGCATATTCCCTGCCCCCAAACGCCTCAATCTCAAAACCAAGGGAAAGGAAATACTCCATATAGCGCGTCAAAACTTCCTCCTCGCGCATGGAAAGGGTCAGGATAATAGGCGGTGTCAGCATCTGGGAAAGTGCCTGGTGACCGGAAGAAAGTCCCTGGTTTTCTTTCATGCGTGCAACGGTGTGCTCGTACAATATTTTCTCGTGCGCCGCGTGCTGGTCGATAATAAAAAGCTGCTCTTTAAATTCCACCAGCCAATAAGTTGAAAAAAGCTGTCCGATGATGCGGTGGTGGTCTTCCTGTTTTTGTTCTAAGAATGCTTCCTTGTTTTGTTCGGAAGCTTCAAAGAGGGAGAGCTGCGTTGGAGCCATGTCTGCCGGGGGCACACTGTGTTTTGCTATGTCAGGTATGCAGACACTCCCGCCATCTGCTGTATCCGCATTCCCTGCCACTTGGCGTTCTGCCATATTTTCGTCCGGATGGCCGCTGCCCTGTGGTTTCGCATTTTCTGCCCCACCTGGCACATTTTCCTGCTTGCTTCCTTCCGCCCCGTATGGTGCGCTCTCCTGCCTTCCGCTTTTTGGCTCATCCGGCAGTTTTTCCTGCTTTCCGTCCTCTGCTCCACCGGACATACTTTCGCGTTTTCCGCTATCGATTCCGTATGGAACACCCCCGTCTTTCCTATCATCCGCCCCATAGGATACGTTCTCCCGCAACACCCGTTCCGGCATCTTTTGCGGCATTTTTTTTGGTGCTTCCCCTGCCGCGCCCTCCTCCTTATCTACAGGAAAGATTGGTGCTTCTAGTGTCGCCCGGATGGCCGCCTCGCGCGTGCGCTGCGCCTCATCCCGCATCGCTTCCTTTGTCTGGGCAATCCTGCCGTGCTCAAAAATCTCCGGTGTTGGCTGGTACACTGTCCGCACCCGCTTTTCTTCGGTAAGCAACGCATCCGGTATCATATTTTTCCCTGAGAGCGCATCCCGCACTGTCCGGTAAACAAGCTGGTAGAGCGCTTCGCCGTGCGTAAAGCGCACCTCAAGCTTTGTCGGGTGCACATTGACATCGATATCCTCGACAGGAATCGTAAAATGAAGCACTGTGAACGGATATTTATGCTGCATCGAGTAAGGTTTGTACGCCTCCTCAATCGCCTTGCTGATAATATTGCTCTTGATATATCTTCCGTTGATAAAATAATTTTCGTAATTGCGGTTGCCGCGCGAAATCACAGGCTTTCCAAGAAATCCGCCAATGCGGATGCCCGCATCCTCCCCGGATGCTTCCACAAGCGCCGCCGCAATCTCACGCCCGTAAATATGGTAAATACAATCCTTCAAATTCCCGTTTCCCGCAGTCTGCAGCACAGTTTTTCCGTTGTTAATGAATTTAAAGGAAATTTCCGGGTGGGCGATGGCGAAACGCTCCATCAAATCGCTGATATAGCCCGCCTCTGTCACGGCGGATTTTAAAAACTTGCGCCTTGCCGGAGTATTGTAAAAGAGTGTGCGCACCAAAAAGGTCGTGCCTTCTGGCGCGCCGATTTCTGTCAATTCTTTTTCTGTTCCTCCCTCAATCACGTAACGGCTTCCGGTAAATTCCCCGCGCGTTTTCGTTACAAGCTCCATCATGGTAACCGCGGCAATGCTAGAGAGCGCCTCACCGCGGAACCCAAGGCTTTTTACGGAAAGCAAATCAAGCGCTGTGGTGATTTTGCTTGTTGCGTGCCGTTCAAACGCCACGCGGATATCCTCCTTCGCAATCCCTGCGCCATTGTCCGTAATGCGGATAAAACCGATGCCGCCCTCCTTGATTTCCGCCGTCACGGCTCCCGCCCCCGCGTCAATCGCGTTTTCGACCAATTCCTTTACAACCGAAGCCGGACGCTCTACGACCTCGCCGGCTGCAATCTGGTTGATGGTATCTGAATCCAGAAGATGAATGTTTCCCATAATAGCCCCCAAAACCCTTTCCGGCACTGTCCAGGGTTATGCTGTTTTTTCGTTCCGCATATCCCTTATACCAAATTTTTAACCAGCGCTTGCAGTTCGTACAATTTGTTCAGTGCCGAAATTGGTGTCATATTTGCCAGTTCCAACGATTTTAATTCTTTTACGATGCGGTTTTCTTTTGCCGGGCTTCCCTGCGATGCCGGGACATTTTTCTGACGGTTTGGCGCTTTTGTACCGGATAACGCATCTTCATCCCCATCTGCCATCGGTTCTGTAACGTTTTTTGCACAGCCCGGTATTTCGGCCAGTTCTTCCAAAGAAGCTGCCACTTCCCCTGCGCCCGCCGCCTGCATCTTTGCCCGCACCGCCCCCTCATTTTCATTGAGCGCCGCCGCAATCTGCCGCGCACGGTCAAGCACATCCTTTGGTACGCCCGCAAGCCTTGCCACCTGTATGCCATAACTTTTGTCCGCGCCGCCCTTCACAATTTTGCGCAAAAACACGATATCCTCGCCGGACTCCTTGACGGCAATGCAATAATTGTTCACGCCGTACAGCTTTCCCTCAAGTTCCGTCAGCTCGTGGTAATGCGTTGCAAACAGGGTTTTCGCCCCGATATTATCCGTATTGTTGATGTGTTCCGCGACTGCCCACGCAATGCTTAACCCGTCGTAGGTTGAGGTGCCGCGCCCGATTTCATCGAGAATCAGCAGGCTGTTTCTCGTCGCATTGCGCAGGATGTTTGCGACTTCGGTCATTTCCACCATAAAGGTACTCTGCCCGGAGGCAAGGTCGTCCGACGCGCCGACGCGCGTAAAAATCCGGTCCACAATCCCGATGTTGGCGGCAGATGCCGGAACGAACGAGCCAATCTGCGCCATCAGCACAATCAGCGCTGTCTGGCGCATGTAGGTTGACTTTCCCGCCATATTCGGTCCTGTGATGATTGCCAGGCGGTGCGCATCATTATCGAGGTATGTATCGTTTGCAACAAAAGCGTCATTTTCAAGCATCCGCTCTACGACCGGATGCCTGCCATCCTTAATCTCAATGATGCCGTCCGTATTGACCTGCGGCCTTACAAAATGCCCGCGCTCCGCCACGTAGGCAAGCGAGGTGTACACATCAAGCCTTGCCACCGCCTTTGCCGTGCGCTGGATGCGAAAAACCTCCCCCGCAATTTTTTCCCGGATTTCCGAGAAAAGCTCATACTCCAATGCCGTAAGCTTCTCCTCGGCATTTAAAATCTTATCCTCAAGCTCCTTTAATTCCGCCGTAATGTAGCGCTCTGCCCCTGTGGTGGTCGCCTTCCTCGTCCAATCCGCAGGTACAAGCTCCTTAAAAGAATTTGTCACCTCAAGATAATATCCGAATACCCTGTTGTACTTAATCCGGAGATTTTTAATCCCGGTCTTTTCCCGCTCACGCTGTTCAATTTCCGCAATCCAGTTCTTCCCCTCGGTTTTCGCGCTGCGCAGCATATCGACTTCCTCATGGTACCCGGCGCGGATAATCCCGCCCTCCGTTATGGAAATTGGCGGTTCTGCCTCAATTGCACGCCCAATCAGGCCGCACAGGTCCGAAAGCGGGTCAAGGTCACTGCAAATTTCACAAAGCTCCTTCGCCTGCATATCCGCAAGCAGATATTTGATTGACGGCAGTATTTCCAGGGAGGAAGAAAATGCAATCAAATCGCGCGCGTTCGCGCTGCGGTAGCTTACCTTCCCCATCAGGCGCTCCAAATCATAGACTGTATCCAGATATTCGCGCAGCTCATCGCGCGTAATCAGGGAGCTGTTCAGTTCCTCCACCGCATCGTAGCGCGCGCAAATTTCCCCGGTCTCAATCAGGGGCTGTTCAATGAAATTGCGCAGGAGGCGCGCCCCCATTGCCGTCTTTGTCTTATCCAGCACCCACAAAAGCGAGCCGCGCTTTGTTTTTTCGCGCAGGGTTTCCACAAGCTCCAGATTGCGTCTGGTCGAGGTATCCAAAACCATATAGCGGTTTGTCGCATATGGCGTAAGATGGGTCAGCTGCTCCAGTGTATTTTTCTGCGTCTCAAGCAGGTACTGTAACACCGCCCCTGCCGCATCGCACCCCGCCGTATAATCAGAAAGCCCAAGCCCGGCGAGTGTCCCGACCTTAAAATGCCCCATCAGCGCTTTTTTGCAAAGCTGCGTGTCATAATACCAATCCTCCAGCTGCGCCACTGCAATATGGTACTTGTCCCTTAATTCCTCCACGTTAATGCCGCACGAGAAAAACGCCGGATTGCAAATAATCTCCGACGGTGAAAATTTATATATTTCATCCAGAATGCCGCGCACCGAACTGACTTCTGTTACATAATAATCCCCCGTTGAGACATCCGCGGAGGAAATCCCGAACACCCCGTTTTTCTCAACAATCCCCATCAGGTAATTATTCCGTGTCGCATCCTGCGATTGGCTGTCAATATTGGTTCCCGGTGTCACAATGCGGAGCACTTCGCGCTTTACTAAGCCTTTTGCCATTTTCGGGTCTTCCACCTGCTCGCAGATGGCGACGCGGTAACCGCGCTCCACAAGCCTTGTAAGGTATCCCTCCAACGCATGGTGGGGAACGCCGCACATCGCCGCGCGCCCGGAAATTCCGCACGCCTTCCCGGTCAGTGTCAACTCAAGCTCCCTTGAAACCGCCACCGCATCCTCAAAAAACATTTCGTAAAAATCCCCGAGCCGGTAAAACAGGATGCAATCCTTGTACTGCTTTTTTGTCTCAAGATAACTCTGCATCATCGGTGTCAGATTTGGAATTTCGTCGGGGGGCAGTGTCTGCACCAGCGCTTCCAGCGTCTTTGTTGACTTTACCGATGTTTCTTCCGCCATTTTTCTAACCTCCTGCAGCGCCAGGAAGCTCCATCCTGCGCTGTTTCTTATTTTATATCTGCCCCATTTGGGTCTTCCACATCATCTATCATCAGGTTTTCGCCGTCCGCCGCCGATGTCGCGAGCGCGTCGCACCGCTCATTCTGCGGATGGCCATTGTGCCCCTTCACCCAGCAAAACGTTACATTGTGGGGAGCCTTTGCCGCCAGCAGGCGCTTCCAGAGGTCTACGTTTTTCACGGGCTCATTGCCGCCGCGCTTCCAGCCCTTTTTTATCCACCCGTCAATCCAGTGCTCGTTAAACGCCTTGACCAGATACTGTGAATCCGAGTAAAGCGCTACATCGCACGGCTTTGTCAGCGCCTCCAATCCCACAATCGCCGCCATCAGCTCCATCCGGTTGTTCGTCGTGCGCACGTAGCCGCCCGAGTATTCCCGCAGATGTTCGGTTCCTTTTGGGTCGATATAAGAAAGGATGGTTCCATACCCGCCCGGTCCGTCCGGATTTCCGCGTGCCGAACCGTCTGTGTAAATCGTAACTTTCATAAAACCTCCGCCTGATTTCTATTCTGCCTTACAAAACAATCGGAAACCGGCATGGGTGGATGGGCACTTTTGCCACTTGCGGCAAATCCCCCTGTCCCTTTCACATGATCCAGCTTCCGCTCTCCTCAAAATGCTTCACCCGCGCCTCGGCATGTGCCGTCATGCCCTCGTCATAGCCAAGCATGCGCAGCAGCTTGATCGCATTTTTCGAAACCGCCCTGCCCGGATAGAGTTTGTAATCAAAAAGCACATCATTTTCCTGTACATATTCCTGGAAATGATAATTGGAATACTGCTTTTCCAAAATATGTGTCAGCTCGATATCATGTGTCGCCGCAAAACACATTGCGTTTGCACCCGCAAGCCACGATAATATCTCCGCCGAAGCCGCGATGCGCTCTAAGGTATTGGTGCCGCGCAGCACCTCGTCCACAAAGCAGAGTACCGGAACCTCCGGATTTACCATGTCCATAATCCGTTTTAGGGACTTAATCTCGACAATATAATAGCTTTCCTTGCTGAAAATATCATCGCGCAGCGCCATGGACGATGCCACGGCAAAAAAGCTTGCACGCCAGGAGGATGCCATAACCGTATTCACCGTCTGCGCTAAGATGGCATTGATGGCAAGCGTCTTGATAAAGGTCGATTTGCCGGAAGCGTTTGAACCCGTAATCAGCACACAGCGGTGCTCCAAAAGCGATGCCTTCACCGGCGCGTCAAGCATCGGGTGGTAAACATCCTGCGTCTCAAGGAAGGGAGCTCCCTCCTTTAATTCCGGAACACACCACTCCTCCATCAGTTTTCGGTAAGAGGCCGCTGCAATCATGGAATCAAGGAAACCCGCCGTCTCAAAAAGCGCGGTCAGCTCTGCTTCGTTGTTGTCAAAAATCTCCAGCATGTTATTAAATTTAATTAAATCGATGTGGAACAGCATACGGATATAGTCAATCATGCCCTCAAGCAAATCGCCCGTCGGCTTTTTGCCCGCCACAATACGCGCACCCTTGCGGAACGACGCGAACACCTTTAAATTTTTCGTGATTGTCTGCGTGTACCCTGCAATCGCCGCATCATCAATCTGTGTCAGCGCCTTCATGGAATCCATCATGCGGATTAAATGGGATACCACACAAAAATATTTCTCAATCTCGCTCTTGCGCTTATAGTAGGAAAAAGCATTGTATATGCCAATTGCGATAACCGACATCACACCTGCCACCGGGTTAAAAAGAATCAGGGCAAGCGCCGCCAATATAAACACAAAGCAGATATAATGCTGCGCATTGCTCTCCCGCTTTAGCTGATGCAGCAAATGCATATATTCATAGACGGAAATATTGCGCTCCTTGCCCATGCGCATAAACTGTTCCTGCAGCGCCTGCCGTGCCGCCTTATCCTTTGTAAAATGCTCCATCAGGCGGTTTCTCTCGGCAAGCTCTTCTGCCGAGAAGCTTAAACGGTGCAGCATCGCAAAAAGATATTCCTCGCCCGCAGCAGAGCCCGTATTGTTCATGGTCATGAAAATCTGGTCCATATCAAGGTCGTTCCATGTGATGGAGTCAATATCCCCGCGCCCTTTTTCCATGTGCTCATAATAATATTGCAGGGAACGGTACTTCGCCTCCGAATACTCTTCCTGCGGCACCTGCCCCCATTCGCGCTCCATTTTTTGGTAAAGCTTCCTCGTGAAGTTTTTCTCATCGTAAATACTTTTAATAAATAAAGCCACCAGAACGATGGCTATGATAATTGCATATGGCATAACAAATCTCCCCTTTACGGATGTTATTATAACTGATTTCCCAGGGGAAGTCAATGTTTGTTTTACTTAAGATTCTGCCTTTCATTTTTGGCGCAAAACCATACAATCCTTCTGAAAAAAACAAACCCCGTAAACCGTGATATCGGAGTATCCATTTTTCCCCAACTCTGCTTTATAATTTTTTTCCTTGCCTGCGCGAGTGCATTCTGGCACATTGCCCTCATTTATTTGAATTCTTTCGCTAGCTTTAATTCAAAAAGAAATGCCTTTCCGCGCACGGAGGGAGGCTTTATCAGAATATCCGGCCTGCCCTCCATCCGTTCCCCCCTTTTTTAAATATCCTGTAAAAAAAGAAAGCTTCGGATTATGTCCTGCGAGGAATGACATAGTGATATCATACTTCCTGTGAAAAGCAAGCATTTACGGGAAGTTTGGCTGCGGATGTCGGCTACAAAACCGCTTTCGCCAAAAACATTTCCATCGGCTGCTCATATCCCGGAATATCCACCACAAGCCCGCCGCAGTCCTTATACCCTAATTTCCGGTAGAAATGCTGGGCGTTTTCATCCACCTGTGTGGAGACAAGCAGCATCCCGCAGCCCAGCCGCTTCATATCCCGCTCCCAATGCTCCATCAGCGCTCTCCCGTATCCCCTCCCCTGGGATTCCTGTTCAATAAAGAGCAATGTACAAAACGGTATGCTGTCCCAGAAAAGATTATAGCGCAGCAGACCAGCTGGCCTATCATCTTCAGAGATGATGTAGCCCCTTTGGTCGCGGATTTTATTTTTAAATTCAGCCTTGTTTAAATGTTTGTCAAGGCGGTACCAGAATTCCTCATCCTCCATCCTTGCATATCGGACATTTATCATTTTGCGCCTCCCTTTTTCCACATCCCATTTCTTTTTGCGCATATCGCATTTTCTGGCAAATCCAGTGCAGGAAATGCTTTAGCCTCGTTTCCTTAAATATCGTCCACCACAAAATAATCAAAAAACGCGTAGTTCCCTGACTTGCCATGGTTTGCGCTCGCATACATTCCAATGGTGTTGCCGACAAAACCGCCCGCCGCCTCCGTGCTTAAAAAGCGCGCGTCCGCCGTGAGCGGAATTCGCACAAAGCCATGGTTTTGCAGCGCATACCAAAAGGAGAGCTTCTGTCCGTCCTGCATGATTTTCAGCACAATTCCGCCAAGGTCCTGCGGGATAGAAATCTGCGCAAGAACAGTGCCATCCCCTGCGGTCTGCCTGCCGTCAACTGGTTTCATACCACTTATCTTATCCCCAAAGCTTACGACACGCAGTACCCGGATTCCATTTTCATTTGCCACCACAAAGCGCATGCTCGCCGCCTCGCTCTGCAAAAGCACAAGCCCGGCTTCCTCGTCCACCCCCGGCGCAAATTCCATCCGCGTTTCTGCCGTATAATGATAACTTTTCTGGCGCACGCCAAGGTAGGACGCGCTCGTTTGCTCGGTAATTACTTCCGTGGCCACCTTTAGGGCAAGCTTCCCCGCCTGTTTTGTAAGGGAATACATATCGGGTTTCGGGTTGCGCACCGTGACAAAATGTGCATCGAGCGCAACATTGTGGAATGTATAAAAATCCCGTTCCGGCAGCGCATCTTCCGGCGCAAGCCCCACCGTCTGGATTTTATTTAATTTCCCGGTGCCGTCATTGACCACCGGCCAGCCATCCTCCCACGTTACTTTTGCAAGGAACGTCTCACGCCCCATCCCCGTGTAACCCTCACAAGGCCTAGAGGCAAGCATGACCATGTACCAGTCGCCCTCCGGCGTGTCCACCAGGTCGGCATGTCCGACATAGCGCACCGGGTATGCCTTCCCAAGATGGCGGTGGGTTAAAATCGGATTGTTGAAATTCCCAACATACGGGCCAAATACTTCCCTGCTCCGCGCAACACACACCGCATGTGCCGGTCCGGTGCCGCCCTCCGCATGCATAATATAATACCATCCATCTTTTTTGTACAGATGCGGTCCTTCCGGCCATTCCGCATCGCGCATCGCGCCCTTCCAGACAAGCTTGTAATCGCCGACGAGACAAAAATTCCTGATATCAAGTTCCTGTATATAAATGTACCAGTCGCCGTTGTACCGCACACCATCCGGATTCGGGCGTGTCCCGATATAATAGCATTTGCCATCCTCGTCAAAGAAAATACTCGGGTCAATTCCGTCCGCACCCTTCAAATAGTGCGGCTCCGACCACGGCCCTGCCGGGTCGGTGGCAGTCACAATAAAATTGCCGCCGTAAGAAACGTTTGTGGTAATCATGTAATACACACCGTCATAGTGGCGGATGGTCGGCGCGAAAATACCGCGCGACATCCCGTCACTGCCAAGCGGGAGCTGTGATTCACGGGTCAGGACATTTCCAATCTGGTGGAAATGGCACAAGTCCTTGCTCGCAAAAACCGGCACTCCCGGGAAATACGCGAACGTAGAGTTTACAATATAGTAGGTATCCCCGACCCGGCAGATGGACGGGTCAGGATAAAAACCGGATAAAATAGGATTTTTTACTTCTGGCATAGTGCCTCCAATCGGTTGAATTATTGATATTATTTTTTTATTCCGTTACTTTTTATCTATTTTGGTTTTACAGCGAAAAAATTTCTTACTTCTTAAAACATGCCTGATTTTTTCATCCGGCAGCCATGTTTTCTTACAATACACGCCGCGGATTAAGGATTTTAAGCATCCACATACTTCTTTAACGTTGCCCGCACCGCACCCACACCTGCATTCAGTTCATTGAAATACCCTGTAATCTTTTCGGACAGACCACATGATACCAAATCAACCGCAAACAAGTCCACACGCGATAAAATGCAGTCCAACGCCCCGGCGGACACCGCTGCCCCAAAGCGTATCCCCCCCAACTGCCCTGTCAGCTCCGCAAGCATCGGGTCGGCGGATGGTGTGAACGGATTTCCCGCATCGTCAACCCCGAGAAGGTAGCGCAAATACCCCGCCAGCACAAGCGGGATAAAGGTAAGCTTTTTCACATCCTCCCCCTTTGCAAGGTACGCCTTGATGGTCTCGCCAAAACGGATTGGAAGCTTCTGTGAAGTGTCGGTTGCGATGCGCTGCGGCGTGTCCGGCATAAACACGTTGGGCAGGCGCTTTGTCAGAACCGCACCGATAAAATCCTCCGGCTTTAAAATGCCCGGATTGACAACAACCGGCATACCCTCCTCGTAGCCCATGCGCGTAACCAGTGTTTTTAATTCTGTGTCTTCCATCTCATCGTGGATGGTGGTGCAGGATAACAGACAGCCGTAAATGGCAAGCGCCGTGTGCAGCGGGTTCAGGCAGGTGCATACCTTCATCTTCTCCACCTTGTCCACGGTCTCGCGGTCCGTGAAATAAACCCCGCCCGCATCAAGAGGGAGCTTCCCGTTCGGGAAATCATCTTCAATCACAAGATACTGTGTCTCCTCCGCATTGACAAACGGCGCAGTGTAGGTATTTTTCGAGGTAACGATTAAATCGGTGTCTTCAAAGCCGTCCTTTGCCAGCATTTCCTGCACCAATGCGTCCGGCCGCGGCGTAATCTTATCAATCATGCTCCACGGGAAGGAAACGCGCGCGCCGTCATTGACATATTCCGCAAAACCTGCCTCAACAATCCCGTTCTTTGCCCATTCTTTCGCATACGCCGTGACGGCGGCTTTTAATTTATCCCCGTTGTGTGAGCAATTGTCCATGCTGACCATCGCAATCGGTGCCGCCCCGTTTTGGTAGCGCACATACAAAAACTTTGCCACTTTCCCCATGATGTGTTTCGGGCAAAGTGCCTTATCCTGCATGTCTTCCTGTACAAGCGGGGTGTAGGAGCCGTCCGCCTTCGTGATGGCGTACCCCTTTTCGGTGATGGTAAAACTTGCCATTTTTAAGGACGGCGCAGAAAAAATCTCCGAAAGCCGCGCCTGGTCGGCTGCGTTCTGGTCATCTGCCGTCAGGGATTCCACCACGCTCCCAACCACTTTTTTCTCGATGGTTCCGTCCGCCTTCAAAACAACAAGGAGACTGAAATCATCGTATGGGCGGTAGGCTTTTTCAATAATCTCATAATCAAAGCCCTCACAGACAATCAAGCCCTTTTCGGTGCGCCCCTCCTCCAAAAGTGTCTGCAGTACCGCTGCCGGGAAAGCGCGGAAGATATTGCCCGCGCCAAAATGAATCCACTCCGGTGCCGCCTTCGTGCGCTCTCGCACCACCTCCCTGTCGTATGAAAATCCTTCATAACCTTTTGCCGCGAAAGCGTTTTTGCCCGCAGCGTCCTTAATGTCAGTAAGTCTCATAAAAAAATCCCTTTCTTATTTTGGGCTTTGAACACGCCCCCTTTTATTGGTTCGCTTTCTTGATTGCTTCCCACAGCCCGTTAAGATATGCCACTCCCAATGCGCGGTCATACAGCCCGTATCCCGGCCTCGCCTGTTCGCCCCATATCATGCGTCCGTGGTCCGGCCGCAGCACGCCGTCAAACCCGATGTCGTGGAATGCTTTCATAATTTCGTACATATCAAAATTGCCGTCCGCAGAAAGATGTGAACTTTCATGGAAGAAATTCTCGTTCTCATATTTGATGTTGCGGACATGTGCAAAATGGATGCGCGGGGCAATTTTTTCGTTGCGGATAATCTTTGGCAGGTCATTTTCCAGATTGCTGCCAAGCGAGCCGGTACAGAGCGTAAATCCGTTGTAGATGCTCGGGTTTAATTCCGCAATTTTTAAAAGCGATTCCTCGCTTGTCACGATGCGCGGCAGACCAAACACATTCCACGCCGGGTCATCCGGGTGCACCGCCATTTTTATCTCGTATTTCTCGCAGGTCGGTATAATTGCATCCAGGAAATACTTGTAATTTTCGCGCAGGCGTTCTGCCGTCATTCCTTTATATTTTTCAAAAAGCTCCTTAATCTCATCCTTTCGGTTCGGCTCCCAGCCCGGCAAAATAAATCCTCCGCTCGCACTCTCAATGCGCGCAAACATATCCTCCGGACGAATGCCCTCAATCACCTGTTTGTCGTAGGCAAGCGCGTTTGAGCCGTCGGCAAGCGGGAATGCAAGGTCGGTTCTCGTCCAGTCAAAAATCGGCATAAAATTATAGCAGACAAGGTGCACATCCGCTTTTCCAACGCTCTCAAGCGAGGTAATATAATTTTCAATCAATTGGTCGCGGTTTGGTGAGCCTAACTTAATATCCTCGTGCACATTGATGCTCTCGATACCAAGAAGCTTTAAGCCCGCCGCCTCTATCTCCTTTTTTAGCGCCACCACCTGCATTTCTGGCCACGGCTCCCCCGCCGGGATTTCATGCAGCGCCGAGATGACACCCGTCACGCCCGGAATCTGGCGGATTTGCTCTAAGGTTACACTGTCCAACTTCCTCCCATACCAACGCAATGTCATATCCATGGTAAAAATGTCCTCCTATTTTTAGTTCCGCATATCCCCTACCATACCCTGGCAAGGCAGAGGGATTTCTGTCCGCTCTGCTCCCAGAAATTCCTCTGTGGGTCTGTCCGGGGATATGCTGTTTTTTAGTTCCGCATATCCCCTACCATACCCTGGCAAGGCAGAGGGATTTCTGTCCGCTCTGCTCCCAGAAATTCCTCTGTAGGTCTGTCCGGGGATATGCTGTTTTTATTTTCTAATAAATTGTCCGCCCCTTTTCGTCTGCTATCCCTGACATCCGATAATAATATGTATTGATGCGGTCACGCCATTCCTTTGCGTGGTCGGCCTGCATCTTAAGCCGGGTGTGGATGCGCTCGAAAACCTCCGGCGGGAGCCGGTGTTTTAATGAGTCAAAATTCAGCAGCATGTTCTGCGCTTGCATCGCGCCCTCAAAATGGCTGTCATAAATATGCTGAATCAGGGTTTTTCCCGTTTTCAGCATATGTGTGTACGGCACATGGTGGAAAAACAAGAGCAATTCTTCCGGGCAGCTTTCAATATTTTCATACATCCCACGGTTTGGCTCATTGTACTGGGCAACATAGCCCGTTCCTGCCATCGTGCGGTCAACGCCCATCCCGTGGCAGTCCGAATAATGGTACGTCCCCCAACGGTCATATTCGTAACCGTCCACATTTGGTCCGTAGTGGTGTGACGGGTTTACCATCCACCCGATACCAAGCGGCGAAGTATATTTCTCATAAATCTCCCAGGAAGACAAGAGCATTGGCAACATACACTCAAGGACTTCCCTGTCGCAGCCATAGGTGGCGCGCACCCATTCCTTTGCAATTTCCTCCGCCGTCAGTTCCGTGTCAAAGGCCAGCCGGCCAAAGCCATAAAAATTTGCCGCCGCCATATCATGCCCCGTCCAGTTTTCATCATCCCCGGTGTTTGCCACTGCCGCCATGCCGCAATTTCTCTGGCCGTAAAGCCTGCCGGATACAATGTCTGCTACCGTGTCCGCACCATCTGTGGCTCCCTTTTCGGCATAAGTCCGAAAGCCAAGCACCTCTTTCCACATCGGAACCAAGTAACACAGATGCTTTTGCTGCCCTGTGTATTCCTGCGCCGCCTGTACCTCCAACATCATGTTCGTTTCCTTAAGCCCTGAAAACAGAGGGGATACCGGCTCACGCACTTGAAAATCCATCGGACCGTTTTTAATCTGCAAAATAACATTGTCCGCGAATTGTCCGTCAAGCGGCATAAAATTATCGTACCCTGCCCTTGCGCGGTCCGTCTTACGGTCGCGCCAGTCCTGTCTACAGTTGTAGACAAAACAGCGCCAGATAATGTTCCCCCCGTGCGGTGCAATTGCCTCCGCTAACATATTTGCCCCCTGTGCGTGGTCTCTGCCATACGTAAACGGTCCTGGCCGCCCTTCCGAATCCGCCTTGACCAAAAAGCCGCCAAGCTCCGGCACTGCGGCATATACTTCGTCCATTTTTTTCTTCCAGAAATCCTGCACGTCCTGTTCAAGCGGGTCGCAGGTCGCAAGTCCGCCAAGTTCGATTGGCGCTGCAAAATTCAGGCTCAGATAAAGTTTGATTCTATACGTGTAGAAAAGTTTTGCAAGTTTTGCCAGCTGCGGCAGATAGCGGGCAGTAATCAATTCGGTCGCCGCACCGCGCACATTGACGTTGTTGATAACGGTTGCATTGATGCCGACGGATGCCAAAAGCCTGGCGTAATCCCTTGTGCGCTCGTCGATGACCAGTTCATGGTCTGCGAAAAAAAATGATTTTCCTGCATAGCCGCGCTCAATGCTGCCATCCGTGTTGTCCCAGTGGTTCAGCATACGAAGTGGATTCGCAGGGGATTTCTCCACCGTCTGTTTGCCGGAACATATTTTGGATAAAAGTTGTGGGTCTGTCTGCATAATGCGAATCAGCGCGAAAGTTCCATACAAAAGTCCGCCTTCCCCACCGCCGCATATCACAAGCCCACACGCCTGTCTGCGGATGAGATATCCCTCCTCATCCGCCAAAGAAAGCCTGTCCGGGTTGATTTCCATATAAACTGCACCCCTGCATGCCCCTTTTGGCGCTGCCCCCACATCATCCGATTTCCCCAACGCGCGTTTGATTTCCGCCAAATCGGATATGCAATTTAGTTTTGCCTTTGCCAGCTCCTTTGCCGCTTTTTGCAATTCCTGTGCGGCAATCCGGATTTGTTCGTTCCCGGTATCCGCATAAAGCGTGTCAAACGGGAAACGAATATGATCCACAACCCGATAATTCAACCAGGCTTTTGAATAAGCCACCGCGATCCCCCCTCTCTATTCTTTAAATTGCCGTATTCTTTCACTTTTTTTGCATTATTTTCTGTTATTATTATAACAAAAACAGTGTTGGATTGCTATTCTTTTATTGCGAATGACTAATCAAATATTGTTTTCATTAAAATAAGCCCTCTGTGCCCTTCTCCCCTACCCGCCACACGGGGCGCGTGTTTGCAAAGCAGCCAAATTCCATGCGCCTCTCTATACACATTTGCGCTCCCGCGCATAAAAAATCTGCCAGGAAGAAAACCTTCCTGGCAGAACCATCCTAACGCTTAATAAATATAATCAATGAAATTCTTAATCTTAACGATTGTTCTGTAATTTACATTTGAAATCTTACATCCTTCTTTTCTTCCGCTCTCGTGAATTACCTTGTTGTTTCCGATATAAATCGCAACATGGTCAACCCCGCTGCGGGAACCGTAAAATACGAGGTCACCCGGTTTTGCATTTGCCAGGGAAACTGTCTTTCCAGCGGAAGAAGCCGCCATATCGTAGGAAGTTCTCGGCATTTTCTTTGTGCTGATGCCACATGCACGGTATACCGCCAGACAGAAGCCAGAACAATCTGCTCCATTTGTAAGGCTCGTACCACCCCATACATACCGAAGGCCAATGTGCTTTTTCGCCTCCGCGACAACCTTCTGGCGAATCGCAGAAATTGAAGCGTCAATCGGGTCAATTTTAACTGCTGTCTTCCAGTTATAACCGACGTTTACAAATTCACTGCTGATATATCCGTAGGAATCGCCCTCGGACTCCTTCATATCGGAGCTGTCCACGATAACCTTGACCCACATCATGGCTTTCTCATCGTTCTTGTTCAGGATTGCCTCTTCCACAACCTCAAGCTGCTCACCGCGCGTCAATTCCATGATAATTGTGTCATCGCTCGCGGTGGACGGCTCCGTGCGGACATTGACCGTACCCGCGGTAACCGTTGCAGTCAGCGTCACAAGCTCACATGCCTTCTGGTAACCTTCCTCCCCCATGAACAGGTAGTCCACCTTGATATAGCCGGTCACATTTCCCGATTTGATATGCGCCCAGCCGTCCTTCTCATCTAAGACAATACAGTACGCATTGCGTGGGAAAATACCGATAATATTGTAATTCGTCCCCGCACCCTCGCGGATGTTGCACGAATCGTTCACATTTGCAATTGCCACATTTTCCGGGATTGTAACCTTGTCGGAAAGCAGCGATGCCGTTGATTCCGAATCGTCCTCCTCCCCGTCCTTCGTCGTAAGATAATTTTCATATAGATATGAAAAACCGCCAAGTGCGCTCGAATCAGTGTCTGCCAATACAAAAGTAAATGGTGCGGATGAAAGCATCGTAACAGTCACAACAGCCAGGGCTGCTTTTTTCACAATCCTCTTCATGAGTTCCTCCATAAATATTAAATCAATATTCTAAATTGTTACAAACTTATTAACTTTATTACGAAGTTATTATAACAACCTTTCGGAAATTTGTCAATATTTATTGCATTCTTTTTTCGGGAAATTGCAACAAGGCCGCCGCCTGGTCATTGGCCAGGCGGTGGCCTTGCGGAGCAAATTATTTTTTATAATCCCATCAAACCCTAAAAAGGTCAATCATGTCATTCAGCGCCATCGCCTGAGCGGAAAGCTGTTCACTCGACGCGGCACTCTCTTGTGCCATCGCTGAATTGTCCGTTACAACGCCGGCAATCTGCTCAATCCCTTTTTCCACTTCGTTTAAGCTGTTCATCTCATCGTGTGCCGCCGAAGAAAGATTGTTCATCATATCGGCAAGACCGACAACACCGTCCACCGACTCAACCAGACGGCCGGCGGCCTGATTCACCAGCTCCATCCCGTGTTTTACCGCGTTGATGGAATTCTGTATCAATTCGGTTGACTTTTGTACCGCTAAAGTGCTCTCCCTGGAAAGGTTGCCGACCTCACCCGCGACAACCGCGAAGCCCTTACCCATCTCTCCCGCGCGCGCCGCCTCGATGGAAGCATTTAAGGACAGTAGGTTTGTCTGGTCGGCAATCTCCTCGATATTCGCGATAATCGCCCGGATAGCGTCGGAGCAGCTGTTGATTTCCTCCATCGCATCGACAATCTGCCGCATCTCCTGGTTGCTCGTTTCAATCTTCTTCTTTACCTGATCCGCATTCGCCGCCGCTTCTTTTGAGTAATCCGCATTGCGCCGCACCTGACCGGAAATATCCCCTACCGTTGCAAGTAGCTCATCCACTGCCGCCGCCTGGTTCGTGGCACCTTCCGCCAGCGCCTGCGCCGCCATGGAAATCTGGCCCGCCCCGCCGTTTACCTGGTCCGCCGATGCGCGGATGCCTTTGATGGTCTGTGTCATTGTGTCCGCAATATGTGATAGTGCCGTCTTAATCTTACTGAATTCCCCAAGATATTCTTGCTCTAAGCAAAAGCACAGATTGCCCTGTGCGATTTCATCCAGAACCTTTGCAATTTCGTCGATATATTTAATGTAATCCTTCAGACGCAGCACGGTCTTATCAATGGCGGCAGCGACGGCACCAATCTCATCGTCGGATTCGATATCCATCCGGACATCGAGTTCCCCGCGGGCAAGCTGTTCCGCCACCTCGTGCAGCTCATGAATTGGCTGTACAATCCCGGCTGCAATTTTCAAAATGATAAAGGAAAGCACTGCAATGATAGCCGCAAAAAGAAGGAGGATGCTGGCAAGCACACTGTAAAAATCGGAATTGTACTCCAGGCTTGGCATACCGCTTAAAACAACCCATTTATTCGAGCTGACCCTGCTCATATAACCATGGTTGTTATGCCCACCATAATGGTATGTATAATCGCCGTAATTTCCATCAGAAAAAGCGCTTTTTATGTCGGAAGCAATGTCAATGTCCTGGAAAGAAATCTGCCCGTGGTCAGACTCCGGGGAGTACATCACCGTGCCCGCGCATGTTATCAGGAAAAAGAACCCCGTTTTGCCAAGCGTATGCTCCGCCATCATATCCGTGACTGCCTTTAAGGAAAGGTCCAGGCAAGCCGCGCCGACCAGATTGCCCGAAGCGCTAAAAACTGGTGTGACAACACTCGAAATCAGGGTTCCGTCCGAGCTGTTGGTGTATGGTTCAGAAACCACGGTTCCTCCGGAGGCAATCATCTCCTGGTACCAACTGCGCTGCCGGATATCCCATGTATCGTCGCTGACATAGCCTGTATCCTCGGCAAACTGGCTGGAATCAAGGTCCGCAATCCAGACGGCAACCATGTTTGTCGTGTCCGTATTATGGATATTTTTCAGGGTTGCCATGATGTCATCATACCCTTCTGCTTCTGCTATTTTCTGCCCCGGCTTAATGGATTGGCAGAAATTGATGACCTCCTGGTTCGCTGCAAGCTGCTTGCTGACCTCCATGTACCTCGTGAAATATTCACTTATCTGGTAGGATGCATTTAATGAACTGTTCTTGATGTTTTCGTTCTGTAAATTCTTCATTGCGTTCGCTGAAATTACAGAAATCAGAATTGCCGCAATCACAAGGCCTGTGACCATCGGCGTGATTGTGCGGAACAAAAGTTTTTTCTTAATCGCTCCTCTTTGTTCTTCGTCCGACAAGTTACGCTGATTTGTTTTTGCCATGTTTTTTTCTCCTTATATTTTCCTAGGTTCAGGACAGTACAGAGCGATCCTTCACATATCTTCCCATATGGCCTGTACGTTTATTATACTCCCTTCAATGTAGTTTCAGCAAGCACAATTTATAGTTATTTTGTTGCAGATTGTCATAAAAAAATAATAATTTCAGATTTTAGTAATTATTCCTGCAATCAAACAGAAAATTTGTTTATCAACTTCTCAGATATTGCGAGTTTCCTGGGCATCTAGCCGATAGCCTTTCTCTCCCTGCCCCTATCCGCACCTGATATCTTTTCCGATTACCTGCCCAGAACAAACGGCGCTATGCCCGCTGCCAGGGCATAGCGCCGTTTGCTGTCTCTTTTATTTCTGGCTTCCCCATACACAGACATTGCTGCCCGCCGCCGTAAAGCATGTCACGACCTTATGGATTCCCTCGGTCGCCTGGCGCAGGAAATAGCCCTTGTACTCCACATCCTTTACCGTAATGGTCATATTCGCCTTTCCTTCCTCGTAAGTCCAGGTACCTGTGAAATCTCCGGTCACCGTGCCATCCTCGTTTAACTGGATGATATTGGTATCCACGATACCGAGTACCTCGTCATCCATTTTTCCCATACCGTAATACATCGTTGGATTGTGGATAATAAACTCGTACTCACCAACCATCTGTTCCATGGCAAGGTTCGTCTCCGGAAGGCTCTCGCCGGAATATTCGTAAGGCGCGGCAATCAGCCAGCCGTCCTCATTGACAAAAAGCTGCTGCACGCGCACTTCGTGCGCTTCCTCGTTTCCGCCCTTTCCGTTTGCAAACCTTGTGTGGTATACGACATAAATCTTTCCGTCATCGTCCACGAACGCCGAATTGTGCCCCTGTGCCACATGTATTTCAAAGTTGCCGGCAAATTTGTAGGAGGACATCAAACGCAAACCAACCCTGCCTTGCAGATTGTTTGTGACACCGTGTGAATAAATCGCCGGGGTTCCATTCTGGTCCACATACGGTCCGTAAATATTTTCCGAGCGGAACATGCGCATCTGGTAACCGCCCTGCGCCGTCAGCCCGCCGTAGGATACAAAGAGATAATAGTAATCCCCCACTTTAAAGATGTACGGTGCCTCGCCGGAAACCCCGTGCCCGCCCGCGATTTTTATCCCGTTGTAGGCGTCCGAAACGTCCTCGACTGTCTCGTAAGTATAGCTGTAATCGCGAAGTCCGGTCTGCGCATCAAGTTTGAGCATGTACAGCCCACCAAACCAGGAACCATATACCATCCACAAATCCCCGTTCTCATCAAATTTCACACAAGGGTCGATGGCATTTAACTTGTTTACCGTCGTGCTCTGGTAGCGGGTCAAATCCGCATCCTTGCCGAGCACCTTGTACACATCCGTGCGTTCTGCCGGGTGGCTTGTCAGGTTAAACCCGGAATAAACCACCGGCCCGATATATTCGTAAGGCCCTTCAATTTCATCCGCGGTAAGGAGCGTAATCGCGGAATTCCAGTCATTCCCATTTACACTCATATACATACAGTATTTTCCCATGTTCTCATTGTAAATGACATCCGGTGCCCACAGGTTGCCGCCCACATCCGGGTTATCCGCGCTCTTGCCCCAGTCCTCCCAGATATCGCCGAATGTGCCGTTCGGGCTTGCATTGATGCTGTTTGTGAAAATGGTCCATTGAATCAAGTCCTTGCTCTTTGCCCATGTCGAATGCGTACCAAAAATATAATATGTATCCTCCACTTTGACAATGGACGGGTCATGCACGCTGACCCTCTTATAACTAATATCAATCTCCTCAAACGGAGTCGGTTCCGGTGAAGGTTCCGGTGTCGGCGTATCCTCCCCCTCCCCGGTCGGCACTCCCTGCGTAATATCTCCTGCCACACCTGGAGTCACGTCCGGTTCCCCATCTTTTTCGTTGCCGCATCCGGTCACTGCAACCGATAATACTGCCGCGGACAATAACCCAAAAAGAACTGTGTTTTTCTTTCTCATTGCACAACCTCCATTTTCCTGGTTCGATAACTTTTTGGCGTATTCAGGCTTTCCCTGAAAAAAACTCCTCTTTCTTTAGAAAAACATAAATTGTTTTATGTTTTTCTAAACTTATAATCTTATTATACAATACAGAAGCCAGAATGTAAATAGTATTTGTGCAATTTGTTCATGATTTTAAGAGAAAATGGGAATAATTTCAAATTCAAAAAACCTGCCCGATATCGAATCCCGAACGGGCAGGTTTCCCTTTCAGCTTTCATCCGGAATTGTCCGGAAATGTTTTTATCATCTGCCCCCTGTTTGGCCACCTGCATGGCTTCTTCTTTATCCTAAATAATAATACAAATCATTCCGCCATTGCTCTCATTCACAATCTTTTTCATCGTGTCCTGCATTTTCCTGCGGCTCTCAATTGTCATGCGGTCAATCTTTGTCTGGATGCCCTCCTCAACAAGCTGCTGCAAGGTTTTCCCGAATATATTGGTATCCCAGATACCGGATTCCGCGGAATCGGACTGCTCAAGCATATATTCAATCAAATCCTCCGCCTGTTCCTTCGTACCCACAATCGGGGCAACCTCCGTCACGACATCCGCCTGAATCATATGAACGGACGGCGCAGTTGCCTTTAGCTTCACACCAAATTTATTGCCGTGCCGGATGATTTCCGGCTGTTCCACAGAAACCTCGCCGATGGATGGCATCACAATCCCGTAGCCGTTTGCCCTGACCTCCTCGCAGGCGTGCGCCACCTTCTCGTATTCCTTTCTGCTTTCCGCAAGCTCACGAATCATCTGGAAGAGCTGGTATTCCCCCTCAATCGGTGTTCCAATCATATCGCTGATATGCCCGTAATAGCATTTTTCCGCCACATCGACTTTTATCTGCGCTATGCCGCTTTCCATCGAAAGATCCTCGAGGCGGAAACGGTAAAGTTCATCGGAAAAAAGCTGCTTTTTCGCCGCTTTTAAATCCTTCATTTTTGCAAAACGTCCAAGCATTTCCTTTGCATTCTGTATCATCCCCTGTTTGACTGGATGTTCCTTTGGCAGCAGCTCCGTCCATTTCGGGATGCCAAACTGCAGCTCGCTTACCGGGAATTCATCAAGGATTTTCTGCATGATGCGGTCAACATCCTCTTTTTTCAATTGCTCACAATTGATTGGCAGCACGCTGACCCCATACTGTGCCGAAAGCTGTTCCGCGAGTTCCTTTGTCTCCGCCGAATATGGCCGTATCGTGTTTAAGAGCACAATATAAGGCTTCCCGATTTTCTGCAGTTCCCCTACGGTGCGCTCCTCTGCCTGCTTGTAGCTCTCCCTGCCAATCTCCGAAAAACTCCCGTCCGTTGTGATGACAAGCCCGATGGTTGAATGGTCGTGGATGACCTTCCTCGTGCCAATCTCCGCCGCCTGCGTAAACGGGATTTCGTGGTTGAACCACGGGGTTTTTACCATGCGTTCCGCATCGTTTTCCATATGCCCCACCGCACCGTCCACCATAAAACCGACGCAGTCAATCATGCGCACCGAAACCTTCACCCCGTCGGAAATTTCGATTTCAACCGCATCCTTCGGGATGAATTTTGGCTCTGTTGTCATTACGGTCTTGCCCGCCGCACTCTGCGGGAGCTCATCGGTTGCAAGCTCCTTGCTATGTACATCCTCAATTTCCGGAATCACCATCTCCTCCATAAAATGCTTGATGAAGGTCGATTTTCCCGTCCGCACCGGACCTACCACGCCAAGGTAGATTTCACCGTTCGTCCGCTTGCGGATATCATTGTATAGATTAAACTTGTTCTCCGTCTCCATTGGACACCCTCCGTTTTCCCTCAGTCTCATGACCGTGTACATAAACCACAAGTCCGCATCAGACTGCATTTATAAAAATGCAGTCTGATACAACCTCGCAATACACGCGTTTGCTTTACTATATGAATGGGATGGGAAAATTATGCCAAAAACCAATGTGCAAAAAAGCTTTGGTTTTCCGGTGTACCCGAAAACCAAAGCCTTTTCCATGGCGTGTCCAAACCTGCTTTTTTATGTTTTGTGCACGCACAGCCCACAATTGCAGCTTTCCCGCTACCATGGCAGGAAAAATCCAATGGGAAATTTATAAAAGCTTCGTCTCCCCTGGCTTAATGCTGCCCGCCGTTCCACGGTTGTCGTAGAAAAGCTCGAACGCTGTCGGGTTGTAAGCGCGCTTGCCGTCCGCGGAGACAATCAGGCTGCGCCATGCCTCCACATAATCATAAATCTCAATATTGGTCGCGTACCAGATATCATCGCGCCCGCCGACATATTCCGCAAACTCCTCAATCACATTCCAATTGTTCCGGTCCTCAAACTCATAGCTGTGCCCCCACAGGTAAAATAGCCGTGAAATTGTCCAGTGGGCAGGCTCAATAAAACGTTTTGCCAGATTCATCAGCTCCGGGTCGTTATGGTGGCAGGTTGCCGGCATGCGCAGCCAGTCGCGCGGAATATCAAAATTCCTTGTCGAATGTACGGTTCTTGCGTAAGCGATGCCGTTTGCCTTTAATATCTGCACAACCTCATCGCTGTATGTACCAAACGGGTATGCCATGCCCCGCACGATGCAGCCAAACTGCTCCTCCAAATTCTCACGGTCACGAAAGACTTCCCGCACACAGACAACCGGCGGAAGTTCCTGCAAAAACGGATGTGTCAGCGCGTGTACTGCCACCTCCATGCCGCTCTCCTTATACAGCTGTGTTGCCTCATCCCTCGTCATGCGGCGGTGAATCTGCCCTGCCGGATAGGTGGTTCCCTCCGGCGGGTACTCCCCGCTGTTTAAGTTAAAAGTGCCCTTTAGTCCGTGCTTTCTCATAATCCCAATCAGCTTTTCATCCTGCTGTACCCCATCGTCATAGCTGAGTGTTAGCGCGCGCTCAAGACCGCCCGGAAATCGCATCAAAACCAGTCCCATAGTTTCCTCCTATTTTGAGTTCCGCATATCCCCTCCCACTTCCCTTTTCTCAGCAGAGGGATTTTTTCTTTGTTTCACTCCGAAAAAATTCCTCTGGGGCACTGTCCGGGGATATGCTGTTTTGAGTTCCACATATCCCCTCCCACTTCCCTTTTCTCAGCAGAGGGATTTTTTCTTTGTTTCACTCCGAAAAAATTCCTCTGGGGCACTGTCCGGGGATATGCTGTTTTGAGTTCCGCATATCCCCTCCCACTTCCCTTTTCTCAGCAGAGGGATTTTTTCTTTGTTTCACTCCGAAAAAATTCCTCTGGGGCACTGTCCGGGGATATGCTGTTTTAAAGTTCCGCATATCATAAGGAGACGGCACAAAAATCCTTTCGCGCCGTCTCCCAAGTCTTTATGCCTCTGTCTTTGCTGCAGTAGCGGCCTTTGCGTTCGACCTCTTGCGGAGTGCGATGCCAAGTTTTACTGCTCCGAAAATGCCTGCACAATATACAATGAATATCGCGAGATAATATACAAAACCTGCTAAAAATGCCATCTTTCTTTTCCTCCTATTTAAAGTTCCGCATATCCCCTCCCAGTTCCCTTTCTCGGCAGTGGGATTTTTTCTCCGTTTCACTTCTAAAAAATCCCACTGGGCACTGTACGGGGATATGCTATTTAAAGTTCCGCATATCCCCTCCCAGTTCCCTTTCTCAGCAGTGGGATTTTTTCTCCGTTTCACTTCTAAAAAATCCCACTGGGCACTGTCTGGGGATATGCTGTTTAAAGTTCCGCATATCCCTTTTGGGGTTAATGCCTGTGTGACAATTCTCTTGTGATATCCTCCCAGTCGATGCCGCGCTCTGCCATCAGCACCATCATATGGTAGAGGAAATCCGCAATCTCATACTTCATCTCCTCTTTATCCGGATTCTTTGCCGCGATGATAATCTCCGCCGCCTCCTCGCCGCATTTTTTAAGGATTTTATCGATCCCCTTGTCAAAAAGGTAATTCGTGTAGGAGCCTTCCTGCGGATGCTCCTTCCTGTCCAGGATGACGCGGAAAACTTCGTCGAATACCGTCGCAGGATTCGTATCATCGTATGGCTTCTTCACAAGCTCCCGGTAAAAGCAGCTGCGGTTTCCGGTGTGGCATGCCACGCCAACCTGCATTACCTTTGCAAGCAGCGTGTCATTGTCACAGTCGATGGATAAAGATTTCACATACTGGAAATGCCCGGATTCTTCGCCTTTTACCCACAGCTTTTGCCGCTCGCGCGAAAAATATGTCATCCTTCCAGTCTCTATGGTCTTATTATACGCCATTTCATCCATATACGCAAGCATTAAAACTTCATTATTTTTATAATCCTGTACAATAACCGGAACAAGCCCGTCCGGATTCTTTTTCATCTCGGCGAAGGTAACCGCACTTTCAAAGGTGTCAACCTGCACATTTTCCGCCTTAAGTGTATGCTTGATTGCAAAAATATTTTTGCCCTCGTAATAATCTGTCGCGACCCCCTCGACATTTTCCATCAAAAGCAGCGTTCCCATATCATTGCGCAGAAGGGAATCCCGGACAATGACCGGAAGCCCTGCCGTCCGTATCTTCTCGCGCACGCCGTCCGTCACGGTCAGATGCTTGATAAGCAGCATCGCCGCACCATATTCCTTCAGCTTCTGCGCGGTGTCCCCAAGGGAAAGTGAGCTTGTCTGTTTCTCATCCGCGGCATTCAGCTCAATGACAAGCTTATCGTTTCCAAAGCGCCGCGCGCCCTCCTGTATGATAGAAAAATCCTTCAGCTTATCATATGGGATTACGACCTTTGCCGCACCTGTATAAAAAGCCTTTTTGATGTCCTCAAAGCGGGCAGCAAAGCAGCCTGCGAAAACAGGGATATCCACCTGTTTTATAATCTGGCGCAGCGTTCCAAACAATTCCTCCCTCTCGGACTCCACCATCGAATAATTGTAAATAAACAGCGCGTCCGCGCCAGAACGTTCAAAGCGCACCGCGCGCGCGATGACACTTTTTGCCGTTTCATTTTCTGCATTGATATATGAAATAATTTTTTTATTGCCCATGCTCCCTCCACATGTTTTCTTGCTGATGTTTGGGGCGTGTCTGAAACATGCTTTTTGCGTCAAACGCACACCCTACTGCTTTCCCATATATTTTTTAACTGCTTCCCCTAAATGGATGCGGTTCTCGTACAGTGCTTTTCCAATGATTGCGCCGTAAACCGGAATGGAATCCAAATCGTCAAGGTCCTTCATGCAGGATACACCGCCGGACGCGATGATATCCATTCCTGTTTTTTCCACCATCTCCTTAGTATGTTCGACATTCGGTCCAGAAAGCATGCCATCCCTTAAAATGTCCGTGTAAATAATGGTTCGTATTCCGATTTCTTTCATGTCAAGCGCCAGCTGCACGGCATTGTAATTGCTTAACTTCTCCCATCCATCTGTTGCAACTATGCCGTTTTTTGCGTCAATGCCGACCACGATTTTATCCGCGCCGAAGGTCATGACGGCGGTCTTTACAAACTGCGGGTTTTCCACTGCCTTTGTTCCAATGATGACCCTGCCGACACCAAGTTTGAGCTTATTCTCAATATCCTGTATGGTGCGGATGCCGCCGCCAACCTCCACAGGGATGGAAACATTTTCCACAATGCTGCGGATTACGTCATCGTTCACGGAATACCCCGCGAGTGCCCCATCCAAATCCACAATATGGATGAATGTGGCACCCGATGCCTGAAAGCCCTTTGCAATGTATACCGGCATCTGCGAATAAACCTCCACATCATGGAATTGTCCCTGCCGCAGCCGTACACACTGTCCATTTTTAATGTCAATTGCCGGAAATAATTTCATAAATACTACGCCTCCCTTTTATGCGATCGTTCCCTTTGTTGAGAGCGCCCCCATGATTCTTGAATCTGCCGTTGATGCCTCGTCAAGTGCCTTCGCAAATGCTTTGAACATTGCCTCAATGATGTGATGGCTGTTCCTTCCATCCATCTGTTTTAGATGGAGGTTCATCCCCGCGCTGTAGGAAACGGCATAGAAAAATTCCCTGACAAGCTCTGTGTCAAACGACCCTACCTGCTGTGCCAAAAACGATGCCTCAAAATTTAAATACGGCCGCCCGGAAAGATCGATGGCGCACAAAACGAGCGTTTCGTCCATCGGAAGCAGGAACGACCCGTAGCGTTTAATACCCGCCTTGTCCCCTAAAGCTTCCTTGATGGCCTGCCCCAATACGATGCCCGTATCTTCCACGGTATGATGTCCGTCCACGTGCAGATCCCCCTTTACCTGCAAGGTCATGTCAAAAAAACCGTGGCGCGCAAAGCTGTTGAGCATATGGTCAAAAAAGCCGATACCGGTATCAATTTTTGCGCTTCCGCTCCCGTCAATGGAAAAGTCCATCCGAATATCCGTCTCCTTTGTCATCCGTGCGATGGATGCGTTTCGTTGCATGTTTTCACCTCCTTTTTTTCGTTCCGCATATGCCCTTCCCAGACCCACAACATGGCAGTGGCATTTTTGTCCGCTCCGCTCCCCAAAAATCCCACTGGGGTCTGTACCGGGCATATGCTGTTTTTTCATTCCGCATATGCCCGGATTTATTTTTCGAAGCGCACTGCGATGGAATTGGCGTGTGCTGTCAGCCCCTCCGCTTTTGCGAAAAGTTCAATATCTTTATGTACCTTTTCAAGTGCCTCCCTTGAGTATGAGATAATGCTTGATTTTTTCACAAAATCGTCCACGGAAAGCGGAGAGAAAAATTTGGCGGTGCCGTTGGTCGGAAGAATGTGGTTCGGACCGGCAAAATAATCGCCAAGCGGCTCGCTTGAGTATTCCCCAAGGAAAATCGCACCTGCGTTCTTGATTTTTGTCATGACCTCGAACGGATTTCTGGTCACAATCTCAAGGTGCTCGGAGGCAATCTCATTTGCTGCGTCAACCGCCTCGTTAAGATTTTGTGCAATCAAAATATAGCCGTAATTTTCAATGGATTTCGTGAGGATATCCCGACGCGAAAGCCCGCCCAAAAAGCCCTCGATTTCGGCATTGACTTTCTCTGCCACCCCGCGGCTCGTTGTGACAAGAATCGCGCTCGCCAGTTCATCGTGCTCCGCCTGTGACAAAAGGTCCGCCGCCACATAGCGTGGATTTGCCGTCTCGTCAGCAATGACAAGAATCTCGCTCGGTCCTGCAATCGAGTCGATGCTCACATGCCCGTAAACTGCCTTTTTTGCCAGGGCAACAAAAATATTGCCAGGACCGACAATCTTGTCCACCTTCGGGATGCTCTGCGTGCCAAACGCCAATGCTGCCACCGCCTGTGCGCCGCCTGCCTTGTAGATTTCTGTCACCCCTGCCTCCTTCGCGGCAACAAGCGTTCCCTCATTGACTTTCCCATCCTTTCCCGGCGGTGTTGTCATCACAATGCGCTCCACCCCCGCAACCTTTGCCGGGAGAATGTTCATAAGCACGGAAGAAGGGTACGCTGCCTTGCCGCCCGGCACATACACGCCGACCGAAGCAATCGGTGTTACCTTCTGCCCTAAGATAATGCCGTTTTCCTGCGCATCAAACCAACTGTTGCGCTTCTGGAGCATATGGTAGGCCTTGATATTTTGGATGGCCGCGCGGATGACGCGCAAAACCTCCGGGTCAACTGCGCGGTATGCCTCTGCAAATTCCTCCTCCGTCACGCGGATATTTTCTGCATTGATTTGTACATGGTCAAATTTTTCCGTGTATTCCAACAATGCCATATCCCTTCTCTCACGCACATCCGCAACTATTGCGGCAACCGTCTCCTCATACTGTGTGTACTGGTTCGGGCTGCGTTTTAAAAGGTCTTCTAACAGGTTTTTCTTTGTATTCTCATTTAATTCTACAATTCTCATGGCAATCTCCGTTTCTGTGGGCGCTCGCCCGTTTTTATTTTTTCGGCTTTCGGAATTTCCTGGCGTAACCGATTTTTTTCATCGGGCAATGAATTTGCATCATACCGTAAAATTCCCAACATACGGCAAATTCCTGTCACGCCATAAAATTCGCATCATGCTGCAGTTTTCCATCCGACAAACTATGCCTCCCGCTCCGACAGCAGGTTCCGCAAGTCATTTATCAATTTTGTGATGCGCTCATGTTCCATTTTCATGCTTACCTGGTTGACAACCATGCGGGCGGAGAGCGGGCAGACCTCCTCCAAAACCACCAGCCCGTTTTCCTTCAGCGTGGAGCCTGTCTCTACAATATCGACAATGACCTCGGAAAGCCCAACAATCGGCGCAAGCTCAATCGAACCGTTCAGCTTGATAATCTCAACCGTCTGATGCTTCTTGTTATAAAAATAATCTTTCGCAATGTCCGGATACTTGGTTGCCACGCGGATTAACTCCCCGTGCTTTAACAGCTCCGCGGCATTTTCCGGTCCTGCAACGCACATGCGGCATTTTCCGATTTTCAAGTCGAGCACCTCATACATTTTGCGCCCTTCCTCAAGAATCGTATCCTTCCCGACAATGCCAATATCCGCTGCACCATACTCAACATAGGTTGGCACATCATTGGCTTTTGCGAGGAAAAAACGAAATTTTAATTTCTCATTTGTAAATATCAGTTTTCTGGAATCGGGGTCTTTCATCTCCTCACAGGTAATGCCGACCTCCTCAAGCATACCCATTGCCTTTTTTGCCAGCCGCCCTTTTGCGAGGGCGATTGTAATATAATTCATAAATTTCCTCCGATTATAAGTTCCGCAATCTCCCTCCACAGCGCTTTTTCCAGGAAGGCATTTCTGTCTCCTCCGTTCCCATAAATCCCTTCCGCGCTGTTTTGGCGGCTTGCTGTTATAAGTTCCGAAAGCTGTTTTAAGTTCCGCAAGACTCTGAAACCGCGTCTACAAATATTTCTTTGGGATTCCCATCTTCCCCCAGATAGAGCAAACGCTTCAAATTCATCCGCTTTGCATATGCCACATAGTCTTCTCTTGAAAATGCCCCATCCGCCAGAAGAAGCTCCACACGGCAGTCTTTCTCACGCATTGATTTTGCAAGTGCGATTGCCGAAGAGCGCTGCGCTTTTGGGTAAACAATCAATGTGTTGCGCGCGGCAGGTTCTGTCAGGAGCTTCTGCCTTGCAAGTGCCGACAATAATTGGTTTATCAGCACCGCCATGCCAATAGCAGGCGCATCCTTGCCAAACTGCCCGACGAGCGAATCATAACGCCCCCCAGTTGCCACGGCATCGCCTGTTCCGAACGTGTACGCCCGGAAAATAATTCCTGTGTAATAATTAAATTTACTTAACATTCCCAAATCAAACGTGATGTATTCTTCAAATCCATACTCGCACAAAAGCGCATAGAGCGATTCCAACCGTTCAATCGCTACAAGCGCACGCGTACTTGTAATCTTTTCCTTGACGTAGAGCAGACGGTCAAGTGTTCCGAACAATTCCGGCAATTTCAGGATAACCTCTTTCAGTCCGTCCGGCAATTTTCGCCCGGCAATTTCTTTTCTGGAAATAATCTCTTCCACGCCAAACATATTTTTATTTTCAATCAGTACACGCAGTTCCTCCGCTTCCTCCACGTCAATGTCCGCTTCCTCCATCAGCCCGCGGAAAAAATCAGCCTGTCCGATTTCAACCTGAAAACGGGTAAGCCCCGCATCTAAAAGGCAGTCCACAGTCATTGCAATCATTTCCGCATCCGCCTCAACCGAAGCGTCATTGATTAGCTCCGCGCCAAGCTGCGTAACCTGCTTAAGCTTCCCCTGGTAGCTTGTATTGTTCACAAAAGTATTTCCTATGTAGCAAAACCGCACGGGCATCGTTTCCTCACGGTAATATTTTGCCATGCAGCGCGCAATCGGTGGGGTCATGTCCGGACGCAGCACAAGCGTATTGCCTTCGCGGTCAAAAAACTTGTACATTTCCCTGGAAAGCACGGTGCCGCGCTCCTTGCTGAATATATCAAAAAATTCAAATGCCGGTGTCTCAATATCCCGAAACCCGTACAGATGGAGGCGATGGTGCAGACGGTGCTCCAATACCGACTTTTTCTCGCATTCCGCATTATAAATGTCCCTCACACCCTCCGGGGTATGCAACAATCTCTCATTCATCCCGACATTCCTTTCTTATTTATAGTTCCGCATATCCCCTTCCAGTACCATACACGGCAGAGACAATTTCTGTCCGCTCCGCTCCCATAAATTCTCTCTGGGCACTGTCCGGGGATATGCTGTTTTATCGTTCCGCATATCCCCTCCCAGTACCACGCACGGCAGAGACAATTTCTGTCCGCTTTCGCGTGGTAACGTGATAATATGCTATCACAACAATGTAACCATTATACTGGACACCTGCCGTTTTGTCAAGTCTGACGTTCCTCCAAATCTTTTTTTATCATCTCAAGGTAAGGCACATACATTCCCTGGCTTACATGGAAGAAATATGTTTTATTAAGCTCCGTAAATGGAATGCTTTTCCTGCCGCCCCCGCTGGCGCGGTCTGTGTAGGTTTTTAACTCCCTAAGGCGCATATAATAATATTCATCATGTTTTTTATAATAAATAATCAGGAAGGCAACGCCGTCCTGTGCTTCAAATTCCTGCATGAATTTTAACTGATGCTCGTGCACATTCGCAAGCGCAAACGTATCCGCCGCGCACTCCTTGGCATCAAAGCAGACCGGGATGCCCTGTACCGCACCAATGTAATCGACAGTGCTTTTCTGGTCAAAATAGGCAAGGGTAATGTGGTGGCTATGCTTGTCAATCTCAATCGGCGTGATTGGCGTCGGCACTTTCTGGATGAGCGCAAGCCCCTTGTCACGGTATTTTTCATTTGTCAGATTTATCAGCTCCTCAAGCATTGAACCGCGCAGACCGCGTGAATTCCATGACATCTTTATTTTTCCTCCCCTTAGGGTGTAGCAAAAAACTATGCGTTGCACACCACAAGCAGTTTTCCGGCGCGCCACGGCTGCCTAAAAGCCAAGTTGTTCTTTTATTTTCCGGAACGCCTCCGGTTCATTTGCTGTAAACTCCCTGCCACCAAGGTAGGAAAACCGCCCGGTGTACCCGCCGAAAACTATCCTGCCCGCGTGCAGGAGCTGATGTTTTAGGTGGTATCTTCTTCCTAGCGTTCTCCCTGCCTCATCTGCGTATTTTGCATCGCCGAGAACTGCATGGCCATCCGCCGCAAGCTGCGCGCGGATTTGATGCGTTTTTCCGGTGATGAGCTCCACTTCAAGATAGGTAAAACCGCCACAGACAGCAAGCGGACGGTATGCGGCGTGAACCTGCCCATACCCCTCCCCTTCCCCTTTGGTATCCTGCAAAATGCGCACAAGGTTTTCTTTTTCATCTTTTTTTAAATATCCGTCCATCCGCGCAGCATTTTTAATTTCACCCACGACAATACAGGTATAATATTTATGCAATGCCCGCTCACGGAATGCCTCCGATAAAAACTGCAGTCCGGCAAGCGTTTTCCCCGCCGCTACCAGCCCGCTTGTATTGCGGTCAAGCCGGTTACAGACACCCGGGTGAAAGGTGGAAAGCTCCTGCCTCGTAATACTGCCCACAGAAAACAGATATTCCATCACCCATTCATTGAGCGAAAAGTCCTCCGGCGCTGCTTTTTGTGTCAGCCACCCGGCAGGCTTATTAATCAGCAGAATATCATCATCCTCATAGATGATTTCCGGCTGCTTTTGCGGCTTCCTCCTGTCCGGGATAGGAATTTCGTTTCCGGTTTGTCCCGTCAGCCATGCCGCGCCGCCAAACTGGCGAATGGTGTCGTCACTTAAAAACAAGCGGATTACGTCGCCCTTTGCAAGTTTTTCCTGCCCCTCCGCCTTCTTTCCGTTCAGCGTAATATTTTTTTTGCGCAGCATTTTGTAGAAAAAACTGACCGGAGCTTCCTTTAAATACTTTCCGAGCAGCTTGAGCAGCGTTCCGCCCTCCTCCCGCCCTGAAACATTGATTTCTTGCATTTTGCTTCCCTCAATCCTGTTTTCAATTTTCGCAGCATATGCCGCCTGCGCCTCATTTCACACCATCAGCGACTCCAGATACGATGTCAGTTCCTCGGACACCTCCTGTGCCGGGGTGGAATGCGCCACCCTCTCTAAGAATTTTTTCTCGTCCTTTGTGATGTAGAGTTTTTTGGCAAACATCCGTTTTTTCAGCTCCCCGCCCAAATATTTTTCGATATATGCGGTATCTTCCTTTTCCCTGCCCGCAAGACACAGCACTTCATCCTGCGTGATGACAAGAAAGGCAAAAAACATGATTTTTTCCCGCGAGGTAAAGACCATATCCGTATACATGACATCCTCCCCGGACAAAAGCTCCCTTACCTTCTGCACCCGTTCTTCCTTTAGCGAACGGTACGGCATGACCACAATCACACCAATCAGAGCCTTGGTTGCCGGGAGCACCGTCAAAACGGCAATGACCGTGAAAATATTGGTTTTTTCAAATTTGTTCAGACAAAGCCCTAACACAAAGATGCCGATACCAATCAGCACATAGAGCAGTGTTTTCCGGATGCGGTAAACTTTCTGTGTATCCAGGTAACCCTGCTGTCCGCGCAAGGGACGTTCTTTTTTATTTTTCATAGTTTCACCTTATTTTAAGTTCCGTATGCCCCCTGCCATCACCAACGGATTTGAATGCATTTCTGTCCGGGGGCATACTGTTTTTAAGTTCGGCACACAATTATGCTTCAAACCCCAAATCGGTATAATCGTGGATGAAATAATCTGCCATCGCCCTTTTTTTCTCCTCCGCTTCCTTTGAGTACGCATCCTGCACGGCACAGACGCGCATGCCTGCCGCCTTCCCTGCCTCAATGCCCTTACAGATATCCTCAAATACAAGGCATTGCTCCGGCAATAGCCCAAGGTTCTTTGCCACGTACAGATAAATATCCGGCGCGGGCTTTCCCGCCCCTACCTCACACGCCGTATGTACCGCGTCAAAATACGCCTTTGCATCCAGTGCGCCAAGCACGGTATTTACAAGCTCGGTAGAATTGCTTGTCGCAATCCCGGTGCGGATTCCCTGTTCCCTTAGATATTTCAGGAAGCCGAGCACTCCGGGTTTTAAAAAAACCTCATGCGCATATTTCTCCCGCGCCATCCGGTTCCAGGTCACCTTCATCTCGTCGATGCTCTCCGTGATTTCCGGAAAATGCTGTTTAAAATACTGCGCTGTCTCCGAAAAGCTCATTCCCTCAATCTCTGACTGTAAGCCGTCCGGCAGTGAAATGCCAAAACGCCCGAGGTATTCGATATCAATCTGCTTCCACATCCACATGGAATCCACCAATGTTCCATCGAGGTCAAAAAGCACTCCTTTTATCCCGCCAAGTAAAAAAGAAAGTGCGGTATCCATACTTGTTTCATTTGTTCCTGTTTCATCCGTTCCGTCCTCCGGCACGTTCTCCATGCCGCACATGCGAAACAGCGCCACAAGCTCATCCCGTGTCAAATCGCGGGATTCCCCACTCTGTAACCCCTCATCCAAACGCAGGCTTCCCATCGCAAGGCGCTTTAGATAAAGCACCTCCATCCCCACCGCTTCAAACATACGTTTCACCTGATGGAATTTCCCTTCCTGGATGGTAAGCGCAACCTCTGAAACAATCCCTGGATGCAAAACTACAAGCTTTGCCGGGAGCGCCGTAAAATCTTCGTCAACGAAAAGCCCGGCGGCAAAACGCTGTACATGCTCCGCTGTCACTTCCCCTTTTACCTTAGCAAAATAGACCTTGTCCACATGCTTTTTCGGGGAGAGCAGGCGGTGTGCCAATTCCCCGTCGTTTGTAATCAGCAAAAGCCCTTCCGTATCCTTGTCAAGCCTCCCGACCGGAAACAAATCCTTGCGTTTTGCATCTGATAAAAGGGAGAGTACGGTCTGTGCTTTTTTATCCTTTGTCGCCGTCAGCACCCCGGCGGGTTTGTTGAGCATAATGTATTCATTTCTCGTGTATCCGATTTTTCTGCCGTCAAAGGTCACGGAATCCTCCGGTGATACCTTGTAACCAACATCCCTTACCACCTCGCCATTGACCGTTACCCGGCATTTCCGGATATAGGTTTTCACATCGCTGCGCGTTCCAACCTTCATGTCCGCAAGATATTTATCAAGACGCAAATTCTTTTCTGCCAAAGCATTCCCTCCAAGTCCAAAATTACGCGGGGCAGAGCCTTGTAGCTGCCCGGAAACCAAAAATGCAAAACCTTTACATCATCCGCCACCCCGGCAAATATTTATTTTTCAGCCCGCCTTTGTTCGCTTTTGCCCATCCAAGGGGATAATCCCCCACACAGACAAGCACATAGCCATCCGGCACTGCCTCCCGCGCCTCTATCGATTCGCATTTTAAATACCGTATCACGTCGCAGTCCTTTTCAGAAAGCGAATAGACTTGCGGATATTCCTCCTTTTTTAACGCCATCGCCAATGCCTGGGAAGGCTCGAACCTTCCTTTTTTCTCCTCGCCAAGAAGCAGGCCGGAACGCAGGATACGCAGGCCATCCAGTGCCGGAAGCCCCTCTGGCAAAAGGTAGAGCCGCCCCTCGCGGTTTACAATTTGTTCCGCATCAGGCATAAACCCAATCTTGTTGATAAACTCCTGTGCCTCCCCGGAAAGTTTTGCCCTCCGCACATTCTTCACACTGCATACCTTCTGCACGGATGCATCCTCTTTTTTGTGGAAAAGCGCAATAAAATGCCCCTCCCCCTTGATTTTATGCGGCCAGAGGCGCAGGGTGTACCTTAAGCGCTCATCGCCGTTTTTTACCCATTCCGGCCGTCCATGCTCTATCCCATCATAGCTTACCCCCTCCGGGGCACTCTGTGGCAGCGCTGGAACAAGCTCCATTTCCGGAAATTGCTCCAGAAGAAATTGTACGGTACCCTCATCCTCGTCCGGCGAGAACGTGCAGGTTGAATAGAGCAAATATCCGCCCGGTGCCAACATTTTTACCGCTTCCGGCAGGATTTGTTTTTGTAGCTCATTATAATAGCCGGTTCCGTACTGCTCCCAGTTCTTCATGATAGCGGGGCTTTTGCGGAACATCCCCTCGCCGGAGCACGGGGCATCCACCAAAATCCGGTCAAAATAGCCGCCAAAGCGCTCCGCAAGCTTCCCCGGTGCCTCGCTTACGACAACGGCATTCTTTACGCCGAAAAGCTCGATATTCTTTAACAGTGCTTTTGCCCGCGAGTTGCTGATATCATTTGCGACCAACACACCTTTTCCGCAAAGCTTTGCTGCAAGCTCCGTGCTCTTTCCGCCCGGTGCCGCGCAAAGGTCAAGCACCTTATTTCCCGGCGTAACGGGCAGCAGGCTTGCCGGTGTCATTGCGCTTGGTTCCTGAAGATAGTACAGCCCGGCAAAATAAAACGGGTGCTTCGCCGGGGATATCTCCTCCGGGTAAAAGTACCCATTTGCAATCCATGGAATCCGCGTTAACGGGCAGAAGGAAAGTTCACGAAACCTTTCCGGTGAAAGCTTTAGCGTGTTGACCCGCAGCCCGCCCATGCCAGGCTCTGCAAAACAGCGTGCGTAATCCGCGTACTCCCCTCCTAGTTGTTCCTTCATCCGTTTTTCATATTCTAACGGAAACTGCATCCTTCTTCCCCCTTCACACCTGCGGACATGCCCCGCCCCTTTCATGTTTAACGCAGGCTCTGTACCTGATAGCCTTCCGCAATCACATCCAGCTCGTGGTTAAATTTTTCAAGCAGTGCCATATCCTCCATATTGTAAATCCGGAAAAACTCATCCTGGATTTTGACCACTTCTCGCTTGTTCGCAACTTTATACAGATTCTGGATATTGTTCAGAATATCCGAAATAATATTTGCCTTGACCTGGAAGGAATTCTGCGCATCCATAATCTCATCCCGCACGGAGGACATCTCTTTGTCAAGGATAATAATCGTTTCTGCCGAGTTTTGCAGGCGCTGCCTTAAGCGTTCCGGCATATGCTCTTTGTATTTGTATTGTAGTGAATGCTCGACCGTTGCCCAGAAATCCATCGCAAGGGTGCGGATCTGGATTTCCACCGGGATTGTCTTTGGTCCCTTCACGGTTTCCACCGAATACCAGACAATCATATGGTAGCTGCGGTAACCGCTGTCCTTTTGGTGGGAAACATAGTCCTTCTCGCTCTTTATTTTCATATCCCGGCGGTTTTTGATTAACTCTGCCACCCGGAAAATATCCTCCACAAACTGGCAGATGATGCGCACTCCCGCGATATCCTCAATCTGCCTTTCGATATCATCCACCGCAATCCCTTTTTTCTGAGTTTTTTCAAGGATGCTCGATATCGTCTTCACCCTGCCTGTCACCTGTTCAATCGGAGAATATTCCCCCGCCCGGCGGTATTCCCCAATCATATGGTTAAATTTGACCTTCAGCTCTTCTACCGCAAGCGCGTAAGGCTCCAAAATCTCTCTCCATAATTGAATTTGCATAAAAACCCCATCTCTTCCTGCCTTTCTTCGTACATTGCCTACTCCTGTTTTTCCTCATCCCCTTCCTGTATCCTTGGCGGGAACAAAAATTCCTGCCACATTGCGCGGTTTTGAGCAAGGTCTGCCACAAGTGCTGCCTTGCCGCGAATAATGCTTGTTGTATAACTTCCCTCCGCTGGGATTCGGTATAAAGAAAATGTACTTTCAGGCATATTCAAAAATAAATTCAGATAATTGCTACATTCCTCTCCAGTAATATCTGTTGTTACCATACGGAAACACTCCGTCAGGATGCCGTAAAGTTCCGCCATGCTCCTTGTGCGGTTCTGCTCATACAGCGCCATAACCAGACGCTGGCACCTTGCCGTGCGCCCGATATCGTTGTATTCATTCTGCGCCGTTCCGACATGCCGGATACGGCAGTAGCCAAGCGCCTGGTCCCCGTTTAAATGGTTCTCCCCATTGACCATAACCCTGTTCTCAGGCACCGAAATATAGTTTGTTTTGTTCAGGTAATCCGCCTCTTTTGCCGTCAGGCTTATGGTCACACCGCCAAGTTGGTCTACAAAAGAACGGAATTTGTCATAGGAAAATAAAAGGTAGCCGTCCGGACGAATCCCCAGATTATGCTCAATCGTATCGTAGACAAGTCCGATGCCGCCGCGCGCATATGCCAGACAAAGCTTATCTTCCCCCACCCCTGGCATGGAAACAAAAAGGTCGCGCAGGATGGTTGTCAGCCGGACCTCGCCATGGTTTACATTTACCGAGACAAATAAAATCAAATCAGAGCTTGCTTCCTCCCCTTCCGCCACATCATCCATCCCAAGGACGAGAAAATGATAAACGACATCCTCCACGGGCTCCTGTGCGGGCGGCGTAACGGTTGCCCCCGCGACCACCGTCGGCTCTGGGGGAATGTTGTTGTCCGGGGATGCTGACGTATCGCCCTCTGTGGGGTCTTTTCCCGCAAAAACAGGCAAAAACGGCAGCAGGGCTTTTACGAGTGTTTTTTTCTGCTCCGGCAGATACGTTGTATTATCCCCAAATATTTTGCCAATCCCATGGGAAAGAAGAAAATTTCTCCCCGGTTTTGACGCGAGAAGAACAACCATCCCGACAAGGAAAATTCCGGATGCAATCAGGGTTGGCAAAAGCCAGGCAGGCTTTGCTTTCTTTTTTTTGAGATTTTCCTGCGCGCGGTATTCCACGCCGACCTGGGAGGCCAGTTGGTTGCTGATGCTCTCAATCACATCATCATCCACTTCCTTTTCCATCGGCATGTCATCGCTGTAAAGGTCGCTTATATCAATTACCGGGAGTTCCTCCACAGCCTCATTTCCACCCCCGCTGTCCTTCTCATCCTCCTCCTCCCCGATGGTGAGGATGGATGTCAGCCCCTGCGTGTCAATGTCGATTGCCTCACTCTCATAGCCCTCCGGTTCAAGCGCCTTTTCCAGATTTTTCAGGAACGCATCGTCCTTTGTCGGATCAAATTCATCCGGATACTCATTTTTCCCCATTCCTTGCTCCTTCACTGGCCGCTGTAATTCTTTACCAAAACCCCTTTTGAAAAAAGACCAGTCACACCGACTGACCTTTTCTCTCTTTTCAGCGCTTTAATGCATCATAATTCTCTTTTGCTTCCTCCGGCGTATCCGCGTACAGATTTTCATACAGATATAAAACATTCGCCTCTTCGTCGTCAATGACAAGACCATATGTGACTCCGTTATATCCCTTCTTGCTCGAATCATAGAACGAATCGTTGATTGGGAGGCGGAAGGAGTCCATGGAAGATATTCCGCAGTCCACAAACGCCTGGAGCAGCTCATTGATCTGGGCTTCCGTCAGGTTTGTCGTAATCTTGGAAAGACATTTCTGCGTTACCGGAATCAGGTTGATAATACTCTGCGATTTGTACTCCTGGAAAATCGCCTGCAGCACACGGCGCTGGCGCAGGGTGCGCCCGTAGTCATTTGTTGCGCCGCCGAGGGTTTCCACTTTGCGGATACGGCAGTAGCCCGCCACCTGATTGCCATTCATATGGTTCACGCCCGTCTTTAAATTGCGGTTTCTCGGGTTCGTGATATAGTTGGTCGTGTTCAGATAGTTCGCTTCCTTTGAGCCAAGCTCAATCGTGACACCGCCAAGGATATCCACAACATCCTCAAAAGCGGCAAGCTTGACATAAGCGTAGCCCATCAAATCAATCTTAAAATACTTTTCAACCGTATGCATCAGGAGCTCCGGACCCTGCCCATCCCTTCTGCCGACCGCGTAAATGGAGTTTATCTTCCTCCCGACGCCGTCATCGAGCTCCACATACATATCGCGCAGGATGGATGTAATCTTCACCTTCTTATCCTTTGTGTTTAAGGTGGCAATCATAATCGTATCCGTGTTCAGGCTTCCGGCGTGAACACTGTCCATATCGCCCTGGTCAATCCCGAAAATCAGGATATTTTTCACATAATCTTCCTTGCGCACTTCATCCGCATCCTCCGGAACCGGAGTTACCACCGCTGAAATCGTGCCGTCCCCCACCTGTGTCGGGTCATCGGTTGAGCCTCCCGGACGAATCGCGAACAGCCCCCGCCGGATTCCCGTCGGCTCCTTATGGCTTACGCTGCTGGAGATAAATTTTGCCGCGAAACGAAGGACAATCCCCTGTCCCGGCTTTGTCGCGACCAAAAACACCGTGCCAAGGATGAATACCATAAAAACACAGCCAATAACCAAAAATGTCTTCTTTAACTTTCCCATTTTCTTCTTGTCCGATGCTTCCCGCCCATCCTCTCCCGAGGTATCCTCCCCGCCGTCAAGTTCCTCTGCCACCTGGCGCATCAGGGATTCATTCAGGGAAGCAAACAGTTCTTCCTCCTCATTATCCTCATCAAATATACCTCCGGTATCCACCCGGAAATCCTCAAAATCCCCGGCATCCTCCGTATCGTCCACTCTTCTTCTTCCCGCGCCATATGGAGGAAACGCGTTTTCACCTTCATCCCCTGCCGTTCCAAAATCCCCACGCGCGTCTTTCATTTTTTCGTCTTCCCGCATTTTTACCTCTTTCCACCACTTTTCCAACTTTTTGGCCTAAAAAACGACACACGATCTACTCGTTATGATAATACCACAAACATCATGCGAAGTAAAAGACTTTTTTATTAAGTTTTTATTACAAAGCCGCCAGCAGCTTTTCGAGGAAACGGTATACTCGCACGCTTGAGGTAATTCCAAGTCTTTCGTTCGGTGTATGGATGTCCTTCATATCCGGTCCGATGGAAACAATATCCATCTCCGGGATTTTTTCACAGATTAACCCGCACTCAAGTCCCGCGTGGATTGCCATAATTTCCGGTTCCCTGCCATAAAACTGCAAAAAGACCTCCGTAAATTTTTCCCTCAGCACAGAATCCTTGCGGTACTCCCACGCAGGATATTCCGAGCCTGCCTCACAGCTCCCTCCGACAAAATCAAAGAGGAACTCCAGTTTGTCGCGCAGGAAATATTTGTAACTCCCGACTGAGCTGCGTATGGAAAAATGGAAATTTGCCCTGCATTCCTCCACTGAAAAAATGCCAAGGTTTAACGAGCTTTCCACAAGCCCCTCAATGTCACTGCTCATTTTCTGAACGCCGTCCGGTGCCTGCATCAGCAAAAACAACAGCTTTTCAAAGTCCGCCGGATGCAGCGCCATCCGGTCTTTCTGCTCATTTCCACATATGTCTACAGCAAACTTAAGGTTTGGCTCACTCCCGGAAAGCTCTTTGTGGTAGCGCGAAAGCAGGATATCCATTTCTTCCTGCAGCCAGCCTTTCTTCTCCGTTTTTATAATAAACTCTGCCTGCGCAGCCGACGGGATGGCATTGTCCTTCTCCCCGCCCGCAAAGGAAAGCAGCATGAAATCCGTTTTTTGTTTTGCGGCGGAAGTTTTTAAATCAAAGAGCAGCCTTGCCATCAAATATACGGCATTCGTGCGGTATTTATGGATTTCCGCACCGGAATGTCCGCCGAGAAGCCCGGAAAGCTTCACGGAAACCACCGTGCCATCCGCAGGTGTGCGCCTAAGCGGCAGACTGCCGTCCACGCGCAGCCCGCCCGCGCAGGAAACCAGCACAACCCCCTCATCTTCCGAGTCCGCATTGATGAGAAAGCGCCCGGAAAGCAGCGAGGCATCAAGCCCCTTTGCACCGTACATCCCCGTCTCCTCATCGGTGGTTATCACAACCTCAAGCGCCGGGTGTGCAATTGTATCATCCGCAAGCAGCGCCATGCCATACGCCACCGCGATGCCGTCATCCCCGCCAAGCGTAGTTCCTCTCGCGCCAAGCATATCGCCATCCACAAAAAGTTCCAGCGGCTCGCTCTCAAAATTGTGTTCCACACCCTCTGCCGTCACACAGACCATATCCATATGCCCCTGTAAAATCACACCGGTATGGTTCTCATAGCCTGGTGTCGCGGGCTTATAGATAACCACATTTTTCAACTCATCCTGCACGTACCTTAGCCCGTGCTCCTTCGCAAATGCCACAAGATAATCGCTGATTTTATCATTAAACCCGGAACCCCTTGGAACCCTTGATAGCTCCGTAAAATATCGGAGTACATTTTTATAATCCGCCTTCTGAAGCATTTCCTCGATATTGTCCATCATCATCCCTCCATGCCATTTAGTTTTTAAACGAATGAATCGGTGCCGGAATCCGCCCGCCCCGGCAGATAAAACCCTCACAGGAGAAGGCATTGACCGGCATCACCGGGGCGTAGCCCAACAGACCGCCAAATTCCACAATGTCGCCAACCCCTTTCCCGATAACCGGAATCACGCGCACCGCCGTTGTTTTCTGGTTAATCATGCCAATTGCCATCTCATCTGCAATGATGCCGGAAATGGTGGAATCCGCGACATCCCCCGGAATCGCAATCATGTCAAGCCCGACCGAGCAGACACAGGTCATCGCCTCAAGCTTTTCGAGTGTCAGGCAGCCTGCCTGCACCGCGTCAATCATCCCCTGGTCCTCGCTGACCGGAATGAACGCGCCGCTTAGGCCGCCGACGTAGGAGGATGCCATGACCCCGCCTTTTTTTACCTGGTCATTCAACAACGCAAGCGCTGCGGTGGTGCCCGGCGCACCCGGGTACTCAAGCCCCATTTCCTGCAAAATCTCCGCCACGCTGTCGCCGATGGCGGGTGTCGGCGCAAGCGACAAATCCACGATGCCAAACGGGATATCCAAGCGCCTTGACGCTTCCTTGGCAACGAGCTGCCCGACGCGGGTAATCTTAAACGCAGTTTTTTTGATGGTTTCACACAGCACCTCAAAATCCTTGCCGCGCGCCGCCTCCAGCGCCTTCTTTACAACACCGGGTCCGCTGACACCGACATTGATAATCGCGTCCGTCTCGGTTACCCCGTGGAATGCGCCTGCCATAAACGGGTTATCATCCGGCGCGTTGCAAAAAATCACCAGCTTCGCGCAGCCGAGGGAATCCTGCTCCTTTGTAAGCTCCGCCGTCTTCTTGACGGTTTCGCCCATCAGGCGCACCGCGTCCATGTTAATGCCTGTTTTAGTCGAGCCAACATTGACCGAGCTGCATACGCGCTCCGTTGTGGCAAGCGCCTGTGGGATGGACTCCATCAGGAAACGGTCCGCCGCCGTCATGCCCTTGCTCACTAAGGCACTGTAGCCGCCGAGGAAATTGACCCCGACGGTTTTCGCTGCGGCATCGAGTGTTTGGGCGATTTTGACAAAATCGTCCGCGCTTTTGCATGCTGCAGCACCGATAAGCGCAATCGGCGTCACGGAGATGCGCTTGTTCACAACCGGAATCCCGAATTCCCTTTCAATCTGCATTCCGGTCTCCACCAAATCCTTTGCCGTCCGCGTAATTTTATCGTAAATTTTTCTGTTCAGCTCTGAAATATTGCTGTCGATGCAGTCTAAAAGGCTGATGCCGAGCGTAATCGTGCGCACATCCAGATTTTCCTTCTCAATCATTGCATTGGTTTCCATAACCTCGGTAAAATTTATCATACCATTACCATGCCCTTTCCGTAAGCTGCCCTAAATCCGGTGCATCATATCAAAAATATCTTCCCGCTGCGCCTTGATGATTACACCAATCTGTATGCCGAGCGCCGTCAATTCTTCACTGATGGCGCCGAATTCCTTCACCGCGCCGTTCGTATCCACAATCATCATCATATTAAAATACCCGGAGACAATCGTCTGTGAAATATCAAGGATATTTACTCTGTTGTCTGCCAAGTATGTGCATACCTTTGCAATAATTCCCACCCGGTCCTGCCCCACTACCGTAATAATTGTTTTGTTCATGCAATCCCTCTTTCCTGCGCCGCTTCCCGCGCGTAAACAATTTTATGTCCGTTTTCCCGCCGTTTTGCCACATTATGCATCCAAATGCAGCATTGCCGACGGACTTTCCCTGTTTGCCACTGAAATTTCCGGTGCGGACTGCGGATACTTCCACATGCTTCGTATTTTCTGCCGCATCGTTTCATATGCCAGCTCCGGGTAATTGTTTTCTTTGCTTAAATGTCCGAGCACAATATATTTTAAGCCCTCATGCAGAAGCATTCCTGCAAGCTCTGCCGCCGCGTCATTCGAAAGATGCCCCGTCCGCCCCAAAACGCGCTGTTTTAGCGCGTAAGGATATTTTCCGACAAGCAACATATTTTCGTCATGGTTTGACTCAAGATACAAAAGCCCGCAGCCCTTTAGGGCATCCATCGTGTATTCATCAAAACAGCCCAAATCGGTCGCCACCCCGATTTTTTCCTTTTCGCCGCAAAATGTATAACTGACCGGACAGACGGCATCATGTGAAATCCGAAAAGGACGCACATGGAAATCCCCCACGGTTATCTCCTTATCATATGTAACCACACAAAGCCTTTCCGCCAGAAACCCGGGTTCCTTTTTCGAGTTCATATAAGCATCCAGCGTGTGCTCCGTCGCGTAGACCGGAACCTTGTGTTTTTTCTCGAACGCCCACAGTCCCTGGACATGGTCCGTATGTTCGTGGGTGATAAATATGGCGGAAAGCTCCTCCGGCAAAACGGAAATGCTCCTAAGCCCCTCCTCGATGCGCTTCGCGCTGATTCCTGTATCAACAAGCACATGCGTATTTTTCTCGCCAATGTAGATGCAGTTTCCGCTGCTCCCGCTGGCAATGCTGCACAACCGCATAGTTCCTCTCCTCTGCGCAGAAAAAAGGGAGGTAAGAACCGTCCCTTTTTGCCGCCTAATCCTCTTTCTCTTCGGAAATAATCTTAACCTTCGAGCCGTAAAGCTCATCGACTGCGACCGAGAGCGGTTTATTGCAGTTCGGTGCCGCAACCAACGGTTCCGCACCGTCAATCAACTGCCTTGCACGCTTTGCGGTCGCAAGGACAATGGAATAGCGGCTGTTTACTACCGGTTCTTCCCCCTGCTCGACTTCCTGGTTTACCACCTGCATCAAATCTGTATAAGACGGATGTAACATAAATTGTCCTCCTATTTAAAGTTCCGTATGTGCCCTTCCCGACCCCTTTTTCCACAGTGGTATTTTTTCTGCGTTTCACTCCGCAAAAATCCCACTGGGGGCTGTACGGGCACATACTGTTTCAAGTTCCGTATGTGCCCTTCCCGACCCCTTTTTCCACAGTGGTATTTTTTCTGCGTTTCACTCCGCAAAAATCCCACTGGGGGCTGTACGGGCACATACTGTTTTTAAGCTGCATATGCGCTATGGCTCTTCCGTGGTAAGTTCCTCCCGCTCGGCAGGGAGTTTTCCGTTTACCCTGCCTGCGATTGTTTCCGGCAGCAGTGCAGACAGGACAATCCTGCCCTCCTCGGACACAATGACGGATTTGCATTTTCTTCCGCATGTCGCGTCCACGTAAGTCTCATGGTCCTTTGCGACCGCCACCATGCGCTTGATGGGCGCTGCCTCCGGGCGTACCACGGCAAGTATCTTATCCGCGTTTACTACGTTTCCGTAACCGATGTTAATCATCCTGCTCATGAGGAATTCTCCTACTCAATGTTCTGAATCTGTTCCCTTATTTTTTCAATTTCCGTTTTCAAATCAATCGCGCGGTTCGTCACCGCCAAATCACTTGATTTTGATAGGATGGTGTTCGCCTCGCGGTTCATCTCCTGCGCAATAAAATCAAGCTTTCTTCCAATATTAGCGCCAACGCCGAGCGTCTCTTTCATATTGTCGATATGCGCCCGAAGACGCACGGTTTCCTCATCCACACAAATCCGGTCCGCGAAAACAGTAATCTCCGTTGCAAGCACACCCTCGTCCAATTTCGTCTCACCGAGCAGCTCATTTACTTTTTCCGTCAGCTTCCTGCGGTATTCCGCCACAATCTGCGGGGAACGCTCCTCGATGAAATCCACCGTAGAAAGCATCCCGTCAAGCTTTGCAGATAAATCCTGCCGCAAATGCTCCCCCTCCGCGGCGCGCGTCGCGACAAGCTGCTGTGCCGCCTTTTGCACGGCTTCCTCAAGAAGCCTCCAAAGCTCATTCTCATCGACGGACTGTTCTTCAAGTGCAAACACCTCCGGAAGCCTCGCAAGCTTTGAAACGGTGATGTCATTGGCAAGCCCGAATTCCTGTTCCATCTGCTTCAGCTTATCAAGGTACTCCCCCGCCAGCTCCGGGTTATATTTTACACAGGCCTTCCCTTCTGTATAATCTTCGTAGGTGATGAACACATCAACCTTCCCACGGCTGATATACTGCTTTAAGAGATTCCGTATCCCCGCTTCGAAAAAATTCAGCTTTTTCGGGAGTTTTACGGAAAGCTCGCAATAGCGGTGGTTGACCGCTTTCATTTCTACCGATATTTTTCTTTCTTCATTCGCAATCTCATACCGGCCAAAACCAGTCATGCTTTTTAACATGCAGACACACACTTTCTTTGCTTCACGCAGGAAATTCCAGGAGATACAGGCTTCCCCCTATCTCCCCTTGGCACAATAAATCGATTATATTATAAAGGAATTTCTTCCGTCCGTCAAGGACAATTTTGTTTCTACACGGAATTTCGTGCGCATTTTCTTACACATCAGTTAAAGTATACCAATTTGTCCTCCGGCTCCGGCGCGGTCTCAATGGAGGTCGCATACAATACAGGACCTTTGCCGCGGTATTCCTTATAAAACTCCACGCGGATATCAGCTGTCACATAAATATAACTGCGGTTTTTCAGCTCCTCAAAGGCAACCGAGCCAACCGTTTCCCCCACTTTGCACAAAAAACCGATGAACGCCACATCGTCCGCGCAGCAGGTCATTGCAAAACGCCCCGGCACAAAACTGCGCTTCGGAAGTTTCTCCGAGCGGTAGACCATGGCACGGAAACGCACCTTCTTACCGTTATATTTTTTGGGATTGTCCATCGCGTCCATATACCAGAGCCCGTAATCGTCATCGCACAAATCAATCAGCGGCGCATCGATATCAAACGGCAATACTTCCTCGCCCGCATCGTCCGTCACGCCGTCCGCGGATTCGTAGATAATCTGCCCCTTACGGTTGACAATCTTGACGCTGCGGCGCAGGGCAAGCTTATCGGTCTCCTTTGTGCAGCGGTTGAAAATAATGGTATCCGAAAGCTTAAACTGCCCCATCATAATTGGCTTCATATTATTCAAATAGTTCTGATACGTTGAGGCATCAATCAGCGTGATAATCTGTACCATCACCCAATTCTCCGGAAGCTCGAGTTCCACAAATTCCTCAACACTCCACATACCGTTAAGCTCAAGCATCACGCGCTGTGGGCGGTAATGGGCATTTAACATCCGAAGGTACTCCGTCGTGAACTCTTCCTTCTCCTCCACCGTGACCACCTCGGCATGGCAGGCGGCAAGCGCTTTCTCGTCATACTCCTCCTCGCCTTCCTCACAGGCGATGATAAGCGTTTTCTCCCTGCCTGAAAAATCAGGGTCCTTTAAGGTTTCCTGGATAAAGGTAGTCTTACCGCTCTCCAGAAAACCATTGACAATATATACCGGTACTTCCATAATCCCTCACAATCTTTTCCTGGTTACGCCAGAAACAGCGCTGCAATCTCATCTTCCTTCAACTTGCTCCCAATAACACAGATACGCCCAGTCACATCCGCAGCACCCTCGCGGATTTCATACTCGCCCGGTGTCAAATCAAAATGCAGCCACTCGCCTGTTGTCGCAGGAACAATGCCCTTCGCGCGCAGAATCATGCCATGGCGGTCGCTTTCCGAAAGCTCTGCAAGTGCCGCGGTAAGCTCCTCCCTGGTAAATTTGTGCGGTGTCTCAACCCCCCAGCTGGAGAATACCTCGTCCGCATGGTGGTGGTGATGGTCATGGTCATGACAGCCACAGGTGCATTCCTCGCCATGGTCGTGGTGATGGTGATGGTCATGCCCCTCGTCTTCATGGTCGTGATGATGGCAGCACTCGTGTTCCTCACCGTCGTGGTGATGATGCCCCTCCCCCTCATGGTCGTGATGATGGCAGCACTCGTGTCCCTCGCCGTCATGGTGATGATGCCCCTCACCCTCATGGTCATGATGGTGATGCTCATGTTCCTCAAGCAGCGCCTTCTCAAGCGTATTGTTCTTCTCCATTGCCGCCAGAATCTGCCCGCCTTTAATCTCCTCCCACGGCGTTGTGATAATTGTGGCCGCCGTATTGTGCTCGCGCAGCTGCTTAACGCACTCCTCCAGTTTCTCCTGCTTCATATCCTGCGTGCGGCTTAAAATAATTGTTCCGGCATACTCCACCTGATTGTTAAAAAACTCGCCGAAATTCTTCATATACATCTTGCTCTTTTTCGCGTCAACAACCGCCGTAAAGCTGCTCAGCTTAATCTCAACGGAGCTCTTTACGCCCTCCACTGCCTTGATGACATCGGAAAGCTTGCCCACCCCGGACGGCTCAATTACAATGCGATCCGGTGCAAATTTTTCTAGCACTTCCGCCAATGCCTTGCCAAAATCACCCACCAGCGAGCAGCAGATACAGCCGGAATTCATCTCCGTAATCTGCACCCCCGCATCCTTTAAAAACCCGCTATCAATCCCAATTTCACCGAACTCATTTTCAATCAGCACCACCTTCTCACCGGAAAATGCCTCCGCCAGCAGCTTCTTAATCAGGGTTGTCTTACCCGCGCCCAGAAATCCAGAAATAATGTCAATCTTTGTCATTGTATTTGCCCTCCGTACAAAAATAATCTTTTCCGCCAGGAAAAATTCCGTAAAAACTGCCCGCCCACAGCAATCCGGCAGAAAAACCATGGTGCTGCAAAATCCCCCCGCACCGCGCACAAAAACGGACTGTGGATGGAACCCCTTCCCTCCATAGCCCGTTCTTTCATTAAATTTTGTCTGCTATTATACGTCTGCGTTTTGCAATTTGCAAGGGGATTTATGAAATTTTTAGATTTCATAAATCCTCTATTGTACCCATTTGCTGTTCCAGCATTTCCCCTATTTCGTTCCATAATACATTTTCTGCTCCTTAATACCTCCATACCATTTTTCCTTAAAATATTCTACTGACTGGAATCTTTCCTGGAATTGTAAGGAAACCTTTCCTCGCCAGTTCAGTATTCATTACCCTAAGAATCTTATAAGACTTTCCTATACTTACATCAAGCATAGATGCAACTTCTTCTGCATTGTAATAAATTTTTTTATCCATATTATTTTCTCCGGTTTTTATCTTTTGATTTTGTTACGTTTCTTTTGATTCGTATATTATGTTAACGCATCTTTTGATACGGTGTCAATCGTTTTTTTAAAAAGCTTTCTTTATTTCGTATCTTATGATATGATTATATTACATTTGATACTTTCTATTTCTATTAAAGGATATATCTATCTTTAAGGCAGGAGGCACATTATTATGACAGTTGGAGAAAATATACAGCGTATACGAAAAGAACGTGGTCTTACACTAAAACAGTTAGGTGATATGGTAGGAGTAAGTGAATCTTATATCCGTGCCTATGAGAGTGGACGCAGAAATCCCAAATTAAAATCATTAGAAAAGCTTGCAAAGGCGTTTGCTGTCAATGTTGAAGTATTAACAAATTCAGACTTTGATGGTATCACGACTATGCACAGGCTTTTCCAAGTGTTCCGCCAATATGACGGTCAATTGTTTGAATGTCAGGATAAAGACGGAAATGATATGGTTGCTGTCAGTTTTGGTACACTCGCCTTGATGCGTTCATGGTATGAGCGTTATGGGAAATATATGGAAGAAGTAGAAAAATGTAATTCTATCAAAGACGTGAAAAAAAGAGCCGAGGCTCTATTAAAGGCTGAGGCAGACTTTAATCTCTGGATGGATATTTACCCAGAGTCAGAGCCGTTTGATATGAATTTACAGATTCAGAAGACACATGATGAGTTTATGGATAAGACTGGGTTGAATCCAAAAGAGGAAAAATAAATGATATAAAATAATCTGTTTTTATATCCGAATGTTAAAAAAATAGAAGGTTATTTATATTTGGGGTGATGACATGGACAATGAATCGATTTTGGAAATTATCAGTAAGAACATTAAATCAACTAAAGTAGATGATAAGCTAAAAATATGTGATTTCAGAAAATTACTATATAAGGAATTACACCGAGATTTCTCTTACAAATATGCTGAACTTATTAGAAAGTTATTCGCAATCGAGGTAAAAGAACGCGAAGCTCTTTGTAGTTATGATTCAAACGTTGCAAGAGAAATTGATAATACTTATGATTGCCCACTTTCGATAATATGTAGCACCTACCTACTTTATCGTTTGGGCGATTTAAATGATGTAAAGTCTATATGGAACGCAAAATGCATTGACTATGATTCATATTTTGAAATAGATGGTCAGTTTTTAGTAGGAGCAGGAGTGGATGAAACAATTGCATTTCTTCGTAGAAAAAGAGGAAGAATAGCAAAATTTATTATAAAAGATATTAAAAGGTATAAGAGACAAGGGGCTTTTGAGCAATCAGCATATACTAACTGGAAAAATCGTATGAACAAAATGATGGACAATCTTTGAATCAAATAAGCATAATCTATCGTTTGTCTTTTCGAACTAATTTAGAGTCATTCCATTTGGGTAGTAAAAATTATAATTTATTTTAGTTGTACCAAAATAAAAATCTGTATCCAAATCGTACCCAAACGCAAAATAAAAATCGCTACAAAGCTGATAAACTCTAGCTTTATAGCGATTTTACTATTTACTCGAACTCATTCTTCCTTTTTTCTTTTCTCCTGCGCGCCACAACCGCCGCCCCTGCCCCGGCCTTATGGAAAAATGCCACTGCCTGCACCAAAAGCACAAGCCCAATCACAACATGCATTTTCAGCGCTTCCTCCACTGGTTTCACCAAAGCCGCCACCCCGGCAAGAATCTCCAGAATTCCGACACCGAAAAACCAACTCCAGCCGCTCCCGCCTTCTTCCCTTTCCTCCGCGGATTCCATCACGCGCAGAATTCCCGAAAATAAATCCCACACGCAAAAATAAAAGGGAACAATCGCCACCGAGGAAATCTGGTTAAACATTGGGAAAATGGACAACAGCGCCGCCGTCATACCATCCGCCAACAGCCATTTTGCCCCGGGCTCCCCTCTTAAAATCCAAAAATACAAAACGATATTCAGCATTCCTGCAACCAACATCGCCGTCCCAAGCCAGGGCGCAATGTTCAAAAGTTTCTCACCCGACGAAAGAAAGCTTAAAATTGCCGCCGCCCCAAGGATAAACCCGGAGACAATCCATACAATCCTGCTATAGACCTCCCTTTTCCCAAAACTTACCCTGTTTCCCAAATTATTCTTTCCTTCATCCGCTTTTTTCTTCAACTTTCCCCTCTCTCCAATCTTTTTTGTTATTTTTTCCATTATCATAACATAACCCGTCCAAAAAATCCACCGGAATTATGTTGGGGATTGACCGTCCGCCAACGAAAAAGCCGCCATAAGACGTAGGGGTTCCATCTTAATGGCGGTTTTTGCAAAATTATGAAATTTTAGGAAAGCTGCCGCAAATAAATCAGTTCAAAGAATCTTAACAAAAAAATCTCCTTTGCGGAATCAGACTTTCCTTTAATATTCCCTCTATCTTATTTTGATTCGGAAAGTCAAAGGCTTGCCGCTGTAGCAGTCCGTGCGGATAACAAGCCCCGCCTCGGTGCGCTCAAACTCTACCTCCCCGTCATGCCCCAGTACGCTGATATCATCAATAATCCCGCCAAAATCTGCTTTCCTTGATGCATCATGTATCCCCAGGCTTTTGATGCAGTATTCGCCTTTTTCGTCGGCTTTCAGCGCGATGGCATAAAGGTTTCCATGTGCCTTTGTAAACCGGAAATCTTTTGATGTAAAATTCTTTGCTATCCCGTCAGAAAACTGCCCCTCAACCACCTGCGTAGGTCCTTCGCCGTATATTCTCCAGACAGACGAATCATAGATTGCCTCCCCGTTTACCGCAAGCCAGTCCCCAATCTCCGTCAGCACCTTCTCGTCTTCCCAAGAAATTGTGCCATCCGCCCTCGGACCGACATTCAGCAGAAGGTTACCGTTCTTGCTGACAATGTCCACCATGTCCTGTATCAGCCCCTCTGCGCTTTTATAGACATTGTTTTCAGTATAACACCATGAATTATACGCGACAGCCGTATCCGTCTGCCATGTATATGCCTTCATATCCGCAAACTGCCCCCGCTCCACATCCGGGACTGCGCTGCCAAACAAAAACGCATCATGCTTATAGCATATAACAACCTCCTCCCCCCACTCGGCGGCTCTGTTATAATAATATGCCGCCAGCTTCTGAAGATATTTTTTCAATGAACTGTGCTGTATCCACCAGTCAAAATACAACACTTTCGGTCTGTAACAATCAATGATTTCACATGTTCTGACCAACCAGTCCTCAATGTATTCACGGGAAGGCTCCGGCTTGCTGAACAAATCATGATGGTTTTGTTCCGGCATGGCAGGCCAGTAAAAATCCCCTCTTTCCATCGGTTCTTTGATATCGCTCTCAAACTCCCTGCCGTGCCCCATAAAAAACCAATGTTCTATCCGGTGGGAGGACGCGCCAATCCGCATCCCCTTCTTTTCGACGCTTGCTTTTAATTCCCCCAATACATCTCTTTTCGGACCCATTTCAAAAGCGTTCCACCTTGAGATTTCACTTTTATACATCTGGAAACCGTCGTGATGCTCCGCCACGGGAACTACATATTTTGCCCCCGCCCTTTCAAAAAGCCCCGCCCATTTGTCAGCGTCAAATTTTTCCGCCCGGAACATCGGGATAAAATCTTTATACCCAAATTCGGTATGTTTGCCATATTTTTCCCGGTGGTGCTCGTATTCAGGAGAACCCTGAATGTACATATTCCTTGAATACCACTCGCTTCCAAATGCCGGAACACTGTATATTCCCCAGTGGATGAAAATTCCGAATTTTGATTTTTTAAACCATCTGGGAACCTCGTACTCCGACAGGGATTCCCAATTGTCCTTGTATGGTCCTTTTTCAATCACATCCTCAATCGTTTTTATATATGGTTTTAAATCGTACATGGCAGCATCCTCCTGTTCTTGGCTTTTCAGCAATATCTTTTTCCATTTCCATAAATGTACCGGACAAAAGCTCCTCCGGGTTCAATCACATTCTTCCGAGAGAAACTCAAAGTCATCGGTTTTGTCAATTTTATTGAGAATGCGGCTCTTTATCCGTTTCTCGACCGCCTCTGATGCCAGGCCAAACAGCTTGCTTTGGAAGAATCTGTTGGTACACATCAGCATGACGCCAAGCGGTTCACAGTCGAGCATTATCATGTTCTTAACGGGATAATTTCCGCTGTTGTCAGCGGCATCCGGTTTTCCGCCATACTTGTCAATGACCGCTTTCATTTCTTCCTCCGTAGCGGTCTTAACGGCAATTTCAACCGCCTCCCCGTCATAAAATTTTCCAAAAAACAGCCGTGCGAGTTTTTGCTTTTTGCCGATTATCTCGGCGGACATCCTATCCGCCTGCTCCTTAACGAATTCCAAGACGCCCTTCTTTGATGCTTCGATATTTTTGAACCGGAGATATATCAGGCTTGCGTGCCCTGCCCCGGCAAGCTCGACTTTATCAAGTTCGCCGCTGCCGCCGTACACGGCGGTGAGCCCGTCTGGCATTTGTTCTTCTGGAACCGTGTATATCCTCGCCTTATTTTCGTACATCGGCACACGGTATGTCAGCATCCGATATTCGGCATTGTAATCGAGTTCCAAACTCCCATCTTCTTTGCCAGGAATCAGTTCCAGTTCGCTGTACCGGAACGCACCTGCTTTAAATTTCAGCGGGATTATATAAATACTCATCTGTATGCCCCTCCTGTGGTTTTTGACTGTTGCCCTCATAAAATTTCGCAGTCTTTGGTTTGCCGAATTGTTCAACGCCATTATTTTACCACAAACCACCAGCACATACAAGCTCCACCCTATCCGATTGCCATTTTCTTAAAATATCCGTCCGCCGCCATTTACAATGAAATGCCCTTTTTTGAAAACGTCCCATCGCCCTTCTGCTTTTTACGGTCACCATAACGGCAACTGTACTATAGTTGCCAACAAGAAAGATGCCTTCGGAATGTTCGGCCTGCGATGATGACGAAAAGCCTGGTCCATGAACAAGAATTTGTTTCACACAAATACAATTACAAGCTTTTGTTTTTTGCCGCCCTTACACACCATCCCCCATCTTCCAGTACCCTACACTGCTTCTGCCCAAAATCCCTTCCTGAACCATATCCCTGCGGATTGTACAAAAATCATCATAAAAATCCGAAAGGATAAGATTTACTTCCTTTTCCGAATACATCCTCCCGCATTCGAACGCCCTCGCAATATGTTCCAAAACAATACGTTCTTTTTTTAATTGTGCAGGAATCGCCTTCAGTTTCCCATACTCAAAAAAAGCATCCAACACCTTTTGGCGGTATTCCTCATCCCTTTGTATTTGCAGCTGTGCCTCGTCCGACTCCTGCTGTACAATCTCCAAAATACTTGTCTGGAACACTTCCTTTTTCAGTGAGTACATCATATAATACTGATTTTTATAGGATGTTACCGCACCTGCATCCGAAAGCTTTTTCAGGTGGAAACAAACGGTCGGCGCGCTCAGCCCCAACCGTTTCGCGAGGCGCTCCACATACATATCCTCCACCGAAAGGGATTTTAAAATCTGTAAGCGTGACTTGTCCGCCAGGCATTTGAATAAACGGATTGCATCTGCTTCGGTCATAGCAATTCCTCCTCCATTTGTGTTTCATGATTTGTCCTTGCGGCTTTTGCCGGCGCCGCGAAAGAATTCCGTCAAGATTTCATTTTTTAAATTTCCTTTTCAAGATTTCATAATCATCTCACGGATTTCCTGAACCGTTTCCAACTTGATACTTTCGATATGCATCTTTTTTATATCCCCATGTTCTTTGGCTTTTTCATACGAAATTCTCCAATTTTCCGGGATTTGTTCTGTTTTTTGCAGGAAAAAATCCCATTTTGCAGAATTGCCTGCCCCACAGGTTTTTTCAGCAGCGGATAAAACTGTCTTAAAAATCTCATAAACATTTGTGCGGATATTTTCAAAAATCCCTTCGTCCGCGCGCCCCTCCTCCCTGAGAGACTTCGCGCGCTCGTTGCAGTCTGCAATCCTTTCATCCAGATATCGGATAAATTCACTTTGCTGCTTATCCATGTTTCCTCTCCTTTCACCGCCGTGCCATTCTTTCATTGCCTACAAAACTTTGCATCAAAAAAATAGCATCAAAAAATAATTTCACCGTGTCCGACAAAATCAATATGGCAGGAAGCCATATTTTTTCCACCGAACATATGGTTCGCCCCAACTGCAATGTGGAATGTACCATACATTTTTTCGTCTAAAACGGTATATCCACACAAATTTGTAACATTTTTGTTCATGCCAAATCCAAGCTCGCAGACAACCCGGTTCTCCCTTGGCTGTTTTACAAAAAATTCTGCAACCTCCGGCCCACTGCTGCCGCAGACCATCCCATCCTTGATTTCCAGCACAACATTCCTATATTTTTTCTCATCAAGGTATAATGTCTCAAACCAGACATTCCCCTGTGTCTTCTCTTCTTGCGGGGCAATATAAATTTCGCCGCAGGGCAGGTCGCCATCCCCGGTATCCATATGCCATGTTCTTCCTTTCAGTTCAAAACTAAGCACACAATCCTCCCCGGAAAGCAGGCGCGTTCCATCCATTCCCGAAAAACGCTCCATCTCCTTCCCGCATGCCTCTTTGAGCGCATCGTAATCAATATCATAAGCCCGCTCCATCCGTTCCATATAATCCTGTGGCTCAAGACCGGATTCTTCCGCATTTGCTGCCGTTGGAATGCGGATTTGCGTAAAACGTTTGCACGCAGTCAGTTTTTCAAAGAGCTGCGCCATATACCTGCGGTAGAGTTCAAAATGTTCCCTGTCAATCTCATATCCAAGGATAACCGGCTGATATGTAAAAATATCAAGCACTGCATCAAATTTTGTAAACAATTCAAAATACTTTTCACCAAAACAGTTTTCGTCCGCCGCAAGAAAAATCTCCCGGTTCAGGCTGCGTGACTGCTGCTGCAATATCGGCGTTGCCCCCTGCTGTGCGACGGCGGTCATGAAACGGTTTGCAGTCCCCTTCTCGGAATCCTCCCCCCAAAAATGGATGAGAATCAGCTCGCCGGACTGCACGCCACTTGCCTTTACAATTTTCGATATTGTCTCCTGTGTCATATTTTTTCTCCTCTCTTATCTTTCTATAAGTCTCATAAAAAACTATGGAATCTCTGGCATCATCCGAAAAGCAAATGCATTTCCTGCTATGCCCTGCGGACATTATACCATGACTAAATTAAATTTTCAATAATAATTTTATAAATATAAAATCAATTTATAAAATTTAATTTTACCACTGAACACAAAATAAAGTAGCTTTAATTTTATAGAAATAAAATCATAATTACTTTTCAGAACATGCCGGTTAGGAAAAATTTCCATTTATTTTCCACCAATATCCTGTCTGGCATACGAAAAAACAGCCCTGCAAAAACAAAGCTGTTTTTCCGAATTCCCCTATTATCCTACCACCAAAAAATCGTTACTTGTAGAAGGCCATTTGTCAAGCAGTAAAATATTTTTTCACTCCGGATAGCCATATGCATCATCCGCCGCAGGCCAAACCATCTCGTAACCCTCGCATTCCTTCAACACATAATCCACCAATGCCTGTGCATTCTCCTCCCCGATGCAAAACAATTTCCCGGTATCTAAAACATTTGTTTTAACATATCCATTCTCCATCACGGCAATACTGACATTCTGGTATCCCAGTATCGGCACATTGACCGAAAAACCAAGAATTTCGCGCTCCTCCCGGAACGTAAGCTCGTCATATTCATTGACCGCCGCAGGGTTTGCTAAGAGCAGCTCCCAGATTTTCGCACTGTCCAGATTTTCAAAACAGATGGTCACATTCTCCCCGGAAATCGGCTTTTTATAATCATAATACGCACGGTGAAACACCAATGTATTTTGTAAATCAAGCGCAGTGACAAATTCCCCGATGGTTTCCGGGCGATATGAAGAATTTACTGCGGAATAATAAACATCCGTTCCACCATACTGGACAGCAACCGCACATTCCGGCAAAATCCCGGCAATTTCATACAAAACGGCATCCTGATATCGGTCTCCATCCGCCCCGGCAGCCGCTGCATACTCATCCTGCCCCCGCGCCGTAACACTCTTCAATTTTGCACCAACCTGCTCTTTTGGAATTTTGCTGCTTCGCACGGTATAGTAGTGTTCCTCTGTATCGATTTCATAATATTGCTCGTATATCTGCATGTCCTCCCAACGCGGAATCCTATCAAATTCTCCCGATTCTTCCATATTTCCAGTTTTCAGAACCATACGGAATTCTTCTAAAAATTCCTTTGAAACAAGAAGCTCCGAAACCATATTTTTTACCGGATACGGGTGTTCAAGCTTATAACAATACGCGCTGACCCCTCCTGCTGCCATACATAGGCACGCCGCCGCAATCCCTGTCTTTATCCATTTTGCTCCTCCAGTCCTCTTTTGGTAACCCGCCGCTTCCGCAACATACCCGTCACGGACATCGCCCAAAGCCACAGAAAATTCCTTTCCTTTCATACCCATACCTCTCTTTCTTCCAAATATTCCTTTAACTGCTTGCGCATCCGGGTCAGGCGGACGGATACATTCTTCTTTGTCAGCCCGACGCGCTTAGCAATCTCCACATAGGTATCGCAAAACCAATACCTCCGCATAAAAATCACCCTGTTTTCCTGCGTCAGCGTTTCCAGAAACCCCTCAATCATTCCCGTCAGTTCCTTTGTTTCCATTTCTGTCTCAACGGTGGCGATACTGGCAAGACAATCATCCAATTCCTCCAACACAACATCATAAGCGCTGTTTCTCTTTTTCGCCGTATTTGCATGGAACCGCGTGATGGAGAGGTTGCGCACAATTTTGCACAAATAGGTCAGAAGCGGATTCGGGCGTTTTGGCGGGATGGCATTCCACATTACAAGATAGGCGTCGTTGACGCACTCCTCCGCGTCCTGCATACTGTGCAGAATGTTGTAGGCCGTTTTGTGGCATACTTTCCCATAGCTTAAATCCAGCTTCCGGATTGCCTGTTCCGAACGCTGAAAAAATAATTCGATAATGCTTTCGTCTTCTGTCAAGGCATTGCCCCCTTTCGTTTTTATACGCTCTCATCTATATACTATAGATTTTTTGTCAAAAACTACAGAGAAATTAAAATAAATCTCCCATTTACCGTTTATTCCATCTAATTTTCCTGCCCGTCACCCGCTTCTGTATTGTTTCCCGTTCCAACTTTGACACAATATAATTTTGCCCCAATACTTTTTAACTTTGCCCCTGAGGGGTTTACACGAAATAAAAAGCGTTGCTAAAAATCTGTTTTTATGCCGAAAAAGCAAAAAAGGCAGCTTCTAAAAAATCGGAGCTGCCTTTTCTTCACGAAAAACACTTCACACATTTCCTTACTATTCCATCGCCCAATTCTGGCTCTGCGTCTGGAGCTTCACCATGCGGGCATAGATGCCATCCTTTTTCAAAAGCATATCAGAACTGCCCTGCTCCGCCACTGTTCCTTCCGAAAGGACGATAATCTGATCTGCCCCGGCAACGGTACGCATACGGTGGGCAATAATCATGACCGTCTTATTCTCAATCAGCCTTGACAACGATTCCTGAATCAGCGTCTCATTTTCCACGTCAAGGCTTGCCGTCGCCTCGTCCAACAGGACAATTGGGGCATCCTTCAGAAATGCCCTGGCAATCGAGATACGCTGGCGTTCCCCGCCGGACAGCTCGCAGCCGTTCTCACCAATTAAGGTATTCCACTTATCGGGAAGCTTCTTAGCAAATTCATCCACATTGGCAAGCCTCGCCGCTTCAAGCACCTCTTCATCGGTCGCATTCTTTCGCCCCAGGCGGATATTTTCCATAACCGTATTGTTAAACAGCGTCACATCCTGGAACACGATGGAATAAAGAGACATCAGCGATTCCGGGTCAATTTTCGAGATATCCATGCCGCCTACCGAGATCTTCCCTTTCTGGATATCCCAGAACCTTGAGGCAAGGCGGGAAACCGTTGTCTTTCCGCCGCCGGAAGGCCCCACCAGCGCAGTGACCTGCCCCTGCTTTGCAGTAAAGGACACGTCTTTTAAAACCGTTTCCCCGCTGTTATAGGAAAATCCCACATGGTCAAAAATAATGTCATATCCTCTGTTTGTCAGCTTCTTTATGCCTTCCTGTTCCGGGTGGCTTAAGATTTCATCCATCCGCCTGCACTGGATATTCCTTATCATAATAACTGCGCTTAAATTATCCAATGCAGCGATCAATGGGTCATATACGCGAGAAACTAAAATCATAAAAGCAAAAAACGTGAGCAGGGTAATCTTTCCATCTGCTAACAGCACACCTCCCGCCAACACAGTCGTGGCGATACCCACTTTAAGCACCATACGCCCACAGGTATGGAATACCGCATTGGTAAGCTCGCCGATTACTGTATACTTCTCCACATCCTTTATTTTTTTATCCAGCCCTTTCAAGTATCCATCTTCAGCATTGTTTGCTTTCAGGTCACGCAGCGTTTCCAGGCATTCCTGGATGCCGTCTGAACACGCAATGGACACCTCCGTCACCTTTTCCTGCCGAACCCGCATAATGCCCGCCGATGCCAGTATAATTCCGAAGGAGACAGGCAGCACCCACAGGGAGGCAAGCGCCATGCGCCAGTCGAAGACAAAAAGCCCTGCCGCAATCAAAAGGGTGGAAATAAGCGAGCCTATAAATTCTGGCACCCAATGGGATAATCCGCCCTCTAATGTCGCACAGTCCGTCATAAGAACCGTTGTCAGGTCGGACAGATCTTTTTTTCCGAAAAAGGACAGGGGGATCTTCCGCAGCTTCTCCGCAAGGGAAAGCCTGCGCACGCCGCTCTCCACATAGGTGGCAAAAAAGGTGGCGTTGTACTGGATATAATAGGTCAGCATAATGAGTCCAAGGGCAATGGCAAGCCCTGCGATGTAAAATGTACTTTTCCCTTCCGGGATGCCCCCATCCAACAGGTCACCAATGAGGTTATATAACAGCACCACCGGAACCATCAGGGAAAGGTTGTGCAGGATGCAGGCAAAAAACGCCCCCACCATATCCTTTGCGCCCTTGTCAGACAGGGCAAACGTGTGCTTTAACTTTTGAATCATT
>CAJTUA010000011.1 GCA_910579615.1 uncultured Lachnospiraceae bacterium | reverse complement strand
GCAGTGTCTCTGCTTTTTCAATATTCAGTTGTAACACATGTATTGTAATCCTACACAAAGCAGATGGAAATTTGAAAAAACTTCTTGACATTCGAGGAAAAAAGCAGTATAATGAATAAGATTTGATGATAGGCTAGAGCAAGGAGTGGACGCAAGTCCACTCTTTGTTTTTGGAGCGCGGGAAACAAGGTTTTCTGCTTCATCTGGGAACATAAAGGGCATTACCCGTGCCGGGGACGGCGCAGAAACGAGGAAGAGATGACAAAGCGGGAGGAATATGAAAAGCAGACGGAGAAGATGATTTCACCGATTCTTGCGGACTATGGTTTTGAACTGGTTGATGTGGAGTATGTGAAAGAGGCAGGAAACTGGTATTTAAGGGCATACATTGACAAGGAGGGCGGCATAACGGTAAATGACTGTGAACTGGTAAGCCGCCGGATGAACGATTTGCTTGACGAGAAAGATTTTATCCCGGATTCCTATATTTTTGAGGTGAGCTCACCGGGGCTTGGCAGGCAGTTAAAAAAAGACAAGGATTTTGTGCGCAGCATGGGGGAGGCCGTGGAGGGGAAATTATTCCGCGCAGTCGATAAAAAGAAGGATTTTGAGGGGATTTTGCGCTCCTTTGACAAAGAGAGCGTTACGCTTGAAACACCGGACGGAAAGGAAATGCGCTTAGAGAGAAACAGCATCGCAATCATCCGCCTTGCCATTGATTTTTGACAAAACGGATTCCTGCCACAAGAAAGAACAAAATAATCCATCATAGAAAGGAAAAGGTGAAAAAAATGGACAGCAATAAAGAATTGATTGAAGCATTGAACCAGATTGAGAAGGAGAAAGACATCAGCAAGGATATCCTGCTTGAAGCGATTGAGAATTCGCTGTTGGCTGCGTGCAAGAACCAGTACGGAAAATCGGACAACATTAAGGTTACGATTAACCGTGACACGGGTGCGGTCGGCGTATATGCGGAAAAAGAGATTGTTGAGGAAGTGGAAGATTCGGTCTTACAGATTACGCTCGAGGAGGCGAGGCAGAAATTCCCAAAGAAAAAATATGAAATCGGCGATATCGTAAACATTGAGGTTACGCCAAAGAATTTCGGACGAATTGCGGCACAGAAAGCAAAGCAGGTAGTTGTGCAGAAAATCCGCGAGGAGGAGCGCAAGGTACTTTACAGCCAGTATTTCGAGAAGGAAAGGGATATTGTAACCGGGATTGTGCAGCGCTATGTCGGTGAGAACGTCAGCATCAACCTCGGGAAAGTGGACGCGGTGCTCACAAAGAACGAGCAGATTGCCGGGGAGCATTTCCGCCCGACCGAGCGTGTAAAGCTCTATGTTGTGGAAGTAAAGGACACGACGAAGGGACCAAGAATCACTGTTTCAAGGACACATCCGGAGCTGGTAAAGCGTCTCTTTGAGGCGGAGGTTACCGAGGTTAAGGACGGGGTTGTCGAAATCCGCAGCATTTCCCGTGAGGCGGGTGCGAGGACGAAGATGGCGGTCAGCTCGAACGACCCGAATGTTGACCCGGTCGGCGCCTGCGTCGGTGTCAACGGCGCGAGGGTAAATGCGATTGTTGACGAGCTGCGCGGCGAAAAGATTGATATCGTCAACTGGAGCGATGACCCGGCGATTTTAATCCGCAACGCGTTAAGCCCTGCAAAGGTCGTTTCCGTGGAAGTGGACGAGGAGGAAAAGACGGCGCGCGTCATTGTGCCGGGATATCAGCTCTCCCTTGCCATCGGGCGGGAAGGACAGAACGCAAGACTTGCGGCAAGGCTGACCGGATATAAGATTGATATCAAAAGTGACGGGAATGATGATGGCTATTACGACAATTCCTACAGTGACAATGGCTCATATGACGATTATGGCGAGGATGAGTATGCGCAGGATTATGACGGAGATTATTCCGACGGCGAGTATTCGGATGAAGATTCCGGACACTATGACGAGGAATACCCGGCAGAGGGCGAGAACCGCTAGGGTGCCAAGGTGGGCAAAAGTGAGGTGACGGAATTTGGCGGGAGTAAAAAAAGTACCAATGCGCAAATGCATCGGCTGCGGCGAAATGAAAAATAAAAAAGAACTTGTGCGTGTCATCCACACGCCGGAGGACGAGATTCTTATCGATGCGACCGGAAAGAAAAACGGGCGGGGCGCGTACATATGCAGCGCGCCGGAATGTCTGGAAAAAGCAAGGAAAAACAAGGGGTTGGAGCGGTCGCTGAAAACCGTGGTTCCGGCAGAAGTATATGAAGCATTGGAGGGCAGGTTAAAGGATATTCATGGAGATTGACGAGGAAGCGTTACAACAGGTTACGGCAAAAAAGAAGATATATTCCATGCTTGGGCTTGCCGCAAAGGGTGGACGTATCGCAAGCGGTGAGTTTATGACGGAAAAGACCATCAAGGGAGGCGGGGCTTTTTTGTGTATCGTGGCGGAGGATGCCTCGGATAATACAAAAAAAATGTTCCGGAATATGTGTGAATTTTACAATGTGCCTTTTTGCTGTTTTTCGGATAAGGATACACTGGGACACTGGATTGGGAAGGAGTTTCGGGCTTCCCTTGCGATTTTGGATGAAGGGATGGCAAAAGCGGTCCAAAAGCATCTCGGGACGCTTTTGGACCCTGGTCAGGCAGGAATGGGAAAGGGTTCGCGCTGCATGAAGTGCAGGAACGGAGGTAAGAATGGCGAAAATGAGAATTCATGAGCTGGCAAAGGTGCTGACTCAGACTATAAACAGGGAGATATCCTCAAAGGATGTCCAGGGGGCTCTGGCAGCGAACGGAATTGAAGGAAAGACGGCCAGCAGCAATATTGAGGACAGGGAAATTGATATCGTAAAAAAATACTTTGAGCCAAAGAAAGAAGAAAAAACGCCACAGGAAAGGAAAACGACAGTGCAGGCAGAGTATTCAAAAAATAATGAGAAAAAAGAAAAAGCGGCAGAGCATCCGCAGGGCAGAAACAGTGAAAAACAGCAGGGTGGGAATGGGAACGCGCAAAAGCCGCATTCCGAAAAGGTGAGTGCAGAAAAAGGGAATTCTGACAGAGGGAATTCGGAAAAACCGCATTCCGACAAAGCGCAGGCGGGGAACGTGGAAAAACGCCCGTCCGACAAAGCGCAGGGAGGAAATGGTGAGCGCCGAGCTGACCGTGAGCGTGACCGTGGTAATGGCAATGGAGGAAACGGCGAGCGCCGAGCCGACCGTGACCGTGGCAATGGAGGAAACGGCGAGCGCCGCCAGAATGACCGCGGCAATGGAGGAAACGGCGAAAGACGTCAGAATGACCGCGGACAGGGCGGGAACGGCGAAAGACGCCAGAATGACCGCGGGCAGGGCGGGAACGGCGAAAGACGTCAGAATGACCGTGGACAGGGCGGGAATGGCGAGCGCCGTCCGAACGACCGTGGACAGGGGCAGTATGGTGAGCGCCGCCCATCTGAGCGCGGGCAGGGCCAGTATGGTGAGCGCAGGAATTCCCAGCCAAGAACCGGGGACCGTCCGCAGGGTGACCGAAGACAAGGAGACCGCCCGCAAGGCCAGTATGGCGAAAGACGAACCGGGGACCGCCCACAGGGCCAGTATGGCGAGCGCAGGAACGGCCAGCAAAGACCGGGCAGCCAGGGTCAGTACGGCGACCGCAGGCAGGGTTCCTACGGCGACCGCTCACAGGGTGGCCGCGGCGGATATAATAAGGATGGAGATAAGGATTCCGGATATAATAACAACAGAGGCTCCTATGGGCGCGGCAGCAGGGATGCCCGCGGCGGCGAAAAGAGCAGCATCAAGGCCGACCTTGCAAACGAGCTGACCAAGGAACAGCGCGCAGCAGCATTCAATGACCGCAGCCGGGATAAGAACCGCGATCGCGGGCGCGACCGTGATATGGAGGATGGCGCAGCAAAGAGCAAGAAGGACCCGAACCGCAAGGGCGCGTTCATTAAGCCGAAGCCACAGCAGACGGCGCAGGAGAAGGCGGATGAGATTAAGACCATTATCCTGCCGGAAGTCGTAACCATCAAGGAGCTTGCGGATAAGATGAAGCAGGCACCTGCAGCGCTTGTAAAGAAACTTTTCCTTGAAGGGAAAATGGTTTCCATCAACCAGGAAATCCCTTTTGAAGAGGCGGAGGAAATTGCGCTTGGGTTTAACTGCATTGCGGAGAAGGAAGTAAAAGTCAATGTGGTCGAGGAGCTTTTAAAGGAAGCGGAGGAGGACGAATCCCTGATGGAGAAGCGTCCGCCGGTTGTCTGCGTTATGGGGCATGTTGACCACGGCAAGACCTCCCTGCTCGATGCCATCCGTGAGACGAATGTCACGGCGAAGGAAGCGGGCGGTATCACACAGCATATTGGTGCTTACACCGTGGAGAAGAATGGGGAGCAGATTACCTTCCTTGATACGCCTGGACACGAGGCGTTTACCTCCATGCGTATGAGGGGCGCACAGTCCACGGACATTGCCATTCTCGTGGTGGCGGCGGACGACGGCGTTATGCCGCAGACCGTCGAGGCAATCAACCATGCAAAGGCGGCAGGTGTGCAGATTATCGTGGCGGTGAACAAGATTGATAAGCCGAGCGCGAACATCGAGCGCGTAAAGCAGGAGCTGACCGAGCATGAGCTCGTGGCAGAAGACTGGGGCGGCGACACGATTTTCGTTCCGGTTTCCGCGCACACAAAGGAAGGCCTTGAGCAGCTGCTTGAGATGATTCTCTTAACGGCGGAGATGTGTGAGCTAAAGGCAAACCCGAACCGCAATGCGCGCGGTATTGTGATTGAGGCGGAGCTTGACAAGGGAAGGGGACCGGTGGCGACCATCCTTGTGCAGAAGGGTACGCTGCATGTCGGCGACTGCGTGGCAATCGGTTCCGCTTACGGAAAAGTCCGCGCCATGATTGACGATAAGGGCAGGCGCGTAAAGGAGGCAACCCCTTCCACACCGGTGGAGATTTTGGGCTTAAACGATGTTCCGGCGGCCGGTGAGATTTTCATGGCGACGAACAACGAGAAGGAAGCAAGGAACATTGCCGAGGCGTTTATTTCGCAGGGCAGGGAAAAGCTGCTTGCCGACACGAAGGCAAAGCTGTCGCTTGACGGTTTGTTCTCGCAGATTCAGGCGGGCAATATCAAGGAATTGAATCTGATTGTGAAAGCGGATGTGCAGGGCTCAGTGGAGGCAGTAAAGCAGAGCCTGCTAAAACTCAGCAATGAGGAGGTGGCAGTCCGCATCATCCACGGCGGCGTCGGCGCAATCAATGAGTCGGACGTTACGCTCGCGAGCGCATCGAACGCGATTATTATCGGTTTCAATGTGCGTCTGGACAATACCGCGAAGGACACGGCGGACCGCGAGAAAGTCGATGTCAGGCTTTACCGTGTGATCTACAATGCGATTGAGGATGTCGAGGCGGCGATGAAGGGTATGCTTGACCCGATGTTCGAGGAGCAGGTCATCGGGCATGCGGAAGTGCGCCAGACATTCCGCGCGTCGGGACTTGGTGTCATCGCGGGCTCCTATGTGCTTGACGGCAAGATTGTAAGGGGCTGTTCGGCAAGGATTACGCGCGATGGCGTGCAGATTTTTGACGGGGCGCTCGCGTCGTTAAAACGCTTTAAGGATGATGTGAAGGAGGTTGCCACCGGATATGAATGTGGTCTTGTTTTTGAGAAGTTCAACGACTTGCAGGAATTTGACCAGGTAGAATTCTATATGATGGTGGAGGTTCCAAGGTAATGAGAAAAAACAGCATTAAAAATACAAGGATTAACCAGGAGGTTCAAAAAGAGCTTGGCGTGCTGATATCGCAGGAGCTAAAAGATCCGCGCGTCAACCCGATGACCTCGGTGGTTGCCTGTGAGGTTGCGCCGGATTTAAAGACGGCAAAGGTGTATATCAGCGTGCTCGGCGATGCGCAGTCGCAGAAGGAAACAATGGCGGGCTTAAAGAGTGCCGCGCCGTTCCTTCGCGGCGAGCTCGCGCGCAGGATAAATCTGCGCAACACGCCGGAACTGCGCTTTATCGGTGACCAGTCGATTGAGTATGGTGTGAATATGTCAAAACTCATCGACGATGTCACGGCGAATCTGCGGGAACAGCCGGAAGATGAGGAAACAGGGCAAGCACAGGAGCAAGAAGATATGGGCGCCCAGTTAGAGGAATTCTAAGGGGGCAGGGCTTTTATGAAAGTGAAGAGGTAGGGAGAATGAGTTCTGAAAATCAGGGTTTTGCAAATTCCGTACCAGGACAGCAGCAATGCGGTATGTACCAATATCGGAATGAGGCAGAGAGCCGCATACTAGAAGAAGCCGTCATACAGGCAGATTCCATCGCCATCGCCGGGCATATCCGCCCGGATGGCGACTGCGTGGGGGCGTGCCTTGGGCTGTATACCTATCTGCAGGGAAATTTTAACCCTTCCTTTGAGAAGGAAATCACGGTTTACATGAAGGATATCCCGCCGGAATTCTGCTTCCTGAAAAATTCAGGCAAACCTGTCTGGGAATTCGGGGAGAAAAAGCAGTATGACCTTTTTATTGTGTTGGACTGCAGCAGTGAGGACCGTCTGGGGGAAGCGCTGAAATATTTTAAAGGTGCAAAACGCACGCTCTGCTTTGACCATCATATCAGCAACAGCGGGCATTTTACGGATGAGCTTGTGCTGCACGCGGATTACAGCTCGACCTGCGAGGTACTGTTTACCTGTATGCGCGAGGAAAATATTTCCCTGGCGGCGGCGCAGGCGCTCTATCTTGGTATTGTCCACGATACCGGGGTGTTTAAGCATTCGTGCACGACCGAGCAGACGATGTGCATTGCGGGGCGGCTTCTATCCAAAGGGGTTGATTCGTCGAAAATCATCGATGGCACGTTTTACGAAAAAAGCTATCTTGAGAACCAGATTTTGGGGCGTTGCCTGATGGAGAGCATGCTGGTGCTTGACGGCAGGGTGATTCTGTCGTACTTAAATTACAAGACCATGCGGCTGTACGGTGTTGTGCCGGGCAATTTAAGCGGTGTCATCGACCAGCTGCGTGTGACGAGGGGCGTTGAGGTGGCAGTCTTTCTCTACGAGACGCAGCCGCAGCGCCTTAAGGTGAGCATGCGCTCCAACGGCAGGGTGGACGTAAGCAAGACAGCGGTATTTTTTGGTGGTGGCGGGCATAAGAAGGCAGCAGGCTATGAAGTGCACGGCTTTATGCACGATGCAATCAACAACCTGTTAGCCGGGCTTGCGCACCAGCTCGACGAGGAATAGTATGGACGGCATTATCAATGTATACAAGGAGCGGGGGTTTACCTCGTTTGATGTGGTGGCGAAGCTGCGCGGGATTCTGCGTGAGCGCCGCATCGGGCATACCGGGACGCTTGACCCGGATGCGCAAGGGGTGCTTCCCGTCTGTATCGGTTCGGCAACAAAAGCGTGTGAGCTTTTGCTTGACAAGGAAAAGGAGTACGAGGCAGTGCTCCTTTTTGGCGTGGAGACGGACACGCAGGACATCACCGGGAAAGTATTAAGAAGACAGGATGTGACGGTGGGGAAGGAGGAGGCGTGCGAAGCGCTGCGCTCTTTTCTTGGAACCTACGAGCAGGTGCCGCCGATGTACTCGGCGCTTAAGGTAAACGGGAAGAAGCTTTACGAGCTTGCAAGGGAAGGAAAGACAGTGGAGCGCGCCCCGCGCCTGGTCACCATTTACTCGATAGAGATTTTGGAGGCGTTTGCGGATGAATGGGCGGAAAAGACCATCCGGTTCCGCGTGTCATGCAGCAAAGGGACGTACATCCGCACCCTATGTGAGGATGTGGGGAAAAAGCTTGGCTGCGGGGGCTGCATGAAGAGCCTAAAGCGCACGCGGGTGAGTTCGTTTTTGGAGGAAGATGCCCACACCCTTGCGCAGATTGAGGAAATCTGCGCGGCAGGGAGACTTGCGGAAATCCTTATGCCGACCGACCGGCTGTTTTTGCACTATCCGGCGCTTACGATGAGAAAGGGAGCAGACGGGAGTCTGTACAATGGGAATAAACTGGAACCGGGCGATGTTATCATGTGCGGGGATTCGATAGGGGAAAAGACGGAAAAAAGACCGGAAAATGGCGTTGCAGCGGCGTGCGGGCAGGAAAACGCATGGTTTCGCGTCTATGACAGCGCCGGGCGTTTTCTGGCATTGTACCGCTACGACGAAACGCAGAATATCTACCGCAGCGTGAAAATGTTTTTGCCGCGCGAAATGCCGCGCTAAAAAGCATTTTCGGGATGCGCGTTAAGGATGTGCATAATGGAGAGCAAGATGGAATATATTCGTGCAAGGGATTTTTCCTTACAAAATACATGTGTGACAATTGGAAAATTTGACGGGGTACATGTAGGGCACCGCCTGCTCCTTGGCAGGCTTGCACAGGAAAAGCAAAAAAACGGCGGTAAGAGTGTTGTGTTCACCTTTAGTTTCCATCCGGGAATGTTTTTTGACGGCGGCTTAAAGCTGATTTACACGGAGGAGGAAAAAAAGGCGGTTCTCGCCGGATGCGGTGTGGATGTCCTTGTGGCATACCCGTTTACGGGCGAAACGAGCGCGATGGAAGCGGAGGATTTTATCAAGGATATCCTGGCAGGGCAGCTGAACGCGAAATTTATTGCGGTCGGGGAAGATAACCGCTTCGGGCACAACCGCCGCGGGGATGCGGGGATGCTTGCGCGCCATGCAGAGGATTTCGGGTACGGCCTTGCCGTCTGTGAAAGGGTGCATTACGCCGGGGAGGCGGTCAGCTCCACCCGCATCCGTGAGCAGATTGAGGCGGGCAATATGGAAGAAGCGGCAGCAATGCTTGGCGCAAATTACCATGTGGCGGGTACCGTCATGCATGGGCGTGGGCTTGGCAGGACGCTTGGTTTTCCGACACTTAACCTGGTACCGCCGGAAGAAAAGCTTCTTCCGCCAAACGGGGTCTATATGACAAAAACGATTTTGCCGGACGGCGTGTTTTGCGGCGTGACAAATGTCGGCGTGCGCCCGACCTTCGGGGAGGGGAACCGGGCGTGGGTGGAGACCTGCCTGTTGGACTATGCGGGGGATTGTTACGGGAAACATGTGAGGACGGAGTTTTTGCATTTTTCGCGCGGGGAGAGAAAATTTGCGGACGCAGAACAACTGCGGCGCCAGGTTGCAAAAGACAAGGAAAATTGCCGCGCATATTTTGCGGCAGGGCAGAATAACATAAAAGGTGCTCCAAAAGAGTAAATTTTACAGGAAAAAGGGCAATTCTAAAGGAAAAATGAAAAATAATTAAAAAAAATGTAACCTGCCTATTGCAATTTCCGGATGATTATATTAAAGTATAAGAGGTTCAAAAAAATAATCCAGAAAAGGGGACTAAATTATGAATTATTTAACAAAAAAGAACTTTGGCGTTCCGACCAACCTTCTTGCAAGCATGGCGGTGTTATTTGGCTATGCCCTGTACCGTGGGTCGATGACATGGGTGACGATTGCGTTTACCGTGATTGTATTTATGTTTGATTTCGATGACACTGTGAGGAATACGACGAAGACGGCATTGAAATTTGGCTTCCTTGGCTATCTTGTTGACCTGCTCTACACGATTTTAAGGTCGGTTCTCGGATGGTTCTCTGCGGCGCAGTCCTCCTTCAACAACGGGATTCGCACGACGTACAAGGTGTTTGACCAGATTATCGACATCTCCCGTGACTTAATCGGATTTTGCTTTATCCTTATTTTTGCGTTTATGCTCATCAACGCGATTAAGGGCAAAGAAGCGAAGGTTCCGAATATTGAGGCGAAGTAATTTTATTACATAGCGGACGCATGGAGGAATTAAGATGTGCCTGGAACCTGCTTTTGTGGGAAACGACTTTGCCGTGCACAAAAAGCAGGTTCCGGGCACATCATTTTTCCCTGTGCGCCTGCGATGGTTTCCTTCAAAAAAACTCTTTACAAGGCGCGTGCCCTGTGCTATACTAAGAAACGCAGCTATGCAGCCGATACCCGGAGCACGGACACTCCGACCGTTTTCTTAGTATCCGGCGATTTTATAAAACAGGAGGATTTTATCATGATTAGCAAGGAAAAGAAAGCAGAAATTATTGCAGCTTACGGCAGGAAGGAAGGGGACACAGGTTCTCCGGAGGTTCAGATTGCCATCCTCACCGAGAGGATTAACGAGCTCAATGAGCATCTTGCGAACAATCACAAGGACCATCATTCCAGACGCGGTCTGCTTAAGATGGTAGGTCAGAGAAGGGGGCTTCTTGCATATTTGAAGAAGAACGACCTTGAGTCTTACCGTAACCTGATTGCCCGTCTCGGTCTGAGAAAGTAATGATATGTGGGAAAAACTGCCGGATTTGGTATCCGGCAGTTTTTTTTTGCACAGGCGCGCGGATGGAAAATGGCTGCTTTGCAGCACGCGCCCCGGACACTGTATTGGCGAAAGGGCAGAACAAAATTTATATTGTCAGGGGAAAGTAAAGATAATTATCATGCAAATTTCATAAAAATTTCCCGAAATCCATTGAAAAATCCGGCGATTTGACGTATAATAGAAAAAAGGCATAGTACCAGGAACACCCTGAGTATGTGCAGGAAGGGGGAAAGCTTGGTGCAGGAGGGAAAAGAAGGGTTATCGGTTGAGAAATTCCAGCAATTCATTGATATTTTGACACCGAGTATGGATGACTATTTGTATTTCTATGATATGCCGGGGGATTGTTACTGTATTTCCTCAAATGCATTGGAGCGGTTTCCGTTAAAACAGAATTGTTTTCACAATGTGGTGCAGGAGCTTGAAAAACTGGTATATTCTGCTGACTTTTCGGCGCTGAACGCAGAGATTGCGCAGATTCGGCGCAAGGAGAAGCATTTCCATAATATGCAGTACCGTTGGGTGGATCAGGAGGGCAAGGCAATCTGGATTAACTGCCGCGGCAGTGTCTTAAAGGATGAGGACGGGGAGCCAAAGTTCCTGGTCGGCTGCATCAATGAAATTGGAACGAGCCAGAAAGCGGACAATATCACCGGGCTTTTGGGTGAGACTAGCATGAGGGCGGAGATTGCGGAGCATTTGGAAGAGCCGGTGTGTGGTTTTTTCCTGCGCGTTGGCATTGACAATTTCAAAGAAATCAATGAAAACCGCGGTATGGAGTACGGCAATATGATTCTGCGCAAAACGGCGGAGTGTATTGAGCATGTGTTACGGCCGGGGCAGAAGCTTTACCGCGTTGTGGCGGATGAGTTCGCAGTCCTGGACTTTACGCCATGTGACCGGCAGAATGCGGTGGTGCTTTACAATGATATCCGCGGGGAGATTCAGCGTTTTATCGAGGGGAGCTGCTACGACAGTTTTTTCACGATATCTGCGGGAACCCTGGATTTTAAGGATTTGGAGAAGCCGTCATACAGCAATATTATGAAGCTGTCCGAGTTCGCGTTAAATGAGGCGAAAAACGGTGAGAAAAATAAAATCTATCTCTTTGAGCCGGAGGATTATGAGCGCTTCCAGAGAAAACGCGCGCTCCTAAAGCGGCTGCGCAAGGCGGTCAACGAGGACTGCAGAGGGTTTACCGCAAATTTTCAGCCGATTGTACATATTGACCAGCAAAGTGTGTTCAGCGCGGAGACATTGCTCCGCTTTGATACGGAGGAGACCGGACCGGTGCCTCCGACGGAGTTCATCCCTCTTTTGGAGGAAAGCGGTCTGATTATTCCGGTCGGGCGTTTTGTCATGCACAAGGCGATGGAGGCGTGCAGCCGCATCCAGAAGTTTATACCGGATTTCCGTGTTTCGGTCAATGTTTCCTATGTGCAGGTGTTAAAGAGTGATGTTTTAAAAGAACTCGTGGAAGGGGAGCGCAGGTATGGCCTTAGGCCGGGTTCGGTTATTGTGGAGCTTACGGAGAGCGGCTTCCTTGAGTCGGATGAGAAATTCATAGGCTTTTGTGACGGCTTACAGCAGCATGGCATCCCGTTGGCGCTTGATGATTTTGGAACGGGGTATTCGAATTTCCATTATCTTTACAACGTAAAGCCGAGTACGATTAAGATTGACCGCTCCTTTACGATGAAGGCGCTGCAGAATGCCTATGAGTACAACCTGCTGCGCCATATGGTTGATATGACACACAGCATTGCGCTGAAGCTTTGCATCGAGGGGATTGAGACGCAGGAGGAGCTCAACCGCATCCGCGAGATGAATCCGGATTATATCCAGGGGTATTTCTTTGGAAAACCGTGTGATTTTGACGCGTTCTGGAGGGAATATGTAACCCAGAATGAGGGAATCATTGATGAATCATAAATAATATCAGCGCCGCCATCCTTACCACAGGATGGCGGCGCATTGCGGTATTTTGACGGAAAAAAGGAGGATGTAGTGCTATGGGGCAAGCATGGGGAAAAAAGGGGGATGAGGTTATGGGAGAAGAGCAATGGCAGGCAGGCTTTCATGTTAAAGAGCTTTCTAAGGAACGGATTGTGCTCTCATGGAATGCATATCCGGAGGTTGGGATATATTATAAATTATACTGGTCGGACCGGGATACGCCGGATATGCAGTACCGATGTGTTTATTGCGGGAATCATACACAGTTTTGTTATGGGAGGTCAACCCATATCCCGCATTATTTTCGTCTGGCAATTGTGGATACAGCGGGGAAGGAAACGCTTTGCGGGAGCTTAAAGACACCCATCGGGCGTGTTTTTCATGAGCAGCTGGAGCGGTTAAACCGTGGGTTGGTGGCAATGCGCACGGACGGGGGGATTTTTTTGTCCTGGAGGCTGATGCGCCCGGAGGTTACCGGGCACACCAAAACGGGGCTTGCGGGAACGGATTTTGAGGTTATAAAAAACGGCAAAGTGATTGACACGGTGCGCGAAAGCACGAATTATCTGGATGTGTGCGGTACGATGGAGGATGTGTATGAGGTGCGCGCCGTGACGGAAGGCACAAAGTCCGGTGGCAACGGCTTTTCGGCAGGGGAGGAAGCGACGGGGAAGGATGCGTTTGATGCTGCGGGCACTGCCGGACATTTTTGGCAGGCAGCGCTGCTTCATTCTGAGAAAGTGCGGGCATTTGCTTCCGGCGGGAATTATTACGATATCCCGATTTGCCGTCCGCAGGGCGGCGTGACCCCGGCGGGGGAGGTGTTTTCCTACCATGCGAATGATATGAGTGTCGGCGATGTGGACGGGGATGGGGATTATGAGTATATTGTCAAATGGGACCCGGATAATTCAAAGGATGTATCGCAGAAGGGTTATACCGGCCACTGCATCCTGGATTGCTACAAATTTGACGGAACGCTGCTGTGGCGGATTGACATGGGGCAAAACATTCGTGCCGGCGCGCACTATACGCAGTTTATGGTGTTTGACTTTGACGGGGACGGGAAGGCGGAAATTTCGGTAAAGACTGCGCCGGGGACGAGGGTGCTGCGCCCGGTGGCAGAGGAGGGAGAAAAAAATACAAGGCAAGCCGGAGCAGAGAAAAAAGAGAGCTGTCCGGATTTGGATGCAGGCAAAATGGAAGCCGGGCAGACGGATGAGGACGTGTACATAAACGGCAGGAGGATGCGCTGGCATTATATCACGCTGCCGCAGCAGGCGGTGGCGGCTGGCGTATCCCATATGGACAACTATGTGTGCAGTGCGCAGGATTACCGGGAGCATCTGATTTGCGTATTTATGGAATGGCAGAATTATGAGGAGGTAAAGCGGGGCGAGTGGCCAAAGACACTGGAGGAATGCTTTGGTATCCCTCCTGCTAAAACATACCCGCTCTCCCGAAAAGATGCCGGATGCCTTGTGGATTATTTTATCCGCGAATATGCACCGTCCCGCAGCCAGAAAAATAAACTGTGGGAGTTTGAGGGCTTTGTGTACAAAGGTTCTGAATTCCTGACTATGTTTTATGGCGACGGGAGGGAGGCGCAGACCATTGATTTTCCGTTTCCGCGCGTTGATGACGGGCTGCGTTGGGGGGATTACGCGATGGAGCGCATAGAACCGTGCAACCGTGTGGACCGGTTTTTATCCGGCGTTGCCTATCTGGACGGGGAACACCCATCGCTTATCGTGTGCCGGGGCTACTACACGCGCGCCTGCATCGCTGCCTATGATTTTAAAAACGGGCGGCATGAGGAGAGGTTCCTTGTGGATTCCGGTTTTGTGCCGATGAAAAATCCATTCCATGACCATCCGCACGCAGGCAGGGGAACGGATGCGGACTACGGCACACTTGCCGGGCAGGGCAACCACAGCCTTGCCACGGCGGATATTGACGGGGATGGGTTCCAGGAGATTATTTATGGCGCTGCGGTGATTGACCATGATGGGAGTCTGAAATATTCCTCCTTCGGGCTGCTTCCGGATGGGAGGCAGGCAAAGCTCGGGCACGGCGATGCCATCCATGTCGCAAAGATTGACCCGGACCGGCCGGGCTATGAGATTTTCCATGTTTTTGAAGGCGCAGCAGAGGCACCATACGGTTACGCGCTCTGCGACGCGCAGACCGGGGAGGTGCTCTGGGGAACATATGTGCCGCGCGATTTGGGGCGCTGTATGGTCGGTGATATCGCGCCGAAGGTGCGGGGCTTACAGTGCTTCGTGAATGAGGTCTTTGACTGCAAGGGGAATCCTCTTTCCATGCCCGCACCGGGCACAAACCAGTCCGTCCGCTATGCCGCCGACCTTTCCACGCAGTTTATCGACGGCGCGGATTATGTGGGCGGGGCGCACGAAGGGATTGTGAACGACCTGACGCACGGGACAATGCTTGTACCAAAGGAAGTGCGCACGAACAACGGGACAAAGGGCAATCCCTGCCTGGTTGCGGATATTCTCGGGGACTGGCGGGAGGAGATTTTGTATCGGCGCGCGGACGAGGGGGCAATACGGATTTATTTTGCGGATGAGGTGACAACGCACAAGCTTTTTACGCTGATGCATGATACGATGTACCGCACAGGGGTGGCATGGCAGAATAATTGCTATAACCAGCCGTGTTATACGAAGTTTTACCTGGCATCGGATATGGAATGGGAGATGGTGCTCTAAGGCAGCCCGTTTCCATCCGTGTCCCCTGCGCATAAAAAGAGGGCGGTTTCCCGCCCTCTGTAATTAGAGGAATGCTCCGTTTTTTTGGAACTCGTCCCTGTGCCGGCTGGATGTGATATCTTAGGAATTTGCGTCGGAATCATCGGAATTGCCGTCCGCATTGCCGTCATCGCCTGCACCATCAGAATCCCCGTCCTGCTCCGTGCCGCCTTCCCCCTCATTGTTGGAATTGTCTTCGTTGTCCGTGTTGTCCTCGTCGTTTGCTGCGATGTCCTTTAAATTCAGATGATTCTTTTCATCGTTTAAGTCATAGCCGCTTTCCGTGAGCCCGCTCACATAGGTGCGCACTTTCTCGGACGAAATTGTGTTGGAAATCGTATCATCGGCCGTATCCGGTTTCTCCCTCAGGTTAAAAAGGACGATGTGGTATGCCGTGCTGTCCTCGATGGCAGTGATTTCATCCGGCGTGCGCGCCTCGTCAAAGAGCCAGTCGCGGTAAGCGGAATGCATGTTTGCGTAAGTGGAAGTCTGGTACGCGGACGCGTCCTCTGCCGCGTAGGTCTCCGCCTGTGCTTGCGTTGCGTAAGCTCTGCACAGAGCCAGGAAATCCTCGCCTGCCTGGTAGCGGGAAATAAATTCATCCGCCTTTGTCTTTGCTTCTGCAAGGGCGGCTTCCTTCTGCTCGTCGGTCGCGTCCTCCGGGATGTCCGCCTGCAAATCAAAAACGGAGAAATGGACACTGTCGTAATCTCTCTTGTTTTCGGTGTAATACTCGCTTACTTCAATTTCGTTCGGCTTATTTTCCTCCAAAAGATGTGCATAATATGCCTGCGCGGTCAAAAAGGTGGTGACCGAATCCTTCAGGGAAGACTTCGTCGCGTAGGTGCCGAACATGCTTTTTAAATAGCTTTTTAAGGAAACGCCCTGCTCGGTTGCGCCTGCGGTTAAAGACGAGTAAAATTCATCGTAATCCTCTGAGATGTCATATGAAAAACCGGATTTTTCCGCGTCATCGCACAGCGCGAGATACTGGCTTATATTGGAGACCGTCATCTGGTCAAAATATTGCTGCCAGGTCGTCGTATCGTCAAAGCTTTGGGAGTCAAAGCTTTTTGTTGTATCCAGGCCAAGGTAAGGCAGGATGTAGGAGTAAGTGGAAAGGTAGGAGTTTACGCCGTACCCATAATAAAAGTCATAGTCAATTTTTGAGAGGGAATGGTTTCCGACGCGGATGTATTCCCCTTTTGCGCTGATGCGCTTTGTGACCGGAACGGCGATGGCAATAACGATAATCAGCGCGAGCACAATTACCGCTGTGACGCGGGTAATCAGTGCCTGTCGCTTTTCGCGCGCTTCTGCCTCTTTTCTGGCCTGCATTTTACGGTCATATTTTGTCATTTTTTTCTCGGCAGCGCTTTCTGCCGGTATCTGGTTCTTCTGGTTTCCCATTTCATTTCCTCCATTTCTTTGCGAAAAAATTGCAGATGTGAGTCCCGCGGACAATTTTTACAATCTGCGGCAGCATGGAATATGATTTTCCCATGCGTTCATTCCATGTTATCTTACACGATTTTGTGAAAATGATAAAGCAGTTTCACAGATTATTCATGAATTTTTGCATGGAAAGCCATGAAAATCAGGAATTTTGACAGCCTGCATGGCTCACCCGCAGATTATACCATATTTCTTCCGCCGTGCATAGAGGGAAAATACTTAAGATTTTGATAAGTTTTTCTGCACTTTACATTATCTTTCGGAATTGCTATAATACGAAAAAGAATGCGCCGGATGCCGCGGGCAAAATGGCGTGAAAAAGAAAATTTGTTGATTGGTTTTGTTCGGGAAAGGATGTTGCTTCCTATGGTAAAATTATTGGTATTTGGCGTGCAGGCGGAGGAGCTTGCGAAAATAAAAAGGGCGGCGGGCGGTTTAAAGCTGCGCGTGGAGGCGGTTCCGGTATTTTTATACCGGCAGAGGATTGGCGTGCTTGCAGAAAAGAAAACAGAAAGCCTTGCCGAGAGCGTGCAGATGGGCGGGGAGGAAGAACTCTACCAGGGGGGACCGGTGAAGGAAAGCATGATTTTGATATGCGGGCTTTCGGATGGGCAGCTGGACAAGCTGCTTGCGGCGCTAAAGAAGGCGGCAGTGCAGGTGGATTTCAAGGCGGTGCTGACCGCGGCGAATGCGAACTGGAACGTGCTGCGGCTATATGCGGAGCTAGAGCGGGAAAGACGGGCATACCAGGCATGACGGGCATAGTGTTTTGGCAGGAATGGGGATTGTGATGAAAAAGATTGTAACCGGGATACTTGCGCATGTGGATGCCGGGAAAACAACCCTGTCGGAGGCTTTTTTATATCAAGCAGGCAGCATAAGAAAGCTTGGGCGCGTTGACCACAGGGATGCTTTTTTGGACACGGACATACAGGAGAGGGAGCGGGGCATTACCATTTATTTAAAACAGGCAAGGCTTGTCTTTGGGGAATTGGAGCTGATTTTACTGGATACGCCAGGGCATGTGGATTTTTCGGCGGAGATGGAGCGGAGCCTTTCGGTGCTTGATTATGCGGTGCTGGTCATTAGCGGCACGGACGGCGTGCAGGCACATACGCAGACCCTTTGGAAGCTTCTGGCACATTACAGGGTTCCGACCTTCCTTTTTGTCAATAAAATGGACCTTGCGGGGGCGGATAAAGCGGCGCGCATCATCAATTTAAAGGCAAGGCTTGCGGAAGAATGCGTGGATTTTACGGAGAAAGACAATGAGAAATTCTGCGAGGAGCTGGCGGTGTGCTCGGAGGAGCTTCTGGATGCTTATATGGAGCAGGGCAGCCTTGCGGATGGGGAAATTGCAAAGGCAGTGGCGCAGCGGAAGGTTTTTCCGGTTTATTTTGGCTCGGCGTTAAAGCTTTCGGGGGTGGAGGAGCTGCTTTCCGGGATGGAGCGGTATTGTGCTGAAAAGAAGTACCCGGAAGCGTTTGGCGCGAAGGTTTATAAAATTGAGAGGGACGGGCAGGGCAAACGCCTGACCTGGATGAAGATTACCGGGGGAAGCCTTGGTGTGCGCCAGAGTGTGGAGTACGGGGATTCTGTCACGGAAAAGATTGACCAAATCCGCCTGTATAATGGGGCGAAGTTTAAGACGGCGGAAACCGTATCGGCGGGGGAAGTCTGCGCCGTAACCGGGCTTAGCGCAACCTGTGCGGGGCAGGGGCTTGGCGCGCAGGAAAAAGAGGCTGCCCCGGTCATGATGCCGGTTATGACTTACCGCGCCATTTTGCCGGAGGGCTGTGATGTGATTGTAATGCGAAAGCACCTGCGTGAGCTGGCGGAGGAGGAGCCGCTGCTGCATATCCGCTATGTGCCGCTGCTGCAGGAAATCCATGTGCAGCTGATGGGGCAGGTGCAGATTGAGGTGTTTGCAGAAAAAATCAGGGAGCGTTTTGGCGTTGCGGTGGGTTTTGACGCGGGAAGCATTTTATACCGGGAGACGATTGCAAAGCCTGTTCTTGGGATGGGGCATTACGAGCCGTTAAGGCATTATGCGGAGGTGCATCTTTTGATGGAGCCGGGGGAGCCGGGGAGCGGACTGGTTTTTCGCACGGCATGCCCGGAGGATATGCTTGAGAAAAACTGGCAGCGCCTTGTGCTGACACATCTGGCAGAGCGGGAGCATTTGGGGGTTTTGAGCGGGTCTCCGATTACGGATATGAGGATTACGCTTGTTGCGGGGAGGGCACATATCAAGCACACGGAGGGCGGGGATTTCCGGCAGGCGACCTACCGGGCGGTGCGCCACGGGCTGATGTGCGCAAAGAACGTGCTTTTGGAGCCTTATTATGAGTTTCGGATGGAGCTGCCGACGGATGCGATTGGCAGGGCGATGACGGATGTGGAGCGCATGTGCGGCAAATGCGGCACGCCGGAGGTTTTTGGGGAGGGAATGGTGCTTTGCGGGAGCGCCCCGGTTGCTAAGATGCAGGGCTACGCGGCAGAGTTTGCGGCGTACACGCGCGGGCGGGGGCACTTTTCCTGCCAGGTGATGGGGTATCTGCCCTGCCATAATACGAAAGAGGTGATGGATGCCATCGGCTATGAGCCGGAGGCGGATCTTGATAATTCCGCGGATTCGGTTTTCTGCTCGCATGGGGCGGGGTTTTTGGTGCCTTGGCAGCAGGCGGCGGATTATATGCATTTGGAAGCGCTTAAGGTGCGTGGAGCGGGGGAGGATGAGGCGTGGGATGGCGCGGGCGCTGCCGGGGGCGTAAGAGCCGGGAGGACAGCCAGGGATGCCGGGTTTGATACAAACGGTGAAGTTGCGGGAATTGCGGAAGCCACCGGATATTCCGGCAATAAAAAGGATACCGCAAAAAAAGATGCCTCCCTCGGCGCAGCCTACGCGGCGGATAAGGAATTGGAGGAAATTTTCACCCGCACTTTCGGGGAAATCAAACGCCGCGTCCCGGTGGGGGCGAATGCCCTTGGTGCGCAGGGAACGGGAAGCAACAAGGACGCTATGGCGCAGGCGCGCAAGAAGGAGCAGGCGGCTTTGGAAAGGGCGGGCGAACGCTCGGTCGAGGTGGTAAAAAAGGAGCTTTCCGAAAACCGCCTGCCGGAATATCTTCTTGTGGATGGCTACAATGTGATTTTTGCGTGGGAGGAGCTAAGCGGGCTGGCAGGGGAAAATCTGGAGTCCGCGCGCGGCAGGCTGATGGACATTCTGTGCAATTACCAGGGCTACACCAAATACCGCATCATTCTGGTATTTGACGCGTACCGTGTCAAGGGCAATCCCGGCGAGGTGGTAAAATACCACAATATCCATGTGGTTTATACGAAGGAGGCGGAGACGGCGGACATGTATATTGAAAAGGTTTCGCATGAGCTTGGGCGCAAATACCATGTCACGGTCGCGACCTCGGATGCACTCGAGCAGCTGATTGTTATCGGGCAGGGCGCGGTGCGCATGTCCTCGCGGGAATTGAAGGAGGAGGTGGAGCGCGTGTCGAGCCGGTATCTGGCGGAACACGCCGTCCATGGAGGAAAAGGAAAAAACTCCCAGATTCAGGAAGCGCTGAAGAAGGCGCTTGAAAAAAATGACGCACCGTGAGGGGCAAGATACGGCAAAGAATCCTGCAAAATGATTGACTTTCGGGTCTTTTTGAAATATACTTTTGATACAATCTTCCATGTATTTCATCCTTATGGAATGGAAGTTCCGATATGGTTTTAGCGGAGTAAGAGAAAGCATGGCAAAAGGAGGAACCTGTGTGCTTGGCGCAGTTATCGGGGATATTATCGGTTCTACTTATGAATGGCACAATGTAAAAACAAAGGATTTTGCATTGTTCCCAAAAGGGAGCCGCTTTACGGATGATACGGTCTTGTCTGTCGCGGTGGCGGATGCGCTTTTGCACCGGGATGAATCCGTGCTTTCGCAAACAAAGGCGTATGCCATGTGGTACAAACAATATTACCGCCGTTATCCGGATGCGGGATTCGGGCAGATGTTTTCCGGTTGGGCGGAATCGGAGACGCTTAAAGTGCAAAGAAGCTTTGGGAACGGTGCCGCCATGCGGGTCTGCGCGATTGGATATGCAATGAACCATCTGCGGGATATCCAAAGGGAAGTGCGCAGAAGCTGCAGTTATACGCACCGAAACCGGGAGGCGAGGCAGGGAGCCGAGGCGGTTGCGTCCTGCGTTTACCTTGCAAGGATGAATGCTTCCAAAGAAGAGATAAGGAATTATGTGGAGAAAAATTATCCCTACAGACTTTCAAGGCTGTCTGATATCCGGCAGGGGTATGTATTTGACAGCCGCGCTTCCTACTCGGTTCCCCCGGCCATTGAGGCCTTCCTGGAATCCGATTCCTATGAAGATGCCATCCGCAACGCGGTTTCCATCGGCGGGGACAGCGACACAATCGCCTGCATGGCGGGCGGGATTGCGCAGGCTTTCTACCGTGAAATCCCGGCAAACATCCGGGAACGTGCCCTGGGATTTCTGGATATTGGATTAAAGACGACGCTCGAACGCTTTCAAAAGGAATTTATGGAAAATAACGGAGCACCGGATTGCCGGAAATAGAGCCAAATGCCGGTAACAAAAAATAGTAAATTGTGCAGGATTTTCTCTTGACATTGCAGGGAAATCTGTTATCATAATTTATAACAGAAAAAATAATTAAGAACAGGATTTTTGTTGCTAATGACGTATCAGAGCGAAGCAAAGAGAAATTCCACGGCTGGAAAAGGGCGGTGGGAGGGAGCATGCGGAACTTAAAATAAGAAAGGAGTAGAGAGAAAGAAAATGAAAGAGAAACTGCTTCAGGAGTTTTTAAAAGTTTTTGGAAGAGCGGCGCAGGGTGTATATTTTGCGCCAGGCAGGGTGAACCTGATTGGGGAGCATACCGACTATAACGGGGGGCATGTGTTCCCGTGTGCGCTCACCATCGGTACATACGCCGCGGCGGCGAAGAACGGGGATAATGTCCTGCGTTTTTATTCGATGAATTTTGAGGAAAAGGGTGTAATTACAGCCAATCTTTCCGATTTGAAAAAGGAGGAGGCACACGACTGGGCGAATTATCCGAAGGGGGTTTTAAAGGTGATGCGCGACGCGGGCTATCCGGTAAATTCCGGTATGGATATCGTGTATTTCGGCAATATCCCGAACTCTTCCGGGCTTTCTTCCTCGGCTTCCATCGAGGTGCTGACCGGCTATGTGGCAAGGGAGCTTTACGGCTTTGATGTAGATTTTGTAGAGCTTGCGAAAATCGGGCAGAAGGCGGAAAATGAGTTTATCGGCGTGAACTGCGGTATCATGGACCAGTTTGCGATTGCGATGGGAAAAGCGGAGCATGCAATTTTCCTTGACACCGCTGACCTTTCGTATGAGTACGCGCCGATTGTTTTAAAGGATGCGAAAATCGTCATTGCATGCAGCAACAAAAAGCGCGGCCTTGGCGATTCAAAGTACAATGAGCGCAGGGGCGAGTGTGAGGCGGCGCTTGCAAAGCTACAGACAGTGCTTGATATCCGTTCGCTCGGGGAACTTAGCGAGGAAGAATTTGAGAAGAACCGTGCGGTGATTGCCGACCCGGTAAAGGAGAGGCGTGCAAAGCATGCGGTGTATGAAAATCAGCGCACCATCAAGGCGGTTGCCGCCTTAAAAGCGAATGATATTGCGCAGTTTGGGAAACTTATGATTGCATCGCATGATTCGCTGCGCGATGATTACGAGGTGACCGGCATTGAGCTTGACACTTTGGTGGAGGCGGCGCTTGCGCAGGAGGGTGTAATTGGTTCGCGCATGACCGGGGCTGGCTTTGGCGGCTGCACCGTCAGCATTGTAAGGACAAAGGACGTGGACGCTTTTATCCAAAATGTCGGCGAAATTTATAAGGGCAAAATCGGCTATGCGGCAGATTTTTATGTGGTGGACGCAGGCTGTGGCCCACACACATTGTAAAGAAAGGATGGAAGATTATTATGGCAATTCTGGTATTGGGCGGAGCAGGTTACATTGGTTCCCACACGGTTTATGAGTTGATTGACTGCGGCGAGGAAGTGGTGGTTGCAGACAATTTGGAAACAGGACATATCGAGGCGGTACATCCGAAGGCGAAATTCTATCAGGGCGATATCCGCAACCGTGCGTTTGTGGACAGGGTCTTTGATGAGAATAAAATTGATACCGTAATTCATTTCGCGGCGAATTCGCTGGTCGGCGAGAGCATGACAAACCCATTGAAATACTATGATAACAATCTGTGCGGCACAAAGGTGCTGTTAGAGTCGATGGTGGCGCACCGCATTGACAAGATTGTGTTCTCCTCAACGGCGGCGACCTACGGCGAGCCGGAGAATATTCCAATCCTTGAAACGGATAAGACGAGCCCGACGAACTGCTACGGCGAGACGAAGCTTTCGATGGAGAAGATGTTTAAATGGACCGGCAAGGCACACGGGCTGCGCTATGTTTCCCTGCGCTATTTCAATGCCTGCGGCGCGCACGAGAGCGGTCAGATTGGCGAGGCGCACGCGCCGGAAACCCATCTGATTCCGCTGATTTTACAGGTTCCGAACGGAAAGCGGGAGTCTGTTACGGTGTTTGGCGACGATTACCCGACACCGGATGGTACCTGCATCCGCGATTATATCCATGTGACCGACCTTGCAATGGCACATATTCTGGCGATGAAGTATCTGCGCTTAGGAAAGCCGAGCAATATTTTCAACCTCGGCAACGGTGTCGGCTTCTCGGTGAAGGAGGTTATCGAGACGGCGCGCGCGGTGACGGGACATCCGATTCCTGCCGTAATCGAGGGAAGGCGTGCCGGGGACCCGGCAAGGCTGATTGCCTCGAGCGAGAAGGCAAGACAGGTACTGGGCTGGAACCCGCAGCATGATGACCTCGCGAAGATTATCGCTTCCGCGTGGAAATGGCATCAGAGCCATCCGGACGGATTTGCAAAATAATACCGTATGAAATTTACTTGACATCACTGCCGCCATTCATTAAAATAGAGTTTAATGGGTGGCGGCAGTTTTATGCGTGGAACGCTGATGAAAAAGGGATGCAAGGCGAAAGGCGCGGCAGATATCAAAGTGGTGGGCGCGGGTACGCCGCCTGGTTAGCTGTTTCCCGTAAAAAACGGATACAGCGGAATCGGAGGGAACATGGAAGAATGGAGACAAGAGGAAGGCGCGCCGGATGACGGGCAGAAGAAAAACAGCCCAGATGCGGAAAAGACGGCACAAAAGGAGCCGGATGGAAAGAGGAGAAGGCGCGTGGTGAAAGAGATTTTCAGTTGGGTGATGGTTGTCGTATGTGCGTACATGGTGGCGAAGTTTGCCACGCGCTGCGTGGTGTTAAAAGCGGAGGTGCCGACCGGTTCGATGATTTCGACGATACAGATTGACGACCGTCTGATTGGGAACCGTCTGGCATATCTTTTTTCGGAGCCGGAGCGCGGCGATATTATTATTTTTCCGTATCCGGACAATGAAAAGATAACATACATCAAGCGCGTGATTGGTCTGCCGGGCGAGACGGTTGAGATTGTGGATGGCGTGCTCTATATTGATGGCGCGGTGTATGAGGAGGATTATCTGAATGAGCCGATGGAGGGGAGTTTTGGACCTTATACAGTACCTGCAGGGCATTATTTTGTGATGGGGGATAACCGCAACCATTCAAGAGACTCCAGGTTCTGGGTGAATACGTATGTGGCAAAGGAAAAAATCCTCGCAAAAGCGTGGTTTCGCTATAAGCCGTCCTGGGATGTGCTGAAATAAACCGGATAATCAGGGTTGTCCCATGGAAATTGTAAAAATGGACCGCATGAAGGCGGTGTGGAATGGAGACGGAAAGAATATGGAAGAGCAGAATGAAAAGGAAGAATATGGGGATGTCGTGCCAGAGGAAGCAGGAAGCCAGGATGGCAAGGCGGCATCGGAGGAAGATGGAACGGACACAGAAGCGGATGCATCTTCAAAGCGTGCAAAAAATGTGTTAAAAGAGTTCTTTAGTTGGGTGATGGTGGTGGTATGCGCTTTTGTATTGGCGTTTGTCATCACACATTACGTGATTATCAAGGCGGAAGTGCCAACCGGTTCGATGATTTCCACGATACAGATTGATGACCGTCTGATCGGGAACCGTCTGGCATATCTTTTTTCTGACCCAAAGCGCGGTGATATCGTGATTTTCCCGTACCCGGATGATGAGAGGGAGACTTACATAAAGCGCATTGTCGGTTTGCCAGGGGAAACTTTGGAGATTGTGGACGGCGTGCTCTACATTGATGGCATAGTGTATGAGGAAGACTACCTGAATGAGCCGATGGTGGGGAGCTTTGGACCTTTTACCGTGCCGGAAGGGCATTATTTCATGATGGGAGATAACCGCAACCATTCATGGGATTCGCGCTACTGGACGAACCACTATGTGGAGAAGGGCAAGATACTTGGAAAGGCGTGGTTGCGTTATGAGCCTTCTTGGGGGCTGCTTAAATAAAGCAGGGATTCGCCTGTGTGCCTGCGGGATAATTCTTCTGCTTCTGTTTTCAAAGACAGGAAAAGAATCTGCCGTGGGTGCTGTAAACCAGATGACGGATATCCGCGTTGGGCTTTCGGCGCTCTACGGCGAGAAAACCGAAATCAAAATATCAAATGCAAAAATCGGTCTGGGGTATTGTATCAATGACAGTTACCAGACCGATTTGGAATTGTCGAGCAGTACAGGATTTGTATTCACACCTGCGGCAGGATATTATTATTCCCTGGCAAAGACTTATGCCAGTTACGCAAACGCCGAGCGGGTGGCGGCGGTTATCCGCAACCTCGGTGTGTCGGCTTGGTCGGTGGCGGTTTACCGCAATTACTGGCGTGTTTATGTCGGCGGAACTGCGACACAGGGACAGGCGGAGGAGGTTTACGCCAAAATCAAGGACCGCTATGGGTACAATTATTCTGCCCTGATGCCGGACAATGGCCACCGGGTGCTTGTGCAGGCGGACCGCTACGCTTTTATGATTGACGGGGAGAGGAAGGGCGCGTATCCGCAGTTTAAGGCGCTGACAGCGGATGCGTCGGGCAACGCGGTCTTAAGCCTTGGCAGCCGCAGCTACCGTGGGCGCATTGAGATTGGCTGTTATGGGAAGAAATCGGTGACTGCCGTCAATGTGGTGCACATCGATTCCTACCTGTACGGCGTTGTGCCGTGTGAGATGCAGGCAAATTATGAAATGGAGGCGCTGAAGGCGCAGGCGGTCTGCGCACGCAGCTTTGCGCTGATGAAGGTGGGCTATAAAGCGGATTCCAATATTTCGCGCGCCTACTATCTTGAGGATACGACCAAAAGCCAGGTATACCGTGGGTACGGCGCAGAGAATGCGCGCACAAGCCAGGCGGTTGATGCAACGAGCGGCGAGGCAGTGTATTACAACGGGAAAATGGTGCCGACCTACTATTTTTCGACGAGTGGCGGAAGTACGGAAAATGTCAGTGAGGTATGGGGCATGGATTTGGATTACCTGCGTGCGGTGCCCGACCTTTATGAAACGGAGCCGGAAAAACAGCCATGGCTTGTCACTTACACGGACGATGAATTGGCGGCGAAGCTTTCCGCAAATGGGCTTTCGGTTGGTACGGTGCAGTCGGTGACCCCCCAGGTTATGACAATGAGCGGGCGGGCTTATCTGCTCAAGGTCAGGGGCACAAGGGGGAGCACCATCCTGCAGGCGGGCACAATCCGGGAAGTGCTCTCGCTTTACAGCACGAAATTTAAGGTGGTAAAGCAGGGGGATGTGCCGGATACCGTGGCTGTAGCGGGGGCGGAAGACACGGTATCCAAAAGGCTTAGCGATTGTTATGTCATCCAGAAGGGCGGCGCGGTGGAAAAGGTTTCCGGAGAGCTGACGCAGTATATTGTGGCAGGGGCGGACAATCTGGTGAATTATCCGCGCAGCGCGCCGAAAAGCGCGGATACCTGGTATTTTTACGGGATGGGCTACGGCCATGGTGTCGGCATGAGCCAGTCCGGCGCGAACGGGATGGCAAAAGCAGGGTACGGATACCGGGAGATAATATCATATTATTATCAGGGAGCCGTAGTCGGACGGGGAAATTAGTAGGAAGCAAGGCGGGCGCAAGCCACTCCCGGAGATGGGTATTGGGAGGGCGGATGCGGAACTTGAAATAAGAGGAGAACATGAAAAAACAAGATTTTTATTTTGAACTGCCGCAGGAATTGATTGCACAGGACCCATTGGAGGACCGGGCGGCATCCAGACTTTTGGTGTTGGATAAAAAAACGGGGGAGTACCGGCATAAGGTCTTCCGGGATATCCTGGGATACTTGCGGGCGGGGGATTGCCTTGTCATCAATGATACGAAGGTCATCCCGGCACGGCTGATTGGAACGCGGATTTTGGAGGCGCAGGGAAAAACTGGAAATGTGGATAAGGGCGATAACGAAAAGGGTGCCGCGGGCGCACAGATTGAGATTTTGCTCTTAAAGCGGCGGGAAGGCGATGTGTGGGAGACTTTGGTGCGGCCGGGGAAAAAGGCGAGGCCTGGCACAAGAATTTCCTTTGGGGAAGGGCTGCTGACGGCAGAAGTCCTTGATATTGTCGAGGAAGGGAACCGTCTGGTAAAATTCTTTTACGAGGGGATTTTTGAGGAAATTTTAGACAGGCTCGGGCAAATGCCACTGCCGCCTTACATTACACATGCATTGCAGGACAGGAACCGTTATCAGACGGTTTATGCAAAAAATGAAGGTTCTGCGGCGGCACCGACGGCGGGGCTGCATTTTACGCAGGAACTGCTCACACAGATTGAAACGATGGGGGTGACCATTGCGCATGTGACGCTGCATGTGGGACTTGGGACGTTTCGCCCGGTCAAGGAGGAAAATATTCTTGACCATCATATGCACTCGGAGTTCTACTGCGTGCTGCCAGATGAGGCGGAGAAAATGAACGCGGCGAAACGGGCAGGAGGCAGGGTTATCTGTGTCGGTACGACGAGCTGCCGCACGGTCGAATCCGCGTCGGATGAAAATGGTATTGTGCACGCAGGCGAGGGGGATACGGAGATTTTTATTTATCCCGGATACCATTTTAAAATGTTGGATGGTTTGATTACGAATTTTCATCTGCCGGAGTCCACGCTGCTGATGCTGGTTTCCGCGCTGGCAGGGCGGGAGCGGGTGCTTGCCGCATACAAAGAGGCCGTGCGGGAGAAATACCGGTTCTTTTCCTTTGGGGATGCGATGTTTATTATCTGACACAGGATTTGCTGGCCGGAGGAGCGGTTTTTGGGACAAAACAGGGGTGGGGTTAAAAACAGAATGGAAACGACGAGTGGGAACTGCCAAAATGGCGGTTCCCACTCGCGGAATGTTGTGCGTCCTTAAATTACAAATTTATCCATCAAATCAGCCATCGTCTCAACCTGTCCGGTCTGTTCCTGGCTGATTGCAGCGGTTTCCTGCGAGGTGGCAGCATTTGTATCAATCACTTCCTGAATCTCTCCCAAATCCGCATCAACTTGCTTCATATACTGTACATTCTGCTGTAGGAGTTCGGAAATCTGCCCCATTTTTTCGGTAGCTGTCCGGGCACCCTGCATAACTTCAAAAATATTTTGCGCGGTCTCGTCCGCAATCGCGATGCCCTTGTCCACAGCGGCGACGGTGGTCTCAATCAGTTTGGTTGTCTCCCCGGCAGATTTTGCGGATTGCTCCGCTAAGCTCTTGACCTGCTCCGCTACGACGGCGAAACCGCGCCCCGCATCGCCGGCGCGTGCTGCCTCGATTGCCGCATTTAAGGAGAGCAGGTTTGTCTGGGAAGCGATATCCTCTATCACATGGATGATGGTTTTGATTTCTTCCGAGCATTTGCTGATTTCACTGATAGCTTCTTTGAGATCTTCCATTTTCTTGTTTCCGATAAGCAATGCCTGTCCTGCCTGGGATGCAATTTCGACACATCCTTTGGCTTCATGGGAGTTTTTATCCATATCCGCATAGAGGTTTTCGGTCAGCGCGGTCAGGTCGGAAACGGTTGTTGCCTGCGCGGTACTTGCCTCGGCTAAATTGGCTGCCGCCTCGGAAAGTTGTTGGGAACCCATCTTAATCTGGTTTGACATTTCACGCAGGCTTTTTAATGTATGGCGGATTTCCTGGCTGATTTTATAAAACGATTCTTTGATTGCGCTGAATTCACCAACATAATCCTGTTCAAGTGCAATCTCGTAGTTTCCTTCCCCCATCTGTTCGAGGACACCGGTAATCTCACGGATAATGTTGACAAGATTACGTTTCATAAACTGGATGGCGGCAACCATCCGCCCGACCTCGCTGTCATCCTCTTCCATATCGAATGCGGTGTGGAATTCGCCTTCGGAGATGGCAACCATCTGGTTGGAGACTTTCGTGATTGGCACAAGCAGCTCTTCCCTTGAAAATTTGATGGATGCGATAAGCTCGCGTATCACATAGAGGAAGGAGAGCAGGAATAATACTTCCACAATGAATTGTACGGTAACCAGCACATTCTTTTTGGAATCCAGGCGGTTCTGGATTTTGCTGATAATAAGGTCTGTTTTCTGCGTGATAACCTCAACATCCCCCTCGTATTGTTCTCCGAACACGTATTCGATTGCCGCCGCCTGATTTCCGGACGCAACCGCCTCCATTGCCAATTGCTCTAACGGGACGAGGGCGTCGGATAATTCGGCAATTGCGTTCATCTCATCCCATTCCGCATCAGTGATATTGTTTTTTTCAAGACCTGCCCATGCGGTATCCCTGCTCTTATTGACATTCAATTCGTTCATATAGTCGTTATAGTATTTTGGGTCGCCAGTTACTGCATATGCCTGCACTGCATAGGTGAGCGCCTTGGAGCCTAAACGGTACTGGTTTAAGTAGCGGGTGGTTTCCGAGCGGTCTTCTTCTACAAATATCACATAAAAATTTGTTGCAATCAAAACAACCAACAGAATTCCGCCCGTAACAAGCGCAATAACGGATTTCTGTATAATGTTTTTCAGGTGCTGCTCCTGGCTGTTTTTCCCGGAGAAATGATTTGCGCCGCGTAAATGTTCCATAAATTCTACCTCTCTCTTGTTGGTTCAGCACCTCCTCTGGGCAAGATATTCAGAAATCACTTGTGCTATCCTGCCTTGGGGCATGCAGAATGCAGGAATGAATTTTTAAATATGTCCTGGGAAAATGATTCTGGTATCGCATGGGATGTTGCTGTTTTGTGTATCACAGCCCTGCTGTGACGCTTTCCATTAACATCATAGCATAAAAATATAGAGAATGCTATGGGAAAATTAGAAAATTCGTTTTCATTTCCCCACAGCTTGATTTTGCAAGTCCCGTATGATATCATGTTATAGAAAACGCATGCCGGGAGGGCGTATGCGGAACTTAAAACAGCATATGCCCGTACAGCCCCCAGTGGTATTTTGGGAGTGCATTGGAACGGACAAAATACCACTGCCGGAAGTGGGTCTGGGAGGGCGTATGCGGAACTAAAAACAGCATATGCCCGTACAGCCCCCAGTGGGATTTTGGGAGTGCTTCAGAACGGACAAAATGCCACTGCCGTGAGAGGGTCTGGAAGGGCGTATGCGGAACTTAAAAACAGCATATGCCCGTACAGACCCCAGTGGTATTTTGGGAGTGCATTGGAACGGACAAAATACCACTGCCGGAAGTGGGTCTGGGAGGGCATATGCGGAACTTAAAACAGCATATGCCCGTACAGACCCCAGTGGGATTTTGGGAGTGCTTCAGAACGGACAAAATGCCACTGCCGTGAGAGGGTCTGGAAGGGCGTATGCGGAACTTAAAATGGAGGGATATCATATGATTATCGTTAACACCGATTATATTTCGGGAAAAGAACTTGAGATGTTAGGGCTTGTAAAGGGCAGCACAATCCAGTCAAAACATATGGGCAAGGACATTGCGCAGGGATTCAAATCCTTAGTTGGCGGGGAGCTGACTTCTTATAATGAGATGATGTCGGAAGCCCGCGATTTGGCGACGGGCCGCATGGTTGCCGAGGCCGCAGCGCTCGGGGCGGACGCGGTTGTGAATGTGCGCTATGCTTCCGCGGCGATTATGCAGGGTGCGGCGGAGGTGATGGCATACGGAACCGCAGTGCGGTTTTTGATGTAGCCGGGGGAATCCATAAGGATGTTATAAAATGCAAACAACATAAGGCGATGGTGACGGAAATATTTTTCCGGCACAGAGTGGAAGACCGTTTTCTGCAGGAAGCTGTGGAAAACGGTTTTGTTATGCGCAGAATGTGAAGATATCCCTCTGCATCCCAGCAATGGCGACCTTTGCATAGGAGTGCATTTTGTTGCATTTTAATGCAGACGTATGGTGCAAAATAATGCGCGAAAATTTACGAAAAAGATAAAAATTGTTCAAAATTGTGAAAAACATATAAATATGGTCTTGAAAATTGAATGGAGGTATGTTAAAATGCTAGATAGAAAAAGGCATCTTCTGGCTTCCGGGAATAAGAATGTACAAATGCAGCCATAAAAGGAAGCATACATGATGCAAAATAAATATGCCTTTCCTATAGTGCAAAGGCTCAAAATTACGCAAAAAGAATGCAGGGAAGGAGGAGAAATGAAAAAAGTTACGATACAGGATGTGGCAAGAGAACTGAACCTTTCGCGCAACACGGTAGCGCGTGCGCTGAACAACAGTGATACCGTCGCGTATGAAACACGCTATATGGTGATTGAAAAAGCGTGCGAGATGGGCTATTTAAAGGTATCGCCCTCAGCGCTGAATGAGTTTAAGCTCCATGTTGGCCACAGTGAGTCAAAGACCGTCCTTGTGCTTGCGCGAAGAGAGATTTCGGTATTTTGGAACAGCATTATCATGGGGATATCCGATATGCTAAACCAGAACGGCTACAGGCTTCGGTTTGACTTCGTGAGTGAGGAGGAGGAGCGGCGGCTGATTTTGCCGGTGGATTTTTCGGAAGAGATTGATGGCCTGATTTTGATTAGTGTATTTTCCAGGGAATATTTTGCGGAAATTCTGAAAAAGGAACTGCCGACGGTCTGTCTGGATTTCCCGGCACTGATAAACAAAGCGGATTACCCGGTTGACATTGTGGTTTCGGAAGGGGCGGAGAGTGTACGCGCAATTACAAAGCAACTGGTTGGGCAGGGTTTAAAAAGAATTGGTTTTGTTGGGGACATTTCTTATTGCAGGACGATTCGGGACCGCTACACTGGATATATGGCAGCGCTCGGGGAATTTGGTCTTGTGCCGTCCGGGGATATCGTGGCAATACAGCATGTGCCTGGCAGATACTATGCAGAGGAAGAAATCGGGGCATACCTGGATGGGATAAAAGAGATGCCGGATGCGATTGTCTGTGCGAATGATGTGATTGCGATGCACATTGTCAAGGGGCTCCGGGCAAGGGGTGTTTCGGTGCCGGAGGATGTCGCGGTGACGGGCTTTGACAATCAGGAGGAGCTTGCGCAGGTGGATGCCTTTTTGACGACTGTGCGGGTTGGCAACACAAGGCTTGGGAAACGTTTGGCGTGCCAGCTGTTTTTCCGTTTACAGCACCCGGAACTCCCGGGCGAGATGGTAATGGTGGACACAAAAGTGATTTACCGCGATTCTTCGAAAAAATATAAGCAGACATGATGACATAATGCATAAAGTGAACAAAAAATATGTGCATTTGTTAAGTGCGACGAAGATGGTTTTTCAAATCGCAATAGTTACTTGTACATATTTCACAAAAAAGTGCTTGCCGAAAACGGTTTAGTATGATATAATTTATATAATCTCGTTGGAAAGGCAAGAAGGCGCTTGTTTTATATGTGATGGGGGATTGAATCAATGAGAAAAAAAAGAATGATTGCCTGTGCGCTTGCGGCGGTTCTTACGGTATCGGCAGCGGCGTGCGGGGATGGCAAGACGCAGGGGGGAAACCCGACACCGACCGTAGCCGAAGGAGAGAATAACAAGACACCGGCGGATGGGGATGTGACACCGACCATGGCAGGGGATACCGGGAACCTGGCACCGACGGGGGAGGAAGATAAGAATGAGCCTGCGGGAAGCGGGGCGGAAACGCTCACCATGCCGACACAGGTACCTGTTGTGACGGCGGAGGATGTAACATATGAGGCGGAAGACGGTACGCTTACCGGGAATGCGAAGACGGACAATTCCAAGAACGGTTACAGTGGAAGCGGCTATGTGACAGGGCTTGAGGGGGAAGGCGATGCCTGTACGTTCCACATTGACATTACACAGGAAGGTTTTTATGATTTGGAGTTCGCCACCGCGAATCAGGGTGGCTATAAGGAAAACTACATCCTCGTGGACGGGGAGTCGCTTGGGTCACTTGCTTCGGAATCGGGCAACTTTGAAACCTCGGTTTTTGAGCGGGTTTACCTAACGGTTGGGGCGCACGATGTGACACTTTTGAAATCATGGGGGTGGATTTGCTTGGACAGCCTGACGGTGAGCGCGGCAGCGGCATTGCCGGATGATTTGTATACGGTGAGTGCGCAGCTTGTAAATCCGAACGCGACGGATAATGCAAAGCGCCTGATGAGCTATATGACCGATATCTACGGAAAACAGATTCTTTCCGGGCAGTATTCCGACGGACCTTACGGCATGGAGCGCGCAGGTATCTGGCGTGTGACCGGGGAGTACCCGGCGGTGCTTGGGCTTGATATGATTGAGTATTCCCCGTCGCGGGTAGCGAACGGAAGCTCCTCAAAGGCGGTGGAGAATGCGATAGAGTATTGGGAGAAGGGCGGTATTGTGACGTTTGTATGGCACTGGAACGCACCGGAAAAATATTTGACCGGAGTGTGGTACAGTGGCTTTTATAAAGAACATACGAACATTGATTTAAAAAAGATTATGGACGGTGAGGATGAGGAAGGGTATGACCTTTTAATACGCGATATCGACGCGATTGCAGAGCAGCTGAAACGCTTACAGGACGCAGGGGTCCCGGTTCTGTGGAGACCGCTGCACGAGGCATCCGGCGGTTGGTTCTGGTGGGGAAATGCAGGGGCAGAAGCCTACAAACAGCTCTACGTGCTGCTCTATGACAGGCTGACAAATCACCACGGGCTGAATAACCTGATTTGGCTCTGGAACGGTCAGTCTGCGGACTGGTACCCGGGCGATGAATATGTGGATATCATCGGTGAGGATATTTATCCGGGTGAGAGGGTCTATACCTCGCAAATTAAGAAATTCCTCGAGGCGTCCGAGTATACAAAGACGCGCAAGATGATTGTTCTCTCGGAAAACGGATGCCTGTTTGACCCGGATTTGGCAATTCGCGACGGGGCAATGTGGGGATTCTTTGCGACCTGGGGCGGCGAGTTTGTTCTGGCAAACAACAAAATGAATAAGCTCACCGATAAGTACACGGAGGAGGAGATGGTGAAAAAGGTTTACGCCCACGACGCCGTCGTCACCCTATCCGAACTGCCGGATTTGAAAAATTACCCGATTCATGAGTAAAAAATAATGTATGCGGAACTCAAAATCAGCATATGCCCCGTACAGACCCCAGAGGAATTTCTCGGAGCAGGGCCAAGAGAAATTCCTCTGCCGGGAAAGGGTCTGGGAGGGGCATATGCGGAACTCAAAATGGGAGGTGATGGTTTGGGCGGTTTTTTCTCGTCGGATGGTCCGCTGTATCAGTTTCTGGACAAAGTCGGGCATCTGGTTATGCTGAATATCATATGGCTTTTATGCTGCCTGCCGGTCATCACGATTATCCCGGCGACCACCGCTTTCTACTATGCGACGATTAAATCCATCCGCAGGGGGCACGGGTATCCGGTCAAGGAGTTTTTTACTTCCTTAAAAAACAACCTAAAGCGTGGAATTCCGCTAAGCATCGTGCTTGTCCTGCTGGGGATTTTGCTCACTTTTAATTTCAAGGTGGCATGGCAGGCACAGACAAAACAAAGCATGGCATTTGCCATCGTCTACCTGATTTTACTGTTTTTTTATGCCGGGTTTGTGATTTATATCTGCCCGGTGCTCTCACGTTTTTCCATACGGATGCGCGCCCTTGCAAGGATGGCGTCCGGTATGGTATTCAGGCATCTGCCTGTTACGATATTACTTATGGCTGGCACAGGCGGCTGCTGTGTATTCCTCTACTCCGCAGTAAGCGCCGCGCAGGCAGCGGAAGATACAACGCCGATGCTTGCAATCCTTTTTCTGCTGCCCGGCATATGGTGTTTTGCCTCAACCTATCTGGTGGAACCGGTACTGCGCAAGTATATGCCGCCAAAACCGGAGGGGGACAAATCATGGTATTACGAATAAATTGGAAGGAGAAAAAATGATGGGGAAGAAAATGCGTAAAAGAATGACCGCATTCCTGCTCGTGGCCACAGTTCTTTTGTCGCCGGCAACCACCACGGACGCTAAGACGGATGTGCCGCTTGACGACTATGAGGATATCGTGGCGACCTACTCGATTGACAGCTCGATGCTTAGCTATGAAGAGTACGCCGCGCAGTATGGCGATGTGCACCCGGATGAGACCTACGTGATTGACGCGGCGGACTATGTGCGCTTTACGAAGGGGGAAACCGACGCAGCGGGAAATGATGTGGAAGCGGCACCGACTACCTATGAAAACTATGAGGGAATGGAAGGAACTTCCGTCCTCATGGAAGATGAGGGGTTGATTGAGTACGAGGTTGATATCCGCACGGAGGGCTTTTATGAACTTGCGCTTGATTATTATCCGGTGGAAGGCAACAGCGCGGACATTCAGAGGGCGTTTTTTGTGGATGGGAAGCTCCTTTACAATGAGCTTGCTCTCGTGGAATTCCAGCGTGTATGGAAAAACACGGTAGAGGATACGCTTGTGAACGAGGACGGTATTCTTGTGAAGAACTGGGCGAAGGATAACCAGGGCAATGATTTGAAGCCTTCGATGGAGGAAGCCCCGGAATGGATGACGGACAGTTACCTTTACGATGCCGATGGTTATATTACCAACAGGCTCTCGATTTACCTGACAGCGGGCAGGCATACCATCACGATTGTTTCAAGGCGTGAGCCGATGCTTCTGCGCCGCATGAAGCTTTCGAATGAAAGCAGGGTTGCCAATTACGCGCAGAAGAAGGCGGAGTGGGATGCGCAGGGTGCCTCGGATACATCGGGAAAGGTTATCCGCATTGAGGCGGAGAATGCGACAAAGGCATCCTCACAGATGCTTTATCCGATGCAGGACCAGTCCTCACCAGGTGTCTATCCGGCGAGTGCAAAGGCACTGCTCAACAACACCATCGGCGGAAATTCCTGGCGGCTTGTCAACCAGTGGATTGAGTGGGATTTTGATGTTGAGGAGAGCGGTTATTACACCTTTTCCTTCCATGCAAGACAGAATTTTGTAAAGGGTCTTTATGTTTCAAGGAAGATTATGATTGATGGTGTGGTGCCGTTTGAGGAATTAAACGATTACGGCTTTACCTATGAGCAGACCTGGCGCATGGATACGCTGGAGGATGAAAACAAAGAGGCATATAAGATTTATCTTGAAGCAGGGCACCATACATTGCGCATGCAGACGGTTCTCGGCGAGTTTTCAACGATTATCAGCAAGGTGCAGGAGTGTGTATCGCAGCTGAATGCAACTTACCGCAAGATTATCCGCATCACGGGTGTTACGCCGGATTCCTACCGCGATTACCAGATTGAGGCATCGCTTCCGGAGGTAAGGGACGAGATGCAAAATGTCAGGAATGAGCTTCAGGAAGTTATCACGCAGCTTCGCGCGGTGACGGGCAAGAGCAGCGACAAGGAAACGGCGCTGATTACGATGCGCGACCAGCTCGATGAGCTTGTCAAGGACCCGGAGCGCTTTGTAAAGGTAATTTCCTCTTATAAAATCAATGTCCGTGCGCTCGGTACCTGGGTGACATCGGCGCTTGAGCAGCCATTGCAGCTTGACACGATTTATATTACCTCGCCGGGGGAATCGGTAAAGGCGGCAAACAATGGCTTCTGGACCAGGATTTTATATGAGTTTACAAGGCTTTATTACTCGTTTGTCATTGATTACAACCAGATTGGCAATGTGGCGCAGGGGGATGCGCGCTCCATCACGCTCTGGGTTGGTTCCGGGCGTGACCAGGCGAATGTTATCAAGGCTCTGATTGATAAGACATTTACGAACAAGACGGGTATCAGCGTCAACGTCATGATTGTTGATATGGGTACGCTCCTGCAGGCAACGCTCGCGGGGCAGGGACCGGATGTTGCGATACAGGTCGGCAATGACCTGCCGATGAATTACGGTCTGCGAAACGCGGTGGCGGATCTGAGCCAGTTTGGCGACCTTGGCGAAGTAACTTCGCGCTTTTATCCGAGTGCGATGGAGGCGTTCCAGTTCAACGGTGCGACCTACGGCCTGCCGGAAACGCAGACGTTCCCGATGATGTTTTACCGCAAGGACATCCTAAAGGAGTTGGGGCTTGAAATCCCGACGACATGGGATGAGGTGAAGGTCGTTATGACGGTTTTAAGCAAAAACCAGATGGAAATCGGCATGCTGCCGGGCGAGAATATTTTTGCGATGATTCTCTACCAGAACGGCGGAAGCTACTATAATGAGGATGCGTCCCGCTCCGCGCTTGATTCCGACGCGGCAATCAATGCATTCAAGGAATACTGCGAATTTTACACAGATTACAAGCTTGACCAGGCTACGGTTGTAGACGAGAGGTTCCGTCTCGGCGAGTGCCCGATTATCATCGCGGATTACACGCTGTACAACAACCTGCAGGTATCCGCACCGGATATCAAGGGTCTGTGGGGGATGGCTCCGGTTCCGGGCGTGGCGTTGGAGGATGGCACGGTGGACAATACAGTTGGAAGCACCGGCCAGGCATGCATTATGATGCAGGACAACGCGGATACCGATGCCTCCTGGGAGTTTTTAAAATGGTGGACTTCGGCGGATACACAGATTGAATACGGGCGTGAGATGGAGTCCCTGATGGGTTCCGCAGCCCGCATCGCGACGGCGAACATCGAGGCGTTCGAGGCTCTGCCGTGGCCAAACACAGAGCGCACCGCACTGATGGAGCAGTTTTCAAAGGTTCGGGGAATCCCGCAGGTTCCGGGCGGATATTTCTCCTGGAGAAATGTAAACAATGCGTTCTACCGTGTGACAACGAAGACTGACTCGGTATCGCCGAGGGAAGAGCTGATGGATAAGGTTCTCCTGATAAATTCCGAGATTGACTATAAGCGCAAGGAATTTAACCTGCCGCTTTACGAAGAAAACTAGAAAGGAGGGGGCTTTTAAAATGAGTAAAACAAATGCCAATACGGCAGTGCTTGACGTGAACATGGAAAAAGCGAAAAAAGAGGGAAAGCTCTGGTACCGCATAAAAAAAAGCAAAACCTCCTACCTGATGCTGGCGCCATACCTGATTTTGTTTACCTTTTTCACGATTGCGCCGGTATTAGTATCCATCGGATTAAGCTTTACGTACTTTAATATGTTGGAAGCCCCAAGCTTTGTCGGCTGGGCAAACTATATCAAGCTGTTTTTGGATGATGATATTTTCATGATTGCCCTAAAGAACACCCTGTTGTTCGCGGTCATCACAGGACCGGTCAGCTACATTTTGTGTGTGCTCTTTGCATGGATTATCAATGAGTTCCGCGGAAAGCTGCGCGCATTCCTCACCCTGGTATTTTACGCTCCGTCCATCTGTGGCCAGGCGTACCTGGTTTGGAATATCATCTTAAATCCGGGCAAGACCGGATGGCTGAACGGTATTCTCATCAAGATGGGATTTATCGACGAGCCGATTCTGTGGATGCAGACGGAGAAATACGTGCTTCCGGTGCTGATTATCGTGCAGTTATGGCTCTCCCTTGGTACTGGTTTCCTCTCCTTCATCGCAGGTTTACAGACCGTGGACAAATCGCTTTACGAGGCGGCGGCGATGGACGGCGTGAAGAACCGTTGGCAGGAATTGTGGTATGTCACACTGCCATCCATGAAGCCTCAGCTCATGTTCGGCGCGGTAATGCAGATTACGCAGTCGTTTGCGGTGGCGGACATCTCCATACAGCTCGCCGGTAACCCGTCCATCAATTATGCGGGAGCTACCGTCGTGACCCACCTGCTTGACTACAGTTCGACGCGTTATGAGATGGGCTATGCCTCGGCAATCGCAACCGTTTTGTTCCTCCTTATGGTTGGGACAAATAAACTTGTACAAAAAGTATTAGGAAGGGTGGGAGAGTAATTGGCAGACAAAGCTGGATATAAGAAACCAAAAAAAGTAAATTATAAAAAGCAGAAGCAGCTCAACCGTTCTAAGGCCGGCAACGGACTGCTCTTCTTCCTGATGTTCATCTGCGGTGTTTTTATGGCGTTGCCGCTTGTCATGATTATCAACAATGCCCTAAAACCGCTCGATGAGATTTTCCAGTACCCGCCGCGTATTTTCGTAAAAAATCCGACGACGGAGAATTTTACCGACCTGTTCGTGCTGATGAATGATTCATGGGTGCCGTTCTCAAGATACATATTAAACACCTTAATCATCACGGTCAGCGGTACAGTAGGCCATGTCATCGTGGCATCCTTTGCGGCTTACCCGCTTGCAAAGCACAATTTCCCGGGCAAGAAGATTGTTTTCAGCCTGGTTGTGCTCTCGATGATGTTCTCCTACAATGTAACACAGATTCCGAACTACATGATTGTGACATGGCTTGGAATGAACAATACCTATCTGGCATTGATTCTTCCGGCATGGCAGTACGGCATGGGCCTTTACCTGATGAAGCAGTTCATGGAGCAGATACCGAACTCGCTGTTAGAATCGGCAAGACTTGACGGCGCTTCGGAGTTTAGGACATTCTGGACGATGGTTATGCCGAACGTAAAGCCTGCGTGGCTGACGCTTGCAATCTTCCAGTTCCAGCAGATGTGGGCGCAGACAGGTAACCAGTTCCTTCGGAGTGAGGAATTAAAGCCATTGCAGTATGCCTTACAGCAGATTACGGCGGGCGGTACGGCAAGGGCGGGCGCGGCGGCAGCGGTATCCTTCATCATTGCGGCCATCCCGATTATATTCTTCTTAGTCTGCCAGAGCAATGTCATTGAGACCATGACCACATCGGGTATGAAAGACTAATTAAGGAGGGGAAAAGATGAAAAACATGAAATTAAAAACGTCGTTAACAACGTCGTTTTGGAAAAAAATTGTCATCACAGCCCTCTCCGTATGCATGCTTACAGAGCCTGCGATGGCAAAGGCCGACACAATCGTGCCTTATGATTCTTATAATTATGACTACTGGGACAATATCGTATTCACGCCGGCAGCCTACATCCCGGAGAACAGCGTTTCCGGTACGACCCTTGGGGTGGGCAGCTTTTTAAGCCCGCAGGACTTGTGCGTATCGCCGGACGGGGAGGTCTACATTGCGGATACCGGGAACAACCGCATCGTAGTCGTAGACAATTCCTTAAGCCAGACGGTTCGCGTCATTGACTCCTTTGAGCATGATGGGCAGACCGACACCTTCAAATCGCCGTATGGCGTATGTGTTTCGCAGAACGGCCAGATTTACATCGCGGATTCGGAGAACCAGCGCATTGTTGTGCTTGAGGAGGATGACCTTTCCTTTGTGAAGATTATTTCCAATCCGACCTCCGATGTCCTGGATGATGATTTCGTCTTTACGCCGCTGAAAGTAACGGTGGACTATGCAGACCGCGTTTACTGCATTGCCAGGCGTATGTTCCAGGGTATCATGGTATTTGAGGGGGAAGGGGAATTCACAGGCTTTTTTGGTACCGTGAAGGTCAATATCACACCTTGGGAGAAGCTGTGGAGAAAGCTTTCCACCAAAGAGCAGAGAAGCAGACAGCTGCTTTTCATCCCGACGGAGTTTACGGGTATCGACATTGATGCCGACGGCTTTGTGTATGCGTCGAATTTCGATTCGAACGGGGAGCAGGCGGTAAGGCGCTTAAACCCGAAGGGCGAGGACGTTATCCGCAAAGGGGAAAATGCCAATGTCGGCGGTGATTTAGTAATCAGCGGGACATCCGATTACAGCGGCGTATCGACCATCGTCGATGTTGTTTACCGCGACAAGGGCATCTATTCGCTGCTTGATTCCAAGCGCGGGCGCATTTTCACTTACGACCACGAGGGTAATCTTTTGTATATCTTCGGCGGGCTTGGGACACAGGCGGGTACGTTTACCACGCCGGTGGCGATTGAGGCAATCGGCGACAAGATTATCGTGTTAGACTCCAACCGCAAGGAGATGCTGGTATTTACGGAGACGCAGTACGGCGACCTCATCAACCGGGCAGTCGGGCTTCGCTACGACGGAGACGAGACGATTGCGGTTGACCTGTGGAAGCAGGTGCTGATGTTAGATGAGAACAACGAGCTTGCAAACGTTGGTATCGGCAAGGCTTACCTGACCGCGGGCGACAATGTGCAGGCGATGAAGTATCTAAAGATTGGTATGAGCCGCCAGTATTATTCGGTTGCCTACCGCAGATACCGCAACGATTTCCTGAAAAAATACCTCGGCGTAATCCTGACGGTAGTAATCGGCGGTGTCATCCTTATTGTTTTCCTCGTGAAATGGAGAAAAAAGAAAAAGGGCATATATGTGGATGATGAAGGGGGTGCGTTTGACGTATGAGAGAGAGTTTTTCCGTTGCAAAAATCAAATATTTGTTTTATACCATGACGCATCCGATGGATGGTTTTTATGAGATTCGCCACCGGAGCAGGGGGAGCGTGCCGATTGCCGTTATCTCCGTTATCCTGTTCAGCTTTGTGTTCTCCATCAACAAGATTACGGCGAGCTTTATCGTAAACGATACAAACCCGCGCTCGGTGGACAGTCTGGATAATTTGGGCGGCGTGTTGCTTTTGTATCTGCTCTTTTGCGTCGGCAACTGGTCGATTACCTGTCTGTTAAACGGAGAGGGGAGATTAAAGGACATAGCAACCGTGCTCGGCTACTCGCTGGTTCCGATGACGATAAGCTATATGGTTGCGACGATTGTCTCCCAGGCAATTGCGCAGAACGAGGAAGGCTTTTACAGCATTATCATTACCATCGGCACAATCTGGACGGTGCTGCTGGCACTTTCCGGGATTATGATTGTGCACAACTACAGCCTGGCAAAGACGCTGCTGACCCTGATTTTAACCGTTATTTCCATGCTCATTATTGTTTTTATCGTGATGATGTTGACAGATTTGGTAAGTCAGGTGTATGGCTTTATCTACAGTATCTACATGGAACTGTTGTTCAGAGGTTAGGAGGATGCGGCAATGAAGAAAAAAATGAGTACAATCAAAAAAATTATTCTCTCTGTCGTATCGTTGGTGGTCGTGGTGATAGCAGTTTATATGCTCTATAATCTGGTGCACTACAAGCTATTCCGCGACTACAAGGATTATCTTGAGGACAACGAAGCTTACGAGGAGGGAACGGCATTTGCCGCAAAGAGCGATGCCACTCCAAATGTGGCGGGGATGCAGCTCGCGGCGGAGAACGATATCTTAAAGCTTTATATCAATGTGAAGACGGCGGAAACTGCCATATATGACAAGCGCACGGGCACAACGACGTATTCCAACCCGCCGGAAGGTGCAGATGATGCGCTTGCCAGCAAGACAAACAAGGCATATCTGCAGTCGCAGCTGATTGTCGATTTCTATAATGCGAAACGGAACAGCACGACCTACAATTCCTTTGATTACAGCACTTCGCTCGGACAGTTCGAGATTCAGAGCATAAACGACGGCGTTCGCGTGCTCTACACACTCGGTGATATGAGCAGCCCGACGGGAATCGTGCCGGAGTACATCGCGATAGAGCGCCTGGAGTTTTACCTTGCGAATATGGATGAGAAAAACGCAAAGTATGTAAAGCAGCGCTATGTGGAATGGGAAGAAAGAGAAGGCTGGATGATTGTCTTAGAGGGTGTCAAGGGTGCTCCTTCACAGCTTCGGAGACTGAATGAGTATTTTGAGGCGGCGGGCTATACCGAGGAGGATTACACGAACGATATGCTTGCCTCCGGCGCGGACGGTGTCATCCCGACATACTTCGTTATCCCGCTTGAGTATAAGCTTGAGGCGGATGGCGTAAGGGTGCGGATTCCGGTTGAGCACATTGAGGAGAGCGGCGACGGCATGATTTACCGTATCCAGCTGCTGCGCTTTATGGGTGCCTCGGACATGGCGGATGAGGACGGCGGCTATATGCTTGTTCCAAACGGGGCGGGTTCGCTGATTTATTTTAACAACGGGAAGACGGATGCCGCAACTTACAGCCAGTACGTATACAATATCGACCCGGTATCGGCGGAGTACCTTGTAAGGGAAAACACGGAAGCGATGCGCCTCCCGGTCTATGGCATGTACTATAAGAATACGGACACCGGTCTGTTTGCCGTGATTGAGAAAGGCGATACGAACGCATTGATTAACGCGAACGTGGCAGGTTCGCTGAACTCTTACAATTATGTGTACCCGACCTTTATCCTGCGCGGCACGGACCGCCTTGCGATGTTTGGCACGGGCGGAAGCGCGGCGGAGCTGCCGATTGTGGAACCGGATATGTATGATTCGGACATTGTCGTGCGCTACAGCTTCCTGACCGGGGAGAACGCAGGTTACTCCGGCATGGCAAATTATTACCGCGGAAAGCTTGTTGAAAACGGCACGTTAGCGCGGCTTGAGGAAAAGAGTGATATTCCGTTTTATATGGATTTGATTGGCGCTGTGAAGGTGAACGCAAATGTCCTTGGCATTTCTTACCTTGACACCTACGCAATGACAACCTATAAGGAGGCGGAGGAGATTGTTGATGACCTTGCCGCAGGCGGTGTAAACCGTCTGGTTGTAAATTACCAGGGATGGTTCAACGGGGGATATTACCACGACGCGGCAAGCAAGATTAAGCTGGTGAAGGAGCTTGGCAGCAAGAAGCAGCTCGAACGGCTGACGGATAAGATTGAAGCGGCGGGCGGGAAGCTCTACGGTGATGTCGCATTCCAGAAGGTTTCCTTTATCGCGGATGATTACAATTACACGAGGGAATCGGCGCGCTACTACGGCGCAGGTTACACCTTATCCTTTGGCCAGGTAAGCCCGGTGACGCTCCAGCAGACCTATGCGCTTGGCTACAAGGAGACACTCTACAATGTCATCTCGCCGAAATTCCTTGTGCGCTATGTTGACAAATTTGCAAAGAAGATTAAAAAGTACGATATTTCCGGTATTTCGCTCCGGGATTTGGGCGATTTGCTCACGTCCGACAAAAAGCGCACGGAGATGATTTTGCGCGAGGAAGCGAAAAAGATTGTCCTTGGACAGTTTGAAAAGCTGGAAAATACCGGAAAGGACATCATGGTCAGCGGCGGCAATGCCTATACGTGGAAATATACGGATGATTTGATTAACATTCCGGTGACCGGAAACACGTACCTTATTATTGATGAGGATGTGCCGTTCTACCAGATGCTCGTGCACGGCTATATCGACTACACAGGGCAGGCGATTAACCTGGATGATTCCTTTAATTCGACCGACAGCATCCTTACGATGATTGAGTACGGCAGCGCACCGCATTTTACATTCACCAGCAAACCATCAAGTGATATGAAATATACGGGCCTGAACAGTATGTACAGCACAACCTACAAGAACCAGTCGGATGCGCAGAGCCAGGAAACTGTCTTTTCGTGGGATGCCCTGGCAAAGAATGTATACAGCGAAGTAAATGGTGTGTTAAGGAATGTGACAAATGCGGAGATTATAAAGCATGAGCGCCTTGACTCCGGTGTTGTGAAGGTAACCTATGACAATGGCGTTACCATCTATATCAACAAGCAGAATGTGGCAGCGGATGCAGAAGGCACACAGCTTGCGGCAAAATCCTATGAAGTAAGGGGGGATAAGAGATGAAAAAGAAAAAGGGATTGACCTTAACGGGAAAACGGGCGATCGTCGGACTGCTTTTTATCTCTCCGTGGCTTATCGGCTTCCTCGCGTTCTATATCCGAAGCTTTGTCATGACGATTCAGTTTGCGCTCTCGGAAGTCAGCATTGACCCGGCAGTCGGCGGTTACACAACAAAGTTTGCCGGTCTGGAGAATTTTATCTATGAGTTTACAAAGCATGCGAATTTCCCGCAGACACTTGTAACCTCGCTGCAGGATATCCTGATTGACGTGCCGCTCATCATATTTTTCAGCTTGTTCATGGCATTGCTGCTGAACAAGAAATTCCCGGGCAGGACGCTTGTGCGTGCGATTTTCTTTATCCCGGTAATCATGAACGCGGACGCGATTGTCTCTGCGATTGAGATGGCAAGAAGCGCGATGATGGGTGGTGTCTCCGCGACATCCTCGGCAATTGCCGAGTCCACTTCAAGCGGTGTCAATATGGAATATTACCTGGAACTGTTTAAGGAGCTTGCGCTCCCGGACTCACTGCTTGATTATGTGGTCGGCGCAATCGGGCGAATCAACGATATCATCTCGGCATCGGGCGTGCAGATTGTTATCTTCATCGCAGCATTGCAGTCGATTCCGTCCTCGCTCTACGAGGTGGCAAAGATTGAGGGTGCGACCGGATACGAGACATTCTGGAAGGTTACCTTCCCGATGGTGCTGCCGCATATTATCACGAACATTGTCTACACCGTCGTGGATTCGTTTACAAACAGCACGATTGTCAACATGGCGTATGAGACGGCATACACCAACCAGAACTGGGGGCTTAGCTCGGCGATGAGTTTGACGACGACAGTGATTGTCTGCCTGATACTCGGGGTTGTCTGTGGATTGATACAGAAGCGGACATTCTACTATAACTAGGAAAGGAGGAGAATACTATGCAGCTTGTGCAGAATTATAAAGCAAAGATGGCGTCAATGAGAGCAGATAAGCAGTTTGCGAATGACAGGCGCAAAGCCGCCCGGATTTCCAAAAAAGTAATTCTCGGCCTTTTCAAAGCGGTGGTTCTGATTGGTATCAGTTATATGATTTTAAGCCCGCTCATCGGTATGATCAGCAATTCCTTCTTCTCGGATTCGGATTTGTATAATCCAATGGTGTATCTGTTTCCGATGGAAGGGACATTGGAGCGCTATTCTGTTTCGGTAAAGGTTATGAATTACGGCAAGGTGCTGTTTAATACGCTCCTTTATGATTTGAGCCTGATGATGGTGCAGCTTTTAATCTGCTCCCTTGTCGGATACGGCTTTGCGAGATTTGATTTCCCGTTAAAGAAGGTATTTTTTGCATGTGTTGTTGTCATGATTGTGCTTCCGATGAACACCATCATGCTCCCGCTGTATATGACCTTCCGTAATTTCGGACCGTTTGGCAACCTGCTTTCGACCCCGGTTCCGATGTATATCATGACGGCGCTCGGCTGCGGCTTAAGGTCCGGCCTGTACATTTACATTTTCAACCAGTTCTTCCGCGGGCTGCCAAAGGAGATTGAGGAGGCGGCGTTCGTGGACGGCGCGGGGATGTTCTACACCTATTCCCGCATCATGCTTGTAAACGCGATGCCGTCCGTTATCACCGTATCCATCTTCTCGCTGGTTTGGCAGTATAATGATTCCTTCTACGCGAGAATGTTTACAATCAGCGCGAATATCCTGCTGAGCAAAAAGATTGGCTCGTTGGGGCAGACGGTAGCAAACTCATACCAGATCAATGACCCGGCAATCTTACAGCTTTACACTTACGCAGGCGTTGTGCTGCTGATTATCCCGGTGCTTTTCATCTATATCCTCCTTCAGCGCAAGTTCATTGAGGGCGTAGAGCGAAGCGGTATTGTAGGTTAGGATAATTTCGCGGTGAGGTTTTGCACCATAAGATTCTGCACCACAGGCGGGAAGCTTCCCGCCTGCAGGAGCGGTCTTTTACTGGCAGTGCTTCTGTTATTGCAGGAATGCTGTAATGGAAATAAAATATATTTTCAACAAGTTAAGGAGGAGAAGTATGTTTAAGAAAAAAAGATTGTTGGCGGCAGGCTTGGTGATGTCGATGGCAATTACCGGCTGCGGCGACAAAAACGACGCTGACCCGACGCCGACCCCTGTGCCGACGACGGCAACGCAGCCGACACAGGGCACGGAGCCGACAACGGCTCCGACGCAGGAAGCAGACCAACCGTCAACAGCGCCGACCGAGGCACCAACCCCAACACCGGCGGAAAGCTATGAAGCAGGCAAGGTGGTGGATTTCGAGGACGGCGGCATGAGCTTCGTTGCAGTAAAGGAATCCCTTGTAACAAGCGCGGAGACGGAGCTTTCCGTTGTTGATTTCGCTGGTTCCAAGGCGCTGCAGATTGTTGCGCCGGACACAAAGAAATTCCCTTACGTTGCGATTGACATTTCCAGCCTCGCAGGTGACGCGGTAGCAGATGTGCGCACAATCGAGATGGATATGGGGCTTGTTTCCCCGAACGGTACATTCTACGCAGCATCTGGCTATGTATATTACTATGTCGGAGATAAGAATGAGGAAAAGAAAGCGCCGTGGTCGGTTTATATGGCGGTGAAGAATCCGAAGAGGACAACGGTGACACTTGAGGACGATGAGAGCTTTGTGGCTGGTGCAAAGAATATCATCATTGTCACAAAAGAAACGGACAATGCGATTGGCGAAGTGGAAGCGACCAATACGGTATACATTGACAATATCGTATTAAAAGATGCAAACGGCAACGCGATTGCCCTGAATACCGCGGCGGAATTTGATGCGCCGGATGGTTTTGGCGATGAGGACTGGAGCAATATCGTTCCGGTGAAGAATGAGGTTGAGATTAAGGGCATGGCAGGCAAGAACGGTGGTAGTTGGTGGCCGGCAACCGGTATCTCGACCGACCCGGCACAGGAGGATGCAAATATTGTTGACGTATCTGTATTTGGCCCGGGACAGCTTATGACAATCTACATGAACTATGATTTTGCAAGCCTTGATGAGTGGCAGAGGCATGTAAAACTTGTCGGTCAGTATTTCGCGGTGGAAAACTCCGAGATTCCGATGCCGGAATGGGAAGACATGAAGGTGGAAGGTGTCATTGAGGTTACCTCTGGCACAGACGACAACGGCGCGCCGACAAAGATGTTCAGCATCGATCCGCTGCCGATGAACGATTCCTGCACAACGGCACAGTTCAGCTATGATACCATTGCCTCCTACCTTGGGGATGATTGGTTTAAGTATGTGAAATTCCTTGGTGTGGCGGATTACGGTTTTGCACTGGAAATCACAAAGGTAACCGTCGGCGAGGAGAAGAAGGTTCTTCCGCCAACCGTCAATAACGTGGAAATTGACGGCTTTGCAGTAAAGGGTTCCGCCTGGGGACAGGCTGGCGTGGATTCCGTTGCGGCAGGCGGTACGTTTGACCCAAGCATCTTAAAGCCAGGCTGTGTTGTTACAATCAATTACAAGTCCGAAGGTTCCATGTGGCTGGTAACGACACCGATTGACGGCATGGAAGCTCCTTACGCCTGGACAAGAATCGCACAGTCTGAAGCGGCGGTAAATGATGACAACAACCAGGCACAGATTACTTATGACCAGATTGTGGCGGCACTTGGTACGGATGATTTCTCCGCAATGGCAAAGCTTGAGTGTGAGTCCGACCAGGAATGGGAAGTTTACAGTGTAACGGTTGGCGAGTATGCACCGGAGGCGCTGAAATTTACGGACGAAGTTATGCTTGATAATTCTTCGGTAAAAGCAGGCGGTTGGGCACAGGCAGGCGTGTCAAGCGTTGCCAATGGCGGCTCTTTTGATTACACCTTGCTTGTTCCGGGAACGGTTATCAATGTATACTACAAAGATAACGGTGCGAATTACTGGCTGGTAGCCAATCCGGGGGAGGGTGCACCTTATGGTTGGTCCCGCGTCGGAAACGGCGACAATGACGTAGTTTCCCGCATGGACCCGAAGAAGTGCATTATGCAGATTACTTATGACCAGATGGTAGCGGCACTTGGCACGGATGATTTCTCGACGATGAGCGAGCTGCAGGTAGAGTCCAGCGAAGCATGGGAAATTTACGGCATCGGTATCGCGAAGTTAGCAGAGTAGTGGAAAGGAAAATGGCGTAAAGACGCCGGAAATTGAAAACAGCATATGCCTGGCACAGCTCCCGGGGAAATACCGAAAGAGGAAATTTTCCCACAAAAGACCAGGGCTGTGCAGGGTGTATGCGGAACTTTAAAATAGGAGGTAAAATATGTTTAATGACAAGCTGAAAAAAGCATCTGCACTTGTGCTGACTGGCGCGATGGCAATTTCAATGACTGCGTGCGGCGATAAGGAGGAGGAAACCCCGAACAATACCCCGACCCCGACGACCGCAGCGGCAGACAAGGGTGACACTACCCCGACGCAGAATCCAGACGGCAACACGGATGACCAGCCACAGAATCCGGGAAGCACAAACACTTCCATCAACGGTGATACATCCGTTGCACCATGGGAGGGAAGCACGCCGAGGACAATCCAGATTGGTACCTGGTATGACCATTACTATGACAGTACCCATGATGATATCTATGACCAGCCGGAAGTCAACAATATTGAGGAAGCGGAGATGCAGCTTGCAAATGTCCGCCGCATCGAGGAAAAGTATAATGTAAGACTCGAATTTGTAAACCTGACATGGGAGGGTATCATGGAGTCCATCACAACCTCCATCATGGCAGGTTCCCCGGACTGTGATATCTATGAAGCGGACTTACAGTTCGGTGTGCCGGCAGTTATGAACGGCTATGCGACCGCACTTGAGGATATCACATCACCAGATGATGATGTGTTCACGGACCAGATTGTGTTCCGCTACCTTGATATTCCGGGCCAGGATAAGACCTATATGTTCCAGGGCTCCGCGCTTGACATCGGCGCGTACCCGCTTGGGTTTAATATGGACCTGATTGATGAGGCAGGTCTTGAGAACCCGCAGGATCTCTACGACAGAGGGGAGTGGACATGGGATAAGTTCGCGGAATATCTGCGTTTGCTCAAGAAGGATACAGATGGTGACGGCAATGCAGACCAGTATGGTTTCTGCGGCTGGCACACGACGATGTTCAATTATCTTATGATGTCAAACGGCGCCCATGTTGCGTCAGGGTCACAGGAGCAGTTAAGTTCCCCGGCGACCATCGAGGTACTCAATTTCATGTACCAGATTTATCAGGTTGACAAGACGGCGAAGCCGTGGAACGAAGAAGACTGGGATGCAAACAATGATTTTTCCGACGGCAAGTCAGCATTCTGGGTTTCTGCTGCATGGATTCAGAAAGACCGTTCTTCTGCTGACTTAGGTTTTGAGTTTGGCGTTGTTCCGTGGCCGCTTGGACCGAGTGGGAACCCGGAAACAAACAGCCAGATTGCCGTAGCAGGGAACTGGTACATGATTCCGGCCGGCGTTGAGCGTCCGGATTTGGTATATCAGGTTATCAAAGAATACTCGAACTGGTATGACGGGGACATTGATTACCGCGACAATACCGAGTGGGCTGAGGACATGATGGAGACCGAGAGGAACTGGGAGTACTTAAAGATGATGGGTCAGTCAACCCCTTGGTTCGACCTCTGGGATAAGATTGGCAACGATTTTAACGCAACCTACGCGATGGTTACTTCTGTTGCGGAGAACGTCCTGACCGCGGCGCAGGCTGCAGAGCAGCAAAAGCAGATTGTGCAGGATTATCTTGATTTGTACATGCAATAAAAAATGAACCTGACTTTGTCGGGAGGATACGGGAAAGTCAGCGGTGGAGTGCGGCAGGCTGTGATGCAGCCTGCCGTATTTCAAAAGGGAAATTATCGGAAAATTAGGGGGAATGGGCGGAATTTTTTGAAAGAAGGGAAATAAAACGTCAAAAGCAATATGGGATTGGGAACAGAGAACACAAAATAGTAAAAGCAATCCATGAATCGGGGATGCGATAAATTCCTTAAAAAATAGTGCATGAATAGTGCAAAATAATGCAAAATAACGCTTGCATTTCCGAGATTTCTATAGTATAATGGCATTGCAAAGAAAAAATGATGGCTAAAATAATGGTGCATTAAAAATGAAATTGCACCATAATGCAATATCAATAAACTGCGAAACGCAAAGAAAGGGGTAGCAAAAATGAGTAATGTAACAATGTTGACGGAGAACCTTCCAAACATTCCTTGGCAGGACAAGCCGGAGGGCTATGTAGGACCAGTATGGCGCTACAGTGAGAACCCGATTGTAAACCGCAATCCGATTCCGGGGGTTGCCAGGATTTTTAACAGCGCCGTTGTGCCGTTTGAGGGTGCATTCATCGGTGTATTCCGCGCAGAGCAGAATGACGGCGTGCCGCATTTGTATCTTGGGCGCAGCAAGGACGCAATCCACTGGGAGTTTGAGACCGAGAAAATCAAGCTGGTAAATGAGAAGGGTGAGCCGTACATGCCGCGCTATGCGTATGACCCGCGTCTGGTGAAGGTGGAAGATACCTACTATATCATCTGGTGCACCGATTTTTACGGTGCGGCGCTCGGACTTGCAAAGACAACGGATTTTAAGACCTTTACGCGCCTTGACAACCCGTTCATTCCGTTCAACCGCAACGGCGTGCTTTTCCCGCGCAAGATTAACGGCAATTTCGTGCTGCTCTCAAGGCCAAGTGATTCCGGCCACACGCCGTTCGGCGATATTTTTGTCAGCGAGAGCCCGGATCTTGTATACTGGGGCAAGCACAAGCATGTGATGACGCGCGGTTACAACCAGTGGTGGCAGAGCCTGAAAATCGGCGGCGGCGCAGCTCCGATTGAAACGAGCGAAGGCTGGCTTTTGTTCTACCATGGCGTAACCGGCACCTGCAACGGCTATGTCTACAGCATGGGCGCGGCGCTGCTTGATATTGACAATCCGTCCATTGTAAAATACCGCACAAAGGATTTCATCCTGACGCCGGAGAAATGGTACGAGGAAACTGGTTTTGTGCAGAATGTCGTATTCCCTTGCGCAGCGCTCACGGACGCACAGAGCGGAAAGATTGCAATTTACTACGGTGCGGCGGACAGCTATGTCGGTCTTGCATTCACGACGGTGGATGAGATTGTGACCTACATTAAGGAACATCATACGGAGAACGGGGATGATGGCACAATCGGGATTATCTAAGGAATCCGGTGCAAAAAACGCTTTACCCGGAAAATAACAGAGAAGGGGGTCTTGTAAGATGGGGCATTCATTTTGCAGGAGCCCTTTTTCTGATTTTTTCCGGGCTTTTGGGTTTGCCTAAAAACACGAGAAGGGGGACTTTTTATGGATTGGCAGGAAATATGTGACCGGGGGATTGTAAATGGGGGGAATCTCTACCGCTTTGGAAAGCTGCTTGCCCGTGCAGAACAGGGGGAACGTCTGAAGGTTGGTTTCCTTGGCGGTTCCATCACACAGGGCTCGCTTGCAAGCACACCGCAGAGGTGCTATGCGTATCTGGTGTATTCCTGGCTGAAGGAGCGCTTTGCAGACGCACAGTGGGAATATATCAACGCAGGCATCGGGGCAACGACCTCGCAGTTCGGGGCGGCGCGCGTGGAGAGTGATTTGCTGCGCCATGAACCGGATCTTGTTTTTCTGGAATATTCTGTCAATGACACGAACAATGAATTTTTTCAGGAGACCTTTGAGGGGGTTGTGCGAAAAATCCTGACAGCGGAATCGGCATCGACGCATGTTAGCCCCGCGCTTTTTATGTTCAACAATGTACAGTACAATGACGGGGTGAATGCCGAGGAGGTTCACAACGAGATTGGGCGCGCATACGATTTGCCAATCGTTACAATGAAGGCATCCATCTACGGGGAGATTGCCGCGGGGAGACTAAAAGCCGAAAGGATTACGCCGGACAATCTTCACCCGAATGATGAAGGGCATAAGATGGTGGCGGATGTGATTTGCAATCTTTTGGAAAAGATTTTCCACGCGGTATCGCAGAATTCTTCTTTGATGGAGGATGGCTTGCCTACACAGAATGTTCCGTTCTCACAGGATATTTACACCGTGCTGGAACAAACGGTGACAAAAAACCGCTTCATAAGCTCCGTGCGCTACCAGAATCCAGATTTCGCGGGAGGGAATCCTGTGGGCGCACAGCTGCATACAAGCGGTTTTACAGCAGATTCCCGCCCGCAGGAATATGGCGTTGCCGATGTATTCAAGAATGGCTGGCGGGCGGTGGAAGAGGGAAGCTTTTTTGAAATCACCCTCGATGCGGTATCCTGCATTTCCGTGCAGTTCTGCCGCACCATCAAACAGCCTGCGCCGATTGCAAAGGCGGTAGTTGACGGGGATGAGGAGCATGCCGTTCTGCTTGATGCGAATTTTGATGAGACCTGGGGGGATTGCTGCTACTTAAAAGACATTGCAATGTGGCTGCCGCGCGGGAAGCATACACTTCGCATCACCGTGGCAGAAAAGCCGGAACAGCCGGAAAATGACTTTTATCTGATTTCGGTAATTACGGTGTGAGTGGGAAAAGGATAGCGGCATGAAAACCATCCGCCGGCATGGTATCGCGGGCTCACTCGCGGTACGCACGGGAATCATAGGATTAAATTATACCATCAGGAGGTTTACGACACATGGAAATGTACAAGCGCGCTAAGGAGCATCTGCGCACAAAACTGCTGCCGTTCTGGGAAAAATTAAAGGATGAGAAGAACGGCGGATTTTACGGATATATGGATTTTGACTTAAATGTGGACGAAAAAGCAATCAAGGGCTGCATTTTGAACAGCCGCATCCTCTGGTTTTTCTCCAACGCGGCGATGGTTCTTGGGGATTCCTCGCTCCTTGCATACGCTGACCACGCCTATCAGTTTATGACAGAGCACTGCATTGACCCGGAATATGGCGGTATTTACTGGTCCATCCATTTTGACGGGAGCCCGGCGGATACGACAAAGCACACCTACAATCAGGCATTTGCGGTTTACGCCCTGGCTTCCTACTACGATGCGACAGGGAAAAAGGAAGCACTAAAGCAGGCATATGCGCTGATGGACATCATCGAAACAAAATGCACGGACGAAATTGGATATCTTGAGGCGTTTGACCGCAGTTTTTCCCCGGTGGAAAATGATAAGCTATCCGAAAACGGCGTGATTGCCGAGAAGACAATGAACACGCTGCTGCATGTTTTTGAAGCCTACACGGAGGTTTACCGTGTCGCGAAATATGAGCTTGCAGGAAAGCGCCTGCGCTTTATGATGGACACCATTGCGGACAAGATTTATAATCCTAAAAAGCGCCGGCAGGAGGTGTTTTTTGACCGCGGGATGAACAGCATCATTGATTTGCATTCCTACGGACATGACATTGAGACGGCGTGGCTCGTTGACCGCGGGCTTGAGGTGCTTGGCGATGCGGAGTATACCAAAAAACTCTCGCCGATTACACAGGCGCTTACCGCGCGCATTTACGAGCGTGCCTATGTGGGGCATTCCCTTTTAAACGAGTGTGAGCGCGGCGTGGACAATACCTCCCGCATCTGGTGGGTGCAGGCGGAGGCCGTGGTTGGCTTTTACAATGGATTCCAGAAAACGCCGGAGCATAAGGAATACCTTGCGGCGAGCGAGGATATTTTCGGCTATATCATGGAAAAGCTGGTAGACCACCGCGAGGGTTCGGAGTGGTACTGGGAACTGGATGAGAACGGGGAGCCGACAAGCAAAAAACCAATCGTCGAGCCGTGGAAATGCCCGTACCACAACGGAAGAATGTGCATGGAACTGATAAAGCGCAACCAAATGCCTGCACAATGAGTAAGCCCAAAACAGTAAACAGACCCAAAAAAGTGAATCAGCCAAAATGAATCCGCAATTTGAAAACTGGAAAGCAGAAAAAAGAAGAGAGGTAAACATCCATGTTACATAACCAATATTACGTTGAACTGGCGAAATACAACCGCCTGCTTGCAAGAAAAAATGAGAAAACCGACGATTACAACGGCATTTACGACCGTTTCCGCGACCCGGTCTTAACGAGGGAGCATATTCCGCTGTTCTGGAAATATGACCTTGATGTGAACACAAACCCATATTTCATGGAACGCCTTGGCATCAATGCCGCATTTAATTCCGGCGCAATCGAGCTTGACGGGAAATATTATCTGGTGGCGCGCGTGGAGGGAGCCGACCGCAAATCCTTCTTTGCTGTGGCGGAAAGTTCCAGCCCGGTGGACGGATTTCGCTTCTGGGATTATCCGGTGCAGCTGCCGGATACCTGCCCGGAGGAAACCAATGTATACGATATGCGCCTGACAAAGCATGAGGACGGCTATATTTACGGTGTCTTCTGTTCGGAGAGCAAGGATACGGGCGTGAATGACCTTTCGGCTGCGGTGGCGGCAGCGGGCATTGTGCGCACAAAGGACTTAAAGACCTGGGAGCGCCTGCCGAACCTAAAAACCTTAAATTCCCCGCAGCAGCGCAATGTGGTGCTCCACCCGGAATTTGTAAGCGGGAAATATGCCTTCTACACCCGTCCGATGGATGATTTCATTGACACCGGCTCAGGCGGCGGTGTTGGGTTTGGGCTGTGTGAGGACATCACCCACGCCGTGATTGATGAGGAGATTATTACGAGCCGCCGCAAGTACCACACAATTACCGAGGCGAAAAACGGTGCGGGTGCGGTGCCAATCAAGACGGAACGCGGCTGGATTCACATCGCGCACGGCGTGCGCAATACCGCTGCCGGGCTGCGCTATGTCATCTACGCGTTTGCGACCGATTTGAAGGAGCCGTGGAAGGTAATTGCGGAGCCGTCCGGGCTTTTGATTGGGCCAAAGGGCGCAGAGCGTGTCGGCGATGTGTCGAATGTGGTCTTTACCAACGGCGCGGTTGCCCGGGAGAGCGGAGAGGTTTATATTTACTATGCTTCCTCGGACACAAGGCTTCATGTGGCGGAAACGACGGTGGAGAAATTGGTGGACTATGTATTTAACACACCAAAGGACCCGGAACGCTCCGTGGACTGCGTAAAGCAGCGCTGCGAACTGATACAGAAAAACCTGGAGATTTTGAAAAACGAGGGCTGACCCTGGAAAATCCTTCGATTATTTTCTTTTTGATTTCCCCCAACTTCTTTTGGGCATGATAAATTTGGCAGTTATGTGTTGAAAAGAAAAGGAAAATGGAGTATAATAATGTCGGAACAAAAAGGAATGGAAAAATGGAAGGAGAGGAAGGGCATGAAAGCAGGAAAAGAGAAAAAAACAAAAGGGAAAAGGGGCTTGAGGTACTTACTTTCCGCCATGGTGCTTGTGGCGCTTGTCGGCACCGGCTGTGGGAAGGAAGAAGGGGAAGAGAAAACTTTGACATCGACCCCGTATCCTTCAGGGATTACACCAACGGTGGATGCACTGGATGAATCGGAAGAGGGGCAGGGGGCAAGCAATGGTGGAACATCCCAGACGGGGGATTTGGCGCAGGCAGGGGAGTCGCAGGAAGCAGAAGGCACATCACCGACAGAAGACGGGGGACAAGGGGCGGATATTGTGGCAGATTTCCCGATTGTGACCCCGCTGCCGCAGAAGGCGGTTGCGGATATTGCGGATAGCATCGCGCCGAAGGATTACCCGGTCGTGGACGGCTCGACGGCAACCCTGCCGCTCTCCCAGGCGCTTTACTGTTATGCGACAGGGGAGGATGCGGCGGAGGCGGAAAAAGCAATCGTACATACCAAAACAACGAATTCTTACTACAGGCTTTACAACGGCGAGGCGGATTTGCTGATTGTCTATGAACCGCCGCAGGAAATCATTGAGCGGATGAAAAGCGAAGAACTGCTGATTAAGCCGGTTGGTTTGGACGCGCTTGTGTTTATGGCGAATGAGGGCAACCCGGTGCAGTCCTTGACAAAAAAGCAGTTGGTGGATATTTATTCCGGGAAAATAAAGAATTGGAGGGATGTCGGCGGAAGCAATATAAGCCTGTTGGCATTCCAACGCCCGGAAGGCTCCGGCAGCCAGACCCTGATGCAGAAGCTTGTGATGGGCGATGTGGCGATGGAGGATGGGGACAATGTTTTCCGCTATTCCACGATGGCGGATATTCTCGAAGGGATGACCGCCTACAGCGGCGATGCAAATACGCTCGGCTATTCGGTATTTTATTACGCAAATTTTATGTATTCCCTGCCGGAGCTGCGTTTTATGGGGGTGGATGGGGTTATGCCGTCCACGCAGAGTATTTATGACGGGAGTTATCCGTTCGTGAACGCATTCTATGCTGTCATCCGCCCGGACGAGCCGGAGGATTCGGATGCGCGCCGCCTTTTTGACTGGCTGACCGGGCAGGACGGGCAGCAGATGGTGCTTGACCTTGGCTATGTGCCGGTAATGATGCCGGAGGGCGCGCAGATTGTGGAAAAAGAAGCAAACCAGGAGGGGGAGCCGCAGGTGACCCCGGCAAAAAATCTGGAGCCAGGGCAGCATTTTATATTTGTACAGAAAGAGCCCGCACCGACAACCAACTTATACGGGGATATCTGGATTTATGATGAGAACTGGGATTGTACCGCATCCTTTAAGATGGCGAGATGTATCGAAGCAGGGGTAACGGATGCGCGCTATATCGCCATTCGACGCTGGAAGGCGCAGGGGGAGGAAGCAGGCGGCGAGGATACCTTGTATATATACGACCTTGAGGAAGGTGAATTTGTTGATTTTAGCGGGATTGACCCGGGGGAAATCGTGGTACTGGATGGCAAAAAGGGATATTTTAAGGCGTATGACTCATCCGGTGCGAAAGTGATTGACCGTTTTGGGAATGTGCTGCTTGATTGGGTTCCATATTTGGAGGACGAGGTAATGCTCTACCGGGAGGGGGACTGCTATTGTGCGAGTTATTGGGGCGGTTACCTGGATAACAATATTGGGGGAATCCAAAAGATATATGACCTTGATTTCCACCTGAAAACGATTATCTATGATTTAGAAGAAGACATGCCGCCAGAACGGGAGCGCGTGGACGGCGTGGCGTATGTATGGGGCGAAAATGGATGTATATTGTCGCGTGAAGGGGAGCCGCTGCTGACACAGGAACTTTTCCTGGAAGTATTTGGAAATGGAGCCGATACGGAATGTACCATTGAAACAGGGAATCTTGACTGGGAAACGCAGACCGGGGCGCGGTGGCTGTACAAAGTAACCTATGCCGGGCAGACCTGGTATGTGGACACAGCGCGCAATGCCTACATCAAGGAAGGGGAAAATCGATTGACCATCCTTGATGCCCAAAAGGCGGGCGAGGGATGCTACGTGGCACAGATGAAGGATGGAAAGAAATATTTCCTGGCGAATGGTGAGCCTCTTAAAGCAATCACATTTGAAGAAGAGCCGGATGATATCAGGATGTGCGAGGATGGAAGCTATATCGTGGTGAAAAATATGGAACAGGGCTATTTGGTAGAGATGGTAGTGCCGGAGGATGATTTTTGCAGTGCTTATCAGTACGAGTCATCCAAGGTAAAATATACCAGCATGGAATGCTTGGAACCATATGTTGTTGCGATGAAGGGAAGCAGATATGCGCAGGATGGAGAAAGACAGGAACAGCTTGTTATTTACAAGAAAAGCCGGATAGAGGTCTTTGAAGCAGAGAAGTTAAGCCTTGCCCAAATCGGAAGCTGGAAAACAAATCAATATGTACATGAGAATGTTTGGCTTGTTACGAAGGACAATGGCGGGGAGCAGACCCTGACCGGAGGGAGGAAACGCAAGTTTTATACTTACGGAGTTATCATCGGCGGGATGCTGCGCTTTACCACACCGGTGCCGGGGGAGTGCGTGGATGCTGCCTGCCATGACGGCTATCTGCAGATAAATGCGGGGAGCTATACCTATGTGTACGATTATAATGGGAACCAGATTATCAAAGCCTATAACTGGATTGTGATGGAGGAATAGAATATTTTATGAAGGAAGAAAAAAAGATGAACTATACCATTTGCCCTTTTACACCCGAAAACATTCCCGGAACGGCTCTGCTGGCACAAAACCTCAACGCCTGCCGGGAAACCGCATCCTCCTTTTGCTGCTCGCGGGGGGAGGATATCCGCAGGGATTTTGAGAAAACAATGGAATACGGTTTTGTCTGTATGGAAGGCGAAAAGCCCGTCGGGTTTATCAACTGCTTCCCGGACAAAGAGAAGCATAACGCGGACTGCACTTTGATGTCCGGGCTTTGCGGGAGCGCTTATCAGGAGACTGCAGATGCCCTGCTTTATGAGATGAGAAAAACGCTAGGACCTGGGATGGAGCTTACCTTCTTTTTCCCGAAAGAAAATAAAGAATGCCGCCAGTTTTTGGAACGAACCGGGGCACAACGGCAGGAGAACGAGTATATTTTGCTGCTGCAGCAGGAAAACTGGAAGCAGCCAAAAACCACCGCGGCGGCGCCGCATCCGCTTAAGGATGAAGAGAGGGAGGCTTTCGCACATCTTCACGATACGGTGTTCCCGGATGTTTACTGTTCCGGCAAAGATATTTTAAACGACCTGGGGAAATCAAGGTTTGTCTTTGTGGTTTCGGATGAGGCAGGGCTTGCGGCTTACGGGGTCTTAAAGACGCACGGTGGGAAAAAGGCCACGGTGGAAATCGTGGGAGTCCGAAAGGATGCAAGAAGACGCGGCTATGGCAGGGGGATGCTCAACCATCTGGCAATGCAGGCATTTATGGAATTTGGCGCACAGGCGTTGGATTTGGTTGTGGACGCGGACAATGAAAATGCCCTTGCACTGTATTTTGACACGGGTTTTGTGGTAGGGCAGGAGAACCACTGCTATATCCTGCGGTAAAGAAAGAAGCAGGGCGCGGAATGCATCTGGTTGCAAAAGACAAAAAAGCTGGATTTTTCCAGAAGGACATGGTATAATAATTCGGAAGGCAAAGAGAGCAGAAAACAGAGTGCATAAATATGCTTTTTGTTTCGCCACTTAGCTTTGCCGTAACGTTTCGGTGCCACGCAACAAGCAGGAATATATTTTTGGCGTTTCATGTTCGCAGTTTCGCTTTGGGGCGTGGGCAAAACAGAATTCGTATAAGAAAGGAAGATGGAAAGCATGGGCTATTTGGAGAAGTACAGACAGTGGTGTGAAAACCCGTATTTTGACGATGCGACAAGGGCGGAATTAAAGGCGCTTGAGGGCAATGACGCGGAGATTGAGGACCGTTTTTACCGCGATTTGGAGTTTGGTACGGGGGGCTTGCGCGGTGTGATTGGCGCAGGCACGAACCGCATGAACCTTTATACCGTGCGCAAGGCGACGCAGGGTTTGGCGAACTTCATCATCAAGGAAGGCGGACAGGACAAGGGGATTGCCATCGCTTACGATTCCCGCAATATGTCCATCGAGTTTTCGGAGGAGGTAGCACTTTGTATGTGCGCGAACGGTATCAAGGCATACCGTTTTGAGTCGCTGCGCCCGACCCCGATGCTTTCCTATGCGCTGCGTGAGCTTGGCTGCATTGCAGGTGTGGTGATTACCGCGAGCCATAATCCGGCGGAATACAACGGTTACAAGGTTTACTGGGAGGACGGCGCGCAGATTACTTACCCGAAGGATGAGCTGATTATCACGGAAGTAAACAATGTGACCGATTTTAATACCGTAAAGACGATGAGCAGGCAGGAAGCGGAGGCAAAAGGCCTTTACCATGTCATCGGGAAGGACATTGACGACCCGTACATTGAGACCTTAAAGAAGCTTGTCATCCACCCGGATATCGTAAAGGAGATGGGCAAAGACCTTGGCATTGTCTATACCCCGCTGCACGGCACGGGCAATCTGCCGGTGCGCCGTGTGCTTGCGGAGCTTGGCTTTGAGAAGGTTTATGTTGTTCCGGAGCAGGAGAAACCGGACGGCAATTTCCCGACCGTTCCGTACCCGAACCCGGAGGACCCGAAGGCGTTTGCGCTCGCGCTTAAGCTCGCGCAGGAGAAGGGCGCGGAGCTTGTGCTTGCGACCGACCCGGACGCGGACCGTCTCGGCGTTTACGCGAAGGATTCCAAGACCGGCGAGTACCACAGCTTCACCGGAAATATGTCCGGTATGTTAATCTGTGAATATCTGCTAAGCCAGAAGAAGGAGCTTGGTACAATCGCAAAGGACGGCGTGCTTGTCAAGACGATTGTTTCCACGAATATGGCGGATAAGGTAGCGCAGGAGTACGGAATCAAGCTGATTGAAGTATTGACGGGCTTTAAGTATATCGGCGAGCAGATTAAGCTCTTTGAGCAGAGCGGGCACGGAACCTACGAGTTTGGTTTCGAGGAGAGCTACGGCTGCCTGATTGGCACGCACGCGAGGGATAAGGATGCCGTTGTGGCAGTAATGATGCTCTGCGAGGCGGCGGCATATTACAAGAAGCAGGGGCTTACGCTCTGGGACCAGATGCTTAAGATTTATGACAAGTACGGCTTCTTTAAGGAGAGCTTGCAGACCCTGACCTTAAAGGGCGTTGAGGGTGCCCAGAAGATTAAGGATATGATGGAGTCCATCCGCAACAACCCGCCGAAGAAGCTTGGGGACTACACCGTTACCGCCTTCCGTGATTACAAGGCGGATACCGTGAAGAATCTTGCGAGCGGCGAAGTGTCAAAAACGGGGCTTCCGAAGTCGAATGTATTGTATTTTGACCTCGACAACGACGGCTGGGTTTGTGTAAGGCCGTCCGGGACGGAGCCGAAGATTAAATTCTACATCGGTGTCAAGGGCGAGAGCTTTGAGGACGCGGAGGCGAAGAACCAGAAGCTGACCGATGCGTTGATGGAGCTTGCGAAATAGCAAAACAATGAAAAACAGCTTTGATATGAGGAAGGCATTTGCCGGCAGAAAATCTCTGCGGGCAAATGCCTTTTTTGCTTGCCTTTAAAAATGTGCCGCATATATTTTGCTTTACTTTATAATTTTTTGATATAGTTTAAGAAAAATCCTCGAAAGTAAGGTGTTGGTTTATTTTGCTAAAGTCGAATATCCAATAAAATTATTGTCGGAGGGATTTCATGGAAATTGATTACGTAGCAATCGGAAAAAGAATAAAGCAGCTTCGCAAGGAGCACAAAATGTCGCAGGAACAGCTTGCGGAAATAATTGATGTCTCGGTTCCGCATATGAGCAACATTGAAAACGGGAAAACAAAATTCAGCCTGCCGGTATTGATTCACCTGGCAAATGCACTGGGCGTGATGCCGGATGTGCTGCTGTTTGAACAGGTAAACACGCAAGGGAAGGTGCGCGGGATGGTTATAAGGGAAATCGAGTCCCAGCTTTTGGACTGCACGGAAGTGCAGATGCTGATGTTGGAGGAAGTCTTTCGCAGCGCCAAAAAGATTTTGAAAGAGTATGATAAAAAAATGCATGAAAAAACGTGAAAAGGGAAGGAAAAACCCTTTTCTTGCAATTCAGGCAGTTCTGGTATATAATTCTTTATGAAAAAACAGTGCGGTCGCAGGGAGGGCTGCAGCCGACAGGAAAGGGGTACAAAAATGAAAAAAAGATTGGCAGGGCGGTTTGGGTTTGTGCTGGCGGCAGCGCTGATGCTTACCGCCTGTGGGGGAAAGAAAAACGAAGGGGAGACAGAACCGACGTTAGAGCCGACGCAGGCGCTTGTACAGGAGAACGGCAGTGAGCCGGGCAGTGATTTGCCAGAGGAGGATGGCAAAGAGCCGGATACGGCGGGGGAGGCATTCTCACTTTCCGCGGATGTCCTCGCGGCAGCGAAGGAAACCTGTGATAACGCATCAACCATGGCGCGGCGCGCGGCGCGCTCTGCGGGGAACACAAGACGGCTGCAGCAGGTGTTTTTGCGGATGCAGGGCGGGGAGGAGGTCACGGTTGCCTATCTTGGCGGCTCCATCACGGAGGGCTATCTTGTAAATTCCAAGCAGAATTACGCATATAAGACGACCGCATGGCTGAAGAAAACCTTCGGCAATGACAATATCCGCCATGTCAATGCAGGGCTTTCCGGTACATCCTCGACGATAGGGCTTCTGCGCGTTCAGGCGGATGTTCTGGACGAAGCGCCGGATTTGGTATTTGTTGAATTTGCGGTCAACGATGCAAATGATACAACGAGCAAGATGATGTATGAGAGCCTTGTCTCCCGCATTGTCAATTCCGAAACCGCACCGGCGGTCGTGCTGGTTTTTACGGTGCTTGAGAACGGCTATACCTGCGAGGAGCACATGTCGTCGGTCGGGGAGGCGTATGAGCTGCCGATGATATCGGTGGATGCGGCGCTCTCGGAGGAGCTTTTAGCAGGCACGATTGCCTGGGCGGATTACGCGCAGGACGAGGCACATCCGACGAACCAGGGGCATACCTATATCTCAGAGTTTATCCAGTATTTGTTTGCGGATATCATGCAGAAGCAGACGTTGGACGCAGAGATGGACTATACAGCCTGCAAAAAGCTTGGCGATGCGTATTCGGGCATGAATTTTTATAATACGAAGAATCTTTATCTGCCGCAGCCTGGCGGTTTTATCGAGTCAAATTCGAACATTACCCATTTCCAGAGCAACTGGCTTTGGGGCAAAGAGGCAGGGGATGGCCTGAAATTTACAATGACCGGAAAGAACCTTATATTGCTTTACAAGGAAGCGAACAGCGCGAATTTGGGCACCGCGGAGGTCTATGTGGATGGGAAGCTGAGCGCGAAGGTCAATGCCAATTCACCGTCCGGGTGGAATAATCCGCAGACTGCGATTGTATTAAATGAAGTCACGGAAGGGGAGCATGAGATTGAAATCCGTATCGCGGAGGACAGCGTAAATAAGGATTTCCATATCCTCGCCTTTGGCACAACCGGAACCATCCATGGGCAGGAGCGCTTAAATGAGGAGGATATCGCCTACCAGGAGCGTGCGGTGGTCAATGTCGGCAATACCTACCGTATCCAGAAGCTGATGGAGCGCGCGGCGGCAGGTGAGGAGCTGACGGTAGGATTTATCGGCGGCTCCATCACGCAGGGCTCCGGCGCGTCGAGCGCGAATAAATGCTATGCAAAGCTTGTGTATGACTGGTGGTGTGAGACCTATCCGCAGGCGAAGTTCAATTATGTCAACGCGGGGATTGGCGCGACGACATCTCAATTTGCGTGCGCGCGTGCGGAGGATGATTTGCTTGCCTATGAGCCGGATTTTATTATTGTGGAGTTTTCCGTCAACGATGAAGGTTCCGGATTTTACAGCGAGACATATGAAAGCCTGATAAACCTGATTTTGGATAAGGGCGGGGAGGATGTCGCTGTCATGGTTTTGAACATGGTGCAATATAACAACGGTATCAATGCACAGGGCGTTCACAATGAGATTGCGAAGGCTTACGGCATCCCGGCGGTCAGCATGAAGGAGAGCATCTACAAGGAAATCACATTCGGGAATCTGAAGGCAGAGGATGTTTCTGCTGACATGCTCCATCCAAACGACAAAGGGCATGCTTACGGCGCGGAGATTGTAACTTATTTCCTGACAAAAGTAAAGGATGGGATTTACACCAGTGACGCGCCTGCCACGCGGCCGCAGCCACAGCAGGAATTGCTCAGCGTCACATCAAAGCGCTATGACAGCCGCAGTGCACAGCCGGTGCTGAATGGTTTTGTGAAGGATGAGGCAAAGCAGAACGGTATCACGGACATTTTTAAGAATGGTTATACGGCGAAAAATACCGGGGATACCATTGTGTTTGAGAATATTTACGGCAGCCGCATTTCGCTGCAGTACCGCAAGACAAACAGCCTTGGCGCGCCGCTCGCGGTTGCGGTGATCGATGGGAATGAGGAAGGCGCGGTCGCGCTCGATGGCAATTATCCGGACGGTTGGGGCAACTGGCTCTATCTGCACAATATTGCGGACGGGCTGGACGCATCCGTGCCGCACACCGTGGAAATCCGCATCACGGAAGGAACGGCGAAGGATTTTTATCTTGTGTCAGTGATTGCTGCCGGGAAACAAGAGCAATAAAAGGAAACACAGAGGGAAGCAGCGGAAAGAAAGCAGCAAAAATTTTCTGCGCACGGTGCCTGCAGCCAGGCAAAGCTTTGCCGGACTGCGGGCACCGTGCGTATTTGGGGGAGTTTGGCCTGGGGATATCCGAAAACGTATTCTTATGTTCGCACACCCACAGAAACCAGATTCCGGACATGTACTTCGGCGCAAGCGGTTGGCTCTGGTTGTGATAAATAAATGCATTACAATAAAGGTGGGAAAAGAAAAGTTAAAAATGTACCAAAACAAAAAGTCCGCAATTTTTATCAACACCCAAACAGGAAAAAATGTTATACTGTTCCCGAAAGATACCATGGAACCTCAAACAAAACAGCGTACCGGAACCGGGAGGTGGGATTTCTGGATTACAAAGAAAGTGTGCGGCGCGTAATTGATTTCATCGAAGCAAATCTTTGTGACGCGCTTACGGTGGAAAAGCTTGCCGCAGTCGCGGGATATTCAAAATATCATTTTGTCCGTATTTTTGTGGAGGAAACCGGATTAACGCCTGCGGATTACATAAGAAAGCGCCGTCTTTCGGAAATTGCGGGAAAGCTTGACGGTCACACAGGCAGCATTGCGGAGCTTGCTTTTTCTTACGGTTTTAATTCCAAGGAGAATTTTGTGCGTGCGTTTAAGGCAGAACACCGGGTGCTGCCGACAGAATACCGCAGAGCCAAGAATTCCCTCCGCCTGTATCCAAGGTTTACAAAGGAGCCATGGGCGGAGGGTTCGGATGCGAAAGAGGCGGCGGAACCTGGCGGGGATACAACAAAGCGGAAAAGCTTTATGCCGGAACCAAAGCTTCGGATGCTCTCCCCGTTTTCCCTGACGGTTTATGAAAGTGATGAGGAATTTCCGCCGCATTTTTGGAACAAATATAACTGCAAGGGCTTTTCCCTTCGCCTTTCCGGCGGGAAGACCGTGCCGGACTACGGTGTGAGCGACTGGGATAAAAGGACAAATACTCTACGCTATTACATCGGAATCCGCACAGAGGACGCGCGCGGCGATACCGCGGGTACAAAAACGCTCTCGGTTGCCGGGGGGATGTACGCGGTATTTGCAACCTGGCCAGCAAACCATTTTGATTTTGTTGATGTCATCCAAAACACATGGAAATACATCAATACCCACTGGCTTTTGCACAGCGGCTACGTGCGCACCGGGGGCTATGAGTTTGAAACTTATGTGGAGGAAAGCAGACGGTATTCGGAGGAGATTTATATTCCGGTGCGGCGGGAGGAGGGCTGATTCGTTCCTTCTTTTTCCTTATGCATGGGATAAGGGCAATGTTTTGGGGAAAGCAGAAATTAAAAAATGAAATACCGTTTATGCGGTAGGAAGGACGGGAAAATGAAAAAATTAAACATTACATGGAACGGCATTAACGACCCTACGGGATATTTGTTTTCTTTCGCAAAATCGTTGGCGGCAGTGGTAAAAAACAGCCCGTATGCAGAACTTGCCGAGGACATTATCGCGACAAGCGGATTTGCGTTCCGGATGTGGGTGGACAAAAAGCTTTGCCCGAGCGCAACAAGCATCTGGGCATTTGCCGAACAGAAGCGTTGGGTGGAAAACGGCGGGCTGTGCTGTGATTATGTGGAACGCCTGTGGGGCGAGGACGCGCTCGAAGAAGAAAGGCGGACAAAGGCCGTGGCAATCGTCAGAAAGTCGATTGATAGCGGAATTGCCGCGGTTTCATGGGATATCAGCGGCTGTGAGTGGGGGATAATCACAGGCTACAACGATGAGGAAAAAATCTTTTACACATTAAAGATTGACGGCAGCGAGGATACGGTTGCCTATGAGCGTCTTGGGAAGATGGACATGCCCATCCTGTCCGTGCTAACGGTCTGTGGCAGGCAGGAAAAGACGCAGGAAGAGATTACGGCGGGAATGCTTGCCATTGCCCGCGCCCACTTAAACGGGGAGGAATGGTGCAACAACGCGAAGGGCTTTGCGGCGTATGGGGCGCTGATTTCCTTTGTGCGGGAAAAGCTGTCCGCAGATACGGCTTGGAACCTGGAGTATTATCTTGGCACTTATGCAGGCTTAAAGCTCTATGCGCTGAAGTATTTTGAAAAGTACAGACTGGAAGAAATGGCGGAGAAATACCGTATCGTCTACGGGGAATGGAGGGCGGCATTTGATGCAAAGAGAGCAAAGGATGTGGGCGATGCTGCCGTGAGGGAAGAAATTGCGGTGCATTTGGAGCGTGCTTACGCGGCAGAAAAAGAAGCGTTTTTATAGAATTAAAGATATTTTATACATAAGGAAAATAGAAACCTGAAAGAAGAAGGGGTACTGCAAAATGAGATATTTCTGCGGTATATGGTTCCATCCGCCCAGACGGCGAACCATATATTGCAGGAAATCTGGACACGATGTTCAGAAGTCCCCGGCGGGTTTGGAGGCATCCCAACAAGCATTTTGGCGCAGCAAGCAGGACAAGTGTAACTACACTCGCCCTGCTTGCCATTAGTGCGTTCCCTTGAACTGGCGCGAAATGCGGAGGTGTCCTATATGTTTCTCACCGAATTTTCTCCTGGAAATTTTGTTCCCAACTTTTCCGGCGGAATCGTCATGCCTCGACGCATCCACTCGTCCACCAAACCATATAATCCCCCTGCAAACCAACTCAAAGGATATACTTCCTGCTCTGATTTATTGTCTAACTCCATTGTTCCTCGTATCGCTTCTAATAGATAATGGCTCATATCACAGCGATGAAGCAACAGATAGAAACTTCTATGACGATAAAAATGCCGTAGCAAACTCGGTCCCAATTCTTCCGCTTTTCCAATGGCTTCAAACTCCTGGCCCAAGCACACAAAGACATATATAAAGCCGCCGTTTCTCTATCTCCGCCAAATAAGGAAATGGCATATGCCCTTGAGTGGGATTATGATGCCACACTTGTTAATGTTCCGATCATTCTAATCTCCGGTGCAGGCGGCGGCGATGATTGGGTCGTAACGGGGGAGCAGTTGGAAAACATTTATAGTGACATAGCCAATAACAAAATCATGGTACGTAGAAATGATACTCCGCACGGTGAAGTCCTTTACTCTGAGGACGGCTATGTGACAGCATGGTTTATGTGGCAGCTTCAGAATGACCAGAGTGCAGCAAAAGCGTCTGTTGGTGATGATGCGGAGATATTGACAAATCCGCTTTACCAAGATCAGAAGATAGAAATGCAAAATTAACATTCTGATGACAGCAGTTACCATTGTTACTTTAGCCATTGTATTGATATGTGACTTAGTATTAAAAAAGTTGCCCCCTAATGGGCGTTTTGGAAGGTTCATTTCAAAAGAATATTGCCGCACGACGGCGAAAGAAAAAAGCCGTCGTTTTCTTTCTGACACGGCGACCAAAGGAGGTAACGCCGTTTCTTTTTATATTACCCGTTCCCTGTTATGCGCTTTATGCTATCACCTGTGTGCCCTTGTTAAGCGTTGCCAATATCCTTATTCCCGCCCATTTTCCCTTCGCTTTTGCACCCCAATAACCATCACAAACCACCAAACCTTAAAGAACCAGAACCCCGGAAAAGGAGAAGAATATCCGCAGGCATTTGCCGGGGCGGAAAAACGAATTGACTTTCTGTCTGAAATTATCTATAATGTAAACGATGTGCTAATCATCCGGAAAAACATAGGAATGCGGGATATGCGGAACTTAACATAGAAAGGAAACAAGACAACAATGGGACTATTTGGTTTTGGAAAGAAAAAACAGGGAAATGCGCCGCAAGAACAGGAACAAAAAGACGGCATAGACACCACCTATTCCAGTGAGGACGACACCCGTGCGGACGTCTTTTGGAACAAGGAGGATTTTGCCTTTGAAATACAGAAGGTGCTTGCCTACAAAGAGCAGGGCAGCATTCTGGTCGGCAGGGCACAATCCGGGGAGCTGCTGCCGGACACAAAAATTCCTTATGTAGACAAGAATGGCCGTACTGTCTTTCATTGTACGGTAAGCAGCATAGAGCAGAATGGCTTTAAGCTCAAGAAAGCATCCGTATGCCAATTCGGACTCTACGGACCAACCTTTACGCTTGTTGTTCCGGATTTTGCGCCGAATGCCTTTGCGGCGGGCAATTTTTTATACAAGAAAGCAGAGGAGGGCGCGCAGCTTACCCCGCTTTATGAGGCGTTTGAAAACTGCCGTCTAAGCCGTGGGCGCGAGCAGGAAATCCGCGCGGAACTGGACGCGCAGATGGCGCAGGAAAATGGGAACGGGGAAGATTTTGCGGCAGAGGGGCTGCTGCGGGTATGTGAGAATTATTCCGTACAGGAGATGATTTTTGCGCTTACGCATGTGCGCGATGTGGCGAACCGGGCGCAGGAGGAGGAAAAAACTGGCGGAAACCGCGCGTCGGATGCCCTTTACCCTGCCATGATTGCGAAGTTGCGCGCGCTTGACAAGGTTTATCTTACAGTTGACAAGAATACCAATTACCCGTTTCTGAACAACGGTTTTGTGGATGTGTATACGGAGGAAGCGTATGCACAGATGGCAGTGCTTTTTTACAAAGAACAGTTCCGCGAGCTTGAAGTAAAGGCAATGCCGGTATCCAACCCGGAAATGTTAAAGCCGGAGGAGGGACAACCGCTTGCGGCACAGATGCCTGCCTTTGTGCTTTTTTATTATCTCGGGATGGAGCGCGTGCTTGTGGATGACGGGTTGTACCGCGCCGCGCTTGGCAGGGGGGATGTGCTCCCGCCGCCGGATTTTTCAAAAAGACCCGCGGCGGCGGTTCCGGTGACAAACCCTGCCCTTCGCCTGCGCATCCTTGATTTTTTCGGGGAGGCACGTTGGAAAGTAAATTACGAGAAGCGCGGCGAGGTATTGCAGGCAAAAGAACATGCGATGCTGACCGAGGTCGCGAAGGCAAAATTTATCATCCCGATGAAATATGAGGGCGCGGCGCAGCCAAAGACTGGCACGAACCAAATTGTATTTAACAAAGATACGAAGCTGATGTTCGCGGCGCTTAAGAATACGGCGGGAGAGACCTATACGCCGATTTTCACGGATTTTGCCGAGCTTGGGAAAATGTATCAGCCAAAGGATTGGGGCGCGGCGGTGATTTCCATACAGGATGCAATCAGCATCAATAAAGGCGATGGCATTGCCATCAACCCGTCGGGGGAAAATCTGGTGCTCAAAGAAAAGGCAATTGGCGTGGTAGGTGAGATTTTGAAGAAATTAAAGGAACAGGCAGAAAATGCAGCAAACAGCGGGTCACCGGCACAGCAGGACGCATCGGGTGCTGCCATCACAAGAAAAGCATAGCGCAGGGGATTTGTTTATGTATCGATTTTACGTGGAAAAAGACGCGATTGCAGGCGGGGAAATCACCCTGACGGGGGAAGACCATAACCATATCCGCAATGTCCTGCATATGTGCGTATATGAACGGCTTATCCTCTGTGATGGCGAGGGCACGGATTATCTGTGCCGGCTAAAGGAAATTACAAGGGATTTTGTCACGGCACAGGTCATCAGCCAATCCGCATCCAAAACCGAATTGCCCGTGCGCCTCATTCTCTTCCAGGGAATCCCCAAAAAAGACAAGATGGAGCTTATCATCCAGAAATCTGTGGAGCTTGGTGTCAATCAGGTTGTGCCCGTTATGACAAAACGCACCATCGTCAAGCTTGAGGATGAGAAAAAAGAGGAAAAAAGGCGGGTGCGCTGGCAGGCGATTGCGCGCGCGGCGGCAATGCAGTCCATGCGCGGTGTCATTCCACAGATTGCCCCGGTTCTCTCATTTTCGGATGCGCTGCGCGCGGCGGGGGAACTGGATGCGGTTTTGATTCCGTATGAGGCGGCGGAGGGAATCGCGCATACGCGTGAGGTTCTGGCAAAGCTTGCGGCAGAAGGCGTGCGCTCCGTTGGTATTTTTATCGGGCCGGAGGGCGGTTTTGAGGAGGAGGAAGTGCGCATGGCAGAAGCAATGGGCGCGTCTGCCATCACGCTCGGGCACCGCATCCTGCGCACGGAAACGGCAGGGATGGCGGTATTGGCGCTGCTGATGATGGAATTTGAAGCGGATATGGACGCCTGAGCGGAAAATGGCAAAGGGAGAATAAGCAGAAAGAAGGAATTTTTCCGGAAATATGGAAAAAGATACAATTTATGGAATGTTATCTGGACAATGCGGCAACAACAAAAGTGTCTGATTCGGTGTGCGCGGTCATGGAACAGGTGCTGTGCACGGACTTTGGCAACCCTTCCTCCCTGCACAAAAAGGGGATGGAGGCGGAACAGTATATAAAGGCGGCGCGCGCATGTATTGCAAAGACATTAAAAGCCGAACCCAAAGAGATTGTGTTTACCTCCGGCGGTACGGAGGCAAACAACATGGCGCTTATCGGCGCGGCGCTTGCAATGCGCCGGAAGGGCAGGCATATTGTCACAACGCAGTTTGAGCACGCTTCGGTACACGCCCCCCTTGTGTTTTTGGAGGAGATGGGCTTTGAGGTTAGCTTCGCGCCCGTGGACGAAAAAGGGCATGTCATTCTTGAGGAATTGCTCCTGCTTGTGCGGGAGGATACCATCCTTGTCTCGGTGATGTATGTAAACAATGAGATTGGCGCGGTGCAGGATATCGCGGCGCTTGCAAAGGCGGTGAAGGCGAAAAACCCGGGGCTGCTCTTTCACACGGACGCGATACAGGCTTACGGGAAATACTGCATTTGCCCAAAGAAGGAAGGCATTGACCTGTTGAGTGCAAGCGGGCATAAATTCCACGGACCAAAGGGGAGCGGCTTTGTATTCATCCGCGATAAGGTGCGCATTTTGCCGATTCTGCATGGCGGCGGGCAGCAAAAGGGAATGCGCTCCGGCACGGAGAATGTCCCGGCAATTGCGGGGATTGGGAGGGCGGCGCAGGAGATTTACGCGGGGGATGTTCCTGCCTTACGGGAAAGTGCTTCGCGGGATTTTGCAAACCAAAATGGTATTTTGCAGGCACATGCATCACAGGAAGAAAAGGCAGAGTGGCTTTATGCCCTGAAACAGCATATGGTGGATTTGCTTTCCGGCATGGAGGGTGTCTGCATCCATGCGCTTACAACGCCGCTGACGGACTGCGCGCCCCATATCGTGAGCGCGGGCTTTGCCGGAATCCGCAGTGAAGTGCTGCTGCACGCGCTTGAGGAGCGGGGGGTGTATGTTTCCTCCGGTTCCGCATGTTCGTCCAATCATCCGGGCATCAGTGGAAGCCTTACTGCCATCGGGGTGAAAAAGGAATTGCTTGATGCGACCTTGCGGTTTAGTTTCTCGGTTTACACGACAATGGAAGAACTCGATTATGCGGCGGCACAGTTAAGGGAGCTGCTGCCTGTGCTGCGGCGCTATACCGCGCGTTAGGAAGCGAACCGCCCATTGCAAAAAGACAGGATACAGCCGCCCTGCAAAGGGGAAGCGGCGGAAAGGAATAAAACGATATGAAAGCGGGACAGGGATTTCAAAAGGAATTCGAGAGGTTTTGCGCGGACTATGAGGAGGAAACACAGGAAATGCTCGTGCTGACGGATGAGCATGTGGGAGGAGCCTCCTCCTGGGAGAAGGGGATATGGAGGCCGTCCGCGGAGTTTTTGGCAAGCGTCAATCCGGCGGATGGGAGCCTGAGTAAGGAAAAAGGGCGGCTTAGTTGGCTTGCCGAGGAGAAGGACAAAGGAATATGGATTTTTGATTTAAAGCCGCTTACAATTTACCGTGTGAAATGCCGCAGGATAAAGGAGGAGAAAAAGCCCCAAAATGTGTCGGCAGGGTGGGAAAATCTCTATCTTCTTGTCGAGGTCGTGGAGCGGGAACTGCGCAATGAGCTGCTCGAAGAGGTATTGGAGGAATACAAAAAGCCGGTTGTCATCACGGACGAGCTGTGCGGCAGCTTTGAACTGGAGCGCGCTTATAACTGGTTTTATGCAAAGGTTGACTGGCTTGGCACAACGTGCAGAGTGTCGTTGGAATGCGACGATGAGGACGGTGTGACGGCAGAGGGCGCGCTTGCCGCGTTCCGGGAAATCTATGCGAATGTGGAGGAATGGGATGAAAAATTCCGTACTTTTGCGGCACAAAAGCTGACAGGGTTAGCAAATGAGTGGCAGGATGAAGATATGGACGAAGAAGATGACGATATCGACGGGGATGGCGGTGAGGAATCCTCTGGTTCCATCACGAAGGAAAGCTTTGCCAAACGGATTAGCATCAGCGAGTTTACCATCGATGCGGATGGGGCGTATACGGCCTATTACGAGGATGATGATATGTTTTACGGCCATGTCATCCTGATTGATGGAAGTATAGAGGATGGCATGAAGAGCGCGGATATTGCAGGCTAGTGCGCCGTGCTGTCCGTTTCGCAAAAAACGGAACACGTCAGGGCGGCGGTGCCGTTTTTGCAAAGGAAGGAGTTTTGCCAATGTATAAGGCATTTTTGTTAAAATACGCGGAAATCGGGCTGAAGGGCAAAAACCGCAATGTGTTTGAGAACGCGCTGCGCGACCAGGTACAGTTTACGCTCGCAAGGCTCGGGGAATATCATGTGGTGCGCGAGCAGGGCAGGATTTTTGTCGAATGCCCGGACGGCTTTGACTATGACGAAACCGTGGATGCATTAAAAACAGTGTTTGGTGTCTGGGGCATCTGCCCGGTCGTTGTGATTGAAAGCACGGACTGGGAGGAGATTACGACGGGCACCGGGCGCTATATCGAACAGTTTTATGAGGATAAAAATTTCACTTTTAAGGTGGAGGCAAAGCGCGCAAGCAAACAATACCCCATCACTTCCCCGGAAATCTGTGCGCGGATGGGGGAGTACCTGCTTCACCGTTTCCCGGAAATGAAAGTGGATGTGCACAACCCAAAGGTGCGTGTGCACGTTGAGGTGCGCACGAAGACCTATGTGTATTCGCAGATTATCCCGGGACCTGGCGGAATGCCGGTCGGCACAGGGGGGAAGGCAATGCTGCTGCTTTCGGGCGGAATCGACAGCCCGGTGGCAGGCTACATGATTGCCAAGCGCGGCGTGGCGATTGAAGCGACCTATTTCCATGCGCCGCCTTACACGAGTGAGCGCGCAAAACAAAAAGTGGTGGATTTGGCGCGCATTATCTCGGCATACACCGGCCCAATCCGCCTGCATGTCGTGAATTTTACGGATATCCAGCTCTATATCTATGAGACATGCCCGCACGAGGAGCTGACCATCATCATGCGCCGCTATATGATGCGGATTGCGGAGCATTTCGCGAAAAAGGATGGCTGCCTTGGGCTGATTACGGGGGAGAGCATCGGGCAGGTGGCAAGCCAGACGATGCAGAGCCTAAACGCGACAAACGCGGTGTGCGAGCTGCCGGTATTCCGCCCGGTGATTGGGTTTGACAAGCAGGAGATTGTGGCGGTCGCGGAAAAAATCGGAACTTTTGAGACTTCGATTGAGCCGTTTGAGGACTGCTGTACGATTTTTGTGGCAAAGCATCCGGTGACAAAGCCCGTGCTGTCCGCGATTGAAAAGTCGGAAAAACTGCTTGCAGAAAGAATGGACGAGCTGGTAAGGACGGCGGTTGAAACAACGGAAGTTATCTGGATATCGACGAACGGGTAGGGGGAACGCTTTCTTTGCTGTCCACCGCACAGGGCGCGTACTGCAAAGCAGCCAGGTTTCTTTCGCGCCCATGCGCACAAAAAAAAGGGGATACTGCCACGTATCCCCCCTGCGTTAAGTATCTGCCCGGATTACTCCACGATGTACGGCTTTAATGCCTCAAGCACCTTCTCGGTGTCATCCTCGCTGTGGATGTTTAAGTCAATCGGTTTTGATAAGTCAAGGCTGAAAATTCCCATGATGGACTTCGCGTCGATAACATACCTGCCCGATACAAGGTCAAAATCGGCATCAAACTTTGTCACGTCATTTACAAAAGCCTTAACCTTATCGATAGAATTTAAAGAAATCCTGACTGTTTTCATTGTGTGTTCCTCCTCATAAACATGCATTATTATAATTTCCATGGTGAGCGCGCAATGCGAACTCTTAATACTATACTACCGTTTGCATCTTTAAATGTCAATATGCAAAGTTCATAAAATTCTTGACATTGTGAAGGATATGGGAAACAAAAACTGAATTATTCATAAAAAAATGAGAGAGGTGTCGGAGCAATATGGAGGAAGGACTGCTTTCGGGAAAGCGCGCGGCGTTTTTATCCCTTGGCTGCAAGGTGAATGCCTACGAGACGGAGGCGATGCGGGAACTTTTTGAGGCGGCGGGGGCGCAGACCGTGGATTTTGAGGAGTGCGCCGACATTTATATTGTCAATACCTGCACAGTGACCAATATCGCAGACCGGAAATCGCGCCAGATGCTGCACCGGGCAAAAAAGAAAAATCCAGGGGGGATTGTCGTCGCGGCGGGCTGCTATGTGCAGGCGGCAGAGGAAGACTTAAAAAAAGATTTCGCGGTGGATGTCCTTGTCGGGAACAACCATAAAAGCGAGGTGGTAAACCTTGTCTTGCGGCATATGGAAAAAATTAGAAGAAACGGCGTGGGCAACGGCGGTGTATCAGAAGTTAAGAAAACGCCCATATGCGAAACGGACAAGCCCTCTTTGGTTGCACAGATTTCACGGGAAAAGAATTATGAAGAGCTGAGCGTTGCCGTTGCGGAAAAAACAAGGGCATACATCAAAGTGCAGGATGGCTGCAATCAATTTTGTACATACTGCATCATCCCGTTTGCGCGCGGCAGAATCCGCAGCCGGGGGATTTCAGAAGTGGAGGCGGAGGTGCGCCGCCTTGCCGCGGCGGGGTACCAGGAAATCGTGCTGACCGGAATCCACCTTTCCTCCTACGGGATGGAAGCCTACCCGGAAAAGGAGCGCTTTTTCCTTGCCCTTGATAACGAAGATATGCCGCTTGTAAAGCTGGTTCGCCAGATTGATGCGGTGCCCGGGATTACAAGGATAAGGCTAGGCTCCTTAGAACCCCGCATCGTGACGGAACGGTTTGCGGCGGCAATCGCTAAAACGAAGGTCTGCCCGCATTTCCACCTCTCGCTGCAAAGCGGCTGTGATGCGACCCTGCAGCGCATGAACCGCCGCTACAGCACGGAAGAATACTTAAAAAGCTGCGAAATCCTGCGCCGTTATTTCGACCATCCTGCCATCACAACGGATGTGATTGCCGGGTTTCCGGGGGAGAGCGAGGAGGAATTTCAGCAGACCGTGCAGTTCGTGCAAAAAGTACAGTTTGCGCAGATGCATATCTTCAAATATTCCCGCAGGAAAGGCACGAAGGCAGCAGAGATGCCCGGGCAGGTCGCAGAGGAGATAAAGGCGCGGCGCAGCGAAGAACTGATTGCGCTTGAGAAAACAATGCGAGACGCGTATGAGCAGCTTTTCACCGGGCAGCAGACCGAGGTGCTTTTTGAGGAGAGGGTTATCCTGGACGGGCAGGCATTTATGGTCGGCCATAACAGCCGGTATGTAAAATTTGCCATGAGGACGGAGGAAGATTTGTCCAATATATGCATAAAAGGTCATATAAACGGCGATTTCGCAGGAGAAATTCGAATGATTGAAAGAAAAGAATCGAAATAGGATTGAAATTTTTGGCAGTTTGTATTATGATATAGGACAAGCGGTTATTCGAAGGCAAAAATGGGGATTACAGCAAAGGATGTGAAAACGATGCAGGAATTATCCAACACACAGTATTTTAGTGCGCAGAAAGAGCAGGAGCAGGGCGTGAAGGAAGTGATTGCGACTGTTTACCGCGCGTTGACAGAAAAAGGATATAATCCGGTCAACCAGATTGTCGGCTATGTGATGTCCGGTGACCCGACCTACATCACCAGTCATCTTGGGGCGAGAAGCCTTATTATGAAAGTAGAACGTGATGAGATTATAGAAGAGTTGTTAAGGGATTATGTGCAGTACCATTTCCGGTAGGCTGTTTTATGGTAAGCTGCAATGGGCGGTTTTGTACAGGGTTTTCAAGCGAACGGCGTTCGTCTGTTTTTTGCGCGTTTTTTTAGGCGCAGGAGTGTGTAAAATGCACGAAAAATGCAGAATTTTGTGGTTCGGGCAGTGCGCCTGGTGTGGATGGAACCTGAGTTTTTAACAAATTTTAGGGGTTTGGTTTGGAAACCCTTTGTGTGGGGAAAACTATGAGAATAATGGGATTGGATGTCGGTGCGGCAACGGTGGGCGTTGCGGTCAGCGATGAACTTTTGTGCACGGCGCAGGGGCTTGAGGTCATAAGGCGCAAACAGGAGAACAAGCTGCGGCAGACGTATGCGCGCATTGAGGCATTGGCGGACGAATATCAGGTTGCGCTCATTGTCATCGGTTATCCGAAGAACATGAACAATACCGTGGGGGAACGCGCGCAAAAATGCGAGGCGTTCGCGGAAGATATCCGCAGAAGGACGGGGATTGAGACGGTGCTCTGGGATGAGCGCCTGACGACGGTTACGGCGCACCGCGTGCTTGACATGGCACAGGTGGGGCTGAAAAAAAAGATGGCGGTCGTGGATAAGATTGCCGCGGCGGTCATTTTACAGAGCTATCTGGATTGGCGCGCAAACCAAAAGGAAGCAGGACCGGAAGCACCGGATGTGCAGTAAAGAATTTTAGAAGGGCGTGGTCAGGAATGGGTACAGAGAAAAATACGGGCGGCGCAAGGATTCCGTTTGTGGCGGAGGACGGTGTGACAGTGCAGTTTCGCGTGCTGGAACAGACGAAATTTTACGGGGTCAACTATCTTCTTGTGACGGAGGATGAGGCCTTAGAGGAAGCACAGGTCTATATCCTGAAGGATTTATCCGGGCAGGAGAGCGCGGAGGCAGTATATGAGGTTGTGGAGGATGAGGAGGAACTGCGCGCCGTTGCGGGACTTTTTGAGGAGCTTTTGGAGGATGTGGATATCGTTGCGGATGACGATTGATTTTTGAATGAAACGCCGCATGGGCGGCAGAATGAGAGGATAATTTGAAGAGAGAGAATGAATTGCCGGAAGAGAACGGACAGAACATGGAAAAACCGGCACACCAGGAGAGAAAGACAAGAAAACCGAGGATAGCAGGAAGACCGGGGAGGAAGGTAACCGCGCAAAAGGAAGATGCGAAAGCGGCGCAGGAAGAAAAGCCCGCCAAAAAGAGTGTGAAAGAAAAGCCTGCGTCGAGGAATGTACCACAAAAAGCAGCGGCGGCGCCAAAGAATACCATTGCAACGAAAGCTGTAATGACACCGAAAGCCACCCTTGCACCGCGCGCGAAAGCAGTAAGGGGTGCGGGGAAGCGAAAGAAGGAAGAGATAGTGGCGGTGGAAAACCTTCCGGCCACCGTGGAGCCTGCCACAAAGAAAAGCGGGCGCGGCGCGGCGGCGCAGAGGCAAAGAGCAGCGGAGGGCGCAGGTCGGTTAAAGATTATTCCGCTTGGCGGTTTAGAGCAGATTGGTATGAACATTACCGCGATTGAGTATGATGACAGCATTATGATTGTGGACTGCGGCTTAGCGTTCCCGGAGGATGATATGCTGGGGATTGACCTGGTCATTCCGGATATCACCTATCTGAAAGATAATATCGAGAAGGTAAAAGGCTTTGCCATCACGCACGGGCATGAGGACCACATCGGTTCCCTGCCGTATGTCTTAAAGGAAATCAATGTGCCGGTATATGCGACGAAGCTGACCATCGGCATTATCGAGAATAAGTTAAAGGAGCATAACCTGCTAAAATCCACGAAGCGCAGGATTGTCAAGTATGGGCAGTCGGTAAACCTTGGGTGTTTCCGCGTGGAGTTTATCCGCACGAACCACAGCATTGCGGATGCGGCAGCACTTGCGATTTTCAGCCCGGCGGGGCTGATTATCCACACGGGCGATTTCAAGGTGGACTACACGCCGGTGTTCGGTGATATGATTGATTTGCAGCGTTTCGGTGAGCTTGGCAGGAAGGGCGTTCTGGCACTTCTTTGCGAGAGCACGAATGTGCTGCGGCCAGGCTTTACACCGTCCGAGCGCACGGTTGGGAAGACCTTTGACAATATTTTTGCCGAAAACCGCAGCAACCGCATTATCATCGCGACGTTTGCATCGAATGTGGACCGTGTGCAGCAGATTATCAATTCGGCGAGCAAATATGGCAGGAAGGTTGTGATTGAAGGCCGCAGCATGGTCAATATCATCACGACGGCAATGGAACTCGGCTATATTGATATTCCGGACAATCTTCTGATTGATATTGAGGAAATGAAAAACTATACGGATGACCAGCTTACGCTTGTCACGACGGGAAGCCAGGGCGAGGCGATGGCAGCGCTCTCCCGCATGGCGGCAAACATTCACAAGAAAGTATACATTAAGCCTGGCGATACCGTGATTTTTAGTTCCACGCCGATTCCGGGCAACGAAAAGAGTGTCTCGAAGGTTATCAATGAGCTGACGATGATGGGCGCGAAGGTGATTTTCCAGGATACGCATGTATCCGGTCATGCCTGCCAGGAGGAAATCAAGCTGATTTACGCGCTGACAAGACCGAAGTACGCGATTCCGGTGCACGGCGAGTACCGCCACCGCAACCGCCACCGCGAGCTTGCGCAGGAGATGGGTGTGCCGAAGGAAAATGTATTCCTCTTAAAATCGGGCGATGTGCTTGAGCTTGACGAGGACTTCGCGGCAGTGACCGGGAGCGTTCCGGCGCAGGGGATTTTCGTGGACGGTCTTGGTGTGGGCGATGTCGGCAATATCGTGCTGCGTGACAGGCAGTATCTGTCGGAGAACGGCCTGATTATCGTTGTGCTGACGCTTGAAAAATATTCCAACCAGCTGCTTGCCGGACCAGACATCGTCTCGCGTGGGTTTGTCTATGTGCGCGAGTCGGAGAATCTCATGGAGGAGGCGGCGGAGGTCGTTAACGAGGCACTTGACCACTGCTTTGCGAGAAACACAACGGACTGGGGTAAAATAAAAAATGAAATCAAGGATTCGCTGAGCGATTATCTCTGGAAGAAGATGAAGCGCAATCCAATGATTCTGCCGATTATTATGGAAGTATAGGAAAGGCTGCAATATGAAGAAGTCATCAACATCGGGAAAGCTTGCGCTGCGCTTAACAGGGGCGGTTACGCGGTTTATTTTAAACATTATATTTTATACTTTGGTTGTTGCCGCCGTGTATAAAGGGGCGACATTCCTATACCGTTTTTCGTATGAGGTGTTTGGCTCCGTGGCGCGCACAGAGGCTCCGGGAACGGATGTGCCCGTCCAGATTTACCGCGGTGAGACGACAATGAATATTGCGACGAAGCTTGAGACGAGCCTTGTCATCGTGGACAAATATTCCTTTTATTTTCGGACAAAGCTAAGGAATGAGGACATCATGCCGGGAACCTACATCCTGAATACCTCGATGGATTACGATGAAATCCTGGAGATTATTACGGATGCGAAAAATTCCATCGCTGACGAGGAAAGCATTGAATCCGCGCAGGAGGGCATCGGCGGCGGGAAAGGTGATACGGCAGACGGGGACATTTCCGGCGCGGAAGGTTCCGGCAAGGATGACGCGGATGGAACTTCGGATGACGAAAAGGGCGGCGAGGATAAGGCGTCTGGTAACTAAGATGGGAGCACCGGGCATACAGGGGAATGGGGAACATTTTTCTGTATGCCCGGGAATATAGAAAAAACGGGAAGTGCGGAAGGAAAACGACTATGAATGATACATCGATGATTGTAGAGGAGAGGATTGCGTCATATCTTCGCGCGTTGGAGCCAGATATGCCGCGCTATCTGGAAGAACTTGAAAAAAATGCAATGGCTGGTGAGGTGCCGATTATCCGCAAGGATGCTCAGGCACTTTTGCGTTTTTTGCTGCGTGCAAGGAGGCCAATGCGGATTTTGGAGATTGGGACGGCAGTTGGCTTTTCGTGTATGTATATGGGGGAATATATGCCGGAAGGGGCAAGGATTGTGACGGTGGAAAAGGTTGCAATGCGTGTTGGTGCGGCGAAGGAGAACTTAAAGCAGTCGCCGAGGGCGGGGGACATCGCGCTCCTGATTGGGGAAGCCGCCGATGTGCTGAAAAAACTGCTCGAAGGGGATGTGCCGTTAGTGCACCCGGAAGGAATGGGGCAGAATCTTTTGCCGGAGAAATACAGGATGACGAATTGGCGCGCCTTTGAAGTGTACCTTCCGGCGGGGGAGGCCTCCGTCTGGGAGGATGGGGCGTTTTTTGCGCCATACGATTTTATTTTTATGGACGCGGCGAAGGGGCAGTACATGAATTTTCTGCCATATATTTTGAAGCTTCTTGCGCCAAATGGGATGTTTGTGACGGACAATGTATTGCAGGAGGGCAGCATTGCGTCATCAAAATTTGCGGTTGAGCGGCGCGACCGGACGATTCATATGCGGATGCGGGAGTATCTGCATGAGCTGACGCACCGGGCGGATTTGAACACGGCGGTTCTTCCGGTCGGGGACGGGATGGCATTGACGACATTGCGGTAGGAAGCCAATCCCGCAGCGGTGCACCCGTGGTCCACGGGAGAGAATCCAACAGGCATGGCATGACGGAAAAGAAGAAAAAGGATGGGTAAGGCAGGGAAAAATATATGAACAGAGATGGTAAAAATGAACAGAACAATCCGGCACGAAAAGGCATCAAGCCAGAACTTTTAATTCCGGCGAGCAGCCTTGAAGTCCTGCAGGTCGCCGTGATGTACGGAGCGGACGCGGTCTATATCGGCGGTGAGCATTACGGGCTTCGGGCGAAGGCAAAAAATTTTTCGATGGAGGAGATGGGGGCAGGCATCGAATTTGCACACGCGCGCGGGAAAAAGGTGTACGTGACGGCGAATATCACGGCGCACGATGCGGATTTGGACGGCGTGGAAAAATATTTTAAAGAGCTTTCCGGCATTCATCCGGACGCACTGATTATTTCCGACCCGGGTGTATTTGAGATTGCGAAAGAAACCGTGCCGGATATGGACATCCATATCAGCACGCAGGCGAACAATGTTAATTACCGTACTTGCCTGTTCTGGAAAAAACAGGGGGTGAAGCGCATTGTGACAGCGCGGGAGCTTTCTTTAGCGGAGATTGCGGATATCCGTGCGCATATCCCGGATGGGCTGGAGCTTGAAACCTTTGTGCACGGGGCAATGTGCATTTCCTACTCGGGGCGCTGCCTTTTGAGCAATTATTTTACAGGCAGGGATGCCAACCTTGGTGCCTGCACTCACCCATGCCGTTGGAAGTATTATCTGATGGAAGAGACAAGGCCGGGCGAGTACCTTCCGGTCTTTGAGAATGACCGCGGCACCTATATTTTTAACTCGCGCGACCTTTGCATGGTGGAGCATATCCCGGAGCTTGTGGGCGCGGGGATTGACAGCTTTAAAGTGGAGGGGCGCATGAAAACCGCGCTCTATGTGGCGGCGGTGGCACGCACATACCGCAGGGCAATCGACGATTATTTTGTGTCGGAGGAGCTTTACCGTGAAAATCTTTCCTGGTACCGCGGAGAGATTGGAAAATGCACTTACCGACAGTACACGACCGGATTTTTCTTCGGCAAGCCGGGTTCGGACGCGCAGATTTATGATAATAATGTATATATAAAGGATTATACGTACCTTGGTATTGTCTATGATGTAAAGGATGGCTGGTGTAAAATGCAGCAGCGCAATAAATTCTGTGTCGGCGATGCGGCGGAAGCCATGAAGCCATCCGGGGAGAATGTGGCGGTGAAGGTGATTGCCATCCGCGATAGCGAAGGCAATGCGATGGAGAGCTGCCCGCACCCGCAGCAGGAAATTTTTGTGCGGTTTGATAAAGAACTTTCGGCATTTGATTTAGTCAGACAGGAAAAGGAATCCGGGGGCTGATATGAAGGGGGGATTGGCAAGATGGCTTTTTTTCCTTTTTTGGAGGAAATTGGTGTGTGTGCTTTGCTGTTGGTGCTGCTGCTTTTTGCGGTACTGGTCGGGAGGAAAATCAAAAGTAAAAAGCTGCGGATTATTCTGTTTGTAGTATTTTTTGCAGTTACCCTGATAAGTGAGTTTGTTTTCCGGGCAATCGAAAACCATGCCAGCCAGTTTTTTATGATTGCGATACAATTTGTGGCCGTACCGGCATGCCTTGGGTTTGGGATAAGTGTGTTTTTGGAAATTCCAGGTAAGGCTTTGCAGTAGTCTGCGGCGGTTTGACCTTTTAGAGCGCTACTTAAAGAAGAAGGAGTGGTGGGACTGCACGCCCGCCAGGAAGCTTTGAAAATGCCCCTTTTTGGTTTTATTTCCAAAGCTTTCCGGGCGGCGGCAATGGCTGTTAGCTTCCAACTTCCGCCGCATCATAGCATTCGCGGAGCTTTGCGAGTGCTTTTTTTTCAATGCGGGAAACATAGCTGCGGGAAATCGAAAAGTGCTCAGCAATCTCGCGCTGTGTGATTTCCGGGTAGCCGTACAGGCCGTAGCGGTAGAGCAGGATTTCGCGCTCGCGCCCACTTAATTTGCGGAAGAGAAACCCCTTTAGCCTACTGCGGTTATCTTCTTCGTGCAGGCGCTCTTCCACCGGGTCATCCTCCGTTTCGATGACATCCAAAAGCGTAATTTCATTCCCCTCGCGGTCAGAGCCAATCGGCTCGGAAAGCGAGACCTCCCTCGCCTGTTTTTTGCTGCTGCGCAGTGTCATCAGAAGTTCATTGTCAATACATCTTGAAGCGTAGGTCGCGAGTCTTATATTTTTCCCGGGATTGAACGTATCAATGGCCTTAATTAAGCCAATGGTTCCGATGGAAATAAAATCGTCAGTATCCCGCTCCGGGAGATTATATTTTTTCACAATATGTGCAACAAGGCGCAGATTGTGTTCAATCAATCGTTCGCGCGCATCCGGACATCCGGCGCGCATCCGCTCCAGTTGTTCCGTTTCCTCCTTGGCGCTAAGTGGTTTCAAAAAGGCCTGCAAAGGACACCTCGGCGCTTCGGGTTTATATTACTCTATGCACCGTGGACATAAAAGGTGCTTTTCCGCACAAATTTTCCGTTCGGTTCCGGGAAGGATTTCCCTGCCGCAGCTTGTCTTTTCTGCCATGGCTTGTTTTTTTCTGCCATGGCTTGTTTTTTCCCTGCCATGGCTTGTTTTTTCCTGCCATACAATGATATAATGGGAATAAGCGAAAAGGGGGAGGCGAATCGGTTGTATGGCAATCAATGAGGAGGATATTTTATCCTACAATTTTTTCCAGTACGGAACCCCGTTTTTTGGGAGTTTATGCGGAAAGAACTACCGGATTGCGAGGAATCCGCTGAAAAATGTATTTTTTGACAATGACCCGCACAAGAACGATGATGCAACCTTTGAGGTGACCGTGTGGGAAGGGATGGATAGTTTTGCCACGACAAAGGAACAGAAGGTGACAGAACATTTTCCGTTTACGGCGGATGGGCGGCTTGCGGCGATTGCATGGCTAAATGCACGGTGCGGAAAGGAAGATGCGGGCGCAGGCGCAGGCGAGGGCAAGGGTGAAAATGGGGATGGGGATGAGGAAAGGGAATGAAGAACATAAAACAAAAAAATAAAATAAATTATAGAAGAAAGGCATGGAACGAATATGGCAGAAATCAAAAAAGTAACAGCGACCGTCGGCGAGAACACGGTGCTAGCGCCGGGAATATGCAGTATGTGGCTTGAGGGAACGGATTTTGCAGACCGCGCTGTACCGGGACAGTTTCTTTCCGTCTACTGCGAGGATAAAAGCAGGCTGCTGCCGCGCCCAATCAGCATCTGTGAGATTGACCGGGAAGGCGGCAGGCTGCGCATCGTTTACCGCATTGCGGGAGCGGGGACAAAGGAACTGTCCGGGCGAAAGGCGGGGGAGACGGTTTCGGTGATGGGACCGCTTGGGAATGGGTATTTCCTTGATATGGAAACAGCAGGCAGGGAAAATCCGGATGCCATTCTCATCGGGGGCGGCATTGGGATTCCGCCTCTTTTGGCGCTCGCTATGGCGCTTCCCGGAAAAAAGACAGCAGTGCTTGGCTACCGTGACGATAAGACCTTTTTGAAGGAGGATTTTGAGGCGTGCGGCTGCCGCGTTGTGCTTGCAAGCGATGACGGAAGTGTGGGGACAAAAGGAAATGTCATTGATGCCATCCGAGCGCAGGGAGTGCAGGGGAATATGATTTTTTCGTGCGGTCCAACACCGATGCAGCGCGGTGTAAAGGCATATGCCAGACAGTCCGGCATCCCGGCGCAGCTTTCCCTTGAGGAGCGCATGGCGTGCGGCATCGGGGCATGCCTTGCATGCGTGTGCAAATCCAAGGAAGCAGACGGGCACAGCCATGTGAACAACAAGCGTGTCTGCAAGGATGGACCGGTGTTTTGGGCGGAAGAAATTGAATTGTAGGAATTTTTGGCTGTGGTGCAGGGGGCTTTCAGAAAGCAGAAGGAAATTCAAATCAAGATATGCCGTTTCCACGGCAGAATGCGAGGGATTATGAAAACAAATGTGACAATCGCGGGTGTGGAATTTAAGAATCCGGTGACTACCGCGTCCGGAACCTTTGGTTCCGGCATGGAATACGGGGAGCTTGTGGATTTAAACCGCCTTGGGGCAGTGACGACAAAGGGGGTGGCGAATGTGCCGTGGGCAGGCAACCCGACCCCGCGCGTGGCGGAGACTTACGGCGGGATGCTCAATGCCATCGGGCTGCAAAATCCAGGCATTGATGTGTTGCTCTCGCGCGATATCCCGTTTTTAAGGCAGTATGACACAAAGATTATTGTCAATGTCTGCGGGCGGACAACAAAGGATTATGTGGAGGTGGTTGAGCGCCTTATTGACGCGCCGGCCGATTTGCTGGAAATCAATATCTCCTGCCCGAACGTCAAGGAAGGCGGCATTGCCTTTGGCCAGAACCCGAAGATGGTAGAAGAGATTACAAGGGAAATCAAGCGCTACGCGAAACAGCCCGTTATCATGAAGCTAAGCCCGAATGTGACGGATATCACAGAGATGGCGCGGGCGGCGCAGGAAGGCGGCGCGGACGCACTCTCGTTAATCAATACGCTGACCGGGATGAAAATTGACATCCATAAGCGGGCATTTCTGCTTGCCAACAAGACGGGCGGGCTATCCGGACCTGCCGTAAAGCCGGTGGCGCTGCGCATGGTATACCAGGTGGCAAACGCCGTGAAGCTTCCGGTCATTGGCATGGGCGGTATTGCAACGGCGGAGGATGCGCTTGAATTTATTATGGCGGGGGCAAGCATGGTTGCCATTGGCACGGCAAACTTTTTTCACCCGCGCGCGACGCTGGATGTGATTGAGGGGATTGAGGCATATATGTGCCAAAACCAGGTGGAGGATATCAGGGAACTGATTGGGTGCGTGAAGTAAAAGGGGAATTCCCCCTTACTTCCAGATTTCCTCACCAAAGCTTTCGATAAATTCTGCCAGCTCCTGTGCCATCTTTTCCGCCTCCGGGATGCGGATGTGCCCCGGTGTGCCCGAACCGTTGTTGGAATACAAAAAATGTACGACCTTTGGGTCGGCGATGGCATTTTTGACATCCTCGATTGCATCATCCCAGGCTCTGTCGTGGCAGAGGATGGTTGTTGCAAGGACAAAGAGCGCGTCCGGGTATTTTTTGCGGAGATTCTTTATAAGCATGGTATAATGCTGTTTCCAGTGTTCGCTTTTTTCTTTGTCCTTGCCCATATAGTCCTCCGGGTTGGAGTCGTTTTGCCCGATGGCAAGGAGGACGACATGGGGCGTGTAGCGGGAGAAATCCCATGGGGTTGGCGCGCCAAAATAATCGCAGTAGCGCAGCTTGTCCCAGACGCTTTCCATGCCGACGTAGTCCGGACCGTGGAAATATCCGGTTTTGTCAAAGAGCGCGATGCCGCCCTGGGCAATGTCGTGCAGCTCGGCATTTAATTTGCGGGCGGTAAAAAATGCGTAGGAGTACCAGGCGTTGGAATAAATGCCGTCGTGATTTTCCGGGTCCGGCCTGCCCACGCAGTCAAGCGCCTCGCACACTTCGCCCGCGCTGACCGAATCGCCGTAACATTCCATGCGCCGCGCCGGACGGGCAGGGGGTGGCAGCAGGGTGGCGGCCGGTTCGATGAAAAGCCCTAGAAAATCATAATAATGTGAGGCATCCTGGCATTTGTAGAGGACAACCTCATGCGCCTCATTTAAGAGCCCGGCGCAGACCGGAAGTATAAGTTCTTCCCCATGCGTCGTAATTTCGATTTTTTCCTGTACCACGCCGTCGATGACCACGCCGATATAATTGTGGTAGCAGCTGTGGTAATTTTTCAGTTTCATGAAGGCATTGCTGCCCTGGAAGCGGAATGCAACAGAGCTGCCCGCATAGATGAAGCAGGGTGCGTCCGGGGCGGCAAAGTCAATTCTTCCGGTGTATAAAAATGCGTCGGAAGATGGGGGGATTAAGGTGTAATTGTTACAATTGATTTCTGGCATAGGAACCTCCGAAAGATAAAATATGTAAAACAGCAGCGGCGGCCGGTTCCGGAATGGAACAAGCCGGGATGCAGTGCTTTTATATTTTCAGTATAGAAAATCTTGGGAGGAAAGTCAAGGAAGTTATAAAATTCCCAGAAAATATGAAAAAATACTTGAAAAAATACCATGACGGGGTTATAATATCTGTAATAAGAGCCGATATAAGTAGTGAATCGGCAAAAAAGCGCAGCATGGTCAGGCAGATTATAAGGCTGCCAGGTACAAAGAAGTTTGTTTCATGACAAGGAGGGATACATATGTCATTGAATTTATTTAATTATAACAGTTCATTGTTTTCCGGTTTTTCATCGAATGGTTCGTCCGGCATGTCAAGTATGCTCGGCGATTACATGGCAATCCGCAACGGCAGCTATGGGAAGCTTCTGAAGGCATATTACGCAGAGAATGACAACAGCACGAAAAAGACCGCAGGAGCCATCCGCAGGGAGAATTCAAAGAAGCAGGCACAGCAGGCATCCGCGGACTCGGAGGAAATAAAGAAGTATAAGACCGCGCAGTCTGACGCATCGTCTTTAAAGACGGCGGCGGGTGACCTCCGCTCGAATTCGAAGTTGTTTGAAAAGGTTGAAAAGACGACGACGGACGAGAACGGCGAGGAGACGACCGTGATGGATTATGACCGCGACGCGATTAACAGTGCGGTAAAGTCTTTTGTTAAGGCATATAACAGCACATTGGATTCTGTGTATAAGCAGGAGAGTTCCATTGTCCAGAAGAAGGCGGCTTCGATGGTCAGCGCGACCGCATCAAACAAAAATATGCTGGCGCGCGTCGGCATCACGATTGGCAAGGACAACAAACTTGAGGTTGACGAAGACAAGTTAAAGACGGCGAATGTTTCGACCTTGAAGACACTCTTTCACGGGAGTGGTTCCTATGCGTCAAATGTGGAGCGCAAGGCATCGGATATCGCGACGATGACGGAACAGATTGCGAAGAATACGAAAACTTCAAAGACAAATACTTATAATAATACCGGAAATTACAGTTCTTTCGCGACTGGCGGGATTTATGACGGGTTCTTCTAGGACGCGGTTTATAAAACGGTATCAAAACAAACGGAAAATAAAGAGACTGCCATGCAGCAGATGCGTGGCAAAATGGGGATATCACGAATCGTGATATCCCCATTTTTTTGCGACAAGCGTGCTTATAAAATAGGTTCAATGACCGCGCGGAAATATTGGTCTAATTCGGTCGGGGACTGTTTTCTATGGCCTTTAATCCACCACAGAATCATTTCAACAAAGCTGCTGGAAATATGGTTGATTAAAAAATCGTTGGGCAGCCGCATGTTCTTTTCCCGGCGTTGGTTAACGAATTGTGTCTGCACCAATTCATTTAAGTTGTCTTTGAAATACCGCAGAAAGATTTCGTTGCTTTCACAGGAAAGCAGGTCAAGAACATTATTGTTATTTTCCTCCAAATGCTGTAAAAGATGACAGAATACAGAGTTTGGCACACGGTTATCGGAGTATAAACCATGTGTATGGCTGCAGTCCATCGCACTGTCAATAATATGGCCGAATAATTCCCTGCAAAGTTCTTTTAACAAATCATCTTTGGTCTCAAAATGGGCGTAAAAGGTGCTGCGCCCGATATTTGCTTTGTCAATGATTTCCTGCACTGTGATGCTGTTATAATTTTTATGCCCCAACAAAATGCCAAAGGCTTTAAAAATAGCGGTTCTTGTTTTTTGCTGCCGTCTGTCCATAATTTCCCCCGTACAAATTGAAAATAATGTTCCGTATCTTACATTGCGGTTGATTTGATTCTTGTTTTCACAATAGAAATTGATACAATAGATAACGAACAAAGCGTTTTGTAACATACAAAGTATACGGCAGTTTTGGAGAGATGTCAAGAAAGAATGGAGGTCTGTTTATGTTAAAAAAATTAAATACCCTGTTGTCCGGTGTGCCAATGACGGTGGTTGGCGGTGTTTTTTTGTTTTTGAGTTTTCTGTTGCCGAAACTGGGAATAAATCTGCCGATTGACCCGGCATGGGTGTCAATCATTATAAGCGGTATCCCTTTGCTGTACCTTGCTATCTGGAGGATGATCCATAATCCGGGAATCCGAAAAATTTCATCCGCACTGCTGATTGTAATTGCAATGTTTGCAGCGATTGCAATTAAAGATTTATTTGCAGCCGGAGAAGTAGCGTTTATCATGGCAATCGGTGCTATTTTGGAAGATATGACGACGAACAGGGCAAAAAAGGGACTAAAAAAGCTCATTCACCTTGCACCGACAAAAGGGCGCAAAATCGAAAATGGAAAAGAAAAAATGATACCGGCAGACGAAATCCAATGTGGTGATATTTTGCGCATTCTGCCCGGTGAAACAATACCCGTGGACGGAATGATTGTAACCGGCGAAACATCGGTTGACCAATCGATTATGACGGGGGAATCCCTTCCGGTAGACAAAGGGATTGGCGAAGCGGTATTTTGTGGAACCATCAATCGTTTTGGCGCGATTGATATTACAGCCACAAAGGTTGGGGCGGACAGTTCCTTGCAAAAGTTAATCCGCATGGTGCAGGAGGCGGAAAAGAAACAAGCTCCTATGCAGCGGATTGCAGATAAGTGCGCCAGCATCCTTGTTCCTGTTGCGCTCCTCATCGCTGTGGTTGCCGGATTTGCCACGAAAGATATTGTCCGGGCAGTTACTGTCCTTGTAGTGTTTTGCCCGTGCGCATTGGTTCTGGCTACACCAACCGCTATTATGGCAGCCATCGGGCAGGCGACCAAACATGGTGTCATTGTAAAGTCGGGGGAAGCACTTGAAAAAATGGGGCATATCGACACGATTGCTTTCGATAAAACAGGAACTTTGACTTATGGACGTTTGGAAGTCAGCGACATTATATCCTTTCATAAAACATGGAATGATACGGAATTGCTTTCCCTTGTAGCTTCCGCGGAAGCAAAAAGCGAACACCCTCTAGGAAAAGCGATTGTTGCCTGTGCGAAAGAAAAAAATGTTCCCATCATGGAATCGAAAGATTTCAAAATGACTGCCGGAAAAGGAATCTGTGCAGAGATTTCAGGACATAAATTTGTTTGTGGAAGTGAGAGATTCCTGGCAGAAAATAAGATGATTCTTGATAAGGAAAAACAGGATGAATTGGACAGATTGCGCGGGCAGGGAAAAGCGTCTGTTCTTGTGGCCGAACAAAACGAATGTGTAGGTATTATTGCACTGTCCGATATCCTGCGCGCGGAATCAAAAGATATGGTTTCCCGGTTGACGGCGATGAATACCCGCACGGTATTGCTTACCGGCGATAATAAAAAAACTGCCGATTATTTTGCCGGGCAGATAGGGATTACAGAGGTTCATGCGCAGCTGCTGCCGGAGGAAAAGGTTCAAAGCATTCAGAGGCTGCAGGAAGACAAGAGACAGGTTTGTATGATTGGTGACGGCGTCAATGATGCGCCCGCACTCAAAACGGCGGATGTTGGTGTGGCGATGGGGAGCATGGGAAGTGATATTGCTGTAGAAGCCGCGGATATTGCACTGATGAGCGATGATATATCCAAAATCCCATATTTGAAACGCTTAGGGAGTGCCACAGTAAAAACCATTAAGGTCAGCATTGCACTGTCTATGTGCATTAACTTTTTGGCTGTTACACTTTCTGTTTTGGGTATGCTGACCCCTACAACCGGGGCGCTCGTCCACAATGCTGGTTCATGCTTTGTTGTGCTGATTGCAGCATTATTGTATGACCGCAAGTTTGAATAGTTTAGGGAGGAGGGTGAAAAATGGCGTGAATTTTTTGCCGGGCTGAGGAACCGCCGCGATTGCGGCGGTTCCTTCCTTGTTTTTTAACCGCATAATCAACTACATAAAACTTCGGCAGGATAGACGATTTATTCAATTTCCTGCTGATTACAATCCAGCAAAATAGGATGGCCATTGATATCATAGTGGTCCGGAATGATAAAAATATCAAGCAGTTCCCCACCCTCAACCGAGCAAATGTATGTGATTTTGCTGTTTTGGAATTGATACCAGCAAACCTCATCGGGAATATTGACGCCACAAAAAATCAGGACAGCTTCCCCTTGCGGACTGCCATAATTCCAACTGCTGATGGTTCCTTCCTGAATTCTTGTTTTGCCTCCGGTTACGTGCCAGCGGTTTTCAAACAAGCGGTCTCTGCGAAACACACACATACACCGGTTTCCGTCTGAATCTTTGCAAATTGCGGCTAAATAATTCCCTCTCTGCTCAATTCTTTCGATGTTTAATTCGCCATAACCGAAGGAATCGGCCGCCTGCTGTGCCAACGCGTCAAAGTCGCTTTCATCAGCGGTAGAGAACCAGTGGAAAGAACAGTATCCTGCAGCAAGAATGGCGATGACAAACAGCACAATAAGACAACCTTTTATAAATGCCCGGGTCTTTCCCTTTTTCCATGCAGCAGCAGCGGCATTAACGATTTTGTCATCTTTGGCCTGAACCGAACTTGTTTCCATACCCTGTTCCATGAAACGCATATCCGCTTTGCATTTCCCGCAGTCTTGCAAATGCGCTTCAATAGCTTGCTTGCTGTCCTGACTGCACACTCCATCACAATATAGCGGCAGTAGGTCTTGGATAATCTCACACGATATTTTCATCTAAATCCCTCCTCAACTCTTTTTTTGCCCGATAGAATATCAACCGCGCCCAACTGTCTGATTTACCAAACAACTCTCCAATTTGAGAAAATGGTAGCTCTCCGAAAACCCGCAATGAAAACACTTCCTTGTACGGTTCGCTAAGGCGATGCAGCAGTTTGTGGAGTTTCCATGCAGTCTCTTTGTCCAGAATCTCACGTTCAAACCCCGGTTCTGATTGCCAGGACAAGTCAACATCCGTTTCTGGTACATAACGTTTTTGCTTTTTTGCGTATGTAAGAAATGTGTGTTTTGCGATTTGGCATAGCCACACATAGAGTTTACATTTCCCCTCAAATTTGTCGATATATTCCATCGCCCGGTAAAATGCCTCTTGAGTTATTTCTTCGGCAATCGCTTCATTTCTGCATAAGGAAAAGACATATTTATAGACACCATCGAAGTGCTGGATATAGATTGCCTCAAAATCTTCCACTTTTTTACCTCCTTGTCTATAAGACTGCGCACAACGCCATACGTTTCATAGAAATTAAAATTTTTTTCTGGCTGGCAGCATGATAAAGAGCTGTAGTGCTGGTGTGTTTCTTTTATATTCTATCATGGACAGCGTGTTTTTTCTACTATATGGGTAAAGCTACAAAGTTGTTAGCATTTGTGGAACAAATAGAGCACAGGGGATATCATGATACCACCAGAGCCCCACGGTGAAAAAGCAATGTATTTTCCTGTGTTTTTATAAAAAATTAGTGGAAAAGTCCATGTATTGGTGCTATCATTACCATGGGTATTATATTTTTGGGGAACGACGAGGGCGAATGAACGGACAGGGAACTGTATGATTGAGGTGCAAATGCCGTGAAAGAGCTGCATAGGGGAATCGACAGAATGAAACAATGACAATCCGTAAGCATAAATAAAGTGAGGTGGTATGTTTGGGAATCAAGATAAAGGAGAGCAAATTTGGCAAAAATACAGCAGAGCTGGTACTGGACAATGAAAACTTAGTTTTTGTATGCAATGATGACGTTATAGAGGAGTATGGAAGCGGTGTATGGCGCAACATTAAGGATGAGGGATGGTTAATAGATGTGTTTTTCGACTTTGCTATTCAGAGATATATAAGCAGCAAACCGAGCGAGGAGTATTTGTATGCGCTGGCTGAAATAAATGGAAAACAGGAAGGGCGGTAGGGCATGGTTTATTTGTTAATGCATGAAAACAGTAAGGTTGCTGTTTTTGAAGTAGACAGCGAATATAACTTACTGAGGGCGGATGCCGGCAATGATGACAGAATAAAATCAAAATTGCCGGTTGGCGTTATCGATAAAGCTTCATTGAAAAGGTGGATTGCATCAAGGGGAGTTCCTGCCACGAGGAAAGGGCTTAAGAATGAGTTGCGTAATATGGAGATGAACAGCCCATTCGAGTTTATGCTTGCAAATAATGGGCTTTCGCTGACAGACCATTACTGGATGAAGAGGATAGATGACGGCATTACCTGGGAGGAGATAAACCTATATACCAACAGTTTCAACGCGGCTTTTACCCTGGAAATGGACTGCGATAAATCTGGTAATATACAAAGCATATACGGAAAGACAAATTTTACCCCGAGCGCTTCATTAAAAGGTGACTTAAAGAAAAAATGGATCATAGACAGTAAAGGGGTACGTAGGCTTTTGAAAGGCAACGATAACGATGGATGCAGGCAGAGTTTATGCGAGGCATTTGCAACAGAAATGCATAGCTTACAGAATAAATTTCGATATACACCGTATTCTTTAATTAAGATATCCAGTGAAGGCAGACCAATAATCGGATGTGAATGCCCGTGTTTTACGGATATCGACACGGAATTTATATCAGCTATTGATATAATATCGGCGTATAAAAAGAGGAATTCCATCTCGTATTATGAGTGGTTTATACAGATATGCATGGAGAAAGGCATTGATGTAAGGGATTTTATGGAGTATCAGATTATGTCGGACTTTGCAATTACGAATCAGGACAGACACTTAAATAATTTTGGCATCATACGGAATAGCAAAACATTCGAGTGGATAGGTATGGCTCCAATATTTGATAGTGGAAATTCAATGTTTTATAAATCGAGTTATATCCCGGTAGACAAAGCTTTGCTTAAAATACAGATAACATCGTTCAGGAATACGGAAATTGACATGCTAAAGTATATAAAGAACAGAAAAATTTTTGACGTTAGTTTAGTTCCAGGCGAAGGATGGCTCATGGAGTTGTTATCGAAGGATAAGACTTGCAGTGAGGAAACGAATGAGAGGATTGTCAGGGCATATAGCCGGAAGCTTGAATATTTAAGGAGTTTCCAGAATGGGGACAATATATGGGCTTTTGGTTACAATGGCAGGCAATAGTGGGAGATTGCCAGAAGGTTATGCAGGTTATAAGAAAGGAAACAACCAATAGTTGATATAATACAATATCGATAGTTGGTTGTTTTTTTGCTTCTAATGTATTATGATGGAAAAGAAGGGAGGGCAGACAAGGCAGGAAGCCCCTGTCCGTAATCCCTGACTGCGCAGTCAAAATAAAATTGCATAAAAACAGCATATGCCCTGTACGAACCCTGGAGAAATTTTTGTCCGCCGATTACGGGTCAGGGAAGGGCATATGCGGAACTTAAAATGGAGGGAAAATCAACATGGACAACGAATTTTCACAGCGGTTTGCAATGCTGCGCCAGGGGCGTGGCCTGACACAGCAACGCCTGGCAGAAAAGCTTGGCGTGACGGCGCAGGCGGTCTCAAAATATGAGACAGGACAGAGCCTGCCGGACGTGCAGACCTTAAAATCCATTGCAGCAATTCTTGGCTGCACAACGGACTATCTGCTTGACCATGAGCTTGCGGAGAACGAGCGGGTGGATATGCTTGCAAGGGAGCGCGACAGCCAGATTCAAAGGGAATTGCAGAAGGAGAGCATAACGCTTTGCGTCGGGGCAGGCGCGCTTGTGCAGATGCTGATGGAAGAAAACAAAAATCAGTATGAAAGCATTCATAAACTGCGCGTGCGTCTTGCGGGAGAATACGGGATTCTAGTTCCGGTTATCCGGATGATGGACCAGATAGGGCTTGAGAACCAGCAATATGAAATCCTGCTTTTCGGGCGGACGGTGGCAGGAAGCGGCAGACTGGAATATCCGATGCATTTTTATCCGGAAGAGACCGCAAAGACCAAAGACGATATCCCTGCTGCAGAACCCGTGTACCAGATTCCCGGCGTATGGCGCATGAAACCGGAAAATGACGAGGCAGGGAAAGAAGATGGAAAGAAAAACCCAATTTCCTGCATGGAAATGATAACCGTGCATTTGGAAAAGGTGATTCTGGAAAATTACGGGAAAATTTTAAACCGACAGCTTGTAGCGCAGATGGTGGAGATTGTGCAAAAACGCTATCCGGCGGTAGTCGAGGGAGTCGTGCCGGAGCGCGTGAGCCTTGCGAGAATCCAGAAAACCGTGGCGGCGCTGGTTGCCGGGCGGGTTCCAGTAAACCGGATTGACTACATTATCAGTTTTCTTGAAGAACATACGGTAGATACGAAGGAAGATTTTGAGGCACTGAAGGCAGAGCTGCAAAGCTAAAAAACAAAATTTGTCTCGGGCTGCTATTTTCACAAAAAGGGGGCGCGGCACGGAAAAAATGGGGTGCCACGCCCTTCTTCAAGCGGTGGTAAATGGGGACGATATTAACCAAATTTTTCCATTCGCTCAATTTCGGCATGGAATAAAGCAGCCAAATCCTGTTTGTTGTATTTTTGGCACAGGGCAATTTCTGCCCGGATAACTTCCATCATTTCAGGTCTGCTGATACAATCGGAAAAGATATCCCCTGCCTGAATTCCTTCCATAAAATGAACTTCATAGTGATACTGCCCATTCTTTAATCCATACCATATCCGTGTTTCGAGCGGACCAAAACACAAATGCTTAACAATGGCACGTTTTCCGGCAGCATCAAATTCTTTGTCCGGCGCTTTATGCAGCCATTTCCCAACCCAGAAATCCATATTTTCTCCCCTTATCTCTGTGGCGGAGCACAAAGATCCCAGACAAATAGCAGACAATCATTAGTTCCGCTCATATAAAGTATAATTATGCCCCGCCAACAGCTTCCTTGCTTTTCGCAGCGGTTCCTCCCCGTAAAATTCAATGCGCAGAACCCCCTGCTCAAATTCGCGGTTATGGATAATACCAATATTCTTGATGCTGATGCCGTTTGCGCCGAGTAAAGTCGCGATGGTTGCGATTGCCCCTGCCTCATCGCTGATATCAATAAAAATCTCGTAGAAGCGGTTCAGCATCCCCTTCCCGTTTGGGATACTGGCGCGGTAAATGCCAGCCTCCTCAAACATACGGTAAAAATAGTCCGCATCCTTTTTGGCAATCGCGTCCGAAACTTCTTTCAGGGAAGCAATATACCCGGACAGCATTTCCTGAATACTGTCCGCGTTGGACAGACAGATGGCCTGCCACATGGCAGGGGAGGAGGAGGCAATGCGCGTAATGTCCTTAAACCCGCCCGCCGCGAGCATACGCATCTGTTCCTTCTCGTCATCCGACGTGCGCACGAGATTGACAAGCTGCGCTGCAATGATGTGTGGGAGATGGCTGACCGCGGCGGTCAGGGCATCGTGTTTTTTCGCGTCAAGTACCACCGGGATAGCGTGGAAGCTTTTGACAAGCTGTACCATGCAATCCGTGACCGCAGGCGGGGTCTCCTCGGACGGGGTCAGGATATAGTAGGCGTTTTCTAATAGCGCAGTGCTTGAATTGGCGTAGCCGGTCTGTTCGGAGCCTGCCATTGGATGTCCGCCAATAAACTGGCGGGCAAGTCCAAGCGCCTGCGCCGCTGCGGCAATATTTCCCTTGACGCTGCCGACATCAGTCAGGATACAGCCGTCGGAAATAATGTCCTTTAAAGCGGCAAGATATTCGATATTTTTTGACACCGGGGCGCACAAAAAGATAAGGTTTGCCCTGGAAAATGCAGTAAGTTCATTTGTGATACGGCTTAAGGTTTTCTCCTCGCAGGCCAGGCAGAGTCCCGGGGCAGGTGCATCCTTGTGGTAATCGTAAGCAAAAATGTCAAGCGAGGCATCCTGTGCGCGCAAAAGCCGTGCAATTGAGCCGCCGATGAGACCAAAGCCGATAAAGCCGATGGATTTGATTTCTTTCATAATGAATTCTCCATAATCTTTCATTCCCCGCATATGGTTCTGCCGGAACATGTCTAAAAAACGAAAAAACTAAAATTGTTTGCCGGAGAGTGCAATGAACGGGCGCAGTTCCTTACAGAGTGCATCAAACTGCGGGAAGGTCAGCGACTGTGGACCGTCCGAAAGTGCTTTTTCCGGGCACGGGTGCGTCTCAATCATCAGACCGTCCGCGCCGACAGCAACCGCGCATTTTGCGAGCGGGGCAACGTAGTCGCGCACGCCGGTCGCGTGGCTTGGGTCAACGATAATTGGCAGGTGGCTTTTTGCACGGATAACCGGAATGGCGCTGATATCGAGTGTGTTTCTTGTTGCGGTTTCAAATGTGCGGATGCCGCGCTCGCACAGGACAACGTTCTCATTGCCTTCCGACATAATGTACTCCGCGGCGTTGAGCCATTCGTCAACCGTTGCGGAAAGACCGCGCTTTAACAGTACCGGAAGCCCGGTTTTCCCCGCTTCCTTTAAAAGGTAGAAATTTTGCATGTTGCGCGCGCCAATCTGGAGCATGTCCACATATTTTACGGCGGTTTCTATTGCGGCAAGGCTTGTCACTTCACAGACAACCGCAAGCCCGGTCGCCTCACGCGCTTCTTTCATCAGGCGTAGCCCGTCCTCTTCCATGCCCTGAAAGGAGTAGGGGGAAGTGCGCGGCTTGTACGCGCCGCCGCGCAGAATCTGCGCGCCGGATTTTTTGATGGCCTGTGCGGTCTGCATCACTTGTTCCGCGCTCTCCACGGCGCACGGACCGGACATAATGACAAAATCATCCCCGCCGATTGCCGCATTGCCGACCTTGACGATGGTTTTTTCCGGATGGAATTTTTTGTTCGCAAGCTTGTAGCTTTCCGTGACGGAGACAATGCGCTCCACGCCTTCTGTAATCTCAAGGTTCTGGTTCATCAGCCTTGTCTTGTCGCCGATGACGCCGATGATGGTTACTTCCTTGCCGTCGGATAAATGCGGCTCCAGCCCGTTGATGCGGATGATATTTAACACGTTTTCAATATTCTCTTTGGAAGCCTGTGGCTTCATTACAATAATCATAACATGATTCTCCTTATCAAAATAATTCTGCATAACCTTGGGTATGCCGGAAAATCTATTCCGATGCTTTGTATGCCCTGTGGAAAGCAATTTTGATGCGCCTGTGTTTTGCAGATATTGCAAAACAAACCCCTGGCGTATCAAGAGTTATTGTAATGGAATCTTTGCAAAATGTCAATACTCTATGGCTTTAAAGCGCAACGGTTTAAAGCAGGAAAAATCCGCATTCTTCTTCCGTTTCAAAACTTTCCGGCTTGAAAGTTCTCCGGTTCAAAAGATTCCAGTTCCCTGCACAGGCTGACAAAATCGTCATAAACCGTGATGGTTTGCAGATAGCGAAAGTCAAGAATCCACCCGGAATTGCGATGTCTTAAAAACTCAGCATCCCACAAAGGCACCGCAAGAAACCCTTTCCTGTAGTCGTATTTCAGGGGTTCATATTTTTGGATATTCCTTCGAAAATAATTCACCTTTGCCATGCACAATTTATTGATGCGGAACAAAAGCCCGATGATATCGGCGCGCTCAAAAAAAGCGTCCTTGAAAATCAAATGCTTATGGGAATTTTCCTTTTCGGAATACCATGCGTGGTTTTCGTGCTTCAGACCATACTTTTCCACAAGAAGCTGTTTCTCCCCGCTGAAAGATTGCATGTGATTTTTGTTATCTCCGTTATCCGAAACCGCGCCGTCCGGGCGTTCTTTCGTATCGTTTTTTATCATGGAGTGAATCTCTGCTATGGTATCGAATGTTTTGGCATTTGGTGTTTCGTCGGTTAAAGCCGCACCTTGTAAATAGGGGATAACATAAAGCAGTTTGGTATCGGATATTTGGTCAATCAGGGTTTTGGCTAATTCATGGTTGTTCATAGTATACACTTCCTTCCGGACTTGTTTCGGTTTTTTCTGGATTGTTTCTCCTGATTTATAGGATATATTTATTACCACATACTGTCAAGCAGAGATTAAAAATATCGCATAGGTCAGAATAGATTTTATAACGGAACAGACAAGACAGAAAAGAAAATGATTTGCAAAAATATTTCAGAAAATTAAAGAAAATTGTTGTAAATATAATAATAATTTGGTACAATGAATAGCAGGGGATTGCAGTCCGGAATTCCGGAATCATCCAATACAAAATAATAAAGGAGAGGCATATATGGAGACTTACAAATACGAAAAAATTAGAAATGTGGCGGTGCTTGGGCACGGCGGGGCAGGAAAGACGACGCTTGTCGAGGCGATGGCATATACGACGGGTATTGTGACAAGGCAGGGAAGGATTGAGGACGGCAGCACAATCAGCGATTATGATAAGGAAGAGACAAAGCGCCAGTTTTCCATCAGCACATCCCTTGTGCCGGTTGTGTGGGAGGACACGAAGATTAATTTCCTTGACACGCCGGGATACTTTGATTTTGTCGGCGAGGTGGAGGAGGCGGTTTCTGCCTGCGATGCGGCGGTGATTGTGGTTTCCGGGAAGAAGGGCGTCGAGGTCGGCACGCGCAAGGCTTGGGATTTGTGTGAGAAATACAAAATACCGCGCATGTTTTTCGTGACGGATATGGACGATGACAACGCGAGCTTCCGCCGCGTCATTGAGCGTTTGACGGAGCTTTACGGCAAGCGCATCGCGCCGTTCCATTCCCCAATCCGCGAGAACGAGAAATTTGTCGGCTTTGTCAATGTCGTAAAGATGGCGGGGCGCAAATTCACAAAGCTTTCCGAGTATGAGGAATGCCCGATTCCGGATTACTCGATGGAATATGTCTCAAAATACCGTGAGGCATTGATGGATGCGGTTGCCGAGACGAGCGAGGATTTGATGGAAAAATATTTCGAAGGCGAGGAGTTTACGGCGCAGGAGATTTCGACCGCGCTCCGCTCAAGCGTCATTGACTGCAGCGTTGTTCCGGTGCTGATGGGTTCCGGCCTGAACACGCAGGGCACGAACATGCTTTTGCAGGCGGTGGAGAAATACTTCCCGTCACCGAACAAATGTGTTATCACTGGCATCAACGCGAAGACCGGGGAAACCTTCGCGGCGGATTATGATGCGAACAAGCCGATGACGGCGAGAGTATTTAAGACGATTGCCGACCCGTTTATCGGAAAGTTCTCGTTTATCAAGGTCTGCTCCGGTATCCTCAAATCCGATGACACGGTTTATAATGTGGATACGCAGACGGAGGAGAAGCTTTCCAGGCTCTACATTCTGCGCGGCAAGGAGCAGATTGAAGTAAAAGAGCTCTACGCGGGCGATATCGGCGTGATTGGCAAACTCTCGAACACGACGACGGGCGACAGCCTGGCGACAAAGGCCAACCCGGTGCAGTTTGACCGCCCGAAGATGTCCGTACCTTACGAGTACAAGAGCTACCGCGCGAAGAACAAGGGCGACGAGGATAAGGTTTCCCAGGCGCTCTCCCGGCTGATGGAGGAGGATTTGACGCTACGCGTAGAAAGCGACAAAGAGAACCACCAGTCCCTGCTTTACGGCATCGGCGAGCAGCATCTTGAGATTGCGGCGAGCAAGCTGGCGCAGCGCTTTAAGGTGGAGATTGAATTAGCGAAGCCGCGCGTGGCATACCGCGAGACCATCCGCAAGAAATCAACCGCGGAGTACAAATATAAGAAACAGTCCGGCGGACATGGGCAGTACGGGCATGTTATCATTGATTTCGAGCCTCTGGGCGATATGGAAAAATCCTATGAATTCGCGGAAAACGTATTTGGCGGCGCCGTGCCGCGGAACTTCTTCCCGGCAGTTGAGAAGGGCATCGCGGACAGCGTGGAGGCAGGACCTTTGGCGGGCTACCCGGTTGTCGGCATCAGGGCGACCCTGACCGGCGGTTCCTACCATGATGTGGATTCCTCGGAAATGGCGTTTAAGACCGCGACAATCCAGGCGTTTAAGCAGGGCGTGATGGACGCGACACCGATTCTGCTTGAGCCGATTGCAACGATTAAGGTCATTGCCCCGGAGCGCTTTACGGGCGATATCATGGGCGATCTGAACAAGCGCCGCGGCAGGGTGCTTGGCATGAACCCGCTGCACAACCGCCAGCAGGAGATTATGGCGGAGGTGCCGATGTCCGCGCTGTGTGGGTATTCGACGGATTTAAGGTCGATGACCGTCGGGATTGGTACATACTCGTATGAGTTTGCGAGGTATGAGCCGGCGCCGTCGGATGTGCAGGCGAAGGTGTGTGAGGAGAGCAAGGCGTAAAGAAAACTTCATGAAAATATGAGAGGGCATTCCTTTCATATAAAATCGGGGATGGACCCAAGAAGGGTGCATCCCCGATTTCACGGGCAGATTATGGATTATTCTTTTGAGGCTGAAACGGTTTTTGGCATTGGGGGTTGTGGGACAGGGAAATATTGTGATAACAAGGAGGATAACAATGAAAAAGAGGAAAGATGGACGAAGGATGTTTGTTGTGGAAAGGCTGGCAGTATTTTTGGTGTTGTGCCTGTTGGTTGGCGGTTCGTCTGCTGCCGGAAATATTCCAGGTGCGCATACGGTCATGGCTGCACAAAAGGATGAGGGGGCATTTGGGTTATCAAAAACATCGCTCTCACTTTATGTCGGGAATATTTTTCAATTAGAAGCGGTCAATGCAAAGCCTGTTACGGATGAGTTTGGGTGGGTGTATTCGGCTTCATTTTACAGTTCGGACCAGAATGTCGTGCGGGTGGATTACCAGAGCGGATTGGTTCGGGCAGTGGGAGCGGGACAGGCTGACATTACAGCATATTATCTGGGGCAGACCGCGACCTGCCATGTGAAAGTGAAGGCAAGTCACTGCGAGTTGAGCCAGGAGAAACTGACATTATATGAGGGTCAGGAAACCACCGTCACGTTGACGAACAGCAAACAAAAGGCGGTGGGATATGAATATTTTATCTACGAAAAGGAAGGGAATTACGAGACGGGCTGGGGCTTGTTGGTAGAGTCAAAGGGGAAGGGCGTTTTTTCGGTGAAAGGTCTTGAGGCGGGGGTGTATTCCCTTGATTTGTCCCTTACCAATAAAAAAGGAGCAAGCTATTCGGCACGCTGTGAAGTGGAAGTGTTGGAGTGTGGCTTTGAATCATATGGCATTGCCGTGGCAGAAGGTGGAACCGTCCAGCTAAATGCTGTCAACGGAAAAATCCTTTCCTGCGAGATAATGGAAGAGCGCACCGAGCAAAAGGCCAAGGTTGACAAGGGCGGGGAGCTGACCGGACTTAGCCAGGGGCAGACAAAGCTTGTGGCCAAATGGCGTACCGTTTACGGCGAGGAAAGGGAGGAGTGCCTGGATGTTTATGTCACGAAGCCGGAATATGTGCCGTTTGAGGGAAAATTGTTTGCAGGAGACTGGTATTATCCGAAATTTGAAGAAATCAGTTTTTGCAGCAAGATAACCGTTTCGTCCAGCAACGAAAAAGTGGCAGAAGCGATGAACACTTCATGGGGCGGGGCGGCAATCGTACCCCAGAAGGAAGGGAAAGTAGTCCTTACATTTACGGTGGATGGTATCGAGTTTAGCCAGAAGGTACAGGTTATCAATCCGAAATGGGAGCAGGAATGCGCACTGGTAGGAAAAGGAAAGAGCAAAACGCTTATATTTTCCGGTGTGCCAAAGGATTGCAAAGTGACGTGGAAAACCTCCGACAAAAAAGTTGCAACCGTGTCCGATGACGGGAAGGTAACAGGAAAAAAGGAAGGAAGCGCGCTGATTACAGCGACACTGGAGGGGAAAAGTTTTTATTGTACAGTCACGGTCGGAAGCGGTAAGGGGCTGACGGCAGCAGTTAAGGGCGAAGGGGTACTTGGCGCAGTGTACAGCCAGGAAAAGAGGATGCAGGAGGGATATTATGATTGCAGTTCTTTCGTATGGCGTTCTTATAATGCGGCAGGCTTAAAGCTTGGCGGGATGAGCTATGCGCCAACCGCTGCGGAGCTGGCGAAAAGTATGGAAAAAGATAAGAAAGTGATTGCCTATGAGTATATTGACGCGGATAAGCTAAAGCCCGGAGATTTGATTTTTTATGCCGGAGGCAAGAATGGCAGGTATAAAAATATTGACCATGTTGCAATGTATTATGGGGCGTATTATTCGTGGGGGGATGTAAATTCAGGGGCAATTATCCACGCGGCGGGCCCAGGTGTGTTATTGGAGGCTTATTCCTGGTACCGGACAGGGGGGATTGTTATGATTGCCAGACCGGTACAGTAATTCCGCAATTCAAAACACTGGCAGTTTAGAATAGGATTGTATGTTCCTGCTATTAAAAAATCGAAAAAAGAATTGGTACAAGGGGTTGTCGCATTTTAGAAAGAGTATGATGAAGATGGCGAACCTGCATGAAAAGCTTAATCCTCCGGCTATACTGGGGAGAATAGAGTAAGTTGGAAACGGTAAAGAAAGTGGGGCGAAAATGAGCAGGTTGAATATTTGGAATGAAAAAAACATAAAAAGTATAATATCAATATGTATCAGGGAGGATAACTTTGGTAATCATGCGAAAGAGTTTATTGAATTTCCGCTATCTGATATATTGTTTTCATTCTATGAAACGGCAAGTATTATAGAAGATTTTTATTCTATTGAATGTTTTGAAAAATTGTTTGCTCAATATAAAACAGAACATAAAGAGTTGACTGAAAGTACAAAAGAATTGGTTGACAAAGGCTGGATATCATTGGCTTTTGGGCGTTGGAGATGTGCATTAAATAATTTATACAACTGGGAAGATATTGAAAGAGAAAATGAATGGGAATTTGAGGATTCCGCTATTATTCGGTTTTTCATTTGGCTAAAACATCAAGAAAAAGAAAAGAAATTTAATATTGTGATTGAAAATCCGGAGGAGGTATTAAAATGTTGGAAAGCTGTAAGTGATAAAATACCTGACTTAGATTGGTTTATAAATCAACACTATTTGGAATATTTCAATGGAAAATACTATGCTGGGTACGGAAGATACTGGGAGAAAGAAGAAATCAATCAAGCCCTGGCAAAACTATGGTTGAAATGGGGGAAGAACCAAAGAGATGCCTGGATTGTTATGGTATTGTCTTTAAGGGGAACGTATAAAATTGCTGAGTACCTGGATGAAGATACTCAAAAAGAACTTATTTATTTTATACTGGATAATTATATTTATAAATATTCCATTCCTTCTTGGGAAAATGAAAATCGATTTTACAGCAAACTTCGTATGGCAGAAGTGCCAGCATACTGTAAGGAACCCAATAAATATGGCAAGGCCGAATTGTGGACAGGAAATTGGGTGATTGATTGGTTGAACTATAATCGTTATGGGTTTGAGCATTACAGATGGGATAGTGTCAGGGATAGGGAATACATATTTTTTGTTGCATCCTGCGTAGTTTATTCAAGGTGGTGCATAGATAGGCAGAACAAAAGATTTGCAGATTATCTGAATGGATATGACAAGATTTCGGCATTATATTCGGAAATTGAATGTGGATGTAATATATGAGCTGCTTACAGAAAGCGGAACTTTTTTTGTTGGATTTCGTTATTTGATTCATGATATTAGCGATACCGTTCTTGACTCAGATGTATATGTGGATTGTATTTGCAGTATTGTGGACACGATTTTTGAACAGGGTATGAAGGAGGAAGATTTTTTTAATGGCGAAGATATTGGAAGCTGTTTGTTTTATTTGATAAAGAACTGTCATTCCCATCATAACATATGGAAAAAGATATTCAAAGCTATTGTTTTGGTAGTTGGAAAAGAGAGGTATCTGGCTGTTATTGCGGAGAAATTATGTATTTATTTTAGAAAATTATTGGAGATAAAGCGTGATGTAGACTGGGTGACGGGATATCATTTGATTCTTTTTTGCGTAAATCAATGGTTTTTTGAAAATACAGGATTACAAGATAAAAAGTATTATAGAAACTTTATGGATATTGTGTGGAGGGGGTATCAGATTGCGTTTGATGAAAAAAACGATTATGTTATCTTTCTTAAAGAAGAGTATTTTACAGAGCGGTTATGTTCAGAACTATATCGGCTTTGTATAAGGGAAGAAGCCGCTGTAAAGAAAAGAGAGTTGCTGTTGCCAGTAAGCAATATACAATATGATAAAAGAAACAATAAGATTTATTACTTTTATAAATTACTGTTGGTAATTATTTATAGTATATACAAAAATAACGATGACACATTTGTTAAAAATCTAATGTTTGAGGCGTTGGAACAGGTTTTAATAGGAGAAAACAATGAAGAAAAAGGTGCCGTATTTAACTATTCTTATATGCAGATATTTTCGACAGAATCTGTTATTTGTAAATGTGTTGGCCTGTTAAGATATGAACAAGAGAATTCTGTATATCTTCTGAAGAATTTATTAAAGGCAGATATTCCAGAATTGCTTATTTTTTATGAGGCAGCACAGGATCAAAAACTCAAAGAAGAGATACTAAAAAAAATCAATGAAAAGGCAACGGAGACATCGCTAGAAGTGTATGACGATAGTCGTGCATTGGATTTAGTTATGGAATTCCATATTGAAAGCCTGTATCCGGCAGCAGATTATATACTTAAGAGAAAGCTTGAGAGATGGGGGAAGGGGAAATTTGTCGAGCAAGAACAATATTATCAACAGGCATTGCATCAGCAGTGCAGGCTTAAATATTGTAAGCGGGAATATGGGGATATTTTAAAGGGGGATAATGATTTCTTTAAAGCGATTGTGTACACGGAGGTGGAGGAATACAAAGATTATGAAAAGGCAGATATGCTATGGAAAAGCATGATTTTGGACAGGGAACACCATAACTATGCAGGCGCTGTATATTTGAATTACTTTTCTCTTTTGAATAGGGAATTAAATAGGGCAATACAGAATCAGACAGGCAAACAGGAAAAGATTTTGGAAGATATAAACTGGCTGATGGGGATTGTGGAAAATGAGCAGATTCAAAAATGGACAATAGATGAGAAAGAAACATTTGGCTGGTTTGTTGTTCAAAGTAAAAAAATTTATGGTGATGATTATTTGCGTGATTTCTATATCTATAAAGAAAAATATCATTTGTCAATGAATTTAGAGGAGTTTGAGGATGAGGCAAAGCTTGAAACAGAATCACTTCAACAAAACATATATGGTAATGTGAGTGCTGCTGATAATGTAGTTGAAGCATTAAGAGCATTTGAGGCATTTGATAGAATACAAAAAGCACAGGTATACTATCGGATGCGAGGATTTCAGGAACCGGCAGAGAAGGAATTGGGAGTGGCGATGCTGACAGAACAAGTGCTTAGAACATGTGCTGCTCTGCAAAATTATGGTTCACAATTGATATATGAAGAAAAGCAAACTAGCAATAAAAATAAGAAGGAAAATACTGGGGCAACAACGGTTAGTAAGTTGTATGAAAATGGTGTTACCATGCTTTTCAGGGAGTTATTTAATCTGGCGTTTGGACAACTTTATAATTTTACTGTCCATGATCAGGAGAAACGAGCAAGCACAGGACATTGTTTTGGAGGACACAAGTCACCTGCAGAAATTGACTTGAGTGTATATTATAAAGATAAGTGCAGTGAAATCATAGAAGCATTTGTACTCCAGGATAATACTTCAAAGACAATATTCAAAGATCATATAGAAAAGGCAATCGGGAATAACATTGCCAATCAACCTCTTACTTTTATATTGATTTACGGTAATGCAAAAGACAGTACGAGAGCATGGACAAAATATAAGGATTACATATCCAATGAATTGTACCATGATTTTGATGGGAGAGTTCTTGAAAAAACATCAATTCTTGAAATTGGAGAAGCTCCATATTTTCTCGCGGAATTTAATAGTATGTATTCTGGGCTTAAGCTTTTACGTCAAAGCATTTTACTGAAATCTGGCGAAACCCGGGAAATTTTACATATTTACATAGATATTGCTAAAAATTTGGAAGGAGAGATTCGCAAAGGATGCAGACAAGTTTGAAGTAGAAAAGAAGTAAAGAGGAATTTATTTTCTTAGGAGTGCCATATAACACGGCGTAAAGAGGGTGCGGACAATGTTATTCACATTTTCCGCACCCTCACACTCAAGCCGTTTCATTCAAACCAAAAACAACATTCTCATAATCCTTCACAAAGTACCGAATATTTTTTCGTCCCTTTTGAATGATAACATGCCCTTCTTCCTCCAGTTTTTTCTTCTGCATTTCAACGCCGCCAGGATATTTTGAATTCAATTCGCCGTCTGCTTTCAGCGTCCGCCAATAAGGTGTTTCATCATCAGAACGTTGATAACTTGCCCACGCCGCAATTGACACAAAAATTCCTGCGGTGATTGGTTCTGTAAAATCCGCACCGCTTAATTTTGCAAAGTATTCACGTATTTTTCCTATGGTAGTTACTTTCCCGTATGGGATTCGTTTCATTACTTTATCATAATCGATTGGCGGTGCAAAATACATTCTGTCCCCGCCATATTTTTCGATGCTTTTTGCGTCTGTAATTGTCTGGAATTTCGGCATATCCTTGCTGTCATGTAGCATGGCGTTGAAATCTTTCTTATCTTCATTTGCCATATGGTTCACCTCCTGCTTCAAGCATACTCTATTTTAATGGTCTGTGCAATGAGGCTGTTTTAAATAAATCTGAATTTTCTAATCTTATAAAAGCAAAATTAAGGAATTTGCCCCGAAAATAACACTGGATTTTTTTACCCATTCGTGTTATACTATAAAAATAGTGGAGTTTTTGCCGAGACTTCTGAAAAGGCTGCCCGGATAACGAGCTGTTTTTTCAGTTGTTTCGGACGCTCCACAAAAAAATAAAAAGGAGATTTGCCATGTACAAAAGTTATTCTATGGAGCTTGCAGGGCGTACACTGACCGTTGATATCGGCAGGGTTGGCGCGCAGGCAAATGCGGCAGCATTCATGCATTACGGCGATACGACGGTGCTTTCCACCGCTACCGCGTCGAAGGAGCCGAGGGAGGGGATTGATTTCTTCCCGCTTAGCGTTGAGTATGAGGAGAAGTTATATGCGGTCGGAAAGATTCCGGGTGGATTCAATAAAAGGGAGGGTAAGGCGAGTGAGAATGCGGTTTTGACCTCGCGTGTCATTGACCGTCCGATGCGCCCTCTTTTCCCGAAGGATTACCGCAATGATGTGACCTTGAACAATATGGTTATGTCCGTTGACCCGGAATGCCGCCCGGAGCTGACGGCGATGCTTGGTTCCGCGATTGCGGCGACCCTTTCCGATATCCCGTTTGACGGCCCGTGTGCGACAACGCAGATTGGTCTGGTGGACGGCGCGTTTGTGGTCAATCCGAGCCAGGAGCAGTGGAAGAACGGCGATTTGCAGCTGACGGTCGCTTCGACGAAGCAGAAGGTTATTATGATTGAGGCGGGCGCGAATGAGGTTCCGGAGGATAAGATGCTTGAGGCCATCTATATGGCGCACGACATCAACCAGACGATTATCACGTTCATCGATAAGATGGCGGCGGAGTGCGGCAAGCCGAAGCATTCCTACCAAAGCTGCGCGGTTCCGGCGGAGCTTTTTGAGGAGATGAAGAAGATTGTTACGCCGGAGGAGATGGAGGTTGCGGTATTCTCTGACGACAAGCAGACGCGGGAGGAGAATATCCGCCAGGTAACGGAGAAGTTAAAGGAAGCGTTCGCGGAAAAGGAGGAATGGCTTGCGATTCTTGACGAGGCGGTTTACCAGTACCAGAAGAAGACCGTCCGCAAGATGATTTTAAAAGACCACAAGCGTCCGGACGGCCGTGCGATTGACCAGATTCGCCCGCTTGCCGCGGAGATTGATATTATTCCGAGGGTTCACGGTTCCGGCATGTTTACACGCGGACAGACACAGATTTGCAATGTCTGCACGCTTGCGCCGCTTGCGGAAGCGCAGCGTATCGATGGTTTGGATGAGAATGAGGTGAGCAAGCGCTATATGCACCATTACAATTTCCCGTCCTACTCGGTTGGTGAGACAAAGGTTTCCAGGGGACCGGGGCGCCGCGAGATCGGGCACGGCGCGCTTGCGGAGAAGGCACTGATGCCAGTGCTCCCAAGCACGGAGGATTTCCCGTATGCCATCCGCACCGTTTCTGAGACTTTTGAGTCGAACGGTTCCACCTCGCAGGCATCCGTCTGCGCGTCCACGCTGTCGCTGATGGCGGCAGGTGTGCCGATTAAAAAGCAGGTTGCAGGTATTTCCTGTGGTCTTGTGACGGGGGATACTGATGATGATTATATTGTACTGACCGATATCCAGGGGCTGGAGGATTTCTTTGGCGATATGGATTTCAAAGTTGCAGGTACCCATGACGGCATTACAGCGATTCAGATGGATATCAAGATTCACGGTCTGACCCGCCCGATTGTCGAGGAGGCATTCCGCAAGACAAAGGCGGCGCGCGAGTATATTATCAACAATATCCTTACGCCGTGTATCGCCGAGCCGAGGAAGGAAGTCGGCAAGTACGCGCCGAAGATTATCCAGATTCAGATTGACCCGCAAAAGATTGGCGATGTGGTCGGCCAGAGAGGAAAGACCATCAATGCGATTATCGAGCAGACCGGCGTGAAGATTGATATCACGGACGACGGCGCGGTTTCCATCTGCGGCACGGATGCGGAGGCAATGCAAAAGGCGGTCAAGCTGATTGAGATTATTGTTTCCGATTTTGAGGAAGGCCAGATTTTTACCGGCAAGGTTGTCAGCATCAAGGAGTTCGGCGCTTTCCTTGAGTTTGCGCCGGGCAAGGAGGGAATGGTTCACATTTCCAAGGTTGCGAAGGAGCGCATCAACCATGTGGAGGACGTGCTGACGCTTGGCGATGTGGTGAAGGTTGTTTGTCTTGGCAAGGACAAGATGGGGCGCGTAAGCTTCTCAATTAAGGACTGCCCGGAGAAATAAGCGGAATCAGAAAAAGTTAATAAAAACGGCTTGGCGGTTAGCCGAGCCGTTTTTTGGCAAAAGGCGTATGCGGAACTTAAAAACAGCCTACGCCCGGACAGCCCCCAGTGGGATTTTTTCGGAGAGAAGCGGAGAAAAAATTTCACTGAGCTGAGAGGGGATGGGAGGGCATAGGCGGAACTTAAAATAAGAGGTAAAACAATGTTAGAATTTAAATATGACACCCAACTTTTAATTGAGGGCGAAAATCTCGACGAAGATGCCATCAGTGATTATTTTACGGAAAATTTCAAGGGTGACTGCCTTTTGGCGGTCGGCGACGATGAGATGATAAAAATCCATTTCCACACGAATGAGCCGTGGAAGGTGTTGGAATATTGTGCATCTCTCGGTGAAATATATGATATTGTGGTGGAAGATATGGACCGGCAGTCGAGGGGGCTGAAAGGTTAAGTATGGTCACGGCGGATAAGGGTTTTTTGTTTGGGGCGGTTGCCGGAAAAAATGGGGGTATATATGGATAAAATCAATCAGGACAGTTCCACAAAAGCATGGAATGGTCTTAAGGAGAACGAATGGGTTACTCTGGCTCAGAATGGCGAGAGCCGAATGCATTTTATTATGCCTTTTACATTGGGAAAATTAGGGCGCGTAGAAGGGAAGAAAATTCTCGACCTTGGCTGTGGGGAAGGCGGCTATGCGAGGGCGCTCACGAAAAAAGGAGCCAGGGTGGTCTGTGTTGACTGTTCCGAACATGCCATCCGCTATGCCATGGGGCAGGCGGAAAAAGAAAACCTTAAAATTGAACATTACTTGCGAAACAGCAACAATCTGTCCGGATTGGAAGACAACTCCTTTGATATTGTGCTCTGTTCCATGATGCTGATGGACTGTGAGGATTTTGACGGTACGGTAAAAGAGGCGGCGCGCGTTTTAAAACCGGGTGGGAGGCTGTTCGCAAGTGTGCTGCACCCGTGTTTTGACGGCAACCATGACACCGGAATTGGCCGGCAGGGGAGCGGCATCGACCGTCAGGTGGTTGTGATGAATTATTTTGAGCCAAAAACATGGGAAGCGCCGCTTTTTGGCGGGGAAACGCCGGTTGTCTGGCGGCACCGGACGATGCAGGACTACGTAAAAACATTTGTGAAAAACGGACTTGTCATCGTTGACCTCGATGAGCCGCGACCAACCGACGAACAGGCGAAGATAACCGTGTTGATTGCCTGGCTGCAAAAGATACCGTTATTTTTGTTCTGGGAATTAAAAAAGCTTTGAAAAGGGAAAGGCTGCCATACTAATGAAAAAATGAACAAACCATTTCCGGAAAAGAAACATGGCAGGGGCTGTCCCCTACCATGTTTTTGTAAGTTCTGTATTGTAATTAACGCTGTACGGGTTATCGTCCCGTTTCTTTAAATCTTCGTAAACTTCCCTGCGGGCATCGCTGTTTTCCTCCGCCCAATATTCATAGCCGCGCAGATAGCTGTCCACAAGGGCATCCCAGCTGCCAAATTTTGCCTGCAGCACTTTTGCAATGTCAAGTGAAGTATCAAGTGCTTCCGTCTCCGTGTAATATCCCGCAAGATAGAAAAAGCCCATCAGGTTCATGGCACGGCAATAGTCCCAGGCATCAATTGCCTCTGCGCCGTATGTCTCGTACATCGCATAGGTATTCACGTAAAATTCTGCATCTTCCTGTGAAACGTCAAAATTTTCCAGAATGAAAGCAATACGGTTATCTGCGGCAATTTCCCCCAACCCACATTCCTGAAGGTAGGTCATATCGTCCGCGAAACCATAGCGGTGCCCTTCCGTAAGAATCCAGTCTAAAGTTTCATCGGCGCTTGCCCGGTCGGTTACGCCCCATGATTCCTCCAACATACTCTGCATGTTCCCCCGCATCATAAGCCCCGGCTTTGCGCCTGCAAAAATGGTATAATCCCAACCGTTTAATTCGGTCAGGATGGCGTAGGAGGCATTGAACCAACGGACGGTGTCGGACAGGTCTTCTTTGTCGGAGGCATCATCATTTTCATCCTGCGCGTCCGCTGTCGGCGTTGGATTGGATTTGTCATCGTCTTTTTGGTTTTTGGAGTCCTCCTGGTCTTTTCCATCGGCGTCGGTCTGGCGGGAATCCTCAGATTTCGAGCACCCGGCAAGTGCACCGGACGTAAGTACGGTGGCTGCGGCCAGGAAAGAAAGGGCAGTGGTGCGTAAAAATCTCTTTAATCTCATTGTAATCTCCATTCTGGGCGCTTTTCTTAAATATTCCTGCAGCTGTCTGAAAACACCCGGAAGTAAACAGCTTATAACAAACAAACGCTACATATTATAATGAAAAAAATGGAAAATGTCAATCGGGGAAAAATGCTTGCTTCCTTTGGAACATTGTAATAATATTGCGCAAAACTGGAAATAGTAGACATCGTATTTTCTGCCTGTGTGCCGCGGGGCAGAAAAGGGAAGGAACCAGAAGCGTGTCCGGGTCCGGTATTAAAAATGCGGCGCAGAAAAGAGGAGATTATGAGTTTTCGAGATTTGGGCATTATTGAACTGACAGTATTTGCGGTGTTGACTGCGGCATTTTTGTTGTTTTTTATCCTGTACGTCATATTAAGGCACAGAAAACGGGCGGCGAACAGCCGGAAACTTTTGAGGAAGCAGGCAATGATGGAGGAGGCGGTGCAAAAAAAAGTCCGGCGTGTGGGGGAAAAACCGGAGCGGATAGCGATGGCTTCCGATTATGATACGGCAATGATGCCGGAGGAGTACGGGGATTTTGCGCCACCGGAGCGCGATAAAGTGCAGGAAATGCCCGGTCGGGCTGTACAGGGGGCGTATGCGGCGGAATTCGCGGAGGAAACGGATTTTGATGGGCAGGAAGTGCGTGGTGTATATAGCGCGCAGGCGCACTCCGGGAATGAACCGGATGCCTATCAGCAGGAAAATTTCACGGATGGGGAAAATGTATACAGACCAAAAGACACGGTACGGGAACGAAATACTTATCGGCAGGAATCACTGCGGATGTGGGATAGCAACAGCAAATCCATGCGGATAGCCAAACGCTCACAGCAGGAAGCGCCGTTGTTTATAGAGGAAAGGCGTATTTCACACCGCAGGGACCAACTGAAACGTCTGGAAGAATCAAAATAGACTTTAAGGTTTACAAAATCCTTTTATAAAAAACTGCCGCAGGTTACGTTTTTTGTTCCCTGCGGCAGTCCTTTTTGGTACCGCGAAAGTTTGTAGCTGCTTTTGGGATACCACTGTGCATAATGCGTATTATTATTTTTTCAGCTTGGCAAGCAATGCCTCGATATCGCTGATGCACGCGCCACATACGGTTCCTGCGTTGGTGGCTGCCTGGATGTCCTCAACCGTATCTGCACCGTTTTCCACGGCGTCCATAATATCGCGGACGGTTGTTCCAATGCATGGACAAATTACTTCGTCTTCGTTCATAATAACCTCCTGTTTTGTTGTGTGGGCAGCATGGAAGTGATGCCAGAATCCTGTGCTGCCGTATATAGAGCATAGAGTATTGGTTCTGCCCATACCCAAAGGGAACGGGCATTCGTCCAAAGGATAACCAGATGGGAGGAGTTTAATCATTTCTCCTGGTAATTTTTTGAAATTTTTCTGCATGGCTTTCTTGGTGCCATGGGAGAACATATTGTTACTTGAAGATTGCGGGAATCCAGGAAAATCATGGCATTGCGCCCAAAAGACGAAACACCGCGCAAGGTAATTCTGCACAAAAATACATAAGAATATTTTACATCAGAAAAAGTCCGCCCTGCTTTACAGAAAAGAAAAAGCCTGCTATAATGGAAGCATCCGTTCCGGTAAACCGTTCTTTTTTCCGCTTTCTTTTGGCATGTGCCATCCCGCCCCGCAAGAAAAACAGTAAAAAATGCTGCAAATGAAAAAATATCCGGAAAAGTGATTGACATTTGGAACAAAATAAAGTAATATAGAAACAGAACGAATGTTCGAATTAAAGATGCCGGATGGCAAAACCAGAATGATGTGCCATGCGGGAAAGGACATTCCCAAAGGAAGCCAAAGCGATGCGGCAGGATGATTTTTGATTGAAAAGGAGATAAAACGATGGCAAAAGAAGATAAAATGAAAGCGCTTGAGTCCGCGCTTGCCCAGATTGAGAAGCAGTATGGGAAGGGCTCCATCATGAAGCTTGGGGATAACAGCAGCCATATGAATGTTGAGACGGTGCCGACAGGCTCCATCAGCCTTGATATCGCGTTGGGGCTTGGCGGTGTTCCAAAGGGGCGTGTCGTGGAGATTTATGGTCCGGAGTCGAGTGGTAAGACGACGGTGGCGCTGCATATGGTGGCGGAGGTACAAAAGCGCGGCGGTATTGCGGGCTTTATCGACGCAGAGCATGCGCTTGACCCGGTCTATGCAAAAAATATCGGTGTCGATATCGATGAGCTTTATATTTCGCAGCCGGACAATGGAGAGCAGGCGCTCGAGATTACGGAGACGATGGTTCGCTCGGGGGCGGTTGATATCATTATTGTGGATTCCGTGGCGGCGCTTGTGCCGAAAGCGGAGATTGAGGGCGACATGGGGGATTCGCATGTCGGTTTACAGGCGCGCCTTATGTCGCAGGCGCTGCGCAAGCTGACCGGTATCATCAGCAAGTCGAACTGTATCGTTATATTCATCAATCAGCTGCGTGAAAAAGTCGGTGTTATGTTTGGGAACCCGGAGACGACGACAGGCGGGAGGGCACTGAAATTCTATGCGTCTGTGCGCCTTGATGTGCGCCGCATTGACTACATTAAGAATGGCGGCGAAAATATCGGAAACCGCGTGCGCGTAAAGGTCGTAAAAAATAAAATTGCACCGCCGTTCCGTGAAGCGGAATTTGACATTATGTTTGGGCAGGGGATTTCAAGAGAGGGTGATATCCTTGACCTTGCGGTAAATGAAAACATTGTCATTAAGAGCGGGGCATGGTTTTCGTATAATGAAGCGAAGATTGGGCAGGGTCGCGAGAATGCGAAGCAGTACCTGCGCGATAACCCAGCTGTGATGGCTGAGGTCGAGCAGAAGGTGCGCGCGCATTTTGGTATTGGGGACGCACCGGATGCAAATCCGGCAAATGCTGAGACGGCGGCAGCTGCCGCAGCGGAGGAAAAACCGGCAAGGGGACGCGGCAGAGCCGCAAAAGCGTCGGCGGAGAGCGCGCCGAAGGCAGAAGATAGCACCGAAGCTGCCATTCCGGCGGAGGATGCCGGCAAGCAGGGGGATGACAATGCAGAAAGTGAAGCATAATGGAGCGGGTGGTTACGGCAATTGAACTTGTAAAGGGTGGACGGAAGCGCAAAATTTACGTGAACGATGAATGGGCGTTTTCTCTTTATCCGGCACAGATTCGCGGGCATGGAATGGAAGAGGGGATGGTGCTGACAGGGGAACTGTACGAGCGGATATGCACGGAAACCTTGGAGCCACAGGCGAAAAAGAGAGTCCTGAATCTTCTGATTGCGAAAGACCGCAGCCGTAAGGAACTGCTTGAAAAACTTGCGGGGGACGGATATCCGCCAAAGGTTGCGCAGACGGCTGTGGAGTATGCACAGAGTTACCACTATGTTGACGATTTGCGCTTCGCTGTTACATACCTTCGCTCACATGAGGAGGAGAAGAGCCATCTGCAGCTTTCAATGAAGCTCAAGGAGAGGGGTATCGCACGGGAAGTGGCCGATGAGGCTTTTGAGACGGTCTATGAGGAACGGCTTGAGCGGATGGGGGAAGACTTTGAGGAAGCAGAGCTTACCGCACTGCGCAGGCAGGTAGGGCGCAAAGTGAAAAATCCTGCCACGCTCACACAAAAGGATGTCCAGAAGCTGACGGCTTCGTTGTGCGCAAAAGGCTTTCGGGGCACGGACATCCGCAGGGTACTTGGGGCGCTGTTTTCCGGGGAGATTCCGGAAAACGATATGGAATAATCTGTTAGGAAAAAATACATCTATTCCTCTGCATATGAAAAAAGTGTAATGGCTTGTGTAGCTTATCGGCAAAGCACAAAAAATCTGAAATCCTATATCCAGTGCCACACCATTCCGAACAAAAGAAAAGGCAGGCATTGTGAAAAAATCTAAACTTTTGGATTTTTCCACAATGCTGACAACTACGGAATCCCACTCACATATTTATGTAGGAGGAACAATGGCAAAACGACCGGCATTCTTTGTTAATCAAGGAAAAGTTATTAGTGAAATGTATTCGTTTGAATGGTATTCTGGCTTTGCAGTATCTCAAAAACAAAAATCGATAAAAAGCCTGCACAATGCAATTATAAAAGCAGATTCAAACGCTAAGCCATTGGAAATCAGCACTAAGAGCATGGAAAGCATCGGAGTCAAATTAAGCGCATTTAATCTCAAGATAAATAACGATACCCTTGAGAATATTTTTCAGAGTGCGAAAGTTTTTGAGAATGGAGGACCTTATCTTGATTTGCTTGATGTATCGCCGAAAGAAGCAAAACGTGACGAAAGATTGCATAAATCAGGAAGCCTAAAAGCGTTTCGTTACCAAAACGAAGATTTTCCTTTAATTCCTCAAACGGTATTCTATGATTTCCTTTACATTACTGCTATAAAACAGTCTTTTACAATAGATGAAGTCAATGCAATTTTAAATTACAATTATTTTACAGATATTGAATTTAATCCTATAAAAAGCATCAATACCCAAGCGAAGGCTGTCGCAATACTTAAGTTGATTGTAGATGAATATGGGTATTTACCATCTTTTAATAAAGAGGACTTTATTCAATATCACAAAGAACATGTTTTTTGTTGACGAATTCCGGTTTGTAGAATTGTAGCCAACTAAAAATTGAATAACAACCATACATTCAGAGTGGCACATTAAAACAGGAAATCAGGAAAAGCTTTTCTGTTTTTTGCGCCTATTTTTGACATTTTCAAAATCACCGCCTTTTGCGGCTTGCTTACCCTACCATGCTTTTAATGGCTTACTCAACAGCCGCATTCAAGGTTTTTCCGTGTTCAACGGCATTTACTGCAATATTTCTGTGCAATTCCGTGACGGATTGTCTTTCATAAGATAGTAAAGATTCGATGCCAACGACTTTCCCAAAAAGACAATTACCTTCTTTTGGATATTCCACGGTTCGCGATTCTGATATTTTATCATTTAACAATAGCAAGAAAGAAACGGCTTGAAGATTCCCCACCACGCCGTTTCTTTCTTGCTATTGCCGCAATCGGAACACCTTGTAAGGAAAATCAACAAAAAGAACCAAGGTGCCATTTTAGAGATTTTCACGCGCCAGCGATTATTGAAATGGTGTAAAATGGGTGTAAAAAGCACGGGGAGAGACCGGAAAGCCGCTATATGGCTGAAATCTATGCAAAATATTAAGAAAATGAAAATTTTCTTACGCTTTTTACTTGAAATCTTGGCGCTGATGAAATATAATACAATTGGAACAAATTTGGTTTTTTGGCTTTATTGACAAAAAACCAATATTTTATAATAATGGAGGGCTGAAAATGAGTACAACAGCACAGATGTCGGCAAGAGACAGAATCATTGCCTTGCTTGACGCAAACAGTTTTGTTGAAATCGGCGCTTTGGTGACAAAAAGAAACACCGATTTTAACTTACAGGAGAAAGAAGCTCCTTCGGATGGTGTCATCACCGGGTACGGTGTGATCCACGGCAGTCTTGTATACGTTTATTCCCAGGATGTCTCTGTGATGAACGGTACGATGGGTGAGATGCATGCAAAAAAGATTACAGGCCTGTATGATCTCGCGCTGAAGGTAGGAGCTCCGGTGATTGGTCTTGTGGATTGCGCAGGTCTGCGTCTTCAGGAGGCGACCGATGCGCTTGCGGCGTTTGGTGACATTTATTTAAAACAGGCACAGGCGTCGGGTGTAATTCCGCAGGTTACGGCAGTGCTCGGCAACTGCGGGGGCGGCAGTGCCGTGCTTGCATCCATGAGCGATTTCGTGTTTGTGGAGGAGAAGGGCGGAAGGCTCTTTGTCAATGCGCCAAATACATTGGATGGAAACAATACGGCAAAATGCGATACTGCAACAGCGGGCTATATGGCATCAAAGGGTGTTGCGGACTTTGTCTGCGAGGGCGATGCTGCCCTGATCGAAAGCATCCGCGAACTGATGAGCGTGCTGCCGTATAACAACACGGAGGAGGCAGCGGGTGAGACAGATACGGACGATTTGAACCGTTCCCTCGATAATCTTTCGGCGGAGCTGTCGGATGTGGCGCTTGCGCTTACGGACATCTCGGATAACGGAGTTTTCATTGAAGTGAAAAAAGAGTACGCAAAAGAGATGGTGACGGGCTTTATCCGCTTAAACGGCATGACAATCGGTGCGGTGGCGAACCGCACGGAAATTTTGGATGAGAATGGGAAGGCGGCAGCAAAATTTGAGGACAGGCTGACAACGGCGGGCTGCTACAAGGCGGAGAGCTTCGTGAAATTCTGTGACGCGTTTGGCATCCCGGTACTTACCCTGACCAATGTCTCCGGCTATGCGGCGACGGTTGCGGAAGCTTCTGGTATCGGCATTGCGGCGGCAAAGCTTACCTACGCATTTGCGAATGCGACCGTTCCGAAGATTAATGTTGTGACCGGAAAAGCTTACGGCAGTGCATATATCACGATGAATTCAAAGCATATCGGCGCAGATTTGGTATACGCGCTTGAGGACGCGAAGATTGGCACGATGGATGCAGAGCTTGCGGTACAGATTATGTATGCGGATGAGTTAAAGGGTGCGGATGCGGCAGAGGTGAAGGCGGCGAAGGCAAAAGAGTATGACGCACAGACACAGAGCGCACTTGCCGCGGCAAAGAGGGGCTATGTGGATGCGGTTCTTGTGCCTGCCACGCTTCGGCAGTATCTGCTCTACGGTTTTGAAATGTTATTCACAAAGAGAGGGAATCAGCCGGGCAAGAAGCACGGTACGGTTTAATGAGGTGATGCATTTATGAAGAATATCAAGAAGATGGCGGGGGCTGCAGGTGGCATTTTGGGTGCATTTCTTGCGAGCCCGCTCGTAGCGATGGCGGCGACAGAAGAAAAGAAAAGCTTCGGCGATACGATGTTGACGGCGCTTTTAAATACCGTGATGGGCATCGTGATTGTATTCCTCGTATTGTTGCTGATATCGCGGATTATCGCGCTGTTTAAGTATATCAACAAATTTGAGGCGAACCGCGCGGCAAAAAAAGCGGCAGCGGCGCCGGTGCAGGAGGCTGTTGCGGCACCGGTACAAGAGGAGGCAGCCGAGGAAGAGCTTTCGGATGACCTTGAGTTGGTAGCGGTAATCACTGCGGCAATCCACGCTTACGAGGAAGCACAGGGGAATGATGTACCTGTGGACGGTCTTGTTGTCAGGAGCATCCGCAAGGCGGGGAAAGCGAAATGGCAGAATGCGTGATATGCCAGAAAAATAGAAATGCAAAAAATTGATATGAATTTGAAAGACCGCGTATCAGCGGAAGAATGGAGGACAAAAAATGAAGAATTATACAATCACAGTGAATGGCAATGTATATGATGTGACCGTTGAGGAAGCAGCAGAAGGCGCAGCTGCGGTAGCGGCGGCACCAAAGGCTGCCCCGAAAGCAGCGCCAAAGGCGGCAGCTCCGGCACCAAAAGCGGCAGCGACGGGTGCACAGGGCAGTGTAAAGATTACCGCTCCGATGCCTGGCAAAATCCTTGCAATCAAGGCAGATGCAGGAAAGGCAGTGAAGAAGGGCGAGGCTATTTTAGTGCTTGAAGCGATGAAGATGGAAAATGAAATCGTTGCTCCGCAGGACGGCACGGTTGCAAGCATCAATACTTCCGTAGGCGCGAGCGTGGAAGCCGGCGAGGTTTTGGCAACCCTGAACTAAGGATTTACAATATTTTCGTGGAGGTAACGAAATGGGTTATGTAATTGAAACATTGGAAAACCTCGCCAAGCAGACCGCCTTTGCCTCACTTTCCTGGGGCAATGTGCTGATGATTTTTGTGGCGTTGTTTTTCCTGTATCTGGCAATCAAAAAGGGATATGAGCCACTTTTGCTGGTTCCAATCTCGTTTGGTATGCTGTTGGTAAATATGTATCCGGATATTATGGCGGCTCCTTATGTGGATGCGGCCGGACAGTCCCATGCGGGTGGATTGCTCCATTACTTTTACCTGATGGATGAGTGGAGTATCCTGCCATCCCTGATTTTCATGGGTGTCGGTGCGATGACGGACTTTGGTCCGCTGATTGCGAACCCGATGAGCTTTCTGCTCGGTGCGGCGGCACAGATTGGTATTTTTGGCGCGTACCTGATGGCGATTCTGATGGGCTTTCCTGACAAGGCGGCGGCGGCGATTTCCATCATCGGTGGTGCGGACGGCCCGACCTCGATTTTCCTTGCCGGGAAATTAGGACAGACCGAATATATGGGACCGATTGCGGTCGCAGCATATTCTTACATGTCGCTTGTGCCGATTATCCAGCCGCCAATCATGAAGCTTTTGACGACGGAGCAGGAGCGCAAAATTAAGATGGAGCAGCTGCGTCCGGTATCAAAGCTTGAAAGAATCCTGTTCCCGATTATTGTAACAGTGGTTGTTGTTCTTATCCTTCCGTCCACAGCTCCGCTTGTCGGTATGCTGATGCTCGGAAACCTCTTCCGCGAGAGCGGTGTGGTAAAGCAGCTGACAGAAACGGCTTCGAATGCGTTGATGTACATTGTTGTTATCCTGCTTGGAACTTCGGTTGGTGCGACGACAAGTGCGGAGGCATTCTTAAAGTGGGATACTTTGAAGATTGTGGCACTCGGTCTGATTGCGTTTGCGCTTGGTACGGCGGCAGGCGTGCTGTTCGGAAAGATTATGTGCAAGGCAACCCACGGAAAGGTAAATCCGCTGATTGGTTCAGCGGGTGTATCAGCGGTGCCGATGGCAGCGCGCGTGTCGCAGAAGGTGGGCTCGGAGGCTGACCCGACGAACTTCCTTCTCATGCATGCGATGGGTCCGAACGTAGCTGGTGTTATCGGAACAGCGGTTGCTGCCGGTGTGTTCATGGCGATTTTTGGAGTATAAATATAATCCGCGTAGCCCCGATGGTACTTTGGTGAAATTTTTTCAGAGAGAAGCGGAGAAAAAATTTCACTGTTATGAGAAGTGTCTGGGAGGGGGATATGCGGAACTTAAAATAGGAGGCATAAAAATGGCTGAACAGGTGAAAAAACCTTTAAAAATTACAGAGACTGTTTTGCGCGATGCCCATCAGTCCCTGATTGCGACGAGAATGTCCACCGAGCAGATGCTGCCGATTGTAGACAAGATGGACAAAGTCGGCTACTATGCGGTAGAGTGCTGGGGCGGTGCGACCTTCGATGCATCCTTGCGTTTCTTAAAGGAAGACCCGTGGGAGAGGCTTCGCAAGCTCCGCGCCGGCTTTAAGAACACAAAGCTGCAGATGCTTTTCCGCGGACAGAATATCCTGGGTTATAACCATTATGCAGATGACGTTGTAGAATATTTCGTGCAGAAGTCGATTGCGAACGGCATTGACATCATCCGTATTTTCGACTGCTTTAACGACCTGCGGAACCTGCAGACCGCGGTAAAGGCGGCAAACAAGGAGAAAGGGCATGTACAGATTGCACTTTCCTATACTTTGGGGGATGCCTACACGCTCGAATACTGGACGGACATGGCAAAGAAAATCGAGGAGATGGGCGCGGATTCCCTCTGCATCAAGGATATGGCGGGACTTTTGGTTCCGTATGAGGCAACGAAGCTGGTGGAAGCCCTGAAAGCAGGCACAAAGCTGCCAATCGAGATGCATACGCACTATACTTCCGGTGTTGCTGCCATGACCTACTTAAAATCGGTTGAGGCGGGCGCGGACATTATCGATACGGCAATGTCGCCGTTTGCAATGGGCACAAGCCAGCCAGCGACCGAGGTTATGGTGGAGACCTTCCGCGGCACCGAGTACGATACCGGGCTTGACCAGAATCTGCTTGCGGAGATTGCGGATTATTTCCGCCCGATGCAGGAGGATGCATTAAAAACCGGACTTTTGAACCCGAAGGTAATGGGCGTAAATATCAAGACATTGCTGTATCAGGTTCCGGGCGGTATGCTTTCCAACCTCGTATCGCAGTTGAAGGAAGCACATGCGGAGGACAAATATTATCAGGTGCTTGAGGAAATCCCGAGGGTGCGCAAAGACTTCGGCGAGCCGCCGCTCGTTACGCCGTCCTCCCAGATTGTCGGCACACAGGCGGTACTTAACGTGTTGCAGGGTGAGCGCTACAAGATGGTGACGAAGGAATCAAAGAAAGTGCTTTCCGGCGAGTTCGGTGAGACCGTAAAGCCGTTTAACCCGGAGGTTCAGAAGAAGTGCATCGGCGATACGAAGCCGATTACCTGCCGTCCGGCAGACTTGCTCAAGCCGCAGCTTGCGGAGTATGAGAAGGAGATTGCACAGTGGAAACAGCAGGATGAGGATGTTTTGTCCTACGCATTGTTCCCGCAGGTAGCGACAGAATTCTTCAAATACCGCCAGGCGCAGCAGGAAAAGGTGGATGTGACCGCGGCGGATACGGAAAATAAGGCATATCCGGTATAAATAGTTTTTATGGTAAAATGGGGACTGCAAATGGAAGGGCTTCGGTTTGGAGACTGTTGTTTGCAGTTCCCCTTTCCCATATTGGAGGGGAGGGATAGGAAATGGGCGTAGAAGCATTATATGAAGGTTTGAAAAAGATACAGGACAGAGGCGAAATCGGAAATGCATATTCGGGGTGCGGTTCGGTTGATTCGGAGATGGATGTATTAACCGATTTCTATGATTATTATATTGTAGAAAAATACGAAGATTCCATGCCGTCCTGGGCAGAAGCGTTCGTCCAGATTTTTAACTGGCAGTTCGAGACGCTTCATGAATATTCACAGCCATATTATGAAAATGATTACGCTGATTCGGATTATAAGACGATTCTCCGGGTTGCGGGCTACCTGCGGGAAAACGGGTATCATGAAATAGAAAAACCTTATGCTGCTGCTGCGGTGGATTGCGGCCACCGATATCCGGACGAAATGATACCTCTCCTTCCGGATAACTGGATTGACGAAAATGATGAAACCATATGGAATTTTTATGTAGACATATTAGAAAAACACAGGGAAGAATTGTTGGGGGATATTTAAAGATTTGGAGGGGAAAGCATGGAGGGACAGAGCAGGGAGCCAGTGAAGCCCTACAAAAAGTCCGCGGATTATTCATATACGCTCGGGGCGTTTCCGACGATTGAGCTGATAAAAAGCAATGTGGCGAAGGTGCGGGAGGTTTATGTACATTCCTCCTTTACGGATACGGAAAATCTCGTGGCATTGTGCAGGGAAAAGCACATTCCACTGCGCACGGCGGACAAGCAGATTGCACGTTTGAGTGACAAAGAAAACGTTTTCGTTATCGGGGTTTTCGAAAAATATGAGCAGAAGCTTGCCCCGGATAAGTCCCAGATTGTCCTGGTCAATCCCTCCAATATGGGAAACCTTGGGACAATCCTGCGCACGGCGGCCGGGTTTGGCATTTACGATATCGCGCTGATTGCCCCAGCCGCCGATGTGTTCCACCCGAAGGTGGTGCGCTCCTCAATGGGGGCACTTTTCCGGCTGCGGCATCAGTATTTTGACAGTTTTACGGCGTACCGCGCGCAGAACACAAACCATGAGGTCTTCACTTTTATGCTGAACGGGCAAAAGCAGCTTACGGTTACAGACTGCCCGAAGCCAAAGCTTTTTTCCCTTGTGTTCGGGAACGAGGCGGCGGGGCTTGATGATTCGTATCTGGATGTGGGAACGAGCGTTATCATCCCGCAGTCGCCGGATGTCGATTCGCTGAACCTGACCATTGCGGTCGGGGTGGGAACGTTTTTGTTTACGCAGGGAAGCGCGAAATGGGCGTAAGCTCTGATTCATTATTGAAAAAATGAAAAAAATTGAAAAAAACACTTGCATTTTTTTCAAGGCTGTGATATTATAATAGGGCAGTGAGGCCAGTTGGTCAAGCGGCTAAGACGTCGCCCTCTCACGGCGAAAACAGGGGTTCGATTCCCCTACTGGCTGCTCTTTTAAGATGGACATCCAAGTTTTTGATAAACTTGGATGTTTTGTTTTATGCGCGGGTCGCGGATGGAAATCCATTGCACGCGACACTGGACGGGGGAAGTTCCGGCTTGGTTTTACCCCGTGTTGGCTGCTGAAATGTGACGGACATCGGAGCTTTTTTGATAAAGCTTTGATGCCCGTTTTTTGTTTGCAGAGGTGCGGATAGATGTTAACTGCTTTGCAGCAAGCGCCCCGCTTGGTAGGTAGTAGGGGAATTATTGTTCCTGTTCAATTGTAGCAAAGAAGGCTTTTAGATGTAACAAGTATTGATATATTTGCTATTATATAATAGAAGCAGATAGAAAAAATTATTCCTATACATTCTTCCGCTTCTTTCATAATACGGACAAAGTTTGGATAGACCTCCACAATCCGAATTCGGATACCGATATGGATTCACGGGGATAAAACAGATTCGGATGATATATTCTGTATATTTTTTTAAAAGTAATCTGGACAAGTGTAGAAAAACAAATTATAATAACAGGCAAAGAATCTACAAAATGCACAAGAATAAGAAACAGAATGGAGAAAATTTATGTTTGGGATACCATTGATGGCTTTAAGAATTGCACAGGGGCTTAGCAGGAAGCAGCTCGCGGAGGGGATTTGCAGTGAGACTGCTTTGAGAAACTATGAAACTGGGAAATGCGAACCGGAAAAACTGTGCGCGGATGCATTGCTGCAGCGCCTTGGGAAAACTGCGGACAAATATTACATCCGGCTGGGTGATGAGGAGGACGAACTTGCAAAACAGCGCACATGGATGCAGGTTTCTTTCGTAAGGGGAAAGATTGGGGTGGCAGAGTATGCGATTGTGAAATACCAAAATATGAAAGGAACAAAAGATAAGCTGCACCGCCAGTTCCTTGCCCTGATGCGGGCGGAGCTGCTGCGCAGAAAAAATGCACCGTTGGGGGAACAGAAAAAAATGGTTCTTTCCGGACTTTTCGAAACGCTTAAGAAAAGGGAGCTTTCACGGGAACTTTTAAAAATACGGGTGTTCCATCTGTTGGAATTGTTTTTGCTGCAACGGTATGCAATACTACTTGAACAGACCGGGGAAAAGGAAGAGGCAGTTCGTTGGTACGAGGCGCTGCTTAGGCGGTTTGAGCGCGAGAAGAGGGAAAGGGCGGACAGGCAGAAGCTATATCCGCTGACGGCCTACCACCTGGCGAGTTTGCAGGCAAAGGAAGGAAAGTATGCACAGGCATTGCCGCGGATAGTCCAGGCGTTGGAATTGCTGCGCTATTCGAAAATCCAGAATGTAATGTATATCATGCTGCGGGAACTGGAGTTTCGTGTCCGGGAGGGGTTAGGCATCCCGGTTACAGAACAGGAGAGGGAATACCTGCGCTGCTTAAAGGAGATGTTTGGGGAAGACAGAGCGTATCTGTGGGAAAATTATTATCCAGTCTATTTGGAGCCGTATCTCGGCTCGGTCAATGTCATGCTAAGGGAGCGACGGATGCTGCAGGGCAGGACAAGGGAAAAAATGGTTGGGAATGTGTGTGACACACGGACATTGGAGCGTCAGGAAAAGAATGGTTCAAAACCGCAAAAAAGGGTCTGGAAGGGCTTATTTGAGGAGCTTGGGATGTCCTATCTGAAATATGATGGCGGTATCGTAGCAAGTGAGTATGGGGATTACCGGAAATATGAGGAAATGCTGCAGGCATTCGACAAAAAAGATGTCAAAAATGCACAGCTTCGGTACGGAGAACTGGCAGGAAAAATAGATATGGAAGAACTCACAAACCGCCAGTTCAAAAAATATTGGGGAGCGGAACTGCGTCTTTTGGCGGGGGAAATTTCCCGCGAGGAACGGAATGCGCAGTTCTGGGAAATGCTTGACTGGACAATGCCGCCTGATAACCGGGAAAAAGGATTTTCGTGCTGGCTGACAACGTATGAGAAAGAAGTGCTGGAGTCGCTTGCCTGGGATTGTGAGGGGCAGGAGATTGAACAACTGCTGCCACTGTTAAAAAGACAGCTGCATAGAAATTTTGGGGCGGTGGAACAGACAAGGTCGGTGGATTTTTACTCGAAACTTCTCTATTGCACCGCGAGGGGGTATCTTAGGAACGGGGATATCCGGCGTGCAGAGCAGTACATAACCCTGGCAATCCGGCAGAGGGCGTTTCAGGACTGGGGCTTGCCGTGGAATAGGATACTGTTCCTGCGGTTTCAGGTGGAGGAGAAAAAATTGGGGCTGCGTGAGAAGAATAAGCCACCGGAAAGCGATGAGGCTGCTTTCCGGTGGGCGAAACTGGCATGGGCATCCGCGAGGGAGGCAGAGGATGTGGCGATGTGTGATTTTATGAAAGGGTATTTTGGAAAGCTCTATTCGTGTGGAGAAGGGTACTTGGATTAAGTGGTTGGTGTGGTTGGCTTGTTTTCCGGCGGATCGTATTCATCTAGCGTCTGACATACCTCATCCCTCCAGGCAAAAGGAAAATCAAAGCCGTGGAAAATGCCGAAGAATAAAGTGATGCTTAAAACCAACATAGGGATGGTCTGTCTGGCTGCTTTGAACAATCGTTTCATGGAAATGGACTCCTTTCGTAAGTTGAATTTGTTTTTGGTGGTCTTACAAAGTAATTTGTAAGTGGTTGCACCAAAGGAAAATATTATGTTACGGGTTAAGTGTAGCATGTTGGAGCAGAACCTGCCACGGCAAAAAGGTGTCAGAGGGGAAGAATTTCAAAAATTTTTTTCTTCGACACATTTTTGCCGTGGTAAACGGATGGGAAAGATGGTATCATATGGATAGAAGTTAAGGAAAAGACTGGGGATAAGAATTTCTAATGAACCCAGGGGGTTCCGTAGCTTTCAGAATGGGTATCCATACGTAACATGTTGGCAGATCCTCCCACGAAGCAGGGCAGTGCGCAATGGTCTGTGGAAGCAGGGAGAGAAAACAAAAAACTTTCTCACTTTACAAAAATTGATATAAGTTAACATAAGGTGAGGAATCGTGAATTGCAAGGAGGTTATTTATGAATGTGAGGAAAATTGCTGCATTTTCACTTTTAACTACACTGTCCTTATCATCCGTTTCTTCAGCTTTTGCTCAAGAAAGTAAGTCGGAGGATGGATACTTAGAGGCCGAGATTGTTCATATTAAGGTAGAAACAGAATCAATGGATGGTTCGGTCTCTCCTTATGGTCTGCTTCCGGCGACAGAGGAGGAAATGGAAGCATCTGCGGCAAGAAAAAGAAAAAGCTTTGTGCCAGATGGTGTTATCAATACCAATAGAGTGGAAATAATTGACACAGAACCGGAAGTTTTGATGGCCTATGATACACAGATTCTGGCTTCTCTTACAGAAGGAACAACAGTTGAGGGGGGAGCGCCGGAGGTTATAATGGCTTATCTTCCACAGGAATCTATGCCTTACAATGGTTCACCAGAAATCCCATGTGGTTTACTTCCGGCAACAGAGGAAGAAATGGAGAAATCTAAAAAAAGCACGAAGAAACAGATTGTTGAAGATGAAATGACCACATTGGCCACTTCGACATGGACTGTTTTACCGGGTTATGTCATATTTCCTCAGTTAACGCCCTATAACTGTGTTCCGGCTTCTGTTCAGGCGGCATTGCATTTTTTGAACGGTTCTGCGCCAGAGCAGTCTGTGATTGCAGAAGGATGTGGTGGCTCATATGGAACAACTTTATCAGATGCATTGGATTATCTGAATGCAATGCAATCTGTAAATCCTTATGATTCAGAATATGGCGCGAATATTTCTTTGATGAGGGATTGTTTGTATACAGGTATTACCTCTTATAACGCGCCACCGCTTATTGGATTGGCATTTTCAGTTAAAGATGGATGGCTATATAATACTTCAGGGCATTGTGTATCGGTTTATGGTGTGCTGAGCGATAAGACGCAATTTTATTTGGCAGATCCGTGGATTGGCTATTCCGGATCAGGATTAAGTGGATATCCTTGGGGTTATCCGAAATCAACAACAGATATTTATAATGCATACAGCAGTATAAACGGAGGTTTACTCTGGTAATTAAAAAGTAATATATTTTAGATGGTTCTTCCCTATATTAAGATATTTTCTTGGCATTCGAAATGAAAAGATTACTTTTTACAAAAGTTCTGAAATTCTAATAAAGATTAAGTATCTAATATGGGGAAGGACTTTTATGACGGCAAATATAGTTGTCTATTTCTCTGTTTTTTGCATAAGATAGAGAAATTTTTAATATGGGGATTTTGTTTCGTGATGGAGGATACCATATAATGCGGATGACAAAGAAAAAGATAGTAACAATTTTAGTATGTTTTATTTTTGTAGTAGGATGTATCTTTTTTATTCAGGATAAAACAGAAAAGGAAGGTGGTATAAAATCATACTGTGCAGTTTTTGATGATTCAAAGTTGAGGGTACAGTTGGATGTATATGAAACCAAACTTTTCTATATGGAAATAGAAAATGCAACAGCTGATTATTATCTGTATAATTTTTCTGACGGGAAAATCGAAAAAATAGAAACCGTACAGAAATTTGCGTTGCAAGGGAGAAGTAATGTTCGGATTGGTAATATTTTATATTTTTATCTTAGTGTATATGAGGGAGATGATTTGAAAAATGTATTATATGCCATGGATTACGAGAAAAAGGAAATGCGTGTGCTCTGCGAAAACTTTTATGCTAAAAAACTAATTCCGTTGAGTAAAGTGGATGGGAAATTATTGGCTTTGCAGGGAGATGTTTTAGGGGATGGAAGTATAAAAACTTTTATTGAAATCGTGAATGAAGACGGAAGCATGCTGCCCCTTACTTTACAACAGGATAAAATTCATTTGAGCAGCAATGATTCCCGGCATATCATATACTTCGATGGAAATAATCAGTATCTTTATACTGTTGAATGTATTACTTCAGATAACGGCGTAAGGTATTATCTTGCTGTATACAATCAAGATTTTATCTGTATAGAGGTAACTGAAATCACAGATATTTTTCAAAGTTATGGTATTAGTGATAACATTGGGGTTTTTTATGCTTTTGGTGATTTCTTCTGTGTTACGGATTATTCTTGTAATACAATAGTTTGCCGGAAAAAAGATGGAAATGGAGATGTTATTCTTAGTGGCAATAATTTAGAATACGCAGTGAATTCATATAAGGGTTTGGATTATGAATTCTTTTATGTCAGGAATACGAATGATATTTACAGGCTAAATATAAAATCAGGAGAACTGGAGATACAGAATTATAGTTTAGAAAATGATACTTCCATAATTAGTTATGCATTATCTGGCAAGGAAAATTTGTTGATTATCAAAAAGTTGATAACAGATAATCAGAAGGAAGAAAGGATATATTTCATTCCATGTGAAATCCCTTGAATTTTAATATTTTCAGTCTTTTTACTGTTTGCCGACTGTGGAAAACAAGATACATGCCTTAATCACCTTCAGGGAGGTAAGATGATGAAAATCAAAAAATCATTTTTCATTGTAGCAGTATACATATTATTATTGAATTCCTGTGCCAACAACCAGGAATCCTCCGACACTGAACTTACAGGAAGCATAAAAAATCTGAATGGAACCGTTCCCATAAACCAAAGTATGGATGATTTGCCTGCGCAGGAACCCAAAACATCCCCTGTGCCGGAGTCAGAAACATTTCCTGTTTCCGGCGGGCAATCTTTCGTATCGTTTGCCCCGACGCGGCTTTATGCCGCGGCAACCTATGCGCTTGCAATGGATGAGAATGGCTGGGTTACATATTTGTATGTCGATGAAGACAGCGCTTATCCGGATTTTACAAAATATCTATGCGCGGGGATTGTGGAGGATACTTCTTGGCCGGGCATCATCACGCAGGACTTAAAAAGGCGGATTGGCGGCATGACATCAAAGGAACGGTACGCGATGATTGGCGATTCGCTCTTACGGGGGGAACTCGTCGGTGCAGGACCTATGTCGGCCGTGGAAAGATTGGAGCAGCAGGAGATGTGGCAGGATGTGTGCCAGATGGTTTCGGTCTGGGGGGATTGGTATGCGGCACTGAGAACCGATGGTACGGTTTTGTCCATCGGTTGTTTTGGTTCGTATGAGGCGCAGGAGGAGGACTGGACGGATATTGTCCAGATTGTGAGCGGGGGAGATTCGCTCTTTGGCCTGAAAGCAGATGGTACGGTTTGTGCTCATCTGCACACGAATTACATGGTCTATGGGAAAACATGCGAGGAGGAGATTGGTGAATGGAGTGATATTGTCCAGATTGTTGGGGGGAATCTCGTGACCGGGTTAAAAAAAGATGGGACAGTTGTAACGATAAGGCGCGGGATTTTGGGGGAATGTCAGGAATGGAGCGGGATTACAAAGCTTGCAGCTTCACAGTATTCGGTTGTCGGTATAAAGGAAGATGGAACACTTATAGCAAAATGCAGTGAAAAGTGCGGATTCCAGGCGCAGGAGCTTGCAGGGTGGAAGGAGATTGTGGATATTGCGGTATGCGATGAATACTGTATTGCGATTGGGAAGGACAAAACGGTGTACCGGACAGGGCAGATGCAGTGATGTTAGGGGAATATGGCATTTTTCGTTTGGAGGGGATTTTGATGAAAGAATTACACCGTCCAGAAAATAGCAGATACAAGAACGGATTTTGCGTTGGTTTGCGACGGAACCGTTTACTATAATGGCAGCGGAACGATGGCCTATGATTTAGGGGACGGGAACAGCAGGAGACTGGGGGATGATGTCTGGAGCGGCGCGGTGGCGTTTTATGACCATTATTTGATAATGCGCCATCGGGCATTATATAATATTTATCTTTATGATGTATTAGATGGTACATATAAGTCGATTGTTAATATGTGAAAGAGGTATCTGTAATGATAGAAGAAGTAAGAAAGCAAGTAAGTAAATTATTGGATAAAGATAATTCTGGTCATGGAATGGAACACATCAATAGGGTGTTGAATTTATCGTTAAAATTTGCCGAATCAGAAAATGCGAATAAGGATGTCGTTGCTTTCATAGCGTTATTGCATGATGTGGATGATTATAAATTATTTGGAATGGAAAATGCGGATAATTTAACCAATGCCAGAAATATTTTGGAATCCAGTTTTCTTGAAGATAATATAAAAGAACAAGTTTTAAATGCAATTAAAACGATTGGTTATAGCAAAAGGTTAAAAGGCATTCGTCCAACGGCACTTGAGGGGATGATAGTATCGGATGCCGATATGTGTGACAGCATTGGAACTACGGGGATACTTCGTAGTTATCAATACAATTTAGCCCATGGGAATTTATTTTTTGACAAAAATATATATCCCACATTAAATATGTCTGCAACGGATTATATGGCAAAAAAAACCGGAACCGTTGTTACTCATATGTTTGAAAAATTACTAAAGCTTAAGGATATGATGCTGACCGATTCCGGAAAAAGGGAGGCAATGGAAAGACATAATATAATGATTGAATTTCTCTATCACTTTTTCAAAGAAGAAAATGCTCCGGAATGGATTGATTATTTGGATAATTATCTAAGGGAGAGTAAAAATAATTAAGTAATTGCTGAGTGCCGGAAGGAATACAAAAAATCAAAATTTAACGGCTGCCAACGAAAGAAGTGAAAAAAATTGAAAAAAATGAAAAAAACACTTGCATTTTGTTTTAAACCGTGGTATACTAGCCAAGCAGTGAGGCCAGTTGGTCAAGCGGCTAAGACGTCGCCCTCTCACGGCGAAAACAGGGGTTCGATTCCCCTACTGGCTGTTTTTTTAGGACAGGCATCTGAGTTTGTAGTGGACTTAGGTGTCTGTTTTCTTTTATGCGCATGGGTTTCAAAGGCGCGGAAGTTCCTGAAGGCTTATCCGGATTTTGTTTTGGATTATGTCTCGTTTAACGTTCCCAGTGGCTCCATTGTTGGATTGATTGGAGAAAACGGCGAAGGAAAGAGCACAACAATCAATGCAGTTTTAGGGCTGATTCAAAAGGAAGACGGTGTTGATTGTCTTTATGATGTCTTTTATGGCGTCAACGGGCATTATTACGGGGCTTGTTCTCCTTATCAATTTGCTTTTTCCTGTAAAGGATAATATCCTTCTGGCTTTCCATATTGTACTTATCATTTCTGTTATCTGGTTTTTTATTTCATACCGGATTGCGGTAAAGGTATATCGGAAGCGGGATATTAGCTGATGAATATAGGATGAAAGAGGCGGGGTGCAGACAGCTGACGAAGACTGTCTGCACCCCAAAAAGATTTATGGGATTTAGATAGACAAATATTCTGGGAAAGAATCCGGGCATAGGATGAAAAAAGTTGTCCGCTGTAACATTTCGCGGACATTTGCTTGTTATACTATGTAAAAAAGCAGAGGAGTGTGGATATGAAAAAGATTTTGCTGGTAGAGGATGATGACCTTTTAAATAAAACGCTGACTTACAATCTGATTTCGGAGGGCTATGATACCGTGTCAGCTCTGAATGCAGGCACAGCCACCAAGTTATTGACGCAGACAGAATATGACCTGGTACTTCTGGACATTAACCTGCCGGATGGCAGCGGCTATGACCTGTGCAGGCTCATAAAGCCGGAGAACCCTGACACGCTGGTTATTTTCCTGACTGTCAATGACCAGGAGAGCGACCAGATCCGTGGGTATGAAGTTGGGGCGGTGGATTATATTACCAAGCCCTTTTCCATTGGGGCGCTGCTGCGGAAAATACGGGCGATGTTCGCTATGCTGGAACACCGGGGGCTGGCAAAGGATTTCTATGATGACGGCAGGCTGTTCCTGGACTTTTCGGAGCAGTCCGCTGCGCTGAACGGAAAGGCTATTACCCTTTCCCCCATGGAGTATAAGATGCTGTACCTGTTCTGCAAAAATCCCCGCCAGGTGCTGACCCGGCAGAGGCTCCTGGAACGACTGTGGGATGTGGATGAAAACTATGTGGACGAACACACACTGACAACCTCCATCAGCCGTATCCGGGGCAAGATCGAGGCGGATGGCGATACTTATATCAAAACGATCTACGGGATTGGGTATCAGTGGATGGGAGGCGAGAGAAAATGAATCTGGGGCGAATCTCTGTAAAAAGGATATTCCTGCTGGTTAGTGGCGGTATGGCAGTTTCCATGCTGGCCATCTGCGCAGTTTTCTTTGCGGTGACAGGACAGATGTGGATACTGGCCTCCGGCGTACTTCTGATACTCTGTGCCCTTGTATGGATGTTCCTTCTGATGATTGTCTTTGGCAAACGGCTTTCCATATTTACTAGGGAGCTGTGCCGGGCAATGGATCAGATGATAAGCGGAAGCGGAGAACCTATGCGCGCTGCAGACAGTGAAACACTCTTTGCCCGTATCAGCTACCGTCTGACCCGGCTGTATGGGATCATGAAGGAAAATCGGCGAAAGGTGGATGAGGAACGGCAGGAGCTGCAGATGCTGGTGTCGGATGTTTCCCATCAGGTAAAAACACCGGTAAGCAACCTGAAAATGGTGACGGACACGCTGCTTTCAAAGCCGGTCACAGAAGAAGAACAGCGAGAGTTCCTGAAAGGCATCCGGAATCAGACGGACAAGCTGGAGTTTCTTTTTCAGGCGCTTGTGAAAACTTCCCGGCTGGAAACTGGGGCAATCCGGTTAGAAAAGAAAGACGCCCCGCTGATCGATACGCTGGCGATGGCCTTAAGCGGCATCGTATATGCGGCAGAAAAAAAGAACATTTATGTAACAGTGGACTGTCCGGAGGAGCTTCGCCTTTCCCATGACAGCAAGTGGACGGCGGAAGCCGTGTTCAACCTGCTGGACAATGCAGTGAAATATACCCCGGTCGGAGGAGCCATCCGAATTTCAGCAGAACAATGGGAAATGTATGTAAAGCTTAGTGTGTCCGATACCGGCAAGGGTATCCCGGAGAGCAATCAGGCCGCTATTTTCCGGCGCTTCTATCGT
>CAJTUA010000010.1 GCA_910579615.1 uncultured Lachnospiraceae bacterium | reverse complement strand
GACCGGATGTTTGCGAAGATGGGCGGCCTGGCGTTAAGGGAGGCTGACGCGCAGACCTTGGCGAAGGTCGCGGCACAGAGCGTGAGGGCGGAGCTTGCAGCCCGGGAAATGGAGACGGAGGCAGGTGAAGCGGGAGGCAGCGGGGATGTGGCTGTGAAGCTTGCCTTCACCGGGAACCTCACACCGGAGGAGATGGACAGGCTCCTGTCCACAATGGAATGGGACAAGGGCTGCTCCGTCCAGAGCGTCCCGGACATCCTGGGCGACCCGGCGGCCGTGCCTGCGGTGATGGGGGCGGATTATGTTGTCCTTGTGGAGAGGCAGGAGAGGAGCACGTACACGCAGATTGAGCGGGAGCTGGAACAGCTTGCGGCGTGGAAGAAGAAGGTGCTTGGGTTTATTGTGGTCGGCGTGGATGCGGTGCCGTGATGCGTGATGCATGGTGCGTATGCGCATTGGATGCCGATGTCGCTGCGTGGCTTGGTGATGCATGATGTGTTGCGTAATCCGCAGGCAGAAATGCCGTTCCGGCGGGTGTATCTTCCCACCGGATGTGTCTCTCCAAAGGATGTGTTTTTCTGCCAGATGTGTCTTTCTACAGGATACTTCTTTTCCACAGGATGTGCCCGCTGCCTTCTCCCCTGGGGGATTTGCAGCAGCGCGGGCGTCTCGCCAGGCACTGCCCCATTGGTTGGTGCTCTGGCCGCAGCCAGGGTGGGTTCCGGGAACAATAAATAAGTCGGGTAATCTTGTAAAAAGTGCATATGGTTTATAACAAAAGGGGCAAAGCCGAGATTTTTTGGCTTTGCCCCTTTCTTGCGTTTTCGCTCCTTCTATTCCCAGAAAGTGCTATGATTCACCATAATTCACCATATGGTATCTTTTGCTTGCACTATTCCGCGAATTTTGTTATACTATATATGATAGGTGTTTGCCACACAGTGCTAAATGCTTTATACAAGCGGTAAAGAAAGCGAGATGATTGACGGAATTATTCATTTTGGAGGCTGAATTATGGAAATAGATTACAAGGCAATCGGAGTAAGAGTGAAAAGATTACGCAAGGAGCAGAGGCTTTCACAGGAAAAACTGGCGGAGCTTGTAGATATTTCCGTTCCGCATATGAGCAATATTGAGACCGGAAAAACGAAGTTGAGTATGCAGGTTTTGGTGGATATCTCAAATGCGTTGAGTGCGACACCGGACGAGCTGCTTTTAGGATATACCAGTGCGCCGGACAAGAAATGTTATACTTTACGCGAGACAATCCATCAGGAGTTGGAGGATTGTACGACGGCGCAGGTGGCGATGATTGAGGACGTGATAGTCTGTACAAAGCGCGGGTTAAGGCAGTATGAGCGCAAAACAAAAAAACAGCAGTGAAGCCTGTCTTCGCATGGCTAATGTGCAACACTGCAAAATATAGGGGAAAGAAACAGGAGATTTATTTATGAGGGTTTTGGTAACAGGAGGAGCGGGATATATTGGCTCCCATACCGTAGTGGAACTTGTAAAAAGCGGGCATCAGGTAGTGGTTGTGGATAATCTGGTAAATTCAAATGCCAGGGCGCTTGAGCGTGTTGCAGAGATTGTCGGGGAGGAAATCCCATTTTATAAGGTGGATATCCGGGACAAAGAGGGCTTGTCGGAGGTAATGGAAACATATGCAGGGGAGGACGGACATGCATTTGATTGCTGCATCCATTTTGCGGGTCTAAAATCCCCGAACGAATCCATTCGCCTTCCGCTTGAATATTATGACAATAACATCACAGGAACACTTGTTTTGCTTGACGTGCTGCGCCAGTATGGATGCAAAAACATGATTTTTTCCTCCTCGGCTTCAGTGTACGGCAACCCGGCACAGATTCCGATTACGGAGGAATGCCCGAAGGGGCAGTGTACCAACCCTTACGGACAGACGAAAAGTATGTTGGAGCAGGTTTTGATGGATGTGCAGGCGGCAGACCCGGAATGGAATGTTGTCCTTCTGCGCTATTTTAATCCGCTCGGCGCGCATAAGAGCGGATTGATTGGAGAAAATCCGAACGGCATCCCGAACAATCTGATGCCTTATATCACACAGGTGGCGGTCGGAAGGTTAAAGGAACTGAATGTGTATGGTGATGATTATGATACGCCAGACGGTACGGGCGTGCGCGACTACATCCATGTGGTTGATTTGGCGTGCGGTCATGTGAAGGCGCTGCAGGCGGTTGAAAGGAAATGTGGGCTTGCGGTTTATAACCTTGGCACGGGCAGGGGCTATTCGGTTCTTGAGGTAGTGAAAGCGTTTGAGGGGGCAAACGGCGTGAAGGTTCCATATGTTATCCGGAAAAGGCGACCGGGGGATGTCGCAACAAGCTATTCCAACCCGGCAAAGGCAGAGCGGGAGCTTGGGTTTCAGGCGCAGTATGATATCGTGGATATGTGCCGCGATGCCTGGAACTGGCAGAAAAATAATCCAAACGGGCTGTAAGTCAGGAAAGCTTAGGGCGCCGCGCGGGGAAGGGGTTCGCAAAATATCGTTGGCTCTGGTTTTGCGGGAGCACTGTTTTTTTGCGTTCGCTTGCCTCATGCGGCGCCCATTTTTAAAATATTTTCTGTAACAACATTTTTTATCGATGCGGTGGATTACAACTCCCGCTGTGCCGTGAAAAACGCCGCATTGAAAAATATGGCTGCTTTATTTCCCGGCACAATATAGCGCAATTGCTTCCTCTGCGAATTTTGCGCAGCCCTCGCCCCCGGCAAGGTCAATATTGTGCCGGAAACGCTCATCCTGTGTATACATTTGTCCAAGCCCGGATAAAATTTCCTTGCTGCAAGTATAATAATGTTCCGTAATGAACTGCTGCAGCGCACCGATTTTTTCCTGCACGGACGGGTCGGAAGGCGGCAGGTTTTTCCGCTTTCCAAGCTCTGCAAAAAGTGCCATAAGCTCTTTTGCGTTTTGTGTTCCGTCAAACCCCGCCTTTTCTTTTTCGGCGAATTCCTTATATTCTTTGGTATCTCCCCACCTTTTTACGATTTCTTCCTTATACGTTTCAATTTCGCTTCGGTCAAAAACATCAAACTCCATTTTTGTCACTCCTTTTTCCTGAATTTCACGGGCAAAACGAATCAGCTTGCCAAGGCGCTTGTGTTCAAGCGTCAAAAGGGCAATCTGTTGGGCGAGCGCTTCCCTCCAGTCAAAATCCGGACGGTCTAAAATCTGCGCGATTTCTTTTAGGGGGAATTTCAATTCGCGGAACAGTAAAATATTTTGCAGGCGGGCGAGTGCCATATCGTCATACAGCCGGTAGCCCGCATCGGTCACCTGGGTCGGTTTTAACAGACCAATTGCGTCGTAATGGTGCAGTGTGCGCACACTGACACCTGTGAGTTTGCTGACTTCATTTACTGTTTTCATTGTAATTTATCCTCCAAGCCCATCCTTATTTTTCCCGGCGCACGGCAGATGGTCTTACCACATCGCCAGAACGGATATCCGCCTTTTTTTCTGCCCGGTAAGGATATCATAAGCTATGACGTAACGTTAGAGTCAAGGGTTTTTTTTGAAAAAATAAAAAAGGTACTGTCACCATGCAACAGCACCTTTCTGACCAAAAAATTAATCCAGAATTCCCTTTACCAAATCATTGCGCATGGCGGGCTTGCGTTCGTAAGAGGTCTCCATTTGCAGAGTCCTTCCCTGCACACTGCTTTTTTCGAATGCGGTCATCAGCTCTAACACATGCAGCGTCTGGCTGTAATCCGCCCGCATTTGCCTGCCGCTTCTCAATGCCCTTGCCATATCCGCAACGCCCAACCCACGGCTGTTTTCCCGGTACTCAAACAGCAAAGGCATTTCTTTAAACGCTCCGTCCTCGGCGCGCAGAAGCTGAACCGGGCCGCCAAAGCCGTTCGGGTCCGGTGCGCGCAGCGTTCCTTTTGTTCCGTATATCTCCAGAACGGTCTGATTGTCATACACATCAAACGTTGTGGTAATCGTACCAACGGCACCGTTTGCAAATTTCAGGATTCCGTTTACATGGGTCGGAACCTCGACTTTTATGTTTTGCCCGTAATGTGGCTGGCTTGTGATGGTTCTCGTCTCAAAGCCTTTAGAGACAACCCCGGTCACTTCTTTTACGCCGCCGAGCAGATTTACTAACGCCGTCAGGTAATAAGGCCCCATATCCATCATTGGGCCTGCGCCGGATTGATAATAAAATTCCGGCGCGGGATGCCAGCCCTCGTGCCCATGGCAGACCATCCGTGCGGCGGCTCCGATCGGCGTGCCGATAAAACCGTCCGCAATCAGCTTGCGGCAGGTCTGGATTCCGGCTCCCAGAAAGGTGTCCGGTGCGCCGCCAAGCATCAGACCTTTTTCCTGTGCCAACGTTACTAACTCACAGCCCTGCTCGTAGGTGGAAGCCAATGGTTTTTCGCTATAAACATGTTTTCCGGCAAGCAGTGCCGCTTTCGTTGTTTCATAATGCTCCAATGGTCTGGTAAGGTTTAGGATAATTTCCAATTCCTTATCCTGCAGCATTTCCTCCATGGAAGCGTAGGTCTTTGCGGTGCTATATTTTTCGGTTACGGCTGCCACCTTATCCGCAAACAGGTCGTAAACGCCTGCCACTTCAACGTCCTGGAAAACTTCTGTTAAATTCTGCAAATAAATTCCACTGATGGCACCAAGCCCCAGTATGCCAATTTTTACTTTTTCCATTTCTGAATTCCTCCGATTTGATTTTAAATCGTTTTGTTATTGTGCCTGCTGCAAAAACCGTCTGGTCGTTAATCCATGCTCCTGGGCGTACTGTTTTCCCTCTGCCGCCCAGAGCATCCCTTTTTCCATCAAGAGCTGTGCCTGCGGATATTTTTCGAATACATCATCATGGTGTCCGAGGGAATTGTAAAATACTCTGCCATTCCCCCAAAATTTCGTCCACGCTACCGGCATATTAACTGCTTTGTTAGAGCTGTGGTAATAAGAAACTACCGGGAATCTTGTTGTAGCCAGTACTTCCACCGCAGGGTCAACATGGAGGTAATACTGTTCACTGCAAACCTCAAAATCATCTAAGCCCTCCACAATCGGGCTCGAACCTTTGCAGATATCGACCTGATAGTGCACCCCGTCACCGCCCGGATGGCTTACCCATTGTCCTCCGGTCATAAATTGCCATTCTGTATCATCGCGGAACGCGTCACACATGCCGCCGTGGCAGCCTGCTAAGCCGCAGCCTGCCGCGACTGCTTTCACGATGTTATCCCTTGCCGCTGCATCGATGCTTCCCATCGTCCAACATGGGATAATCAAATCCAGCCCCATCAGAAAGTCCAGGTCTTTTAATGCCTCCTGGTCACTGTGTACTTCGCAGGAATAGCCATTTTTCTTCATGATTCCCGCAAACCGCGCCGCCACCTGATCTGGCTCGTGTCCGTCCCATCCGCCTTTGAAAATCAATACCTTTTTGCTACTTTCCATGTTTTTGGCTCCTTTCCTGATATCAAGCCCTTTTTCCGCGTGATACCGCTTGAAAATATGCTGCATGGCCATGCCAGTGCGGTGCTGCCGCGCTAAGATAAAATCCGGAAAAATATCGTCAGCCCCCGCTTCAAATTTGATACTTGCATTATAACAATTCCACCGGTATAATGATAGTCATAACCGAAAGGATTTTAGCCAAAAATTGCTGTGTTGGAGGTTTTAATGTCTGCTGCCAATCCATTTTATCAAATCGGCCATAAGATGCTTCAGATTGCGGTTGCCTGTGATATGGATTTTCCGGAGCATCTTCATGACCATACAGAAATTATTTTTGTTTTGGAGAACCAGTTGGAGGTCAATATCAACGGTGTCCGGAAAGCGCTTTCTGCCGGGGATTGTGCCGTCATTTTTCCGGAACAGGTGCATAGCTACCATTCACCTGCGGCAAACAAGGTGTATCTTCTGATTTTTGACAATTCCCTGGTTGGTTCTTTTTTGCATATGATAAAGAAATATTGTCCGCTTAACCCGTTTCTTGGTGCCGATATTCTTCCGGAAGATGTGAAACTTGTATTTGACAGGCTTTCAGCGCTGATTCCTGAAAACAATACAGATTTTGGGGGAGAGGCGGAGGGGAGGAAGCTTCTTTCAGTTGCCTGGATTCAGCTTCTGCTTGCCCTGGTCATACCCGTTTTGCAGCTTGAGAAAAACAGAAAGCCGGAAAGCATGGACCTTACCTTCCGGCTTGTCGCCTATATCATGGAGCATTTCCAGGAGCCCCTGACATTAGAGCTCCTTGCTAAAGAATTGAATGTGAATAAATATTATCTTTCCCATACGCTCTCAAACAGCCTGCACATGGATTTTCGGCAGTACCTGAACCGTATCCGCATGGAATATGCCATGCAGGCCATCCAGTCCAATGAGCGTCCTCTTACGGAAATCTGGATGGAGGCGGGCTTTAACAGCCAGCGCAGCTTTAACCGCGTGTTTCGGGATGTGGCTGGTATGACACCTTTGGAATACCGCAAAAAACATCCGTGCACATCCGCAAAGAGTTTGGGGGAAGCGTCGGTTTAATCAGCGCATTCCTTAATCTCACCATGCAGCTGCTGCAGCGATTTCACATCGGAATCCCCATGCTTTTGCACATACAAAATCCCCTTTGCAGTCGCCCTCGCGGCAGCAATCGTCGTCATATATGGTACCTTTTCCTTAATCGCTGCCTTGCGCAGATAGCTGTCGTCGTGTACGCTCTCCTTGCCGCTCGGCGAATTGATAATCAGGCTGATATCGCCGTTGGTAATCAGGTCAAGGATGTTCGGGCGCCCTTCGTAGAGCTTATTGACGCGCTCTGCCGGGATGCCTGCCTCACGAATCAGGTCGTAGGTTGTCCCGGTCGCCAGAATCTTAAACCCGGCCTCCATAAACAGCTGTGCAATCTCCACAACCTCCGGCTTGTCCTTGCGGTTGACGGAAATCAACACTGTGCCGCCAAGCGGAAGCTTTGTCTGGGTCGCCTCCTGCGCCTTGAAGAATGCTTCGCCATAGTAAGTGGAAAGCCCGAGCACTTCGCCTGTGGAGCGCATTTCCGGACCTAATACCGGGTCAACCTCCGGGAACATGTTGAATGGGAAGACCGCTTCTTTTACGCCGTAGTACGGGATATCCTGCTCCTTTAAGGAAGGAACCGGGGATGGGCGCGAGGTGAGCTGCGCCGTGATAATCTCGGTGGCAAGCGGCACCATGCGGATATTGCATACCTTGGAAACAAGCGGCACGGTGCGGGATGCGCGCGGGTTTGCCTCAAGCACATAAACCTTACCGTTTTCGATGGCGTACTGCATGTTCATCAGACCGCACACATGCATTTCCTCGGCAATTTTCTTTGTATATTCCTTGATGGTCGCAACGTTTTCCGGGGTGATGTGCACCGACGGGATGATGCATGCGGAATCGCCGGAGTGCACGCCCGCAAGCTCGATATGCTCCATCACGGCAGGAACAAAGGCGTGCGTGCCGTCGCTGATGGCATCCGCCTCACATTCGAGTGCATGGTTGAGGAAGCGGTCGATGAGAATCGGGCGGTCCGGCGTTACGCCGACGGCGGCTTTCATATAGCCCTCCATGCTCTCATCATCGTAGACCACCTCCATGCCGCGTCCGCCAAGCACGTAGGACGGGCGAACCATGACCGGATAGCCGATGCGGTTTGCGATTGCAAGCGCTTCCTCAACGGTGGTCGCCATGCCTGCCTCCGGCATCGGGATACCAAGCTTGTCCATCATTGCGCGGAACAGGTCGCGGTCTTCCGCAAGGTCGATGACCGCAGGCGGCGTGCCAAGTATTTTTACGCCGTTTTTCTCAAGCTCCGACGCGAGGTTGAGCGGTGTCTGCCCGCCGAACTGCGCAATCACGCCGACAGGCTGTTCTTTCTTATAGATGCTTAAGACATCCTCCAGGGTGAGCGGCTCAAAATAGAGCTTATCCGAGGTATCGTAGTCGGTGGAAACGGTTTCCGGGTTGCAGTTGACAATGATTGTCTCAAAGCCAAGCTTCTTTAGCGCTAATGCCGCGTGGACGCAGCAGTAGTCAAACTCGATGCCCTGCCCGATGCGGTTTGGCCCGCCGCCCAGAATCATGATTTTTTTGCGGTCGGTGTTCACAGGGTTTTTGTCCGGGGCGTTATAGGTGGAGTAGTAGTAGGCGCTGTCCTTCGTGCCGGAAACATGCACGCCCTCCCATGCTTCCTCCACGCCAAGCGCGATGCGGCGGTTCCGGATATCTGCCTCCGGGATTTCAAGGAGCAGGCTTAAATATTTATCGGAAAAACCGTTTTTCTTCGCCGAGGTAAGCGCCTCATCGGATGGGAGCGCGCCCTTGTTCTTTAAGAGGGCTTCCTCCTCGGCGACAAGCTCCTGCATCTGTTCGATGAAGTAGCGCTTTACGCGGGTGGCCGCATAAATTTCATCTACGGAAGCGCCTGCGCGCAATGCCTCGTACATGATGAAATGCCGGTCACTGGACGGATGTGCAAGCATACGCAGCAGCTCGTCCCTGGATTTTTTGTTGTAATCCTTCGCAAAGCCTAAGCCGTAGCGCCCGGTCTCTAAGCTGCGGATGGCTTTCTGGAAAGCTTCCTTGTAGGTTTTGCCGATGCTCATAACTTCGCCGACGGCGCGCATCTGTGTGCCGAGTTTGTCCTCCACGCCCTTGAATTTTTCAAACGCCCAGCGCGCGAATTTGATAACCACGTAGTCGCCATCCGGAACATACTTGTCCAGTGTTCCGTATTTGCCGCACTCGATATCCTTTAAGGTAAGCCCGGCGGCGAGCATCGCTGATACAAGGGCAATCGGGAAGCCCGTTGCCTTGGAGGCAAGCGCCGAGGAACGGGAGGTTCTCGGGTTGATTTCAATCACGACAATGCGGTCGGAAACCGGGTCATGCGCAAACTGGACATTCGTGCCGCCGATGACCTTGACCGAATCCACGATGCGGTATGCCTGCTCCTGCAGCCTTGCCTGGAGCTCCTTTGAGATGGTTAACATTGGGGCGGCACAGAAGGAATCGCCCGTGTGCGTGCCCATCGGGTCAATGTTTTCGATGAAGCAGACCGTAATCATATTGCCCTCGGCATCGCGCACAATCTCAAGCTCCAGTTCCTCCCAGCCAAGAATGGATTCCTCCACGAGCACCTGGCCGACAAGGCTTGCTGCAAGCCCGCGCGCGCATACCGTCTTTAATTCCTCTTTGTTGTAGACCAGACCACCGCCGGCACCGCCCATTGTGTAGGCAGGGCGCAGTACGACCGGATAGCCGAGCCGGTCAGCAATGGCCAGAGCCTCATCCACCGAGTAGGAAACCTCGCTGCGCGCCATCTCAATGCCGATTTCGTCCATTGATTTTTTGAATTCGATGCGGTCTTCCCCGCGCTCAATCGCATCCACCTGCACGCCGATGACCTGGACATGATATTTCTCAAGAACACCCTCCTTTGCGAGCTCCGCGCAGAGGTTTAAGCCGGACTGCCCGCCAAGGTTTGGCAGAAGCGCGTCCGGGCGCTCCTTTGCGATAATCTGCTCTAAGCGTTTTACATTGAGCGGTTCGATGTAGGTGACATCCGCAATCTCCGGGTCGGTCATAATCGTCGCCGGGTTGGAGTTGACTAAGACAATCTCATATCCGAGACTGCGCAGTGCCTTGCACGCCTGTGTGCCGGAATAGTCGAACTCGCATGCCTGCCCGATGATAATCGGGCCCGAGCCGATGATTAAGACTTTGTTGATATCCTCTCTTTTTGGCATAAGACTCTCCTTTATAATTGAATTCATATAAACGTCGTATACATTATAATAGATAATTGGAAAAAATCCTATAGTTTTTTTACGATTTTTTGAAAAAGGGAACCACCGCCCCCGATGGTTCCCTTTTGTTGATTATTTTGCTGCTGTTACTGATGTGATATGCGGGTTTACGCCGTTGTACCAGTAGAGGAAGCCCTCCATGTCAATGACATCGCCAACCTTAAGCGCCTCAACGGCCTTATATACATCCGTTGTGTTGTCGCAAAGATAGGACTCCACGGTGAAAGTGTAGGTCGCACCGTCCTTGGAAACGTTGAAATACAAATCGCTGTTGCCTTCCTGTGTGCCGGAACCGTCCCAGTTGTAGAGGAATGCAACCTCATTGCCGGACGGGTCGGTGCTTGGCTCTACCGTCATGCCCTGGAAGGAAACGAACCGGTTCTGGTACTTGATTAAATCATCTGTGCCGAGCTTTGAAGTAACATCAGCTGCCTCGGCTACGAAGTTCCCGCTCATAATTTCGAATGTACCATCCGTGATTTCAATTTCACCCGACCACTCTTCCTTGTAGCCGGTCACCTTGATTTTCGTTCCGGTGGAAAGCTTTTTGTAGTCGTCCTCGGAGCATGCCACGTTGTAGATGAAATAAGCGCCGTCCTTATCCTGTGCGTAGATGGTCGCCTTGTTATCCCACCAGGATTGCTTTGCCTGTACATACGCCTCGATTGTGACGCTGGACTTTAATTCTGCTGCATCGTACTCTGCGTAGGTCATTACGCCCTCGGACTTTTTGTCAGAGTCATCCTCTTTTCCGCAGCCCACCGCCGTAAATGCGAGAGCAAGGGAAAGTACCATTGCGAAAAGCTTTTTCATAAATCATTACCTCCATTTTGAAATTGTCCCCCGTGGATATGCCTGCCACAAAAATGACCGCGGAGGAATTACCTGGCGAAACCAGACCCCGTCCAAATGGCCGCTGCCTGTTTGACCAACTGATATTATACATAAATTTTTTCATAAATCAATGGTTTTTATGATTTCTTTTTCTTTTTTATTACTTCATGTGACACATATGCAATAATTCCGAGCCAGGTGATGCCGAGCGTGCCCAATAAAACCACCGCAGCCTGCGGGAGCTTCCCAAGCTCTGCCCGGCCGCCCACAGCCGCGCCCTTCTGGTTCAGGCGGTAGAGGGAAGTCACATCCGCCGTAAGTTTTTCCATGTAGGCATCATCGACGGTTTCCCCGCGCCTTATGGATTTCGTGACGTTTTCAATCATCTGGCCGGCAGCGTCGCGCAGGGAGGCGGAGCCGTTAAAGACCGGGGTGACAAACGTGTTTTCCATATTTTCAAGCAGCAGCTTCGCAGCTTTGATTTTGACATCGTAGTGCATATCGTTGTCCGCGCCCATCTGCGCAAGGTATTCCTGATAAACGGAGGATTTTTGTGCTTTTGTGGTGACCGGAACGTAACCTTCCGTCTGCGCGTAGGCAATCTGCACCTCGTTGGTTAAAAGGTATTGCATGAAAAGCCATGAGGCGAGCACCTCCTGCGGGTTGGACTTGTTGAAAATGCAGACGGAAGGCCCCTGGGAAATCATCTGCGGGTGCTCCGTGTCAAACTGCGGAACCGGCAGGACGACGGTCTGAAAATCAACGAGCGCTTCCTCGCTGATATCGGAGAGCGGCGCATTCGTACCCATCCAGGTTGCGCCCGCTGTGGAATCAACCGCGAAAACACATTGTCCGGCGTTGAGGAAATTTGCGGGGTAGCTTGAAATCTTAAAGGTTGAGAACGCGTCGATTTTTACATGCTCCGCAATTTCGTAGAGCAGATTCGTGGTGACCGGATTGAAAATTTCAATCGTGCCGTCCGCGTTAGAGTATCCCGCATTTTTCTGCTTTAGCATCTGAATCATCATATTGTCGGTTGATTTGTAAATAAATGGAATCATCACCTTCTGACCGTTGACCAGATAATTCCCGTCCGCGTCCTTTGCGGTCGCGGCATCCGATACTTCCCAGATAAAATCCCAGGTAAGCTTCTCCGGAACCGTGTAGCCAAGCGCCTCCACAAAGTCCTTGTTGATGTAGCAGGCTTCCGTTGAGCGCATGAACGGGAGGGCATAGCAGTGTTCCTGGAAAGAACATTCAAAGAGGAACTGCGGAACAATCTCGGAAACCTTCGGCGCGTCAAAGAGCAGCCGGCTTCCGCCAAGCCCGTAATCTTCATCCGTCATAAGCGCGTCAAGCGGCACCACCACATTGTCGCCTGTTAAGTATGTTGCAATATGGTCCGGGTAGGTGATGCAGACATTCGGCGTTGTCCCGGTCGCGATATTGGTAATTACATCATTGTAGATTCTGCCGTAATCCGTGTAGAGCCGCAGGTTCACCGTCACATTCGGGTAAAGTGCAGTAAAGCCTTCAATCGCATCCCGGTAAATCTGCGTCTGCGTCTTGTTCGTATCATTTTTTGCCCAGAAGGTAATTTCATAATTCTTCGTGGTATCAAACTCCTCCGGGATAGAAAACTCCTCAAGTCCCCGGGAGCCATGGCAGGCCGTCATGGAGGAAATCCCCGCCATGGCAAGCAGCAGGAGCCCCCATCTATGTTTCCGTTTCATAACATCTCTCCCTTCACAATCTAACCTTTCATGCCCCCTCTGGACACTCCCTCCATCACCTTCCTGCGGAAAATGAGAAACAGGGCGATGAGCGGCAGGGAAATCACGACGACCGCCGCCATCATGGCAGGAATATTCTCACGCCCGAACCCGTTCTCGCGGATTTCCTGGATGCCGTTGGAAACAAGGTAATAATCCGGGTCATCGGTAATCAGGCGTGGCCAGACGTAGGAATTCCAACACTCAATAATTTTTAGAATCGCGATGGTAATCAGCGTCGGGCGGCAAATCGGCAGCATGACGCGGCGCAGGTAGCGCAAATCGGAGGTACCGTCCACCTTGGCGGCGTAATAGAGCTCATCCGGTATCTGTGCGAAATTTTCCCGCAGCAGGTAAATGTAAAAAACGGACGCAACGGACGGCAGGATAAGCCCCGTGAAGGTATTGCGCAAATCCGCGTTGGTCACGGTCACGAAATTTGTGATAACGACGAGCTCGTTCGGTATCATCATCAGCGCGAGAAACAACGTAAACACAAGGTTTTTGCCGCGGAATTCAAGGCGTGCGAACGCGAAGGCGGCGAGCGTTGTCACAAAGAGCATAAGCACGGTCGTGACAATGGTAAAGACAAGCGTGTTCGCCAGATATCTGCCAAGCGGGACAGTTGTAAACGCGTCCGCGTAGTTTTGCAGGGTCGGCGATAAAGTAAAAAATTTCGGGATGTATTCCGCGTTATATGTGCCGTAGCTTTTCAGGGAGGTCAGCACCATCCAGTAAAACGGGAACAGCACCATGAGCGCCCAGAAAACAAGCATTGTGTAGACGAAAACATTGCGGATGATTTTGCGTGTCCTTGCGGATTTTTCAATTTTCTGATAGTCGGTATGAGATTGCATACGGATTCCTCATTTCTAATAATGTACATGCTTTTTGCTGACAAGCAAATTGATACAGGTAATCGTGAGCACAATGGAAAACAGGATGATTGCCGCGGCGGACGCATAGGAAGGGTAGCCGCCGGAATCTCCGTAGAGCATATCATAAACATAGCCGACAATCGTGTTCATTCCCGATGCGTTCAAATCCGTGCCAAAGAGGGCAACCGCGTCGCTGTAGGCCTTGAATGCACCGATAAAGCCCGTGATGACAAGGTAAAAAATCATCGGGGAAATCATCGGGAGCGTGATGCGGCAAAAAATCCGTCCGCGCCGGGTGCCGTCCACGCGCGCCGCGTTGTAATAGTCCTGGTTGACCGAGGCGAGCGCGCTGGTTAAAATCAGGATTTTGAACGGCAGTACGACCCAGATGGTATAAAAGCAGAGCACGAACATTTTCGCCCAGTAAGGCCCTTCGATAAAATCGACGGACGGGGAGCCGAACCAGTGCAGCACAAGATTGACCAGACCGTCCGAGTAGGCTGTCTTTTTAAACAAAATCATAAAGACAAGACCGACCGCCAGTGTGTTTGTGACATACGGCAGAAAATAAATCGTCTGGAACAAATCGCGCAGAGGCTTGATGGAGCTTAATCCCACCGAAATCAGCAGCGCGAGCGCCGTAGAAAGGGGAACCGTAATGATTACGAGCAGGAAGGTATTTTTTAGCGCCTGCAGGAAATACGGGTCGTGCAGCACATAGGAATAATTGTAGCCTCCGGTGCCGAAAAATGTCTGGGATGCCGAATTGTACCCCTCCTCAAAGGAGTAGACAAGCACATCGATGAGTGGGTAAATCATGAATACCCCGAGGAAAAGGAATGCCGGGAGCAGGTAGAGCCAGGCCTTCATATTTCGTTTTTCCATAAGTGGGAAACCTCCAAATTCTAAAACAAAATCCGCTCTCCCGTTTCCTTGTGGAACAGGAAGACCTTCTGCGGCTTTAACGCAAAGCGGACAATCTTACTGTTTAAATCCAATGTGTTTTCCGTATTGATAATTGAGCGGACATTCTCGCTCTCGCTACAGGCGTTCGTGGAGACAATGCTGACATCGCGCCCCATGACCTCAAGGCGAACAAGCGCGCAGTGCAGCGGCCCGTCCTCTTTTAAGATAAAGCCCTCCGGGCGGATGGCAACGGTGACTGCGCCCTCCGGGGCATTGGGGGCAGCAAACAGGGCATCGTTTCCGATATAGAGCATCCCTTTTTCAACCCTGCCATCAAAAAGGTTAATCGGCGGCGTGCCGAGGAATTTTGCGACAAAGAGGTTGACCGGGTTGTCGTAGACTTCCTGTGGGGCTCCAATCTGTTGTACAATGCCGTCCTTCATGACAACAATCAAATCGGATATGCTCATCGCCTCGTCCTGGTCGTGCGTGACAAAGACGGTTGTAATCTGCGTCTCGCGCTGGATGCGCCGGATTTCCTCGCGGGTCTGTAAGCGCAGGCGCGCGTCTAGGTTGGAGAGTGGCTCGTCAAGCAGCAGGACGCGCGGCATTTTCACAAGTGCGCGGGCAATTGCAACACGCTGCTGCTGCCCGCCGGAAAGCTCCTTTGGCTTGCGGTCCATCAGCCCTTCAATCTGTACGAGCTTTGCTGCTTCTAAGGCGCGCCGGTTCATTTCCTCCTTGGAAAGCTTTGCTGCGCCCTTTAAGTTTTCGAGCGGGAACATGATGTTTTTGGAGACGGTCAGGTGCGGGTAGAGCGCGTAGTTCTGGAACACCAGCCCGACCCCGCGGTTTTCCGGCGGGAGCTTTGTCACATCGTCGTCGCCGAAAAAGATTTTGCCCTCCGTGGGGCTAAGGAGCCCGCAAATCAGGTTCAGCGTCGTGCTTTTGCCGCAGCCGGAAGGACCGAGCAGCCCGACAAGCTTGCCATCCGGAATCTCAAACGTAAAGTCGTTGACCGCGGTGACCTCCCCGCGCGATTTTTTGTTGCGGCTTGGGAATTTTTTGGTAAGGTGCTGCAATACAATTTTCATTTGGAACCTCCATCTTTATTTTTCGATGCTATGTTGTACTCGTATGCATCGCGGTATGCCTCCGGCCGGATGCGGTCAAGAAGCTCTGTAATTTCCTCCCTTGCGCCAAGCGCGGCATCGGCGACTGCGGGATGGAAGCGCGTGCCGCGCCCCTCCTTTAACTGTGCAAAAATCTGTTCCGGGGAATTTGCTTCGCGGAACGCATTGCCGGTGTCATTGCCACGGTATTCGATAAAATCCGCGACCGCAATTAAATCAACGGCCACCGGGTCTTTGCATTTCTCCCTCGAAAACTCTTCCGGGTAGCCGCCCCTGCCATTGTAGTAGCGGTGGTGGCCAAAAGCGACCGGTGCAAAGCTTGCCGTGGACGGGGCGGCGGCGAGCAGCCGGTATCCCTGGATGGCGTGCGACTCGCAGATTTCCGCCTCGACCGAGAGCCATTGGCGGTTCGGGAGGGAAAAGAGCTGCAAAAAGAACAGTTTTCCAATGTCGTGGAACATGCCGCAGTCGTAGACATAGGAGGTAAGTTCTTCCTGGTGGGAAAGGATTTCTTCCACGGTATGGAAACCGGAAAGCCCCAAAAGTGCTTCCGGGCAGCGCCCAAACATACAGGAGAGCAAAAAAGTGGCAAGCTGCGCGACCGCAATGGAGTGCACGCATGTGCCCAGATGCCGCCCCATAATAAATTCATACACGAATTCTTTTAACGAAATGCCGTTCGGATACTCAATAAAATTCACCATCAGAGGGCGCAGGTAAGAATATAGGAACTCGGCATTCACCCCGGCGGGCGCATTGCGGACATATTGGAGCGCACGCTGGTAAATCAGCTGCATAATCGGAGCCTTGTTGGTGATGTAATTTGCATCCTTGCGCACATACTCGGTGTACACGGCAGGCAGAAAAAGGTTTGTGTACATTCCCTGCTGCGAGTAATCGGTCTGTGAAGCGGAAATATAAAGCTGTTCCAGATTCTCAAAAAGCTCCGCGAGGGTGTAAAAGCCGCAGTGGTAACAGGAGGCGTAATAAGTGTAGAGCCATTGCGGCTGCATTGGGATGTTTTTTTCCTGTGCCGTCCTGCACTGTTCGTGGTGGACATATTCCGCGGATTCCATCACCTCCTGCAGCTGTGTAAGGGATGCGTTTTCAAGGCGCAGGTGCCCGAGCAGCGTCGTGCGCTCCTGGTGCGTCTTGGTAATAAAAAGCCCCCACGGCAGCGACGGCGTTTTTTGCTGGTAGACCGGGTCTTTCAGAATCCTCAGAGCGCGGCGCAGCACCGCGAATTTTGGCTCCGCTTCCGTGAGGGAATTGTAGCAGAGCGCGAGGTTGCTCATGGAGCGGTGGATGTAGCCGCGCGTTTCCGGGTCATCGATTTCATCGTAGCAGCGGATGTAGCCCGCCGCCTCGCCAAAGAGCAGGCGCATCTTCCAGAGGAAGCGTGAAGGGTCGGTCAGGCGTATGATGTTATTGTAATTGTACAGTGCCATCGCGCTGTGGTAGAGGGAGCGTATCAAAAGCCCGCGTTCTTTTTTCTGGCGCGCATAGGTAACGAGGGCGGAATTTATCTGGTAGTGCACGCCGTTGTCCGCCTGTTTTGTAAGCGTTGTGAGCGCATCGTCAAATTCAACAAGCTCCGCCACCGTTTCCGTGGAGGCGGTCAGGATATCGTCGAAAAGAGGAATCAGGAAATCGCGCAGCACGGCCATGTTTTCCGCAATCAAAGGGCGCATGGCGAAGGTGCGCTTTCTGCAATCGGCATAAAATGCTTCCGCACTGCCGGAATCGGCAGGCTGTATGCGGACAAGCTCCATGATTTTTTTCGTATTGTCAAGATAGGCTGTTTCGTATTTGTTCATAGGCGCTACCTCCTGCTAAAGCGGTCCAGGCATCCAAGCACCTGCTCAACATCAAGCGGCTTTGTGATGTGGGCATTCATGCCGGCATCAAGGGAAATCTGCCGGTCTTCCGCAAAGGCGTTGGCGGTCATGGCGACAATCGGCACCACGGTTGCATCGGCGCGCGAGAGGGCGCGGATGTGTTTTGTTGCCTCAAGACCGTCCATAACGGGCATTTTGATATCCATCAGGATGAGGTCATAGTAAAACAGTGGATTGTCACAGAAGGCGGCAACCGCCTCCTGCCCGTTTGTGGCGGTGTCAATCTGTATATTGGTCATGGAGAGGATTTCCTTTGCGATTTCAAGGTTGAGCATATTATCCTCAACAAGCAGTAAGCGCCTGGAGGAATAGTCGGCAATCCTGTTTTGGCCTTCCTCTTTTCCTGCGTCGCTTTTTGGCTGTGTAAACGGTTGGAGTGCCTCTGCTATGCGGCTCTTAAAAAGCGGCAGCGGGATAAATGCGCTCACGCCAATCTGGGTCATAAGGTACTCAAGCTCCGACCAGTTGCTTTCGGAAAGCATAAAAATCGGGAAATCGCTGCCCTTGCGCGCACGGATGTCCGGGAGGAGCTGCGCCACATCGATGTCCGATAAGTGGTCGGCGGTCAGAAGTGCAAAATATTCTGTCCCGGAAATATCGGCATCATTGATTGCGTCAACCGCCTGGTTTCCGTTTGCGGCGATATCGCAGGTTATGCCAAGCTCATTAAGCAGCTGCGGCAGGTCTTCGAGCTTGTTTTCATTGCCCTGTATGATAAGGACATGCCTGCCGGTGAGGGAGGACAGGAAGGAGGTATCCGCGTCAAAGCGCTTTAACGGAAGGGATATCGTAAATTCGGAACCCTTGTGCAGCTCGCTTGTCACGGTAATCGTGCCGCACATCATCTCGATGAGGTTTTTGGTGATGGTCATGCCAAGCCCGGTTCCCTCAATCCGGCTGATTGTACTTGAGGATTCGCGCTCAAACGGCTGAAAAATCTTTTCGAGGAATTCAGGTGTCATGCCCATGCCGTTATCCTTGACCTGCAAGGTGAGGCGCACAAAGGAGTCCGCAAGCTCCTCCTGCTGTAACGTCATCCGGATTTCGCCTCCCTCCTGCGTATATTTTACCGCATTGGAGAGGATATTCAGGAAAATCTGGCGGATGCGCGTGGAATCCCCAATCAGGTTTTCGTGCTGGATGGAGCAGAGCTCTAAGTGGAATTTTTGCTTTTTTGCGGCAATCTGTGGGCGGATGATGACCAGGATTTCATGAATCTGGTCGGCTAACTGCATATGTTCTTCGTTCAGGACAACCTTGCCGCTCTCGATGCGCGACATATCAAGCACTTCATTGATTAACTCCATCAGATGCCCGGAGGCCGTCCGTATTTTCTTAAGGCAGTCCTCCACGCGGGCAGAATCCGCGGAGTAGTTGAGTGCGATATCCGTCATGCCGATGATTGCGTTCATCGGGGTGCGGATGTCGTGTGACATTTCGGAAAGGAAATTTGTTTTCGCCTGGCTTGCCGCATTGGCGGCATCCAGCGCATCGCTCATGCGGGTCTGGTATTCTGCGAGATAGTCCGCCGATTCCGATTCCGCGGCGTTTTGGTCGAGCAGGAAGCACAGGCAGGCATCCCCGTCAAATGGGGATGCGAAGATGCGCAGGAGCTTGCCGCCCGGTTCGTAATGGAACGGTCCGATGTTCAACGTGCCGCTGATAGAGGAGAGAACCGGGAAAATGGAAGAGAGCGGCTGCCCGCAAAGTTCACAGTCCGGTATGCCAAGCATGGATGCGGCGGCCGGATTCGCGTAAAAAATGGCAGCGCCGGAGGAAAAAGGCCAGGCTGTGACCAGATAGCCCTGCACACTTTTACCGAACATTTGTTCAAGTTCCTTATAACTTTTCATAAATATCCTCCTGATTTCAAGTTCCGCGGATTCCCTCCCGGACCCCACATCACACTTTTTATGTCATTTTAACATCATTCTTCCAAAAACACAAGTTGATATTCTTGCGCGGATGGGCTATACTGGAAGAAAACTTTGGGAAAGGGGTTCTGGTGGAATGCTTGCGGAAAAGACAGTAAAATTATTGATAGAAAAAGGGTGGAAGATTGCGTTTGCGGAGTCCTGCACCGGGGGGCTTGCCACGGCGCGGCTTGTTGAGGTGCCGGATGCCTCGAGGGTGTTGGATGCGGGGATTGTGACTTACGCGAATGAGGCGAAGGTGAAATATCTTGGGGTTTTACCGGAAACGATTGCACAAAATGGTGTTGTCAGCGAGGAAGTGGCAGGGCAGATGGCAGCGGGCGTGGCGCGGGGGAACGGGGCGCAGGTTGGCGTTGGGGTTTCCGGGATTGCAGGTCCTGGCGGCGGAACGCGGGAAAAGCCTGTCGGGCTGGTGTGCTTTGGGTTTTATGTGGATGGCGCGGTTGTGACAAGAACGGTGCAGTTTGGGGATATCGGAAGGAATGCGGTGCGGGAGGCAAGCGTGGAGTTTGTGTACCGGACGCTGGAGGAGGAGCTTAACAGGCTTTAGATGAATGAATCCGGTTTTGCGGGAGAATAAAGGTGGGGGGGATTGTGATGAAACGTCGGCATTATGAAAAAGTACGCACATGGTTTCTGGGCGCAGGCTGGCGCATGGCGCTTCTTTGCGCGGTGTACCGGGGGCTTCCGCTCTTTGTGGCAGCGAGTTATCCGTGCTGCCTGCTGCTTTGCTTTTTATATCGGCGGGAGTTGTTTGTGCGCGCGGTTTTTGCGCCGGCAGCAATGTTTTTTCTTGTTTCGGTATTCCGGCATTTTGTGAATTTTGCGCGCCCATATGAGAAGGATGGCATTATGCCCCTGATTGCGAAGGAAAAAAAAGGACATTCCTTCCCGAGCCGCCATGCGGCATCGGCGGGTATGATTGCGGCGGTGTGGCTGGCACTTGCGCGCCCTGCCGGGATTTTCTTTTTGGCAGTGGAGGCATTGATTGCGGCAAGCCGGGTGCTTGCGGGCGTGCACTACGGCAGGGATGTCCTTGCAGGCGGGGTGTTTGGGTTCGCGGCAGTGTGGATATTTTTTGTATAACCACTTGACGAAACTGCAGATTATAGGTAAACTTAAAGTATCACCGGAATGACCGGAAAAGAAAGCGGAGGAATATAAAAATGGGTATTTTATCAAGGTTTAAGGATATCATGTCGGCAAACATCAACGCGTTGCTTGACAAGGCGGAGAACCCGGAGAAGATGATTGACCAGTGCCTGCGGAACCTGCAGGAGGATTTGGGCAAGGTAAAGTCGGAGACGGCGAGCATCATGGCGGAGGAAGCTAGGGCAAAGCGCGAGCTTGACGAGTGCAGCGAAGAGATTGACAAGATGCAGAAATTTGCCATCAAGGCGCTTGAGAAGAACAATGAGGATGACGCGAGGAAGTTTTTGGAGCAGAAGGCATCACTTTCCTCAAAGCAGGCAGGCTTACAGCAGGCGTATGACCTCGCGCACCAGAATGCGGAGCAGATGAAGCAGATGCACAGCAAACTGGTTGCCGATATCAATGAGCTTGAGTCGCGCAGGGCGATGATTAAAGGGAAACTCGCGGTTGCAAAGACGCAGGAGCGCATGAACAAGATGGGCGATTCCGTCAACAGCGCGAACCGCTCCATTGCAAGCTTTGAGAAGTACGAAGAGCTGGCAAACAAGAAGCTTGATGAGGCGAACGCGATGGCGGAGCTGAACAAGCTGGAGAAGGCGGGCGATATCCGCGATTTGACGGCGAAGTATTCGCAGGGTTCGGATGTGGATGACGAGCTTGCAGCGTTAAAGGCAAGCCTCGGAAAACAATAAATATAAGGGGGCGGGAGGATTGCAAGGACTGTTCCGCGCAGTTTCTTAGAAAACTGCGTCTGGGGATTGTGAATGCTGGGAGGCTGCCACGGAGGAAGGGGTTCTGTGGCAGCTTTCTTTGTGCAAGGAAAAGCCGGGCGGCTTCACTGCCTGACAGTTTTCTGGAAAGCTGTGGGGGGAGAACCGCGGGCTTTATCCTGCGGAAATGAGGGAATATGGTAGTCCAGTATAAATGTCCGGGCTGCGGTGCGGATATGCGGTATGATGCCGCGACGAAAAAGCTCAGATGCGGCAGCTGTGGCAAGCGGATGGAGATTGATGACATGCCGCGGCCGGAACCGGATACGGAGGAAGAGGATGCGGGAAGGGATGCCCCCGAGGTGGAATTGTTCCGGGGGGAGGACATCGCGGACGAAGCAGAATTTGAGCGGATTGAAAGGGAAGCCGGCAGCAGCGTGTTTGACGGGCAGGAGGGCAGCCAGTATGTCTGCAATAACTGTGGCGCGGTGGTGATTACAACGACGGACACGACGGCAACAAATTGCAGCTTCTGTGGCGCCCCGGTTGTGCTTGGGGACCGCTTAAGCGGCAAAAAAGCGCCGGTCTGGCTTATTCCGTTCCGGGTGGATAAGGAGCAGGCCATAAGCGCGTTCCGAAAATGGTGCGGGAACGGGAAGCTTACGCCGAAGGATTTCATGACGGCGGACCGCATCAAAAACATCACCGGGATGTATGTTCCGTTCTGGCTCTACGACATGGACGGTACGGGGGAGGCGGACTGCACGGCGACGAGGGTGCGCAGTTATTCACGGGGGGATTATATTTACACGGAAACAAAATATTACCATGTTTACCGCCGTGTACATATGACCTACGCGAAGGTGCCTGTGGATGCCTCAGAGAAGATGAACGATGAACTGATGGATAAGCTGGAGCCTTTCTCCTATTCTGAGCTGACGCATTTTAACATGCCATATCTGGCGGGATATCTGGCAGAACAGTATAATTATGATGATAAGGAACTTCTTCCGCGCGTGAAGGAGCGCGTGAACCGCTATGCGAATGAGTATCTTGCATCCACCATCAAGGGGTATTCGGGTGTGATATACCACCGGAAGGACATTCACCTCAATCCCGTGAATGCGCGCTATACCCTGCTTCCGGTGTGGATGGTCTGCTATGACTACCACGACAGCGAACATATTTTTGCGATGAACGGACAGACGGGAAAGATTGTCGGGAAGCCCCCGCTTTCCAAACAGAAAATGGCAATGTGGTTTGCAGGCATCAGCGCGGGTGTATTTGCGCTGCTGCGTCTGGTCACGATGTTCTTTGTTTAGGAGGGCGGGCGGATGAGAAAAGGGAAAAATAGGAAGATGGCTTTGGCAAAATTCCTGTGTGTGCTGTGCAGTGTGCTGTTTGCGGTTCTTAGCATGGCACCGCAAATTCTGGCGCAGGCCGCAGTTCCGGCCCGGGAGGGCGTTTATGTCTACGATGAGGCGGAGCTTTTGACGGTATCAGAGAGGAATTCGCTTGGGGATTATCTGGAAAAGCAGGGAGAAAAGGCAGGATGCGGCATTTATGTGGTTACGGTTTCTGACACCGGGATGGGGGCAGGCGACCGGTATCTGGAAGATTTCTACGATTACGGCTATGATACCGGGCAGATTGACGTAGATGCCGTGCTGATTTGCGTGGATATGAAAAACCGCTACGTCAATGTGCAGGCGTATGGGAAGGCGGAGAAGAAAATCCCGGATGCAACGGGCGAGAAGATAATTGACGCATTGTTTGATGAGCTGCGGGCGGGAGATTATTACCGTGCCTTTCGGATTTTTGCGGACAGGGCAGAGCATTACATGAATTATGTGCCAATCTATCTGCGGGCGTGGGTGCAGCTTGTCGCGGCGCTTGTAATCGGCGGGATTGTGGTCGGGCTCATGGCATCAAACAGCGGCGGAACGATGACCGTGAATGCGGGTACATACCTTGACGGGCGTTACAGCGGCATCCGGGCGCGGCGCGATGATTATATCCGCACAAGCATAACAAAGCGCAAAAAGCCGCAGCAGAACAGCAGTGGTGGTGGCGGTGGCCACACAAGCAGCGGAGGGCATTCGCACTCGAGTGCGGGAAGGCATTTTTGAGAACGGGAGCCCTGCATACGTGTGGGTTGTAGGAGTTTTGCAATGACCTGCCGGATTCTTAACATGGAAAGGAGCAATAATTATGGGATTATTTTCAAATCAGTTATCATCGGTTGTGGAGTGGAAGGAATTCCGCGAGGACATGATTTTCTGGAAATGGCCGAATGCGGAGCTTAAGAAGGGCAGCCGCCTGATTATCCGTCCTGGCCAGGATGCAATCTTTTTAAATACGGGGCGGATTGAGGGGATTTTCACGGATGACGGCGATTACGATGTCGAGTCGCAGATTATTCCGTTCCTCTCGACCTTAAAGGGCTTTAAATTTGGGTTTAATACCAACCTGCGCGCCGAGGTGCTTTTTATCAACACGAAGGAATTCAATGTGAACTGGGGTACGGCAAGCGCAATCAATATCCCGGTAGCGGGGATGCCGGGCGGGATGCCGGTTCGCGCACATGGTACGCTGAATTTCAAGGTCAATGACTATATCAAAATGATTGACAAGGTTGCGGGCATAAAGAATTCCTATCTCGTGGAGGATGTGAAAATCCGTGTGACATCGGTGCTTGACCAACTTTTGATGAAATGGATTACAAGGGAGGGCAAGGATATGTTTAACCTTCAGGCGAATGCCTACGACATTGCGCAGGGCATCCGCACCGACCTTGATATGGAGATTTTTGATATCGGGATTACGATTACGGGCTTTAACATCATGAGCTTTAATTATCCCGAAGAGATTCAGCGCATGATTACGAAGAATGCCTCCCAGAGCATGGTCGGCGATATGAACCGCTATCAGCAGATGGGCATGATTGATGCCATGGCATCCGGGAAGAGCTCCGCAGGCAGTACAGCCTCCGAGATGGCGGGGATGATGATGGGGATGAACATGGCGAACCAGATGGTAAACTCGATGAATCCGCAGAATTCGCAGGGTTCGAATTCCGGAAATGTGCAGTATATACAGCCGGGGAACGCGGGTGCAAAGCCAAATTTCTGCCCGAACTGCGGGGCAAAGACGAACGGGGCGAATTTCTGCGCGAACTGCGGGCAGAAGTTAGGATAAGGAAGCCAAGTGCTCCGTCCGGGCAAGAAGTCTGGATAAGAAAACCAAGTGCTCCATCCGGGCAGACAGTTCGCATAGTTTCTGGCCGGATGGAGTGCGGGGATGCTGTTGCGGGAGAAAGGGAAATGGGGATACGAATGGAGACAATGAAACAGAAAAGAAAGTGGTGGTTTTTGCGTGAAAAAGGTCACCATTGGGGGAATCTGTTTTTGGTGATATGTTGGTTGGCCTGTTCTGTCTTGTTCTTTTGCGGCTGCGGGAAATCGGAATGCGCCATATGCGGAGCAGAGGCAGGACGCAAGGTGGACGTTGGCGGAAAAGGGATTGATATCTGTGAGGAGTGTTATAAGAATTATATTCTGATACAAAATTTGTTTGATGAAGAGTTGTAAAAAAATTGTGTATGTACTGTGATGTAAAGAAAGTGTAATTTGATTGTGTGGTTAAAAATATTGGATATTACCCGGTACAAAGTACCGGGTAATATCCAATGAGGAAATCGTTGGGAATATAATAAGAACTGCAATCATCCATTCAAAAAGTGAGTGGTTGTTTTTTTGCTCGTTGACTTTTAAACCGACGCCTGGTCTTCCTTCAACTGCTCAATAATCATCTCCCGCACCGTCGCCCCGAGACGCTTGCGTTCCTCCTTCAAAACGTCGGCAGGATAAATCGGCTTGCCATAATGGATAATAACATGCGCCTTTTTTACCCACGGCATATGGTTTTCAAAGACAGCCGCCGTGTTCGAGATGGCAACCGGGACAACCGCACAGCCAGATTTTTCCGCCATTTTAAGGCTTCCCTCCTTGAACGGGAGGAGGTCGAATTCCTCGCCGCGGTTTCTTGTGCCTTCCGGCATGATAAAGATAGAATAGCCTGCCTTTAACTGTTCAATCCCCTGCATAATTGTCTTTAAGCCCTCCTTCATATCGTCACGGTCGAGGAAGAGGCACTGGAGGTTCTTCATCCATCCTGCAAAAAGGGGAACCTTGCGCAGCTCCTTTTTGGCAACGAATCCGGTCAGGGTCGGCACGGTGATATAGCCAACCGGGATATCAGCAAGTCCGCGGTGGTTGCCGACATAGAGGAAAGCTTCGCCCTTTGGCAGCTCCTCGCGCCCAAGCACCGTAATCTTTGTTCCGGCGCAGAGCATGACAAAGCGGAATGCATTCCGCACAATCGCCTGGGATGCCGCAATTTTTGCATGCAGGTTAAATTTTCCGACAATCCATAGGATAAAATATACAGGTAAAAAAAGAATCAAAAAAATCACGATGGAGAGTGCTACCAAAACGATACGCATAAAAACCTCTTTCTGCTGCAGGCAGTGATTGCTGCAGGCAGCAATTGCTATAGAAAATAATTGTATTACGGTAAGGACGGTCTGCGCAAAGAAAAACTGTGGCATACCGTGCAAGTTCTTTACATTGCATCAGTATACCACATTTTCAAAATATTTGGTAGGTTTTCTTACAAAATTCTTACGTTTTTTAAAAGTTTATAATTTGTTTATAAATGCATGCTTCTTCGCACCGTGTTCTTTAGAGCGTCAGCGTTACATATTTTCCTTCCTGCTCCATATTTTTTGTGTAGCCGTCATCCGTATAAAGCTCGTATGATATGCCTTTTCCCGCTTCGCCAATCAGCTCGAAGCTTGTGTAGTCAAGTTGCTTTGTGCATTCGCATGGCGGGCAGAGCGGCAGCAGGTGGCCTTTGCGCAGAAAGAGAGCGACCTCGTTTAGGGCACAGCCAATATAGTGCCAACCAGCATCCATTGGTTCCATGGAGTATTCTGTCGCTGAAGTAAATTTTACAAAGAGCATATCCTCTGGCAGATAGACCGTGCGTCCGCTAACATTTGGCTGATAAACCGGGGCGAGCATCAGGCTCTCGCCAAGTAAGAGCTGGTCCTCCACCTCGCACGCGGTTTTGTCCTGTGGAAAAACAAAGGCAAGCGGCGTAAAAAGAAGGGCATCATTCCTTGCTGCCTTTACGAATTCGCTGTAGAGATATGGAATCAGGCGGTAGCGCAGCTTCAGGATTTCGCGGAAATCGTCAAGCCCTTCAAACTGGTAGCATTCCTGCTCCCTTGTGCCGAGTGCCGCGTGGTTGCGCATGAGCGGCGTAAAAATGCCAAAAGCAAGCCAGCGCAGCAGCAAATCCCTTGTCGTATGGCTTCCGAAGCCGCCGAGGTCGGCACCGCTGTAGAGGAAGCCGCACATATTCAGGGACGGCATCATCTTGATGTTTAGGAGCAGATGGCTCCACCAGGATTGGTTGTCGCCCGTCCAGATGCCGCCGAAGCGGTGCATTCCGATGTAGGAGGAGCGGGAAAAAAGCAGCAGGCGCTTGTTCGGGCAGATGGTGTCAAAGCTTTCTGCCGCGGCGCGGGTCATGTTGAAGCCATAAAGGTTGTGTACCTTATCGTGGCGGATTTTATTGCCGTCCATATTGTGGTAAAAACGTTTGTAGTCGGCATGGTCGTTGCTGATATTAAATACATCCCGCATCCCCCAGAAGGTGTTCAAATCCGGGTTATCCTTTGACTTCATAAGCTCGCTGGCCTTTGTGATGGCATCCTCCATACCTTCCTCGGAATAGAAAATCGCAGGTTCGTTCATGTCATTCCAAAAGCCCTCAATCCCCGCGTCAATCAGGCGCTTGTAAAGGTCACCGAACCATTTTCTCGCGTCGGCGTTTAAGAAGTCCGGGAAATGCGTCTTGCCCGGCCATACGCCGGCAACAAAATCCGTACCGTCCGCGCGCTTGCAGAAATAATTGTTTTTCACGCCGTCCTCATAGACATCGTAGCCTGGCTCAATTTTTACCCCCGCGTCAATGATTGGAACGAAGTGCAGACCCTGTTCCTTCATCTCGGCGGAGAGGGCGGCAAGGTCAGGGAAACGTTCCGGATGGACGGTAAAATCTTTGTAATCCTCCATGTAATCAATATCCATGCTGATGGAATCAAGCGGCAGGTGGTTGTCGCGGTAGCCCTTTGCCACGCGGCGGATATCCTTCTCATCCATATACCCCCAACGGCTCTGGATGTAGCCGAATGCCCAGCGCGGCGGGATGTAGCTGTGCCCGATTAAGGTGCGGAACTGCCGGACGATGGAAAGGGCGGCGGATTCAGCAAAATTTCCGGCAGGGCGGGAAGACGGCGCAGCTGTGGCGGATTCCTCTGCCGTGATGAGATAGACATCAAGGTCAGTGCCGTCCGTGCTTATGGTCAGCTCGTTCTGTTTTGTGTAACCAATGTCAAAACAGATATCGGCAGGATAGTCGAGAAAGAGCCCGAAGCTCTCCTGGCCAATCAGCATGATAAAATTGTGTGCTCCGTAGAGGGAAACTTTATCTTCGGTGTGGTTCGGGTCATCGGTGCAGCAGCTTACATATTTGTAGCCGCGTTTGTTGATGCCGCGGTTCGCCTCGCCCAGACCGTAAACGGCATCAGCGTCGTCCATCGCAAGGGAAAGGGAAAAGCCATTTTCAAGGCTTAGGCGGAAGAATTTTGTCAGGGCAGCAGCGTCCTTTGCGGCCGTTACCGGAATGACCGGCAATTCTGCCACGGTGGCATCGGTTTTGATAGGGGTTCCGAAACGGAATTTTTGTATCATAATAAATCCTCCTATTTTTAGTTCCGCAGAAATTCACAATAGCGCCCTGCCGTGGAAGGAATTTTATCCGCGTTGCTCCAACAATTCCTTCTGGCGCTATTGTAAATTTCTGCTGATTTTTAAGTTTCGGCAGGGGCAGCTGCCATTTGCGCTTGCATTATTCTGCGTTGCTGTTATAATGACAGTATATTGCTTTTTTTGGTGCAATACTTGCGCTATCATGAGAAAAAATAACATTATTTTGACTTCCGGTGGTAACACGAAACGATGTGCGCTGTCCGGTAAGTGGGCGAGGAGAATGAGATGAAAAATAGTATCAATGCGGCATACCGGGAAAGCACCGGGCACGGAACGCTCTTTTTGCCCCTGCATGTATGCAGCTTCAAAGAGGAGTATGACCATTTTTTTGTATCCCATCACTGGCATGAGGAAATTGAGATATTATTTTTTGAAGAGGGGGGATTTTTTCTTGAAAGAAATATGCTGCCGGAGGAAATCGCGGAGGGCGATATTGTGTTCCTGGGGCGCTCCGTGCTGCACCAAATCACGGGGAAAGCGTTGCCGAGCCTTCACCATGCGGTGATTTTTGACCTCGACATGCTGAAATTTGACCGCTACGATATGGCACAGGCATCGGTGATTGCGCCGCTGTGGAACGGGGAATGCCTGTTGCCCGCACGCATTGGAAGAGGGGATGCGGGCTATGGGCAGATTCTTGCTGCCTTTACTGCCATCCTTTCTGCCTGGGAGGGGCGAAAGGCAGGGTGGTATCTTCGGGTGAAGGCGGAGCTGCTTCTCATTCTTTCGGTATTGGAGGAGAATGCTCTGCTGGTGCATACGGGCAGGGCAGAGCCTGCGGAGGACGGCTACCAGATGAAAGAAATCAAGCGTGTGCTCAAATACATAGAGGAGCATTATAAGGAGAAAATTACATTGGCGCAGCTTGCGGGGGAGGTGGGCATGAACGAGCAGTATTTCTGCCGTTTTTTCCGGCGCATGACCGGAAAAACACCAATCACTTACCTGAATGATTACCGCATTGGGCACGCGGCGGAAGCGCTTTTGCAAAGCGATGCGCGGATTGTGGAGATATGTTATGAGAGCGGGTTTGAGAATGTCAGTTATTTTATAAAGAAATTTAAGGAGGCAAAGGGGATGACGCCGAAGGAGTACCGGGGGAAGGCGTGAAAGGCAATTGAAAAAAAGAAAATGAGATGTTATACTATATACAAACAGTTCTGCGCTTAAAACAACTTTGTCTGTTTCAAATACTTATAGAAAGTATGAAAAAGAAAAATGCGCAAAGAAATAAAACCGCTGAAAATAATATGGAGGGCTTTATGTCGAACTTTTTAATGAAACCCAAAATTGATTTCGCTTTTAAGGAAGTTATGATGAACGAGAACGCCCGCGTTGGCTTTTTGTCTGCCGTTTTGAAACTGAAGCCTGCGGACGTTAAGAAAACGCAGATTCTTAACACCTACCTTAGAAAAGAACATGAAGATGACAAACAGGGCATCTTGGATGTCCGGGTTTCCCTCAACAATGACACGGAGATTGATATTGAGATTCAACTGTCTGAATTAAGGGTATGGGCAGACCGTTCTTTATTTTATCTTTCTAAGATGTATACGGAACAAATCAAACCTGGGCAGGCATACAATATATTCAAAAGATGTGTAAGCATCAGTATCTTGAATTTTGACCTTTTTCAAGGGCAAAAGGATTTTTATTCCTGTTTCCACATTAGGGAAGATACCCGCAATTTCCTTTACACAGACAAAATGGAATTCCACGTAATCGAATTGACAAAGCTTCCGCAGGAATTAAAAGATGACAGCAGCGATATCCTATTGTGGGCGAAATTTATTAACGCGGAGAGGGAGGAGGAATTTGATATGCTGGCAACAAAAAATACTTACATTAAAAGCGCATATGATACCTTGCAGGTTATCAGCCAAGACAATGAAAAGCGGATGGAGTATGAAGCACGTGAAAAGGCTATCCGGGATTACAATCAAGGATTACTTGAAGCTGAGGAACGTGGATGGAGCGCTGGGGAGAAGGTTGGTATAGAAAAAGGCATAGAAACTGGAGAATATCAAAAAGCAATTCAGATTGCCAAAAATATGCTTGCCAAAAACTTTGATTTTGACCTGACCGCAGAAATTTCTGGGTTATCTGTTGCACAGATTGAACAACTCTCCAAGGAAGAAAAAATATTGTAAACTGCGGATATACCAGAACCGGAAAATGGACGCCCCATCATGGGAGCGGGAACATTCACAGGAAGAAACACCAACAGACCGATAATGATTGGTTGGTGTTTCTTTTTTGCCCGGATTCCGGATACCGGTTTCAACGATGGATACCACGATTTTTCAAGGTTTTATTTGACCACCCCTTACATTTGTGGTATGATTTTGTGACAGGGGAAAGCGGGCGCAGGGCATCCGTTTTGGTGGATAAAATATAAACAGCCGCACAGGCGGCAGAAGGTGAGGATATCATGGAAAATAATCTGAATTTGTATAATACTCTGACAAAGAAGGTAGAACGTTTTGTTCCGGGCGAGGATGGCAAGGTAAAAATGTACACCTGCGGTCCGACCGTGTACCACTATGCGCATATCGGCAATCTGCGCAGCTATATTATGGAGGACGTGCTGGAGAAATTTCTGCGCTTTTCGGGTTATGATGTAAAGCGCGTGATGAATATCACGGATGTCGGGCATCTTTCGAGTGACGCGGATACCGGGGAGGATAAGATGCTAAAAGGCGCGAAGCGCGAGCACAAGACGGTCATGGAGATTGCGAAATTTTATACGGACGCATTTATGAAAGACTGCGCGAAATTAAACATCAGGACACCGGATGTCGTGGAGCCGGCAACGAACTGCATTTCCGATTTTATCCATATGATTGAGGTTCTGATGGAAAAAGGCTATGCATACCAGGCAGGCGGCAATGTTTATTTTGATACATCAAAGCTTGAGGAATACTATGTCCTGAGCAACCAGAATGCGGAGGAACTGGCGGTCGGCGTGCGCGAGAGCGTGGAGGAGGATACGAATAAGCGCAGCAAGACGGATTTTGTCCTCTGGTTTACAAAGTCGAAATTTGAAGACCAGGAGTTAAAATGGGAGAGCCCTTGGGGCGTTGGCTATCCAGGGTGGCATATTGAGTGCTCCGCCATCAGCATGAAGCACCTTGGCGGTACGCTCGATTTGCATTGCGGCGGCATTGACAATGTATTTCCGCACCACACGAACGAGATTGCGCAGAGTGAGTCCTACCTCGGGCATAAATGGTGCAATTACTGGTTCCATGTGCTGCACCTGAATGATTCGACCGGGAAGATGAGCAAGTCAAAGGGGGATTTCCTGACGGTTTCGCTGCTTGAAGAGAAGGGCTACGAGCCGCTTGTTTACCGGATGTTCTGCTTACAGTCGCATTACCGTAAGCCGCTGGTGTTTACCTACGAGGCGCTTGACAATGTGGCGGTGGCGTATGGAAAGCTGGTGGCGAGGATTGCGGCGCTGGGACAGGGAAAGGTAACGCAGACCGGGAAGGATGCAGTGGAAAAAGATGGCGGGGCAGGGCTTGAAGAAGGTGCGCTCCTGGCAGCAAACCCTGCCGTTGACCAGGAAAAACTGACAGAGTTCCGCGCACAGTTTTTGGAGGCAATGAACGGGGATTTGAATACTTCATCGGGCCTGACGGTGCTCTATGACATGTTGAAATCGGAGGCGGACGATGTGACAAAACGCGCAGCGGTGGCAATGTTTGATGAGGTGCTTTCGCTGGGGCTTCTTGCTGCGGCAGAGAGGATGAAGGAAGAAAAGAGCGGGGCAGGCATGGACGCGGAATTGTTAAGCTTTATTGAGGCGAAGATTGCGGAGAGGAAAGAGGCAAAAAAGGCAAAGGATTTCGCGCGGGCGGATGCCATCCGGGAGGAATTGGCAGCAAAGGGGATTGCGATTAAGGATACAAGGGAAGGAACGGTTTGGGAGAAAATGTAAAATCTCTGAGGGGCTCAGGAAGTTTTTGGGAGGATGAAAAAAGAGAAGGAGGCGGGGTTATCATGGATATCAAGGTAGGGGATACTTTGAAATTGAAGAAGAAGCATCCTTGCGGAAACCAGATGTGGAAGGTGCTTCGCGTGGGGATTGATTTCAGGCTCCAGTGTGAGGGGTGTGGGCATCAGATTATGATTGCGAGGAAGCAGGCGGAGAAGAATGTGCGCCAGATTATTCCGGGTGCGGGGAGTACGGCAGGGGAGAATGAGAATACGGGGGAGTAAAAGACGGCGGCAGCTTGTAGGTTGTGTCGGATGGCAAAGGATGGTTACAGCTTATGGAAGATGAAAATTGGAGCGATGGCGCGAAAACCCTGCAAAATCCGCGGGAAGCACAAAATGATGCGGCAGGCACACCGCAGCGCATCTGCAAGAAATGCCTGTTGCGCGAGATGCAGGAGGGCGAATATTTTAAAAATATGTATGAATATATTGCGCAGCTTGACCCAGATATCAAGGCGGATACCGCGCTTTATGAGGAAAGGCTTGCGGCGTGTAAAGCGTGCGAACATCTGATGAACGGAATGTGCCGGGTGTGCGGGTGCTTTGTGGAGATGCGTGCGGCGGTGAAGAAGAATTATTGTCCGGGAGTAGAGAAAGCCTGGTAGGTGCGGGTTTTGGACTGTGAAACCTGGAGAATATCGGGAGGAACTGTTTTGGAATTGCCCATGAAATTTTATTTGATATACTGTCAGTAGAGGCAAAAAGCCCTGATTTGCCCAACTCTACCGTTGGTAGGTGTTCATTCTTGTGCCGGATTTATATAATTTACCGCAAACAGGAGGGCTGAATGATGAACCAAATTAAGATTGGAGCTTTTATTTCTGAGCGCCGGAGGGCAAAGGGCTGGACGCAAAGCCAGTTAGCGGAAAAACTGGAAATAACCAATAAGGCTGTTTCAAAATGGGAAACCGGGCGGTCTATGCCGGACTTATCTTTGTTTATGCCATTATGCACTCTTTTAGATGTTACCCTGAATGAATTATTTGCGGGCGAGTGCATTGCACAAGAAAAACTGAAAGAAAAAGCAGATGAAGTACTTATGGATGTGATTACAAATTGGTTAGGACACGACAAATGGGAATTAAAAGAATATGATAAGGCACCCCAAAATGTTTTGGAGGTTGAAAATGTTTCCAAACGATATGAAACGGAAAATAGTTCCGTACTGGCTGTAAATGATGTAAGCTTCCAAATACCGCGTGGCAGTTTTGTCGGGATTATGGGGGCTTCCGGTTCCGGGAAAACAACATTACTTAATTTAATAGCCGCGGTAGACCAACCGACGGACGGGACGATATGGGTTAGCGGGCAGAATATCGCGGATATACCAGACGAAGCTGCCGCAGAATTTCGCCGCAGACATTTGGGCTTTGTTTTCCAGGAATACAATCTGATTGAAAATTTGACTCTATATGAAAACATTGCGCTTGCTTTGACAATCAAGGAGGTTCCCAAAGAAAGCATTCGTCCAATGGTTCAAAGCTTATCTGAAAAACTGGATATATCGGCAATATTGGACAAATTCCCATATGAGGTATCGGGAGGGCAACGGCAGCGTTGCGCCTGCGCCCGTGCGATTGTGGTAAATCCGGACATTATACTTGCGGACGAGCCGACCGGGGCATTGGATTCCCATACTGCCAGACAGCTTTTGGATACTCTTGCGATGCTTTGCAGGGAATATGGCGCAACAATATTGATGGTCACACATGATGTTATGGCTGCAAGCTATTGTGACAGGATATTGTTTATGAAAGATGGTGAAATAAAAGCTGCATTAAACCGGGAACAGGAAAACAAACAGGCTTTTTTTGCAGAGATTTTGAAGAAAATAGAGTGGATGGAGGGAGAAAGCCATGTTGTACCTGAAGCTGTCAATCCGTAATGCCAGGCGGTCTTTTATAAATTATCTTTTATATGTTGCTGCCATGACTGTCCTTTTGGCAGTGATAGAGGTGTCTAATTGTATAGCCATTATAGGAGAATTCGTTGGTTTTCAAGTGATTTCCCTGCCATTGTTCATCGCGGCCATTCTAATAATTTTAGTGGAGTATATAGATACTTTCATGCTAAAGCAGCGGGCAAAGGAATTTGCAAACTACTTATTACTGGGTATGGAAAAAAAGAGGTTAACCAGCCTCTTTCTATGCGAAGTCCTGCTGATTGGTTTTTGCTGCTATTTAGCAGGAACGACAATAGGTTTTGCCATATATCGAGTTTGGTATTTCCGTGAGCCGTTACATGAAATGGAACCTTGCGGATTCCTCTATGGTAAAAGTATGTTTTACACGTTTCTGTTTTTTTGCCTGATTGAAACTGTATGTTCTTTTCGGTTGAGGGGGCGCTTATACAAGCTGCAGATAAGGGAGCTGATGCATGAGAGAAACCGTAATCAGGGCGCGGAAAATATAGGGAATTACAAAAAATGGGGAGTTCTCTTTCTTTTGTGTTTTGCATGCTTTATTGGCTGTGTTTGCGGCATTGTTTTTTTGCCGGAAGTTTATATTGTTTATCCGGTATCGGTGGTGGCAGTTCCCCTGTTAATCTCTGTTTTTGCCTTTTACAAATGGGCGTTTGGCGGTCTGTATGCGCAAAGGAGAATGAAATCTGTAAAAATACACCAAAAAGACATGCTATATATCGCGGCAAATATTACATCAAACTTCAAAACGTCTGCGCTTGTAAATGCTGTTTTTTGTGTATGCTTCTTATTTTCAGCGTGTTCTTTCGTGGCTGGAATTATGATGCTGCAGCCGGAATTTAAATTTTTTGATACGGTTCTGCAGCAGTGGATGGGGACTTTGCAATTAAGCATCTGCATCGTGTTTTTGGTTATTTATTTTTCGATATTGTCTTTGCAGCAGATAATAGAAATCAGGCAGAATTCAAAAAGTAATCAGATATTGCACTGCATGGGGAAAAGCAATCAGCAGATGGAAAGGCTTGTGAAGCGGCAGATAGCAATTAAGCTGACTTCTCCAATGATTATGGCTTTCTTGGTTGTTATATTCTGCGTACCATTGCTGAATGGAAAAATGAACTTGGTGTTGCCAGCTTCCCTGAATAACATTCTGCTCAGATTAACGGGTGGGTTTGGGGCGTGTATTATCGTTTTCTACATTTGCTATTTTCGAATTGTCAGTGCTATGAGCAAACGGTATATAAATCCCTCTGTAAAAAGACAGCACGCGATGATTGGATAGGATAGGAACAAAAGTTCAGGAAGCCGTTAGATAGGCTAATAATGCGGGGTGTGTTGGTAAGGAAGGAGGGGTAATTGTATGGCAAGAACCGTTGCAATCGGTGAGCAGAGATTTGAAGAAATCATTGCGAATAATTATTTTTATGTGGATAAAATACCCATCCATTGCAGAATATGGTCCGGTCACAGGAAAAGTTCGGAGATGTATTTGGAAAAGAGATAGGGATGGAATGCATAGGCGAAATAGAGAAGGATTTTTGGCGGAGATTGATAAGTATGTGACGGGGATTTTCATGGGGATTATGTGTTATAGCGGTTTAGCGGTGATGGCAGTTTGAAGTTTTGTTTACCATAGTGATATTTATTGGACAAGATATTTTTCTATGGATTGTCCGGGATATGGCGCGAAACGTCGGAAATAAAAGATGCGCAATCAACAGGAAAGAAAATTGAGAAAATTCCCTCTTGACAACTCCCCAAACATTGCTTAATATATAACCATATCAATTCCGCAGATATGAAAAATGTAGCGCGAAAGAGGAGTACACCGCGGATTCTGGCAGAGAGGACGGCACGTTGGCTGAAAGGCTGTCTCAGGGGAAAACGGTGGAAGGTAGCTTTCAAACAGAGCGCCTGAGCGGCTTTTGCCGGGTAGGGTGCTACGGGGAGTCCCGTTACAGGCGAATGCTTTCCGGTGTGTCCGTGAAGTGTGTAAGAGGCAGCGTTTGCTGTGAATTAAGGTGGTACCACGACCCTTCGTCCTTATGTGACGGAGGGTCTTTTTTCATATGCGGAACTCAACTCAAAACAGCATATGCCCGCACAGTGCCCCAGTGGAATTTTTTGGAGTGGAACGGAAAAAATTCCACTGCCGGATGCTGGGTGCTGGAAGGGCATATGCGGAACTCAACTCAAAACAGCATATGCCCGCACAGTGCCCCAGTGGAATTTTTTGAAGTGGAACGGAAAAAAATTTCACTGCCAGATGCTAGGTACTGGGAGGGCATATGCGGAACTCAACTCAAAACAGCATATGCCCGCACAGTGCCCCAGTGGAATTTTTTGGAGTGGAACGGAAAAAAATTTCACTGCCGGATGCTGGGTACTGGGAGGGCATATGCGGAACTCTAAATAAGAAAGAGGTGTCAACCATGCAGAAAGAACTTGCAAAGAACTACGACCCAAAAGACATCGAAGACCGGCTATACGACAAATGGATGTCAAAAAAATATTTCCACGCGGAGCCGAACCCGGAAAAAGAGCCATTTACCATCGTAATCCCGCCGCCAAATATCACCGGCCAGCTGCACATGGGGCACGCATTGGACAACACAATGCAGGATATCCTTGTGCGCTTTAAGCGGATGCAGGGCTACAACACACTCTGGCAGCCGGGCACGGACCACGCGAGTATCGCGACCGAAGTCAAAATCATCGAGCAGATGAAAAGTGAAGGGATTGACAAAAAAGACCTCGGGCGCGAGGGCTTTTTGAAACGCGCATGGGAATGGAAAGCAGAGTACGGCGGACGCATCATCGGGCAGCTGAAAAAAATGGGCTCCTCCTGCGACTGGGACAGGGAGCGCTTTACGATGGACGAGGGCTGCTCGAAGGCAGTTGAGGAAGTATTCTGCAAAATGCATGAAAAGGGGCTGATTTACAAGGGCTCCCGCATCATCAACTGGTGTCCGGTCTGCAAGACTTCCATCTCGGACGCGGAAGTAGAATATGAGGAACAGGCAGGGCATTTCTGGCATATCAAATATCCGGTGGTTGGCACGGATGAATTCCTTGAGTTTGCCACGACCCGCCCGGAGACTATGCTCGGTGATACGGCAGTTGCAGTGCACCCGGAGGATGAGCGCTATGCACACCTGGTCGGAAAGATGGTGAAGGTGCCGTTCGTTGACCGCGAGATTCCGATTATTGCAGATTCCTATGTGGAGAAGGATTTCGGAACAGGCGTTGTAAAGATTACGCCGGCGCACGACCCGAACGATTTCGAGGTGGGAAAGCGCCATAATCTCCCGGAAATCAATATTATGAACGACGACGCGACCATCAACAAAAACGGTGGCAAATTTGAGGGGATGGACCGCTACGAAGCGAGAAAACAGATTGTAAAAGAGCTGGATGCGATGGGGCTTCTGGTCCGCATTGAGGATTACAGCCACAATGTCGGCACGCATGACCGCTGCAAAACAACGGTCGAGCCGTTAATCAAGCAGCAGTGGTTCGTGCGGATGGGCGAACTGATAAAGCCTGCGGTGGAAGCGGTAAAAAACAAGGAAGTTGAGCTGATTCCGGAGAGGATGGAAAAGGTTTACTATAACTGGACGGACAACATCAAAGACTGGTGCATTTCCAGGCAGCTCTGGTGGGGACACCGCATCCCGGCATATTACTGCGGCGACTGCGGCGAGATTACCGTGGCAAAAACGCAGGATGCGCCGAAGGTTTGCCCAAAATGTGGCGGCGCGCATCTTTGCCAGGATGAGGATACGCTTGATACCTGGTTCTCCTCCGCGCTGTGGCCGTTCTCGACGCTCGGCTGGCCAGAGCAGACGAAGGATCTGGAGTATTTTTATCCGACGAGTGTGCTTGTGACCGGGTACGATATTATTTTCTTCTGGGTTATCCGCATGATATTCTCCGGCTATGAGCACATGGGCAAAAAGCCGTTCCAAACCGTGCTTTTCCACGGCCTGGTAAGGGATTCGCAGGGGCGCAAGATGAGCAAATCACTCGGCAACGGCATCGACCCGCTTGAGGTGATTGACAAATACGGCGCAGACGCGCTGCGCTTTACGCTGATTACCGGGAATGCGCCGGGCAATGATATGCGTTTTTACTGGGAGAGGGTGGAAGCGAGCCGCAATTTTGCCAACAAGGTATGGAACGCGTCGCGCTTTATCATGATGAATATGGCGCAGATGAAGGAGCAGGGGCTTGACGCGGCGGTTTCCGCAGTGGAAGAAGCGGCGCTGACCAGCGCGGACCGTTGGATTTTATCGAAGGCGAACGACCTTGTGCGCGAGGTGACGGATAATCTGGAGCATTACGAGATGGGAATCGCGGCGGACAAAATCTACGATTTTATCTGGGAAGAATTCTGTGACTGGTATATCGAGATGGTAAAGCCGCGCCTGTACGGGGAGGAAGCAGGTACGAAGCTTGCGGCAATCTGGACGCTGCGCGAGGTGCTGACCACAGCGTTAAAACTTTTGCACCCGTATATGCCGTTTGTGACCGAGGAGATTTTCTGTACGCTCAAGGAAGCGGAGGGAACGCTTGATAAGAATGAGTCCATCATGATTTCTGAATGGCCGAAATACTGTGAGGAAAGACATTTTGCCGGGGAAGAGGAGGCTGTGGAGCTGATGAAGGAGGCGGTTAAGGCAATCCGCAATGTCCGCACGGAAATGAATGTTCCGCCTTCCCGCAAAGCCACGGTTTACATTGTTTCCGAGAGCGAGAAGGTGCGCGGTATTTTCACGGCGGGTACAGTCTTCTTCGCGCCGCTTGCCTACGCGGGCGAGGTGAAAATCCAGGCGGACAAGGCGGGGATTGATGATGATGCGGTTTCGGCGGTCATCCATCAGGCGGCGATTTATATGCCATTTGCCGACCTTGTTGATATTGCGAAGGAAATTGAGCGCCTGGACAAAGAGAAAGCAAGGCTTGAGGGTGAGATAAAACGCGCGGAAGGAATGCTTTCCAACCCGAATTTCGTGAACAAGGCGCCGGAGAAAAAGCTTGCCGAGGAGAAGGAAAAGCTCGCAAAATATACGGATATGCTCGCGCAGGTGCAGGAGAGGCTTGCACATCTTGCGGGGAAATAGAAACAAAGGTGCTTGTGCCTGGATGGGATTACGAATTCAAAAAATAAAAAATAAAATAACAGTGGAAATCGTCCTGGAATTGTAGTACAATGTAAGAAAGTATGGGCTTGCTGCAAAGGAAAGGCGGGGATGCTTATGAAGAATACAGAATTGGTAGAATGGATTGAAAAAGGTTCAAAGATATTAATCAGCGAGGACTGGATGACGGCAGAATTGTATCTGTGTCCACCGCCGGAGAATGTGGATTATGGTTCGGATATCATTTTACAGATACTTACCAAAAGCGGAATCCGGAGGGGAATCCGCGAGGAGCGTGTCCGGAAGATGATTGAGGAAAAGACATATTATACAAAATGCCTTGTGGCGGTGGGAGAGCCGGCAAAGGACGGGGCAGACGGGCATTTTGATTTCCTGTTTGACACGGAGACGAACAAAAAGCCGAAAATCCTTCCGGACGGTTCGGTGGATTACCGGACGATGACGAATATCCCGACAGTCAAGGAGGGCGCAATTATCGCGCGCTACACGCCAAGTACGCGGGGAAAGTCGGGCTATGACCTTTCCGGCAAGGAGCTTACGGCCAAGGACGGCAGGGAGCTTCCGGAAATCAAGGGCAAAGGCTTTTGCACAACGGAGGATAAGCGCGCCTACATGGCAACCATCAGCGGCAGGATTGAGATGGAAAACGGCAGGATTACGATTCGCAACTTCCTTGATGTCAAGGAGGATGTCGATGTCCTGACTGGCGACATCGAGTTTGACGGGGATGTTTTGGTTCATGGCAATGTGACGAGCGGCAGGAGAATCCGCGCGGGCGGTACGATTACCGTGCAGGGCGTGGTGGAAGGCTGCGAGCTGTACGCCGGGAAGGATATTGTGCTTACCTGCGGCATGCAGGGCGGCGGAAAAGGCGTTGTCTCATGCAAGGGTTCGGTCTCCGGGAAATTTTTTGAGCAGACGAGAATTACGGCGGGGAAAAATGTAAACGCGAATTCGGTCTTAAGCTGCATCGTGGAGGCCGGTGAGGATATTGTGGTGGCAGGCAGGCATGGCGTGATATTGGGCGGTATCGTGTACGCCGGGCGCACGCTTGAAGCAACGACGGTCGGCAATGTCGCGGAAGTGCAGTCAGAGCTGATTGCGGGAAAGAGCGATGAGATTGAGCGGAACTTACAAAAGCTTGAGGTGGAGTACAAAGAGCTTCAGGAGCAGATGGAAAAGACAAGGCATGTGCTGGAGCTTTTGCAGATGCGCAAGGAGAAGGAACAGGAATCGGAGTCCACACTCTCACAGGAGCGGCGTATGCAGGCGACCCGTTTTAAAATATCGCTCGACAGCAAAATGAATGAGAATATGCAGAAGCGGCAGAAACTTTTGGATAAGATTGAACTGGCACAGGACGCGAAGATTATCATCCGCCAGTGTGCGTACCGGGGAACGCGCGTGTCCATCAACGGGGCGCAGTACCAGTTCAAAGAGATTTTAAACGGTGTCACGCTCAAAAAGAAGGAAAACGAAGTTCGTCTTTATTCGAATTAGAACAGATTTTTAAAGAATCGGTCGGGAAATACGAAATTTGCCCGACCGATTTTTGCGGAAGGTATTGATTTTTTTCGCGGGAATAGGTATAGTTATAGAATGTATTGTTGCTTTGGTTTTTTGCCAAGGCCCAGAATGCGAAAGGAATGGCAGGACGATGATAAATTTTGAGAAGGAACTAAGTACTTACCAACCAAGCCTTGAGGTGGATGAGGCGGAGGAGGCTATTTATAATAATGACTTAACGGATATTTCGGATATCTTAGACAAGATTCTCAAGGACAAGAAGAATCAGTAAGCTGGCGGAAAACGAGATAAGGAATGGAGAAAGAACATGATATGTCCACGTTGTGGCAATGTAATCCGGGGGGCAATTACATATTGTGATTCCTGCGGTGCGGAGCTGACAGTATACAAGAAGATAATACAGTCCTCGAATATGTATTACAACAAAGGCCTGGCACGCGCGGGAGTCAGGGATTTGAGCGGTGCGGTTTTGATGCTGCGCAAAAGCTTAGAGATGAATAAGCGCAATACCGTGGCGAGGAACCTGCTGGGTCTTGTCTATTTTGAGATGGGGGAGACCGTGTCGGCACTTGGGGAATGGGTGGTCAGCAAACATTTCCAGCCGGAGAACAACCGTGCCGATGTTTATATGGAACAGGTTCAGAACAGCCCTGGAAAATTTGATGCGATGAACCAGGCGATTAAAAAATACAATCTTGCCCTGGAGGCGGCAAAACAGGGCGGGGATGATATGGCAATCCTCCAATTAAAAAAGGCGGTCAGCCTCAACCCGAATTTCCTGCGCGCGAGGCAGCTTCTGGCGCTTTTGTATCTGCACACAGGCGATAAGGAGCGCGCGAAAAAGCAGTTGGCATACGCGGCGCAGATTGATGTGGCGAACACGACGACGCTGCGTTACCTAAAGGAGCTCACCGCCCCTGCGGAGCTGAGAAAGGACGTTATACCGGCGGGGGAGCAGGAAATGGTGGCCATGGAATCCGGCAGCAGTATGCGCCTTGAGACACCGGGCAATTACAGTGAGGACAAGCCTAATATTATGGCATGGGTCACACTGGTGGTCGGTGCACTGCTTGGGGTTTTGGTGACGTTTTTCCTGATTGTGCCGAACGCGCAGAAAAATATCCGCAATGAGTTTGAGAAGGAGCAGTTAGATTACAGCAGTGAGCTGCGCATCAAGGAAGCGGCAATTACGTCGCTTGAAAAGGAGGCGGAGCTGTGGAAGACAAGGTACGAGGAGACACAGCGGGAGCTTTCCGGGATTGTGGTTCCGGAACATGACGTGGAGATGTACAATGATTTGTTCCTGGCGCTGCAGAATTATCTGGTGGTCTCCGTGAAGGAAGATGCCACGGTCAATGAACTGATTGAGCTTGCGGGGCAGCTTTCGGAGCTTGACACGGAACGCATGGACAATGCGGATGCAAAGGCGCTTGTGCAGAAGATGCAAAATGGCATTGAGAACCGTGTGGCGGAGCCGGCGTATACGCTCGGGCGCCAGGCGTATGATGATGAGGATTACGAGCAGGCTGCCATATATCTGCAGGCATCTTATGATTATGGCTTCCACAATGATTATTGCTGCTATTATCTGGGAAGGTCTTACCAACAGATGGGGGCGCATGAACAGGCGGCGGAGTATTACCGGATTCTGCTCTCACAGTTCCCGGCCTCCTCACTCTCGGGCTATACAAGGACGAGGCTTGGAGAGATGGGATTGACGGAATAAGAGGGCAGATGCGGAACGAAAAACAGCATATGCAAAACGAATATAAAGTACATTGGAAAAGAGGACAGCGCCCGCTGTACCTCTTTTCTTTTTGCTCGACAGAATCAGACAAATAAAAAGCGGAAAGGAGTGGATTTGACATGGGGCAACAGGAAGGAAACAAAGCAGCACAGTATGAACAAATTGGTTCCGTGCTGATTATTATGCCAACGAAAGAGCTTGACCATTGCACTGCGGTGGATGTGCGGCAGGAGGCAGATGGACAGATTGAGCGGGGTGGGGCACTGCATCTTTTATTTGATTTCTCAAAAATCCGTTTTATGGACAGCTCGGGAATCGGTGTAATTATGGGGCGTTACAAGAAAGTAATTTTCCAGGGGGGCAATATTGCCTGCTGCGGCGTGGAGCCGGAGATTGACAGGATATTAACCCTGTCCGGGCTCTACCGGATTATGCCGCGTTTTGAAAACCGGAGGGAGGCGCTCGCAGCATTAGGGAAGAACAAACCGCAGGGAATAAAAGCGTAGAGGGAAGTTCGTGGGTGGTGGGAGGGAATATGCGGAACTTTAAACAGCATATTCCCGTACAGCGCCCCAGTGGAATTTATCGGAGTGAAGCGGAGAGAAATTTCACTGCAGGTTCGTGGGTGGTGGGAGGGAATATGCGGAACTTTAAATAAGGAGGATGGGTCATATGGAACAAATTCAGGGAGTTGTAAGCGTTGCGGGGGAAAAGAGGATATTGTCGGAGGAGGAGTGCGGATTTTGGGAGGCTGCCTGGGATGACGGAATATGCGTGCAGGAACCAAAGCAGACGGACGATAAGGCATGTGTTTGGCAACACGGGGCGGAGGACGGGGTGTGCCTGCAATTTGCGGCAAAGTCACGCAATGAAAGCTTCGCCCGCATGGTTGCGGCAGCCTACGCGGCACAGTTGAACCCGACACTTGAGGAATTGTCCGACATCAAGACGGCGGTGTCGGAGGCGGTGACAAACGCCGTCATCCACGGCTACGGGGAGGGGGATGGTACAATCTGTATGCGCCTTGGGATTTATGGACGCGAAGTGTGGATTGAGGTGGAAGACCGCGGTGCCGGGATGGAGGATGTGCTTGCGGCGATGGAGCCAATGTATACGACAAGGGCGGACATGGAGCGTTCTGGTATGGGATTTGCTTTTATGGAGGCGTTTATGGACAAGCTGGAAGTGTATTCGCAGAAAAATCGCGGTACGCTTGTGCGGATGAAGAAAAAAGTGTTGGCGGGAAGTGCAGAAACCGGAGAGGATGCCGGGGGAGCAAAGGCTTGTGAGGCGGGAAAGGACGGAAAAGAGGATAAGAGCAGCGAGGAAAAATAGGATTGCGAGAATGAAAATCCGTTTGCATAAAAGAAATAAGGAGGCTGTCTGTGGATCAGAGTTTGTTGCTGAGGCGGTGTAAACAGGGAGATAAAGCAGCAAGGGAACAGATGATTACAGAAAATATCGGGCTGGTCTGGAGCATTGTGCGCAGATTTTTAGGGCGCGGCTACGAGGCGGACGATTTATTCCAAATCGGCAGCATTGGCCTGATGAAGGCAATTGACAAGTTTGATTTAAATTATGATGTGCAGTTTTCCACTTATGCCGTCCCGATGATTACCGGGGAAATCCGGCGTTTTCTTCGGGATGACGGGTTGGTGAAGGTGTCACGGACCATGAAAGAGAATGCCTGGAAAATCCATCAGGCATGCGAGATGCTTGAGCGCAAGCTAGGGCGGGAGGCGACTTTGGAAGAAATCGCCGCCGCGACGGAGCTTTGCCGTGAAGATATTGTTATGGCAATGGAGGCAGGGGCGGAAGTGGACTCCATTTACCGCACGGTTTATCAGGGCGACGGCAGCGAAATCTGCATGATTGACCAGGTTGTGCAGGGCGTGGACGGTGCTGCCGGGAGGCTTTCCGGGGCGGGGGAGGCGGGGGATGTGGAAAAAGAACGCCTGCTTGACCGTATGCTGCTTTCCGAGCTGCTCGCCACCCTGCCGGAATCGGAGCAAAACCTGCTGAAAATGCGGTATTTTGAGGAGCGCACGCAGAATGAGGTCGCGGCAGCGCTCGGAATTAGCCAGGTGCAGGTTTCAAGACTTGAAAAGAAAATTTTACTAAAGCTGAGAAAGCAGATTTAAAAGGGCAAAAAACCGCTTTCGGTTGGCTATAAAGCTACTTTTGCGGCGGGCTTTTTGTGCCAGTGGAAATGTATGTGTAATCTTCGGATTTAGCGAATCCAGAAAGTACCGGACATTAGGAGGAAACCAGGAAGGTTTGGGCGCATCAGCTGCCAGAAGCCAATGCCGCGGAGCCCGTATTCTGTCACAAGGGCAAATTTTGCCCGGTAGCTGCGGACATCCTCAAACCAGACTTCATGGGCGATACCATCCTTTTCATAGGTGAACCACGGGGATTGGGCAGTCTCGTTAAATTGGATGGTGGCACCGTTTTCTACGGCGCGTTCCCTTGCGGTCAGGTTGCCGAGCGAAGTGGCGCGGGTCGTGCCGGAGACGTAGGGCAATGGCCAGTCGTAGCCGTAGTTCGGCACACCGAGGTCGATTTTTTCCGCCGGGATGCGGGTGAGGGCGTACTCGACAACGCGTCGGACTTTGTCAACGGGGGCGACGGCCATTGGGACGCTGTAAGTATAACCCCACTCATACGTCATCAATAACACATAATCCGCCGCCTCCCCAAGCAGCGCATAATCCTTTCCCTCATACAATACTCCCTTCTGGTCATCGGAGGTCTTCGGCGCGAGCGCCACCGACACAGGGAAACCGAGCGCATTGACTGAGCGGCGCACCGCTGCGACAAAATCGGCAAAGGCGACACGGTCTGTCGGGAGGATATATTCAAAGTCAATGTCAACGCCCTCGAAACCGCGTGAGGTAATCTGGACACCAAGCGCTTCAATCAGACGGGCGATGGCATCCGGATTGTGCACAAGGGCGGTAATCAGGTTATTGTTGAAGGTTCCAGAAGCATCAATCGGGGTGAGTGTGAGCACTGGGCGGGCTCCGTAGCTTTGTGCGAGATTGATGAGGAAGGTATCATCAATGCGTGGGGGAATCAGCTCCCCTGCAGGTGTAAATCCGTAGGAGAAGATGGAAAGGGCGCTCATATACGGAAGTGATTGGCGCAGGGTGTCCTGGTTGATATGTGGGTAGGCGTAGCCGTTGGTGTAGATTGTCTGGCGCTTGGCATCCCCATCGTAGGAGATTAGCAAAGCTTCCCCGATGGCAAGGCGGTAAGGATAGGTAAGCTGGTTGTTAAAAATCAGGGATGAAAGCGCCGCGCCGGTTGTGGCAGCGATTGAGTCGATGGTATCCCCCGGCTTTACAACATAGATTTCCATAAATGTCCTCTTTTCTGCGCCCGATGTTTCGGTTTCGAAGCGCAAAGAAATCTGCTATGCCTGTAAGATGGCATAGCTTTTCTAACATCTTATGTGAAAATGGGGTGAAATGTTCCTGCTATCAGGCTGCAGCTTCGCCATAGTATTCGCATCCTGCGAAACCGGAAGAAAATTGTTTTTTGGACATATCCTTATAATATGAGGAAAAGAATATAATCAGGAAAGGATGTTGAGAAAACGCGGCAGATATGATATACTGTAAGCAGTATATATCTGCCGCGGCAGGCTTTTCGGAGAACAAAACCTTTTAACCGGACAGTGATGTACGCGGTATAAGAATGGTAAAAAATTCAAGGCTACAGGAGGGTATCGTATGATAAAAACGAGATTTTCTGCCATCTTGCTGGCAGGTCTTGTATCGGTCTGCGGGGTTTGTGGATGCGGTGAAAAGAGCGCGGGGCAACCGCAGGGGGAGCGGGAGGTTTCCGGGCAAGGGACGGTTTCGCTCACCCTGTGGGGGGCGGAGGAGGACGCGGCACTTTTGGAAGAGCTGGTTGCGGGATTTACTGCCCGGTATGCCAAAGAGGCAGAGTTTGATATTACAGTGGAGTACCAGGGGGAGTCCGGCTGTAAGGATGCACTGTTTGGAACGATTGATGACGGACCGGATGTATTTACATTTGCGGATGACCAACTGCGCGTCATGGTGGCGGCGGGCGTGCTTGCCCCGGTTAAGAATGAAGCGGAAGTCTTAGAAAATAATATCGAAGCAGCGTGTGAGGCTGCCTCGGTAAATGGTGTGCTGTATGCATATCCGATGACAGCGGACAATGGATATTTCCTTTATTACAATAAAGCATATCTGAGCGAGGAGGATGTGAAGACTTTGGATGGCATCCTGCGCGTTGCCGCAGCGAACGGCAAAAACTTTGCGATGGACTGGAGCTCCGGTTGGTATTTGTATAGCTTTTTTGGTGAAACCGGGCTTTTGGTTGGCCTGAATCCGGACGGGGTGTCGAATGCCTGCAACTGGAATGCGGTGGATACGGAAATTACGGGTGTGGATGTTGCAAAAGGGATGCTTGCGATTGCGCAGAGCGGGGCTTTGGATGCGGCGGGGCTGTTTGCGGATAAGGTCAAGGACGGCACGGCGATTGCGGGTGTTTCCGGTGTGTGGGATTCCAATCTGGTGGCGGAAGTTTGGGGGGAGAATTACGGCGCGGCAAAACTGCCAACTTATACCTGCGGCGGCAGGCAGGTGCAGATGTCATCCTTTGCAGGGTATAAGATGGTGGGGGTAAATGCCTACTCCGAACAGGGGGAATGGGCGCAGAAACTGGCGGCGTTTATAACGAACGAGGAGAACCAGACCCTGCGCTTTGAGCGCCGGGGGCAGGGTCCATCCAATATCCGGGCATCGGCCAGCGAGGAAATTGCAGCTGCCCCGGCAATCCGTGCCATCCTTGCACAGTCGGAATTTTCAAGCCTTCAGTCAATCGGCGGAAGTTATTGGGCACCAACGCAGAATTTTGGGGAACTGATGGCAGCAGGTAATCCAGGCGGGCGGAACCTGCAGGATATCCTCGACGAAATGGTAAAAGGAATCACCTCGCTTTATTAACCCGGAGCGGAACTCAAAACAGCATATGCCCGGATGGTACCTGGAAGGGATTTTTGGGAGCAGAGCGGACAAAAATACCTTCCCCGGAAAAAGGGTATCAGGAGGGCATATGCGGAACTTAAAATAGGAGCAAACAGTATGGAAAAAAAGCACAGCAGCATTAAAGTGATGATTGTAATCCCAATGCTGATTCTTGGGATTGTATCCGTCATTTCCAATATTCTGGCAATCCGCAACATCAGGAATGTAAACGCAAACGCTTCCAATATTGTGGACCATTATATGACAGGGATTGAAAACCTCTCTGAAATCCAGGAGTCGGCGCAGAACATACATAAAATGGCATTGACGCATATTATCGCGGTGGATTTTGATACGATGATCCGGGTGGTGGAGGAAATCAAGGCGGCGGAACAGGAACTTGACAAAATGCTTGAGGATTTTGAGGCTCTGTATGGACAGCCGATGGCGGAGCTTACCGGGAATTATAATCAGTTTAAACGGGCAATCCTCTTTCTTGTTGCCAAAAGTGCTGACCGGAAAACATCCGAGGCATACGCCATTGCAAACGGTGACCTGGAAAATTATGGGGCTGCAATGCGGGACACGTTGGAGGATATGATGGATGCGCTTACAACGCAGTCGGCGCAGGCGCGTGCGACGCTGAATGATGTGTACCAGGCATCCCTGGCGGAAAACATCTGCACCATTGTTGTCAGCCTGTTGGCGCTGGTCGCGGCGGTGGGCATTGTCTTCGTGCGCGTTGTGCGGCCGATTTCCACGGCGCAGAATGAACTGAACGAAATTACAACCGGGATTGGGCGCGGGGAAGGTGACCTCACCCGGAGGCTGACGATTTTGTATAACGATGAGATTGCGGCACTGAGCAGCGGTGTCAATACTTTTATGGAAAAGCTCCAGCAGATATTAAAGACCATCTCCGGAAATTCGGAGCGCATGGATGCGGTGGTCAACGAGGTGCTTTCCAGTGTCCGCGGCTCCAATGACAGTGTCTCGGATCTCTCGGCGGTGACCCAGGAGCTGTCCGCGACGATGCAGGAAGTCTCAAATTCGACTGGCATCATCAACCGCAATGCCTCGGTGGTGCATGAAAATGTGAACCGCATCGCGGGCAAATCGGTGGAAATCAATGAGTATGCGAAGAAAATGCGCGCCGATGCCGATGCCATGGCGATGGATGCGAAAAGCAGCATGGAGGAGACGGATAAGCGTGTCCGGGAAATCGGTGAGGTATTGCAGCAGGCAATCCTTGATTCTAAGAGCGTCGATCAGGTAAATAGCCTGACCAACGATATTTTAAATATTTCCTCCCAGACGAACCTGCTGGCATTGAATGCCTCCATTGAGGCGGCGCGGGCAGGGGAGGCGGGGCGCGGCTTTTCCGTGGTTGCGGAGGAAATCCGGCAGCTTGCAGATTTGAGCCGTGAGACGGCGAACCATATCCAACAGATTAACAATATCGTAATCCAGGCAGTGCATAACCTTGCGGACAGTGCTGCCGGTATGATTGAGTATGTAAACGGGTCAATCCTTTCGGAGTTTGGGAAGTTTGTGGACCAGGGAAAACGCTATGAAGAAGCAGCAACCCATATTGAAGGTACGATGAATGAATTTACGGACAAAACAGACCATCTGCGCGATGAGATGGAGCAGATTGCGGACTCCATCCGCAAGATTACGGTAGCAATCGAGGGCGGTGTCCAGGGGGTTTCCGGCGCGGCGGACAGCACGGAGGCTTTGGTGGCGGATGTGGAGCATATCAACCGCCGCATGGGGGAAAACCGTGCAATCGCGGAGGACTTAAAGAAAGAAACGGCAATCTTTGTGAGGCTCTGACAAGGGCAGCAGGATACGCTTATAAAAGCGCTTCCGAAACTGATTTTTGCCGTAAGCGGCAGAACCTGCGGCAGCTGTGTGTACATCCGCCACAGGTTCTGTGGAAATGGCGGTTCAGGCAATGCCCCCTTAAATGCCAAGATTTGCTTTCTGCCCCTTCGCCCCGCGTTTGCGGTTCTTCACTTTTCTCGCGGAATAGAATTTCCCTTCGTGCTCAAAGGTTTCCGTAATCTGCGGTACCGCGGCAGCATAAACCACAACATCTGCCTTTTCAAGTGTGATGCCCTTGACACCGCGCCCCGTCTTTTTGAATTCCGGGACTTCGGTAAGCTCAAAGCCGAGCGAGAGCCCGTCGTGCGTAAACAGGATGACCTTCATGCCACCCTCGACAATCTGCGCGGCGGACAGAGGTGTGACACAGACAACCTCATCGCCTTCCTCGAGCTTTGTCGAGGCAATCATGGAACGGTTCGTCTCATATTCGATGCCGGATACGAGCTTCACGTATCCGTGCTTTGTAGCGAAAAACAGCTGCGATTCAAAAAGCTCCTCGAAGGAAAGGTAGGTAAGTACCGTTTCCTTGTCCAGCTTGCAAAGATTGTGGATGAGCGTACCCTTGTCGCGGATGCGGCAGCGCGGGATGGCAGAAGCCTTAATCTGGTACATATTGCCCTCGCGCGTGAACAGGCAGAGCTTGTCATTGTTCTTCATGCGGATAATATAGACGTATTCTTTTAAATTCTCCTCGGTGGTGCGCGAGAATGTGGCGTTGTCAACCGATTTTGTGTAGCCGAACTTATCAATCAGCACATAAATATCCTCAATGCGAACCTCCTCCACATAATTTGCTGTTTCGGCATGGGTGATTTTGGTGCGCCGGTCCGTGTTAAACTGTTTTTTATAATTTTTCAAATTATTTTTAATTACTTTATAGAGGGATTTTTTATTCCCAAGGATATCATTGTACTCTTCGATTTGTTTAGACAATTCCTGATTCTCCTCGTGTAGTTTGAGCAGTTCCAAGCCGATGAGTTTGGAGAGCTGCATGGCAAGGATTGCATCGGCCTGGCGCTCGGTAAAGTCGAGGGTCGCCGCAGTCTTTGCCGACGCTTTGGACTTGAAATTTATCCCCTCTGTCTTCCCGCTCATCAGGCAGGCTTTTGCCTGTGAGACGGATGTAGAACCGCGCAGAATCTCAATAATCAAATCAATGAGGTCAACCGCGCGGATTAAACCGTTTACAATTTCCTGGCGCTTGCCTGCCTTGTCAAGCAAATGCTCATATTGGCGGGTGTAAAGCTCTTCCTGGAAAAGAACAAACTCGCAAACCAGGGTCTTTAAATTAAAGAGGATGGGCTGATTGTCCTTGATGGCGAGCATATTGACACCATAGGTATCCTCCATCGGGCTTTTCTTGTACAGACCGTTTAAAAGATTGTCAATGTCGCGGTCTTTCTTGACCTCAATGACAATGCGCACGTCGGCAGAGGACTCGTCGCGCACATCGTAAATCTCATCAAAAACCTTGTCTTTCATCAGGGTCACAAGGCTTTCAACGAGCTTGGTCTTGTTCCCCGCAGAGGTAAAAGGAATCTCCGTGATTACGATGTTTTTGCGGCCGCCGTCGGAAGGCTCAACGGTGGTGGTGGAGCGGATTTTAATTTTGCCCTCCCCGGTTTCATAGATGCTTTGCAGGTCATTGCCGTTAACAATGGTGCCTCCCGTCGGAAAATCCGGGCCTGGCACATGCTCCATCAGCTCTGCAACGGTGATGTCCGGCTTGTCCATGTAGGCGATGATGGCGTTAATAATCTCGACAGGGTTATGTGTCGGCATATTGGTAGCCATGCCGACCGCGATTCCGGTCGTGCCGTTGATTAAAAGGTTCGGCAGCATTGCGGGCAGAACCTTTGGCTCCTTTTCGCTGTCGTCAAAGTTCGGCATGAACTCGACAAGATTTTTGTCAAGATTGTCGAGCAGCGCCATCGCGCCCTCGGACAGGCGTGCCTCCGTGTAGCGCATTGCGGCAGGCGGGTCGCCGTCGATGGAACCGAAATTGCCATGCCCGTCCACAAGCGGAATCTGCATGGAAAAATCCTCTGCCATATGTACGAGTGCTTCGTAGATGGAGGAATCGCCGTGCGGGTGGTATTTACCCATCGTATCACCGACGATACGGGCGCTTTTGCGGTGCGGCTTTTTTGGGTCAAGCCCAAGCTCGGTCATGGAGTAGAGGATGCGGCGCTGCACTGGCTTTAAACCGTCGCGGACATCCGGCAGCGCGCGGTCGATGATGACGCTGATGGCGTAATTGCGGAAGGAGGTTTTCATCTCCTCCGAAAAATCAAGCTGTATGATGTTGTCTGTTTTCATGGTTCCCTCCGATTTTAAGTCCCGCATCCCCCTTCCAGCACCCAAACAAGGCAGAAGGATTTTTTCTCCGCTTTGCTCCTAAAAAATCCTTCCGGGGTGCTGTCCGGGGGATGCTGTTTATATATTTAAGTCCCGCATCCCCCTTCCAGTACCCAAACAAGGCAGAAGGATTTTTTCTCCAATTTGCTCCTAAAAAATCCTTCTGGGGTGCTGTCCGGGGGGATGCGGTTTATATGTCTAACTTCGCATACTTTGCTTCCTCAATAATAAACGCGCGCCTTGGCGGCACATTGCTGCCCATCAAAAGCGTTGTAACCTCATCCGCCTCCACGGTATCCGAGAGGGAGACCTGCGCTAAGATGCGGCTTTCCGGGTTTAAGGTCGTTTCCCAGAGCTGATTTGCGTCCATCTCACCAAGCCCTTTGTAGCGCTGCAAGGCAAGGATTTTTTTGCCGCTCTTGCGAAATTTTTCCAGCTCAAAATCATCGAAGAGGTACTGGGATTTTTTCTTTTTCCTGCCTTTTTCCGTGTCCTCGAAATCCACCTTGTAAAGCGGCGGCATACCGCGGTACACCTTGCCATTTGTGATAAGCTCCGGCATAAAACGGTAGAAGAACGTCAGCAGCAACGTGCTGATATGCGCGCCGTCCACATCGGCATCGGTCAGGATGATGATTTTGTTGTAGCGTAACTTCGACAAATCAAAATCGTCCCCGATGCCGCAGCCAAAGGAGGCAATCATCGTTTTAATCTCGTTGTTGACCAAAATCTTGTCGAGCGTCGCCTTCTCGACATTTAAGATTTTGCCGCGCAGCGGTAACACCGCCTGGGTTTTGCGGTTGCGTGCTGTCTTTACCGTACCGCCCGCAGAATCGCCCTCGACGATATAGACCTCACATTCCTCCGGCTTTTTGGAGGAGCAGGAAGCGAGCTTGCTCTTGGTATCCACATCGTTTAACTGCTTTAACACCGCGTTGCGCGCCTTGTCGCCCGCCTTTCTCGCGCTGTAGGAGCGCATGGAATTGTCGAGGATTGCCTTTAAAATCTCGATGTTTTTGTCGAGGAAGCGCGTCACCTCGGTCGCGAACACATCGTCCACCGCTGTCTTGGCATCCGTATTGCCAAGCTTTGTCTTGGTCTGGCCCTCAAACTGCGGGTCAGGGTGCTTGATGGAGATGATGGCAACAATGCCGTTGCGGATGTCGCGCCCGTCCAGATTTTCATCCTTCTCCTTTAAATAGCCAAGTTCCCTTGCGTACTGGTTCATGACGCGGGTGAGCGCGGTCTTAAAACCCGTCACAAGCGTACCGCCGTCCACAACATTGATGCGGTTGCAGTAGGAATTGATTTGCTCAGTGAAATTGTCCGTGTACTGGAAGGCAACCTCCACCTCAATGTCCCCGCTTGTTCCCTCCACGTAAATCGGCTCTGTGTGCAGCGTATTCGCCTCGCGGTTTAAGTAGGAAACAAAGCTTTTAATGCCCTCCGCCTCCTCGTAGGTCTTTTCCGTTCCGGTGTGCTCGTTGGTAAAGACGAGCTTTAGCCCCTTGTTTAAGTAGGCAACTTCCTTTAAGCGTTTGCAGATGGTCTCCTCCTTAAATTCCACGGTCTCAAAAATCGTGTCGTCCGGATAGAAAGTCACGCGCGTGCCCGTGTCAGATTTATTGCATTTGCCGACGACCGGGAGCAGCCCGTTTTCAAGCTCCGTAACCGGATGGCCACCGTCGCGGTATTCGTCGCGGTAGATTTTGCCGTCACGTTTGATCTCAACAATCATATGCGAGGAGAGGGCGTTGACGACCGACGCGCCGACACCGTGCAGACCGCCCGATACCTTGTAGACCGAATTTCCGAATTTGCCGCCCGCGTGCAGGATGGTGTAGACGACGCGTGCGGTCGGGATGTGCTTGGTCGGGTGGATGTCCGTCGGCACACCGCGGCCGTGGTCGGTGATGCAGATGCCGCCATCTTTTTTCATTACAATGTCAATCTGCTTGCAGAAGCCTGCCAGATGCTCATCAATGCCATTATCTAAAATTTCCCAGATCAGGTGGTGAAGACCGCGCGTCCCGGTGCTCCCGATGTACATGCCGGGGCGCTTGCGCACCGCCTCAAGCCCCTCTAAGACCACAATCTGGCTGCCGTTATATTGTTCCATAGCTTTCCTCACTTCTCTGAAATATCATATGGTTTCCCGGCTTTACACCCCGAAACCTTCCGGGATAAACCGGAAAAACCGGATAGTTAGTAGTATAGCACACCTTCCTACAATTTCGCAATCAAAAAACTTAAAAATCGAAAATTTGTTCGTTTGTGCAGGAAAATCTTGCTTGCAAAGACAAAGTAAGGTATAATTAACAAAATTAGGGTTAAATTCCTGATAGGAAAGCGATGAAACAGGATGTGTCCAAACAGTACCCGGAAAGGAGCCTGCGGTGGTAAGCAGGCAAAAATCCCTCCGTAAGCAAAGGTATCCGGAAGGTGCATCCGAAACAGAAGAGAGGTAAGTATTGTGTCGGATATAAAGGTCAGTATTGTCATACCGATATATAATGTGGAAAAATATCTGCGCCAATGCCTTGACAGTGTCTGTGGGCAGACGCTTAAAGAGATTGAGGTTATTGCGGTAAATGATGGGAGTACGGATGGTTCGGTGCAGATTTTAAAAGAATATGAAGAGAGATACCCGGATATTTTGCATGTGTACCATATTGAAAACCAGGGGGTAAGCCATGCGAGGAATTTCGGCGTGACGAAAGCGGCCGGGGAATACATCCTTTTTGTGGACAGCGATGACTTTGTCGCGACAAGCACCGCGTGCGAGCTGCTGTACAATAAGGCAGTCGAGGGCGGTGACGACATTGTCCTGTGCAAGTATTATGACGTGCGGGAAAAGACGCTGACGAAAAAGCTGATACGCACAAAGAGCAAATCCTACAATATCAGCTATGAGAGTGATTTCAATGTGCATGAGAATAAATTTGAGCTCATCCACATTTCCCCGTTCCCGTGGGACAAGCTTTATAAGCGGGAGCTGATTGCGAAATATCCGTTCCCGCAGGGACTGCGCTTTGAGGACCTGGCAATCATGTATCCGGTTATCTGCGATGCCCAGCGCATCGGCGTCATCAAAAAGCGTCTCTACAATTACCGCAGGGCATCAACGACAAGTTTTTTGAATTCTTTAAATGAACACACGCTCGATATCATCCCGGCGCTCTCGCTTATGGTGGACAGCCTGAAGGCGAATGGGCATTTTACGGAGTTTTACGAGGAAATTGAATATATCTGCGTGCGCCATCTGCTTGTGCGCCTCAACCTGATTTTTGACAACAACCGCAAGCAGGCGCTGGAAAACCGCGGGATGCTTGAGCTGAAACAGAAATTAATCCGTGTCATCATGGATTATCTGGAGAAAAATTTCCCGGGCTGGCAGGAGAACCGTTACCTGAAATATTCCGCATCCGACCGCAGCAAAAAAATGCTCCCGCTTTACCACAGCAAGAAAAAGATGCTGCGCCTGCTCTGGGTCCGTGAAAAAATGCCGCTTGGGGTTTTGCGCACAAGCATCCGCGTGCGCCGTTTCTTTGCAAAAAAGAAGGAGAACTGGAGCCTTTTCTGGAAGCGCAAGCACAAGCTGCGTTATTTAAAAGGAAAGAGCAGCCTGCTAAAGCTTTTTTCCCTGCCGCGCGATGTAGAGTACACAAAATATTACCAGAAGCTTCCGGTTTCAGAAAATCAGGTGTTTTTTGAATCCAAGCACGGCGAGGACGTAGCGGGTAATATATTCCATATGCTGCTTGCCATGAAAGCGGAACAATTCCGCAGGTTTGATGTCTGCGTGACGCTGCAGGAGGAGCTGATGGATGCCTGGCAGGAGCGTTTTGCGCGTTACGGGATTGATTTTGTCCGCTTTGTTGTGTACAATTCGACAGATTACTTAAAGCTGCTTGCGACGGCAAAATATCTGATTACGGACACGAGCCTTGCGAGCTATTATATCAAGCGGAAGGAACAGGTGTACTTAAATACATGGCATGGCACGCCGCTTAAGGCGATGGGGCGCATTGTGCCGCAGCGCGAGTATGCCCTTGGCAATGTCCAGCGCAATTTCATGATTGCGGATTACCTGCTATACCAGAATGAATTTTCAAGGGATGTTTTTCTGGACGACTACATGATAAGGCAGCTTTACCAGGGGAAAATCCTCCTGTCCGGCTATCCGCGCAATTCCGCGTTTTTTGCGGACGAGCGCAGGAAAATTATCCGCGAAAAGCTGCAGCTTGCCGATATGCAGGTGATGGCATATATGCCGACCTGGCGCGGGCTGCTCAGCAAAAAGGAGAACAAAAAGCAGATTGAGGAAATCGGCAATTACCTCTATGATATGGACGCGGCGCTCGAGGAGAACCAGGTGCTTTTTGTCAAGCTCCATCCGTATGTGAAGGAGGGCTTAAATTATGACGATTTTGAGCATATCCGCCCGTTCCCGGAGGAGTATGAAACCTATGATTTCTTAAATGCCACCGACCTTTTGATTACGGATTATTCCAGTATCATGTTTGATTATGCGGTTTCGGGCAGAAAGATTATCCTGTTCACATATGACAGGGCAGAGTATGTGAGCGACCGCGGGATGTATATCGACCTTGACGCGATTGAATTCCCGCAGGCGGATACGGTCGATGCGCTGATTGAAAAAATCAATGACGAGGAACCGGCATCCTATGAGAATTTCCGCAAAACCTACTGCCCGTATGACAATAAGGATACGGCGCTTGAGGTCTGCGAATTCCTGTTTTTCGGGAAACAGCCGCATTTTTCCGTGGAGAAGGCACAGGGCAACGGCAAGAAGAACGTGCTTGTCATGATTAACGCACTGGCGCGGGATGATAACACGACGAAGCGAATCAAGCGCATGAACGCATATAGCCAGGAGGAGTATAATTATTTTTACTGCGTGAAGGCAAAAAATGTGAAGGACGCGACAAAGAAGCTTTCGCTTTTAAAAAGGGAGATTGGCTACCTGCCGCTGATGTTTGATGTAAACTATACGATTGCGGGGCGCATTGCCTGTACCTTTGCATTCCGCTTTAACATATTTGGAAAGGGAACGGACCGCCAGATTAACCGCCTGGCGCAGATTGAGAAGGAGAAATATTTCGGGGATATCCGGATTGATTACCTTGTCAACGTGAGCAACCGCGACCGCCTGATGCATCATATCTGCGGGCGCTTTGACGTGCCGAAGGTATATAATTTCCTGTCGTACCAGGATGTTTTGTACCGCAACAAGCGCAAGTACCGGAAAAATGTCAGGTATGTTATCAAGCATCTTGGATTGTACGATTATGTGGTTGGAAGCGAAGAACTAACAAAGCTTTCCTGTGCGGCCTTTGAGGATGGCAGCGTCAAGCGCATCATCACGCAGGCGAAACGTTTTGAACTGGATAAGATTTTGGACGAAATCCGCGGAGGCTTATAACAGCAGATGCGGAACTCGTAACAGCATATGCCCGGACAGCCCCCCCAGAGGAATTTATGTGAGCTGTGCGAGCAGAAATTGCTCTGCCGCTTTTGGGGTCGGGGAGGGCGTATGCGGAACTCGTAATAGGAGGAAGGATGAAAACAGGAGTCGTTACATTTCACAGTGCGCATAATTACGGTGCGACGCTGCAGGCGTGGGCGCTGCAAAAGGCGCTGCAAAAGCTTGGGGCGCAGCCCTGTATCGTCAATTACCATCCGTGGGTCATTGACAGGCTTTATGTTGTACCGCGTCTGGATACCGCGGCGAAGCGAATGCAGTACCTGAAGAAAAAGGCAGTGAGGTGCCGCCGCAGGAAATTGAAAACAAAATATGCGAAGTATCAGAGGTTTTTGAAGGAGCATTTTGCGTATGTGGGGGATTACACGACCTTTGAGGAACTCACCGCAAATCCGCCAGGACTGGACTGCTATATTACCGGAAGTGACCAGGTCTGGAACCCGGACCACACGGACGGGTATAATCCGGTTTATCTGTTGGAGTTTGCGGAAAAAGGCAGCAGGCGCATCTCCTACGCTGCAAGCATCGGGAGGGAACGCTTCCCGGCACAATACCGGGAGGCATACGCAAATGCCTTAAAACATTTTGACGCGATTTCCGTGCGGGAGCAGTCCGCAGTGGGGGCGGTGTATGAGGCCGTTGGCAAACAGCCTGCAGTTGTCCTTGACCCGACACTTTTGCTTGAGAGGGAGGAATATGAGGAAATCAAGGTGGAATCAAAGCGGGCAGAGCGCTACATCCTTGTTTATATGATGGAAACGAACCGAAAGCTTGTCCAGCTCGCGGACAGTCTTTCGGTTGTGACAGGGCTTCCGGTCATCCAGCGAAAGCCGGGCAAAATTTTCCGTAATGAGTTAGAGCCGTTCTATACGCATACGCCGGGGGAATTCCTCGGGGAAGTGGAGCGGGCGGAATATGTGCTTACAAATTCCTTCCACGGCACGGTGTTTTCGATTATTTACGGACGTCCGTTTGTTTCAATGCTGCATTCGCAGACCGGGAGCCGGACAACGGACTTGCTTAAGGCACTTGGGCTTGAGAGCCATATTTTGTATGAAGCGCGCGATTTTAAGGATATGAGGCAGTTTGAGATTGAAAATCCGCAGGAATTGAAAGCAAAGATAAAAAAGCTGCGCGCTGCGTCGATGGATTTCCTTGCGGAGGCGCTTGGATTGGAAACGGATTTTGGGATAGAAAGCTGACGGAGGTGCAGCGGTGGAGAAAAAGAAAAAAATTACGGCGGTTGTACCGTGCTATAACGAGGAAGATGTCATCGGGCTGTTCTATGAGGAAATGTGCCGCGTTGCAAAACAGATGGAGGCGCAGGCGGAATTCGAGATTTTGTTTGTGAATGATGGCTCGTCGGACCATACTTTGGAGAAGATGAGGGAACTCCGGGAGAAGGATTCGAGGGTCTGTTTTGTTTCGTTCTCGCGCAATTTCGGCAAGGAGGCGGCGATGTATGCAGGGCTTGAGCACGCCACAGGGGATTTTGTGGCGGTGATTGATGCCGATTTGCAGCATCCGCCCGCGCTTTTGGTGGAGATGTTTGAGGCGGTGACGCGGGAAGGCTATGACAGTGCGGCGGCGCAGAGGGTTTCGCGCACGGGGGAACCCAAAATACGCTCCTTCGTATCCCGCAGCTTTTACCGTGTGCTTGCAAAGCTCAGCCAGATTGAGGTCGTGGAGGGTGAGGTCGATTACCGGCTGATGAGCCGTGCAATGGTGAATGCGGTGCTGCAGATGAGCGAGCGAAACCGTTTTACGAAAGGGATTTTTAGTTGGGTCGGTTTTCGGACGAAGTGGATTCCATATGAAAATGTGGAGCGCGCGGCAGGGCAGACGAAATGGTCGATGTGGAAGTTGCTCAAATATTCCCTGGAGGGAATCATCGGTTACTCAACAGCACCGCTTGCCCTTGTCTCGCTGATTGGGGTGCTCTTTTGTATCTGTGCGTTTTTTGCCATCCTCTATATCGTGATTAAGACACTGATATGGGGCGACCCGATTGGAGGCTGGCCATCGCTCGCCTGCATGATTTTGGGTGTCAGTGGAATACAATTGTTTTGCATGGGTATACTGGGGCAGTATCTGGGGAAAACTTATCTTGAAGTGAAAAACCGCCCGATTTATGTAGCATCCGACGTGGAAACCAACGAAGAAAAGGAAGGGCAGGGGCGGAACTAAAAAACAGCAAATGCCCGGAACAGACCCCAGAGGAATTTTTGGAGTGAAACGGAAAAAATCTCTCTGCCGATTATGGGTCTGAGAAGGGCATATGCGGAACTCAAAACAGCAAATGCCCGGAACAGACCCTAGAGGGATTTTTTGGAGTGAAACGGAAAAAAATCCCTCTGTTGGTCATTGGGTCTGAGAAGGGCATATGCGGAACTATAAATAGGAGGCAATTATTTTATGAAGAAGGTAATTACATACGGAACCTTCGATTTGCTGCACGCAGGGCACATCAACATCCTGCGCCGTGCAAAGGAACTTGGGGATTATCTCATTGTCGTGCTTTCAACGGATGAATTCAATGCCATCAAAAACAAAAAAGCATACTACAGCTACGAGGACCGTAAATTGATTCTTGAGGCAATCCGCTACGTGGATGAGGTGCTTCCGGAATACAACTGGGAACAAAAAATTGATGATGTGGTTAAGAACAAAGTGGATGTTTTTGTGATGGGAGATGACTGGAAAGGAAAGTTCGATTTCCTTAAGGATTATTGCGAGGTCATATACCTGCCGCGCACACAGGGCATTTCCACGACAAAAATCAAGAGTGACCTGCACGAAAAAGATATGGCGAAAAAACAGGAAGCAGGAGAGGGAACGTGAGTGTGGCAAAACGCGCGGTAAAGGGGCTTGTGCTCGCCTGTTACCACTTCCTTGCGCATGTACTCCCGGTGAGCAGGCGCACCGTTGTCTTCATGAGCAGCCTTGGGCGCAGTTATACGGGCAATCCGCGCGCGGTCTGTGAGAAAATGGCAGAGCTTGGCATGATGCAGGAATTTCGCTGTTACTATATTTTGGATGAGCCGGAACGTTTTGTGGGAAAGCTGCCAAAGGGGGTCCGCCCGCTAAAAAATGCGCGCCTTCGCTACTATGCCGTGATGGCGTGTGCCGGGGTGTGGGTTTCGGACACAAGATTCCAGAATTACATGGTCAAGAGAAGGGATACCGTCTATATCCAGACATGGCACGGGACGCCGCTGAAAAAACTGGGGCTTGATTTGACGCAGCTGCATATGGCGGGGAAGGAGACCCTTGCGGAGTACAAGGAGACATTCCGGGAAAATGCGGCGACATGGGATTATCTGATTTCGCAAAATCCGTTTTCAACAGAAGTATTCCGCCGGGCATTCGGGTTTCATGGAAAGGTGCTTGCGGTTGGGTATCCGAGGAACGACCGGCTGGTTAAATGGAAAAATATGGAGAATGAACAGCAGGCTTTAAATAGCAGTTCTGCGCACCCGGCGCAATCCAAACAACCACATTTCACAGACCAGACTGCGTTGGCATCCCTGCGCACCAGGCTTGGCATCCCGCCGGAAAAAAAGGTTATCCTATACGCCCCGACCTGGCGCGACGATGCTTTTTACAATGAGAAGGATTACAAATTCACAACTGCGCTTGATTTTAGAAAAATGCATCAGGCATTTGCAAAGGAGTATGTGCTTGTGGTAAAATACCACTATATGGTGCGGGAGAAGGATACATGGAACGAGGAGCCGGATTTTGTCCGCACCATGGGGGAGGATGTGGACATTGCGGAGCTGTACCTGCTTTCGGATATGCTGATTACGGATTATTCCTCCGCCATGTTTGATTACAGCCTGTTAAAGCGCCCGATGTATTTTTTTGCGTATGACCTTGAAAATTACCGGGATGCGCTGCGGGGCTTTTATTTTGACTTCGAGGCGGAGGCACCGGGGGCGGTTGTCACGACGACCGAGGCACTGATTGCGGCGGTGAAGGCGGGCATGACACCGGAAACCGCGCAGCGCTATGCGCGGTTTGCCGAAAAATACAATCCGTATGACGATGGGCACGCGTCGGAAAAGGTACTGGGGATTATAAAAAAACACAAGGAAGGGAAGATGGAAAATGAGTGAAAAAATACCATTTGTAACAAAAGAGCAGGTGGAGGAAATTGTAAAGACCTACCCGACACCATTCCACATTTATGACGAAAAGGCAATCCGTGCGAATGCGAAGAGGCTTAAGGCGGCGTTTGCGTGGAACAAAGGCTTCAAGGAATATTTTGCGGTGAAGGCGACACCGAACCCGTATATTTTGCAGATTTTAAAAGAAGAAGGGTGCGGCACGGACTGCTCATCGATGACGGAGCTGATGATGTCGGAGGCGGTCGGCATTACCGGGGAGAACATTATGTTTTCCTCGAACGATACGCCGGAGGGCGAGTTTACAAAAGCGGTGCAGCTTGGTGCCTACATTAACCTCGACGATTACACGATGATTGATTTCCTGGAAAAAGAATGCGGGATACCACAGACCGTGTTCTGCCGCTACAATCCGGGCGGCGTGTATGAGGTCAGCAACGGCATCATGGACAATCCGGGCGACGCGAAATATGGGATGACAAAGGAGCAGATGATTGATGCGTACCGCCGTTTAATGGCGCTCGGCGTGAAGGAATTCGGCATCCATTCCTTCCTTGTCAGCAACACTGTGACAAACGATTACTACCCGGCGCTCGCGAGAACACTTTTTGCGCTGGCAGTGGAGTTAAAGGAAAAGACGGGCGCGCATATTGCCTTTATCAACCTTTCCGGGGGGGTTGGCATCCCGTACCGGCCGGAGCAGGAGGAAAATGACATCGCGCTCATCGGCGAGGGCGTGCGCAAGGCATACGAGGAAATCTTAGTGCCTGCGGGCATGGGGGATGTCGCGATTTTTACGGAGCTTGGGCGTTTTATGCTTGCGCCGTATGGGCATCTTGTTACGCGCGCCATCCATGAAAAGCACACCTACAAGGAATATGTCGGCGTGGATGCCTGCGCGGCGAACCTGATGCGCCCGGCGATGTATGGTGCGTACCACCATATCACGGTGCTCGGCAAGGAGAACGCCCCGTGCGACCACAAATACGATGTGGTGGGCGCGCTGTGCGAGAACAACGATAAATTTGCAGTGGACCGTATGCTTCCGGAAATCGAGAGGGGAGATTATCTCGTGCTCCACGACACCGGGGCGCACGGTTTTTCAATGGGCTACAATTACAACGGGAAATTAAGGTCGGCGGAGCTTCTGTTATGCGGGGATGGCACGGTAAAGCAAATCCGCCGCGCGGAGACACCGCAGGATTATTTTGCGACCTTTGATTTCTCCGGATTTTTTCAATAAAATTTCGTTCCAGTATCAAAAAAATCAATTTTTACAAAAACAGGGGGATTTAATGATGAAATACAAAGTTTTGGTAACAGGAAAAAACAGTCCTATCATTGATGATCTCTTTGCACAGATGAACAATGATTTTGAGATTATGACCACCTCCATACGCCACGACGATATTGTCAGGCATCTGAATTATTTTGAACCGGATGTTTTCGTATGCTGTATCTTCAACGAAACGCGCGATACAATCAACCAGATTGCGAATGCGAAATACCGTCTGACCGAGAAGTATGTCCCGGTCATCCTGATTGGGGCAAAAGAGGAGTGCGATGAATTTGAAAAGATTGCGGTCCATGTTGCGGATATGACGCTGTACCGCCCGATTGCGGGTGCCATGATCGGGGAGAAAATCAGGAAATTTTTGGAGGAGCATCCGAAGAAAGTGGAGGAACAACCAAAAGAAGAGGAAGGGGCGCTTGGCGCAGAATTGCTTGCGCAGGGTGCGGCCATGGATGGCCTGTTAAGGGAATTGGAGTCCGGGGGTAAGGCGGCACAAACACCGCAGGCGGCGCAGGCAGGAGGTGGTGTGGGGACAAAATCTGCCTTGCGCAAGCATGTCCTGGTTGTGGATGACAATTCCATGATGCTCAAGCTTATCAAGGAATATCTGCATGAAAAATATGATGTGGCGACCGCGGCAAGCGGAAAAATTGCGTTAAAATTCCTGGAAAGGAAAAAGACGGACCTGATTCTGCTTGACTATGAGATGCCGGTGGTCAATGGGCCGGCGGTGCTTGAGCAGCTGCGCGCCTCCGATGCGACAAAGAATATCCCGGTTGTTTTCCTGACCGGGGTCACGGAAACAAAAAAGATTCAGGAAGCGCTTATTTTAAAGCCGCAAAGCTATCTGCTCAAACCAATCAACCAGCAAAAGCTGTTGGATACAATTGAAAAAATTATTGGCTGATAAAGAACGTGGGTGGGAGGGGCACGCGGGACTTTCAATGGGGAGGTTCATCTATGGATACGATGGATTACGAGTTGCGTCTTCAGGATCTAATTGACATCACGGTTTTGCAAAAAATACAGGATGCTTTTGCCGACATGCTTGGCATGGCGGCGCTGGTCACCGATGCGCATGGCATAGCGGTCACGAAAGGCTCCAACTTTTCTGATTTTTGTATGAAATACACGAGGAAAACAATGCTTGGATGCACGCGCTGTGAAAAGTGTGACAGAGCGGGTACCGAGCTTGCGCTCGAGGTAGGGCATTCCGTTGTTTATCCCTGCCATGCGGGGCTGATGGATTTCGCCGCGCCGATTATGGCAAACGGCAGGCTTGTGGGCTGCTTTATCGGCGGGCAGGTGCTCACCAAGGCACCGGATGCGGAAAAAATAAAGAGGGTTGCGGCAGAGATTGGGGCAGACCCAAAAGAGTACCTTGCGGCTGCGATGAAAGTAAAAATCGTTGAGCGGGATACGGTGGAAAAGGCTGCAAAATTCCTTTTTACAATCGCAGATGCCCTCTCAAGCACAGCCTACCACCGCTATCTCATCCATAAAGCCAATATGGAGCTTGCGCGTTCGGAAAACATGAAATCGGATTTCCTCGCGAACATGAGCCACGAAATCCGCACGCCGATGAACGCCGTGATTGGTATGGCAGAGATGGCAATGCGCGAGGATTTGCCTGCGGTTGCGCGGGATTACATATACCAGATTAAGGAGGCGGGAAAGTCCCTGCTCACCATTATTAACGATATCCTGGATTTTTCCAAAATTGAATCCGGGAAGATGGACATCAACGAGGTGGATTACGAGCCAATGTCGATGTTGTACGATGTTGCAAATATTGTGATGACAAGACTGAAAGATAAGGATGTAGAGCTTCTCCTTGACATTGCGCCAAGCCTGCCAAGCAAGCTCTGGGGCGACAATATCCGCATCAAGCAGGTGCTCTTAAACCTTGCGAACAATGCGGCAAAATTCACGAACCAGGGCAAAATCATTATGAAAATGGATTATGTCAATACGGCGGAGAATGAGATTGAATTGCATATTTGTGTTGAGGATACCGGGATTGGCATCAAAAAAGAAGATATTGGGAAACTGTTCCAGTCCTTCCAGCAGGTGGACAGCAAGCGCAACCGCAATATTGAGGGAACGGGTCTGGGGCTTGCAATTTCGCGCAGGCTCCTGACGCTGATGGACGGGAAGATTTCTCTGGAAAGCGAGTATGAAAAGGGCAGCAAATTCTCCGTTGTCCTCCCGCAGAAAATTGTGGATAACACGCCGAGCATCGGTTTGAAGGAAGCGGAGCCAAGACTGGTCATGGGGCTGATTTCAAACCCCTATGTCAGGGACAGCCTCTGCTCGGATGTTGCCAATCTGGGCGTGGATTACCGCGGGCTGTCGGGGGTAAAAGAACTTCAAACGCTCCCGGATGACAGGAAAATTTTTCTTTTTATCGAACACTCGATGTTTTCGGACAGGGTGGAGGCCTTTGTGCGCAGCAACCCAAAGATTACGGCGGTTCTGCTGATTGATTTTTACGACCATGTGGATTATGACATCCCGAACCTCCTCATATTGAGGAAGCCGCTTTTTGCGCTGAACATTGCGATGATACTCAATGGCGAGGAGCTGTACTTTAGCGATGATACAGATACAAAGGAATTTGATTTTATCGCGCCGAGGGCACATGTTTTGATTGTGGATGACAATGTGGTCAACCTGACGGTGGCGGAAGGGCTTTTGGAACCGCTTAAAATGAAGATTGATACGGTGACAAGCGGCAAGGCGGCGGTTGACAGGATTTCGGATTTCCACTATGACATTGTATTTATGGACCATATGATGCCGGAACTCGATGGTGTGGAGACTACCCATATCATCCGGCGTTTCCATCCGGAGTACAACGATGTGCCAATCATTGCCCTGACGGCGAATGCGGTGGACGGAACAAAGGAAATGTTCTGCCGGGAGGGGATGAATGATTTTGTTGCCAAACCGATAGAACTGCGCATGTTGGCGGCGAAAGTAAAACAGTGGCTCCCGGTGGAGAAGATACAGAAGGTTTACCGTAAGCACGGGGAAGACAGAACGGAGAAAAAAGAAGAGGATATCCAGATTGGCGACCTGGATGTGAAATATGCTATCAATATGCTTACGAGCGAGAGCCTGTTCTGGAAGGTTCTGAAAGTATTTTACCACAGCATTGAAAAGAAGGTTAAACTAATCCGGATGTTCCTGGAGGAGGAAGACTGGCCAGATTATACGATAGAAGTCCACGCGCTGAAAAATGCTGCCAGGCAGGTTGGTGCCATCTCGCTCTCGGATAAGGCTGCCGCGATGGAAAAGGCGGGGAATGCGCGGAACATCGAAGCAATCCGCGCACATACGGAGGAAATGCTTACACAGTACGCTTCCTATCTTCCGGTGCTTGCACCGTATTGCGAGGAGGAGGATGAGGAAGGAAGGGAAAATATATCCAGGGAGGTGCTTTATGGATTGTTCCGGGAATTGCAGGAAGCGGTGGATGACCTGGATATGGATAAGATGGAGAATGTCATTGAACAGATGAAACAATATCGCTATGAAGGAGAGCAGCTGGAATTGTTTGCGCAGCTTAAGGATGCCGTGGATGAGGTCGATGTGGACAGCTGCGAGGCAATCATGAAAAAATGGTTCGGGGGAAATGTACAATGAAAATCATATAAACCGGATTTTCCGGTTTATATGGCGTGAAGGAAAGGAAGGGGAATCTGCTGTTGTGGGTTCCTCTTTTTTGTGCGCAGTTTCCGTCGTGGATTGCGGCTTTGCAAATATACCCAAAATTTGTCCGGCAGAAAAAAGAATAAAAAAATCGCCGTGACACCTAAAGTTATCCGAAAAACAGCCGATAAATAAAACAGAACAGAAACAAAACATGCAGTCAGCAGGCTGCGAAAGATCAGGTGGTGATATTTATGCGTATAGATGCGTTTAACCGTGTGAGCCAGCTCTACCAGGCGAACAGCACGAAGAAAACTTTGAACACGGAGAAGAAGGGAAATCCGGATCGTGTTGAGATTTCCCGGTTAGGGCATGATGTCCAGACGGCCAGGACCGCTGTCGCAAAAGCGCCGGATATCCGCGAAGACCGGATTGCGGCGATAAGGGAAAGCATGGATGCCGGAACGTATTCGCTTGACATGGACGCATTGGCAGATAAGCTGTTGGCGGGTTATACCTTCTAAAGCGGAACTGCTGGCGTTTGGAGGACGGATGCAAAGCTTGGATAGGAGGTTGGATATTGGCGAGTTTAATTGAAGAGTTAATCACTGTACTGAAGCAGGAAGAAGCCGTGTACAGGGAGCTTCTTCCTGTGGTAGAACAAAAAACACAGATTATAATCCGTAATGACCTCACCGCTCTCCAGAAAATCACCGAGCAGGAACAGCTTGCGATTGAAAAGGTTACCGCCCTGGAGCATAAAAGAGATGAGGTCATCGTAAATATGGGGGTGGTGTTAAGCAGGGACCCTAGGACACTGACGTTAAAGAAGCTGATAAGCTTGCTTGACCGTCAGCCGAAGGAACAGAAGGAACTGACCTTGCTCCACGATTCTCTGACAAAGATTCTGAAAAATTTATCCGATGCGAATCTTCGCAATCAATCATTAATAGAACAATCCCTAGAGATGATAGAATTCAATATGAATTTGATTCAGAGCACAAGGATGTCGCCGGGGAGCGGAAATTATACGAGAAACGCGCATGAAACCAATGCGCCTGTTGGGCGGACAGGGATGTTTGATGCCAGACAGTAAGAAAAGACCGGAGGATATTTTATGAGCTTGATGAGTGATTTGTCCATTGGCAAGTCGGGACTTAGCATGAGCCAGTATGCCCTGAATACGACTGCGCACAACCTTGCCAATGTTGACACAAAAGGATATGTCAGACAGGAGACTATCCTTGGGACGACACAGTACATTACAGTAGGGCAGAACGCAATTTCAAAAATGCAGACCGGGCTCGGTGTGGATACCGAGGAGGTACGCCAGGTCCGGGATATTTTTCTGGACAAGGCGTACCGCAGGGAGCTCGGGCGCGAGAGCTTTTACAACACGCAGTATCAGGCAATCTCGGAGATGGAGGATATTTTCGGCGAGCTGCAGGGCGTGGCGTTCCAGGATTCGATGGAGGATTTGTGGGTGGCGCTGCAGGAAGTGGCAAAGGAGCCGGACAGCATCGTGACGAGGGCATCGCTTGTGCAGCGCGCCGTCACTTTTATTGAACGTGCGGAAAATATATATAACCAGGTTTCGGAATATCAGTTAGACTTAAACATACAGATTACGAAGCAGGTGAAACGCATCAATGAAATCGGGGATGAGATTGCCTCCCTGAACAAACAAATCTGCAAGTATGAGAGCGCCGGGGTCGAGAATGCGAACGACCTGAGGGATAAGCGCAACATGCTCCTCGATGAGCTTGGCGGCTATCTGAATATCTCCTACCGCGAGGGCGGGGACCATCAGGTTTCCATTATGGCGGAGGGTGTTCCGTTTGTGACGGATACGGCGGTATTCCATATGTCAACGATGTCCCAGGTCGAGATAATGAAGAGGGACCTGACACGGGCATACGGTGGGGATGCCGAGGCAAGAGAACGGGCGGAGGAAGAGGCGGAGCGCATCTGTGGCAGCTCGGTGATGCTTGTGCCGATATGGCCGTCTTATGAGAACAAGCAGGTGTTTAATTATGACCCGCTGCCTGCCAACAAGGCAAACACCGATGTCGGGGGGCTAAAGGGTCTGATTCTTGCGAGGGGCACGAGGGTCGGGAAATATACGGACATTCCGGTGCGCCCGAAGGAGGAGGATTTTACCGAGGACGGCGAGCTTGACGAGGAAGCCTACGAGGAGGCGCTCAAAGAGTATGAAACCGGTGTGAAACGCTATACGGCGGAGATTGAGCCATCGGTTATCATGACGGTACAGGCACAGTTTGACCAGCTAATCCACGGAGTCGTGACAACGCTCAACGATATCCTCTGCCCGAACATAGAGTACACGCTGCCAGAGGACGTGACGGTTACCGATGCACAGGGCAGGGAGATTACTTACGAGGCGGGCAGCACGGTGAGAATCCTTGACTGGGAGAAGGCGCCGATTAGTATGGATGAAAGCAAGGAGCCGGGCAATGAGCTCTTTTCAAGAAAGTCCGTATCCCGTTACGGCAAAGGGGAATTGGGGGACGGAACCGCGATTTGGATTTACAATGAGGAAGACCCTTATGACAATTACTCGATGTACACGCTCGGGGAGATTGAGGTAAACAAGGATGTCCTTGCGGACAAATCAAAGCTTCCGTTCAGTTCAAACGGCGGAACCGGTGATTTTGATATAGAAACAGCGGAAAAACTGATTGCGGCGTGGGATTTAAAATTCGCGACGCTCTCGCCGAATGTATTGACGGTAAATACATTTGCCGAATATTATACGGCGCTGATTGGTGACATTGCAAACAGGGGGGATACCTTGGACACGATATCGAAGGAACAGGAAGCAATGGTGCAGGAGATTGATCAGGAGCGCCTTTCAAAAACCGCAGTATCCTCAGATGAAGAACTGACCAACCTGATTCGTTTCCAACATGCCTACAATGCGGCAGCGCGCTATATCAATGTCGTGGATGAGATGTTGGAACACATTGTTACCCGCTTGTAGCACATACATAGGGGAACTTCAAACACATATGCCCGGACAGGACCCAGTGGAAATGCTGGGAGGGGATATGTGGAACTTCAAATAGGAGGATTACTGTATGCCAAATACATTTTTTGGGTTATCGATATCAAAATCCGGTCTGTACGCCTCGATGGGAGGGATTACCACCACGGCGCACAATATCTCGAACACGGAGACAAACGGCTATACAAGGCAGGTCGTAGAGCAGGAAGCAAGCAGCGCCCTGCGCGTAAACCACACATATGGCATGGTGGGCAGCGGTGTTGACGTGACGGGCGTTGTGCAGATACGCGAAGAATATTACGACGTAAAGTACCGCAGCAACAATACGCTGGGCGGGGAGTACTCGACAAAGCAGCGCTATATGGCGGAAGTGGAAAACTATTTTAACGAGATAAGGCTAGAGGGCTTTACGACGACATACAACTCTTTGTTTGACAGCATACAGGAGCTTGAGAAGAATCCGTCAAGCCTTACGACCCGCACACAGGTGACAAATTTCGCGCAGAATCTGTGCGAGTATATCAATTCGCTTGCAACGAGCCTCGACTCCATCCAGAGGGATATCAATTTTGAAATCAAGAACCAGGCAGACCGCATCAATTCCTACGCGCAGCAGATAGCTTCGCTGACAAAGCAGATTAACACGCTTGAGGTAAACGGCGGTACGGCAAATGATTTGAGGGACCAGAGGAATGTGCTTGTGGATGAGCTTTCCACCATCTGCAATATCTCGGTGACGGAGAACATTGTCGGGCAGGGTGTCGGCATCAACAGCTATGTGATAAGGATTGACGGGCAGACGCTTGTGGATACCTACGAGTTCAACCAGCTGATTGCCGTTCCGCAGGATGAGAAGGTGAACCAGTTGGATGTTGACGGTCTTTATAAGCTGGAATGGACGAGCGGGCAGCCGTTTAACAGCGCAAGCGCAAAGCTTGGCGGAACGCTCGCCGCGCTGTTTGAGCTGCGCGATGGCAATAACAATGAGGCGTTCCGCGGAAAGGCGGAAGCCAACTACGGCGATGATATCATTACTTTAAGGTCAACGAATGTGAACGATGTCACGAAGCTCAACATTGCCCCGGAAGGTGTGATTACGGTGGGGCATCACAAATACGAATATACAGGCTTCACGGTAACGCAGGATGATGACGGCAGTTATGTGTATGAATTCCAGCTGGCAGAAGATGTTTTTGTCGTGAGCGATTACGATGAGACGGATGCCATCATCGGGCGCGATGTCAACTATAAAGGAATCCCGTACTATATGGCACAGTTAAACGAGTTTGTGCGCACTTTCTCAAGGGAATTCAATAAGCTGCACACCTCCGGCGAGGATTTGAATGCGGAAAAGGGACTTGATTTCTTTAATGCCGCGGATGTCGTCAGCGGGAAGGACTATGTGTTCGGGCAGTCCGAGGAAGATGCGGAGGACGGCATTATTTTCCGTTCCTCGGCGAAGGAATTGGAGGAGGACGATGAGGTAAACTACGGTTCCTACTATCTGCTTACGGCGGCGAATTTTAAAGTGACGAGCGCAATTTTTGATGACCCGTCAAAGGTGGCGGCGGCATCCTCGATTGCAGATGGCATCGAGAATGCGGATGTTGCGCAGCTGCTTATCCGTTTAAAATCGGATGCTTCGCTGTTCCGGCAGGGAACGGCGGAAGGGTTTTTCCAGACGTTTGTGGCGGAAATCGGCATTGACGCAGCGAAGGCGGAACAGTTTGCCAAAAACCAGGAAAATATCTGCGCGACGGTCACAAACCAGAGGCTTTCCGTCAGCGGTGTTGATACGGAGGAGGAGACAATGAATTTAATCCGCTACCGTTTTGCGTATAATCTTTCCTCGCAGGCGATTTCGATTATGAACCAGATGTATGACAAACTGATAAATTATATGGGAGCATAGCATGAAGCTCTTATGCCGTGTGCGGCAGCGGGAGGGCGGATGCGCAATTCAGACAGCATATCAAAATGTGGAGGCAGCGTATGAGAGTTACAAACAGAATGATGACAAACAATATGCTCTACAATATCAATGGGAATAAAAACACATTGGCAACCCTGGAGCAGCAGTATTCGACGGGTATGAAGATACAAAGACCATCCGAGGATCCGATTATCGCCGTGCGCGCGTTAAAATTGCGCACGAACTTATCAGAATTAAACCAGTATTACAAGAAAAACATTCCGGATGCGAAGGCATGGATGGATGTGACCGAGAGCGCGCTGACGGTTATCAATGATATCCTCACACAAGTGCACACATATTGTGTGCAGGGCGCGACCGACACGCTCACCGCGCAGGACCGCAACAGCATTGTGGAAACCCTTGGCGAGTTGAAGAGGCAGGTATACCAGGAGGGCGATACAAATTACGCAGGCCGCTATGTATTTACCGGCTATAAGACGGACACAAGCCTTGTTTTTTCTGAGTCACAGTCCAATGAAAAATATGCGATTACGGAGAATTTTAGCGGTGAGAGCATTGACATTATCAAAAAGAGCATCAACGATTGCCCGATTGACGAGTACGACCCGGATGACCCGGAGGCGTTTGAAATTGAGGACAGACCAAATATGATTACGTCGTACCGTATCCGCCTGGCATATGGGAATGTGGATTCCCCGGAGGAGGATGGCAATCTTACAATCCGCTTGGCGCAGATGGATGCGGACGGAAATGTGGTGCGGGATGAGGACGGAAATATTGAGTACGATGATTTCTCGGATGATATTGAGACCATGCTTTCTACCGACCCGGGTGCATATCAGGTGGAAAGCGGGATACGCTACCTTACGGATACCGGTGAGCTTGTCCTGTCGGAAGAAGTCTACAATGAGTGGAGGAATATCGGCGACATCGAAGTCAATTATGAAAAGACCAAGTTTGCAAAAAATGACTTAAGGCCGGAGCATTATTTTAATTGCACAGTGACGGATTTGACGGATGAGGACAAGGAACCGATTGTATATACAAAGGAAGACCAACAGATTTCGTATGAGATTAACTTTAACCAGAAGCTAATGATTAACACACAGGGCAGCGACGCAATCCAGCATGACATTGGGCGCACGATTGATGAAGTGTTAAACGCCGTCAATGTGGTTACCGCGACGCAGGCAAAGTTAGATGAGATTGATAAGATGTTAAAGGATGAGAATATTACGCCGGAGCAGGAGAAAAAGCTCAAGGAGATGCGCGAGATGGTCAATACGGAGCTCGTATTGAAGACGGAAGCGATGCAGAGTGCTTTCTCCAACGCCCTGACAAAAATCGAGAAGCAGCAGGATGTTGTGAATGTTGCCGTTGCGGATCTTGGCTCGCGCTACGTGCGCCTGCAGCTGACGGAGAGCAGGCTTGGGGAGGAGCAGACGGATTTCGAGGATTTGCTTTCCTCCAACGAGGATGTAGACATGGTGGATACCGTTATTCGCTACCGCGCGATGCAGTCCATCTACAATGCATCACTCTCCGCGGCAGCACAGTCCATGCAGACGACATTGCTTGACTTTTTATAAAATAACCGGTAAAAGCAAGGTGGGAGTCTGGCGGAAGGTTTTGTGGATGCTTCTTTTCAGACGGTGGGATGAGAATGGATTCCGGCAAAGGTTCATTCTCATTTTACTGTCAGCGGTTTGCAGGATATTCCCTTTCGCGTGTGCGCCCCTGGAATCAAACGCCGTCCATCAGCGGCAGAATGTGAGGAAATATGATTGTAAAGACAAAACATTTCGGTGAGATTGATCTTGCCGAGGACAAGGTTCTGACATTTGACAATGGCATTATGGGATTTGAGGGCTGTAAGCGGTATACAATTCTTTACAACAATGAATCCGGCGAACGCCCGGTGATTTCATGGCTGCAAAGCCTGGATGAACAGGAGCTTGCGCTGCCGGTCATCAACCCGCTGGTTGTGAGGGAGGATTACAATCCGCTCGTCGAGGATGAGCTGCTTGCCGGGATTGGTGAACTGACAGAGGAAAACCAGATAATTTTTATTACGCTGACGGTACCGAAGGACCTCACAAAAATGACAGCAAATTTAAAAGCACCAATCGTAATCAATGCGGATACCAGGAAGGGTTGCCAGATTGTTGCGGAAAACCCGGATTATATCGTAAAATATCCGGTCTATGAGCGTTTTGCAAAGGCGAAGCAGGAAAAGGAGGGGAAAACATGTTAGCCCTTTCAAGAAAAGTGAACGAATCCATCATGCTTGGAAACGATATTGAAATAACCGTTTTGGAGATTAAAGGGGACCAGGTTAAGATTGGTGTGAACGCGCCAAAGAGTGTTCCGATTTACCGCAGGGAGCTGTACTTACAGATACAGCAGTCCAACAGGGAAGCGGTGGGCGAGGGCATTACGGCCAAGGCACTTGAGCAGCTGCTCTAAAATTTGAAAAAAATAAGAAAAACACTAAATAATTCAGCGAAAAGCGCCGATAAATAAGCAGAAAAACAAAATGCCAGATAGAAAAAAGGCAGAAAAATCAAAATGAATACAAAATCACAGGGAGGTGTAGTTATGGCAATTTCAGCAATCAGTTCCGTTGCGTCATATGAGGCAATAAAGCAGCCTGTAGAAAGAACGGTGAAAGCGGAGCCAGTAACGACAAGTATTGATAAGGTGCCAGCAGTCGAAACCCAGCCGATTCCGGTAACGAATGGAAGCGAAACCGGAAATGGGTCAGCCAATCAGGGCAAGGATTCGGAGAAGAATGCAAATCGTGTGAAGGATGCGGTAAACCAGGCAAACAACCGCTTAAAACAAAAGCATGCGAGCACGAAGTGCGAGTTCTCCTACCATGAGGCGACAAAGAGAATTTCCATCAAGGTCCTCGATAAGGAGACGGATGAGGTCATCCGTGAAATTCCGCCGGAAGAAACGCTTGAGATGGTTGAGAAAATGTGGGAGCTGGCAGGAATTATTGTAGATGAGCACAGATAGGGTGCCGTCAGCATAAAGCCGCAAAAAGCGGCGGAATGGGGGTAATTATGCCAATTAGAATGTCGGGCTTGGTATCTGGTCTTGATACCGAGAGCATTATCAAAGAATTGATGGCCGCGCAGAGCCAGAAAAAGACCAAGATTGAAAATAAGATTACAAAGCATGAGTGGAAAACGGAAAAGTGGCAGGACCTGAACAAAAAGCTTTACAGTTTTTATACCGGTTCACTCTCGAAGGCGAGGCTGCAGGGAAGCTATCAGGCAAAGAAAGTTTCTTCTTCGGACGAATCGAAAGTGAAGGCTTCTATTTCGGGCAACAGTGCAGTTTACGGAACCCACAAGGTAAAGGTGGAGCAGCTTGCAAGCGCCCAGCATGTGACGGGTGGGGCGCTCGACTCCGTGGAGGATGCGGATGGCAAAAAAATTACAGTTTCCGGTTCAACAAAGCTTTCCCAGCTCGGCATCAGCGTAAACGCGGGCGAGGAGTCCACGATTACGATTGCTTCGGGTGACAAGAAAGTGGATTTGGATGTCACGGCGGATACGACGGTCAACGATTTCCTGCAGGCGTGCCGCGACGCGGGATTGAGCGCAAACTATGATACCACGCAGAAGCGTTTCTTCCTGAGCGCAGGGGGCAGCGGCGTGGACAATGCATTCAGCCTTACATCGACATCAAAGAGCGGCATGGACGGGGAGGCGCTTGGGGCGCTTGGGCTCGGTGAAGTGACGTACAAGAAAAATGATGACGGTTCGATAGAGTACGATGCCGTTGATGAAAATCTATTTACACTGAAGGAAGCTTCCAACAGCGTCATTTACCTGAATGGCGCGAAACTGGTAAACAGCAGCAATGAAGTCAATGTAAATGGCTTAAATCTTGAGCTGAATGCGGTTACCGGGGAGGATGAAATTTCCATCAATGTGACGAAGGATACGGATGCAGTTTATGATACGGTAAAGACTTTTATCAAGGATTACAATGAACTGCTCGGCGAATTAAATGATGCCTACTACGCAGATTCCTCCTACGGTTACGAGCCGCTCACAAGCGACCAGCGCGAGGCGATGAACGATGAGGATATCGAGAAGTGGGAAAAGAAAATCAAGGATTCCCTGCTGCGCCGTGACAGTACGGTAAATTCCCTCCTAAGTGCCATGAAGACAACAATGACAGGTTCTGTGGAGTACAACGGTAAGAAATATTCCCTTTCCTCGCTTGGCATCATGTCAACCGATTATACGGAAAAAGGGAAACTCCATATTTACGGGGATGCGGACGATGAGACGGCCTCCGGAAAAGAGGATAAGCTCAGGGCGGCGATTGAGGAAGACCCGGATATGGTCATGACAATCGTTTCGGAACTTTCAAGCAAGCTGTATGCGACGTTCGGTGATAAGATGAAATCTACGACGAACAGCAGCGCGCTCACATTCTATGAAGATAAAAAATTCAAGACCGATTTAACCAAATATAAGAAAGAGTTAAGCACGATGGAGGATAAGCTTTCTGCGATGGAGGACCGCTATTACAAGCAGTTCACCGCGATGGAAAAGGCAATGTCCCAGCTGAATTCGCAGTCAAGCTCCATTGCTTCTTTGTTTGGTGGCAGTTCAATGTGATTTGATTTCGGGCGCAGGGTATATGCGTGAAATACAGGTTAGGGTGAGATGCCGATACGCGTTTTGCGCGTGCGGAAGTTCACCGTATCGGCGGCATGGAACCAGGCGAGCGGGAGGAGAAGCCATCCTCCGCTTTAAGCAGTGGATAACAAGGACAAGGAGGTTAATGTTATGGCACCAAATACAAACATTGCAGCAGCTTATCAGGGAATTAAGGTGAACACTGCTTCGCCGGCAGAATTGACGCTGATGCTGTATGAAGGAGCGATCAAGTTTTGCAACAAGGCGATATACGCGATTGAAAATAAGGACATCAACAAGGCGAATGAGAATCTCTTAAAGGCACAGAAAATCATTATGGAATTTCGCGGGACACTGGATTTTAAGTATCCGGTTGCGAAGGATTTCGAGTTGATTTACGACTACATATACCGCAGACTGGTGGAGGCAAATATCCGCAAGGACAAAGACATTGTCGAGGATGCATTGAATTATATCCGCGATATGCGCGACACATGGAAAGAGGTTATGCGTGCCAATAAGATGTATGTGAAATAACAAAATAGGGAAAATAGAAAAAGGCTTTTATAAAAAGCCTTTTTCTGCTATAATCAAATGTATATAATGATTTTGTCTTCTGTGTGTAAGGCACATGTGGACAGGGCGGGAGAAAGACTTTGGCTTGCTGCCGCACAGGAAGGAGGCGGATATGGGAACAGGAGATTCGGTTTTGACACAGCTTGAGATGTTGGAGAAATGTCTTATGTGCAAGGATGAGCTTTTGACAAAGATTTATGAAGAGACGAGGGAGCAGGAAGCAATTCTTGACACGGATCCGTTTTCGGAGGAAGCGTTTGATGGCACCTTGCAGCGCAAAGAGGAGCACATTGAAAAGCTGGCTCAGTATGACCAGGGCTTTGAGCAGATTTTCGCGCGGATTAAGGATGAAGTGATTGCGAACAAAGAGCGTTACCGCACCCCGGTGGAGAATATGCAGCGCCTGATTGGGGAAGTGACAGAGAAAGCGATGCGCATCCGGTCGCTCGAACAGAAAAACCGGGTGAAATTGGAGATTTATTTCAACAGCCGGAGGCAGCAGATTAAGAACTTCAATGTCAGCAACCGGACAGTATCCAATTATTACAAATCAATGTCCTCCGGCGGGAAGGCAGATGCTTATTTTATGGATAAGAAAAGTTAGAGTAGTGGAGAGGAGTGAAGTGAAATGAAATGTTACCAGAAAATCATACTTGCTGTTTTTATTTTGGTAGTTATGCTTATCGGGGGCGGAACAGAGGCTTTGGCGCAGGAAACTGCATCAGGAGAAGATATGGCAATGTCGGCAGTACCGGTGCCAGGGGCATCGCCAGTTATGCAGGATAACGGGGTAACCCCGGCGGCGGATACCATAACCCCGGCAACGGGTACGACAACCACTGACGCGGCAGCGGCAGCATCGACCCCGGTTCCGGGAACTGTGGTGCCAAACTATCTGAACCCCCCGGTCGTGGTTACTGTGACACCAACGCCAGCTCCGGCGCTTCTTGTGACGGCGGACGGGGCAAGGCCAATCATTACACTTGACTATACAAATTATGTAGCATGGCTGACGGTAGGACCAAAAGATAAGTATATTGTGCTTGAGATAATGAAGGCGAAGAAGTCAAAGGACACCATTACTTATTCGCCGTCAACACAGTACATGTATGATTTGTCGGAATTGGCAGTCCGGCCGACCCAGACAACCCAGGTCTCAAGAACTGTCCGGATTGACATGTCGTTCTTAAAAGCGACAAGCATGCAATATATTCAGATTCATGGGGATGCCAATCCGTTAAATGTGTCCGGTGTGGTGGCGATTAACCCTCAGCCAAAGAAACCGAGCATCAAGTATGCGGGCGGTGTGTTCACGATTGATAAGAAAGAGATGGTACCGAACACACCACAGCTTGATGAATATGAATACAAAACTCTCTATGGTTCACGGTGGGAAAGTCTGCGCAATTATAACGGTACGACATCATCGATTGCGGGAACCACCATTCAGGTCCGCAAGAAGGCGACGTTGACCACCCCGGCCGGCGTGGAGGCGAAGGTTAAGATTTCTGCGGCTGCAAAAGCGCCGAAGGTAGCGCTTGACTATGTCAATGGAACCCTCAGTATACCAAAAGGTGTGGAATTTAAGCTATCCGCCAAAGGAAAAGAGAGCAATGTCTGGATCACATATGGAACCGGGGCGGCAGCAAAGCTGACACCGTCAGAACTCCTTGCCATCCCGAATGTCGGGGGAATCCTGACGGCGGAGGAGAAGACCGCGGTACTTGAGAAGGAAGGCTTTTCTATCATTGCGCGCACCAAGGCAGTGGAAAAGGACGGGAAAGTGACGAAGCCAGCTTCCCAGCCGACTTTTGTTACAATTCCGGCGGCGACGAAGGTGACGAAGGTAGAAAAAGAAGATAAGATTCTAGGTTCCGTGTCTACGATTTACCTAACCTACAGAAATGTCGAAAAAGGTGTGGAATTAACCGCAGTGGGCGGGAATTTTGACTATTCGGTTGACCAGGGGAAAAAATGGAAAACGGTGAAAGCGGATGCGAAAAAGCCGACTGTTGTGACATTAAAGGCGGACGCGAAGGCAGTGCTGATTCGTGAGTCCGGCACAAAGGAAGTGAAGGCAAAAGATGGCACAATCACCCCTGCAAGGCTTCCTTCCTCCAATTCCATTTCCACATCATGGCTGCCGCCGCTTGAGATTACCGTATCAGGCCAGGGCTTTGGCAAGGACAGCGGAACGTGGAGTGCGGGAAGTAATGTTGAATTGCTCTACAGTGTGGAGCAGGGAAAAACACAGATTACAGACGCGGTCATGAAAGCAGCAAAATCAACGCTCCCGGCGGATTCCAAACTCTCGGTTTCCGGGGGGAAAATTACCTTCGTGGCACCTGCTTATAACACGAGCGGAACAAATACTTATGAGATAGAGATTACGGCAGAAAAAACGAATTATACCGCCGCGGTATTTAAAATGACGGTTATCGTAACGCCGCAATAAAGCTCCAGAATAAAAGCCTTTGGCAGGAAGACGGAAACTTCCGGAATGGAAGTTTCCGGAATCGGCCAAAGGCTTTCATTTTTTTATGCGGGATGGGTTTCTTTTGAATGCATATTTTTTTACATTTCCGAAAAACTAAGCATAGATTAGAAATCAGCAAAATTCACACCATCACAAACATTTACCCTTACAACATAAAAGAGAGGAGCGAAAAACAATGAAGAAAGCAATCTGGTTTACCGGGATTTTTATCCTTGCGTTTATGATAATTATCGGCTGTTATTTGCTTTTTTTCCGCGAAAAGAGCAGTAAAATGCCAGAAGGAACCTTTGTGAGAGGGCAGATGCCTGTAAAGGTATGTACAGAACCCTGCGGGGGGACTCGCTGTGTGGGGGCGGAAGGGATGTGGGATGTATGGCAGAGGAGCGCGTAATCTACATCAAAGCGGAGCAGGCGAGCATTGTGGCAAATCCAAAGGTTTATCTTGAGGACGTGGTTACTATGACAGGACCGGATAAAAAACGGATTGGGGAGCTTGGGCGCGAGGTACTCTTTGTCGTGCCGGACAAGCAGACGCCGCAGAAATATATTTTTTCCGTCCTGAAAGTCATTGAGCTGATTCAGAAACGGCATCCGGAAGCGCTTGTTCTCAATGCGGGTGAAACGGAATTTATCGTGGAATACCAGCCGCCCGGCAAAAAGCAAAAATGGCTTGGATATGTGAAAATTGTATTTGTATGTTTTGCGGTGGCAATCGGGTCCGCCTTCACAATCATGACGTTCAATCAGGATGCCAGCGTGAGTGATATTTTTGCGAAACTTTACCGCATTGTGGCAGGGCAGGAGGCGGATGGACCGGGACTGTTGGAGCTTGGGTACTGCATCGGCCTGCCAAACGGCATCATTATCTTTTTTAACCATTTTTCCCATTTGAAAATGGGCTCGGACCCAACGCCGCTCCAGGTGCAGCTGCGCATTTATGAAAGAGATGTCAATGATGCAATCATCAAGACGGCATCGAGGGAGGAGAAGACAATCGATGTTTAAGGAATGGTGCATACAGGCATCGCTGCTTATCATCGGGGTGTGCAGCGGCGCGTTAGTGGCGGCGGGGATGTTCGCATTTGTTACAATGATTGGTGTTGTCAGCCGCATGGCAGCCCGCACAAAAAGCTTTGGCAAGATATTGCTGTATGAGGATTTGGTTGTTCTTGGGGCGGCGGTTGGCAATATATTGTTTTTGTATGAGCCGAACCTTACGATGCCGGCGATGGGCGCGCTCTGGAGGATTGTGTTTGGTTTTTTTGCCGGGGTGTACGTCGGGTGCCTCTCGATTGCACTCGCGGAATTGCTGAATGTCGTGCCGATTTTTTCAAGGCGCATCAAACTGAACCGCGGGCTGACAGCGTTCGTGCTGACCTTTGCGTTTGGTAAGCTCATCGGGGCGGTGGTTGATTTATTTCTGAAATAAAAACCGCATACGAAAAATTGAGGAGGAATCATTATGGAAGACCCACAACAAAAAATAAAAGATATCCAGCAAAACATGAAACCGGAAGACAAAGCGCTCGCGAAGGAAACCATGCAGGAAAAAGACCCGAAGGAGCGGGAAAAGCTCTACAATAAATATGTGGCAAAGGTTACGCCAAAGCGCAGCATGTTCGGCAATATATGCAAAGCATACCTGATTGGGGGGCTTATCTGCGTGCTCGGACAGGGGCTAAATAATATGTACCAGTCGTTCGGCATAGAGAAAGAAGTCGCGGCATCCTACACAACACTCTCCCTGATTTTCCTTTCTGTCCTGACCACGGGGCTGAACTGGTACCAGAAGCTTGCCTGCTTTGCGGGGGCAGGGACAGTCGTGCCAATCACCGGCTTTGCGAATTCCGTAGCAGCGCCCGCGATTGAATTTAAGCAGGAGGGATGGGTGTTCGGTGTCGGATGTAAGATTTTTACGATTGCGGGACCGGTCATTCTTTACGGGATTATATCAAGCTGGGTTTTTGGGTTTGTGTACTGGATTGGGAAATGCTTCGGGGCATGGTAAGAAGCTGTGAAAAATGTTCTTTCTTATCTTCCTCGGTAAAAATCAGGAAAATGCGCATTCGTAAAAGGAAAAAGATATTCTGTGAATGTGTGGGAAGAAAACGGGAAAAAACGAAAAAGGAAGGAGAGACGGGACAATGAGTGAAAAAGAAAAACAGGGTACCAGGCAGAAAAATGCCGCTACAAAAGACCCGAATAAAAACGTACAGCAGTGGCAGGGTGTGCCGCTTGAGGCTGCACTGACAGAAAATATGAACCGCTTTGACGAAATTTTGCAGGTGAAAAAAAATTTCGATATTTTAAAGCGCATATTTTTGATAGGAAAAAAAGAAGCCTGCTTTTATTTTATTGACGGTTTCCATAAGGATGGGACAATGCAGAAGCTTTTGCAGTATTTCGGCAGTATCACGGAGCAGGACACGCCGCAGACGATGGAGGAACTGCTGCAAAAATACATGCCTTACGGGGAGCTTGAGAAGGTAAAGGATGTGGATACGCTGCTTGGCGCCATTCTTTCCGGGAAGCCCGCCCTGTTCATCGACGGTTTTTCGGAGGCGCTGACCATTGATTTCCGCGATTATCCGGCAAGAGGGGTAACGGAGCCGGACAAGGACAAAGCAATGCGTGGCTCCAAGGACGGATTTGTCGAAACGCTTGCCTTCAATACCGCCTTAATCCGCCGCCGCATCCGCACGCCGCAGTTTACCATTGAAATGATGTCGGCGGGGAAAAGCTCACGCACGGATATCGCAGTCTGCTACATGGAAGACCGCGTGGACAAAGAATTTTTAAAGAAAGTGACCGACCGCATTCACAGCATTACCGTGGACGCGCTCACGATGAACCAGCAAAGCCTTGCGGAGAGTATGTTCCACACGAAATGGTTCGACCCGTTCCCGAAATTTAAGTACACAGAGCGCCCGGACAGCGCGGCAGCGTGCATTTTGGAGGGAAGCATTGTGCTTTTGGTGGACAATTCGCCGTCGGCAATGATACTTCCGGCAAGTATTTTTGATATTGTCGAGGAGGCGGACGATTACTACTTCCCGCCAGTCACGGGAACGTACCTGCGCCTATCCCGCATTATCATTGACTTTCTGGCAATTATCCTGACACCTTTGTTCTTGCTCCTGACGGAGTATCCGCAATATATGCCGAAGGGATTTGAATTTATTGCAATCAAGGAAACAATGAATATTCCGCTAATCTGGCAGTTTTTGATTCTGGAGTTTACAATTGACGGGCTGCGGCTTGCTTCGATTAACACGCCGAACATGCTGAGCACGCCGTTAAGTGTTGTCTCCGGCCTTGTGATTGGGGAATTTACGGTAAGCTCTGGCTGGTTCAACGCGGAGGCGATGATGTATATGGCGTTCGTGGCGATAGCAAATTATACACAGGTCAATTTTGAGTTAGGATATGCGCTGAAATTTATGCGCATAATCACGCTGCTTCTGACGGCATGGCTTGGCATCTGGGGGTTTGCGGCGGGGTTGATTTTCGCGCTGCTTTGCATCTGCTTTAACAAGACGATTGCCGGGAAGAGCTATATTTATCCACTGATTCCGTTCAGCTTCCGCGAGCTTATGCGCCGTGTGCTGCGCGTTTCGCTTCCGGCAAGCGAGAAGCGCAAAAACCGCAGCTGAGATTCCGGGGGAATTTTAGGGGGAATTGGCGTTGGCAGGAGATTGCCGCACAAACCGCCAGATGGAAAAAGAATAAAAAATCCATGAATGGGCATCTGTATCCTTTACCTTTTTGGGAAAACGTGGTATACTTTTCATAATAGAATGCAGGGATTTCCATTTTCTTTTGATGCGGAATGAATTGCCATACAACCGTTATGGTGGCAGCGCCTTTTCTCAAAAACGCGCTGCCGCACATACCACGAAAGGGGGATTTTATGTCGGATACATCCGTTTTTACGCCAACGCCGCACAATGCAGCAAAGGAGGGCGAGATTGCAAAAACCGTGCTGATGCCGGGCGACCCGCTGCGCGCGAAATACATTGCCGAGCATTATCTGTCGGATGTTACCTGCTTTAATCAGGTGCGCAATATGCTTGGCTTTACCGGGACATATAACGGAAAGCGGATTTCGGTTATGGGGGGTGGCATGGGTATGCCGTCCATTGGGATTTACAGCTATGAACTGTACCATTTTTACGGCGTGGACAATATTATCCGCATTGGCTCGGCGGGAGGATTTTCGGATGCCGTGAAGGTGCGGGATGTTGTGGTCGGCATGTCCGCCTCGACAAATTCCAATTATGCCGCGCAGTATAAGCTGCCTGGAACCATCGCGCCGACTGCGGATTTTTCCCTGGTGGAGCGCGCCGTGGCGGCGGCAAGGGAGAAAAACATCCCGGTAAAGGTCGGCAATATCCTTTCCTCGGACACTTTTTATTCGGCAGATGCCACGGCGAACGACGCGTGGAAGGCGATGGGCGTGCTCTGCGTGGAAATGGAAGCTGCCGCCCTGTACTTAAACGCGGCGTATGCCGGAAAGAAGGCACTCTGCCTGCTCACAATCTCAGACCATCTCTATACCGGGGAGGCGCTCTCGGCGCAGGAGCGCCAGGATTCGTTCCATGAGATGATGGAGATTGCGCTGGATATTGCATGAAAACAAAATGGATTGAAACAAAACGGGTTTTCGGGCGCATCGGAAGAGTGAATTGATGTGGATATGTGTGATATGCGGAAAGGGGAAGGATGATGACGCAGGAAAAAAAGAATATTGTATCGCGGGTGGACCACACACTGCTTGCGCAGACGGCAACCTGGGAGGAAATCCGGGCACTATGTGATGATGCGGTGGCACACGGCACGGCATCGGTCTGCATCCCGCCCTCGTTTGTGAAGCGGGCGAAGGAATATGTAGGGGAGCGCATGGCAGTCTGCACAGTCATCGGGTTCCCGAACGGCTACAATACGACGGCGGCAAAGGTGTTTGAGACGAAGGACGCGGTTGCAAACGGCGCGGACGAGGTGGACATGGTCATCAATCTCGGCTGGGTAAAGGAAGGGCGCTTTGACCTTGTGGAACAGGAAATCCGCGCATTAAAGGAAGCGGCAGGGGATAAGGTTTTAAAGGTCATTATTGAGACCTGCCTGTTAAGTGAGGAGGAGAAAATCCAGATGTGCCAGGTTGTGGGCGCGGCAGGCGCGGACTATATCAAAACCTCGACCGGGTTTAGCACGGCGGGCGCGACCTTTGAGGATATTGCCCTTTTTCGCAGGCATGTGGGCGCAGACGTGAAAATCAAGGCGGCGGGCGGCATCACAAGCATGGAGGACGCAGAGCGCTTTGTGGAGCTCGGCGCGGACCGCCTTGGCACAAGCCGGATTATAAAACTGTTAAAAAATGAGGGATAGCATGGGTCTGGAAGGGCATATGCGGAACGAAAAAAACAGCATATGCCCGTACAGACCCCAGAAGAATTTATGGGAGCAGAGCGGACAGAAATTCTTCTGCTGTGTAAAGGGTCTGGAAGGGCATATGCGGAACTTAAATCAGCAGAAAACCGGACGATGCCCGGAAGTAGTTTCCGGGAACGGAGTGGACAGAAACTACTTCCGTGGTAGGGGCATCGGAAGGGTTTCTGCGGAACTTAAAATAGGAGGTCTACACCTATGGCGGATGACGGACAAAAAAATATGCCAGTATGCCAGAAAAAAGGAGAACTGGCACCGTTTGCGGGGGCATTGCCGCCGTCGAGGGATACCATCAGCGATTTGCTTTGCAGGGAGCTGATTGCCGCGGCGGAAAAAATGATGGGACGCGCATATGCGCCGTATTCTGGTTTTCAGGTGGGGGCGGCGCTGCTTGCTGCCGGAGCCGGGAAGAAGGTATATACTGGCTGCAATATTGAGAATGCAGCGTTTACACCGGGTATCTGCGCGGAGCGCACCGCGTTCGCGAAGGCGGTCAGCGAGGGGGAGCGCGAATTTACAGCGATTGCGGTTATCGGCGGCAAGAAAGGAATCCCGGTGGACTATACTGCGCCGTGCGGTGTGTGCCGGCAGGTGATGGCAGAATTCTGTGACCCGCGCAAATTCTATATTATCCTGGCGCGCTCGCAGGAGGATTACTGGCTCTACCGCCTCGATGAGCTGTTCCCGATGGGATTTTCGCCGAAGAACCTGGCGTGAATGTGAAAGGGGCAGCAGGAGGGGCGGCTTCTTGCAGGTATGCCCGAAGCTGTAAAAATGAGGAAAACAGAAAGGTGTTCGGATATGGGAAAGTCAATTTTTACAATGAGTGCGGCACAGCGTTTAAAAGCGCAGGAGAAGCAGTCAAGAAGATTCGACCGCGCAGTAAATAAAAAATTTAAGGCAATGAAAAAAGCATGGAAAAAGAAGATTGCAGGCAAGGTCTTTAAAGGAGTTGCTTTTGTGGCAACAGCCGCAGCGGCGGGTGTCGTGGCCGGCAAGGTAAAAGACATTGTGAAAACAAAGAGCGGCGACGAGCTGCGGGAGATGGCATCCAAAATCAAAGTGAAATTTGAGGAGAAAAGGGCAGCGCTCAAAAAGCAGGCACAGCAGAATGCCCCACAGCCGAAAAAAGAGAATGCAGCAGGCGCAGTGCCGCCAGAAAAAGAGAATGTGGCAGGCACAGTACCGCCGGAAAAAGCGGCGGAGGAAATCAACCAGACTGTAGAATGAGCACAAAACCCCGTTGGAATTTTTGTGGAAGGTTCCGGCGGGGTTTTTGTGGGATGGATATGGCAGGCGGGATGATACATAAGCGGAACGAATTGTAGGAGGGCATGGTATGCGAAAGGATAGGATACGGAGAAAAACCGCGTGCGGTTTGCTCTTTTTTACCCTTTTCCTCTTTTTTTTGGGGGAGGGAATCCCAGGGACGAAAAGTGGCGGCAGTGTGATTTTAGCACAAGGCAAAGAAGCACAAAAGGAAACATTTTTTGTGCTGACACAGGAGGAGGAGGACTACCTTGCGGGATTGCGGGCAGAGCCGCTCTTTGTCGGAATATCGGGATTTGGGGCATGGGAATTTCAGGATGGCATGGATTGCGGACCGGTGGCACCGCTTGTGGATGTGCTGCACCATGAATTTGGTCTGGAGCTAAGGCTGGTGCAGGGAAGCTGGGAGGAAAACCGTGCGGCAATGCAGGATGGTGCCCTGGATATTTTGGTCGGTGTGCCTGCCGCTTACGGGGAAAAAGCGGAGGATGGCGAATCGCCGGTTTTGCCGGAATCAGGCCTGTACTGCAGTGCCTGGCTGTATGAAAATCCATATGTCATAGTAGAATATACCAAAAAAGCTTCCGCAGAAGAAGACACGGCCAGCCAGTCCGGTGCTGTTCTGGCGTATATTGCAGGCGACCCGGCGTGTGAGGAGCTTATTGCGTATCTTTTGGAAACGCCGGGGATGTATCTGGAAGGGGCAAATGCGGCGGATGATGTGGAGCTTTTTTCCTGCGCGGATGAGCAGGAGGTGTTTGCCGCGCTGCAAGGCGGTCAGGCGGCGGCAGGGCTTTTGCCGGAGGAGGCATTGTTTTTGAGTTACCCGGCATTGGATTTTGTTGTCACCGCGCGCCCTGGAATGGGCAGCGGCCGGGCGGCGGCAGGAGCAGAAAACCCAAAACTGCTTCCCTTGCTTGCGATACTGAACCGCTATCTTGAGACGACGGAGGAGGGCGAGGCGCTGCGTGCGGCAATGCGCGTACAGCAGCAAGGCATCCGGGCAGGGAAAATCCGGGAGCAGGAACAAGCAACCCTGCAGAATCTGCAGGCGCGCGCAGAGGATTTGCAGTATGCGCAGGCAGGTCTGGATGCCGTACCGTTTTTCTGGCATGAGGGGGATAGGGCATACGGGGAACTGGCGGATTTCCTCACTTTTGTGGCAGGATGCACAGGGCTTGTCCTAAAGGAATGCCCCCTTTCCGGCGAGGAGGCGCTACAGGCGCTTGAAGATGGTGATATTTTGTTTGCCGCGGGAATGCCGTTTGCCGGGAGCGGGCAGGCGTATTGCTATGTGGGAATGTACACGGACAGCTTGATTCCGGTGATACCGCAGGAAGATGCCGGGCAGTTTCGCCAGGAAATGATTGCAGAACGCTATTGGGGCGTGGTGCAGGAATGGATGCCGCTGTTGTCCGGAACCGTGTTTGATGGGCATGTGGTAGGATTTTCGGACGAAAAAGCGCTTTATGAGGCAATGGGTGCCAAAGAAATCGGCGGTATGCTGATGATGGAGGGGAGCCTTGATGCACTGGTCTTGTCCGGGGAAGAAGCGTATGCGGTGCTGGATGGCATTGCTTTTTCGGTCAGGAATGGACTGGCATTTTCCGATGCGCATTCGGATGCGGCAGAGTTTTTTGGAAGGATGTGGCAGTTTTATAGTCTCTTTCACCGGGAAGTGCCGGATGCGGCAGGGCAGTACCGCGCAGCATATGCGCAGGTGAAGGGGGAGCACAGAAAGCTTACCCGGTTGGTCTGGATTTTGGGGTCTGCATCCCTGGTTTTTGCAGCGGCATTCCTTATGGCAGTGCGCGGCCGAAAAAAGCAGCCGAAAAAGACAAAAAAATAGTTGACAAACGGACAAACTCCTGATATAATACGTTTTGTGGTCGCGCAAGAGAATGGAAGGAAAATCCTATGCGGCATACAAAATGGGGTCTTAGCTCAGCTGGGAGAGCATCTGCCTTACAAGCAGAGGGTCATAGGTTCGAACCCTATAGGCCCCATTTTTACAGCCTACAGCTGTAATTTGGCGAAGTAGCTCAGTTGGCTAGAGCACACGGTTCATACCCGTGGTGTCGAGGGTTCAAATCCCCCCTTCGCTATTTTCGGAGAGATAAGGTGACTTATCTCTCTTTTTGCATATGCCGTTATCGCGGAATGGCAGGGATGCAATGAGGAGGGAACGCTTTGCCGGGCGGGCAAGTGTTATGGTGCACTGCCAAAACAGGGGGGATATAGTTTTTGCACTGTATTTGCCAGGTAAAAACGGGATAAAATACCTGGAAAAGGCACGATTAAAATTTTAAGGAGCAGGAGGCAGGCTATGAGAATTGGAACCGGTTACGATGTGCACCGCCTGACAGAAGGCAGGGAGCTGGTGCTTGGCGGTGTGCGGATTGCATATGAAAAGGGGCTGTTTGGCCATTCGGATGCGGATGTATTGGTGCATGCGGTGATGGATGCGCTGCTTGGCGCGGCGGCACTCGGGGATATCGGGCGGCATTTCCCGGACAGCGATGAACAGTATCATGGCATCAGCAGTCTGGAATTGTTGGACCGCGTGAAAATATTGCTGCAGGAGGAGCATTATCTGGTTGGCAATATTGATGCCACGATTATTGCGCAGCGCCCGAAGCTGGCGGAATATCTGCCGACAATGGCGGAAAATATTGCTTCGGTGCTTGGCATTGAGAAGAACCAGGTCAACATCAAGGCGACGACCGAGGAAGGCCTTGGTTTTACCGGGGCAGGGGAAGGGATTGCCGCGCAGGCGGTGGCGCTTCTTATCTCGGCGGGGGATTTTGCGGATTCCGGCAACGCAGGGGTTGTGTACGCTTACGATGAGGGCGCGAAAGCGCAGGGGTGCGCGGGCGGAAAATGCGGTTATTGCGGGAAGCTCTGACGAAAGAGGGCTGTGTGTGGATGCGGGATGATTTTATAAAATCCGCCCGGGAATTCAAAGGTTTGGAGTTGGACATTGTATATGGAAGAGGGAAATATTACCGTTGCGGATATGGTGCGCGGGGTATATGGCTTGACGGTTCAGGATATCCGGACGTATTCGCCGCTTACCCTCGCCTACATCGGGGATGCGATTTATGATTTGGTCATCCGCACGATGCTGGTGGAGCGCGGCAACAGCCAGGTGAACAAGCTGCACAAAAGGGCGAGCAGTTTCGTGAAGGCGGCGGCACAAAAGCAGATTATGGAGGCGATTGAGCCGACGCTTACCCCCGAGGAACACAGCTATTACAAGCGGGGGCGCAATGCGAAATCCTTCACGACCGCGAAGAATGCCTCCGTTGTGGAGTACCGTGTGGCGACAGGGTTTGAGGCGCTGATGGGGTTTTTGTATCTGACAGGGCAGATGCAGCGGCTTATGGAACTGGTGAAATTGGGAACGGATACGCTCTCGGGCATCCCCGGGGGCGGGCAGGCAGGGCGGGAAAAGGAAGAAGCCCAAAAAACAGTAGAGGGGCAGGAAGCGCAGGGAAGCGAAGATGCCGGCGCAGGATGAGGAGGGATATAAAAATGAGATACGAAGAATTGACCATCGAGGGAAGAAACGCAGTCCTGGAGGCATTCCGCGCGGGGAAGACAATCGACAAGCTTTTTGTTTTGGACGGCTGCCAGGACGGCCCGGTGCGCACGATTGTGAGGGAGGCAAAAAAAGGCGATACGATTGTTTCCTTTGTGCAGAAGGAGCGCCTTGACCAGATGTCGGAAACCGGAAAGCACCAGGGGGTCATTGCCTTTGCGGCGGCATATGAGTACGCGCAGGTCGAGGATATTTTAAGCGCGGCGAAGCAAAAGGGGGAACCGCCGTTCGTACTGCTGCTTGACGGCATTGAAGACCCGCATAACCTGGGTGCAATCATCCGCACGGCGAACCAGGCGGGCGTACATGGGATTATTATTCCGAAGCGCCGCGCGGTGGGGCTGACCGCGACGGCGGCGAAGACGAGTGCGGGCGCAATCAATTACGTGCCAGTTGCAAAAGTGACGAACCTTGTGCAGACGATGGAGCAGTTAAAAGAGCAGGGGCTCTGGTTTGTTTGTGCGGATATGGACGGTGAGCTGATGTATTCGCAAAATCTGACCGGACCGATTGGGCTGGTCATTGGCAGCGAAGGTGAGGGGGTGAGCCGCCTTGTGAAAGAGAAATGTGATTTTATTACGAAAATCCCGATGTTCGGGAACATTGATTCGCTGAACGCGTCGGTGGCAGCGGGGGTTTTGGCTTACGAGATTGTAAGGCAGAGGAAATTTGCAAAATCGTGATAGGGATGTGTCCTGTACAATGTTTTGGAAGCGGGATACCGGGATGTTTCTTTGGCGCGCCTTGGGATTTAAAAGTGGCGGCACTTGGAGGAGTACATGGAATATAGGGAATATGAGGGCTTGTCGGATGAGCAGCTTTTGGAAAAAAACGCGGCGGGGGATGTATATGCGACCGAGGTTTTGATTACCCGCTATAAGAACCTGGTGCGGAAAAACGCACATGCGCTTTATTTGATTGGCGGGGACCGCGAGGATTTGATTCAGGAGGGGATGATTGGGCTCTACAAGGCAATCCGCGATTACGACAGGGAGAAAAATGCGGGGTTTGCGACGTTTGCAAATCTTTGCATTTCCCGGCAGATGTACACGGCAATCCGCGCCTCAAATACGCGCAAGAACCAGCCGCTCAATGATTATCTTTCCTTTGATGCCGCAGTGCATGAGGAAGGGGCGGATAACGTGGAAGGAATCGCAGGGGCGGAGTTTTTGCCGCTTCGGTGGTATTTGCAGAACGCTGCGGGCAATCCGGAAGAACTCGTTATTGACCGCGAGAGCGAGCAGCAGATGGAGGAACATCTGAAAAGCTGCCTGAGCGATTTTGAGATGGAAGTGCTGAAAGCATATATGGAGGAGGAAAATTATGTGCGTGTGGCCAGACGCCTCGGCAGAAGCCCGAAGACGGTGGACAACGCACTGCAGAGAATCCGGAGGAAACTGGCGCTGGCGGTCTGAAGCTATGCGCCTTTTTTCTTGATTCTTGACATTTCCGACCAGACCGCGTATAATAAAAATGTAATAAAAACGGGGCAGGCAGACGTTTTTTGGCAGAGAGGATGAATTGCAGTATCATGGCCAGAGCCGTGGTATGGCAGGAAGGGGTATTGAGATGAAGAAAAAAATGCGGATAAGACGAATGGCAGGGGTGGGGCTGCTTCTGATGCTGTGCATGGCAGCCTGCGGGAAACAGGAAGTGGATTTGCCGGAGGGGGATAAGGTGCAGGCAACACCGGGCGAAGTGCCGACGGGAACACCGACGGCCGCACCGGAACCAACAAAGATGCCGACCGGGACACCGGCGCTGACACCAACCATAACGCCAACCGCGGTACCGACTGAGCAGGCGGAGGAGGATTTGACCTTTGCTACCGTCACGCCTGTGCCGTTTGATGCGGTGCAGTCAATTGCCGGGACAATGACGCGCGGGGAATTCCCGGCGGTGGACGGTTCCACGGCAACCATACCGCTCTCGGAGGCGGTTTATTGCCTTGTGACCGGGGAGGACGCGGAAGCGGCGAAGGAAGTCATCAACCATACAAAGACAACCAATTCCTACACGCGCCTGTATAGCGGCGAGGTGGATTTGCTGATTGTATATGAGCCGTCCGCATCCATTATCCGGCGCATGCAGACCAAGCCGCTGACCATCAAACCGATTGGCCTGGATGCGCTTGTCTTTATGGCGAACGCGGCAAACCCGGTAGAATCGCTGACCTCACAGCAGCTGGTTGAGATTTATGCCGGCAGGGTATCGGATTGGGCGGAGGTTGGCGGCAAAAACCAGGAAATGCTGGCATTCCAGCGCCCGGAGGGTTCCGGAAGCCAGACATTGATGCAAAAGCTTGTCATGGGGGATACCCCGATGGCGGAGGGCGACAATATTTATCGTTACAGCACGATGGCGGATATCCTGGAGGGGATGCTGAATTTTACGGGCGATGACAATACACTCGGCTATTCGGTCTATTATTACGCAAGCCAGATGTACCACCTGCCGGATTTGAAATTTATGGGGGTGGATGGCGTGCTGCCGTCAACCCAGACAATTTACGACGGGAGCTATCCGTACACGAATGCTTTTTATGCGGTAATCCGGCCGGATGAGCCGGAGGATTCGGGCGCGCACCGGATTTTTGACTGGCTGACCGGGCAGGAGGGGCAGCAGATGGTGCTTGATTTGGGCTATGTGCCCGTGATTATGCCGGACGGGGCGCAGATTGGGGATGGAATGGCGGTTGCGGGCGGCGCAAAGGAAATCGAACTTTTGCCAACAGCGGATTTGGAGGAAGGGCAGCATTTTATCTTTTTCCAGAAGCAGAATGTTTCGTGGGAATATGACTATGGCAAAGTGATTGTGTATGACCATAAATGGAATAAGTGCGTGACGTTCTACAATGCGATGGTGGATGGACGCGGCGTATGGGATGGCAGGTATCTTACCGTGGCTCAGTACCGTGCGAAGCCGGACGGCGGGGAGGAGTATATTTCGCGGATTTATGATTTGCAGGGGCAGTGCTTCCTTGAGGATGAATGGTTTGAGGGCGCATGGCTTGTGGATTCCGTGAGGGGCTATTTCGGGAAATACCCAACCGAGGAGGAACGCCGGGAAAAGGATGGGGATGAATACCGGGAATGGTGCAAGGTTTATAATGCTGCCGGGGAAATTTTGCTCGATGATGTGCCGATGTACGAAGGATATATGTGTATGCACCAGGAAGGTGACTGCTATGTGCAGAGCAATGACATGTATATCATGCAGGAGGATGGCTCTGCGAAATATTATCGGATTTACCATATCTATGATTTGAATTTGAATTTAAAGCAGGTTGCCTGCTCCGACGCGGAGGTTCTGCCGGATGAAAATGAGCGCCAGCCAGGTGTCCGCTATTTTTATGAGGAAAGGAGCCTGCTCTCAAAAACCGGGGATTTGATTTTGGACGCAGGGAAATTCTTAGAGCGGTTTGGCGACGGGGAAGATATGGAATGCGTGATGTTATACAAGGGGTATCCGAGCTATGAGTTTGATGATTATGACCCGGAAAAGCTTTTCGCATTCCAATACAAGGATAAGCTCTATTATACTGACCGCACGATGAGCTTTTTGTGGATAGAAGGGGAGGAGACCGGAACGCTTGTGGGCAGGGACGGGGCGGATTTGCCTTACTATTTCGTGGCGGAAAATGCCGGGGAAGGCAATGAAAGCCGCTATTTCATGGCGGACGGCAGCCCTGCCCTGATGCAGGATGGCACTGTGCCAACACAGATGCTAAGCTATGGCGACGGCTATGCGTTGGTGAGCATCCAGACGGATGGGGTGACGGTGGAGGAACATCTGCCAAAAGAGGATTTTGTGGGGACATACCACTATCCCGCTCCGAATTATCCGGCAAGACCGGATGCATTTGAGATATACTACCTTGGTTCCCATGGCTTTATGATTCGGGATTATATTCTGGGCGCAGAGGGCTTAGGCGAGGAAGACGAGGAGGTTTCTTTCTATCAGGCAGAGGAGAAAACGGTGCGCTATACAGCGAAGAATGTTTCGGTATCAAAGCAGTATTGCCAAAACCATTCTGTGATGGAAGGCTGGTGGCTTACGCTGGATAATGGAATCAGCCTGGTACTTGAGGGCGAGAGCGAGCGCTACGACGGGAAGAAAAACACAGAGGAGGTGTCCCTGAGAAGGTACGGACTGCTGAAAGAAGGCGGCATAAGTTTCCTTACAGGGCAGGCAACGCTGGAAGCGTGCGGCGATGGATATGCACAGTTTACCGTCGGGAATTATGATATTGTATACGATGCGGACGGGAATATGGTTCTGCGGGCGATGAACCGCGCACTGGAGCTGGATTAAACCGGAGAATATTGTATAAAAGAAGACATGGGCGGCATGGTTTTTTGGCTCATGTCTTCTTCCGGGAATACAAAAAATATACGGAATATGGCAAATGACCTGTGGGGGGAGAGGGCTATGATTTATATTGTGGATAATATTTTAAATTATTTTATCTATCTGTTGATATGTTCCCTTGGCTTTAAATTAAATCCAAGAAAAAATAAATTGTTGGTTTGCGCGTCGGGATTAACGATGTTGCTGGCGGGTCTTTTCAATGCATATTTCGATATCAATTCCCCCTTTGTTTATATATTTTGGAGTGTGCTTTCCATCAGTTTATTTTTTGAAGGGCATCTGCCCCGTCTTATCGTATTAAGTGCTGCACTGATGTATTTTACCGGGATTGTTGATACCTTCAGCGTAATGCTGATACAGGTTGTGCTCATCGGTGGGGGGATTGCGGATACAGGTATCACATGGTGGATGGAATCCGCCTATTTCATTTCGTTTTTTGTGTACCTGCTGATATATTTTCAGCTTCTTAGGAAAAACGAAGTCTATCTGTGTGATATCGGGTTAAAATATAAGCTCGCGCTTCTCATGCAGGGCAGCATTTTTCAAATGTTTTACAATTTTGCTTTTATTTTTTTCGATGAAAATAGTGCAAGGTATGGATGGGATGCGTATGCGATATTTTTTATCAGCATTGTGGGTGTATATTATTCCATTTTTCTTCTGCTCAGTCTTGCTATTAAAAATATATTGTCGGGCAGACAAAACAGGGAACTTCAATCCCTTATGCATATGCAAAAACAACAGTATGATTACCAGTTACAGCAGTCCGTGGCAATACGGCAGTTTAAGCACGACCTGGTAAACCATATTGGCGTGCTCAGGGAACTGATGAATGAGAAAAAGCTGGAAGATGCCAAAGATTACGTCGATACTATCTGGGATATCCAGGACGGCTTTGATTTAAAGCTTCATACAGGGGACAGTTTTCTTGATGTTATTATCAATTATTATTTTTATCTGGCGCAGAAGGAGAACATTGAATTTTCTGTATCCGGGAAGCTGACGGGCAAAATGCCGCTTGAGATGGTCGATGTGACATCGCTTATGGGAAATGTATTGCAGAATGCGGTGGAGGCGGCCATAAAAGCCAGTGTTCCGAAAGTCAGGGTGGAATTTTTGGAATATAAAAAGGAGATTTTTATCGTTGTCCGCAACAGTGTAATGGAAAAAATAAATGCAAATAACCGCTTTTTTATTACATCGAAGGAGGATAAGGAGAACCATGGTTTTGGTCTGAGGAATGTAATTGCGGTGGTTGAAAAATATCATGGGGAGTGCTATATGGATTCTGCGGTGGAAGATGGGGAAGCAATCTTTAAAATCAGTATTGCCATCCCAAGGGAGAATAAAGCTTGAACATTTAGATTTTCGGTTATGGGATTTGTGCCTGCGCGCTGTCTGGCATAGATTCGTTACGCGCAAAGCGGCGCAGGAATGAGGGAAAATATGCAGATAGGTATCATAGAAGATGAAGCGGTGTGGAGGGAGAAAATACAGGATATGATTGAGCAATATTGCAGGGATAATAAGATTCCCTGCAATATTCGTTCCTACGGCAGCGGGAAGGATTTTGCCGGGAACACGGATGTGGATTTGCTGTTTTTGGATGTTGAACTTGCAAAAGGCGAGGATGGTTTTGCGATTGCGGAAAAACTGATGAATGCGGGAAATAAATGCAAGGTATGTTTTTTAACATCCCATACGGAACTGGCAAGGATGGGTTACCGGGTAAATGCGTTCCGCTACATCGATAAAAAGCATTTGGAGGAAATCCATGAAGCAATTGATTTTTTTCTTAAAACAAAGATTCAGGACAGGTTTCTTTGCCTTAGTAATATTTCCGGGATTCGCATAAAAATCAATCTGGGGGAGCTTCTTTTGGTTGAGACAAACACAAGAAAGCTCCGGTATCTGATGTTGGATGGCAGTGAACATTTTTGCGAAGGGCGGATATCAGAAGCGGCACAGGATTTATCCCAGTTTGGTTTTTATCATATACAGCGCTCCTATATTATCAACCTGAAATATATTGAAGGGGTAAACAGCCGTGAGGTTACGCTCTGCAATGGGATGAAGGTTGTGATTGGGAGAACCCACGGCAGGGAGTTTAAGAAAGTGTTTTTTCAGTGGCGGATGTGGTTTGGTGATTGAGCTGCGCCGTTCGCGCTTTGTTGTTTGCGCAGTGTCATTTGCACTGTGTCGTTTGCGCAGAAATTGTGTCGTTTGTGCAGGTGGTATTTCTTTTTTTCCCCGGGTGTGGTATAAAGAAAGCGTTCGCTATATTTGATAAAACAGGGAGGCAATCATCGATGAAAAAAATGGCAGTGGCAGTGGCGGCGGGAGTGGCGTTATTTACACTTTCATCCTGCGGCCGGACAAAGAACCTTGAAGATGATAAGGCAAACATTGTGGACAGTACACCAGGGGGGACGGATACCGCAGGCGGTGAGGGAACACAAAAGGATAACATTGCTGACCCGGGTGGTACGAGTTTGCCGGATGATACACTGGAAAATCTGACAGGGGAATCTGATGATACACCGGAGGATTCCTCCTGGCAGAGCCTTTCTGGAAGAATCGCCACGGAGATTTCCTGTGCCGAGGAGCGGGAGAAAGAAATAGAGAAAAAACAGAAGGAAGCCGACACGCAAATGGATATGAATCTAACCGCCGCAGAGATGTACCAACTCTGGGACGATACCCTGAATATTGTATGGGAACTGCTGGAAGCGAACCTGAACGAAGAGGACATGAAAGTTTTGCGGGAAGAGGAAAGGGAGTGGATTGCATACAAGGACGAGGAAGTGCGAATCGTTGGAGAGGAGTGTGGGGGCGGAAGCATACAGCCGTCGTTGGAGGCAGCGAAAGCAGCAGAGCTGACGAAAGCAAGGGTATATGAACTGGCAGATAAAACCATTGGTGCAAAAGAATCCAATGCACAAACAGGTGAGAATATAGACACAGAAATGACAACAGAAGAATTATTAGATTTGTTTATCAACGGATCAATAAGTGCAATCAGTTCCGGGAATTCGGCATTCTATATTACCGATTTCGATATGGATTCTGGTGAATGGGATTCCTATTCCATTGGTGAAAGAGTCGATCTTGACAATGATGGAGAAAACGAACTGATTATTTGCGGACCTTATGGCGGAATATACCTTGATGCGCGTGATGACAAGGTTTATGAATTTGCCGTGGGAGAGGGTGATTCTCTTGTGCTTTCCTATGTTGTTTATAATGGCTCCACATGGATTATGTACAGCAACAGAATGCATACAGGATATGAAGCATACCATATGGAAAAATTTGAAGGGGCAGATAATTTAGTTGCAGAAATGAATTTTCATGAAGAACTTGTTGATGAAGATAATGTGGAGGGCAAAGAAAAATATACATTGAATGGAACGGAAATATCTTATGATGAATATTTTGAATTATGCAGCAAGATTTTTGCAACGGAAGAGATTACAACGAAATGAGAACTTTCATATTTGTTGATTAGGGGAGTGGAAAGTGGTGAATGGATATATTCCTTGTTAATGTCCTTAAATTACATGGTGCTGGCACCATGTAATTTAACCTGTTGTGCTATTTTATCTTAATCTGGCACAACAGGTTAAATTAGAATACCAAGAAAACATTTGACAACCTCTACCCTTCTGGATTAGAATAACAAGAAAAACCGAATGGAGGACACCACGATGAAATTAACGTCTGGAAGACCACTCAAAAAACCAGGATACAACCGGGAAAATAAAATACAGAACCTCATCCAGTCCGCTGTAAAATTGGCAGTTGAGCCGTTTGATGATAACGAGCGCAGTCCGGGATTGCCAACATTAACAGAAATTGCGGATGCCATGGAAACCACACTGCTGAGGGCGCGGAAACTCCTAATCACTGCGGATTTCTTCACATCACCAACTTCACGGGCAGTTCAGAAACTGGATGGGGAGGGATGGAGCATACCGCAGATTATGGAGAAACTGGGTTTAGGACAGGCATCCGTTTACTCGTATCTTCCTTATAAGAAAGGTGCATACAATCTTCCGGATCCAACACTGTTTTCGGAGCAAGGGAAACGATACCGCGAGCGGAAAAAGGTGATAGCGGAGTTGAAGGCACACAGAAGCATGCAGGATGAGAGCCTGTGGCTGTGGAAAGCAGTGATTGCTTTTGAGGGTTACATATTTCAGACATCTGGCCGTGGCAAGGATAAGATTGGAGCTACAAAGTTTAAGTATGAGATAAGCAGAGAAGCTGGGGCGAGTGGCAGGCATTATCATGGTATTGGTATTTCCGGTTTCGGCAATGAAATGTGGATTATCACGCAGACTGGAAAAAAGGGAAAAAGCATCAGCCGGAGTACGGTTGACCTTGCTTATAAGAAAGCGCTTCAACGGATGGAAAACGATGGGCGCGTGAAAGGACCGAAAGCCCTGGGCATCCCAGGTGCCGGGAGCTATCTGTATCCGATTCTTATCCGGTTTGGTGTGATTGCGAGTGAGTGATAAGGGTTGTATAAATTTTTCCTGCCAAAAGTTAAGATTCCATCTTTGGCAGGAAAATTAGACAGAATATCTCGCGAATCCAGTGTTTATGTTGGCTATGGAGTATTCTTGCCCCGTTTTGGGGTAGGAATTCGTACAGTCATAGTATAGGGCTTTATCATTTCGGGTTCCGGGCAGATGGCTGTTTTTGTAGATTTCCGTTAAAATAAAAAAAGCTGATGACGGGAATCGAACCCGTGACCTCCGCCTTACCAAGGCGACGCTCTACCGACTGAGCCACATCAGCGAACTCTTTTGCAAGTCCGGGTATTATAATATCACAAGTAAAACGAAAATGCAAGCATTTTTTTAAGCATTTTTTCAAAAACGCTGGAAGAAGACAAAAACACACAAAAAAGCCTTGAAATGAAGAAAAATACAACACAGAAATATATTTCCACAGAAACCGGGACAGCAGGCACTTTCCAAAGGCGTGATTTTGTGCTACAATATCCTATAGTTATTATTGGTGCCCTGCCCGTGCAGGAGCCATACCGCCCCAGGGTACTGCTTCTGCCCATGCAGGGCACCACATCACAACAAAAAATCATATTGGAGGCGAATTATGAACAGTGAATGGTCTTTGAAGGAATTGTACAGCGGATATGAAGACCCGGCATTTCTTGCCGATTTGGAGCGTTTGAAGGAGCTGGTAGAGGCTTACAACGAAAAAGCGGCGGCGCTTGATGCGGCAAACCCGGCGCAAAGCATACATAACCAGCTTTTGGCGGGGGATGCGGTATCGGAGATTACCTACAAGCTTTATTCGTTCTGCTCGCTCGCGGAGTCGGTCAACAGCGCAGACAAAAATGCAGTGGCTTACATGGAGAAAATTGAGAAGCTGTTAAACGAAAATACGAAGGCGGCAACGGCGTTTGAGCATTTTGTGGCGCAGGTGGAGGATTTGGAAAGCCTGATTGCCTCGGATGAGCTGCTTGGCGAGTACGCGTACCGCCTGCGGCGCATCAAGGAGTTTGCGGCGCATAAGCGCAGCGAGGAAGTGGAGGATATCATCGCAAAGCTTGACCTTTCGGGTGCCTCGGCGTGGGCAAGGCAGCACGGCTATCTGACGTCCATGCTGAAGGTGGAATACGACGGCAAACAGACGACACTCTCTGCCATCCGCAACCTTGCTTATGCGAAGGAAGAGTCCGTGCGCAGGGCAGCCTACGAGGCGGAGCTTGCAAGCTATGAGAAGATTAAGGACGCGATTGCATTTTCGCTGAACAATATCAAATAGCAGGTGCTTACGATGGTAGGGCTGCGCGGCTATGCTTCGCCGATTGAGATGACATTAAAGAAATCCCGCATGAAGAGGGAGACACTGGACGCGATGTTTGCGGCGATGAAGGAGTATTTCCCGAAATTCTGGCAGTATCTGCGCCGCAAAGGGGAACTGCTTGGGCATAAAAACGGTCTGCCGTGGTATGACCTGTTTGCGCCGATGGGGGAGAGTGGCCGCACCTTTACGGCGGAGGAGGCAAGGGATTATCTGATTGGGATTTTTTCCGGATTTGCCCCGGACCTTGCCGGTATGGTGAAGCGTGCGTTTGACCAGTCGTGGATTGATTTTTATCCGCGGGAGGGCAAGCGGGGCGGTGCGTTCTGTGCGGATGTGTATTGCCTGCGCCAGAGCCGCATCCTGACCAATTTTGACGGTTCGTTAAGCGATGTCGTAACATTGGCGCACGAGCTTGGGCATGCATATCACAACGAGCAGATTTTTGATAACCGCATCGGCAATACCGGTTACCCGATGCCGGTTGCGGAAACGGCATCAAACTTCAACGAGACGGTTGTTATGGATGCTGCAATTGAGGCGGCGCAGGGGCAGGAGCGCATTGCTTTGATTGAAAGCCAGCTGCAGGACGCAACACAGATTATGTGTGACATTTATTCGCGTTATCGGTTTGAGACGGCGGTGTTTGAGAAAAAGGCGGACGGATTTTTGTTTGCGGACGAGTTAAAGGAGCTTATGCTTACCGCGCAGAAGGAGGCATATGGGGATGGACTTGACCACAGTCTTTTACATCCTTATATGTGGGTCTGCAAGGGGCATTATTACTCGGCGGGGCTTAATTTCTACAATTTCCCTTATGCGTTCGGCGGTTTGTTTGCGCGCGGCCTGTACGCGAAATACAAGGAGGAAGGGGAGGCGTTTTTGCCGAAGTACCGTGCGCTGTTAAAAGCAACGCCGGTCTGCAGCGTGGAGGATGCCGCGCGTCTGGCGGATATTGATTTGGCAAATCCGGAATTTTTCCGCAAGAGCCTGCAAAGCTATGCGGACCGGATTGACGAGTTTTTGAAATTGACGGAAGGAATGCGATGAAACGTTTTCTGAAATTAAAGCGGATATGGATACTTTTGCTCCTGCCGATTGCGCTCCTGTCACTTTTTGCGGCGTCGCGCTCGGAGGAAATTGCGGAGCATGTGTTTGCCCGGGGGGTTTTTGTCGGGCTTTCGTGGGTGATGTCCCATATCACGGGGCTGCTTCCATTTTCCCTGATGGAGTTCGGGATTGTGGCGCTGCCGTTTCTGGCTCTGTTTTTGCTTGTCTTTTTCGCGGTGCGCATGATTCGGCGGAAGGAGGACCGGCGCTTCCGTCTTGCGAAGGCATTTTTAAATGTTGGCTGCATTGTTTCGGTGGTTGTATTTTTGCTTGTGATAGGCTGTTCCGTCAATTATTACCGCTACCCGGTTGCATCGTATTTAGGGCTTACGGTGGAGCCTGCGACGAAGGAGGAGCTTTACGGGTTGGTCGTAAAGCTTGCAAAGGAAACAAGCGAGGTGCGCGGACAGCTGAATGACTTCGAGAATGAGGATGGTGTGTATGAGCTTTCCATGAGCGAAAAGCAGTTGGGCAAAGAAGCGGTGGCAGCGTTTGGCGAGCTGGCGAAGCAGTATGATATTTTTGCCGGGTACTGCCCGCAGCCGAAGCACATCTATTTTTCACACATCATGTCGCAGACGGAACTGACGGGAATTTTCTGTCCATTTACGATGGAAGCGAATGTCAATATCGACATACCAGATTATTCCATCGGCTCGACAATGTGCCATGAACTGGCACATTTAAAGGGCTTTATCCGCGAGGACGAGGCGAATTATATTTCCTATCTTGCCTGCCAGGTATCGCACAGCACAGAGCTTCGCTACAGTGGGCTGATGGAGGCGCTGATTCTTTCGGGCAACGCGCTCTACGCGAAGGATGCGGATTTGTATTATGAGGCGCGGGCTTATTATTCGGATGGTGTTTCGCGTGACCTGCGCGCCAACTCGGAATACTGGGCGGAATTTAAGGATAAGCCGGTCAGCAACACGGCGCAGAAAATTAACGATGCATATCTGAAGGCAAACAATCAGGCAGACGGCGTGCAGAGTTACGGGCGCATGGTCGATTTACTGCTGGCGCAGTACCGGAAGGAAATGGGGAAATAGAATGCCGTAAGCGGTGGAAAATGTTACGGACAAAACCGCCATAAAACCGCGGAAGGAAGCCCGGGAAAAATAAAATGCTTGACAACGGTGAAATCTCTGTTATAATATATTACGAAATTGTTACAAAATTGCAACGAATTATTACGAAGTATCATAATTTCGTAATCATTTGCAAAATGTATTTAAAGGAGATTTCATAATGAAGTTAAAAAAGCTGGTTTTGATGGGATTGGTTTGCTGCACGGTGTTTGCCTCTAAGGGCATGGCAGTGTTTGCAGAAGGGGCGGATGCGCAGGTTCTGGAAGAAGTACAGACGGAGCAGGACGCCACAGTACCGGAGAGCGGGGCGGATGAGGCTGTCGGAAGTGGGCAGGAGTTGGACGGTGCGGCGATGGAGGAGCTGGCGGACGAGGTGGTAAACCTGATGAGTGTCCTGGAAAGTTCCATCACAAGTTCCGTAAGCGCGACCATCGAGAATGAGCAGGCAAAGCTTCCGAAATATACACAGGAGGAGCTGATGTATCTTGCATGCATCATCTACTGTGAGGCGGGAAACCAGGAGAAAAAGGGGAAAATCGCGGTGGCAAATGTTATTATGAACCGCGTGGAGAGCGATATTTTTGACCATGTGACCACGATTAAGGAGGCCATTTACGATTGTGAGCGCTGGGGCCGCCAGTTCAGTCCGGTCTATGTAAAGTCGAACGGGAAGTGGACGACAAAGGGCAGTAATTATGAAAAGGTATTAACGATGTACCAGACCGGAAATTACGATAAGGAGTGGCAGGAGGAACAGATGGAGGGCTGCATTGCAGCGGCAAAGGAAGCGTTAGAGGGCAAGAAGGTCATTGATGACTCTTACCTGTACTTTAACATGGGGATTAGCAGCACGAAAGCAAAGTGCAATAACAAAGGGGCATCCTACACGGTAATAGGCTGCCATATCTTCTATTGATGGACATTATAAAAAGACCCGGGGATTTTGGCTGACCTGGGTCTTTTTTTGTGCGCAGGAACGTATCAGAGAAAAACATTCCCTGCCTGGTTGTGCGGGGCAGGAAGCGTTTTTACACAATAGGCCGCCTAGCTTTCTGCCGAACGGAAAAAATGAAGGACTTGGGGGGATTTCCACTTTACGAAATCCAAATCTTGTGATATCATATAGATAATTACAGCTTTGTGGAGGATGATGGAAATGGACGAGAGCAAGGAAACATTGACAGAAAATGAAGTAGTTTCCAAAAATTTTATTGAGTTAATCATTGACAAAGATATCAGCGAAGGCCGCTGCAAGCAGGTAGTGACGCGTTTTCCGCCGGAGCCGAACGGTTATCTTCACATCGGACATGCCAAATCAATTCTGCTGAATTATGGGCTTGCAAAAAAGTATGGCGGGAAATTTAACCTCCGTTTTGATGATACCAATCCGACAAAGGAAAAAACAGAATTTGTAGAATCCATCGTCCGGGATGTCCGGTGGGTTGGCGGTGATTTTGAGAACCGCCTGTTTTTCGCGTCGGACTATTTTGACCAGATGTATGAGTGCGCGGTGAAGCTGATCAAGAAGGGGAAAGCCTTTGTGTGTGATTTGAACGCGGAGGAGATGAAGCAGTACCGCGGCACGCTCACGGAGCCAGGGAGGAACAGCCCATACCGGGAGCGCAGCGTTGAGGAAAACCTTGATTTGTTTGAGCGCATGAAAAACGGGGAGTTCGCGGACGGCGAAAGGGTGCTGCGCGCGAAAATCGACATGGCATCCCCGAATATGAATATGCGGGATCCGGTCATTTACCGCGTGGCGCATATGAGCCACCACAATACGGGCGATAAATGGTGTATTTACCCGATGTATGATTTTGCGCACCCGATTGAGGATGCGATTGAGGGCGTGACCCACTCCATCTGCACGCTGGAATTCGAGGACCACAGGCCGCTTTACGACTGGGTTGTGCGGGAACTTGAGTATGAGAACCCGCCAAAGCAGATTGAGTTCGCAAAGCAATACCTGACGAATGTGGTGACCGGCAAGCGCTATATCAAAAAGCTTGTGGAGGACGGCGTCGTGGATGGTTGGGATGACCCAAGGCTTGTCACAATCAGCGCGCTGCGCAGGCGGGGCTACACCCCGGAATCCATCCGCATGTTCATGGAGCTTAGCGGTGTCTCGAAAGCGTACAGCTCCGCGGATTACGGAATGCTTGAATACTGTATCCGCGAGGATTTGAAATTAAAGCGCCCAAGGCTGATGGCGGTGCTTGACCCGGTAAAGCTGGTTATCACGAATTACCCGGAAGGGCAGGTGGAGTATCTTCCCGCGCAGAACAATCCGGAAAATGAGGAGATGGGAACGCGCGAGATACCATTTTGCAGGGAGCTTTATATCGAGCGGGAGGATTTCATGGTTGAGCCGCCGAAAAAGTATTTCCGCCTGTATCCGGGCAATGAAGTACGGCTGATGAATGCCTATTTTGTGACATGCACGGATTATGTGACGGATGCGGCGGGCAATGTGACGGAAATCCACTGCACGTATGACCCGGAGACAAAGAGCGGTTCGGGCTTTACTGGGCGCAAGGTCAAGGGAACGATTCACTGGGTATCCGTGCCGCACGCGGTCAGGGTGACGGCGCGCCTGTATGAGAACCTGATTGATGAGGAAAAGGGTGTCTACAACGAGGAGGACGGCTCCATGAACCTAAACCCGGATTCGGTTAAAATCATGGATAACTGCTATGTGGAACCGGCAGTTGCGGGGGCGGGGGCATACGACAGCTTCCAGTTTTTGCGGAACGGATTTTTCTGCGTGGATTATAAGGATTCGACGGATGATAAGCTTGTGTTCAACCGTATCGTGTCATTAAAAAGCAGCTACAAGCCGAATTAAGAAAATTGATTGAGATACCGCTTGCGCGGAGAAAAGAGGAAAAAAATGGCAAATAATTTATTTTCAGGGTTGGACTCCCTTGGACTTGGCAAAATTTCAAACATGGAGGTATATGAGAACGAGGAAAAGAAGGAGGAGGTAAAGCCTCAGGCAGCAACAGAGAAGCCGGAAATCAATGAAGCGGATTTGCTTTTTGATAAGAATTTTACCTGTCCGGTGTGTGACAAGGAATTTAAGGCAAAGACAATCAAGACAGGGAAAATCAAGCTGATAGCGGCGGATTCCGATTTGCGCCCGAAGTACCAGGCAGTGGATTCATTAAAATATGATGTGGTTGCGTGCCCGAACTGTGGTTATGCGGCGCTGAACCGTTATTTTAATTATATGACAGGACCGCAGGCGAAGCTGATTAAGCAGAATATTTCGGAGAATTTCAGCGGGCTGAAGCAGGAGTCCGACATTGTGACCTACGACGAGGCAATCACGAAGCACAAACTGGCGTTGGCAAACGCGGTTGTAAAGAGGGCGAAGTCAAGCGAGAAGGCATATACCTGCTTAAAGACCGCATGGATTCTGCGCGGGAAGGCGGAGAGCCTTTCGGAAGATTTACCGGATTATACAAAGCAGAAGGAAGAGCTCGCGGCGGAGGAATTGGAGTTCCTTGAAAATGCGTACAATGGTTTCCTGGAAGCATTCCCGAAGGAAGCATTCCCGATGTGCGGTATGGACGAGAATACCGTCTGCTACCTTGTCGCAGAGCTGGCGCGCAGGATTGGGCATATTGACGACGCAAAGCGCTGGGTAGCAAGGGTACTTGTCTCCAAGAATGCGAATGACCGCATCAAGCAAAAATCGATGGAATTAAAAGAGAAGCTGACCTTCGAGGTGCGGAACTAAAAAACAGCATATCCCCGTACAACCCCCAGTGGAGTTTTTTTGGAGCAGGGCGGAGAAAAAATTCCACTGCCGTGAAAGGGGTCAGGAGGGGATATGCGGAACTTTATTAGAAAGGAAAAGTGGATGAAGGAACAGCTCTATACAATCCCGGTGAACGACGAGTTTGACAAGGATTGCGAATGTCCGGTCTGTGAGATGTACCGCTCCCTGCAGAACGCGGCAATCGACTTTACGATGGGACCAAGCTACATGGAGGACGATATCCGTATGCAGACGAATCGCACCGGATTTTGTGACAAACATGTAAAACTCCTGTACAAAAACCAGAACCGCTTAGGGCTTGCGCTGATGTTACAGACCCACACGGAACAGGTGATAAAAAACGCAGAAAAGCTTGCGAAGGGCGGGCGCGCCCCGGGCGGTTTTTTCCGAAAGCGGGAAACGTCCGGCGTAAAGGCTTACATGGATGAGCTGGATGCCTCCTGCTATATCTGTGGCCGCATGGCAAATACATTTGAGCGCTATCTTGTCACGGTTTTTTACCTGTACGACACAGACGAGGACTTCCGCAGGAAATTTGCGGCGTGCAAGGGCTTTTGCAACCGCCATTATGCGCTGCTTTACGAGATGGCACCACGCCACCTCTCGGGAAAAATGTGTGAGGAGTTCCTTTCCGTCCTGAATAAAGTTTACCTTGAGAATTTGAAACGTGTCCGGGATGATTTGGAATGGTTTGTAGATAAGTTTGACCATACACATGTGAATGACCCGTGGAAAAACTCGAAAGATGCGCTGCAGAGGACGATTCAGAAGCTGAATTCGATTCCGGCGGATGAGGTCGTGTGAAAGAAGGGAAAAGTTTTGCTGCACCGATATGGGATTTCCATATTCGGTGCAGCTTTTTTCGTTTTAATCTTTGCCATTCCCCTTTATGGTATCACAAAGATTCATCGCATCCAGATATTCCCCATATGCCTTAAGCACAGCCTCCATTGCCTCTGTCCCCGGCGCGCCGATGGTGTTGCGCTTTTCGGCGCAGGTCTTCATGCTGATGGCATCATAAATATCCGCCTCAAATACCGGGCAGATTTTTTTGTATTCCGCAAGCGGGAGCTCGTCCAGCGAACATCCTCTTTCAATGCAGGCAAGCACCAGCTGCCCGATGATGCCGTGTGCATCGCGGAATGGTACGCCGCGGTTGACAAGGTAATCCGCCGCATCGGTGGCATTCGTAAAGCCGTTCTTCGCGCTTGCCTCCATCACCTCCTTGTTGAAGCTCATCGTGGAGAGCATTCCGGTAAAAAGCGCGATACAGCCCTTCACGGTATCCATTGCATCAAAGGTAAGCTCCTTGTCCTCCTGCATATCCTTGTTGTAGGCAAGCGGAAGCCCTTTCATTGTCGTCAGAATCGAGACGAGCGCACCGTAGACACGCCCGGTTTTGCCGCGGATTAACTCGGCAATGTCCGGGTTTTTCTTCTGCGGCATGATGCTGCTTCCGGTCGAATACGCATCGTCAAGCTCAACAAAACGGTATTCATTCGTATTCCAGATAATGATTTCCTCGCAGAAACGGCTTAAATGCATCATAATCGTGGAGAGCGCGGAAAGCATTTCAATGATGTAATCGCGGTCGGACACGGAATCCATACTGTTTAAGGTCGGACCGTCAAAGTCAAGCAGAGCCGCGGTGTAGGCGCGGTCGAGCGGATAGGTCGTGCCTGCTAAGGCACCGGAGCCGAGCGGGCAGTAATTCATGCGCGCGTAGATATCGCACAGGCGGCTGCGGTCGCGCTGAAACATTTCGAAATACGCGCCAAGATGATGCGCCAATGTTACTGGCTGCGCCTTCTGCAGATGCGTAAATCCTGGCATAAAAGTATCCGTATTGTTTGACATCAGCTGATACAGCTCGTTTAAAAGCGTTTTCAGGAGATGGTTCATCTCCACAAGCTCATCGCGCACATAGAGTTTCATGTCCAACGCCACCTGGTCGTTGCGGCTGCGTCCGGTGTGCAGTTTTTTTCCGGTCTCCCCGATGCGTGCGATTAAATTTGCCTCGACAAAACTGTGGATATCCTCCTGCGAGCCATCAATCACCAGTGTCTGGTTCTCAATATCCTTCCGAATACCTTCCAGCCCGGCTACGATATCCTCGCACTCCTTCGCTGTCAAAATCCCCTGCTTTTCCAACATAGTGACATGGGCGATGCTGCCCTTGATGTCCTGCTGATAAAATTTCTGGTCAAAGGAGATGGATGCGTTAAAATTGTGCACAAGCGCATCCGTTTCCTTCGTAAAACGTCCGCCCCAAAGTTTCATAGTCATTCCCTCTTTCCTCGATTTTATGTGTAGTTATCCTTAGTTAGTTTATCGTGTTTCAATCCAATATGCAAGTTTATCTTGCAATTTTCAAAAGAAATCATTATAATGTCCTTGATATCCGCCCCAGGTGCCCCTGAGGGATTTTTGGGAAAGAAGTGGACAAAAATCCCTCTGCCGTACTTGGGTGCCGGGGGAGCTATGCGGAACTTTAAAAACAGCATAGCTCCCCCCAGGTGCCCCCGAGGGATTTTTGGGAAAGAAGTGGACAAAAATCCCTCTGCCGTACTTGGGTGCCGGGGGAGCTATGCGGAACTTTGAATAAGAAAGGAGACATAAGATGCTCAAAGAATTCAAAAAGTTTGCCCTCCGTGGGAACATGATGGACTTAGCGGTCGGTGTCATCATCGGCGGGGCGTTCAACTCAATTGTAAACTCACTTGTCAATGACATCATCATGCCATTCCTGAGTCTGTTTACGGGGAAACTCGATTTTTCCAACTGGTTTATCGCGCTGGATGGAAAGAAGTATGATACATTAGCGCTGGCGCAGGAGGCAGGTGTTGCGACAATCAATTTTGGCACCTTCCTTTCCGGTGTGCTGAATTTTATCATCATGGCGTTTGTCGTATTTCTCATCGTGAAGGCGATGAACAGCTTAAGGAAAGAGGAAGCGCCGGCAGCGCCGACAACAAAGAAATGTCCGCACTGCATGTCCGTCATCGACATCAAAGCGACTCGGTGCCCGCATTGTACATCCGAACTTGATAAAGAGTAAGCAAAACTGCCACATCGGAGAAAAGATTTTCCGGTGTGGCAGTTGAAACATTTCAAGAGCAAGATTCCTTTAACCAAGCCGTACCAGGATAAAGCTTTCCGGTTCTCGCGAAGTATTCCACGCATTTTGCTGCAAGCTTTGGGTCGTACATGGTATACCGCAGCGGCATAAAACACCCATAGAAGGTACCCGTTTCGGATTCTTCTTCCGAATCCAGATAAGCGGGATTAAAACAGGAATAAAAGCAGCCATCCTCCATACCGTCATGGAAAACATACTGGAAGGCAATCCAGTCAGGGTTTGTTTCGATGTTGAAGAAATCTCCTTCTTCGTCGGAATTCCACCATAAGTATGCTTCCATTGTCTTTTTATGGTGTATTTTGCGCAGCAGCAGTTTTAGATTTTTCTCTGTAAGTTTCTCACTGATTTTCCGTGGACCTTCCGTCATGGTCAGATACAATTCCTGTAGTCCGGAAGGGAAATGTTCCAAAGAACCCTCGGATGGGATAATGATTTCGCGGTTGGGCATAGAATAAAACCTCCTTTCCCTTACTTCGCAGCCTTGACCGTCACAACACATTTTTTGCGGATACCCCCGGAAGTCGTCACGGTAATGGTCGATTTTCCGGGCGCGATGGCAGTGATTTTACCGGATGCGCTCACCTTGCAGACAGAGGTTTTGGAGCTGCTGAATTGCAGTTTGTCCGTTGTGTAGACGGGCGTGAGTGTCGTGAGAAGAGAAAATGAATCGCCTACGACCAAAGTCTTTTTTGTTGTAGCCAAAGCCATTGTGGCTGCAGGGACAATGCGCAAATCAATTGTCTGGACTGTTTTGTTGCCGCGGTAATCGGCGGCGTAGATGGTGTAAATTCCGCCTTCCTTTACGGAAAAGCTGTCAAGCCCGTCCGCGGGGTTTAAGGTAATTCCCTGGCTGCCGGAGCGGAAATAATCTACATTTTGTTCTCCGGGAGCATATTTTACCGTCCGGACACCGCTTTGTGTGTCGGAGACATTGACCCTGACCGCAAAGGAACTGCGGTTGTAGGAAACATCATAATTTGCGGAAATCTTTGGCGCGGTGGTGTCATCGGCGAGATGGTAGATGACGGCGCGCTCATTGCCCGCATAATCACTGACATAGAAAGTGTAATCGCCCGCTTTTGCAAACGAGAGCGTGTCGCCCGGCGCAAGCGGGGTATCGGTCGTGCCATGGCGAAAAGAGCTGAGCTCGCGGATGCCATAGGCGTAGCAGATTGTCCGGATACCGGAACCCCCAATATCGGAGGCGGATACCGTCAGTGTGAGCCTGCCCTCGGAAAAGCCAGGCGAAAAGGAGAGCACCGGAGCCGTGTAGTCCCGCTTGAGCGCGGAAACGGAAGCAATTGCAAAAAACGCATCCGGTATTCCGGCGTGTTTTAATTTTCCCTCCAACGACGCAATCGGTTTTACCGTCTCGGTAATAATCTCTTTGATGTTGGAAGGATAGAGATTTTCGCTGAAGGAATAAAGCAGTGCCGCAACACCGGTAACATGTGGTGCTGCCATGGAGGAGCCGGAGAGCGACACATAGCCGCCAACGCAGGTGCTGTAAATATGGATGCCAGGTGCTGCTAAGTCAACGGTTGAGGTGCCGTAATTGGACTTTGCCGACAGGTTTCCGCTGGCATCAAGGAATGTCACGGACAAAACATTGCCAAGCTCGTAGTTCGCCGGATAGACGGGGGCGCTGTTGTTGTTTGTGCCCGAATTGCCTGCCGCGCAGACAAAGAGCATGTCGGACTGGCGGATTGCCTCCTCTAAGGCGGTGTTGGTCTTTGAGGTGCCCCAGCTGATATTGCAGATGTCAGCTTCCATCGCGGTGGCGTAGCGGATTGCGCGCACGGCATTGGCAATCGTGCCGGAGCCTTTTGCGCCGCCGTGGATTTTGAGCGGCATGATTTTGATGTTCGTGCAGGATGCAACACCCGCAATGCCGATGCCGTTGTCCTTGACTGCCGCAAGAATGCCCGCGACATGGGTGCCGTGGTCATCGTTGTCGGATTCTAGCGTGTGGATGCCGTCCGCCGCGTAGTGGCATACGGTGTTGTCCCCGTTGTAGAAATCCCAACCCTCGATATCGTCAATAAAGCCATTGTTGTCATTGTCAATGCCATCCCCCGGAATCTCCCCCGGATTGACCCAGATGTTCGCGGCAAGGTCGGGGTGCTTCGTGTCAACCCCCGTATCAATGACCGCCACCACAACCTCGCGGGAAGAAGGAAGGAGGGTAGGATAAAGCTCCCAGGCTTCCAGGACATTCATATCGATATCCTCGGTACTTAGAACTGTTGAGGTGTTCATGTCGGCAATGTAGCTGTAGGAGCCGGTGTTATGTAATCCCCACTGGGCATCCGAATAAGCGTCTTCGGAAATGGCAAACGGGGTGAGCGGCGCATCATAGTCGGCCGCCGCCACAATCGCATTGCTGCGCAGACGGGCAAGCCAGACATCGGCAAAGGCAGCCGGGACGCGGACGAGCGCGGCGCCGTTTTCATGCCAGAGGATGGAGCCGGACGGGAAAAGTGAAAAGAAGGAAGCCTCCTGCGCAGCATCCGCATCCTCTTTCAGAAGAAGGATAATCTCTGCAAATTCCCCCTGCGCACTGTCCGTTGCCGTGTCAGCAATGGCGGCGGACAGCGCGGACGCGGTCAGAAGGGATGGACAGGGCGGCTGCGCCCCGGCGCATGAAGTGGAAAATCCTGGGTGATACAGCAATGATGGCAGCAAAAAAAATGCTGCCATCATTGCTGTATGAATCAAATTCTTTTTTTTCATAAATGCCACCTTTCGGAAAATGGGAGCGTCAGCAGTAGGAATTAAACATCATACCGCTGTAAATCGAAGTCAGGTACGGGTTCGAGAAGCCGGCTCTTGCCGTGTTTGGGTAAGTGACAATCACTTTGTCCACATAATCAACCGGGTTGAGAGCGATATCCGACATCTTGCGGGAGAGCTTTGCGAACAGGCCGTCCGGCTCCTCAAAGAGTGTCTTTAAATGCTGCATCGTCTCCGGCTTTTTTATCGTCGAGGAATCAATGGAGAGGGTAAAATCTTCATTGCGCCGTATGCCGGAACGGCTTAGCTCCTCGATATCCGTGGAAAGGATATGGGTCAGGTCATTTTGCAGACGGGAGGAGCGGCGGTTGCCGGGTAAGCCATTGCGGGTCAGGTTCAGAAGTGCATTGTAACTTTCCATGAAATTTGCAAGCTCGCTGATAGCCTGCTCCCCGGCGGTCTCCGGGCTGATGGTAACTTCACGCTTCGTTTTTTTATGGAACGTCAGGGAAAGGTCGCGGTTTAAAACAACCGAGTTGCCCATGCTTGTCTTTTCCCTGCCGTCGATGCTGAATCTGGCATTGGACGGCTTTTGTGTGACATGGTCAAGCCCAAAATAGCTGACAAGACCTGGCGTGGGGGTGTTGCCAGATGCGGAATCGGAGATGGAAAACGCCATCGCCTGCCCTTCGGCAAGACCAGTATCCTCCGAGGAGAGCACGATGCGGGAGGTTCCGTCCTCCGCGTCATCCTCGACCTTTGCGTGAATATGGATATCCGAGCGGTTGATAAAGTTTGAAAGTTTATACATCAGGTCGCGGTTCGCCGAGACCGTGCTGACATTGTAGGAAAATTCGTAACTGTCCTCCCCGGTCTGAATCCGGAAACGGTACGGTGCCGGTTTTGGTCCTTCCGCCTCGGAAGGAACTTTGTTCCCGGTATTTACCTGTGGCATCGCAAGGGCTTTGACACGGACACAAACCGGCTCGCGAAATGACGTGTGCTCCACATCGACAAGGGATGCGGAAACGCTTTCCGGGTCAGAGGAATGCGCGGAATTGATGACGCTCGGACGCTGAAAAGCCTGCCCGAGGTCTTTTAAAGTGTCCGCAAGGGCGAGGGAAGAGTTCTTTAAAGCGAGCGTAAAAAGCTGTTTTTCCCTGGAAAGGTCAAGCTTATAGTAAGCCGTATGCCGGTTCATGTTCACAATGCGGCTATATACCGCCTTCAGCTCATTTGGTTTATGTACGGAGCGCGTGCGTGCCGAAAAACTCGAGGAATATTCAGTTAAAAGATGATTGTACGCCTGAATCATGGCCGCCTCCTGTTTTTATCATGCCGGAACGGGGCATAACTATACTTATAATTGGTTCTATTATAACACGAAAAAGGCATAATGTAAAGAAAATTTTTGTTTTCTCTTGGCAGACATTATGTCTTATGATATACTAAACTTGAATTTGGGGTAAACTAAAGAAGCGCTTTCATTGGCGTTCCCTGAGAAAAAGGAGAAAGGAAAACTATGGAGATGAAAAAATGTGATGGCAAATGTTGCAGGGGTGGCAACGAAAAAAGCAGATACCGTAAAAGAGGAAAATATTCCCGGATGACGGCGCTTTTGGTATTTGCGGCGCTGCTGTTTTTGGAATGCCCATCTGTAAAAACGTTATCTGCCGATGCAAACGCAATGCAAATGCAGGATATGGGGAAAAGCAGCAGTGCGGCAAAAACGGTGTACAAAAAGGTGACGCTTGAACCGGCAGATTTGCGTTGCGGCAATACCGTAAAAATCGTATTGCCACAGGAAGTCCCGGCGCAAAGCAAGCTGACGTATGCTTCGACGAACCGTGGGGTTGCAGATGTCGAGCATGGTGTGATTGTCGCATATGCCCCGGGGACGGCTGTTATCTCTATCACAGCGGAATATGAAAAACAGGTGTGGGAATTTGAGCAAAGCGTGACGGTAAAGAAAGCCGCTTTTCAATTAAAGGTTTATGCGAATAATTCTTACCTGATTGATTCGGCAAGAAGCTTAGCGGCGGCAACAAATATGTCGGTCGCAAAGTGCAAGACCGCCCGGATGCGCGCGATTGTGGGGAAAGGCTGCATCACCGGGATATCATTTTACTCAAGTGATGAGTCGGTTGCCACAGTAAAAAAGGATGGGGCATACTGCAAAATTACCGGGGTAAATGTGGGCAAGGCAGTGGTTACCGCGGTCTATGAAATCGGCACAGAAAAGAAGGAGCTAAAAATGAATGTGTCGGTGACCTCACCAAAGATTCCGGTCAGCAATCCGGTCAATGCCAGCCGGTATAACAGGACGGCGCAGTGGCAGGGCGATTATGTTTATTTCGGGCGTTTTGAGCAGGACAATGACCTGTTAAACGGAAGCGAAATGATTTTGTGGCGGGTGCTGCAGGTGACGGAGGATTCCATTATGCTTCTGTCGGATTCCCTGCTTGCTTCCCGGCCTTACCAGGAAACTTTTGAGGAGGCAAACTGGAGGGATTCCGATATCCGGGCATGGCTGAATTCGGAATTCATGAGCAGGGCATTTACCGGCGCCGAGGTTTCGGCAATGCTGGAAAATGAAGTTACCACCGCTGCCAATCCGGTTTATAGTAATGAAAGTGAGGTAGTGACGAAGGATTATGTCTATCTGCTTTCTTCCCAGGAAGTTACCAACCCGGTATATGGGTTTTATCCGTCGTCCGCTTATAATACGGCAACAAGAAAGGCAGTGCGTACAGAATATGCCCTGGCAAATGACGGGGATGCCCATAATTGCTGGTGGCTGCGGGACAACAGCCTTTCCCTGTATTTTGGGGCTTATATCTCTTCTGGCGGCAAAGTGATTTATGAAAGCTTTGTCGGCAGGAGGAATGACGGGGTGCGCCCGGTTATTTGCCTGGACCTGAGCAAAATCAGTTTTGCAGTGTCCGGGGATGGATATCCGGTTGTCGTGGTAGATTAAGGAAATGGATGGTGCAGGGAAAAGATGTCAGTGTTTTCCCTGCACATTTTTAATGCGCAGGGAAAATCAGGTAAAAACGGCTTGATTTTGTATCATGATTGCGCTATACTAAATAGTGGGTTATTACAGGGAAAAATAATACTGCTGCCAAAATGGCGGCAGAAGAAAAAGCCTGAAAAACAAAAAATTGGGGAGTGTGTTGTTTGAACGAGAAAATCGGGCAGTTAGCGAAAGAAAAATTTGAATATCAGATGCCGAGGCTTTGCATCGAGCCGGAAAAACTGCTGATTCGCACAGAAGCGGGGAAGGCATATGAGGGAAACATCCGCATTTCCAACAGCGAGGGACGCCGCATGAAGGGTGTAATCTATGCGGACAACCTGCTGTTTACCATGTCAAAGGAACAGTTTGTCGGGGAAGAGCTCACCATTCCCTTTGTTTTTCACGCAGAGGGTGCGAAGTCGGGCGAAAACTATGAAGGAAAACTGGTTTTTGTGACGGATGCGGGGGAGGAGAGCCTGCCGTATGAAGTGCAGGTCCGCTACCCTACGCTTTTGGCGGGGGAGGAGCATATCCGTGACCTGTTCCAGTTCGCGAGCCTTGCAAAGGCGGACCCGGATACAGCGGAGTCATTGTTTTTTGGCGGGGATTTCGCGCGCGCGGTTTTTTACCATGACAGGCGCTATGAGCTGCTGCACCGGGTTCTGTCCGCGACAGGGCGCAAAGGGCAGGCGATGGAGGAATTCCTGATTGCCACGGGCAAGAAGGCGGTGGTTGGCCTGCGCCTTGAGAAGACGGAGTTCTCTTATGAGGCAGGCAGCTATAATTTTCAGGACCAGCTTGTGCTGTGCAAGAGCGGCTGGGGCTATCTGGAGGGCAGGATTGTATGTGATTCTGATTTCATACAGCTTTCTAAGACCGCATTTTCGACGGCGGATTTCGTGGATGAGAAGCTTCCGGTTGATTTTATTGTGCGGGTGGCGGATGTTTTGGAGGGGAAAAGGGAGGCAAAAATCCGCATCCTGACACCGAAAAAAGAACTTCTGGCGCGGATTACCTGTGTGATACCGCATCAGAAGGCGGAGCAGTGGAGACAGAGGCAGGCGGAAAAAAAGGCGGTCTGCGCGCTGTATCGGACATATCTTTCCTTTTATTGTGCGGACGGAAATGGGAAGCATTGTGCAGAGCAAGCAAAGCAGCCCCTCGAGATTCTGCGCAGCATCGGAAAGGCGGAGGAAGGCGAATATGCACAGAAGCTCTGCCAGCTCTTTTTTTGGCAGTTGGCGGGCAAGGATGCTGCGGTGAGGGAAGCGCTCCAGCTTCTGAAAGAGCAGGAGCTTTCATCGGATGCGCGCCTGCTTGGGGCGTTCTACTATCTCTGCGCGGTGCAGAAAAAGGAGGGGATGCCTGCCGCAGCCGCCGCAGCGCGGCTTGGCGAGCTTTGCAGGAAAAATCCGGAGGACGCAGGGCTTTTCCGGTATTTTCTTCTCCTGGATGAGGAGTATAAAAGCAATGCGAGGCGATTTGCGGCAATCCGGGAATTTACGGCGGAGTATGGCTACCATGCGCTGCTGCTTGCGGAGGCGGTGCGCATCCTGAAAAAAGATGCCTCGCTGCTGCAGGCGCTGGGAAGCTTTGAATTGCATGTGTTAAAGCTTGCGCTTTTTTCTGGCTGTGTGGATGCAGAGATGACGCGCCGTGTGACTTATCTGGCAAAACGGGAGAAGGGGCTGCCCGCGCTGCTTTATCAGGTGCTCCAAAAATGCTATAAAAACAGGCAGGATGATGAGCTGCTGGGCACAATCTGCACGCTTATGATAAGGAGCGGACGCAGGAAGGAGCGCGATTATTTCTGGTTCTGCCAGGCTATCCTGCGCCAGCTTAAAATAGCGCAGCTGCCGGAATATTATATGTATTGCCGCAGCGAGAATGAGACGGCACCCATCCATCCGAATATCCTTTTGTACTTTTCTTACCGCTGTGAACTGAGCGAACCCAAAAAGGCAATGCTGTACGCAGATTTAATCCGCCACAAGGAGGGGAATGCATCCCTTTACCTGAAATACAAAAAGAGTATGGAGGAGTTTGCGGATGAGCAGATTCAAAAAGGGGCGATAAGCGATTCCCTGGCGGTCATTTACAATGAGGTGTACCGCGAGGGGATGGGAAAGGAAGCGCTTGCCGCCCTTCCAAGGATTGCATTTGCGCATAAGCTCTCCTGCGGGCAGGGCAGATTTACGCGCGCGGCGGTATTTCACCCAGGGCAGGAGGAACCTGTATTCGTTCCGATTGTGCGTGGGAAAGCAACGGTGATGCTCTACACGGAGGATGCGCAGCTTTTTGTGCTGGATGAACAGGGAGATTATTATCCCGTCTCCAATCTTAAGGGCGGTCAGGCAGATGAAATCCTTGTGAACGTGGAACCACTTGTCTTTCTGGAACAAAACCTGCAGGCTTGTTATGAGGAGGGGTGCATGGAGCTTCCTCTTTTGCTGCACTTGCAGGAAGGGGAGAGCGAGTACCAAAAGTACGGCAAACGGCCGGAGGAGCTAAGCCAGCTTCTGGCAGAAAATCCCGCGGTTTCCGAGGAGAAGAGGGAATACTGCATACGCTTTTTGATGGAGTATTATTATGAAAATTATGAGGGGGATTTGTTTGAGTATTACCTGCAGCGGATTCGTCTGGAGAGGTTTTCAAGGAAAGAGCGGGCGCGCATCCTCCAGTTTCTTATCATGCGCGGTTTTGATGAGCGCGCGGTACAGGCTTTGAAGGAGTTTGGCACAGAGGAGGTTGAAGTAAAGTGGCTGAGTAAATTGGCGCTGCGCCGTCTTGAGGCGATGGAACAGCCGGCGGCGGATTCCTTTTTGCTGCACCTGGCATACTATATTTTTGAGTGCGGGCGCTGCGACAGGGAGCTGCTTTCCTATCTGTGCAGGTTTTACCACGGCCCGACCGGGGGGATGTATGCGCTCTGGAAGACGGCGCATGGCGAGGAGCTTGATACGGAAAGCCTGGAGGAGAGCCTGCTTGGACAAATACTGTTTTCGGAGAGCTGTATGGGGAATGCACAGAGCGTATTCTTAAGCTATTACCGGTACGGCACAAACCGGAAGCTAATCCGCGCGTTCCTGAACTATTACGCATACAAATTCCTGTTGAATGACCGGATGGTTTCAACGGAGATTTTTGAGCTGATGGAACGGGAGGTTTCCCTGGAGGAAAATGAAATCTGTACACTGGCGCTTTTAAAGCGCTATGCGCAGGAGGAGGGGCTTACCGAGCGGCAGAAAAAATTTTTGGAGTATAAGCTTTCCGGCATTTTGAAAAAAGGCATAATGCTTCCGTTTTTCCGGCGGTTTGAAGATTTCGCGCAGCTGCCGGAGGAGCTGTATGATAAAACCTTTGTGGAGTACCACACAGACCCGGCGCACAGGGTTGTGCTGCATTACCGGATTGGCAGCCAGGAGCAGTTTTCGGAGTGCGAGATGAAAAATGTTTGCCACGGGATATTTATCGCCGGGTTTGTTTTGTTCCAAGAGGAGAAAATGCAGTATTACATAACGGAAGGGTACGATGGACAGACGGTCATAACGGAAAGTACGGCGGTGGTGTCCGCGGAGGATGCGGTGCATGACGGAAAGAGCCAGTATGATATATTGAACCTGATTCTTGCGGCGCGTCAGATGCAGGATGATGAAGCCGTGATGAAGCTGCTTGAAAATTATATCCGCATGGAGTATGAGGCGGAGCATTTGTTCCGGATAAGAAACGGACGGCCATAAAAAGCAGCGGGCAGGAAGGGAGAAGGCGGTGTTGGAAGAGGTTTTTTGTTATGGATTGGATCTGGGCCATGAGAGTGCCCTGATTAGCCGCTATAATACGAAGACAAGAGAACCGGAACCGGTATGCTGTGGCAAGGACGGCCAGGAGCTTTCGATGCCGGTTGTGCTGGGGCTGCGCATTGCAGATAAGGAATGGCTTTACGGCCAGGAAGCAGTGCGCATCGTGGCAAAAGGGGAGGCATTGGGCGCGGACGGGCTTTTAAAGCGCCTGTGCTGCGGGGATGGGATTGTATTGGGCGGGGAGAAATACACGGCGGAATTTCTCATGGAGGAATACCTGCGGCGCATTCTCTCGCTGATGGGACATGCGGATGGCGGCAGGATTACCGTGCTTGTGGTCACGCTGCCGGAAGGGGCGCAGACGGCTTTTGGGGCGCTTGCGGAGATTTTTGCGCGCCTTGGGGTGAAGAAGGAACGGGTTTTGTTGCTGTCGCACACCGAATGCTTCATGCGCTACATTGTCAACATGAAGCCGGAAATCTGGGCGAACGATGCAGCGCTGTTTGAGTGCGATGATGCGCATTTTTATTATGACAGGCTGTATTTTTCAAGGAAGAGGGAGCCGCAGTCCGTCTTATCGGAGCGCAGGGATTTCACGGAGGAATACTTTTCGGGGGGCATCTGCCGGGAGGATGCAAAGCGCAGGTCATACTGGTTTTACAATATGGTACAGCAGCAGCTAAGCGGCCAGTCGGTCACGTCAATTTTTGTGACGGGTTCCGGCTTTGCGGACGGCTGGGTGATGGATGCGCTGCAAAGGCTGTGTGATGACCGACGGGTATTCTACGGGCAGAACCTTTTTGCGCGCGGGGCATGTTATGCGGCATATATGTACTTAGGAAAGCGGGCCTGCATTTTTCTGGGTGAGAACATGACGTGTGAGGATATCATGGTGAAAGCGTACCACGATGCGAAGGAACAATATTTCCTGATCTCGGAAGCGGGGAGTGATTACCGCACGGTGAAGCGGACACTGCGCCTGATTCTCGATGGAACAAATGAAATTGAATTTCTGGTTGACCATGCCATGCGCAGGGAACCCCTGCACGAAGTTATGATTCTTGACCATCTGATGCAGCGGGAGAATAAGACCATACGCTTAGAACTGAAGCTCTTTTATGTGGACCGTAATACCCCGATTGTCCAACTGCGGGATATCGGGTTTGGCAGGGAGGCCACAACGCACCGTATATGGGAACAGATTTTGTAAGGGAAAGGCAGGGGACAGCGTGGGAAGAGTAATACTTTGTGTCGGGAAGGAAGCAAAAAGACCATATGTTTTCCAGGGGACAGGAGACAGGGTTTTTTGCATCGAGGAGCTCTGTCATGTACTCTACCAGAATGCCTTCGAGGTACAGGAGGAGCTGTACTCGGAGGAGCTGCTTCGTTTTATCGGGGAGGAGCTTGGGCTTTCTGAGCGGGCGGAATATATGCGCCGCCTGATTGACGCACATGCCGGGGCAAAGGATGTGATGGTCGCATGTTTTTGCAGCGCGGATTATTACGATGCGCGCGAGATTAAGGCATTTTTAAAGGAGTACGACGCATTTTATGAAAAGAGCCCGCTCGAAAGGAAGAAATGGAAGGCGGACAGGCTCTGGGAGGAGGGCAAGGAGCAGGAGGCGGGAGGGCTGTACCAGGAAATCCTTCTCTCAGGAAGCCTTGCAGAGCTTCCCAACGAGGTTTATGGTGACCTTTTGCACAACGTCGGTGTGATGAAGATGCGTTCCGGGAATATCAGCCAGGCGGTAGAATATTTCCGGGATGCTTATGACCGAAACGGTGCGGATGATACCCTGCGCCAGTATTTCATTGCGCTTACGCTCTCCGGGCAGAAGGAGCGGATGGACCAGGAGCTGAAAGTGCTTGCGCCGCGCAGCGAGGTTACGGCGCAGGTGGCGCAGGAGGTTTATGCCGCGAGGAATGCGGCGGAGCAGACAGGGGAATACCAGGAGTTTGAACGCCTGAAAAAATTGCATGAGGAAGGGAAAATCGCGGAATATTACCAGTGTATGGATTCGCTTTTGGAGCGGCTGAAGGAGAAATACCGCAAACGGATGTGAAAGGGGCAAGGCGGGTCGCTCTGTGCGCAGTTTGGTGTTTTTGATAGAAACGGGAGGTTGCGATGGGACGAAAAAAAAGAAAACAGCAGGGGAATGAGCAGGCTCTCGACGCGAAGGAGGCGCTCCGGCAGTTAAAACGCAGCAAAAAGGGCCTGAGCCGGGAAGAGGCGGCGCAGATTGTCGGGGTTGTCTGTGAGCAGATTGAAGAGTTGCGGCACCAGATAGGGATTTCCCAGAAAGAGTATGAGGCGGTGACTTCCTACCTGACGGACATGCAGAAAATTGACCGGATGGAACCGGCAAAACGTCAGGATTTAAATGATGCGGCGCGTAATATCATCAACCTGACGAAAGAGCGCGTGAAATACCAGAACAGCAGCGAACGCCTTTTGATGCACCAGTACCGGGCAATGGAGCGCTATGAGAAAGAGATTCCGGATGCGCTGAAAGAGATTTACGAGCAGGAGCAGTACCGGGAGATGATTCATTCCGACATGAGGCAGTTGGACGGGGAGCGCGCGGTTATCGAGTACGAGAGGGATTGGGCAGAAGACAAGAAGATATTTGTGAAAAATCTGGCGCTCGGCGGGGGGCTGTTGGTTGTTTTCCTCTTTTTGACGCTCCTTGCAATGAATCTGATTACCGGGACGGATATGCTGGTTCCGATGCTTTTCGTGCTTGCGCTTGCGGCGGGGATTGTAGCATATATTACTGTGGCATCAGGCCGCGCGGGCAAGGTCCTGCATGCATCGGACTATAAATTAAACCGCGTGATTCAGCTGACCAACAAAGTCAAAATCAAGCTTGTCAACTGTACGAATGCCCTGGAATACATTTACGAAAAATATCAGGTGGAAAATTACCAGGAATTTTCCGCGGTCTGGGAAAAATATGTGCGCACCAAGGATGAGGAGCGGCGTTACCGCAAGAGCACGGAGCTGTTGGAGCATTATAACCGGACACTTATGGCAGCACTTGAGGACGAGGAGGTAAAAGATGCGGAAATCTGGCTCTACCAGGCAGAGGCGCTGCTTGACGAAAAGGAGATGGTGGAGGTGCGGCACCACTTAAATATCCGCAGGCAAAAAATCAGGGAGCGGCTGGAATTCAACAATGAGCAGCTTGCCATGTGCGAGGAGGAGCTCGACCAGATTGCGAAGGGCAACAGCGCATATGCTGATTTGGTCATTGAGATTGCAAGGGAGCATGGGATTTCGTGAAGGGGGCTGGGGGATGTGGATTGCGGGAGACCGGAGGTCGGAGGCGATTGAGGCAGGGTTGAAGTATTGACCTTCACGGAATGCATCCTGAAATGTAGTTGGCAAAAATAGTTCGAATACCTTATAAAAGGAAAGGGGATTGTATGGAAAAAGAAGAAAACAAGAAATTAAAGGAAGTTCATAAGATGTATGAACAGTGCAAGAAAGTTTTTACCCCTGGGTTTGAGATAGTAAACGTAGGGGCAGACATTGAGGACAAAGAGGAATATGAGTTTTATAAACTTCTGCATGAATATTTTATGCAGAAAAAGCAAAGAGAGCTCATAAAAAAAGGGGTTTACTGATGGAGAAAATTTATACATTAATTGCCGGGGTAAATGGAGCAGGAAAATCAACTTTTTATCGGTTGGGCGATATACTGCCAGAAAATCAAAAGAGGGTTAATTCGGATGAAATCCTGAAAGAGAACAAGGGCGACTGGCGCAATGTCAATGACCAGATGGATGCCATGAGGGAAGCTGTGAGGAGAACAAAAACTTATTTGGAAAAGGGGATTTCGTTTAACCAGGAAACAACCCTCACTGGGAATAGTATCATTGGGAATATTAAGAAGGCAAAACAACAAGGATTTAAGATACAAATGTATTATGTTGGGTTAGAAAGTGCGGAATTGGCTATAGAGAGAGTTGCGCACAGAGTGAAAGAGGGTGGTCATGGCATAAAAGAGGAGGATATCAAAAAAAGATATGAAAACTCATTGAAAAATCTTAAAAATGTTATTGGATTATGCGATAAGATTTACATATATGACAATACGGTGGGGTTTAAACAGATTGCAATTTTTGAAGATGGAAAAATTAAGGATAACACGCATGAAAAATGCGGATGGTTTGATTGTATGTATAAAGGAAATCCAGAACCGTTAGAAGGGGAGGAACAATAGACATAGAATCCATGCTACAGCTTATGGATAAAGCACTGGCAGATATGGAATTTCTGCAAATTTTAATCGTCTTTGATAGGTTTCATAAACATATGGTCGGATTTCCGGAAAAGGAAGTCTGACCATTTTTTTAAATAATTTAAAATTTCCCGCAATAAAATTGCAATTCGCCACACTATATTTGCGAAAGGAGGAAAGGGCATGGAAAATGAGGGAAAAGCGCGGCAGCAGGCAGGAAGCTTCGCGGCGGATAACAGCAAAATGCCGGAAGGGCTGATTGAAAACTTTACCAGCGGCTATATGGAAAAGCTGTTTTATTTCTGCCTAAAAAAAACGGGAAATCCAACGGAGGCGGAAGACCTCGCGTCGGATATTGCACTGAATATCATTGCTGCACTGCGCGCCAAAACGGTGCCAGAGCATTTTTCGGCATGGGTGTGGCGGATTGCGCGCAACCGCTACAGCAGATGGGCGGATGCAAAGCGCCGTCGGCAGCAGTCGGTGGCAGGGGTTGACATCAATGACTGCGAGGAATTTCTCCCTGCTTTCCCACAGGGACAACACCGGGCGGTTGAGGAGATGTTGGTGCATGGCGAGGAGCTATCCTTGCTGCGGCGGGAGCTTGCCTTTATCGTTGCCGATTACCGGCAGCTTATCGTTGCTTTTTACCTTGAGGATACCAAGGCGAAGGATATCGCCGCTGCCCTTTGTGTTCCAATCGGCACGGTGCTCTCGAAGCTTTCCCGTGCCAGAAAAATTTTGAAGGAAGGTATGAGTATGGCGAGAGAATTTGGAACAAGGAGCTACCAACCAGAGGAAGTGGATTTTGCGTCGAGCGGAAGCCAGCCAAGCGGACTTCCATGGAGCGCGGTAGGGCGGAAAATCCCGAAAAATATTTTGCTTGAGGCGAGCAATAACCCATCCACGATTCAGGAACTTTCCGTGGAGCTCGGCATTGCCGCGCCGTATATCGAGGAGGAAGTCGATTTGCTGGTGTGGGCAACGCTGCTCAAAAAAATGGGGGACAAATACGTAACGGATTTCTTCATCCTAAGCAAGGAATGCCAGCAGGAAATCTATGCAATGCAGCGGGAAAATGCGGCACAGAGGGAAAAAATGATTGAGGCGGTGGCGGCAGATTCCCTTGCGGATGTCCGCGCCTTAGGGATTGCGGGGGAGCATATCAGTGACAATACCATAAGATGGTGGCTGATGGTTTACTGTATTGATTACTACATTAAGAATTTGCGGGGGTATAAGGTTGACTTCCCATATACCCGCACAAACGGTGAGGATTGGGGGTTCATTGGATATGAAAAGGTCTCGCTCCCGGAAAACCTGGTAATGGGGCACTGCGGCAGCGGGGATTCGGCAAGGGCAATGTTTTGGACATACCAGTTCAACGATTACGGTATGTGGCAGAACCCGAAAATCCTGGGTGATTTTTCGTCGGTTATGCTGCTTGCGGATGTGCTGAAAAACAAGCGTAAGCCGCAGGAGCTTTCGGATGCCGAGAAGGACATATGGAGAACGTTGGATGGGGAAGTGGCGCATGTGGGTGCGGACGGTTTTGCCGTGGCAGATATTCTGGTGATTTCCAGGGGGAATTTAAAGAAGGTGGAGCAAATTCTGACGGGGCATCCGCTGTATGCAAAGGCGATGGAGAATATGCAGGCTGCGTTTGATGCTACGGTAGAGATATTAAAGAAATATAATACACCGCTTTTGAATGAGCAGTTTATGTATTGCGCATCGATGAAGATTCTGGATATCCGGATGATGTTGGTGCATGGCGCGGTGGAATCCGGGGCGTTGGAGGTTCCGGAGGAGACGGTGCGGGGGAAGGTTGGGATGTGGTTGGAGGTGAGCGATTGAAGGAACAGGGTTCCATAGAATAAGGATGGAATAGCAATGAATGGTAATCATGGAGCAGGAAAATAAATCGTCAACCGTTTGGGAATGGAGCGGGGATAAGCAGTCAATTATCTGGAAATATCTGAAAATAAAATATGGAAAAGATAGGTGACGGTAGTCCGGGCAGTTTTGGCCTGTAGAGTAGGGTGTATAGGAAAGAGGCTGTTGTGTAAAGAAAAAAGAATGTAAAATATAGAAATTAGAGGTTAATCAGATTCTATATTTAATGCTTCTTTTGATTTCATACAACAGTCTCTTTTTTTGATGGGTTATAAAATGAAAAATGTAATGAAGCACTATACTTCATTACATGGAAAATTCTTCAAAAAATATAATAGTTTGTACTAATAATCTCTAAGATTATATCACAGGAATGTTTCTTTGTCAACAAATTCGAAGGAATATTTCCACTTCCTTTTTCAGAAAATACCCGACAAAGTAAGTAAAATGCATAAAAAAGTAAAGTTATTTTGCGGATTTTGACAATTCGCAGTCAAAAATAAGTGTCAAAAAATCCTATCTGTTTTTTGCTGTTTTGCCAGGGTGTGTCTCAAAACGGTTTGTGCGAGGTGTGTAAAACACAAGAATAAGTTTTTAGACACACCCTGGTCTTTCATAAAATGGTGATTTAAAAACAGTTTGATTTTTTTAATTACCACCCCGCAATTCGCAGTCATTCATAGTCAGGGTTTCGATTTAAAATACGGGAATTTGCAGGAATTTTCCTATAAAAAATGAGTTGAGTGACGGGGATGTAATGAAGTATAGTGCTTCATTACATTCCTGCCACGTTCCAGATGAAATGGAATCGCATCCATCCATCTCGTGGGAGGGAACAAAACGAAGCCAGATATCAGATATGGAATATATCATGTTCTGACTAAGGAAAGGAGCCGCCGATGGGGAAAATACTATTTGAACATAACGATAAGGCCTACCGGGCGGCAGTTTCCATGTTGGAGGAAACCGGAAGGGCTGCTATCATCCACCCAACCGGAACTGGCAAGTCTTTCATTGCCTTCCAACTCTGTGCGGATCACACAGAAAGCAGGTTCTGCTTCCTTTCGCCGTCAGAACATATTTTTAAAACGCAGCAGGAAAAATGGAGGGCGGCAGGCGGTGATGCATTGGGGAACCTGCAGTTTTTCACATACGCCCGCCTGATGCGGATGGAAAAGGATGAACTTGCGAACCTAAGGGCGGACTACATCATTCTCGATGAATTCCACCGCTGCGGAGCAGCCCAGTGGGGCAGCGGCGTCAAACAATTGCGGGAGATGTATCCAAAGGCAAAAATATTAGGGCTTTCCGCAACGAATATCCGTTTTCTTGACAACCAGCGGGATATGGCATGGGAACTGTTTGGCGGTAACATTGCCTCGCAGCTGACACTGGGTGACGCCGTGGCAGGTGGGATTCTGCCAATGCCCAAATATGTACTTTCTATTTACGCCTACCAAAAAGAACTAAAAAGATATGAGATGCGCGTGCAGCAAACAAAAAATAAGGCAGTGCGTGACGCGGCGGAAAAAGAGCTTGCGGCACTGCGCCGCGCATTGGAAAAGGCGGACGGTCTGTCAGATGTCTTTGCAAGGCATATGCAAATGGAAGAAGACCCAAAGGATACCAAAAAGCTGCAACAGGAAACAGCGGACAGCCCCGCTCCTGCCAAAACTGGCCAAGGAACAAAAAACTGCGGCAAGTACATTGTCTTTTGTGCGAACTATGACCATTTATGTGAGATGCAACAGCTTGCCCCAGAATGGTTCGCAAAGGTGGATTCAGCACCGCATATTTATACTGTGTACTCCGACGACCCGGCAAGCAACAGGGAATTTGAAACATTCAAGACCGATACAAGCAGGCATTTAAAGCTTTTATACTGCATTGACATGCTTAACGAAGGAATCCATGTCGATGGCGTGGACGGTGTTATCCTGCTGCGCCCGACCGTGTCGCCAACCATCTACAAACAGCAGATTGGGCGGGCGCTTGCGGCAGGAAAAAAGAAATCCCCTGTTATCTTTGACATTGTGATGAACATCGAGAACCTTTGCAGTATCGGGGCATTGGAGGAAGAATTGCAGCAGACTGCCACACATTACCGTGAGCAAGGCAGAACCGGGGCGTTGGTAGGAGGACATTTCCAGGTAATCGATGAGCTGGGGGATTGCAGGAAGTTGTTTGCACGGCTTACCGAAACGCTTGGCGCATCATGGGAAACCATGTATGCAAAAGCGCAGGAGTATTATACGGAACATGGTAATCTGGAAGTTCCGGCAACCTATGTGACCGCGGAGGGCTATTCCCTCGGAGCGTGGATTGCCACGCAGAGGAAAGTCCATGCCGGGAAGGTGGCGGGCTGTCTGGGGGAGGTACAGGTAGCACGGCTTGATGCAATCGGTATGCGCTGGCAGGCTATGCCGGAGGCAGCGTGGGAGAGGAATTTTGCCGAAGCAAAGAGCTATTACAGGGAACATGGGAACTTGTCCATCCCAAAACGATACATCACAGGAAGTGGGAGAAACTTAGGTATCTGGCTGCAACGGCAGCGGACTGGGCGCAGGAAAGGGCTGTTGGAAAAATGGCAGGTCATGCAGCTAGATGGAATTGGCATGATGTGGGAAATGGAGGAACCGTGGGAAGTTGGCTTCCGGCATGCAAAAGAGTATTTCGGGGCGAATGGGAATCTGGAAGTACCAAACGGGTATATATGTGAGGATGAATATCGGTTGGGGAAGTGGATTTCGAACCAACGGAGTGCGTATGCCGCTTGTAAGAGGAAGGATGGCGGAGTGGGATGCAGGGAAAAGCAGGATGGAATGTCAGAGGAACGGAAGAAGCTGTCAGCAGAGAAGATTTGGAAGTTGGAAGAAATTGGGATGATATGGAATGCCAAAGCCGGGAGACCGGCAGCAGGATGTAGGGGATGAGGAAGAAGGTTTTGGGAGGTTTGGATTTGGGATAGGAAGGTGTGGGGGATTGTAACCTGATGTAAGTTGGGATAATTGACGAGAAAAAGATTTCCGCAAGGGATTGTCGCTTTGGCGCATCTGGAGTGGGAATTGGTCAGATTGGGTATGTGAGCCGTGGAATATGGAAGGAATCGCTGCGTTGGAAAGGGCGGTTTGGACATATTTGAGGGAGTGGCGAAGCATGCCCGTTTTTAGAGGTTTTTAGAAAGGTATGTTTCAGAATATTTGAAATAGGATTGGGAATATGGGGGATGGGGAGGTAACATTTCAAGAAAAGGAAAGAGGAAAAGTGTTATGGAAATCTCTAATGGAAACAAGTTTGGATGATGTGACAATAATGAATAAAAATAGGGGGAGGGAAGAAAAACAGATAATCCGACTTGGAATAATAAACGAGAACATGGAAGCAGAAAGCATACAGGTATATTACCGATTTCTTCATCGGGGATTTTGAAGAATTAAAGGAAAATAGAACTTGGTCATGAAAAACATTAATCAATCTAACCTAAGAGTTTTGATAGGATAAATCATTACTGATGGATTATTCTTTGCGGACGGCGTAGCTCTTGCTGAGTATAAGTTTGATAAGAAGTGTACAGTAGAAAGTATTACGATTGGTGATGATAAGGCTATCGCTTCTCTAGAACATATGCCGATGCCGGATGTTAACTAAAATAGCAAGGAAGAGACTACGTTTTTCTGAAGATTGTGAGGTAGTTAAAAGATGGCCTTTGATTTCAACAGTGGTTTAAAACCCTTTGAAAAGAAAATATGGCTCTCTTCTCCTACAATGCATGGGGAGGAGATTAAATATATCAGTGAAGCATACAGAACGAACTGGATGTCCACAGTAGGACCGAACATCACTGAGGTGGAGAGGATCACCTGTGACAAGATCGGATGCAAATATGCAGTGGCACTGTCTGCCGGAACAGCTGCTCTTCATATGGCTATGAAGCTGGCAGGGCAGGAGCTGTATGGACAGAATGAAGTAGGTCGAGGAGCCTTGGAGGGCAGATATGTATTCGCCAGTGATATGACATTTGATGCTACAGTGAATCCGATATGCTATGAGAGGGGAATCCCCGTATTCATCGATACCGAAGAGGATACTTGGAACATGGATCCGGTTGCGCTAGAAAAGGCGTTTGAAATATATCCAGATGTCAAGTTAGTGGTTATGGCGCACTTGTATGGTACACCAGGTAAGATAGATGAACTGAAAGCGGTCTGTGACAGACATGGTGCAATCATCATTGAGGATGCAGCAGAGTCGCTGGGTGCGACCTATAAGGGCGTTCAGACGGGAACATTCGGAAAGTATAACTGTATCAGCTTTAACGGAAACAAAATTATTACAGGTAGTTCTGGAGGTATGTTCCTAACGAACAGCAAGGAGGCCGCTAACAAGGTGCGTAAATGGTCTACACAGGCTAGAGAAGCGGCATCATGGTATCAACATGAAGAACTGGGATACAACTACCGTATGTCAAATGTGATTGCTGGTGTAGTAAGAGGTCAGTATCCTTATCTTGAAGAGCATATAGCTCAGAAAAAGTCTATCTATGAGAGGTACAAGGAAGGCCTGAAAAATCTTCCGGTATCGATGAATCCATATGATACAAAGAGCAGTGAGCCTAACTTCTGGCTCAGTTGTCTAATTATAGATCCGGATGCAATGTGTAAGCAAGTTCGGTCAGAGACGAAATCACTTTATGTTCCGGAAAAGGGTAAAAGTTGTCCAATGGAGATTTTGGATGCAATTGCATCCATCAATGCAGAGGGTAGACCGATATGGAAACCAATGCATATGCAGCCTATCTATAGAATGAATCCATTCATTACCAGATCCGGAAGCGGTAGGGCAATGACGAATGCATATATCAATGGAGAAGCTGTGGACATAGGTATGGATATCTTTGACAGAGGTTTTTGTCTGCCAAGTGATAACAAGATGACAGTTGAACAACAGGATACGATTATCGATATGATTAAAGCTTGTTTCGAATAAATGAACGGAGATTAAAACGTATGGGAAAAGCAAAAAGAGGTTCATATGCTCTGTTCTTTAAGAGGGTAGTTGATATTGTCGCTTCGTTAATGGTTATGATTCTTTTTTGTTGGTTGTATGTTATTATAGCCATTCTTGTGAGAATTAAGCTTGGGTCACCAGTGTTGTTTAAACAGGATCGCCCAGGAAAGATAGATTCAAAGACAGGAAAAGAAAAGATATTTCGTCTTTATAAGTTCCGCACGATGACAGATGAAAAAGATAAAAATGGAAAATTGCTACCAGATGAAGTAAGACTGACTCCTTTTGGATCTTGGTTACGAAAATACAGCATCGACGAGATTCCAGAATTCTTCAATATCCTTAAAGGAGATATGTCTTTGATAGGACCTCGTCCCCTACTGGTAAGATATCTGGACAGATATAGTGAAGAACAGCATCACAGACATGATGTGAGACCGGGACTTACCGGATATGCTCAGGCACATGGCAGGAATGGCGTGTCGTGGGAAGACAAGTTTGCAATGGATGTCTGGTATACGAAGAATGTGTCATTAATCAATGATGTCAAGATAATACTGGATACTATCCGGATTGTGCTAACACATGAAGGAATTAGCTCAGAAACATCAGCGACAATGGAAGAGTTTATGGGAACGCCGGAAGGAGTAGAGACTGTATGGAAGGCACCAAATTGAATAGGTTGATCATAATAGGTGCCAGTGGACACGGCAAGGTTGTTGCTGACATCGCGAAGCTCTCTGGTTACGAGGAAATCGTTTTTCTTGATAATGATTCTGAAATGAAAGAGTGTGCCGGATACCCCGTACTCGGATCAGATATGATAGCGAAGGATTTGGAAGGAGATCTCTTTGTGGCTGTCGGTAACTCAGCAGTAAGACAGAAACTCATGAACAGGGATGCGGGACGAGTTTTTCCCATTCTGATTCATCCGAGTGCAGTCATTGCTGAAGGAACAGAAATCGGGAGCGGGTCTGTAATCATGGCTGGTACTGTTATCAATCCGGGAGTAATGATAGGGAGAGGCGTAATAGTTAATACAGGTTCTTCCATCGATCATGACTGTGTTGTAGGAGATTATTGCCATATATCAGTCGGTTCTCATCTGTCGGGAACTGTAAAGGTTGGTGATAGAGTGTGGGTTGGTGTAGGAGCGATAGTAAGTAATAATGTCAATATCTGCTCAAACAGTATAATTGGTGCAGGAGCAGTTGTAATACATTCTATTGAGGAGGAAGGCACTTATATAGGTGTGCCAGCGAAGATAAAGGGTAAGTTTAAACTACAGGGGGGGGGGTACAAGCCCATCATAATAAAATCCCAAATATCAGTCATAGAACCCTCTGTGGTTACACGCAATTGGCAGCTTAGGAGGGTGGCATGATGAAGGACTTAATTATTTTTGGTGCTAGCGGTTTTGGGAGAGAAGTAGCTTGGGCAGTTGAACGCATTAACAAGGCAACTCCTACGTGGAATTTGCTCGGTTTTATGGATGATGACGAGAGTATTCAAGGCTCTGAAATCAATGGGTATAAGGTTTTAGGAAAAACAAGTGATGTAAAAGAATATCCAAATGCCTATTTTGTATGTGCAGTTGGAGCATCGCGAGTCCGTGAAAAGATAATAAATAATATGAGGGGGATTAATCCAGAAATCAAATTTGGTATTGTTGTTGATCCGAGTGTAGAAAAATCTGATCTTGTGACAATTGGAGAGGGCACTATCATCTGTGCCCACACAATCATTACAATAAATATCTCCATAGGTAATCATGTAATTATAAACCTTGATTGCACGATTGGTCATGATGTTATCCTGAATGATTTTGTTACTCTTTACCCGTCTGTGAATGTATCTGGTGTTACTAATATTGGTTATGGTGTGGAGTTAGGTACTGGAATGCAGGTTATTCAAGGGAATAACGTGGGAGATTACAGTATCGTGGGAGCAGGTGCGATAGTTGTAAAAGACATACCAGAAAAATGTACAGCAGTGGGTAGCCCAGCAAAACCAATAAAATTTTTTAAAGACTGAGCGGGTGATGGATTAACTGCATATAGAGATGATTTAATCACAATATGATTTAACTGGTGACCTCCATTGGCAATGTATCAAGCATTGTCCACAGTTACAGATGTTTCTGCGCTAATAATGGAACGACTCATCGATTTACTGGTGTCAAGAACAGCATGATGCTGAATATCAGTGAATAATGACAACAAATTATGTGTTTATTGTAGAGGAATAATAAAGGGAGATTAAAAAATGAATGTCTTGTTTTTGACATTATTATCCTTTGATTCGCTTCAGGAGCGAACAATATATACTGATTTGCTCCGTGAATTTGTTAAGAACGGACATTATGTATATGCTATTTCTCCAAGTGAAAGAAGAGAGGGAAAAGAAACACATTTAATAAACGAAGATCATGCCACAATTCTTCGCCTTCAAATTGGAAACACACAGAAGACAAACATTATTGAGAAGGGAATCTCGACGGTGATGATTGAGCCAACCTTTGAGATGGCAATTAAGAAATATTTTTCGGATGTAACATTTGATTTGGTGCTTTATTCAACACCGCCGATTACATTGGTATCAGCAATCAAATTTGTAAAGAAAAGAGATGCTGCTAAGACATATCTATTGCTTAAGGACATTTTTCCTCAGAATGCTGTAGACATAGGAATGATGTCTACAACTGGTACTAAGGGGCTGTTCTATAAACATTTTCGGAAGCAAGAGAAGAAGCTGTATAAGATATCAGATCGAATCGGTTGTATGAGTCAGGCTAATGTAAATTATGTTATAAGTCATAATCCGGAGATTGACAAGAGTAAGGTTGAAGTATGCCCTAATAGTATTGAAGTTGTCGATAAAAGCATAGATGTATTTACGAGAGAACAAATAAGAAAGAAATATGAGATACCACTGGATAAAAAGGTATTTATATACGGTGGTAATCTTGGAAAGCCACAGGGTATTCCGTTTTTGGTTGAATGTCTTAAGAAGTGTTCTGGAATCAATGATGCATATTTTTTAATTGTTGGAGATGGTACAGAGTATGGAGTACTGGAAAAGTATGTGAGGGCTAGTCAGCAGAAAAATCTAAAGCTAATGAAGAGACTTCCCAAAGAGGACTATGATACAATGGTTGGAGCCTGTGATGTGGGGATGATATTCCTCGATCACCGTTTTACTATTCCGAACTTTCCTTCACGGCTACTAAGTTATATGCAGGCAAAGCTTCCGATTTTAGCGGTCACGGATCCGAACACTGATATCGGGAAAGTTATCGTGGAGGGCGGTTTCGGTTGGTGGTGCGAGAGTAATGACACAGTTTTATTTAGCGCAATTATTTCGGAAATAATAAAGAATGGTTTCAATGGTATGGAGGCGGAATTTAAATATTTGAGCGATAATTATTCTAGCTCGGTTTCCGCCAGAGCAATTTTACAAAGCATATCAAATATTTAGGGAGTTAATACTAATTTATCATGAATATTGTTGTAGTAGATGTAGCTGCTGAAAAGACTGGTGCATTATCAGTATTGCTGGATTTTTATAATTATGTAAAAGAACATCCGCAAACGGATGTTGAATGGTTTTTCTTAACATCCGTAGTTAGTTTAGATGAAACGGAGCATATCCATGTTATACAAGAAAGAAGTATAAAAAAAAGCTGGCTTCATAGATTATGGTGGGAATATCACGATTTTGGCATACTAATAAAAAGATATAATTTTAATGTTGTTTTATCGTTGCAGAATAAATCATTACCAGTAAAAGGAGTGCCTCAGGCAGTATATTTTCATAATGCGTTGCATTTGCTGGAAAAACACTCATTCAGTTTTTTTGATAGATATGAAAGAGCATATAGTATTTATAATTCTCTTGTTACTCCGCTCACCATGTATTCGCTTAGACACTGTGATTTGATCATTACACAGACTAATACAATGAAAGCGGCATTGGAGAATAAATTGGAGAATAAACGGGTAATTTGCATTCCGCCAGCTATAAAGACGACCATAAAGAAGAACGATAATGTTGTTAAAGGTTTTATATATCCATGTAGTCCGTTAGTGTATAAGAAGCATGAGCTTATTATTGAGGCGCTAAATAAGTGTAAACAATATAATGGTGAAATACTGTTTACGTTTAGCGAGTCGGATAATAAATATGCAGAAAGAATAGCTGTTTTATCGAGAGGAATTAGTAATATAAAGTTCATCGGATTTCAGGATCGGGAAAAGTTATTAGAGCTATATTGTGAATATGGATTAATTTTTTCTTCTGATGTTGAATCTTTTCCCATTCCATTTGCAGAAGCGATGGCATATGGTGCTCCAATTATTTCACGTGATATGGCTTATGCAAGAGAAATTTTGGCTGATTATGAAAATGTAGAATATTTTAGTAATAGCGATGAGCTAGCAGCGCTGTTGCAAATGTCAGGGAACGCAAGTCGTGGAGAACCGTATTCAATAAATACTAATTCGCCATGGGAAAAAGTTGTGTCGAGTATCGAAGAAATTTCAAGGCGATAGAGAGGAAGGAATAGAATAATGATTGAAATTATTATTTTGGCGGTTCCGGAAAACTATGAATCGGTAGGTGGTCTATACTTACCTATAAATGAGTATAACAGATCACTGTCAAATTATTATGATGTGAGAATTATTAAAATGCCATATCGGTTTGATACGAAAGAATTTCATAGTTATAAAAGAGAAATCAATTTAATAATTGAGGAAAGTAAAATAAAGGCTATATTGACATACGGACTTAATATCTCGTATGCTGTTTCCAGAATGATAGAAAAGAAATACCGAAATATATTTATTTCTTTGACGCGAGATAGTTTATATTATGGAACCCTTTCCTCATTGATACTGGGGAAAAAAATTAACGCAAATAGCCTTAAAAGGGCTATAAGACTTATTCCATATAGATTAAAAGAAAATCATTTGACTAGAAATTGTAGATGTATGGTTTATGCATCTAAATGGGATACTGATAAGGTATCTAATGGGTATGGGAAAGTTAAAGCAGATGTTGTTACTGTTTTAAACGGCATGTATCTACCGGAATCAATTCTAAAAAAAGAACATAACTATGAGAAAGAAATCGTATTGGGATTTATTGGATATTGGACGGTTGATTATATGGATGAGTGTGTGAACCCAATGTTGTCCATATGCGAGAAAATAAATATCAAGAATAACTTGAATATTAAGCTAGTGTTAGCAGGCAGAAATATTTCAGACGACCAGAAAAGGACCTTGGGTAAGTATAGTTTTGTATCAGTTTTAGGTGAAGTTGAGCACTTGGAAGATTTTTACAATTCAATTGATATATTTATATCAACAGTGAAGAAAAAAAATGGTATTCTAAATAAAGTGATTGAGGCTTTCTCATTTAAAAAATGTGTTGTTGGATTTGAAGATAATTTCTATGCAATTGAAGGATGCCGGAATGGGACAAATTGTCTAATTGCAAATACGAATGAAGAGTTTGAGTCTCTTTTTAATTCCATTAAGGCGGGACTAATTGATGCGGATACTATCGGGGAAAATGCATATAAACTAATTGAAAGAGATTATAGCTGGGATGGTGTTCTTCTTCCATTGGTGGATTATGTAAACGCTTTATAATTGGAGAGTAAGTATATGATTGGATATGTATATATAGCTGGGCTATCCATATATTTAACGATAGCATTTAGAAAAGCATATGACCTTAAGATTAGAAGAAATCACCCTAGTATAGGGAATATTATTCTTTTATCAGGATATATACTTTACATTTTCGTGTCTGTATTTCGAAGAATAGATTTGGGATTTGGCGGAGATGATGCTGTATATTATCAATATGCTTTTACTAATAAGGCATCTAGGAACTTAATTACATATATAATGACATCAAGGGAGGAATTCGGTTATTGCATATTGAATTGGTGTGTTCGCCGCTTTACTGATGATTATCGGTATTGCTTATTAATAATCCATACTATAGGCTTCATTTGTGTTTGGGAATTTATTAAAAGTATATATGTTAAGAAAGAGAACATTGTAAGTTATTTTGGAACCTATTTGATTAGTTCTCATTTATTTTTGCTATTCCATCTGATGAGAGCAGAGGTGGCAGTCTGTATTTCTTGCTTGTTTTTTATAGCATTGGAGAAAAAAAAGTATATTAAATCAGTCATACTGATGATTTTAGCTATTTCATTCCACAATGCATCCATTGGATTGATTTTTTCTTTTATTCCGGTTGTGGTATGTAGAACAGGGAAACTGAATGTAAGAAAATTTATGAGAATTTACTTGTTTTGTGGTGTTGTGATGGAATTGCTATTGATGGATTATGTTATCCCTAGATTCTTTAGTCTATATGCACAAGTATATGATAATCACCTTGGATTCGCAAAAGGGATTTTCCTTTCTCTAATATTTTTAATTATCTTTATCAGAAGGGAACATAATAAAAAAATTGATTATTCTTTTAATGAAATAATCTTAATGACAGCACTGCTGTTTTTTCCATTAAACTTAAGGTATTCTGCTGTATATAGAATATTATTGTTGTATTTGCCTATGTTTTATAAAACAGGAATGCAATTATATGATTCAAACTTTAACAGGATTGGATTAAAGATTCATTATCAGAGTAATAAATTATTGATGTATGCATTTTGTTGCGGTTGGATGCTTTTTGAAGTAATTGATGCCTATATAACAGGAATTCCGAATTCAGTAGGGAACTTTGCACTGGTTTTTTAGTACGGAATAATGCTGTAGAAATTATTATGATTGAATAAAAAAAGGTGGAATAGAATGAATATAGCGTTTACATCTGATTTATCAGGAATTGGTGGAGGTGAGACATTTTTAATAAATTTAATCGAATGCGTTCCAAAGGAAACCAATAAAATAATCCTCTTTTGCAACAGTGATGGTGATTTGGTTAGAATTCTCTCTAAAAAAGGAATAAAAGTATATATAGTAAATTTTTTAAATAAAAAATCAGTTATTAAGAATGTTATTTCTATTCGTAAAACCTTAAAGGAGGAGAAAATTGAAATCATTCATAGTAATGGATTGTTAACTTCTATTCTTTTTTGTATTGCTGGAATAGGTGTTATCAGGAATAATTATTGGACATGTCACGGGCAATGGTATGTATTAAATAGGCTGACGAGAAAAGCCTTGAAAGTATGTAACAAAACGATATTTTGTGTAAGTAAAGCATGTGAAAAGAATCTTAATTCTATGGGTATTGATAATACAATAGTTAGTAATCTTGGAATACCTGTCAGTATGTATCATGATGCAGATAAGGGGTCATTACGTGCGGAGTTAGACATTGATAAAGACACATTTGTAATTGCTACGATTGGAAGATTTCAAATTATCAAGGGACAGCTAAAGGGAGTAAAAGCTGTAGAAAGACTTATCCGTGAAAAGAAGAAAATTAAATATTTGTTAGTGGGAGATAATGTTTTTGGGTCATCAATGGACGAGCGGTATAAGAATGAGGTGGCTGAATATATTAGAAAAGCGGGTCTTGAGGGTGAGGTATTGATGCTTGGAGAACGGAGAGATGTTAAAAATATATATAAGAATATTGATTTACTTCTTATTCCGTCAGATAACGAGTCCTTTGGTATGGTAGCCGCCGAAGCGCTGGCAGCTGAAACTCCAATAATATCGACACCTAATGATGGAGTGTCTGAGATTCTTGAGAATAATCCTTTAATGATAGCAAAAGAAAACAATGAGGAAAGTTTATATCTGGCATTGAAAAGGTTTATGGAGGATGTGCAGGTGAGACAGAGCCTTAAAGAATTCGAGCATACTAAATGGAATAAGTATGATATCGAAAGGATTACAAAGATATATATGAAACATTTTAAGGGGTAATCAATTATGAAAGGATTAAGTTTTGAGTTCCCTTTGTTGGGGAGATGTATATTATACTTTCCATCGGATAGTTTAGCAACATTTATTTCTCGACAGCTAAAAAACTATGTCATTGAAACTACAGATGTATTTTGTGATGATTGTGAAATGGAAATTTTTAATAGTGAAATTTTTGAACTTTTAAAAAAATTTATTAAAAATAACCTGTATTACTCAAGAAGCTTTAAGGTAGATAAGAGTGTGATTCTGTTGGATAATATAGAGTATAAATGTACTGGAAAATCATTGAAGATTAAATACAAACATAGTAATTCAATTGATCATAAAATTAAGTGGATAATAAAAAGTATAATGTGCATAAACAGTATAATGGAATATAGAAATAATAGTGGGATTTTCTATGCTAGATATCTATTTCCGTTATTGTCGATATATGCAGCTTACTACGGCTATTACTGTATCCACGGCAGTTTGATTAGGCTGAAAAATAAGAACATTGTTTTAACTGGCTTGGATGGTGTTGGAAAAAGTACTATGGCCAATATGCTTTCTTCAGAAGAGGGTGAAATCTTATCTGACAATATTGTGTTGTTTAATGGCATTACAGCACTTAATTTCAATTTGGCGATGAGAATTGACTTGGATACTGAAACAAAATATCAAACTATTTTTAAACTTAATAAATTTAAGGAAGTATTGCCAGATGTGACGACATTTGGCGAAGTGGTTGTTGATAGTTTTTACAATCTAATAAGAGATCGGAATAACAGGATACCATATCTTAAAGAAGCATCTTTCAGTCCTACTAGCTGGGCATTATATTTGAATACTGCTCCAGAAATAGGACAGGCTAACAAATTGATGGCTCCATGGAGTTATGTGTGGGCATCAGGGATGAGAGATGATAAAGCGCCTCAACTTCAAATATGTAATCTATTTATACCGGAAAATGGAATTCAAGAAGCAAAGGAGATTATTATAAATGAGTGTTAAATTATTTGTGGATGATGAACTGATTCCAAATGATGGATGCCTTAAGGTTATAAATGATTTTGATAATAAAACAAAATGCAATATATATGTTTATCCTGATGTTCATTTGAAAAAAAATTCTAAAATGTCAAATGGTACTTTGATATATAGCGATGATAGCATTTTCTTATCTTGCTTGGGAGTTGAAAATTGCGGGTTTACATTTGGTGGCATAGAGTGCGATGACAGAAATGAATTGATTAAAAGTTTTAAGTCGTACTCAAGTATTCTAAAGAACAGAGCTGACCTTCCTAAATATAGTAGCATTTGGATACGAAAACAGTTTGAGATGAGACTGGTAGATGATTTTTTTGACAATCTATATTTGTATGATTTTTTAGGGCTGGATACCAAAGAAAGTATAATAGAGAAATCTAGGGTTGTTATAAATGATGAAATAATAGATCGTGCTACTGAAAACATTAATACTTTGGGGGGAGGAAATCATTTTTTTGAAATTCATGAAGTAGCTGAAAGTCAGTCTGGTGAATCATGGTTGCAAAAGGGTAAATTCATTTTCATGCTTCATTCGGATTCTATAAATGTTGGTGATTATGTTTTTAATCTCTATTCAGATTTATATGAGATGAGACACAATAATGAATCGAGAGTAAAGGGCTTCATAGCCACTGAATTGTTTAGGAGAAAACGAAATAGATATTTTAAAAGAATAGGATTGATAAATGATAGAAATCGCGAAGAATTAGATAAATTGAACGATGATCATGATGATTATAAGCAAATTTCGGCCAAAAGTGATGTTGGAAAAGAATTGATATTTGCACATCACATAGCTGCTTTATTCGGAGATATGAATAGATTATCAATCATAGAAAACTGGTCTAAGTCCCAGCATCTCAATTATACGATTAAAGGAAATCAGTCGCATGATATGTTATCCGTTGAAGAACATGATGGAAAAAGAGTGATCGTGCACAGAAATGGGGTACAGAAGGTCGGTAATAACGAGTACTGTATACTACCAGGAGCAATGGGATCCACTTCTTTCGTATTAAAAAATCCAAAAAACAGTGAAGTGTTTTATTCTACCAACCATGGTGCAGGAAGGAATCAGGATAAACACATTGCAAGGGGAATATATGATGAGTCTGACACTTGCTTAGAATTAAAAAATCGAAATATTTCTTTATTCAAGATTAAGAATGGAAATATGGCTGAACAAAATATGAAGGCATTTAAGGATCCGAATTTGGTCTTGGAACAGATGCAGAAGTATAGATTAGCGACAGTGCTAGCAAAAACAATACCTGTTGCTATATTAAAAGAATAAGTGGAGGGAATAAATGAGGTATGGAGATCAAGGCTACCGATAGCATACTGGTTGTTGCACCTCATGCTGACGATGAAAGCATAGGTTGTGGTGGACTTCTTGCAAAATATGGGAAGCAGTCTGATGTGTTATTAATTACAGATGGGCGGCATGGACACACAACTGAAGAATATAGTGATGAAGCGCTTCTTGTGGTCTTGCGAAAGGAAGAAATAAAGTCTGTTGCCGCTATATGCAATCTCAGAAATATTTATTTTCTAGATATAGAAGATCAAATGGCAGGTGAAAATGCTTCTATTATAAAGAAATTCGATATTAGTTCGTATACACATATTTTTGTTCCTAATCATTATGAAAGTCATAAGGATCATAATGTGTTGTTCTGGATTTTTAAGTCGATGATAAAAAAGCAAAGATCGATAGCGGTACTATATGAGTATGAAGTGTGGACTCCGTTAAGATATCCTTCTGATTATCTTGATATATCCGATGTGATCGAATTAAAAAAAACGATGATTGCGCAATATAAATCACAGGTAGCAGATGTTGATTATGTTAACAAAGGTATTGCGCTGAGCAACTATAGAGGCATGGTTGCTAACTGCGAATATGCGGAGGCGTTTGTTATTGCTTCAGGTGTGCAGTTAAAAAATAATTTTTTTATGAGTTTACCGTTATGGCTTAAGCTAAAAATATATCACAGAATAAATAGGGGATAAGTTGATGAGCAAAAAGTTTTTGAAAGTATTTTTTAGCATGTCTGTGTTGCTGATTGTGGGAAAATTAATGGGATTTGCTAAAAGCATGCTTATTGCCTATCACTATGGAGCTGGATATGTATCAGATGTTATATCCTTTGAGGATAGCTTGATAAATGAATTATATTCTGTTTTTGCAACTTTTTTGGGTTGTACTTTTATTCCGGTATATTTATCTGAGAATGAAAAGAAAAGAACTGAACTCACAAATAAATTGCTTTCTGTGGGAATGTTATTTATTACTGCAATAATTATTTTGGCTGAGTTCTTTACCCCATTGTTGTTAAAAATACTTGTGCCAGGCTTCTTTGATATATATGAGATTAGTAAGGTTGTATTAATCACTAGAATTAATTTAATAAACCTATATGGCGCTTTTTTAATTAATTATTTCGCCACGTTACTACAAGCAAATAAGATATATATTTTTTTGGCATTGGAAGGAGTGATATCTAGTTTTTTTGTAATTGGTTATCTTTGCCTTTTATGGCAATATGAAATAAGGGGGATTATAATTACCAGAATTATTTCTTCAGTAGTTATTGTTAGTATCCTCCTGATTGTTATAAAAATAAAAAAGGTTCATAGATTTAAAATATTTACTAAAATGAAAAACGACAGAATAAAAGTAATGGCAAAAACTGCTTTTCCGTTATTGATAGTGTCGGTTCTTTACCAGATGAACTATATTGTTGATAAATCGATGGCTTCTGGATTTAAGTCAGGCTCAATAGCCAGCTTAAACTACGCTAATTTGTTGGCTACAGCACTTTATGGGGTGGTTGGATATATTATTTCGACATACGCTTATCCAATGATGGCTGATAAGAGTAATGAAAGTAAAGTCGTTTTTAATGGGTATTATGATTTACTGTGTGGTTTTATAATACCAATAGCAGTTACTATGTGTTTTTTTTCAAAAGAAATTGTAACTGTTGTCTTTGGGCGTGGACAAATCACTTCAGAAAATATAGAGCTAATATCTGTGTTGTTAATTTGTTATCTACCGGGAATTGTTGCTTACTGCATAAAGAATTATTTGGTAAAAATGTTTTACATTCAAAAGGATACAAAGATATTGGTTTTTATTGATACTATTGGTGTAATAGTGAATATTAGTTTTAACTTTCTTTTTGCGAAGCTCTTTGGGATATATGGATTGGCTATTGCCACTTCTATTTCGTACTATGTATCAATGCTTTTACAATTTGCTGTATTAACTAAAAAAGGATATATTGAAACAACAAAAAAGATTAATATACGAATAATTTTTACGACAATTCCGGTAATACTGATATCTGCAGTGATGTCTTTTGTGGCGGCGATGTATTTAGAATCTCAGATTTTACGCTTAGCGATTTTTATGATAGCTACTTGTATTGGGCTAATAATGTTTAATATTGAAAATATAGGAAAACTAAAAATCTTCCGTAGATCAAAGAAAGAATAAATATGAGGTTGCGAGAGAATGATTTATCAAATACTAAAAAATCACGGGTTTAAGATTATTGATATAAAGACAGGTTTATTCAAAGATACATCAAGATGGTCCAGAAAATATATATGTGAATGTGAAGGCAACAAAATATATGCCGTTATTGCGAATACAAGCACTCAGAAGTTTTATCTGAAGAGATCAGTAGAGTGGGTTATAAGAGCTTCTGAATTATATAGCGATTGTTTTTCAGTGACTATTCCGTTTGCATATGGTGAGTATATGGATTCATATTATGCTTTATATGTTTATCGGGACTATAACTTGAATCATAAGAGTATCATTCCACCTGAGAAATTGGATGCTTTATATAAAACGCAAGCCCAGACAGTAATAGTTACGGAAGAAGTTGTTAAGAAGATTAAAGAAAAATTTTTAAAAAGTTTTCCGGAGAATTATAAAGAGAGGATTTGTAGTTTATCAAACTTTAATAAATATTTTAATGAGATAAAAAAATTGCATACTGTAAAAGTATGGTATGAACATGGGGATTTTACTTGTAACAATTTGTCACTCGAATCGGATGGCAGGTTTGAATTGATAGACTATGAATTTTTTAGAGAATATCAACCATGTGGGTTTGACATATACGATTATAATTCAAGCATAGGGAAAACTGATAAGTCCGATTCACTTAATGCACTTAAACAATTACTGATCAATGAAATAAATGATATTATAGACGGCGCGGAGTTACCTGAAATCTGTATCCAGAAAGAGGCGATAGATTATAATAGTGCTGTATTTCCTAACTTTATCCATAACAGATTGGATATGAAATACGGCGCTGATAATATTATCAACTTTGGAGTTGTTGAAGATAATAATAGGGCTCTTACTATTCAAGGACATATAGATGGAGATATCATGGAATTGGCGGTTTGGCTGACACCAATTCAGCAGCGGACGTTTAATCATTTGATAGACTTTATTTTCAAAAGCTATCCTAAAATTTCTTCTATAAATTTAATGTATTCGAAAAATGATTACAAAGGATTAACCGCTGATAATCATTGGATGAATATTTTGCCAGACAATGAGAATGATTATTTTAACTCTCTTGGGAAAAATACGAGACACAATCAAAGGCGATATTCGAAACGGTTGAATGATGATTTTGACGTGGAGATGATACATTTTAAAGATGATTTTGATCGTTCAATCGTAGAGAAATATTTTGAGTTTAAGATGAATACCCATGGTACAAATTATCATTTGACGACTGAGGAATATCTTAAAAAGTATTGCATTACAGATGCTGATGTGTTGTATTTGGACGGTGAAATAGTTGGAGTGAATTTCCTGAATGTGATGGGAGAAAATGCATACTTTGAGAATGTGTCATATGATATACAATATGGGGGACGATATATCGGAATAGTATTATATTATTTTTCAATCTGCAATTTAATCAAAACAAAAGTAAAGAGGCTTTTTTTGGCCAATGGTGAATACCAATATAAAGCTAATTATGGTGCGATAGAAGAGATTGCCTTTAATGGTTCCATACAAAGAGCAGGATTCTCGTTACGAACTCTTACAGGAACTATAAAAAGAAATTTTAAAAGAGCCATAAAAAAGTTTGTTCGCCCTATATCAGAAGTTGCGATTATAAAAAGAATAATCGCCAAGGCTTTCGGGGGGGGGTATAGATTTATTGAAGTAAAGAAAATAAAACCTACGGCAAGATGTCCTGTTTCGATTATTGTTGAAGATTCTAATGGGGCAAAATACCTACTTGTTATCGCTCTTTCTGATATTCAAAGGTTTTATCTCCGAAGAAGTATTTCTATACAAAAAGTGTTTTCGAGTATGATTGGGAAAGAATTCCAAATAAATTTCCCGATCAATGTAAAATACGATAGCAATTTTGATTATGTAATGTATAAGTATTTCGATGATTATATATTTTGCGATAACATGATTCCTGTAGAAATCTTAACTAGGTATTACAATGAGGCGGCTTTAGAAGTTAATGTTAATGAAGATTCCATTGATGAAATTTGTGAAAATCTACTTCTTACATGGCCTATAAAGTATAGAAAACAGATAAGAACACTACAGAGCTTCAAATCATGGGTTGCAAAAATTAATTCCATGGACAGAGTTAGTTTATTCTTGGAACATGGAGATTTTAACAATGAAAATGTATTGATTAATAAAGAAATTATGCTTATAGATTTTGAGTTTGGAGCTTTTTGTCAGCCTGTAGGCTTTGATAAATTTTCATTCATAAAATCCCTTGAAATAAATCAATATGATAAACTTGCAGAGATAAAAAGTGGACTTATGGATGATGCTAATGATGTTCTTGATAAGGAACATCATTATAGAATCTCAAATACACTGCTCTATTATATTACACTTGTTCTCGTGAGATTCAATAGTTTACGAAAAAGGATACGAAAATAGGAGATTGTGTAAAGATGATAATAACAAAGACCCCTTTCCGGATGTCATTTTTTGGCGGTGGAACTGATATGGAGAATTTTTTTCGTGAGTATGGTGGGGCTGTCCTTTCGACAACTTTCGATAAATATTGCTATGTAACAGTGAGACATCTCCCTCGCTTCTTCGATTATTCTACTGAACTTTCATATAGTAAGATTGAAAGAGTTAAAGATCCTATAGAAATAGTTCATCCAGCGATTAGAAATGCCATGAAGATGCTTGATATGCATGAAATCAGACTTACATATGAAGCAGACCTTCCGGCACGGTCTGGTCTGGGAACATCTTCTTCATTTGCTGTTGGAATGCTGAATGCTTTTTATGCACTCAAAGGAAAGTATGCTGATAAGAAAAAACTGGCGGATGAAGCCATATATCTTGAACGTGAATTGTGTCAGGAAGCTGGAGGATGGCAGGATCAGATTGCAGCATCTTTTGGAGGTATGAATCGCATAGAGTTTAACAAAGATGGCAGTTATGAAGTTAGACCAATTATTATCCACCCTGAACGCAAGAAACAACTTGGCGATAATTTACTGATGTTCTTCACCGGATTTACAAGATTTAGTTCTGAGATGCAGAAAGCAAATGCGACTGGATATACAGAGAAGATTAAGCAGTTGCAAGCCATGTATGAACTTGTAAATGAAGCGGAGAAAGTGTTAGAAGATAAGTACAGCAATCTTGATGATTTTGGGCGGTTGCTCGATAAGACTTGGAGATTAAAAAGACAGACTGGTGGAGCTATTACTACAAATAGTATTAACAGTCTTTATGAGAGAGGTATACAGGCTGGCGCATTGGGCGGAAAACTATTGGGTGCTGGCGGTGGCGGATTTCTTGTATTCTATGTACAGCCGGAAAAGCAGAAAGAAGTAAAAGAAGCAATGAATAATTTGATGTATATTCCGTTTGAATTTGAAAACGATGGCACAAGAGTTATCCATTATACTCCTGAGGCATACGTATCCAAGGAAGAGGAAGAGAATTGAAAACAGTAATAATGGCTGGAGGAAAAGGAACAAGGATTTCATCCGTTGCTTTTGATGTACCTAAGCCGATGATTAAAATTGAAGGAAAACCGGTATTAGAAAGAGAGATAGAATGCTTACGGGATCAGGGGTTTACAGATCTCATTATAACAGTTTCTCATCTTGCTGAGCATATCATTAATTACTTCGGCGACGGTTCTTCTTTCGGTGTAGCGATTGAATATTTTATCGAAGAGACTCCTCTTGGTAATGCAGGCGCATTATTTAAGATGCAGGACAAACTTAATGAGGATTTTCTCCTTCTCAATGCCGATTCCGTCTTTGATATAGACTTTAACCGTTTTGTGGATTACCACAAATCAAAAGGCGGTCTCGTAACTCTCTTTACGCACCCAAATTCTCATCCCTATGACAGCGGTGTCCTGATTACTGGTGAGGATGGAAGCGTGGATAGATGGCTTACAAAGGAAGATGTGAGACCCCGCTGGTATAGAAACCGGGTTAATGCAGGGCTTCATGTTATAAATCCAAATGTTCTCGACATGCTTGATGTAGATGTCGAGAAGATTGGTACAGAAGATCAGAATGGAAAGATTATTAAAGTGGATCTCGACCGTCAGATTCTAAAACCGCTTTGTGAAACCGGCAAGATGTTCTGTTATGATAGTCCCGAGTACGTCAAGGATATGGGAGTACCGGACAGATACGAATCAGTATGTTCTGATTATCGAGAAGGAAGAGTACAAGCTAAGAACCTTAAGAATAAACAGAAGGCTGTGTTCCTCGACCGGGATGGTACGATTAATAGGTATGTCGGATTTCTTCGGAATATCGAGGAATTTGAGTTGCTTCCGGGCGTGGCGGCTGCGATTCGTAAGATTAACGAGAGTGGATATCTTGCGATTGTCGTGACTAACCAGCCCGTAATTGCACGAGGCGAGGTGACTTACGAACAATTGCAGGAAATCCACAATAAAATGGAGACACTTCTGGGAATGCAGGGTGCATACCTAGACAGGATCTACTTCTGCCCGCATCATCCTCTCAAGGGGTATGAGGGAGAAATTCCAGAACTAAAGATCAAATGTGAATGTCGGAAGCCGAAATCAGGAATGTTTTTTAAAGCGGAGAAAGACTTTAACATAGACCTGAGCCAGTCATGGATGGTGGGTGACAGTGAAAATGACATAAAAGCTGGAAAGGCTGCCGGGTGCAGAACAGCTTTAATTGGTGTAGCAGACTATTTGCAAGATGTGACTATTAGTTCTCTTGAAGAGTTTGTGAATCAATTTTAAAGAAAGAAGGAGGAATATGAGAACTTTTGAATCACGTCTTGAGAAACACATTGATTTGCTGATGGAACGCTATCCTGTTCTGGGACCGGTAAAGCAGGAAATCATAGATGCCTATCTGGTGATGGAAGAATGCTATGAGCATGATGGAAAGCTGTTGATTGCTGGTAATGGTGGCTCCGCAGCGGATAGTGAACACATTGCTGGCGAGCTGATGAAGAGATTTAAAACTCCAAGACCGGTTACTTCCGAAATGGCTGTGAAGTTAAAAGAGATTGATCCTGTTCGTGGAGAGGATTTAGCTAAGAATCTCGAAAGAGGACTTATGGCTATACCCTTGGTTGCTCATGAGGCTCTTTCCACAGCCTATATAAACGATGTGGATGGTCTCGGAGTATTCGCACAGCAGCTCTTTAGTTTTGGTCGTTCTGGTGATGTTTTCCTCGGAATAAGTACGAGCGGAAACAGTAAGAATGTAATGTCCGCCACAGTAGTTGCAAAAGCACTTGACATCAAGGTTATTGGATTGACAGGAGCTAAGGGTGGTGAATTGGCGACTGTGGCAGATGTTGCCGTAAGGGTTCCAGAAACAGAAACGTATATGATTCAGGAATTGCATCTTCCGGTATATCATTGCTGGTGTTTGATGCTTGAAGATAAGTTTTTTGGAGGAAAAGTAGAATGAATGTTTTGGTAACGGGCGCTGGGGGGATGGTTGGTTCACATATTGTGGAATTCCTTTATAAAGAGGGACATAATGTAATTGGTATTTGGCACAAGAATAAGAAAAATATAGAACAGATTACATTACCTATTCGATTTGTACAATGTGATCTTCGTTATGGATATGGTCTTGAAGAATTGATAATGGATAATTTGCCGGAACAGATTTATCATTTGGCTGCGCAGTCATATCCGACAGTATCTTGGGTAAGTCCGGCGGAAACAATAGATGTTAATATTAATGGTACTGTAGCGGTATTTGAAGCTATCAAAAAGGCACGTAAATACATAAAGGCTGATTATGATCCGATGGTGGTTGTGGCTTGCTCTAGTGCGGAATATGGAGAATCGCTAAATTGTCGGGGGGGGGGGGGTACAGCATATGTTAAAGAAACAGCAGAACTATTACCATTACACCCATATGGCGTGAGTAAAGTGGGACAAGATTTGCTTTCTTTTCAGTATTTCATGAATGATCATATTCGTTGTATTAGGGCACGAATTTTTAATTCAACCGGAACTCGTAAGGTTAATGATGTTACTTCTGATTTTACGAAAAGAGCCATAGAGGCAGAAAAGTCAGGAATATGGGAACTACGAG
>CAJTUA010000009.1:27700-168671 GCA_910579615.1 uncultured Lachnospiraceae bacterium | reverse complement strand
TCTGCGCTGACCTGAAGACAATCTATCAGGCACCAACAGAAGAAAAGGCCTTGGACGCACTGGAACGTGTAACCGAGAAATGGAGCGGGAAGTATCCGAATTCCATGCGGAGCTGGAAGCAGAACTGGGACGCCATCTCCCCGATCTTCAAGTTCTCCACTGCCGTAAGGAAGGTCATATATACCACGAACGCGATAGAGAGCCTGAATGCCACATACCGAAAACTGAACCGGCAGCGCAGCGTCTTCCCCAGCGACAACGCACTGCTCAAGGCCCTCTACCTGTCGACCTTTGAAGCGACAAAGAAATGGACCATGCCAATCCGCAACTGGGGGCAGGTCTATGGGGAACTGAGTATCATGTATGAGGGGCGCCTGCCGGAATGAGTCCCATCGGAGAGCGTTATCTGACAGGCGATTTCCCCGCCTGCTATTGACATGCGCATTATTTGCTGTTATATATAAATCATGGGCTGGAGCTCCTGCAGAGAGCCTTCAGCCCGATCATTATCATAGAAGATTTGTATTTACAGACTTTTGTTCACACACTCATATGTATTATCTGTATGCTTCCTTTGTGTATAAAACAAAGGTGATCTGACCCCAAAAGTTAGACAAAAATTTAGTCCGTCGCCGCCGGCCTGTTTTAGTTATTCATCTGCCTGATAAATATGAATCGCACCTTGCTATATTGAAATCTCGCATTTCATAATCTTTAACAAAAAGTCCTCAAATGAATCAGCAACTACTTTACATTCTTCAAACTCTGGCTCATTCCCATAAACAATAGACCCGTTCTCCATAGAAATGGCATAGTAAGAGTATCCGCTTTCAACAGACATAATAATGGGAAGATGGATATTCCAAAATTCTCTTATTTCATTTTCCCACTCCGTATCACTTTCCGCACTTTCAAGACTAATTATTTCCCATTCATTCCAGCGAAATGAATGCTCCTTCTGCAAATCGAAATCATCCCCACACAAGAACCATGTGGTATCATCATCGTTTATCAAACTTTTTACTACACTGATAAAATCCATCCACTGTTGGGGGACGCTTATATACCGTTCCCTTATTACTTGCGGCAGATGATGTTCCTCCCGCTTTTCGTTTAATTCAACAATCCAACCTTGCTCTTTCATATAGGTTAAAAATTCTTCCACTCTCTATGGCCCTCCTTTGAGAAACAACCGCACCAATTTGGAATTTGCTGGTTAATAAATTCAAGTATAGCACATTCCCTCTCTGAAAACAATCCCCGTTCTATCTCTGTTCTTAAACCCTTGACTGTCTGGATTTTTGCCGTTGTCATTTCGCCGCCGTCCACGGGGCTTTTCCCGCCTGATTTTTCCCATCCATTGAAAAGTTCCTCTTGACAAAAAGCCGAATGGGTTGTTTATATGTCTGCTGAATGGGGGGAGTTTTTTTAGTGGTGTTTTGTGGTAGGAACGCTGCCTCGTTTTGTGGTTGGCAGTAAGTTTGTTTTGAAATATATTTTTCATAGGGATGCAATCTGCGATATACTCTGGACTTGGTTTGGAGTGGCAGAAGCAAACATTGGATGGAGATGCTGCCGTGGGAATTTATTTGAATCCGGGCAATAAAGGTTTTCAGGAGTCGGTTTGTTCTGAGATATATGTGGATAAGACAGGGTTGATTGGATGTACAAATAAGTGTTTCAATACAGAGCAGACATTTATCTGTGTCAGCAGGCCAAGACGTTTTGGAAAGTCGATGGCGCTTAAGATGTTATCAGCGTACTACAGCAGGGGATGCGATTCCAAAGAACTGTTTCAGGGCTTGAAGATTGAGGGTAACCCAAGGTTTAGGGAGCATCTGAATCAATATGATGTGATATCCCTGAATATGCAGCGGTTTCTTATCCGGACGAAAGGGCGGGGCGTGACAGAGTATTAGGAACAGGCGGTAATCCTGGCATATTGGAGCGCAAGGAAGGATTATAAGATTATCCAGGAGATGCCTGCGGGGGATGGTTATGCGGATATTGTATTCCTGCCGTTGCCGGGCAGGGATAAGCCCGCCATTGCCGTGGAATTAAAATATAACAAAACCGCACAGACTGCAGTGCAGCAGATAAAAGATAAGAAACAGGAAGGGCACAGTTGCATGATAGAGTGCGTGAATGTCCGGGAAGTGATATGATATAATAGCTCCGGCAGGAATGCAGTAGATGAGGCGATGAGGGAAGAAGGCCGAAAAGAGGGAATTGTGGAGCCTTTGGGAGAGTCTGGCACAAAGTAAAGAAAAAAGCTGCAGAGGGAACTTGTATACAAATTATATATTTGTCATTTTAACAGAGCCAATGCACTTGTATGGTATTTGCAAGGGATTGGCTCTTTTTTAACATTTATATTTATTTGTCAGAACCGTTAGCAAGCAGGCGTGTTCGTTAATTCAGCCCCCGGAACCCCTTCCCGATAATCTCGCTTGAGTTTGTAATCATAATAAATGAACCCGGCTGCGTCGCGTGGATAAAATTGCGCAGCTGGATAGCCTGGCTGCGTTTCATGACGGTCAGGATAATATATTTGTGGTGGTGTTCATGCACGCCCTCCCCCTCAAATTTCGTGGCGCTGCGGCCGAGCTTGTTCTGGATAAAATCGCAGATTGGGTCTGCGTCGTCACAGACAATCGTAAAATATTTGCAGAGGTTTAAATTCTCAATCACGCTGTCGATGACAAGGGACTTTGCAAGCAGTCCGCACAGGGAGAAGAGTCCGGTCTCGATATTAAAGGTAAAGCATGCGGCAATGACGATGACAAGGTCAACGAAAAGCAGCGCGGTGCCGATGTGGATGCTTGTGTATTTTTTCAGAATCATCGCAATGATATCCGTGCCGCCGCCGCTTGAACCAATGTTAAAGAGAATGGCGGAGCTGGCAGCCGGAAGGATGATGGCAAAAATCAGCTCAAGCACCGGCTCGTTTGTCAGCGGTTTTTCCATCGGAAAGAAATGTTCCAGGGCGCTTAGGATAACCGAGATTACAATACTTGCATAAATTGTGCGCGCCGCGAAGCTTTTGCCGAGGAAGAAAAGTCCAAGGACGAGCAAGAGCATGTTGATGATGAAATTGAGCGTACCCGCAGAAAGCGGAAGCCCCTGCGCGAGTACGACAGCAATGCCGGTGACACCGCCGAACGAAAAATTGTTCGGGAATTTGAATATGTAGACACCAAGGTCAAGAATGAGTGCAGCGAGGGTGATAAGCGCGTAGTCCATCAGGACTGCTTTTTTGGACTGTGTTTCTGTTTCCATGGGGAAAAGCCTCCATACATAAAGTGTTTTTGGTTTGGTTTTAAGTTTGTATTGCACAAAAATCTGTGCAGGGTACTTGTTGAATATTGTACTTCAAACAGGGAAAAAATCAAGTCCTATTTGTGGGGAATTTTTTGGGGAGGGTGATTTTTTAATCCAGGGATGTCTGAAAGCACATTCCTGTGTTCTGCACGTCCCACAGAAAGCTATTTTCAGTCACCCAAAGGCACAAAAATAAAAATTCGATAGAAATTACCTTGCGTTCCGCCCTGGCATCCCTTATAATATGAAAACAGCAAATTATTATCTTTGCGATTTCAGGAAAGGAACAAGGTACATAATATATGGAACATCAGGTGTTTTTATCATATTCAACGAAGGATGCTGTGTTTGCGGAGAAATTGTATGATTATCTTACCAGGCAGGGGCTTGTGTGCTGGATGGCACCAAAAAGTATTGCGCCGGGCAGTGAATATGGGGAGGCAATCATTGCAGGGATTGAGCAGGCGAAAGTTTTCGTGCTTGTCTATTCAGAGCATTCTAATCAGTCACAGCATGTGCTTCGCGAGGTGGAGCGCTGTGTCAATAAGAATACTCCGCTGATTGCGTATGAGATTGCCGCCGTGCAGCCGACAAAGTCAATGGAATATTTTTTGATGGCGAACCAGTGGATGCAGGCAGTGGATGCGCCAGAAAGGCATATGCAGGAGCTGTATGAGGCGATTATGGTGCGGTTAGGGCGCGGGCAGGATGGCGGGCAGACAGGGAACACGCCAGAAATGAAGCCGCAAAGCACAGAAAGCAAAAAACAGCCGCAAAGACTGGCGGAAGCACCAACGAAAGCCAGGGGAAATATTACCCGGCGCGTCTGGAGCAGAAAAGCGGCTGTGTGCGGCGTGCTTCTTTTGGCAGCAGCGGCAGCGGTATTTGTCTGTGTGAGGAATCCGCAGACAGGCTGTGGCGGGGACGTACCGGATGAGGTTTCCGGCAATTTGCCGGGAGAAGGGGAAAATACCACAGGAAATGGAATGACAGGCCTGGAAAAGGCGGAGGTGGCAGCTTCCGATGGGGCATATGCGCACGGGAAGACAGACACTGCTGAAACTGACATTCCACTCTCTTTAAAACCCGGAGAATATATTACTTTTGGCAGATATTACCCGCAGGGGCAGGAAGATGCAGAAAATGCCCAAATCAACTGGATTGTCCTCTCGGTGAATGCGCAGGAGAAAACGGCATTGCTGCTTGCCGAAAAAATAATTGATATGAAGCCTTATGACGTGGCGGAGAGCGGTGTTTACGGGCGCGGGGCGGACGGCGTGGCATATGACAGGGCAAGGGCAGAAGAGTATTCTGCGTCGGCGCTCTCGGTATTTTACGGCAACAGCAGCTGGGAGTATTCCAATCTGCGCGCATGGCTGAATTCTGCGGACAGTGTGGTAAGCTACCACGGGCAGGAGCCTGTTTCAAAGGGAACGGATGACGGGGTGAACGGCTACCAGAACCAGGCAGGTTTTCTGTACGATTTTACGGAAAAGGAGTTGGGGCGGCTTGTTGTGACACCGATAGAGACACCGGCGAATGCGATAGAAAATGAAAGTGTTACGAATGACCGTGTGTTTTTGCTGTCCGTGGAGGAAGCGCAGATGTACCTGGATGCACAGAAGCTTTCCCGCTACGCAGCACCGACGGATGCGGCGGTTGCAGCAAGCCGCGGGACGCTTTACCCGCTCTACCATTCTTACGCACAGGAAACCATCCCGTGGTATTTCCGCACGCCCGTCGCGGACAGTGCCCATGAAATTATGCTCTGCGGCAGTGGATTTGAGGGTGAGGACGATGTGATTGTAAAATATTCCTGTTCAGCGGGAGCAGGGGTTCGCCCCGCGGTTGTGGTGAAGTTGGAGGAAGGCGAGCTTTCCGGGGAGGGAACGCGCATTCACCCATACAAATTCCCGGAGGAGTAGAAGCGGGGGGCAGGGAGGAAAACATACGGAACTTAAAAACAGTATGTGTTCCGGACGACACCTGAATGGATTTCCGGAGCGAAGCGGGAGGAAAGCCATTCGCTTAAAGGGTGGCAGGTTGGAACACATACGGAACTTAAAATAAGAAAGGAGCGCGGCAGCACCCACCTCCCCCCTTTTTTTGCTGCCGCAATATAGATTCATGCGACTAAATGAACTGACCCGGTTCGACCACATCATCATCCAGTGCCATGACAATCCGGACGCGGATGCAATTGCCGCGGGCTTCGGGGTGTATTGTTATCTGCGCTGGCAGGGGAAGGAAGCAGAACTTATTTACGGCGGCAGGGAGAACATCCGCAAGGCGAATCTGCAGCTGATGGTGGATGCCCTGCATATCCCGATTGTGCACAGGGAAAGTATGCCGGAGGCGGAACTTCTGGTTACAGTGGACTGCCAGTATGGGGAGGGCAATGTAGCGCATTTTGACGCGCGCCATATTGCGATTCTTGATCACCACATTGACATGGGGCATAGGGCGGATTATAAAGAAATCCGCAGCAGCTACGGCAGCTGTGCGGCGTTAATCTGGCAGCTTTTGGTGAAGGAAAATTATCCGCTGGCAGAAGATAAGGAACTTTCCACCGCGCTTTACTATGGGCTTTACATGGATACAAATTCACTCTCGGAAATCAGCCACCCGGTTGATAAGGATTTGCGCGACTGTGTGAAATTCCATGAGGGACTGATTTTGCAGCTGCGCAATACGAATTTGAGCCTTGAGGAGATGCAGATTGCGGCGGAGGCGTTAAAGGATTATGAATACCAGAAAGAAGGGCATTTTGCGATTGTGAGGACAAAGCCCTGTGACCCAAATATTCTTGGATTTATCAGCGATTTGATGCTGCAGGTGGATATTGTTGACCTCTGTGTGATTTACTGTGAGCTGCCTTACGGCATCAAGCTTTCCGTCCGCAGCTGCGTGCGCACCGTGCGGGCAGACGAGCTTGCCGGGTTTATTGTGCAGGGCGTTGGGAATGGTGGCGGGCACGCGCAGAAAGCAGGCGGTTTTATCCCGAAAACCAACCTTGAAATGATAGCGGGCGGCTGTGAGCCAGGGAAATATCTGTATGGCCGCATGGAAGCATACTGCAGAAGCTGCGAGCTGATTTACGCGAAGGATTACAAATTTACTGGCAGCGGGATGGAACGTTACACAAAAATCCCGCAGCGCCTGGGCTTTGTGCGTCTGTCGGAGGTTCTGCCGCCAGACAGCCATATCATAATCCGCACGCTGGAAGCGGATTTTGATTTGAAGGTGGAGGAGGATGTCTACGTTATGGTTGGCGTGCGGGGCGAGGTCTATCCAATTCACAGGGAAAAATTCGAGGGTAGCTATGAGGAAGTGGAGGGCGGCTTTGAGATTACCGCGGATTACCTGCCGAGCGTGCACATCAAGGACACGGGCGATGTAACTTTGCTGATGCAGTACGCGCATACCTGTGTGCCGACCGGAAAAACTGCTATTTACGCAAAACCGCTTGACCATACGGTGAAGGTGTTTACCGCGTGGGATGAGGAGAACTATATGCTTGGGCGCGAGGGGGATTATCTGGCGGTGCGCACGGATGATTTGCATGATGTGTATATTATAGCGGCAGCGATTTTTGAGGAGAGCTACGAGCGCGCATGATGCAGGTATTTGTGCCGTGTTTGGTTTTGGAAAATTTTAGAAATTTCGGAGCCGGATTTAAAATTCACAAAAGAAACAAATTCCCATCAAAAATCCTTCACAATCTTACCGTATCATAAAGACCATAGAAACGAAAACAAAGACCAAAAAAATACTGTAAAACGGAAACAGAACGGTCGTTTCAATGATGAAAGCCAGGAGGATGAAGCTTATGTATGACGAGAATGGATTTGTGGTACAGGAAAACAATGAGGTTTATGCGGAGTGCAAGGTGGTAGAGCCGCAGGACCACAAAAAGAAAAAGGGCAAAAAGCGTTTCGCGAAGTGGACGGCAGGCATTCTGTGTGCGGCATTGCTTGTGTGCGGAGGTTTCGCGGCGGGGAGCGCGTTCGCGACAGGCGCGGGGAATCCGCAGAATGCACAGGGGCAAGGAACACCAGGCGCGGGAATTCCGGATGCCGGGGATGGTGCGCAGGATGTTTTTAACGGCGGCGCACAGGCGGACGCAATGGCAAACCTGATTCAGGCAAATACACCGAACGGGGCAGGAAAGGTGCTATACACCCCGGCGCAGATTGCGGAGAAATATTGTTCGTCCGTTGTGGCAATCACGGCGAAATCAAAGCAGGAAGTGTACAACATGTTCGGGCAGACAAGGGAATATGAGAGCGAGGGCGCAGGCTCCGGCATTATTGTGGCAAAGACGGACACGGAATATATCATTGCAACGAACAACCATGTTGTGGAGAATTCGAGTGAGCTGACCGTATGTTTTAACGACAGCGAGGAGCAGATTTATTCCGCCTATATCAAGGGTACGGACCCGTCGAACGACCTTGCGGTGGTCGGCGTGAAACTAAGCGATGTGCCGGAGAGTGTGCAGAATTCCCTTGTGGTGGCAGTGCTTGGCAATTCGGATGAGTGCGTGATGGGCGAGCAGGTTGTGGCAATCGGGAATGCATTAGGCTACGGGCAGTCGCTGACATCCGGTTACATCAGTGCGTTGGACCGCGTTGTCACGGTGGATAATGTTACCTACACTCTGATTCAGACGGATGCGGCAATCAATCCGGGCAACAGCGGCGGTGCATTGTTCAATATGTACGGCGAAGTCATCGGCATCAATTCTGTGAAATTTGCCTCCGATAAGGTGGAGGGCATGGGATTTGCCATCCCAATCAGCAAGGCGCTCCCAATATTAAATGAGCTTGCCCTGCGTGAGCCGCGCGAGATTGTCGCAGAGAGCGAGAGGGGTTATCTTGGTGTTTACGGCAGGGATGTGGACGCGAGCATGTCCAGCTACAATATGCCGATTGGGTTTTATATCACGGAGGTCGAGGAAGGCTTAGCAGCGGATAAGGCAGGGGTAAAAGCCGGCGATATTGTGACGGCGTTTGACAAAATGTCGATTTCCGGCATTGCGCAGCTGAAAAACTATATGCAGTATTACGCAAAGGGCGAGAAAGTAGAGATTACCGTAAAACGCCTGCGCGAAGGCAAATATGAGGATTTGACGCTCACGCTTACCCTCGGGGAAACGCCGGAGGAGGCTTCTGTGCCGGAGACGAACGGGGGAAGTGACGCGAGAGAAAATAATGAAAGAGGAAATGGCGGCTTTGGGTTTGACTGGGATGATTTCTTTGGAAACGGGTCGTTTTGGCCGAATTAAAATCATGGAAGCAGGAATTTTTTGAAGATACTCTTTTCACGTAAAAACCGGGGCAGGAATCCAGTGTGGGTTCCTGCCCCGGTTTTTGTGCAAGAAAGATGCAAACCGGGCAAAAGCCAAACCGGAGGGTTTCTGCTTTGCCGTGTGGTTTGCACCGGCTGCCCGATGATGTTTACAACGGCAAAAACACTGCCTTTCGCCCGCGGTAGACCGTATAGTACCGGAAACCAAGTGAAAAGAGCAGCTCCTGCGCGCGGGCAAAATCATACGCTATATGCTCCGGTGTGTGCGCGTCGGAGCCCACCGTGAGAATTTCCCCGCCGAGTTTTCGGTAGAGCTTTAGCACTTCCGCGCGCGGGTGTGCGAAAGGCAGACCGTATTTGTAGCCGGATGTGTTTACTTCAATCCCGCGTCCGGACGAAATCAGTTTCTTTAAAATCGCCTCCAGCAATTCTGCGTAATCCGAAAAACAGTAATCGCGTGTATTTTGGGCATTTTTTTCATTGCTTTTCTTGCCGCCATGGTTCATTTTCGGCATATCCTGCGGAACATAGCGCACAAGATAGTCCAGGTGTCCGTAGACATCAAACATATCATAAGCATCCACATTCTCCCAAATTGCTTCGAAATAAGAGCGCATCCCCTCCCTTGCCCCGTGCGTTTCCCAGTATTCCGGGTAGTATGGGTCAAGCCCTTCAAGGACATGGGTGGAGCCAATCAGAAAATCAAAAGGGTAACCAGCCGCAAGCTTTTTATAATAATCCACACAGGACGCCCGGACATCCGCCTCATTGCGCAGTCCAAGCTCAATACCGATGCGGATTTCAAGGCGGTCTTTGTAAGTTTCTTTTAACCTTAAAAGTTCCGCAAAATATACATCTGGGTCAAAGACGAAGGTTATCGGCGCATACTGTGCAGGAAAAAGATAGTCCATATGGTCGGTGATACAAAGGCTCTTTAAACCAAGGGCGATGGCGCGCTCTGCCATCGCTGCTGGGGCAGCATCGGAATCGTCGGAAAATCCAGTGTGGGTATGGTAATCTGCAGTAATCAAAGTAAATCACCTTCCTTATTTTATTTTTGTATTTTCAGGCATGGATGTCCGGATGTCCGCGCCCTCAATCCGAAACCAGCGTCAGCGCATCAATTTTTGGAGACGCAACGAGCGAATAATTTGTATAGTACACAACAAAGCCAGGTTTTGCACCGTTGGGCTTCTTTACATTGCGCTTCTCTAAATAATCAATCTCGACCTTGTCCGCCTCCCGGCCCTTGGAGTAGAATGCGGCAAGCTGCCCCGCCTCCTCAAAGACACGGTCGGGCAGCTCTCCGCCCTTTGTGCGTACAATGACATGGGAGCCCGGCATTCCCTTTGCATGGAACCACCAGTCATTCCCGGAGGCGAACTGGAAGGTCAGCTCATCGTTCTGATAATTATTTTTCCCGACATAAATATCAAAGCCATCCGAGGAGAGGTAATGGAATGGCTTGCTTGTGATTTTCGCCTTTTTCGGCGGTTTTTTCCCATTTTTCGCCTGCCCATAATGCCGTTTGATGTAGCCGTAATCCATCATTTCTTCCTTGAGTTGTACCAAGTCATCCTCACTCTGGGCGATATCAAGCGCCGTGCGGATGGAGTCAAGGTGCGCGAGCTCCTCCCCGGTCTGTGCGCTTAAGCGAGAGAGGGCTTCAAAGGTACGCTTTTGCTTTGCGTATTTGTCAAAATAATGCTTCGCGTTGTCAATCGCGGACAAGTCTGGGTCGAGCGGAATCGCAATGTCCTCGTTTGTGTAATAATTCAGGACGGTTACGGATTTTTCGCCCGGGGTCACACTGTAGCCGTAGGTGGTCAGCAATTCGCCGTAAATGCGGTATTTATCTCTTTTTTCCGTGTCTTTTAGCTGCTTGAGCTGCAAATCGTATTTTTTGCTGGCGCGCTCGATTGCGGTCGCAATGACACGGCGCAGGTCAGCGGATTTTTGCCGGATGCGGGTCAATTTGTTGCGGGCGGCGTAATAATCCTCCAACAACACCGAGACGGAATCGTAATGCTTCACCGTTGTGGTGTCAAAATCGGTGTAGCAGGAGAGGGGAAGTGCGGAAAACTCGGCGGGCGCTCCGTCCTGGAAAACAATGTTCGGTGCAAAATTTCCACTCCGGACGCACTCCATCAGCTCGCTCAGGCAATGGTAAAGGTGCAGTGAGAATTCCTCCGGGAGTGTGTTGGCAGGTTTTTCCGCGTCAATCCCCGCCCGGTGGCACAGCTCGTTGGCAATCAGCGGGCTGATGCCAGTCAGTCCCTGGTAGAGCGCCTTTCCTGCCGGGAGCGGCTTTGTGGCGATATGTTCAAGGAATTCCCTGGCGGTCAGCGTGAGCGGGTTATATTTTTCCTGCGTCTGCGGGATGAAATATTCCCTGCCCGGCAGCACCTCGCGCACGGAGCTTACGGCGCCAGAAACATGTTTGATGCTGTCAATAATCTGGTGTTTGTCATCGCAGAGAATAATATTGCTGTGTTTGCCCATAATCTCAACGATGAGATGCTTGACGCACAAATCGCCCATTTCGTCAAGGTGCTCCACCGCAAGGTCAATGATACGCTCTAAGCCCGGCTGTGTGACGGAGAGGATGCGCGCGCTGTTAAAATGCTTGCGCAGCAGCATACAGAAATTCGGTGCCGTCATCGGGTTTGGCTTTGTGCCTTCGGTCAGGTAGATGAAAGGCAGCGATGCGGAGGCAGAAATAAAAAGCTTGTAATTATCGTAGTTTTTCACGGTCAGGATCAGCTCGTCCTTTTCGGGCTGGCTGATTTTTGTAATCCTGCCGCCAGTAAGTGTATGGGAGAGGTCGCGCACAATGTTCGCGATTACAATGCCGTCGAATGCCATAAAATTTGCTCCTTTTTTTTAGTTTTGCTGTAAGTATACCATACTTTGAGAAAATTTAGAATCCTTTTATTTGACATTATTGCGGCGGAATCTTATAATGAAAGTTAACACAGCGGGAGAGGTGGAAATGAAATGAAATTTGTGTATAAACTGGAACGGAAATTTGGCAGGTACGCGGTGCGCAACCTTTCGTTCGTGCTGATTTGCTGCTATGCGGTGGGATATGTCCTTCAGCTTGTTGATGCGGACATTTTGTCATGGCTGACCTTAAACCCTTACCTGATTCTGCACGGGCAGGTCTGGCGGTTGGTTTCGTGGATTGTCATTCCGCCGGAGGGGTTTGGCTTCTTTACCTTGCTTATGCTTTATTTTTATTATGCAATCGGCACGATGCTTGAGCGCACATGGGGGGCTTTCCGCTATAATTTTTATATTATCGGCGGGATTCTCTTTACCATCCTTGGGAGCTTCGCAACGATGGGGTATGCTTATCTGGTCTATGGCGACGAGATTCGGCTTCTTGGGGCAAAGGTGTTTTTTACAAACAATATGTTTGCCGCTTCGTGGTTTACGTTGTTTTCAACCTATTATGTCAATATGTCGATTTACCTGGCATTTGCGGCGACCTTCCCGGAACAGGTGGTGTACCTGATGTATGTTCTGCCGATTAAGATTAAATATCTCGGCATTATGTATGCGGTGATGATTGTGTACCAGTTTATCACCTTCGGTCCGGTCGGGCGTATTATCATTGGTGCATCGCTGTTAAACTTTGTTGTGTTTTTCCTGCTTACGCGCAATTATAAGAGGATATCGCCGCAGGAGATTTCGCGCAAGCGTAAATTTCGGCGGGCAGTGCGCGAGGGCGCGCGCGGGGACAATACGGTACAGTTCCGCGGGAAGAATGTGATTACAAGGCACCGCTGTGCGGTGTGCGGGCGGACGGAACTTGACGATGATTCGCTCGAATTCCGTTTTTGTTCAAAATGTGACGGCAATTATGAGTATTGCTCCGACCATCTTTACACGCATGAGCATGTGAATGGAAATGGGGCGAAAGACCTGCAATAAGTCTTGGGAGTGACCCCGTTTTCCATCGGAAATGGGGCGAAAGACCTGCAATAAGTCTTAAGGGTGACCCCGTTTTCCATCGGAAAAGGGGGCGAAAGACGAAAACGACACAGGAGAGAGGTGCGGGAATGGGAGCTTTGTGGATGCAGGATATCCGGCAGCTTTTTACCAGGCGGCGGCTTTTCGGAGCCGGCATCTGCGCGTTGTTTGTGCTGTGTGTCTGTTTTGCCGTGCGAAGGGGCGGGGAGCAGATGGATGCTTCCGAACGTGTGGCTATCGGTGTCATCAATAAGGATACCTCGGTTTATTCACAGATGCTTCTGTCATTTTATGAGGACAATGATTTGTTTACTTCCTATGTTTCCATTGCCCTCGGCGAGGAGGAGGACATCCTGGCATTGTTCGAGGCTGGAGCGCTTGACATGTATCTTGTCATTCCACAGGATTTTGCGGACAGCATGACATATCTTGAGCATCTCCCGGTACAGGCGGTGATTTCCACGCGCAGCCCGGCGGTTGAAATCATGTTGAAAAATCTGATGGAAAGCTATGAAAAATATATTTCTTCGGTTGAAATCCACTGTGTGGCGCTCTATGATGTGATGCTGCTTAGCGGGATGCCGCGCGAGAAGGCTTCGGAGGTTAATAAGAAAATTTCGGTTCAGCTTATCTTAAAGGCGCTGTCAAAAGGTGATTTCTTTGAGCATTACATCCTCGAAAATGATTCGGCAATCCAGCTGCTTCCTTTTTATCTTCACGAAGCGGGGATACTCGTGCTCACATTTTTGGCACTGCTTGCCGGCGTGCGTTTCCAAAAGGAGCACCACGCAGGGATTTATGCCCGCCTGAATGCGCTTGGGGTGGGAAGTTTTCGTATCCTTTGTGAAAAACTGCTCTTTTTCGGAATGCAGGTCAGCGTTGCCATGGCGGTGGCGGCCTTTTTGCTGCAGGCTGCGGGGGTGGTACTTTCATGGGAGGTATATTTTATCTTTTGGCTGTACGCATGCCTGGCGGGGGCAGTGATGCTTTTTATGGCGGCGGCTTTTACAAAAATGAAAAATTATCTGCTTGCCTCCAATATGTTTTTGCTGCTTGGCGGGGTACTTGGCGGAGGGCTGATTCCGTTTCTGTATCTGCCGGAAAGGATGCGCACCGTAGCAAAATGTATGCCGAACTACTGGTTTTTGCGGCTGATTTTTGACGCGGAGGCAGGAGAGCTTACCGGAAAGGGATTTGGTCTGGCGGCGGCAGCGTGCGCGGTTGGTATCCTTCTTTTGCTGTTGGCGGCAACGGCTTTGCACCGCCGTATGCAAAACCTGAAATAGCGTATGCAATGGATGGGGGACGGGCACATGCAAAAATCGAAAAAAGGAGGAACGGGCGGATGAGAATGTTTCGGAGCCTGTCCGCACAGGCGCAACTGCGGCTGCAGCTTTTCCTCAAGGACCGGATGACGCTTTTGGTGCTTGTGGTTTCCGTGTTCTGCTTTTTCTTCTGTATGGAGGATATGAACCGGGAGGCGGAGAATCTGGCAACCATTCCCGTTGGCCTGGTTGATTTGGACGGGAGCGAAAAATCAAAAGAACTTGCAGGGCGTCTGGAAGGTTTGGAGGCGCTGTCAGTAAAATATGGGACTTACGGGGAACTTTCTGCGCTTATGGAGGAAGGGGAGATTCGCTGTATCTTTGAAATACGGGAACGCTACGGGGAAAAAGTGGATGCCGGGAAATCCAGAAGACTGGTGAATGTGTATTATGAACAGGATGACAAGGTGGCGGCGATTGTCGCGGATATTGTCGCGGGCGAGATGATGTATGACATCTGCCAGGCGCAGGCGTACCTTGCCTACGAGGAACTTCCTGCGGGGGAAAAAGAAAAATTCAGCAGACAGGAGTACGAAGCATATGCGGCTTCCCTGATTGGCGATGGGGATTTTGATTTTGCGTTTGAATTCCGGTTTGTGGACGGGAAGCAGCAGGAGCGCAGGGAAGGGCTTAAAAGCAGTCTTTTTTACCGGCAGGCGGTCGCCGCGGTTGCCGCAATGCTGTTTGCGCTGCTGCAGATGGCGGCGCTTTCGGGAGTGTGTACGGAGAAGGAGCAGGGAATTAGCCAGAGAAGGCATCTTGTAGGGCTGACAAGACCTGTGGAGCTGCTTGGGAATATGCTTGCGTGCACGGCTCTTTGTACGGTTCCGGCGGCGGTTTTTGCGGTATGTGTCGCAGCGGGGGTGGGAAATTGGGAAAAATTTTTGCCTGTATTCTGGACAAGCGTGCTTTTTTCGGTTATGATGGCATTGATGTATTATTTACTGGCAAATTGGCTGCCGGGATTGCTTGCGTATCAGGTGGTGGGGACGGTTGTACTGGTTGTGCTTGCCATATGCGGCTTCTGCTCCATGGTGGAAGGGATTTTGTTCCGTGAATTCCCGGTGTGGTTCCATTTTCTTCCAAACAATGTGTATCTGCGGTGGTTTGTTCAGATTCTTGCGCCGTAGGACGGGGGTTTTGGTTTGGGACGGCTGCAAAGAGCAGGAGGAGGCACATAAATGCATATAAACTTCAGACGATAAACCTGCAAAACAGCAGGGAACAGGAATTATGCCGCAAAAAAACGGCAGGAAGGTTGTGGTAACTGACATGGGTGATAAGAGAAAAATGCACGCGGAAAGAAAAAAAGAAAATCTGGAGAAAAATCTGCCGGAACTTTTTGGGGCGGCTGCCTCGGCGAACAATATATTCGCGCAGGTAAGCTTTCTTTTGCGGCTGTACGGTTTTTACGAGAGTGTGGCGGACGGGGAGAGGAGCCTGGAAGGCGAGACAGCAGAAATCTGGGATACGGTATGCCACACGGTAAAAGAGAATTTTTCGGATGGTTTTGACGGGGAGAAAAGGGAGATGGCGGTGCGCACACTGATTGGGCTGCGCCATGCCATCACGGCGAAAATGCAGGTGCTGACGGCATATACGGACCGTTTTTCCATATATGAGTACATGCTAAACCGCGTGGAGCTGCGCTTTGAGGACAACCTGGCATGCCCGGAGGACGATACGGCGGCGCGGGAGATTTTACAGTATATTTTCATGGAGAAGGATAATTTGTTGATTAACGTGAGAATCCAACAGATGCTCTCGCAGTTTCCGGTGCGCATGAGCCGCGGGAAATTTGAGGATTTGGTGCGCGCGGGGTTTGAAAATTATGCCGGTATGGACGCAGCATCGGTGGATGAATTTGTTTACCGGATTGAGTCGGCTGCGGGGCTTTATGAACCGGAGGGGATGGAGGAGTATTTCCCACAGCTTGCCGAAAGTCTTGCAAAAATGCAGAAAACCGAGTGGAAGACAATGGGGGAAGAAGAATACCAGAGCACACAGGAGCTGTTCTTGCGGACAACAAAGGAGCTTGCGGAGATTACAGACCAGTATTACAGTCTGATGGAGCTTGTGAACCCGCTGTGCGCATGGCTTTTGAATTATCCTTACGCCTCGGCGGAGTCGGCGGCGCGCACGGAGGTCTTTATGCCGCTGCTGAATGAAATCTGCGGGAAGGCACTTGCAAAAGATTTTTCGCCGATACCGGAGGATTTGGAGGCACGGATGGCGGAGACGGAAGGAGTCCTTGAGGAGCTTGGCCCGAAATTGCAGCAGCTGCAGGGAATCTTCTCTGACTTTGATGCGGAAACGGAAAAAATTGCAGAAGCGCTGATGTTGGAAAAGCAGCTTGCCGGCATCAGGAGCAGTGCGCTTTTGCTCGGCAACAGCCTGTTTGCCGAGCTGGATGTAAAAAACAGCCAAAAGACAGCGGACCGCACCTGCTTAAAGGAAGCCTCCGATACGCTTGTGAATAAGCTTATGGCGGCACTTTGCGCACAGCAGACAATGCAGAACCGCGCGATGATTGCGGCGGTGCTCTCCCAGCTTCCGGTATTTTTTAACAGCCAGAAGGAGGTTATGGATTATGTCAGGGCAAGCCTTGCTAGCTGCCATGAGACGGCGGAGAAAGTGGCGGGGATAAGGCTGATGAAAGAGCTGATGGAGGCGTGAGGTGTGGATGGGTTCATGAACCTGGCAGGAAAGGGGAGTTATGCTGAGTTTTCGTGCGAACCCGTTTGTCGGGGAGAGTGTGAAAGAGAAATATCAGAAGCTTGAGGCGCGCATCCGGGATGGGAAACGCGTGAAAAAAGGGATTACCCTGATTGTGTATGCAATCAATGGGAAAGATTTGTTTGATTTGCTCCCGGCAAATGAGATGAAATTTCCACTGCGCAAAAAACAGGACATCTATGTGCTTGGCGTTGCGGGAAGCCGCAAGGAGGCAATGGAACTGGTGCAGGGGATGGTGATGGAGGTCTACGGGCAGACCGGTGGCTTTGATGTAAGGGGATATTTTGGGGGCTTGTAAATGCCGTAAGTGCTGCAGGTACCATAAAAGGGCGGATACAAAATCCAAAAACAGCAGGAGGTGAGTATGCTTTTTTTAAACATTCTCGGAACAATATTGAAAATCATCGGGCTTTTGCTCTTGGGCATTCTTCTTTTGCTTGTTTTTATCCTGCTTGTGTTTTTGCTCGTTCCGCTGCGTTACCGCGCGAGGCTTGAGCGCAGCGGGAAGGAGCTTTCGGTGCAGGCACAGGTGAGCTATCTATTCCATCTGGTTCGGCTGCCGGTAAGCTTTCGGGAAGGGAAGCTGCAGATAAAGCTTTATGTGTTTGGTATTCAGCTGTTCTCGAATGAAGGGGGCGGAAGGGCACGGCGCAGGAAAGCGAAGAAGGCTGTGCCACAAGAACAGGGAGAAACAGAGAAAGCAGGGGAATGTGCAGAAAAAAGTGTGCCAGGAGGCGATGGGGAAAATGCGCCAGAGCCAGAAGACCAACGGGCGGGAACCTTGCAGGCGCAGCAAAACCAGGATGCAGGGCAAACCAGCGCGGATGCAGCATCGGAGATTTCCGGGGAAAAAGCAGTGGAATTCGAAGCGGAAGCAGACACCGCACCCCCCCAGCAGCAATCCCGGGACGCGCAGACCACACAGGACATCCCGGGCGGTCTGCTAAAACCGATATGGTGCGTGGCTGAGTCCGTGAAAAAGCTCCTGAACCGAATCCGGGCCATTTTCGAAAAAATTGCCAGTGCCGTACAGAACATGAAGAAGAAAATTCTTGCCGTAATAACAAAAATTTCAGATATAAAGGGCATGGCAGGGCTTGTCCTGGAATTCCTGCGGGATGAAGAAAATAAAAACGGGATAAAATATGCGTGGAAATCAATTTTGCGGTTGCTAAAACATGTTTTTCCGTATAAAATAGAAGGGGAACTTGTCTTTGCGACCGGAAACCCGTATTCCATGGGACGCGCCCTTTCGGTGTTGGGGATGCTCTACCCGCTCTACGCGAAAAAGCTCTCCCTGACCGCGGATTTTAAGGCGGACTCCTTCCGGCTTGACGGGTGCGTGCAGCTAAAGGGCAGGGTACGCTTCGGGACGGTTCTGTGGATTGCATGGAAACTGTGGAGCAAGGGGAAATTAAAGAGACTGCTTTCGCAGGCGAAGAAATTAAAAAACAAGCTGACAACGTCGGCTTTGTAAAATAAAAAAACAGCATGTTCCCGGACAACGCCCCAGTGGGATTTTTTCGGAGCAGGGCGGAGAGAAAATCCCACTGCCGGTTAGTGGGATGGAAGGGAACATGCGGAACTTTAAAAACAGCATGTTCCCGGACAACGCCCCAGTGGGATTTTTTCGGACCAGGGCGGAGAGAAAATCCCACTGCCGGTTAGTGGGATGGAAGGGAACATGCGGAACTTTATATGGAGGATTTTTATATGGCAGACGGAAAATTCAGCAGTACAGTAAGCTCCTTATTTCAGGGGATGGAGGCATTCCTGACAACAAAGACCGTTGTCGGCGATGCTGTCAAATTTGATGACGGCACCATCATTTTGCCGCTTGTGGACGTGAGCTTTGGCATGGGGGCAGGTTCGTTTGTAAACGGGGCAAAGGACAATTCCGGCGGCGGCATGAGTGGCAAGATGACACCAAGCGCAGTGCTTGTTATCCAGAACGGGCATGCGCGCCTTGTCAATGTGAAAAATCAGGATGCGCTGACGAAGATTTTTGATATGGTGCCGGATCTTGTGGACAAATTCACGAAGGATGATGCGGCGAAGGAAAAAGAAAAAGAGACGGACGAGATGGCGGAAAAGATTGTCAGGGAGACGGAAACAAAGCTTGAAAATTCATGAGAATGCGCGGGAATATTGCGGGAAAAAAGAAAAAAAGAAAAAAAATTAAATTTTGCTTGCAAAATGTTTCCTTATCTGTTAAAATAGCTTTTGTTTGCAGGTCAGGTGTGAAGGGTGTATTGTTTGCACAGGCTAAGACCTAATTTTTATTAAGGAGGTGCTAGTTCATGGCAAAATGTGCAATTTGCGATAAAGCTTCCCTGTGGGGCTCCCAGTTAAGCCATTCCAGAAGTCAGTTGAGCAGACGTGCTAACAGAATGTGGAAGTCCAACGTGAAGCATGTTAAGGTAAAGGTCAACGGTGGAACACAGAGAATGTATGTTTGTACTTCTTGTCTGAGGTCCGGTAAGGTAGAGCGCGCATAAGGGCGGAAAAACAAGAAAACAGCGAAAGGGTGTCAAGAAATTGACACCCTTTGTCATGTGCGTGCGATGCAAATGTGAAAAAACATATACGGTAGTTTTCTATACAAAATGTACGACGCAGAAGTGGCGTACCTGCGGCGTGCGCAGGAAAAACTTCCATGCGGTTCCTTGTGCCAGTGCTTTTTAGCAGTCGGAAAACAGATGGTAGCTGAGTACAAAGAGGACGATAATCAAAAAAATAGCAAAAAGGCCGCTGCTGATAAAAAGCATGATGGTCATACCGACAGCAACCCAGAAAAGAATGAAACCAATCATCCGCTTCATAGCGGCCTCCTTCTTTCGCTGTGGGATGTTATATTATATGCGCCTGGGGTTTGGATATGTTACGCCGTTTCCGGCAGCAGGGAAAAATTTTGGCTCTCCGCCAAAAAACTGTTTTCATTTTTGGAAAAATAGGGTATAATGTGTGTAAAGGGAATCACAGTAAAAAAATGTGATTTGTAAGCAAAACGAAAAACAGAGTGCAAAACAAAAATCAAACGGGAGGGCTATTTATGAATAATGGGATGATGAATACCAAGCTGGGCGAAATCGCGGTTGACACAGCCGTGGTAGCGAAATATGCAGGTTCCTCTGCGGTGGAATGTTTTGGCGTGGTGGGTATGGCATCCATCAGCATGAAAGACGGGCTGGTCAAGCTGTTAAAGCGCGATAACCTGACGCACGGCGTCGGCGTTACCTTAAAGGACAACAAAATCATTATTGACCTTCACATCATTGTTTCCTACGGCGTGAGCATTTCCGCGGTTGCGGAAAACTTAATCAGCAATGTAAAATATAAAATCGAAGAGTTTGCCGGGCTTGAGGTCACAAAGATTAATATCTTTGTCGAAGGCGTCCGCGTGATAGATTAAAGTGGAAGGAGGAGCAAAACAGGTGAGTCTGAATACGATAGATGCATCGCTTTTGCAGAAAATGTTTCTGGCGGGGGCAAAAAGTATCGAGGCAAAGAAAGAATATATCAATGAGTTAAATGTTTTTCCGGTGCCGGACGGCGATACAGGAACAAATATGACATTGACAATCATGTCAGCGGCAAAGGAGGCCAGCGCAATCGAAAATCCGGATATGAAGTCGCTTTCGAAGGCGATATCCTCCGGCTCCCTGCGCGGTGCAAGAGGCAATTCCGGTGTTATTTTGTCACAGCTTTTCCGTGGGTTTACGAAGGAAGTAAAAGAACATGAGACGGTAGACGTGCCGGTTATGGCAAATGCGTTCCAGAAGGCGGTGGAAACTGCGTACAAGGCGGTTATGAAGCCAAAGGAGGGAACAATTCTTACCGTGGCAAAAGGAGCTGCGGAGCGTGCTGCACAGCTTGTGGGGGAGACGCAGGACCTCGAATATTTTGGCGCGGAAGTCATAAAGCGCATGGAGGAGGTGCTTGCCTATACGCCGGAGCTTTTGCCGGTGTTAAAGGAGGCGGGGGTTGTCGATTCCGGCGGGCAGGGGCTTCTTGAGGTCGTAAAGGGCGCTTACGCGGCGATGCTTGGCAAGGAAGTTGAGTTTGAAGTAAAGGAGCCGGAAAAAGAGGCTGCGGCAGAGCAGAAGGTGGAGAATGCTGCCATAAGCAGCGATGGCATCTCGACATCGGATATCAAATTCGGATACTGTACGGAATTCATCATTATGCTTGAAAAAGAGTATACAGGACAGACCGAGCAAGAGTTTAAGGCATTCCTTGAGTCGATTGGTGACTCGATTGTGGTCGTATCGGACGATGATATCGTAAAGGTTCACGTACATACGAATGACCCGGGACTTGCAATCCAGCGGGCATTGACGTATGGTTCCCTTACGAAGATGAAGATTGACAATATGCGCGAGGAGCACAACGAGAAGGTGATTTTGGAGGCGGAGAAGCAGGCGGCGAAAAAAGAGCCGATGACCTTAAAGGCAGCGGAAACGCCGCAGGCAGCAGAGCCGAAAAAACCTTCCAAGCCGCGCAAGGCGGTGGGTTTTGTTGCGGTTTCCATCGGAAACGGCATCAATGAGATATTCAAAGGGCTTGGCGTGGATTACCTGATTGAAGGCGGCCAGACGATGAATCCGAGCACGGAGGATATGTTAAACGCGATTGAGCAGGTCAATGCGGACACGATTTTTATCCTCCCGAACAACAGCAATATCATCCTTGCAGCAAACCAGGCGAAGGCGCTGACGGAGGACAAGGAGATTGTCGTGATACCGTCAAAGACCGTTCCGCAGGGGATTGCGGCGATGATTAACTATGTGTATGACAAGTCTGCCAAAGAGAATGAACAGTATATGACCGAGGGGATGCATGCCGTGCGTTCCGGGCAGGTGACCTATGCCGTGCGCGATACGAGCATTGATGGGAAGGAAATCCATCAGGGCGATATCATGGGGTTGGATGATAAGACAATTCTTACCGTCGGCAAAGACATTGCGGATACAACGATTGAGTTGGTGGACACGATGGTGGATGAAAATTCGGAGCTGATTAGCCTTTATTACGGCAGTGAGACGACGCGCGATGACGCGAAGGCTGTGGCGGCACGCATTGAGAAGCTTTATCCGGATGTGGATGTGGAGGTGCACGACGGGGGACAGCCGATTTATTATTATGTATTATCGGTAGAATAAAGGCGGGCGGTGGCAGGATTCGCCGTTTCGCACAGGTGGGGGCTGTCGCGCGAAGCAGGAATCATGCAAGATATAGAGGTCTTTTCTTTGGACGGATGCTATATTTTGTATGTTTTCTTCTTCGCGCGGCAGCCTTATTTGTCTTGTGCCAACGCCAGCAAAGACGTCCTGGTTTATTTTTGCATAAAAACGGGGGCAGGATATGCAGCAGAGTGATTCAGTGGAATCGGTAAAGGGAATCGGGGAAAAGACAGCGCAGATGCTTGCGAAGCTTGAAATTTTTACGGTGGGCGACCTGTTGCACCATTACCCAAGGGATTATGAGGTGTACGAGCTTCCTGTGCCAATCGCAAATCTGCGGGAGGGCAGTGTTATGGCGATTGAGGCGGGGATTGCGACCTTTGCGGAAGTAAAGCGCATGAAAGGGCTTACGGTTGTCTCGTGCAATGCCCAGGATATGAGCGGGACGATACGCCTGACCTGGTTCAACCAGGTGTATTTAAAAAATGTATTGAAACGGGGGACACACTATATTTTCCGGGGCAGGATTGTCCGCAAGGGCGCGGCGCTTGTGATGGACCAGCCAAAGATATACAAAAAAGAGGAATACCGCATACTTTTGCATGTCTTACAGCCAATCTACCCGCTGACGGCAGGACTGACAAACCGCGCGCTGCAAAAGGCGGCAAATCAGGCGCTTTGTCTGCTTGAGGCGGGGGAGGACTATCTGCCGAAGCGGATTGTAAAGCAAAATAAATTGATTTCGCAGAAGGCGGCGCTTGGGGAAATCCATTTTCCGAAATCAATGGAAACAATGCTTGATGCAAGGAAGCGCCTTGTGTTTGATGAGTTTTTCCGCTTTGCAGTCTGCCTGCGCAAGCAGAAGGAAAGCCGCCTTCTGGAGAAAAACCATTTTTTGATAAAGGAAACCGAAACATGCAGGCAGTTCCTGCAAAGCCTTCCGTACCAGCTCACGGCAGGGCAGGAGGAGGCATTAAAGGATATCCGCAAGGATATGACGGGGGAGTATACCATGAACCGCCTGCTTCAGGGCGATGTCGGTTCTGGAAAGACCGTGCTTGCGGAGTACGCGCTGCTGCTTGCTGCCACAAATGGCTATCAGGGCTGCATTATGGCACCGACGGAGGTGCTTGCAAGGCAGCATTACGAGTCGATGCGTGCGGCATTTGAGCCCCTTGGCGTCCGGGTGGAGCTGCTTGTCGGCTCAATGGGCGCGGCGGCAAAGAAGGCTGCCTGCGCGCGGATTGCAGGGCATGAAGCGGATGTGGTGATTGGGACGCATGCGCTGATACAAGAGAAGGTGCTCTACGATAAACTGGCACTTGTCATAACGGACGAGCAGCACCGCTTTGGGGTGCGGCAGCGCGAAAGCCTCGCGGGGAAGGGAGAATATGTACATGTGCTTGTCATGAGTGCAACGCCGATTCCAAGGACGCTTGCAATTGTACTCTACGGTGACCTGGATGTCTCTTTGATAAAAGAGCTCCCGGCGGAGCGCCTGCCAATCAAAAACTGTGTTGTTGGAACCTCCTACCGCCCAACGGCATTCCGCTTTATTGCAAAGCAGGTGCAGGAGGGCAGGCAGGCTTACGTGATTTGCCCGATGGTGGAGCAGAGCGAGGAGATTGAGGCGGAAAATGTCACGGAATATACAAGGCGGCTGCGCGAGGAGCTTCCGGAACAGGTGACGGTGGAGGCATTGCACGGCAAGCAGAAGGCGGTGTTGAAAAATGACCTGATGGAACAGTTTGCGCAGGGGAAGATTCAGGTACTTGTTTCAACGACCGTTGTCGAGGTCGGTGTCAATGTTCCCAACGCGACCGTGATGATGATTGAGGATGCCGAGCGGTTTGGGTTAGCGCAGCTGCATCAGCTGCGGGGGCGCGTCGGCAGGGGGGCGCACCAGTCGTACTGCATTTTTGTCAATGGCTCGCAGGACGAGAAGGCGAGGGAGCGCCTGGAGATTATGAACCGTTCCAACGACGGCTTTTACATTGCCGGGGAAGATTTAAAGCTCAGGGGACCAGGCGATGTGTTCGGCGTGCGCCAGAGCGGGGAAATGCAGTTTGAACTGGCAGATATTTATCGGGATGCGGACATGCTCACGGCCGCGAACGCGGCGGCGGAAGGGCTGACGCAGGAGGAATATCTGCACGTTTGTTCAGAGATTGGCATAAAAAGTGAAAAGGTCTTTCATTGAACAGGAATTCGTGGTATAATGTGCGGGAAGTAAGTTCTATATAGAAGGACAGGAGGTTATAGATTTGAGGGCCTATCCAAACGAAAAGCTTTATGCGATTGCGAAGGAAAATTATGATATACTGCGGGACTACTGCGCCACCCTTGAGGAAGAAGGGTATTGGCAGAATCCGCTAATGATTTTAAACCGTCAGATTGAGGATTTCCTTGCACTTTATATACAGGCACTTCTGGTGCAGGTGGCAGGTTACATTCAGGCAGAAGACGAAGAGACGCTTGGGATGATTATCGGCATGACCGGCCAGAATCCGCTCGGAATTGAAAAAAGAACCGGGATTACACAGGAAAATGCACAGGAGGCAAAGAAGCTTGTGCTTGCGCCGCCGATTCTGCTGCAGCTTTGCAGCCTGCGCGATGTGGAGCACCATAGCAGTATGACAGGGCTGTTTTTTGACGCATTGTTAAATATTATCTTTGCGCTTGCGTATATCAACCGCAGGACGGACATGGTTGTTACGCATTATGTGAGGGAATATTACGGGCGCATCCAGGCGTTTGTCCAAAATGCGAACAGCCGCGGTGCCTGTGTGGACGAGCAATATATTTTCCATAAAATCTGCATGGGGGATTTGGAGGGAAATACCGTCCTTTTAAAGAAGGCAGGAGGGGATTTTGCCGCTTATAAAAAGGAAGCGTTCCTCATCGAGGAAAAGGAGGAGAAGCTGCCGGAAGGGGGCGGAGCCACGGTAAATCCGGAGGATAGCCACATGGAGGAGTTTATGGATTCGGGTGACGGTTATGGCTATTCGGAGGACGAGGAGGAAGCTGAGTTCTACGAGGAAGAGTACGATGAGATTGACGAGCTTGTCTGCATGGCAGAACCGGAGGGTGCGGAAGAAGACGAATTTGCCGTGACGGTACAGAGCGCTGCGGAAATCCTGCTGTCGGGAACCCGCCCGCGTTCCCCCGTTGTTCTTGGGACTGCGGCGGTTTTGCAGGAAGATGAGGGGGAAGAGGGGGAAGCAAAAAAAGAAGAGCCTTTACCGGAATCCGGACAAAAACCGGAAATCACGCAAAAGCCGGAGTTGGAACAAAAACCAGAAATCACACAAAAACCGGAACCTGCGCCAAAAACCGAGCCGGAACCGGTGGTGGACAAAGAAGCAGCAACGCGCGCGGCACTCGCTTCTTTCCGGGCAAAGCGCATGGAAAAGCTGATGAACCGATTGGATGAGCTGGTCGGCCTTGACGGGGTAAAGGAGGAAATCCGCTCCCTGATTAACCTTATCCGCGTGCGCAAGATGCGGGAGGAATACCATCTGCCGGGAATGCCGATGTCCTACCATATGGTATTTACCGGGAACCCAGGTACCGGGAAGACGACGGTGGCGCGGCTGATTGCCGAGATTTACCGTGAACTTGGGGTGTTAAGCAAGGGGATGATGATTGAGACGGACCGCGCGGGGCTTGTGGCGGGCTATGTCGGGCAGACAGCGCTTAAAGTCAAGGAGGTCGTGGACAAGGCAAGGGGCGGCATCCTTTTTATTGATGAGGCGTACACGCTCTCGAATGCCGTGGGAGGCAATGATTTCGGAACGGAAGCGATTGATATGCTTGTAAAGCTGATGGAAGATTACCGCGAGGATTTGGTGATTATCGTGGCGGGCTACACACAGGAGATGGAGAATTTCTTAAAATCCAACACGGGGCTGATTTCGCGTTTTAATAAATTTATCGATTTCCCGGATTATGGGGATGATGAACTGATTGACATTCTTATCGGGATGGCGAAAAAATCCGGATTTTCGCTTGAAGATGAGGTTGCGGTTGCGGTGCGCGCTTATCTGGGGCGGCTTGGTCCACAGGAGAAGGCGGATTTCGGGAATGCGAGGGGAATCCGCAATCTGTTTGAAAAGATGGTAGCGGCGCAGGCAAACCGTGTCGTAGGCTACGGGACGCCGACAAAAGAGCAGCTTTCCTCGATTACCGTTGAGGATTGTAAGTTTTTTGCGTAGGAGGAAAAGTCTCTGTTTACAGAAACAAAATTTCCACATGGGAGGTTTTTGAATGTTAGGGATATTATATCTGATAATAGCTGTTTTCTGGGGGAGTGCAATCTGTGGCCTGCTGTTCCCGGACATGGCAGACTGGGCGGGGAGAACATTCCGGGGGGAAAAGATAAAGCTTTGCAGCCTGTTTATGGTGGTTCCTGCATGGGTATATACCGGGCTGATTCCGATGACATGGCTTGTCTACATCTTCTCCTACACGTTGCGGCGGCTTGATAACGGCATGATGTACGCGAACCTGGCGGTCATGGGCGTGTTCCTTGTGAGCGGGATTGTGATTTATATTGTGCGCGGGATGCAGAGGGAGCTGCACCTGCCAAAAGCAAAGACGATGGTGCCTTCGGTGGGGGAGATTGCATTTTTTGTTTTGGTTCTCTACCTCACGGTCCGCCTGTTCTGGACGACGTTTCGCATTGAGGGGAATACCCTGTATGTCGGGCTTTCGGTGTTCAGCGATTTCTCGCCGCACCTTGGTATGATTCGCTCATTTTCAAGCGGGCACAATTTCCCGACAGTGTATTCGCACTTCGCGGGGGCGGATATCAAATACCATTTTATGTTCCAGTTCCTTGTCGGGAATTTGGAATATCTTGGGCTACGCCTTGATTTGGCGTTCAATATCCCAAGCCTGGCCGGCATGGTGAGCACATTCCTGCTGCTTTATGTATTTGCGGCAAAGCTTTTTGGCAGGCGCGCGGTGGGGTACCTGGCAGGTCTTTTATTTGCGTTCCGCTCCTCGTGGAGTGTGTTCCGCTACCTTGCGCAGCGCTCACCCGGGGAAAGCTTGTGGAAAGCCTTTACGGAGAATTCGGAGTTTATCGGTTATACGCCGAATGAGAACTGGGGACTCTGGAATCTGAATGTGTATTGTAACCAGCGTCATCTGGCATTTACGCTCGGTGTGCTGCTCTTTGTCCTGATTCTTTTTACGCCGCACCTGTATGCGATGGTGGGGCGTCTGCGCCTGGAATGGGAAAATATTAAGAAGGCGGAGAAAAACGATAGGGGAAAGCGCCCCCTGTTTTTAAGGAAAGAGCGGGGGGATGAGAAGACGCTTAAGGGCATTGTGACAGAAGACAATCTGGATGTTTTGCCGGAACAACCAAAGAAGGCAGCGGGGGATGATGAAATGGTCGGTGTTCCGGAGGAGGAAGACCCGCAAATCCAGAAACATATCAAATTTTTCCTGCGCAGGAGTCTTTTTGCGGTGGCGGGCTGGAAATTCGCAAACCCTGTGGCGGCGGTTTTTGCAGGCGTTTTACTCGGCGCGCTCTCGTTCTGGAACGGCGCAGTGACAATCGCGGCGCTCCTGGTGCTTTTTATCATGGCGGCGGTGTCCGACCACAGGCTGGATTTTCTTGTGGCGGCGATATTTGCCGTCGGGCTTGCCCTTTTGCAGAGCATGGCGTTCATCGACGGCAGCGCAGTGTCAACATCATTTTACTATGGCTTTATTTCCGAGAACCGGACGGTTTTTGGTGTGATTGACTATATTTTCCGGCTGACCGGCCCGGCGCTTTTTGTGACGGCGGCGGCTTTCATCCTGCTCGATGTCCACGGGCGCATTATGACAGCGGCGTTTGCCGCGCCGTTCTTGTTCGCGTTCCATATGTCGCTGACAACGGATGTCACGGTGAACCATAAGTACATTATGATTTCCATGATGCTTTTCGGCATTGTGGAGGCTTATCTGCTTGTGCGCATGTGGGAGCAGAAAAAGATTGCGGTGCGCGTGGCGGCGGTGGGGCTTGTATGCCTGCTTACGGTTACAGGAATTTTTGACTATATCACGGTGTTAAACCGCAACCAGAAGCAGAACAATCTGGCGTTTGACACGCAGGCGCCGGTGACAGCGTGGATTCGCGAAAATGCGACGGCACAGGATATTTTCCTGACTTCAAATTACGCGTTGAACAATGTGGTATTAGGTGGCGCAATGCTGTACAATGGATGGCAGTATTTCGCGTGGTCAGCGGGCTATGATACCGCGTACCGCGACGGACAGGTGTGCCTGATGTATGAGGCGGAAAGCCCGCAGGAGCTGGCGGAGCTTGTCGCAAAGAATAACATCCGCTATATCATCGTTGACCATGACAACCGCACAAGTGCGGATTATGAGGTGCGCGAGGATGTGATTGCGGCGGCTTACGAGCCAGTTTACACACAGGATGCGGGGGATTGGAAGCTGACAATCTACGACGTGCAAAAGCCGCTTTTTTAAAGCAGGCGGGGAATATGGCAGACAGGTGGTATTTACCTGGCGGAAAGGGGAAATTATGTATTATCCTTATGTGGTGGCGGGGGCAGGCCTTGCGGGGCTTACCGTAGCAGAGCGGATTGCCGCAGAAAAAAATGAGAAAGTCCTGGTGGTGGAAAAACGCGCCCATATTGGCGGGAATGTCTATGACTCCTACAATGAGGACGGCATTTTAATCCATAATTATGGCCCGCATATCTTCCATACAAACGACAGGGAGGTATATGAATATCTGGGGTGCTTTACAAAATGGGATGATTTCTGGCACCGCGTTTTAACACAGGTGGACGGGAATCTGATACCGATGCCGATTACACTTGAGACATTGAACCAGCTTTACAATCTGTCGATGACACCAAGGGAGATGAAGGAATTCATTGCCGCGCGTGCGGTGCCGATGGAGGAGATTAAGACAAGCCGGGATGTGGCGCTCTCCAAAGTCGGGGAGGAAATCTACCAGAAATTCTTTGAGAACTATACGAAAAAGCAGTGGGGGGTGGATCCTGCGGACATTGATACTTCCGTGATTTCGCGCATTCCGCTGCGCTTTAACCGTGACACGCGCTATTTTACGGATAAATACCAGGGAATGCCGCATGGCGGTTACACGAAGATGTGCGAGGCGATGGTGCAGAACACAAACATCAAAATCCTGCTGAATACGGACTTTAATGAAATCCGGGATGTGGTGGATTACGGGACGCTCATCTATACCGGACCTGCGGACGAGTATTTTTGCTATAAGCACGGGAAGCTTGCGTACCGGAGCGTGGATTTTGTGATGGAGACTTATGACTGCGAGTCATTCCAGGACGCGCCGGTTGTCAATTACCCGAATGATTTTGATTATACGCGCATCACGGAGTTTAAGAAACTTACCGGGCAGCAGCACAAAAAGACAACGATTATGAAGGAATTCCCGAAGGCGGAGGGGGAGCCGTACTATCCGTTCCCGACGGCGGACTGCAAGGCGCAGTTTGCACTCTACCAAAAAGAGATGGAAAAGGAAAAGAATGTGCATTTCCTCGGACGTCTGGCGGAGTACCGCTATTACAATATGGACGCGGTGGTGAGAAGCGCGCTGGACCTTTACCGGGATAAGCTGTGCTAGTTTTATGTCTGCGCGGCATCCGCAAACTTGATATGCGCTGGAAAACCGCGCGGAAATGAGGGAAAAATGGACAAATTATATATCGTGATTCCTGCGTACAACGAGGAAGAAAATATTGAGTCGGTCGTAAATGACTGGTATCCGGTTGTAGAGAAAATCGGGAATGACAGCAGGCTTGTGATTATGGACGACGGGAGCAAGGACTCCACCTATGCAAAAATGCAGGAACTTGCGAAGACCCGGGCGATGTTTACGCCAGTGACAAAAGACAACGAAGGGCATGGTGCAACGGTGCTGTTCGGCTACCATTACGCGCTAAATGCGGGGGCGGACTATGTGTTCCAGACCGATTCGGACGGGCAGACGCTGCCGGAGGAATTCTGGCCGTTCTGGGAGAAAAGGAAGGACTACGCGATGGTCATCGGGCACCGCAAGGGCAGACAGGACGGGGCTTCGCGCGTCTTTGTCACAAAAACCTTAAAGCTTGTGTGCCGTTTGTGCTTCCATGTGACTGTAACGGACGCAAACACGCCGTTCCGTCTGATGCAGGCCGGAACCTTAAAGGAAAACATAAAGCTTGTGCCGGAAAAATTTAACCTTTCCAATGTGATTCTTTCGGTCATTTATGCTAAGAAAAAACAGAGTGTCCTGTATCTGCCAATCACGTTCCGGCCAAGGCAGGGCGGCGTGAATTCCATCAACCTCAAGAAAATATTTAAGATTGGCAGGAAGGCGTTCCACGATTTCAGAACCATCAACCGTTGTTTAAAGGACGCAAAATAGCAGAAGGGGCAGGTGAGAGAACATTATGAAAAAATCGGCAAAAAAAGCGATGAAACGAAGGTTGGATACCGTTTTTGATTTTTTGATTCCGCTGTTGCTTTTGGGGGGCATTGCGGGGATTGGGACTTCCCTTTTGGGGGAAGATTTTTCGAGGGTTGCCATCTGGTGGCTCGTGCTTTTGGTGCTTGGGGTCGTGGCATACCCGGTCACGGGGCTGATTTTTGGGCGCTTCCATGACGGCGGCTTTGTATTTTCCAAGGCAATCGGGCTTGCGGGGGCAGGGATTTTGATGTGGTTTTTGTCCTCCGTTAAGCTGTTAAAATTCACAAGGATGAATTCGCTGGTTTCGGTCGGCATCTTGCTTATGCTCCATATCATTCTCCTGGTCATTGTGGCGCACAAGCAGAGAAATGCCCCAAAAAGCTGGCTGGCGCAGGCGTGCGGATACCGCATCACGGAGAAAAAGCTTGTGGCAGCGCTGAAATCCGAAGTGGTTTTTTTCGCACTTTTTACCTTATGGTGCTATCTGCGCGGCTTTAAGCCGGAGGCATACGGCACGGAAAAATTTATGGATTACGGCTTCATGGCGGTGATGGACCGCTCGGACTATATGCCGCCGCAGGATTTGTGGTTCTCCGGGGAGAGCATAAATTATTACTATGTGGGGCAGTACCTTGCAACCTTTATGACAAAGCTTTCGGGCGTTGGTGTGGAGTACGGCTACAACCTGATGATGATGATGCTCGCGGCATTTGGTTTTTCCATGCCTTATTCGATTATCAATAATGTCGTGCGCTCGTTTTTAAAGGACAGGAAGCTTTCGGTGCGCACGGGAAAGAGCATGGAGTCGGAAAACGGGCAGAAGGTATTTTTGTTAATCCGCGCCCTGCCGCCGATTGTAGGAACCGTTGCGGGTCTTGCAACCTCGTTTTCGGGGAACATGCATTATTTCCTGTTCCGTTTCCTTATCCCGAGATTGCAGAGAATCGCCGGGTTTGCGGAAGATGAGATTGAGAAATTCTGGTTCCCGAACTCGACGCGCTACATTGGCTACAACCCGGAAACCTCGGATAAGACCATCCACGAGTTCCCGTCCTATTCCTTTGTGCTCGGCGACCTCCACGCACACGCCATCAACATTATGTTTGTGCTGACCGTGCTCGCAATGCTGTTTGCGTGGCTGCAGTACCGCAAGGAGCGGATGGACACGGTTCGGATAGGGACAACGACGAAAAAAGCATCGCTTTGGTGCGAGGCGCTGCATCCGGTGATTTTACTGCTCGGCTTCTTCATCGGTATGTTCCACATGACAAATTTCTGGGATTTCCCGATTTATTTTGTCGTTGCCGGGGCAATCATCCTGTTTTCCAACGCGGTCATTTACCAGTTCTCTTTTGACACGGTGAAGCTGACGGCGCTGCAGGCGGTGGTTGTGCTTGCGGTGGCAAAGATTGTGGCACTGCCGTTCACGCTGAATTTTGACCAGATTTCGACGACAATCCGGCTGAATTATTACCGCACGCCAATGCATCAGCTTATCGTTTTGTGGGGGCTTCCGGTGGTATTGGTTATTATTTTTATCTGCGACCGCTATTCGGTGCTCACACGCCTTGGCGTGCTGACGGGCTTTCGCTATGACGAGAAGGGGCAAAAGATACCCCCGCGGCTTCGCGACGAGGACAAGGAGCGCCTGACGGAGCATGAGAAGGCGACGCTTGTGGAGTTCATCCCGGAGAAAAACAAGCTGTTCCAGTTTATCGAGAACCTGACCATCTCAGATTTGTTCGTTATCACAATCGGTCTTTGTGCAATCGGGCTGATTCTGATTCCGGAGCTTATTTATGTCAAGGATATTTACGAGGGCGATTATAAGCGCTCGAATACGATGTTTAAGCTGACCTTCCAGGCGTATATCATGCTTGCTTTGTGTATGGCGTTTATTTTGATGAAGCTGACTGCATTTGCAAGGACATATTTTCAGCGCGTGGCGGGTATTGTTTTCGGGCTTTGCTTTCTGACAACGCTCGGGTACTTTGGCAATGCCGTAAACGGCTGGTTTGGCGATGTCAGGGATGCGAGCCGCTACCAGGGGCTTGACGCGACCGCGTTTATGCAAAAGGAGTCGGCGCAGGATGCCGAGGCGGTTGCCTGGATGAAAGAGAACCTGACTGGCACGCCGGTCGTCCTTGAGGCATGGGGACCAAGCTATTCCTTCTACGAGCGCATTTCTGCAATGACGGGCCTGCCGACGGTGATGGGGTGGCAGACGCATGAATGGCTGTGGCGCAGCGAAGCTTCCGGGGTATTCCCGGCAGTGGTCAATGAACGCCGGCGGGATGTGGTGGAGATTTACTACTCGACCGACGAAGCGCGGGTGAGGGAGCTGATTGAAAAGTACAACATTGAGTATATTTACGTTGGGGCAAGCGAGAGGAAGACCTTAGATGACAGTACCATCCGCGGGGTGTACAATTCCATCCAGGAAGAGCGTTTCCTGGCGGATGATGTCAACGAGACGCTGCTGCGCTCGCTCGGTGAGATTGTGTTTGAGTCGAGTGCGCCGGGCACAGCATCGTATTTGATTAAGGTTGGCCCTGCGATGTAAGATTGGAATTTCCGCATTTTTATTTCTGTATGGCAAAAGCTGTTTTACGGCCGAAGGAAGGAAAAATGCGGAAATTTTTTGGTTTTATGGGAGGGACGGGCGGTTTCGGATAAGGCAGCCGTGCAGGCAGGGCATTTTCGCAGGGGGCGCAGCATAGAATAGTCAGGAGAGTGAAAATAGAGTGCTTCTGCACGGAATGGGGGAAATGTGACAAGTTCCACAAGATTGCAGGAACGGGGAATGATGTGTATGCGGGTGCGGGTTTTGCATACTGCGTGCTTTGCGGGAAAGGTAAAGGTTCTTGTTGGAAGCCGCGAGCTGGCGTGCGGGCTTTGCTACGGGCAGGTTTCGGAGTACGGGAGGGTGAGCGCGGGTTTTTGCAGCGTCAGTGTGATTTCGGAGGAAACCGGGGAAGAGCTGCTTGCAGAAACAATGCCGTTTTATGGCGGAAGGCAGATGACGCTTGTCCTGTGCAATACGATGGGATGTATGCTCTTTGTTCCGATGGAGGAATGCCTTTGCGGGGAGAAAAGGGGGCGCGCCTGTCTGCGCGCGGCGAATTTTAGCTACGGGGAAGGTCCGTTTGATTTGACTCTTGAAAAGGAGGAGACCATATTCCCGTACCTGACGCAGGGCAGGGTGACTTCCTTTCTCCCGGCAATGCCCGGGGTTTATGATTTGTGTTTCTGTGAGACCGGGACGAAGGAAGGGCAAAAGGCAGCAGACGGCGTCGGGGTGAGCATAAAAATTGCGCCGGGAGCCGGTTACACCATTTGTGTGATAGGAACCGGGAATGCACAGTTGCCGTTAGCGGTCAAGGTGCTTGAGTTTTGACAGGGGGCGCGCCGAATGCTTGGCGCGCCTTAAAAAATTTCATTTTTTTAAAAAAACAGAAAAAATTAAAAAAGAATGCTTTCACGCGGGGAAAAACTATGGTATAATGTGCGCGAAGGCAAAGAAAGGAAGCGGAAACACTAAAGTGCGGAAACACTAAAGTGCGGAAACACGCATCTTGTTTCCGGCGCTTCTGTGTTTTTGATTCCGCCGTGAGCAGCGCGAGCTTGGAATGTCTCTGATTTTTCAAGCTTTGCCGTGACCTGCGCGGAGCCTGTGGTATAACGGTGCGCAAGGGCAAGACGGTGTTTTTTTAAGCTTTGCCGTAACTTGCAGCAAGACATGCTTAATAAAGGGCGATGGTGAATACGATGTGCGATTTGCATTATGACCTGACTTACAACGACTTCAATCCAACAATTTTGTTTGCCAGTAAATTGAAAATGACCATGGAGGATAAGTACCATTGTCATAAGGATTTTACGGAACTGACCATCATCCTTTCCGGGAAGGGAAGATATTATGTGGAGGGCGAGACATACGATGTGGAAGCCGGGGATATTATCATCTGCAATCCGGGGGTGCACCACAGGAATATTGTCGTAAACAAGGACGAGCCGACAGTGGAGTTTTTTACCGGATTTTACGGCTACCATTTTAAGGATATGCCGCCGGAGGCCATTGAGTTAAAGGATGGAAGGCATCTGCTGCGCATGGGGGCGGACGCGAAGCGGGAAGTGTTAAAGCAGTGCTATGAGATGCTTGCGGAAAATGAGGCGCGCCAGATTGGGAAGTATTTTATGCTGAAGGCGCGGCTGATGCAGATTCTGCTCCTGATGATGCGGGAGATTGTGGGCACGCCGCAGCAGAAGCAGAAGGGCTGCAACTTTGAGACCTACAACAAAAGCTACGCGGTGAAAAAGATTGTGAATTATCTCAATGAAAATTACGAACAGAAAATTTCGTTAGACCAGATTGCGCACAATATGTATTTGAGCCCGGTTTATGTCTCAAAGATTTTTAAGGAGGAGACGGGGGAGTCGCCCATCAATTACCTGATTAAAATACGTCTGGAAAAGGCGCGGGATATTTTGCGCGAGGAAGAGACAGGCAGCATCAAGAGCATTGCCAATGCGGTCGGCTATGATGATGTGTACCATTTCAGCAAGCTGTTTAAGAAATATTACGGCATTTCGCCGCAGAATTACCGCAAGACGGTGCGGGGGGATATGGCATCCGGCGAGTGATGTGTGTTGGCACAAGGCAGGGCAGATAAGATAAGGGAAAGACCTCTGCCCGGCGCTGCTGTGCCTGCCCTGCGGATAATTGTTTTTATCGGTGTGAAAAACGCAAAAAAGGAAATTATAAAAAAAATCAAAAAAGTTGTTGACAATTTATTTTTTTTGTAGTATACTAAGGATGTTCGTAAGGAACGCATGCACGAGTGGCTCAGTGGTGGAGTATCGCCTTGCCAAGGCGAGGGTCGCGGGTTCGAATCCCGTCTCGTGCTCTTTATTCTCTTGTTTCGTTCCCGGAAAACACCGCGGATGCTGTGAAAATTGCATTTGCGGTGTTTTCTTTTATATGCGGGGCAAGAGTGGGATTATACCAAATTTCAAACAGGGAGAATGCCAATGAAAACAACCATTTACGATATCACGCAAGAATGCCGCGGCAGGATTATCGCAGTCAGCGATGTCCACGGGCACGGGCACTATTTAAAAGGGCTGCTGAAAGAGGTTTCCTTTGGGAAGGAGGATGCCTTAGTTATTGTCGGGGATTTGATTGAGAAGGGTGGCAACAGCCTTGATACCGTGCGTTACTGCATGGAGCTTAGGCAGAAAAACCATCACATTTATCTCTCGGCGGGAAATGTGGACCTTGCGAGGCTAGGGACGTTCCTTGACCGCAGCAAAGGGCATGGGAAGCGCTTTTTAGGCGAGCTGTACTGGACAAAGGATGTCTGGGGCTGCGGGCTGTTTCTGGAAATCCTTGACGAGATGGGGATTGCGCTTTCACAGGTAAACGAAGAAAACGTGGCGCAGCTGAAGGAAAGGATTGATGCGGAATATGCGGGTGAGCTTGCATTTTTCCACAATCTCCCAACGATGATTACCTGCGGGAATTATATTTTTGTCCATGCGGGTGTGCCGACGGACCGGTTGGAAACCTTGGCGCAGGAGGACGGGTTCCAGTTCCTGAAAACGGACGCGTTCATGGAGCAGGAGCACCAGTTTGAGCGCTGTGTCGTTGTGGGACATTGGCCGGTCTGCCTGTACCAAAAGGAGTTAGACTGCATGAATCCGGTCTTTGATTATCGGCGGCATGCGGTTTCGATTGACGGCGGCTGTGCGCTGAAAAAGGGCGGACAGCTCAACGCGCTGATTATCCCGAACCCGTATGCTCTGATGGAGGAAATCACCACGGCGGCGTATGATGATTATCCCGCTGTGCACGCGAAGACCGCGCAGGAGCCGATACCGGCAACCATCTGCATCAAGTATTTTGACGCGGAGGTGGAAATGGTCTTGGCGGCAGGGGATATGGTGAAGGTGCGCCATAAAAGCAGCGGCGTTTTGTTTGATGTGCCGGAGAAATATTTGTATCGGAGAGGGGAAAAACTGCTCTGCTCGGATTTTATCAATGCCGGTTTAAAGGTGCAGGCAGGTGAAGCGTTAAAGCTGGTTATGCGGACGCGGGCAGGGGCGATTGTGAAGAAGGATGGGCAGATGGGGTGGTATTTCGGGGAACTGGAAGCTTGATGAAGGTTTCCGTTTGTGCCCGAAAAAGTCTTTGCCCTTGAACTTATGGTGGCAAAGGAATGAGGAAGGACGGTATTTTTTATGGCAGCAGGGCAAAAAGGGAAGGACATGACCGTGGGCAGTCCGATGAAACTTATTTTATTTTTCTCCATTCCACTTTTGATTGGGAATATTTTTCAGCAGCTTTACAATATGGTAGATACGATTATTGTCGGCAAATGCATTGACACGGACGCGCTCGCGGCGGTGGGACTGACCGGACCGATGTCCTTTCTTGTGATAGGGTTTGTCACAGGGCTTTCCTCCGGGTTCGCGGTGCTTGTGGCGCAGCGTTTCGGGGCAAAGGATGAGGACGGGATGCGGCACTGCGTCGGGATACTGGTGATTTTGGCGGCGGCGGTTACTGTGGCGGTCACGGTGCTTGCCGTGGCATTGGCGCGCCCGCTGCTGCACGCAATTAACACGCCGGATGAGGTGTTTGAGCAGTCCTACCAGTACATTGTAACGATTTTTGCGGGGATTTTTACGACTGTGGGCTACAATATCCTCGCCTGCATCCTGCGCGCGCTCGGGGACAGCAGGACGCCGCTGTATTTTCTGATGGTTTCGTCCGCCTTAAACATCGGGCTTGACTTACTTTTTGTTGTGGGAATCGGGCTTGGCGTGCGCGGGGCGGCGCTCGCTACGGTGATTTCACAGGGAATTTCCGCTTTGTGCTGCTTTTTGTATATTGCAAAGAGATTCCCGGTTCTGCGCCTTTCGAAAAAAGATTTCAAGTGGGACGGGAAAATTGCGGCAAAGCATATGGGCATCGGGCTGCCGATGGCGTTCCAGTTTTCCATCACGGCAATCGGTGTGATTGTGCTGCAGGGCGCAATCAATCTGTTTGGAAAGGATAAGATTGCGGCGTACACGGCGGCATCGAAGGTGGAGCAGCTTTTAAGCCAGCCCGCGGGGACTTTTGGCGTGACAATGGCGAATTTTACGGGACAGAACCTTGGCGCGGGCAGGGTGGACCGCATCCGCAAAGGGGTGCGCCAGGCAAGTATCTTAACCCTGTGTTTTGCGGTGGCGGGGATGGTGGTGATGATGACATGCGGACAGGCGCTGACCCGTCTGTTTATTGAAGAGACACAGGATATGGAAAAGGTTGGGGATATCCTTGCCGCCGCAGGGCAGTATCTGCATGTTGTCGCCGCGTTTTTCCCGTTTTTGTTTATGATTTTCATTTACCGCAACGTTTTGCAGGGGGTCGGGCGCAGTTTTATGCCGCTGATGGGCGGCGTGGTGGAGCTTTTGGTGCGCTGCGTGGGTGCAGTAACGCTCCCGGGGCTTTTGGGCTTTACCGGGGTGTGCCTTGCAGGACCGCTTGCGTGGGTGTCGGCGGCGGTACTTTTGTGTGTTTCATATTTTGTGGTGATACGGCAGGTGGAGGGCGAGTATACGGGAAAACTTTCCACTTTATGATATTTTAATGATTCTTCCCGTTTGTTTTATTGACTTTCTCCCTATGAAAACCTAAGATATTTCTGTAATCTTTTATTTTATTATGACAGCGCACGGAAATGGAAATGGGGCATAATTATGAGAGGAAAATTGCAGCAGTTTATGATGGGAAGGTACGGCGTGGATCAGTTTGCGCGCTTCTTAAATTTTTCCGTCATCATTCTTTTGGTTATATCAATGCTGACAAGGCTTGGGATTTTGTATCTGCTTGCACTTGTACTTATGGTTTACAGCTATTACCGGATTTTTTCGCGCAACCGCGCAAGGCGCTATGCGGAGAATATGAAATATCTGCAAAGGACGGCGAGGCTGCGCGGTGCATTTGCGACATTTTGCAGGGATATGAAAACGCGCAGGACGCACCATATTTACCGCTGTCCGGGGTGCCGGCAGAAAATCCGCATACCGCGCGGCAAGGGGAAAATCGCGGTGCGCTGTCCGAAATGCAGCATGGAGTTTATCAAGAAAAGCTGACGGGAGTGAAGGCAGGCAATGTTTGGCTATGTGACAATCAATAAGGAGGAGCTCTCAGCGGAAGAATACGAGCGTTTCCACAGCTATTACTGCGGGTTGTGCCGCGTGCTGCGGGATAAATATAAAATACGCGGGCAATTTTTTTTGAATTATGACATGGCGTTTCTGGCGGTGCTTCTGACTTCGCTGTATGAGTGTGGGACAACAACGCAGATGATTCGCTGCATCCCGAACGGGGCGAAGCGCCATGCAGTGCGCATCAATGAGATGACGGAGTACGCCGCGGATATGAATATTGCGCTGACCTACCACAAATGCCGGGACAATTGGAACGACGACCATTCCCACAGCCAGCATATGATTGCAAAAATGCTTGAGCGCGGATATGGGGCGCTGCGGGAGGAATACCCGCGCCAGATATCGGCGATGGAGCGGGAGCTTGCGCTGCTTGCGGCAATCGAGCGCGGGCAGGGAAAGAACCTGTGGGCGGAGGAGAGGAACCGGTGCAAGGACTGTTGGAAGGAGCGGGCGAAGGAATACCTGCTGACAGCGCCAAAGGAAGGGGATGCGGACATTGACAGCGCCGCGAACTGTTTTGGGCGGCTGACGGCGGAGGTTTTTGTATACCGGGAGGATGAATGGCAGGAGACGCTCTGGCAGATGGGGTTTAGCCTTGGGAAATTCATCTATCTGATGGATGCGTATGATGATTTGGAAAAGGACAGGAAAAAGAACCGTTACAACCCTTTCCTGCCGATTGCGGACAGGGAGGATTTTGAAGCGTTCAGCCGGCAGGTGCTTGTAATGACGATGGCGGACTGCTCAAAAAAGTTTGAGATGCTCCCGCTGATTGAGGAAGTGAAAGTCCTGCGCAATATTATTTATTCCGGGGTTTGGACGAAGTACGAGGTGCTGCAGGCGAAGCTGCGCGAGAACGAGGAGAGATAGTTATGTATTTTGACCCATATCAGGTGCTCGGGGTATCGCGCGACGCATCGGAGGATGAAATAAAAAAAGCATACAGGGCGTTAAGCCGTAAGTATCATCCGGATGCGAATGTCAACAATCCGAACAGGGCGCAGGCGGAGGAACGCTTTAAGCAGGTGCAGCAGGCATATGACCAGATTATGAAGGAGCGTTCCGGGGAGTATTCCGGCGGCGGCTATGGGGGAAATGGCGGTTACGCAGGCAGCCAGGGTGGATATGGCAGCCATGACCGCTATGGTGGTCAGGGAAGTTATGGCGGATACCAGGGCTTCGGGGGATTTGGCGGTTTCGGCCAGGGCTTTGGCGGGTTCCGTGTGAATGATGACTATGAGGAGTCCACCGTGCAGATGCAGGCGGCGCGCAATTACATCAATGCCGGGCATTATGCGGAGGCGCTGCATGTGCTTGCGGAGATGCGGGAGCGCACGGCAAGGTGGTATTATTTTACGGCAGTGGCAAACGAGGGGGCGGGAAATAAGGCAAACGCGCTGAATTACGCGAAGCAGGCAGTGGATTTGGAGCCGGGGAATACGGAATATTGCAATTATCTGGACAAGCTGCAGTATGGCGGGAACTGGTACCAGAGCTTCGGGCAGGGATACGGGTACGGAAGGCCTGCGGGAAGTGTGGGAGGGTTCTGTATTAAGTTGTGGCTGCTGCAGATATTGTGCAATTGCTTTTGTAGATGCGGGTTGTAATCCGCATCTTTTTTTTGACTTTCTGCGGCTCCCGTGTTATGATAGAAAGAAAAATAAAAAACAGACTGTAAGAACAAATACGATTTAACCAATACAAAAAGCAGAGGCAGCAGGGTCTTTCCTGCGGAAAAAGGGGGAAAATATGGCAGTCATTCGACCATTTTTTTGCGTCAGACCGGATGCAAAGGTCGCGCACCGTGTGGCGGCGCTTCCTTACGATGTGTACAACCGGGCGGAGGCGCGGGCGGCAGCAAAAAAGGATGCGCTTTCTTTTTTGAATATCGACCGGCCGGAGACACAGTTTGATGACGGGCAGGATATGTATGCGGATGAGGTGTACGAAAAGGCAGGGGAAATGTTGGAGGCGCGGATTGCCGAAGGCACTTTCATGGCGGAGCGCGTGCGCTGTTATTATGTCTACGAACTGATTATGAAGGGCAGGAGCCAGACCGGGATTGTGGCGTGCGCCTCGGTGGATGATTATCTGAATGGTGTGATTAAGAAGCATGAGAATACCCGCCAGGACAAGGAGCTTGACCGTTTCCGGCATGTGGATGCGTGCAATGCCCAGACAGGACCGATTTTCCTTGCCTACCGCGGCAAAAAGGAGATTGACGCGATTGTAGAGGAGGTAAAGCAGGAGGAAAAGCTTTACGGTTTTACGGCAGAGGATGGGATTACACACAATGTCTGGCGCATTGCGCAGGCAGAGCGGCTTCGGGCGCTGGAGACCGGATTTGCGGCAGTATCTGATATTTACATAGCGGACGGGCACCACCGGGCGGCATCGGCGGTCAAGGTCGGCTTAAAGAGGCGGGCGGAGCATCCGGGGTACGATGGCACGGAGGAATTCAATTATTTTTTGTCGGTGCTGTTCCCGGAGGAGGAGCTGATGATTCTGCCGTATAACCGCTTTGTGAAGGACTTAAACGGATTGACGAAGGAAGCGTTCCTTTTTGCGGTGTCAGAAAATTTTTCCGTGGAAGAATGTGGCGCGGGGCAGGTAAAACCAGAGCGGAAGGGTACTTTTGGCATGTATCTGGACAAAAGCTGGTATCTGCTTACGGCAAAAGAAGGCATTGGCGGCGGTGACCCGGTGCGGTCGCTGGATGTGGCGGTTTTGCAGGATTGCCTGCTTGCTCCGGTGCTTGGCATCAAAGACCCGCGCGTGGATGAGCGGATTGAGTTTGTGGGCGGCATCCGTGAGCTTTTTGAACTGGAGGAAAAGGTACTGGCAAGCAGTGGGTTATCCGTGGCATTTTCCATGTACCCGACAACGATTTCGGAGCTGTTTGCCGTGTCGGACGCAGGGCTTTTGATGCCGCCAAAATCGACATGGTTTGAGCCGAAGCTGCGGAGCGGACTGTTCATACACAGGTTGGAGTAAGGAAAAATCCCACTGCCCGTTATGGGGATAGAAGGGCACATACGGAACTCTAAAAACAGCATCTGCCCGGACAGCCCCCAGTGGAATTTTTTTGAAGTGAAACGGAGAAAAAATTTCACTGCCGTGTATGGGTCTGGGAGGGCAGAGGCGGAACTCGAAATAGGAGGATCAAATTTATGGCAAAGAAAGAATTGGAAAACATAGAAGCAGAACCGAGAAAAGGAAAGCTTGCAAAACGCTTGTTAAAGATTGCAATGATTTACATACTGATTGATAATGTAACAAGCAATTACGCGAAGTACAGGAAAAAGCGCAATGAGAAATTGGAGGCAGAAAACAAGGAAAGCGCTTATAAAAGCTATGACCTTTTTATGAACAGCAAGGAAATCAAAATTTGCGGGGAACGTTTTTCCGGTGCGAATATCAAGAATTGCTTAGGCGGGGTAAATCTTGACTTGCAGGAGCTTAAGATGAACTCGGATGTGTTTTTAAACCTTACGAATACATTTGGCGGTATCAGTATCAAAGTGCCATACGGAGTGAATGTCCGATGTGATAGCAAATGCCTGTTTGGCGGGGTTTCATCCACCGTGCCGGAGTATGAGGGGGATGAGGTGCACACCATTTATGTCAAGGCGAAAGTAACCTTTGGCGGATTGGCAATCAATGCGGCGAAACGGGTGGACGAGACAGTGGAAGATATGTTTGAGGAGGGCACGTTTGAAAGTATATCAAAAGAAATGAACGCAGCAAAGGAAATGAGTGCGGCGAAGGAGGAATAAAACATGATAGTAGAACCAAAAGTAAAAGGATTTATCTGTATTACGGCACACCCGGAAGGCTGTAGGGAGCATGTGCGCCGACAGATGGAATATGTAAAATCAAAAAAGCCAAAAGCGTGCGCACGCGCGAAGAAAGTGCTTGTGATTGGCGCATCGACTGGCTATGGGCTGGCATCAAGGATTTGCGCGGCATTTGGGTATGGCGCGGCGACGCTCGGCATCAGTTTTGAGAAGGAAGCGAGCGGCAAACGCACCGCAACGCCGGGCTATTACAATACAAAGGCACTTGAACAGTATGCGAAGGAGGCGGGCCTGTATGCCGCTTCCATCAATGGGGATGCCTTTTCTGATGCCGTAAAGGCGGAGACAATTGAAAAAATCCGGGCGGATTTCGGCCAGGTGGACATGGTGGTCTACAGTCTTGCCGCACCCCGCCGCACTGACCGTGACGGTACCGTATATACCTCGGTATTAAAGACAACAGGGAGCGATTACACGAATAAAACTTTGGATTTGCAGAAAAATGAAATCGCACAGGTGACAATCCCGGCGGCAAACAAGGAGGAAGAGCTTGCGACCGTCAAGGTCATGGGCGGGCAGGATTGGGCGGAATGGATAAGGCAGCTTGCCGCAGCAGGCGTATTGGCGGAGAATGCGGTAACGTTGGCGTATTCTTATATTGGACCAGAGATTACACATCCGATTTATTTTAACGGGACAATCGGGGCGGCAAAAAAGGATGTGGAAAGAACGGCAAAACAGTTGCGCGAGGAGTTTTCGGCACTGGGGCTGAAAGCCTATGTCTCCGTGAATAAGGGTCTGGTGACACAGGCGAGCTCGGCAATCCCGATTGTGCCGCTTTACATGTGTATGCTCTATAAAGTAATGAAGGAGAAGGGGCTGCATGAGGGCTGCATTGAGCAGATGGCGCGGCTGTTTCTGGAGCGCTTGGTGCAGGATGAAGTTTTGGTGGACGATGAAGGGCGCATCCGCATGGATGATTATGAGATGCGCGAGGATGTGCAGGAGGCAGTGAAGGCGGCATGGGATGCCGTTACAACGGAAAATCTTGCGCAGTATGCGGATATCGATGGATATTTTGAGGATTTTTACCATATGTTTGGCTTCCGCTATGAGAATGTGGACTACACAAAAGATGTGGAAATATGAAAGGTGCGGGAAGCTGCGGAACTAAAAAACAGCAGCTTCCCGGACAGTACCCGGAAAAAGGTTATGCGAACCATGTGAGCAGAAGCTTTTTCCGTGATTAAATGGGTGCTGGTAGGGAAGCTGCGGAACTAAAAATATGAAAGAGAGGAATATATCACCTTGGAAAAGATAATGGAACAATTGACAAAGCGCATGAAACAGGCATTTTCGGAGTGCGGGTACGAGGAAAAATATGGGATAGTCTCCGTTTCAAACCGCCCGGATTTGTGCCAGTATCAGTGCAACGGCGCGATGGCGGCGGCAAAGCAGTATAAGCTCGCGCCGATTGAGATTGCAAGGAAGATTGAGGCAAACTGCTGCAATAGCCCGATGTTTGCAAAATGTGAGGCGGTCATGCCAGGATTTATCAATATCACACTGGCGAGTGAATTTCTCTGCGGCCAGCTTGGCGTGATGGCAGAGGAGGAAAAGCTTGGTGTTACACTGGACAATCCGCAGACGGTTGTCATTGATTACGGCGGACCGAATGTGGCAAAACCGCTTCATGTCGGGCATCTGCGCTCGGCAATCATCGGCGAGTCGGTCAAGCGGATGAAGCGCTTTATGGGCAACCAAGTGATTGGTGATATCCATCTTGGCGACTGGGGGCTGCAGATGGGCTTGGTTATCGAGGAACTGCGCGACAGGCAGCCGGATTTGGTTTATTTTAAAGAAGACTACATGGGGGAATATCCAGGCGAGCCACCATTTACACTTGGCGAGCTTGAGGAGATTTACCCGGCGGCAAGCGCAAAGTCCAAGGAGGATGAGGAATTTAAGGAGCGCGCACATCAGGCGGTGGTGCGCATCCAGAAATCCGACCCGGCATTTACGGCGCTCTGGCAGCATATTATGTCAGTGTCTCTCCCGGATTTGCGCAAAAATTATGACAATCTGGATGTGCATTTTGACGTGTGGAAGGGAGAGAGCGATGCAAAGCCGTATATTGCGGAAATGATAGATGACCTGGCAGGGCGGGGGATTGCATACGAGAGCCAGGGGGCGCTCGTCGTGGACATTGCGCAGGAGGATGATACGAAGGAACTGCCGCCGTGCATCGTGCGCAAGTCGGACGGCGCGGCGATTTACGCAACTTCGGATTTGGCAACCATTTTAGACCGCGAGAAGCTTTACCATCCGGACCAGTATATTTATCTGGCGGACAAGCGGCAGGAACTGCATTTTATACAGGTGTTCCGCACCGCGCGCAAGGCAGGGTACGTAGCGCCGGAAACAAAGATAGATTACATTGGTTTCGGAACGATGAACGGAAGGGACGGAAAGCCGTTTAAGACCCGCGATGGCGGCGTGATGCGCCTGGAATATCTGATGAAGGAAGTGGAGGATGCGGTTTACGCGAGGATACAGGAAAACCGCACGATGGATGAGGAGCAGGCGCGCGCGACGGCGAAGGTTGTGGGGCTTGCCGCCATCAAGTACGGCGACCTCTCCAACCAGGCATCGAAGGACTATATTTTCGATGTGGAGCGCTTTGCATCGTTTGAGGGAAATACCGGTCCTTACATCCTCTATACGATGGTGCGCATCAAATCGATTCTCGCAAAATACCGGGAGCAGAGCGGGAAGGAGCCAGATTACGCGGCATTTAGGGAGCCTGCGGGGTCAGAGTACAGCTGTGGCACAGATGAGACACAGCTGATGCTTTTAGCGTCGCGCTTTGCCGATACGGTGGAGAAAGCGGCGGCAGAACTCGCGCCGCATAAAATCTGCCAGTATATTTATGAGCTGTCCAATGCGTTTAACAGCTTTTACCATGAGAACCGGATTCTGGTGGAAGAAGATACGGCAAAACAGGCGCGTTGGATTGCACTGATTGCACTGGTGCTGCGGATACTGGGCGTGTGCACAGAGTTGCTTGGGTTTGAGGCGCCGGAACGCATGTAACGAATGGGGAAAGGGTGAGAGGATGCCGTAAGCGGGTGAACCGTTAAGTGGCGGAAGAGAGGTGTGAGGATGTACAAGAAGTTAATGCGGCTTGTGGTTTATAATAATATCTTGGAAGAGAAGGAGAATATCCTGTTCCAGCTTGCGTGCACAATTGAGCGGTATGGGAGCGGGGCAATCGATGCAGAAGGGGCGGTGCAGGGCATTTACCGCCAGATTCACCGCTTGCTTGATTTGGCGACGGAGTATGGGTTTGACGGGAATTTGTGGCAGAATTACCTGACATGGCTTCTTGTGAGTGTGGAGACCCCGTTTAGCATGGTCTGTGAGAAGGCGGGGGCAAAGGAAGGGACGGTCAACGTTTTTGCAAAAGCGGATTTCGCGATTTTCAAGGAACTGTTTTCCTATGATTTCACCCCGGTTGAGGAAGCGCTTGGCATCAATTGCTTTTCGGTCGTGACAAATTACCATGCGGTTGTGAAGAACGAGCGCAGCTACAACCACAATGTAAGTGAAAAGGTGCGCGCATTGAGCAAAAGGATTGCGGCGGCGGTGGACGCGGAGGAAATTTTTTGGATTGTGACCGGGTTTTACGCGGATTATGGTGTTGGGAAGCTTGGCTTGAACAAGGCGTTCCGCGTGCAGCATTCCCGCAGGGGAGGTGCCAGCCTGGTTCCGATTACGAACACGGACGATGTGCGCCTTTCTGACCTTGTCGGGTATGAGCGCCAGAAGGAGCGTCTGCTTGAGAATACAGCGGCGTTTGTTGCCGGGAAAAAGGCAAACAATGTCCTGCTTTACGGGGATGCGGGCACGGGTAAATCCACGAGCATCAAAGCGATTTTAAATGAATTTTATGGCCAGGGGCTGCGCATGATTGAGATTTACAAACATCAGTTTGAGGACCTTTCTGCCGTGATTTCCCAGATTAAGAACCGCAATTACCGCTTTATCATTTATATGGACGACCTCTCGTTTGAGGAGTTTGAGATAGAATACAAATATTTAAAAGCGGTGATTGAGGGCGGTCTTGAGACGAAACCGGACAATGTGTTGATTTACGCGACTTCAAACCGCAGGCATCTTATCCGTGAGACATGGGGCGACCGTTCGGATATGACACAGGACGAGCTGCACCATTCCGACACGATGCAGGAAAAGCTCTCCCTGGTTGCGAGGTTTGGGGTGAGCATCAACTACGGTGCGCCGACGCAGAAGGAATATTTTGACATCGTGGAGCATCTGGCTGCGCCCTATCAGAATTTTGGGCTCTCGAAAGAGGAACTGCGGCAGCAGGCAAATGCGTGGGAAATGCGTAATGGCGGGCTTTCCGGGCGGACAGCACAGCAGTTTGCAACATATATGATGGACAAAAATCGATAAAATCCTTTGACAGATTGCGCGGATACTGGTAGAATATAAGGTAGGGTAGTTTGTGAGGAACGTCGCAGGCTGCCAGACTGTTTTTGTGCGCGTCTTTTTGCAGGGCACATGTATGCCCTGTGCGGCGGACATAAGACTCAGTTTTTGCCTTATTATTGCAGGATGCGCAAAGAACAGCAGGTTCACCGAAGGAACGTTTCAGAACGGGGGAAGACATGTGCAATCATAAAAATAAAAAATTTGGATTTTATCATGTGCTGCGGGCGGGACTCTGTTTCGGCTTTGCGGCTCTGACATTCCACGCGGCAGGCGCGGCGATGGTACAGCCGGTGTATGCCGAGGTCGTGGACTATACGGATGTTTATTATGAAGGAGTCGCGGAGGGCAAAGTAAATGTCCGCGTGGCGGCAGGCCAGGACAATGAGCAGGTGACGTACGGCGGTGAGCGTGTCCAGTTAAAGGCGGGCGACCGTGTGACGATTATCGGCGAGGACATGGTTGGCGATAAGGTTTGGTATCATATTATATTTGTGATTGACGGGGATGAGGTTACCGGGTTTTGTACGAGCAGCTATGTGGAAAAGACCTCAAAGCAGATATTGATAACGCCGACGCCGACCCCGGAGGCGACACCGACCCCGGAGGCGACACCAACCCCGGAGGCGACACCGACCCCGAGGGCGACACCGACCCCGGAACCGACGCAGGAGCCGGAAAAAGGATCCGAAAAAACGGTGAACGGCGGTATTATTGTGGCACTGGTTGTTGTAGTGCTCGCGGGCGCGGCATTGATTTTCCTGAAGTCGAAGAAGGCGCAGGAGGCAGGGAAGGCAGCAAGCCGCAAGATGGCCCAGCTCAAAAAGATGAAGATTCAGGATGGCGGGGAGGATGGCGGCGATAACCGCGGCAGAAGAAAGACAGAGGTAAAATCCAAGGTGAATTACCGCGAGACCCAGGCAGAACAGGTATACCAGGATGTCTATGTCAAAAAGCCGGCGAACGAGGAGTTTGCGGGGGAGGGAAGGGATTATGCCTATCTTGACCAGGGCAATGCGGAGGAAATCAAGGCGAACGCGGCGAGGGAAAGCGAGGAGCGCAAGGCGCTGCGGGCAGAGATTGAGGAACTCCAGGAGCATGACCTTGTTATCCACAAGTACTTTGGCAAGGGCGAGGTCTACGACAATTCGGATGTGCGCCTGATTGAAGTCCGTTTTGGCAGCGATGTGCGCTTTATGAATAAGGACGCTCTCGCGGCGAAGAAGCTGATGAAGCGCTGCAGTGAAGAGACAATGCGCTATCACCGCAGGGCGAGCGACCGGCAGAACAGGGAAGATTTCTACGATTAAAACCTATAACGGGTAATGTATATAAAAAATGCCATCCACACACTGGTTTTGCAGTGTGCGGATGGCATTTTTATTGATGCATACTCCCTATTTTACAACAATCCCATAAATCTTTTTTCCACGCGTGCCGACAACAATCGTATTTTCAAATGCCGCCGGGGAAGCCTCGATGTTTCCGCCGAGGTTTGTCGTGTCATATAGCTCGCCCGTCAGGCCATCCACCATATACATATTGCCTGTGGAATCGCAGACAATCACGTAGCCGTTGCCGTCTTTGTCGTAGAGGGCAATCGGGCTTGACCAGGTATAATCTGACATTTCACAGCTCCAGACTTCGCCGCCCGTGCGCTTATTTAAGGCAACAATCTTGCCTTTTTTCTCGCCGCCCGTGCGGGCAATGGTAAAATACACAAGACCGGAAAGGTTATTTTCCCCTAAAAGCGCTGTGGACTGGACCCCGCCGGAAACGCCGGAGACCGTGTGGCACGGATAAGTGCGCTGCCAGATGATTTCCCCGGTCGCGGCGTTGAATTTGTAAATCGGGATATCACCGCGGGCAGTGTCGTCCTGTGTCCAGTGCAGGGAGGTCGAAAGATAAATATACGCAGTTCCGGTTTCCGGGTCTTCCTCAAGCACCGGGGAACAGTTCGTGTCGTCTAAGGTGTTTGCGACCCAGACCACCTCCATCGTGTTCAGGTCAAGGCAGATTAAATCCCCGCAGTTGTCCGCCACGTACAGATAGCCCTTGTAGGCGACTGCGGAGGATTCCATACCAAGCCAGTAGGTGTCTTCCTCCACGCGGGAGCGGTCGGTTGTGTAGCGCCATTTGATTACTTCGTCCGGATTGATGGTGACGGTTTTGCCGTCATATTTTGTATTCAGGTGCGTGATATACAAAATGCCGTTCTCGCCCGGCTGGATGAGTGTATCCGTCTCCACATCAATGAGCGGCGAGGAGTCGAACGCCGTGAAATTGTCGTTGTCTGTGCGCTCGGAAAATACATCATCATAGCCATATTCGTATATGACCTGCCCGGTCAAAAGGTTGATGACGAAGGTGCGCGCACAGTCATTTCCCATCGAATCGCCTGCACCGACAAAGTAAAGCGGGATGCCGTTCGGATAAATGCTGCCTGTTCCCTTGATTGGAAAGCCGAGTGAGATGGTATCACGGGTATTCGTGCCGTCCTCTAAGTCAAGGAAGTAAATGCGCCCGTCCGCAGTTGCATAAATTACTTCGGTCAGGTCAGCCTTGCTTTTTTTCTTTGTGTAAATATTCATCGCCTGTTTGGTCGCTTCGTCCCAGCGCACAATGAGCGGCTGTCCGGTCCAGCAGCTTCCGGTCCAGTAGCCCTTTTTGACCGTCTTTTTCAATTTTCCGGTCTTGATGGACCAGGATTTTTTGGAATCAAATTTCTTTTCCAGGATGTTGGCAATGCCGTAGACGGCACTGGAGCGGTAATTGTTGCCGCGGAAGGTGACGACGCCTTCAAGGGAAGTATAGGCGGAGCCATTTTCAAAAGTGATTGGCTCGGTCCTGGAAAAACCGCCCTCCTGCACCATGTCGTTGACCATAAGGGCGGTGCGGAACCCGAACACCCGCGAATCGGTCGCTGAAACACTTGTCGGAACCCCGGTTTCAAGGAGCTTTTGGTAGTCGTTTAAGAGCATTTGGTTGAATACCGGGGCAGCATCATCCCCGGCAACGGGTTTGGAAAGGGTACCTTTCCCACCGCAGCCCGCAAGAAGGGAGAAGGTTAAAAGCCCCGCCATGAACAGGGCATGTTTCTTTTTGTTTGTTTTGATATTGTACAAAATAAGCCTCCTGTGATAAGTTTTGCATGTTCCATCCCATCCCCAATGACTGACAGAGAAATGCAATTGTGATTGTTGCCACGGACAAGTATAGCATAACCGGAAAATTCGTGCAACGGAAGAATTTCTTACAATTTTTTGTTTTTTGCCATTATTTTTTTTAGGGCGGCGCTTTGGTGCCTTTCATGGGACAAAAAACAAATTGAAATTTTGGGGCGGGGCGTGTATACTAAGAAACAGGAAATGAAGGTATAAATACGAAAATTCAATAAAGGAGGCGTACATTGTATGGGAGACAAACAGCGCAATTACATTGCAATTCCGGCATTTTTGAAAGTGGAGGGCGGCGCGCTTGCCAAAATCGGCACTTATCTGCGGGCGCACGGGTTGGAAAAGGTAGTTATTTATTTTGGGAACGGATTGATTGACATGTTTGGCAGCACCGTGATGGAATCCCTGCGCAGTGAGGGAATCGAGGTGCTTGAGTACCGGGAGATTGACACGGTGCGGCTTGAGGATATCACGGATTTGGCGTTTGGCCTGCCGAACAAGACACAGGCGGTGGTCGGTCTTGGCGGCGGCAAGGTAATCGATGCGGCAAAATACATGGGCCTTCTGCAAAAGCTCCCGTTTATCAGCGTACCGACCTCATCTTCCAGCGATGGGTTTTCCAGTGCCAGCGCCTCTTTGCTTGTAAATGGAAGGCGCTGTTCCGTTCCCGCGCGGATTGCCTACGGAATTGTGGTGGATTCGGAGGTGATAAAAAGCGCCCCGGACCGTTTCCTTTACTCGGGAATCGGGGATATGATTTCCAAGATTACCGCGCTTTACGACTGGCTGTTCGAGGAGGCGCATGGTTTTTCGAAGGTGGATGATTTTGCGATGATGATTGCAAAGAAGGCGGTCAACAGTTTTGTACGCACGCCATTTTCTGATATCAAGGAAAATCTCTTTTTAAAGGAGCTGATGGATTCGCTCGCCATGAGCGGCATCGCCAATGAGATTGCGGGCAGCAGCGCGCCGACGAGCGGCAGCGAGCACCTGATTTCCCATGCGCTTGACAAGATGCTTGAAAATCCGCAGCTTCACGGTGTACAGGTCGGGATTGCGACCTATCTGATGAGCATTGTGCAGGACCATCGTTACAAGCGCGTCCATACCGTGTTGTCGGATACAGGATTTTTTGATTATGTGGAGACATTAAACCTTGATGTAAAGGATTATATAAAGGCAATTGACATGGCACCGTCCATCAAGCCATTCCGGCATACCTATCTGCATGAGGAAGAATACCGCGAAAAGGCAAAAGAAGTGATACAAACGGATAAGGCCTTGCAGCGGATTTTCCATATTTAAAAGGAAGATACAGCGGATGTTTTCGATGTGGAATATTAAAATAGTTACCAGAATTTACTTGTGAAAATTGATGCTTCACCAGAAATAATTTTTTTCAACCTGCACATAATATCATCACGATAGAGAACGGAATGTATCCGACAGGGAAACACGAGAAACGAATGGAAGATACATAACGCTCCCTGTCGGAACACGGCGAACCGATAAAAACGGAAATCGCTTAAAAAATCGTTTGCAGTACATGCAGAAAAATGCATCAGAATGCAAAACGAGAAACAGGCAATGGTGCCGAAAAAAACACATGATACAATTATGGAGGTGAATCATTATGTCAGGGAACAAGTCTGGATCTGGTAGAATGGAAGTGCCGCAGGCAAGAGAAGCAATGGACCGTTTTAAGATGGAGGTTGCAACCGAGCTTGGTGTGCCGCTTAAGGAAGGCTACAACGGCGACTTAACAAGTGCTCAGAATGGTTCTGTTGGTGGAGAGATGGTCCGCCAGATGATTAAGAGACAAGAAGAGGCAATGCTTGGCAAGTAATTGCCGGCGGAAAAAAGAACAAGGGGTGGAACGAAAGTTCCGCCCCTTGTTCTTTTGCTGTGACACAAAGAATTATGCACAGGACACAAATCATGTGCCTGTGCATAATGAAACCGCGGTTGTGCGTATTTTATTTTACTCCTCAGTCTTTTCCTCTTCTGCCGGGGCATCCTCGGTCGCGTCAAAATCCAAATCGTCATCCAAATCATCGTCAAAATCATCATCGAACTCATCCATGTAGTCCGGTGTCACATAGCGGTACACTGCGTAAGCGATGGCAGCAATCGCAGCAACTGCGCCGATGATCGCAAGAACGAAAATAAGCGTATGCTTCTTTTCTTCCATCGGATCCTCTTTCTTCTTAATCAGCTCGCCAAGCTTTGATTCCGCAAGCATATCGCTGAGCTTGGAGTTTGCAAGTAAAGATTCGAGTTTGTTCGAGTTATTGCACATAAAAACACATCCTTTCTCTCTTTGTAAATGCATATGTTTGGACAAAGCGGGGGATGAAGAGCGTTTTTCGTTTTGCCTGCTTTGCCTCTATCGATATTATACCATGCTTTCCATGAATTTACCATGTTTTTTTGAAAGTTTAGAGTTTTTTTAATTTTGCGAATCCCGCGAGCATTTTTTTCGTTCCGGCGGACTGGAAATCAACCGTAATTTCGTAATCCCTTCCGCCCTTCACAATGTTTGTTACAAGCCCGGTGCCAAATTTAACATGCTGCACGGCATCCCCGATACCGTAATCAAGTGGTGCGAGGTTGGCGCTGTCAAACTGCCGGACCGGGCGGGGAGCCGGGGCTGTGAAGGAAGCCTGGGCGGACGGGCGCGGGCGGTCAAATTCCGTATCGGAAAGAGCGTAGGAGCGCCCGCCCTTGCCGTAGGAAGAAGGCTTTGCATTGCGGACTGTGCCTGTATGGTAAGAGCTTTTTGGCAGGAGGGAGGCACTTTGACCGCTGCCCTGGAAATTCAGGAGATAGCGGGGGATTTCATCGATGAAGCGCGACGGGCGGTTGAACTGTGCTTCGCCGCGCACCATGCGTATATGGGCGGCGGAGAGGGAGAGCTCCTTCATGGCGCGCGTGATACCGACATAGCACAGCCGGCGTTCCTCCTCAATTTCAAGCTCCGGATTTTCCGCGTTGATGGACATATAGCCGGGAAACACACCTTCTTCCATGCCGCACAGATAAACGTATGGGAACTCAAGGCCTTTTGCGGAATGCAAGGTCATCAGCACAATGAAATTGCTATCCTCCGTCAGGTTGTCCACATCGGCAACAAGCGCGACCTCCTCAAGAAAACCGGAGAGGGTAGGCTCCTCGGCGGCGTTTTCCTCGTAAGCGGCAAGCTTGCTGATGAATTCGTCAATGTTTGCCGTGCGGTCAGCGGCGGTAAGCTCATCCTCGGTCTCCTCAATTTCTTTTAAGTACCCTGTTGCGTTTAGAAGCTCGTCCACAAGGTCGCTTAAGCTGTAGTTCGGGTCGGAAAGGCGGCTCCTGAAACTTTCAATCATGGCAACAAAGGAGGTGAGTTTTGCTGCCGCGCGGGAAGCACCCGGTACTTCTTCTGCGTGGCGCAAAGCATTATAAAAGCTCATTCCTGTCTCCTGCGCGTAAGCATCCATACGCTCGATGGTCGTCAGCCCGATGCCGCGCTTTGGTACATTGATGATGCGCTTTACCGCAATGGAATCCATTCCGTTGTCAATCGTTTTGAGGTAGGCGAGAATATCCTTGATTTCCCTGCGCTGGTAGAAATTGATGTTTCCAATAATTTTGTACGGGATGCCGCGCAAAATCAGCTTTTCCTCAAAAACACGGGACTGGGCGTTTGTGCGGTAGAGGATGGCGAAATCGCGGTAGGAAGCGCAAAGGGCATCCTCCTGCATTTTGCGCGCAATGTCAGAGACAATCGCATCCGCTTCCTCATAGTCCGTTTCAAACTGCGCAAACACAACGGGGCTGCCCTTGCCATTCGCCGTCCAGAGCTTTTTGTCTTTCCTGCCAAGATTGTGCTGGATGACTTCATTTGCAGCGGCAAGTATATTGTCGGTCGAGCGGTAATTTTGTTCCAGTTTAATTACGGCAGTGTCCGGATATTCCTTCTCAAAATCAAGGATGTTGCGGATGTTCGCGCCGCGGAATTTGTAGATGGACTGGTCGTCATCCCCGACAACGCACAGGTTATGTTCCACCTCACCGTACTCATTCTCAAAGTGTGCAAGAAGGCTGACAAGGCGGAACTGCGCAGTGTTTGTGTCCTGATACTCATCGACCATGATATAGCGGAAACGGCGGCGGTAGTAGGAAAGCGCCTCCGGCTGGGTCATAAAAAGCTCGACGGTCTGAAAAATAATGTCGTCGAAATCAAGGGCGTTGTTTGCCTTCAGGCGCTTTTGGTATTCCTCGTAGACGCGGGCGTACTGCTGCTGCGCATAATCGCCGCCCGCCTCGCGCGCATAATCTTGCGGCGAGAGCAGGTTGTCCTTTGCGGAGGAAATCACGCCCATCAGCGTGCGCTCCTTTATGGTTTTTGTGTCAATATTTAGATATTTGCATACGTCGCGCATCAATGCCTTCTGGTCGTCCGTGTCATAAATCGTAAAATTCCGCTCGTACCCTAAAAGGTCAATAAAGCGGCGCAAAAACCGCACGCAGCTGGAATGGAACGTGGAAACCCAGACATTTTGGGCACCGTAGCTGACAATTTTATCGACGCGCTCGCGCATTTCCCGTGCGGCCTTGTTGGTAAAGGTGAGTGCGAGAATCTGGAAAGGGCTGACATTCTGCTCCTCAATTAAGTAGGCGATGCGGTGCGTCAAGACGCGTGTTTTTCCGGAGCCCGCGCCCGCAAGGATGAGCAGGGGACCGGTTCCGTGCTCGACGGCCCGCCTTTGTTCGGGGTTTAAGGTATCGTAAATGCTCATGGTAAAATTCTGGCCTTTCTGTTTGGAATCTGGCATATGCTGTTTTTGGATTTTGCACATGCTGTTTACATTGTCATGATATTATGGCTTTGCGGATATGCTGCCCCCCAGGCGGACAACGCGCGCTTTATTCCATAATCCCCGCTTCCGGATTTTCATCAAGCTGTGCAAGGAAGGCTTCGAGCGTGTCCTCGACGCAGGCCGTGCGGTGACCAAAGCGCTCCCGGATGTCGGGGGCAGCATTTTCCATGACGCAGCCAAAGCCCACAAGGGAGAGCATCTCAAGGTCGTTGTAATTGTCGCCAAAGGCGGCAGTCTCATCGGGACGTATGCAAAGCCCGGAAAGAAGCGAGGAAAGCGCGGCGCCTTTGTTGACATCCGAGCGCACGAAATCAATCCAGTGCAGGTCGCTGATTGTGCATTTGAAGCGGCTTTGCCACTGCTCAAAGAAATGCGGCGCATATGGCTTTATGGCGCTTCGCTCGTAAGCGGAAACCTTGATGATTTCCTCCGGGATTTCCTCAAGGCTTCGGATGACGCAGACATTATTTTTTACCCTGTTTTGCAGGTGGGAGAGGAACTGCTCCGTCTTTGGCAGCACATAGGAGGTGGATTCGCCGGAAATGAGCACCTCGCAGGTATCCTGTGCTAAAATGTCCTCAATCAGCTGATATGTAAGGGCAGGCTCCATGCAGGCTTTCGCAATGACATTGCCGCGGTACACGACAAAAGCGCCGTTTTCACAGATAAATGCCATTTGGTCGGACGCGGCGCCAAAAAGGCGCACGAGGTTCGGGTATTGCCGCCCACTTGCCGCTGCAAATAAAATGCCTTTTTGGGCGAGGCGCAAAACCAGAGGGACGGCGCGCGGCGTCAGTGCCTGGCTGCCGTTTTGCAGCAGGGTGCCGTCGAGATCGGATGCGATTAGTTTTATCATATTATTAAAACCTCATTTCACAGCGGATGGCTCCGCTGTATTTTGTATGCACAGGGGCGCGAATGGAATTTGCCCGCCCCGTGGCACGAACTTATTTTCGATTATAGCAGACACGCGCAAAAACTGCAAATAAATTCTGCTTGATATTTTCCTTAAATGCGTGCATAATGGAAAACAAAGAAAAAAAGGTTCAAAAATCGGGGGAAAAGAAAATGTTTACAAAGGAAGCTTTGCGCAGGTTGATTGTTCCACTTATGATAGAACAGCTTTTGATTGTTATGGTCGGGATGGTTGACACAATCATGATTAGCCCTTGCGGGGAATCGGCGGTTTCCGGCATCTCGCTGGTCGATTCCATCAATATTTTGCTGACAGGTATGTTCTCGGCACTTTCCACGGGCGGTGCGGTTGTCGCGGCGCAGTACATCGGGCACAAGGAACAGCAGAAGGCATGCCGCGCGGCGAACCAGCTGCTGCTCTCGGTGTTAGCGGTTTCGGGTGTGCTGATGCTTGTCTCCCTCATCGGCAATTATGCCATTTTGCGCATTATTTACCGCAAAATTGAAGCGGATGTCATGGGGAATGCGCGCACATATTTTTACCTGTCGGCAGTTTCGTATCCTTTCCTTGCCGTGTACTCGGCGGGTACCGCGCTGTTTCGGGCAATGGGGGATTCCAAGATTTCCATGAAGACTTCCATTGTCATGAATATAATCAACGTGGTCGGCAATGCGCTCCTGCTCTATGTTTTCCAGCTTGCGGTTTTTGGGGCGGCACTTGCGACGCTTGTCTCGAGGATTGTGGCGGCGGTTGTTGTGACAAAGCTATTGCGGAACCAGGAAAGGCTGATTCATCTGGATGAAAAGCTGCATCTGGGATTTTATCCGGATATGATTCGGCGAATTCTGCGCATCGGAATCCCGAACGGCTTAGAGAGCAGTGTCTTCCAAATCGGAAAGCTGATTGTGGCGGGGCTCGTTTCCGGCTTTGGAACCGCGGCAATCACGGCAAACGCGGTCGCAAACACTATCTGCTCGTTCGAGGTGATTCCGGGCAATGCGATAGGGCTTGCGATGGTTACGATTGTCGGCCAGTGTGTCGGCGCGCAGGATGCCGGGGAAGTGAAAAAATATACGAAAAAATTGATGAAATATGCATATATTGCGATATTTGCCGTCAATGTGCTTGTGGTGCTGCTCCTAAGCCCAATCTGTGCGGCGTACCGCCTGCTTCCGGAGACGGAGGCGCTGACAAAACAGATTATTTTGTACCACAGCATCTGCTGTGTGCTGATTTGGCCGGCATCCTTCACGCTGCCGAATGCCCTGCGCGCCGTGAACGATGTGAAATTCACGATGCTGGCATCCATCAGTACCATGTGGATTTTCCGGATTGGGTTAAGCTATATACTGGCGAATCATTTCGGACTCGGGGTCATCGGTGTGTGGGTTGCCATGACCGTTGACTGGCTGGCTCGCGCGCTGATTTTTGTCTGGCGTTTTGCGTCGGAGCGGTGGCGCAAACATGCGATGATTTAGCGGCTGAACATATAAAACAGAAAATTGAAGGAGAGCGGGAACCAGATGATTACCGAATTATATGATAAACTGGGACAGGATGCGCAAAAGCGCCAGACCCTGATTGCGATGAAAGAGCAGCTTCGCGGGGAGAATAAGGCAAACGCAAGGAGCGCGCTGATTTCGCATTGTGGCGGCGATTTTACGGCACTTGTGGACTGCCTGTCGGCAGAGGATGCGAAGGCGCGGAAAAATGCAGCACTTGTGATGGGGGAGCTTGGCGTGCAAAAGCTTCTTGCGCCGCTGTGGGAGGCATATGAAAACGAGCAGACGCGCTTTGTGCGCAGCGCCTACCTTACGGCATTGAAGAACTATGATTACACAGCGCTGTTAGGGCAGCTAAAGAGCGCCCTAGAGCGCTTAAACGCCGAGGAGGTAAGCGAGGAGAACCGCAAGCACCTGCAGGAAGAGCGCATGCTGCTGCGTGGTCTGATTGCGGCGAAAGAGCGTGTGAGGCAGCACCGCTACGCGGGGGATACCCTGGTCAGTGAACTGGTGCTGACGACAAACCGCAACCATAAAAATATCCTGATGGCAGAGCTTGGCGCGTGCAGGAAAAAGGAGCTGGGGGCGGGTGTGATGGTGCAGCTTGCTGAGCCATCAAAGCTTTTTGCGCTGCGCAGCTTTGAGGAGATGCTTTTCGTGCTGCCAAAGTGCAGGACGGTTCCCGCAGAACCAGAAGCGGCGGCCGGCGCGCTTGTGGCGGCAGGGCTTTGTGAATATTTAAAGCAGCGCCACGAACAGAGCGCTGCACCGTACCGTTTCCGCATAGAGCTCAGGGGCAGGATGGCCTTAGAAAAGCGCGGCGGGTTTGTGCGGAGCATGGCGGCATTTATCGAGGAAAAAAGCAGAGCGGTGCTTGTCAATGCGACGGACGGTTATGATTTGGAACTGCGCCTGATTGAGACGAAGGAGGGTTCTTACCATGTATTGTTAAAGCTCTTTACCCTGCCGGATTTTCGTTTTGCCTACCGCCAGAAAACCATTGCGGCGGGGATGCGCCCATTTAACGCGGCGTTTTGCATGGCGCTTGCAAAAAACGAAAACGATGTCAGCGGGCGCATGTTTTTCCGGGAAAACGCAAAGGTGCTCGACCCGTTCTGCGGCGCGGGCACGATGCTGATTGAGCGGGCAAAATGCGTTCCGGTGAAAGAAAGCTTCGGAATTGATATTTTGGAGGAGGCGGTTCTTGCCGCAAGGGAAAATACGCGCTTTGCGGACAAGAAGGCAAATTATGTGAACCGCGATTTCTTTACGTTTGTAGCTGGGGATCCCTTTGACGAGATTGTGACGGACATGCCCTTTACCGTGTCGGAAAGCGAGGAGAAAAAACAGGAGATTGCAAAGCTTTACCGCAGGTTTTTTGAGCGCGCGCCGGAATTCTTAAAAGAGGACGGCGTGATGCTCCTGCTGACGCATGACCGGACCTTGGTGAAAAAATACGCGGCGGAAGCGTTTGTATGCATTAGAGAGTTTGAGCTGTCCATGAAAGAAGGAAGCTATCTGTTTTTGATGCAGAAGCGCCGCAAGGCATAAGGCGGGCGCACAGGAGGAAGGAAGATATGGAAAAAGGAAAAGAAATAAAACTGGGCTCCCACGTCGGGATGAGCGGAAAAGAGATGTTTGCCGGCTCGGTGAAAGAGGCTGCTTCCTATGGGGCAAATGTTTTTATGGTCTATACTGGGGCACCGCAGAATACAAGGCGCAAGGAAATCAGTGAGCTGAGGCTTGCGGAGGGGTTTGCGCTGATGGAAAAATACGGCATCGGCGAGGTGATTGTACACGCGCCGTACATTATCAATCTGGCGAACAGTGTCAAGGAGGAGACCTTTGCGCTTGGTGTGGACTTTCTGGCAAAGGAGCTTGAGCGGGCGAGCGCAATGCGCAGCAAGGTTGTGGTGCTGCACCCGGGTTCCCATGTGGGCGAGGGCGCGGCGGTCGGCATCCGTCAGACCATCAAAGGGTTAAATGAGGTGCTGACCGCCGATACAAAGTGTATGGTGGCACTTGAGACAATGGCGGGCAAGGGCAGTGAGATTGGCAGAACCTTTGAGGAGCTGGCGCAAATTTATGACGGGGTGTACTGCAGCGATAAGCTGCGGGTATGCTTTGATACCTGCCATACGCACGATGCGGGCTATGATATTGTGCATGATTTTGAAGGGGTGATGGAAAAATTCGACCGCCTGCTTGGCAAAGGGCAGATTGCGGTGTTCCACATCAATGACAGCAAGAATGCATGCGGCGCGGCGAAGGATCGGCACGAGAATATCGGAAAAGGGCAGATTGGGTTTGAAGCACTGCATTCCATCGTACACCATCCGGATTTTTTGGAAGTGCCGAAAATATTGGAAACCCCGTACATTGTGCCGGAGGATGACCCGGAAAACAAGGTTGCTCCTTATAAGGAAGAGATTGCAATGCTTTTGGCGGGAAGGTAAATAGGGGACATGCAGGAAAGAGGTGGCGCGATGAATCAGGATGAAACAAAACCAGAACAGATAAGGGATGAAGAAACGGCGGAAAAGGTACCGGATATACAGAAAACCGGGGAAACGGCGCAAGGGAAGAAAAAAGGCGGGGGCGGCGGCAGGGTACGTATGGCGCTTGGCATTGCGATTATGCTTGTGGGAATCGGCGTTTGCCTGTATCCATTCTACCGCCAGAAAAAAAGCGATGATTTCAACGAAGACGCAATCAATATGATTCTGACACCGCAGCCGACAAAGGCGGGGGCAGGGCAGGAGGAGGTGCCGACCACGCCGCCAGAAGCAACGCAGATGGCGCAGGCGGTACCGGAAGGGACAGATGCGCCGGATGCTCCCGATAACCCACAGCCGGCAGAGGAAGCGGATGGGGAGCTGACAACGCTCGGGGAGGCTCTTTTGGAGAATCCGGATGCCCCGGAACAGGAAGAAGAGGACGAGCAGGAGAATGCGAACCGCCTGAATGGGAAAAAGGTAATCGGGGTTATCCAGATTCCGAAAATTGAACTGATTTACGCGATTGTGGAGGGCTCGGATGCGGCAGAAATCGGTGTGGCAATCGGGCATATGAGCAATACCGCACAGCTTGGAGAGATTGGAAACTGTGCGCTTGCGGGACACCGCGGCGGATATTCCGGCCCGTATTTTAAAAATCTTGACAAGCTTGAAATCGGCGACGAAGTGGTTATTACAAATACAAAGCATGAGGTGTTTACTTACAAAGTGACGGAAACAATGATTGTACAGCCGGATGAAGTCTGGGTCGTTGAGGATACGGGCGAAGGGGTGGCGATGCTGACCCTGGTGACATGCGAGAGCAACGGAACGGAGCGGCTGATTGTGCGCTGTGTGGCAAAGTAAGTGTGAAGGAGGGGCGGTATGCCGAAAGGACAGGTTGTGCAGCTTGCGCCGGAAAAATACGGCGGACTGATGGATGAACAGGAAACAGCGGCTTATTTGGGATACGGGAAGCAGCTGCCGGATGCGGATATGCTCACACAGCTGCGCCACTGTGCGGATATGCTTCTTCCGGCGCTTAGTCCGCGCTATATGTTTGTTCCGGTTCGCCTTTTGCGGGAGGGGGCAGATGCACAGGGAACACTGGCGGCGGATTTCGGGGCGGAAAAACTTGTGCTGCCCGGTAAGGCAATCCGTGCCCATCTTGGCGAAACGGGGCTTGCGGTGGCGGCATGCCTGACGCTTGGGGAAGCTGTGGATGAGCGGATTGACAAGCTCCAAAAGGAGAGTATGCTTGACGCGCTTTTGACGGACGCGCTCGCGAATGCTGCGGTCGAACGGCTGCGCATGGAACTGGAGCAGGACGTGAAAGAAACCCTGGGGCTTGCGGTGGGATGGCTGTTTGGGATTGGATACGAGGATTTCCCGCTTACCCTCCAACATGATTTCCTGCGCTGCATGGCAGCAAAGGAGGGGATTGGCCTGTCGGTAAACGGGCAGGGAATCCTCTCGCCGCTAAAATCGGTGACCGGTTTTCTGGATATCCGGGATGGTTTTCAAAAGGGTGAAAAACGCTGTGACGGCCGGTGCGGTATGTGCCAAAAGCGCGAAGAATGTCGTTTTTTTAAGGGCGCACGTTAGAAAAAGTATCGTTTTTTTGTTGACAATTAAAAATATTCCACTAAAATAGGAGAGAGAGGTTTTGGATGAGGGTAATTGCTGGCAAAGCAAGAAGAACACTCCTAGATACTCCGGCGGGGCTTGCGACAAGACCGACAACCGACCGTATCAAAGAGACCTTGTTTAATATGATAAATTATGAGTTGCCGGACGCGGTGTTCCTCGACCTTTTTGCCGGGAGCGGTGCCATCGGGATTGAGGCTTTAAGCCGCGGCTGCAGGCGGGCAGTCTTTGTCGAGCAGGACAAGGCGGCGCTTTCATGCATCAGGGCAAACCTGGGGAGGACAGGTTTTATGGCGCAGGCAGAGGTTCTTGCGTCGGAAGTGGCGGCGGGGCTTTTTAAGCTTAAGGCATCCGGGGAAGCTTTTGATATCATTTTTATGGATCCGCCGTACCGGATGGGGTTTGCAAAGAAGGTGCTTTTGCAGCTTTCGGACAGCCCGGTCTGTACACAGCAGACACTTGTCATTTTTGAGGAGGCAATCGAGGAGGATACAGCATTTGTGGAGGAATGCGGGTTTTCATGCCTGAAGGAAAAGCGTTATAAAACCAACAAGCATGTGTTCGTGAGGAAAAAACAGCCGCTATCCGTGCGCGGCGGAAATGAGGAGATATGACAATAGGAATTTATCCGGGAAGTTTTGACCCTGTTACACTGGGGCATCTGGATATTATAAAACGGTCTTCAAAGATTGTGGACAGGCTGATTATCGGAGTGCTGAACAACAGTGCGAAAAAGCCGATGTTTTCGGCAAGGGAACGTGTACATATGTTGGAGCTGGTCGTAAAGGACATTCAAAATGCCACCGTGGAGCCTTTTGACGGGCTGACAGTGGAATTTGCGAAAAGCAGGAATGCTACTGTGATGTTCCGGGGATTGCGGGCAGTTACCGATTTTGAGTATGAGATACAGATTGCGCAGACAAACCATGCGCTAAGCCCGGACATTGACACGGTGTTTTTGACGACGAGCGTGCAGTATTCCTATCTTAGCTCAAGTATTGTCAAAGAGGTTGCGAGCTATGAGGGGAACATCACAAAATTCGTTCCGGAGAGCATCTTGCCGCTTGTGATGGAAAAAATTAAGAAAGTAAGGAGTGTGTGACAATGGCGACGGGCAGAAGCAGCAGAATAGAACAGGTGATAGATGATATTTATGAATTGATAGAAAGCTGTAAACCGCAGGCGTTTTCGCAGGCGAAATTGGTTGTGCCGAAAGATACGCTGTACGATTTACTGGGCGAGCTGCGTCTGCGTCTGCCGGATGAAATTAAGCGTTACCAGAAAATTATTGCAAACCGTGACGCGCTGCTTGCCGATGCGGAGGATCAGGCAGACGCAATCCGGGAACGTGCAAGGGAGGAAGCAAAACAGTTAGTCAACGAGAATGAGATTACGCGCCAGGCCTACGAGCAGGCAGGCGAGATTATGCAAAATGCACAGGAAAGTGCCGATGCGATGCTGCGCGAAGCGAATGAGGAGGCGGAGGCGCTGCGCGCGGGCGCGCTAAGCTATACGAACGATGTCCTTGCGGAGGTTGAGAAGGTATTGGCGGCGGCATACGAGGAAAGCCGTGTAAAGAGCGAGGAGACCGTTGGTGCATTGAAAAGAAATCTTGAGGTTGTCCTTGAAAACCGGAGGGAAATAAACGAGCAGTTAGACCCGCGGAGGGCACGCAGGGCGGAGATGGACCGATATGCAGGCGATGATTTTGATTTTGATGAGAATACATTCCTGCGGGATATCGATGAGGAATAAATAGGATGGGGCGGGGATGGTATTACTTTGCCCGCAGGAACGCGAATGAGAAGGAGTGATTTGCAGATATGGCAAGATATCAGATATCCAACAAAAACATTTATGGATTCAAAACAAATGTGTATCAGATGTTCCTGCTGATTCCGGTTATCATGCTGCTGGCGCTGTGTGTGGAGTTTGTCTTAGGACCGGTGCTGTATAGATTTTATGTGAAAAATACCACATTGGAAGAGGGGGCGGCGGGCCATGAGGCAGGGGCGGATGTTCCCGTTGCGGAATCCATCGAGGATATGGAGCGGCTGGGTACGTTTACCCTGATTACGAGCGGTACGGTGTTAAAGTATGACACGGTCCGCGCCGGGGAATCGATATATTACCGGCTAAAGCTTCCGAGCGGGGAAAAGGTGATTGCGCACATTAACAAAAAAGCCTTAAAAGAAACGGATGAAGTGGGGATTTACCGGCTTCCGACAGGTGTTTGGAGGGAGTGGGAAGCGCCAAAAGAGGTTATGGTTTATGAAAAATTCCTGGCGGTGACGGACCATTATGTGGACATGTACGGGGACTATGTTCCGGTGCAGTCGGAGTCTGGTTATACCAGAACCTTAGGCGGCGCGGCGTCCGCGTGGATTTATGTTATCGTGGTTGTGCTTTACCGGGTCATCGGGGTTCGCAGGTGGCGTTTTGCGCCTGCTTTCCTCTGGAAGAGGGACCCGCTGCTGCCGCGCAATGATTTGGAATGCTGGTGTGCGTCCACCTTTGCAATCTGGGCACATTCTTTTCCGATGCTGGAGGGGTGGCCCTTAGTGACCGGGGCGCATGCCAGCCGGAAAGTGGTTTCCAATTTCCGGAATGTGGCATTGGGGGAGCAATGGGATATCAAGAACCGGCAGGATGGCTTAGATACCGTACATGAGCTGACGCAAAAACATGCGGGAACCCTGGGCACATTGTATGCGGGGTGGGATTTGTGCCGCGCCACACAGCTGCTTGGCATGATGTACCTTGTAAAAATGATTGACCGGGAAGAGCTCGACCGGGAATTTTGCGCCGCCGGAAAGGTCATCCAACAGCAATTTCATTCGTGGGATGAAATGGTGGAAAGCTATCTTGACGGATACAGGGCGTGGCTTGAGCGAATCAAAAATCCGGATGCGGCAGCATATACACAAAGGCGGAGGTATATTTTTGAGCAGCTAAAGGCAAATGCGGATGGTCCTTATTCCGTGCCGTGGAGAACGGAACTGACGTGGGTGCCGGGGGAGCGGGAGGTTGTAAAAAGGGTATTGTTGCGTTACCGGGCAAAGGAAACAAATTTATAGCCGGGAAAAATCCAGGGCATTTGGAAAACAATTTTTGCCGGGTGGGAATGTAAGGGGGCTTTCACAGCAGTGAAAGCAGAACCAGCGTCAAAACATACGCGAGAATTCCCTGCATCAATTTTACAAATGCATAGTAGCGCATGGACAGTCCTGTTCCCAGTGTCACGCTTTTTGTCTGCATCAGGCCGGAAAGCCCGCCAAATGCGGTGACACCGAGGGTCAGGGCTGTTTTTTGGGCAGAAGCAAGTCCGGTCATTCGTATCTGCTGTATGCCGCTTGTAATCTCAAGAAGCCCGCTTGTAAGCGCGGACGGCGCGGCAGGCAGGGCGAGCGCGCAGACAAAGGAGGAGAGCATGGAAAAAAGAATGACATATCCGCCGACGCGGGTGATGGTGGCAAAGCTCTCCGGGATGCAGGCATCCAGTGCGGGAAAAAAGGACAAAACAGCTGTGGATTCTGCCGTCTCCTGCGCCTTTTGGGGTGTGGCGCGGTAATGCTTTGGGAGGATGAAAAGGACGGTGGAAACAAGCGCCGAGCTGTAGAGCACAATCAATACAAAAATAGCGCAGTGCGGGACATTCAGCTCCTTCGTGGCGACATAGCTGACAAGGAACATCATGCTTGCCTGGTTGGAAAAGCCGAGCAAAAACATCGCGTCCCTCTCACTGATTTGTCCGAGACGGTAAAGCTCCGCCGTTGTTTTCGCGCCGAGCGGCATGCCGCAGAGCAGCCCCAAAACCAAGGGGTAGCAGGCTTTTGCGCTAATCGGGAAAATCCGCGTGAAAACTGGGCCAAGAAACACCGTGAAAGGGCGGGTCAGGCGCAATTTGATAAGAAGCGAGGAGAGAATCAAAAAGGGCAGCAAAATCGGCAGCAGGGTCTGCGCCCAGAGGACAAGCCCATTTTTTGCTCCGTTTGCGGCAGTTTTTGGGAAGAGGAACATCAAAACAAGGATGGAAAATACAGTAAGATATAAAAAGCCGCGCCGAAGATAGGCGGCGGCTTTTTTGTTGTTTTGGCGGTGGTTCATGGCGGCTCCGTAAAAATGCTTTTCCCTATAATTTATTCACAGCAAATGATTTCATGCGCAAATTCGCAGGGCGACGGCAGGTGGCTGTGTGCGAAGGAGAGCTGGCGGTAGAGCTCGGAGGAGGCGATGTCCTTCATAAAAAAGCGGTACGCCTGTGCGGAAAGAAGTTTTTTTGCCCGGGCGGGCCGCAGGATGAGCGGCGCGTTGCTTTCCTTGCGCAGGCGGGCAAGCAGCGGGCGGGCGCTTTTGCGCATACCGAGGACGCGCATGTACGGCGAGTATAAGAGCGCGCGGAATTCTTCCTGCTCCTCGCCCGTAATCTGCAAAATGGTGTGCAGCAGGGCGCGCGAAATCCGCGTAAAGGTCAGCTCTTTTGTCTTTAGGACTGCGCAAAAGTCCGGCAGCAGGATGGAATCGTAGCGCCTTGCGAAGACGCGGTTGGCGAGGTCGGCACCCATGTCGGCATACAGGGAAAGCTGTGCGGGCGAGGTACACTGCAGCAGATGGCAGGCGAGGAGGTTGGAAAGATCTGCTTCGCTTACGAGGGTGTGGCAGGCAAGCTCCGCCGATAGAATTTCGGCGGCGGCGGCCGGCATGTAGGGCAGGAGCTTTGTAAGCCTGATGGATTGGTTCTGCAAAAGGCTGCGCAATGCCGATGCACTCGGGAAGGAATGTGCCAGAATCTTATTTTCATGGTAGGAGCTGCCAAGCCGCGCGATGGTGTGCGGGATAAGCGAAAGGCGGCGCTGCCTGCAGGTCTTTAAATATTCAAGGGCGAGCAGGTTGTTCGGGGTATCAAGCAGCGGTGCAGCATCCGAAAGGAGGGAGAGGACGGCAGCTTTCCTTGCAACAGGAAAGCTTTTCCCCGCGCAGAGCCCGGCGCGCAAAAGCTTTCGGTATTCTTCTGGCTCATCGCTAAGAAGAGCCGAGAGCGGCAAAAGCCTGTCAAGCTCGCCGGATTCGCTCCCGAAAACAAAGGCATCTGCGCCGATGTCGGAAAGGAGACGTACCGCCCCCGCCGCAAAATATTCCGCGCTCGCACAGGCGGCAAAGACCGGAAGCTCAAGGATAAGGTCAGCGCCGCAGCATAGCGCCGCCTTTGTGCGCGCATATTTTGAGACGATGGCAGGAGCCCCGCGCTGCACAAAATTCCCGCTTAAAACAACAACAATAACATCCGCGTCTGTGATTTCGCGCGCTTTCTGTAAAAGATAGGCATGCCCGTTGTGCAGCGGATTGAATTCCGCGATAATTCCGGTTATTTTCATAAAACCCCCTGGCTGTAAAAATATTTTCAAAATTCACCGTGTGCGAAGCAGGCAGCTGCTGCAATAGCACTGTGGGCGGATTTCCATCCAAAAAACAAACGTTAACCTGTCAGGTTTATTCCATTGTATCGTAACACGAAAACGTCCGTTTGAACAGAAGAAATCCAACGAAAATGCCAAAATAAAATGACAAAATTTTGCTTGCCACAATATATAAAATGCATTATACTATAAACAGCGGTTTTATTTTTGGGAAAGGAGATACGGGAAGATGAGTTTTATTGAAGAAATCAAGGAAAGGGCACGGAAAAACCGAAAGACAATTGTCCTGCCGGAGTCGGAGGACCGACGGATTTATGAGGCGGCGGCAAAGGTGCTTGACCAGGAGATTGCAAACGTTATTATTATCGGCAAGGATGAGGTGATTCGGAGAAAATCGACCGGTTTTGATATTTCGGGCGCTACATTGGTTGATCCGGAAAAATTTGACCGCCTGGCGGAGTACATCGGAAAGCTTGTGGAAATCCGCAAGAGCAAGGGGATGACGGCGGAGATGGCACAGGAGGTGCTGATGACAGATTACACAACCTTCGGTGTGATGATGGTAAAGATGGGGGATGCGGATGGCATGGTGTCCGGCGCGTGCCACTCTTCGGCGAACACGCTGCGCCCGTGCCTGCAGATTTTAAAGACAGCGCCTGGGACGAAGCTTGTATCGGCATTTTTCCTGATGATTGTGCCGAATTCCACCTTTGGCGCGAAGGGAACCTTTGTGTTCGGGGACTGCGGCTTAAACCAGAACCCGACCTCGGAGGAGCTCGCGGCGATTGCGGAGTCCTCGGCGCGCAGTTTTGAGCTGCTGACCGGAAAAGAGGCAAAGATTGCGATGCTTTCCCACTCGACAAAGGGCAGCGCAAAGCATGAGGATATCGATAAGGTAACGCGGGCGGTGCAGATTGCACATGAGCAGTACCCGGATCTTAAGGTGGACGGCGAGCTGCAGCTTGACGCGGCGATTGTGCCGGAGGTTGCGGCGTTCAAGGCTTCGGGAAGCCCGGTGGCAGGAAAGGCGAACGTGCTGATTTTCCCGGACCTGGATGCGGGCAATATCGGCTATAAGCTTGTGGAGCGCCTTGGCGGGGCGGAGGCATACGGACCGCTCACACAGGGCATCGCGGCCCCGGTCAATGACCTTTCGCGCGGCTGCAATGCGGATGATATTGTCGGTGTTGTCGCGATTACGGCGGTGCAGGCGGCAGCGCTGGATTAGCGGGAAGTTCCTTGCAGAATTTTAGAATAAGAAAGAGGGTTTTGGACCATGAAAATTTTAGTGATAAACTGCGGCAGTTCTTCGTTAAAATATCAGCTGATTGACTCCACGACGGAAAAGGCGATGGCAGTCGGGTTGTGTGAACGCATCGGGATTGACGGCAGGCTGGTGCATACGAAGGCGGGAGAGGAAAAACTTACCTTTGAAAAGCCGCTCCCGAACCATGAGGCGGCAGTACAGGCGGTACTTACAGCGCTGACGGACCAGGGGCACGGCGTGATTTCGGCGCTCTCTGAAATTGAGGCGGTGGGTCACCGCGTAGTGCACGGCGGGGAGCGCTTTGTCGGCTCGGTTGTGATTGACGATGAGGTCATTGCGGCAATCCGGGAGTGCAACGACTTAGCGCCGTTGCACAACCCAGCGAATTTAATCGGCATCGATGCGTGCCGCAAGCTGATGCCGGGCGTGCCGATGGTGGCAGTTTTTGACACGGCGTTCCACCAGACGATGCCAAAGAAGGCATACACTTACGCATTGCCGTATGAGTATTATGATAAATACAAGGTTCGCCGCTATGGCTTCCATGGGACGAGCCACAGCTATGTGAGCAGACGCGCGGCAGAAATTGCAGGGCTTGACTATGAAAATTCGAAAATTATCGTCTGCCACCTCGGCAACGGTGCAAGCATTTCCGCGGTATTAAACGGGAAATCCATCGACACGAGCATGGGCCTGACACCGCTTGAGGGCCTGGTCATGGGAACGCGCTCCGGCGACATCGACCCGGCGATTATCGAGTTTATCGCGAAAAAAGAGGGCAAATCCCTGGATGAGATTATGAACCTTTTAAATAAAAAGTCCGGTGTTTATGGGCTTTCCGGGGTTTCTAGCGACTTCCGCGACCTTGAGGCGGCAGCCATGCAGGGCAATGAGCGCGCGAAGGAAGCGACCGAGGTCTTTGTATACCGCACAGCGAAATATGTCGGCGCTTATGTGGCAGCGATGAACGGTGTGGATGCGATTGCGTTTACGGCGGGACTTGGGGAAAATGACAGGAAAATCCGCGCGCAGATTTGTTCCTACCTCGGCTATCTCGGCGTTGAGGTTGACGCGGTACGCAACGATGTGCGCGGGAAGGAAGCGGTGATTTCTGCGGATGCCTCGAAGGTGAAGGTACTCGCGGTTCCGACGAATGAGGAGCTTGCGATTGCGAGGGATACGGTGGCGTTGGTGCAAAAGTAAGGGCGGAATGGAGGAGGTATATGATGAAAAACAGGAAACTTTTATGTGGCATCGCTTTAACGGCATTGGCAATGGTTTTACCAGGGCAGGCTGCGGCAGCTACTGTAAAAGCAGAAAACACGAATTGTTCGTATTCGTGCGACACGATAGAAATCGAATGGCCAGATGAGAAAGCAGAAATTAGCGATGCGGATATTCCGGGCAGTGACTTGGATGGAATTTCGATGTTTCTTGGGGAGGATGCGTTTATTTCCAAGGCAGGGGCAAGAACTTCCTACGCGTCGGCAGAGGTGGAAGCTGTATTCACCAATAAGGTGGAGGCAGGGGTTCCCCATATGGTTTCTGGGGAAGGCGAACCAAGCTTTTATGTGGCAGGGGCGCGGGAGAAAAGTGTGAAGCACCCGTACCGTGTGGAGATTAAGGTATCGGACACTACCGTAATCAGCGTAACGCAAACGACCCGGTGGACATATGCACGGGGGATTTCGTCAACCTTTGTAGACCGCAGTATTTTCTATGAGAATCTGGAATTCGGATATATGGTGGAAAACGGTGGAAGTACAAAAACAACAAACAATGACGGCACACAACAGTATGCGGATTATTTCCGGATTTCTGCGCCGGACGGCACCCGTTCGAACTGGTACAGGGTATTGTCGGTTTGCTCTGTGCAGGGAGTTGTGTCAAGTTCGGTTACATTATTGGATTACTAAATTATGATATCAAAAAGATGTTTTGGGAACAAAACATCTTTTTGATTTTCTGGAAAAAGGGAAAAAGCTGGCATTGACGGAAATGTTCTTCGATGGTAAAATGGGCAAAAGCATTCAAAATTGTGTGGGCGTGGAGCGTTTATGTGAGGGCGCAAATTTTCCCGACACATACAGATTGACAGGGCAAGACGAGGTATCTAAGACATATTCCTTTCCGAAATCATACGTCAGTTACCGCAAACCGAGGGCAGTCAGTACCGAGCAGAGGGAACGGGCAAGGCAGATGATGATTGTCAATAATAAGGCAAAGGGAGGTTAAGTAAAATTTAATTGGAATTGTGTGTACGGTTATAGTAAAAGAACAGCGTTGAACAGTTATACAAATCGGTATTTTTAGTAGAGAGGTATAAATAATGACTGAAAAAGAAAAAATGCTTGCAGGACAACTTTATGATCCGTCTGATTCAGAGTTGGAACAATTACGCTTGAAAGCACGTAAACTGGCAAGACACTATAATCTGACTGACGAGGATGAATGCGAAAAGCAATATGAAATCCTCAAAGAATTGCTTCCGAATACGCAAGAAATGCCTTTATTGCAGGCACCTATCTATTTTGATTACGGTTGCAATACGTATTTTGGAAAATATAGCGGGGCAAATTTTAATTTTACTTGTTTGGATGTTTGTTCTGTCCACATTGGAGATAATGTGATGCTTGGTCCAAATGTTACTCTTGCTACACCTATGCACCCACTGCTCCCTAATGAGCGGAATTGTAGGTTGCGCGAAAATGGCAGTGTATATAATCTTGAATATGCGAAACCCATTACCATTGAGAATGATTGTTGGTTAGCTGCTAACGTGGTTGTTTGTGGAGGTGTAACAATCGGTGAAGGGGCTGTTATTGGAGCTGGCAGTGTTGTGACAAGAGATATTCCACCACATAGTCTTGCCGTAGGTAATCCATGTAGGGTCATTAGAAAAATCACGGAAAAAGACAAAATGGAATGATTTGGTTTTATATAGCAGTGGCTTCTTAAACTTAATGGTAAATTCTCATTTGTAAAAGAGATTGAATGCCGAAAGTGAAAGTGAGGGCGGTACGGAATGACGAGGGTAACGGCAATTCCCCTTCGCAAGCTGCGCTTGCTATCCTTTAGTGAACTTTGCGTTCAGACAAAAACCAAAGTGCGGCTTTTATCTGCCCACAAGTCTATCCACGCGCCCCGGCTATTCATATCGGGGCGGTTGCCAACGCTTTAGAACGCAAGGGCATACAGACCGAGAGGGGCAACATCAATCGTGAAATCATCAAGAACAATATGCTGTTGGAACAGGCAAAAGAAATACTCATGCTTGCCAAGCAGGAACTTCACAGCGCACAGTACGCAACGTACAAAAGTACGCAGATTAAGAGTACAGCGGTCAGCGTGAAATACCAGCAGTTGGAAACGGTACATCTTTCCAAGGGACAGAAACTAAACCGATTAAAGGAACTGTCAAAAATGTATGCCCTCTTTGCGCCAATCCAAGCCACCTATAAGGAGAGCCAGTCACTCAAAGGACTTGCAAAAATGAAATATGATAAGGAGCATAAGGACAGCTTATCGAAGTACCCCGAATGAAAGGAGCGTATGCGGAAGTTATCAGCTACAACAAGAAGAACCTTGAGAGGGAGCTTCAGAACGAGAACCGACAGCACAACAGGAAACAAAACAGGACTAAGCGGAGGGAGGAAGAAATTTAATGAAAATTTGATTGAAATAAGAGTGTGATTGTGGTATTCTGTTAAAGGTACAAATCGGTATTTGTAAGTGAGGTGTGTTATGGCAAAATTACTTTGTATATGTGGAAAGATTGGTTGTGGTAAAACATATTATGCTAATCGATTAAAAGAACAAGAGCATGCTGTGATTTTGTCTACAGATGAAGTAACCTATGATTTAACAAATAATCAACAAGGTGAAGGTTATGATGAATTTGCTAGAAAAGTTAATTTATATTTAAGAAAAAAAGCAGTGGAAATTGTAAATGCAGGATGCACTGTAATTTTAGATTGGGGATTTTGGACAAAAGAAAATAGGAAAGAAATAAAAAGATATGGAGAAAATAATGGGGTTTTGGTAGAAATGCATTATATTGATATTGATGATAAGACTTGGTATGAAAATATTGAAAAAAGAAATAATGAAGTCATATCTGGAAATGGCGGATCAAGTTTTTATGTTGATGAGGGATTACTAAATAAAGTTTCTTCTCTGTTTGAAATTCCAGAAAAAGAAGAAATAGATATTTGGTATAAACCACACCAATAAATTATAAAAAGCGCATCCGGGGATATGGTTTTTCGTTTGAAGGGAAGAAGGCATGGATTGGCGGTGGGAAATTTCCGGATTGCTTTGCCAATCAGAAAAAAAGAAGTTGACAAATCCCGTTCCCTCCGCTATAATACTAGCTGTGTCTATTTGAGGGGTACTTTGCGCGCAAAAGGCAGGAGAGATGATGTTGGTTAGCTTGTCAGAGGTCATGAACCGCAGGGAGGAAACCTTGCGGATGGAAGTGGAAACGGAGTTTTCCGTATTTGAGAGGAACGGTGTGGCTTATCCGGTACAGAAAAAAACGCCCGTCCGTCTGACCTTGGTAAGCCCGTCGGCAAAGCGGGTTTTGGTTCAGGCAGAGGCAGAATATATCCTGGCCGCCTCGTGTGACCGCTGTCTTAAGGAAGTGGAACTTTCGTTTGAGATACGGTACGAGCAGGAGGTTGATTTCTCCAAACCGGAGGAAGAGCGCGGGGAGGAACCGGATGGGATATCCTGTATTTCGGGTTATGATTTGGATGTGGACCGCCTGATTTGGGAGGAAATTTTGGTCGCGTTTCCGGCCAAGGTTCTTTGCCGGAAGGGCTGCAAAGGGATTTGCAGTACCTGCGGGGCTGATTTGAATGAGGGCGTGTGCGGATGCAGCCGCGAGGATGTTTCCGGGGAGCATCTGGATCCACGCATGGCAGTGATCCGGGATATTTTTAACAATTTCAAGGAATCCTCTTCTTAAGCATTCTGTGAGAGAAGATGAGGTAATCCGCGGTAGGAATATGCGCAGCGGAAGGAAAAAAGGAGGTGTGAACGATGGGTGCTATCTGTCCGAAGAATAAACATTCCAAGGCAAGACGCGACAGCCGCAGGGCGAACTGGAAAATGTCCGTACCGGGGCTTGTAAAGTGCAGCAACTGCGGTGAGCTTATGATGCCGCACAGGGTCTGCAAGGCTTGTGGTTCGTACAACAAAAAGAAAATCATTACCACTGCAGAGTAATGATTTGTACCGGGAATCCTGAACGGTTCCCGGTTATTTTTTTGTGCGCAGGGATGGTTTTGCCCGCTGTCATGTTGGCGTAAAGAGCCACACAAGCAATGATTTGAGCCAGTTTTTTAAAACCGTTGGTTTTGCGAGGGCATCTTCGGTGTCCTCGAAATATGAAAAACGGTCTTTTGCGTGCAGGCGGAAGGCTGGTGTGATGATTTCTTCCGGCTGCGGCAGGAAACAGCCTGTTTTTTTCTGGTAACAGGTCTCTTTGGTTGCCTTCCTGCGGTATTCTTTTTCAACAAATTGCGCAACGCTTTTGTGCATGGCGCAGTCCTCTAACGGGAGATAATAATATTCCTTATAATCCTCAAAAAAATATTTGAAGGTTCCAAAAAGCGCCGGAACGAAAAGGAGAAGACCGCCAGGTGTGTCCGCAACAGTCAGGCTTACGGCAGCGGGGGAGCTGGCAGCAGTAAAAGCGCCTTTGGGCAGCAGCTTTACATTTTTTCCCGAAAAGCAGGAGGAGAGCAAGGTGGTATCAAACCCTGTATCCAGGCGGAAGGCTTTAAAGGAAGACGGGCAAGTCCTGGCGTTTTTTTGGTCTGCGCGGTTTCCGGAAAGCTCTGTCACGGCAGATTCCCCGGAAAGCTCTGTCACCGTAAAAGCCCCGCCAAGCAGCCTTGGAATGCACAGGAGGGCAGAGATGGCGAGCAGCCCGGTAATGTCCTCGTGGTTGTGCAAAAGCAGGACGTAAAGCAATGCCTTTGCCGGGGATTTGGGCATTTTGGTCAGACCGGTACCGTGAAAATCCGGGGTTGCTTTTATATCCAGGGATGGATTTTTATTTGTGATGCACTCATAGCGGTAACGCCCGGTAAATTCTGTATAGACCGAAATCAGGTCGCCGCCGCTAAAAACATCCTTGCGCGGAATATGAAGGAACTGCTCCACGGTTTTTTGCTTTAAATCTTTTAGGCCGAGTGATTTTTTGTATGGGAGCAGACTTTTGTAAATATCAAAGCTTTGCTGTACTGTGCGTTCTTTTTGTGGTGCACCGGATATCGCAGCAGCCGCCTTTGTGCCAAAGGCATCCGAGGCGGTCTCAGGACAGGATACGTCCGTAACGGCTGCCGCACAAAAATATGTACCCGAAAGCCGGTGGCGGTGTACCTTTTTTTGCAGGTAGGGCAAATCAAATGTCGAACCATTATAATGCACCAGCATGGAAAAATTCGCACAGAATTCCCCAAATTCCCGGATGAGCTGCTTTTCCTCGGAAATGTCATCAAGGAAATACTGGCGCAGTTTTACCGCACCCTCATCCAAAAACGCACATCCAATCAGGTATACATAGGAGCTGTCCGGGGAAAATCCGGTGGTCTCAATATCAAAAAACAATACTTTTCCTGCCGGGACACCGAATGCGGAAAAACAATCCGGCGGGCAGTTGATGATTTGTTCAAAATGCAGCATGGGAGTTCCTCACTTTTTGATTGTGATTGCTATCGTGGACATTATACCAGAAAAAATAAAAAAAGACCAGGGTTTGCTGTACCCGGAAAAAGGAATAAGACCAAAACGGTTGTTTACATAAAAGGAGCTTCTTCTATGAAAAACTGTTTCCCAATGATTCTTACTGCCCTTTTTACTGTAAGTGAGGCTTTAAGCCAGACCACTTCCCCGAATACGTCCCCTGCCAAAAGCCGAATGTGAAAAAGCCAAAGTGCCAAGAAACAAAACAAATATTTCTGTACATTGGCTTTTTTCGTTGCAATTCCTGGCAATAAAAAACGATTTTGTACTTGACTATAACGAGTGGGAATGATTATAATAAAATCAGGAAAATTTGGGTTATGAAGTAGTTTTGAAAATGAGGTAGGACAATGATAGCGTTTATCCGGGGGGGATTAGAAGAAATAACAGAAAATTCGGTGGTGCTTGAATGCAGCGGGGTCGGGTATGAGATTATCGTACCGGGGCAGGTGTTTGATGCCCTGCCAAAGCCCGGGGAAGAGGTAAAGCTTTATACATATCTGCAGGTGCGCGAAGACGGCGTATCGCTTTTTGGCTTTTTGGACAAGGATGAATTGTCCATTTTCCGGCTTTTAATCGGGGTCAGCGGGATTGGGCCAAAGGGGGCAATCGGAATCCTTTCCGCGCTCCCGGCGGACGAGCTGCGCTTTGCTGTCTTAGCGGAGGATGAGAAAACGATTGCGAAAGCGCCGGGGATTGGCGCAAAGACCGCAAAGAAGATGATTTTGGAATTGAAGGATAAATTCCGCCTGGAGGATGCGTTTGAAAAGAAGCTGATGCAGGCGGAAAAGGAAAAGGAAGCGGATGGTGCGGCAGAAAAGAAGGATGGCTCCTATCGGCAGATTGTGCTTGAGACAATGCAGGCGCTTGAGGCGCTCGGGTTTTCCGGCACACAGGCAAAGCGCATGGTGAACGGCGTGGAAGGGGCGGAAGGAATGAGCGCGGATGAGATGCTGAGGGCGGCGCTGAAAAAGGCGTAGTACAAAAAGCCGCGAGAAGGCGGTGTGAGGTTTTGTTATGGCAAAGAGGACGATTACCACGGAATTTACCGAGGAGGATGCAAAAATCGAGGGCAGTCTGCGCCCGCAGCTGCTTGTGGAATATATTGGACAGCAAAAGGCAAAGAAAAATTTAAAAGTCTACATCGAAGCGGCAAAAAAGCGCGGGGAGCAGCTTGACCATGTGCTTTTTTTCGGACCTCCGGGGCTTGGAAAAACGACGCTTGCCGGGATTATCGCGAACGAGATGGGTGTGAATTTAAAGACGACGGCGGGACCTGCGATTGAAAAGCCGGGCGATATGGCGGCAATCCTGAACAATCTGCGCGAGGGCGATATTTTATTTATCGATGAAATCCACCGCTTAAACCGTCAGGTGGAGGAGACGCTCTACCCGGCGATGGAGGATTTTGCGATTGATATTGTGATTGGCAAGGGAGCCACCGCGAAATCCATCCGCCTTGATTTGCCGAAATTTACGCTGGTTGGGGCGACGACGCGCGCCGGGATGCTGACCGCGCCGCTGCGCGACCGCTTTGGCGTGGTGAACCGTCTGGAGTTTTACACGGTGGAGGAACTAAAGGAAATCATCCTGCGCTCGGCGAAGGTGCTTGACGTTGCGATTGAGGCGCAGGGGGCAGAGGAACTTGCGAGAAGGTCAAGGGGAACCCCGCGCCTGGCAAACCGCCTTTTAAAGCGCGTGCGGGATTTTGCCCAGGTCAAGTACGACGGCAGGATTACGAAAGAGGTGGCGGAGTACGCGCTAGACTTGCTGGAGGTTGACCGCCTGGGGCTTGACCATATTGACCGGGAAATCCTGCTTGCGATGATAGAAAAATTCAACGGGCGCCCGGTCGGGATTGAAGCCGTGGCGACGACCATCGGGGAGGATGCCGGAACGGTGGAGGAAGTGTATGAGCCGTATCTGGTGCAGAACGGTCTGATTGTGCGCACGCCGCGCGGGCGGATGGTGACGGATCTGGCGTACCGGCATCTCGGGCTTTTTGGAAAGAAAGGAGGAGGGCAATGAATAAACAGACAGATACCGATGTCATTATCAATGGGAAAAAGTACACATTAAGTGGCTATGAGAGCAATGATTACATGCAGAGGGTAGCCTCCTACCTGAACAAAAAGCACGATGAGCTGGTGAACCAGACGGATTTCCGGTATCTTGACAAGGAGACGCAGAATATTTTGATGCAGTTAAACATCGCGGATGATTATTTCAAGCTGAAAAACCAGATGAAGAACAAAGAGAGCGAGGACGACACGAAAAATAATGAGATTTTTGATTTGAAGCATGAGATTATTGCGCTGCAGACAAAGCTTGAGGCGTGCGAGAAGGAGTTAGAAGAGGAGAAGACGAAATATTACGAGGAGGAGAAAAAGAATATCCGCATTGAGACGGAGTTAAAGGATTTGAGGCAGAGCGCGGAGAATAAGAAGGATTTGGCGGAGAAAAAGAAAAAGATTAGTAAGACGATGTGGCTTCCGGAGACGGGGCGGAAGTTTGGGGGAGATTAAGGGAAAATATGGAAAATAAGAGAAAAAAGACGGCAGGTGTTGAGATTTTGGCACCTGCCGGTTCGCTTGAAGGGCTGCGCGCGGCAATCGGTGCGGGCGCGGATGCGGTTTATATGGGAGGTACACGTTATGGCGCGCGCGCTTATGCGGATAATCCGGGGCAGGATGCGCTGTGCAAGGCGATTGATTATGTACATCTGCACGGGCGGCGCATTTATCTGACCGTGAACACGCTTTTAAAGCCGGAGGAGATGGGCGATGCGCTCTACCACTATTTAAAGCCTTGCTATGAGCAGGGGGTTGACGCGGTGATTGTCCAGGATGCAGGCGTTTTGGAATTTGTTGCGCGGGAATTTCCGGGGCTGGCTGTCCATGCAAGCACGCAGATGTCGCTGACCATGGCGGAAGGGGCAAAATGTTTTGAGGGGTATCCGGTGACACGGCTTGTAAACGCGCGGGAGCTGGGGCTTATGGAGATACGGCGCATCCGGGAACACAGCACGCTTGAGATTGAGTCCTTTGTGCATGGGGCGCTGTGCTATTGCTATTCGGGGCAATGCCTGATGAGCAGCCTGATTGGCGGGCGCTCCGGCAACCGCGGGCGATGCGCGCAGCCGTGCCGACTGGAATACGACGGTGCATATCTGCTCTCGCCGAAGGATATCTGTACGCTTGACATGATACCGCAGCTGATTGAGGCAGGGATTGACTCGTTTAAAATAGAGGGGCGGATGAAGCGCTACGAGTATGCGGCGGGCGTGACGGCAGCGTACCGCCGGGAGGTGGACAGGTATTATTCGCTCGGAAAAGAGGGATATCAAAGGTTCCACGAAAAGCATCCGCAGGTTCTCCTTAAGGCGTTTACGGACATGCAGGACTTGTATAACCGTGGCGGGTTTACGCAGGGGTATTACCGCGGGCATAACGGCAGGCAGATGATGTCGCTGGCGCGTCCGAACCATAGCGGGGTAGCGGTGGCGAAGGTGGAGCAGGTGAGGGGAAACCGGGCGGTGCTTCGCTGCGGGAAGGAGCTGTGTGCGCAGGATGTGCTAGAAATCCGGATGGGGGAGAATGCGGGGAAAAGCTATGAGTTTACATTGGGGCAGGCACATATGGCAGGGGAGTGTTTTGAGGCGAAATTTACGCCGGGGCTTCCCGTAAAAACGGGGGATGTGGTATACCGGACAAAAAATAACCAGCTGCTGAGAGAAATTTCGGAGGCGTATTTTGCGAAAGAGCCAAAAATCAGGGTTTCGGGGGAGTTTAAGGCGAAGGCGGGCGACCCGGTGGAGCTTTCGGTGTGGGTGGAACCAGGAGAATCAGGGGAACTAGGGGAAAGGATGGCAGCGGATATTTCATGCGGGATCCATTGCTTTGGGGAAACTGCGCAGCGCGCCGAAAAGCAGCCGATGCGCGAAGAACGCCTGCGCGCCGCCCTTGAAAAAACGGGCGATACCCCATTTTATTTCTCACGGCTTGAAATCAGGGTTTTTGGTGAGATTTTTATCCCGGTGTCAGCCCTGAACGCACTGCGAAGGGAAGCGCTGGATGCCATTGCGGGGAAGATTGCGGCGGGATACCGCAGAAAGCTGCCTGTACAGGGGCAAACGCAGGACGAGGGCAGCTTACCGCATGGAAAGCTGCCGCAAAGGGAACTGCCGGAAGATGGCGAGGGGATGGCAGGGTTTAAGGAATGCCCGGGCATGATTTGCAATATGGACAAGCCGGAAGGGAAGGTGCGGGCAGCAGGGACTTCTGTGCCGGAAATCCATGTGTCCGTTATTCAGAAGGGGCAGCTTGACGCAGTGTTAAGGGTGGAGGGTGTCCGCCGGATTTATTATGACCTTGCGGCACTGCCTGTGGGGGATGTGCCCGCGGCGGGGGCGCGTGCGAAGGAGGCAGGAAAAGATTTTTTTCTGCGCTTGCCGCGCATCTGCCGGGCAGAGACATGCGATTTTTTGCGGGAAGAAAAGAATGTTTTACTTGGCGCGCCCGTGGACGGGTATTTGCTGCAAAATTATGAGGAGCTTTTTCTGTTTGCTAAGGAATGGCGCGTGCAGGAGAAGGGAAAGCGCCTTGTGACAGACGCGATGCTCTATGCGATGAATGCGCAGGCGAAGCAGTTTTTCCAGGGGCTTGGCGTGGCGGAGTGCACCGCGCCGTATGAAGAAAACGCCCGGGAGCTAAAGGAGCTTGGCATCCAGGATATGGCACTTGTGGTGTACGGAAGAATGCCGCTTATGACTTCGGCGCAATGTGTTTATAAGAATACAAAAGGCTGTCCGATGCGGGGGGCGGGCGCAGATAAGGGGAAAGGCCAGCAGTGTGGCAGCTATGCAAAAAAAAGGTTCCCGTCCCCGCTTTTTATCACTGACCGGAAAGCAAAAAAGCTGCCTGTGCTGAATTTTTGCCGTTTCTGCTACAATGTTATTTACAGCCCGGAATGCCTCTCGCTGCTTGACTGCGCGGAAGTCTACGCGCTTTCGCCAATGGCGCTGCGCTATGATTTTACATTGGAATCAGAGGATGAAGTTTTGGGGATATTAAACGATGGCTGCCTGCCAAAAAAGGCAGAGTATACGCGCGGGCATTTCCGGCGCGGGGTGCAGTAAGGTGGGATGCCGATGCACAAGTCAGACAACCCGCAGGAAAAATATTGCTATTTTTGCAGGAGCATGGTAAAATAAAAGGCATAAGTTGTCGGTTCGGGAAAAGGAATTGCCTGTAAACAGAAAAAATGAATGGAAAGGGGCAAAAAAAGATAAGACCGACGGAAAGAGAGGAGCATCATGGCAGAAAAGAAGACCACGGCGGCAAAGAAGACGCCTGCGAAGAAAGAGGAAAAGAAGAAAGAAGAAAAAAAGATCAGGAACGCATGGCTGAAATATACGGAGGCGCAGAAAAAGGAAGCTTTTGATGTGAGCGAGGGCTACAAGAAATTTATTTCGCACTGCAAGACCGAGCGTGAGTGTGTGGACGAGGTTGTGCGCCAGGCGCAGGCAGCGGGCTATAAGGATTTGTTTTCGGTAAAAAAGGTAAAGCCGGGCGACAAGCTGTACGCAGTGAATATGGGCAAGGCTGTCGTACTTTTTGTCGCGGGTGAGAGACCGCTTGAGGACGGCATGAAGATTTTGGGTGCGCATATTGATTCGCCGCGCATTGACATCAAGCAGATTCCGCTTTATGAGGAGGCGGAGATGGCGTTCCTTGATACGCACTATTATGGCGGAATCAAGAAATACCAGTGGGTGACGTTACCGCTTGCCATCCACGGCGTGTTCGTGAAGAAGGACGGCACGAAGGTAAATGTATCCGTCGGGGAGAAGGAAAATGACCCGGTTGTCGGCATCAGCGACCTGCTTGTGCATCTTTCCGCAGACCAGATGAAAAAGACCGCAAGCAAGGTGGTTGAGGGCGAGGATTTGAATGTTAATGTCGGGAGCATCCCGCTGAAAGACGAGGAGAAGGAAGCGGTTAAGAAAAATGTGCTTGACATTTTAAAGGAGCAGTACGGGGTGGAGGAAGATGATTTTATTTCCGCGGAGCTTGAGGTCGTTCCGGCAGGAGCCGCGAGGGATTATGGTCTTGACCGCAGCATGGTGTACGGCTATGGGCAGGATGACCGCGTGTGCGCTTACACCTCGATGCTTGCATTGTTTGCGCTGGAAAAAATCGACCGCACGGCGGTTTGCATCCTCGTGGACAAGGAAGAGGTCGGCAGCATCGGCGCAACCGGAATGCATTCGAAATTCTTTGAGAATGTGGTGGCGGAGCTGATGGACCGCATGGGCGATTATTCGGAGCTTAAGCTAAGGCGCGCACTTGCGAATTCCGTGATGCTCTCCTCCGATGTTTCGGCGGCATTTGACCCGAATTACCCGGGTGTCAATGAGAAGAAAAATACGGCGTATTTTGCGCACGGTCTTGTATTTAACAAATATACCGGCTCCCGCGGAAAGAGCGGCTGCAATGACGCGAACGCAGAATTCATGGCGGCAATCCGCGCGGCACTTGAAAAGCATGGGGTTACGTTCCAGACCTCGGAGCTTGGCAAGGTAGACCAGGGCGGCGGCGGAACAATCGCCTATATTATGGCGCAGTACAATATGCAGGTCATCGACAGCGGCGTCCCGGTGCTGAACATGCACGCGCCGTGGGAGATTACAAGCAAGGCGGACGTTTACGAGGCAAAGAGGGGCTACGAGGCGTTCCTCAAGGAAATGTAAGAGCCGTACCGGGCGTATACGGAACTAAAAAACAGTATACGCCCGTACAGCACCCCAGAGGGATTTTTTCGGAGAGAAGCGGAGAAAAAATACCTCTGCCGTGAAAGGGTGTTGGAAGGGCGTATACGGAACTAAAAAACAGTATGCGCCCGTACAGCACCCCAGAGGGATTTTTTCGGAGAGAAGCGGAGAAAAAATACCTCTGCCGTGAAAGGGTGCGGGAAGGGCGTATACGGAACTAAAAATAGGAGGAACAATGGAGACAATCCGAATCCAATATCTGGACGATACAATCGAGCGCCTGCGCTACATTGACGGGAAATCCGACTGGATTGACCTGCGTGCGGCGCAGGAGGTTGTGATGCAGCAAGGGGAGTTCCGGCTGATTCCGCTCGGCGTTGCGATGCAGCTGCCGCAGGGCTACGAGGCGCATATTGTGCCGCGCAGCAGTACCTACAAGAATTTCGGAATCATCCAGACAAACCATACGGGGATTGTGGACAATTCCTACTGCGGGCCGAATGACTGGTGGTATATGCCGGCGTATGCCCTGCGCGATACGGTAATCCATAAAAATGACCGTATCTGCCAGTTCCGCATTGTCAGAAATCAGCCGGAGCTTGAATTTGATGAGGTAGGAAGGCTTGGGGGGAAGGACCGGGGAGGTCTGGGAAGCACCGGTTTGAATTAGAAAAAGGGCTGCCATGCCGCGGAAAAAATTCCGGCGGCACGGCAGCTTTTGCGCATTTTTCAATATTTTTTTCATCCGGCGGCGTTTCCTTATAAAACCCTTCTTTGCGGGGAAGAATATTCGTCGGTATGTGCAGAATTTCAAAGTAGAATTCGTTTAAAATTACCATTGAATAAAAGTAGGAAATGAATTATACTTAAGGTACTGTAAAATGGAGGAAAAATACATTGCAGGATGAGAAAATGTTGAGGAAAATAATACTTGCAGGTTCTGTATTATTATGCCTTTCGATATTATTTTCGGAGTATGCCCATAAGGTGATGGCGTCACAGTTCAGGGTTCCAAAAGCCATTGCGCCGATTATGGCAGGTTTTTTGACCGAACATGGGGAGTATGGGGAGGGGATAGAAGACTTTGCAGGACCAGTGCCGACGGATATTGCAATCCCGGTCACGACCCCGGCAGCGGGTTTTGCAATGACGGAAGGGATGGCACCAACACTTGCACCGCTTCCGGCGGTATGGCAGGAGGTGGCAGGGGCACAGGATTCCGCGGTGGTTCGGTATCTGCAGGATGTGAGCGTGATTGTGCTTGAAAAGCAGAAGGGCTATGGGGGAACGGGGGTTTTCCTTGAGGAGTTCCCGACGACGCGGCAGCTGCGTGTGACAATCCATGGGATTTGGGGCGATGTGCTCTCGGATGAGCAGGTAAAGCGAATCGCGCGGGATACGTATTACCATGGGACACCGCCGACCCCGACACCAACCCCAAGTCCAACCCCGACCCCGGCACCGGGAAAAGGTACGGCACTAATTCCCAAAATGACATTAACGCCGACCCCGACGCTCTCGCCGGCCGACCCGTATTATGTATGGCGCAATGATGTTGTAAAGGCGATTGAGACGACGGTGGAGACGGCAGAAGATGGCAGCGTGACGCAGTCGCTTTTGCTGACGCTTGATAAAACTTATGTATATCAGCTTTATGAGGATGAATGGAATTATTATATTGCACTTGTGCGCCCGAAGGATGTGTACGACAAGATTGTTGTGGTGGATGCGGGGCATGGGGGGCTTGATGCGGGGACAATTTCCGCAGGCAATGTGTATCTGGAAAAAAATATGAATCTGGATATCGTGCTGCGCCTAAAAGAGTTGCTTGACGGGCAGGATGGCATCAAGGTGTATTACACGAGGACGACGGACTGGAAGCCTTCGCTGAGCCAGAGGGTGAACCTGGCGAATGACGTCGAGGCGGATTTCTTTTTAAGTGTCCATTGCAACGCGAATGAGACGCATTCACTGCACGGCACGGAAGTGCTGTATGATTCGAGGCAGGATGTGCTTTCCGGGATGAATTCACGCCGCTTTGCACAGATTCTTCTCGAGGAGATGGACGAGCATCTCGGACTTTTTAACCGGGGGCTTGTGGCGAGGGAGCATAATCTGACCATCATTAAATATGCGCAGGTTCCGGTGGCACTCGTGGAGGTCGCGTTTCTTTCGAATGCATCCGATTTGGAAGTTCTCGCGAAGGAGCAGACAAGGACGGATGTGGCACAGGGGTTATTTGATGCGCTTATGCGCGCTTACGCGGAACTTGAGGAAGAATAGGTGCGCGGGTGCGCAAAATGAAAGAGAATCCGATTATTGGAAAGGAAAAAGGGAAGGACGCGATGAAAAAAATTATATTTGCAACTGGTAATGAGGGGAAGATGCGTGAAATCCGCGAGATTTTAAAGGATACTGCCTACGAGGTGCTCTCGATGAAGGAGGCGGGGGTCTGCGTGGACATTGTGGAGGATGGGAAAAGCTTTGAGGAGAATGCGCTGATTAAGGCGCGCGCGGTGATGGAAGCTTCCGGGGAGATTGCCTTAGCGGATGATTCGGGGCTTGAGGTGGATTTCCTTGACAGGGCGCCGGGGATTTATTCCGCACGTTTTTTGGGGGAGGATACCCCTTACGATATCAAAAATCAGTATATTCTGGATAAATTAAAGGATGTGCCGGACAATGCGCGCAGCGCGCGCTTTGTCTGTGCGATTGCTGCGGTTTTCCCGGGCGGGAAAACCGCGACGCGCACAGCGGCGGTTGAGGGGCGCATTGCGCATGAACCGGCAGGGGAAAATGGTTTTGGCTATGACCCTATCTTTTTCGTGCCAGAATTCGGGTGCACGACGGCAGAACTTACGATGGAGCAGAAAAATCGGATTAGCCACCGGGCAAAGGCGCTTGCCGCGATAAAAAACGAAGTGCTCGGCGACGGGAAAGGGGATTGCCGCTAAGGCAGGGTATCAATGGTTTGAAGGCAGTAAAAATAATTCTTGTAATCAGCGATTCGCACGGTCAGTATATATATTTGGAGAAAATACAAAAACAACTTCCAAAGCCGGATTATATCATCCATCTTGGGGACGTAGCGAGGGACCAGGATTACATATCGGCATTGTTTGGGTGCCCGGTTGATATGGTGGCGGGCAACAATGATTTTTTCACGAATCTGCCAGGCGAATTTACAATCCGGGAAGGGAAGCATATTATCTGGCTGACCCACGGGCACGGATATGGTGTCTATAATGGCACGGAGCGTCTTGTAAAGCGCGCGAAGGCACTTGGGGCGGATACAGTGATGTTCGGGCACACCCATCGTCCATGTGTGGATTGGAAGGACGGGGTACAGGTAATCAACCCAGGCAGCATTTCATTGCCGCGCCAGGAAAGCAGAAAACCAACCTACATCCAGATGCGGGTGGGGGAGGACGGGGAGATTGATTACAGGGTTTTTGAGGTATCCTAGGAGGAGGCAGTGATGCAGGAAGATATAAATGATGTGATGCAGGAGGGGGACAAAGAGAGTTACCGCGTGATTGCAGGTCTGGTGACGGATATTTTGTTTGAGTATGATTTTGCGACACGCAGGATACGAAACCGCATCTGCCGCGAGGGAGATTTTGGGATGCCGCGTTGGATTGAGAATCCCCGTGTGAACCTGAGAACAAAAATATATCCCGGTGATTACGGACTGTTTGACCAGTTTATGGAGGATGTCTGCAACGGGAAGGAGCGCGTTTATGCGGAGCTTCGTATGCTGCGTCTTTCCGGGGAGTTTTACTGGACCATTTTTGAGGGAAAAACCATGTACGGGAAGGATGGGAAGCCTGTCCGCGTGGTTGGAAGGATTAAAGTTCTTGAAGAGAATGACTCCAAGGATGACAGGGAGTACAACAGGGAGCGCAGGGATAGCCTGACAAAGGTTCTCAACCGCGCAAGCTGTGAGGAGATTTTAAAAACGTATTTCCGGGGCAAGCCACAGGAGAAGGCGGCGCTGATGTTAGTGGACATCGATGGATTTTACCGCGTGAACCAGAAGATGGGGCGCGTGTTCGGGGATGAGGTGCTGATTGAGGTTGCGAATGCCATCCAGCGCTGCCTGAACCAGATGGATGAACTTGGGAGGGTGGGCGGTGATACATTTCTCATCTGCATGAAGGGGATTAAGGAGAACGAGGAAGTCCGAGAACGCCTTGGGCAGATGCTTGGGACGGTTGCCAGGATTTATATTGGGGAACAGGCGGATTATAAGCTTTCCGCAAGCATCGGCGTGTCAATGTACCCGCAGGATGGTACAAGTTACACAAAATTGTTTGAGAGTGCGACGGAAGCGCTTACCTGGGGCAAGCTCCATGCCATGGGCAACTACACGTTCTGGGATGCAAAGCACAGGGAGGAATACCGCAGGCTGCGGCAGGTTCCTGCGGCGGCGCGGGCGTATGACACCTTTGACAATATCCGCATGGAGAACTACGACCCATTTGGCTACGAGCTGATGGAACTTGCTTTCCGCCTTATCGAGGACCGGCTGGATGCGAACAGTGCGATCAACCTGATGCTGCACCGCGTGGCGGATGAGTATGACCTTTCCGGCATCAGCATCCGGGAGACGACGGCGCGCCCGTACACGATGCGCCAGAGCTATGAATACCTGCGCAAAGATTATACGCGGTCAGGGCTTGGGATGGTAGTTGCGCAGGAAAAAGCGCGCTGGGATTGTTTCCGCAAGTCTTATAAAGATGGATATGCCCTGTTTTGTGGGGCAAATCTCCCGGAGGGGATGAAAAAAGAATGGTTTAACGAGCTTGGCTCTGTGTATACGCTGCTTGAAATCCCAATGTACCGCAAAAAGGAGTTTATTGGCTGCATCGATTTTTGCAATGCGTATGAAAACAGGGAATGGGATGCGGCGGAAATCCATACGTTAAAGATGTTTGCGCGCATCCTGGCGGATTTCCTGCTTGGCATGCGTGACCTTGAGGAGACAACGGAACAGGTGGAACAGCTCCAGGAGCGCGACCCGTTAACGGGGTTGTACCAGTACAATGTTTTTTTGCAGAAGCTGCAGACGTTGATTGATGATGCAAAACCTGGGGAGTTTTGTATCGTATCGTCGGATATCCGGCACTTTAAGTACATAAATGAGAATTACGGAATCAGCGTCGGAGATGAGCTGCTGCGTTCTTTCGCAGAGGAGCTTGGCGCTTCAAACAACCAGATGCTGCTTGCGACAAGGATATATTCGGATAATGTTGTCGCGGTGACACGCGTGCCGGAAGGTATGAGCCCTGAGGAAATCGGAAAAATTATTGTGGCGTTCAACGAATCTTTTTCGGTGGAGGCAAGAAAGCGGTACCTGAACGGAAAACTCAACATCAATTCTGGCTATTATATGATTCAGGGAGGCGAGCAGGCGGAGACGGTGGTATCGAACGCGAACATGGCGCGCAAGAGGGCAAAGGAACCGGGCTATGCGGGAATGGCGATTATGTTCCAGGAGAGCATGATTGAAAAAGTGCGCAAGGAAGGGCAGCTCATTGACGCGCTGCCGGACGCCATCAAAAATCGTGAGCTTCAGGTGTACCTGCAGCCGAAGGTCAGCTGCGGCACCGGAGAAATCATCGGCGCGGAAGCGCTGGTGCGCTGGAAAAAAGCGGATGGGCGTTTTTACTATCCGGATGAGTTTATCCCTGTATTTGAGCGCAACGGCAACATCATTGAGCTGGATTATTATGTGTACCGCGAGGTATTTTCCTGGCTGAGAAAACGCCTGGACGCGGGTGGTGCGGCGGTTCCGGTTTCGATGAATGTCTCGCGCTTCCACCTGCGCGATGACAAGCTGCTTTCTTACATAAAAGAATTGTTGGCGGAGTATCAGGTTCCGGTAAAATATCTGGAATTTGAGCTTACGGAGAACCTTTACATTGAAAATACGAACCATGTCATCCCGATGATTCTTCAGCTGCGCCAGATGGGAATCAAGGTTTCCATGGATGATTTTGGTTCGGGGTATTCCTCGCTGAATGTGCTCAATGACCTGCCGATTGATGTGATTAAGCTTGACAAGGTGTTTATGAAGAAATCCGAGCTGCGCGAGGGGGATAAAACAATTATCTCCTGCGTCGTGGAAATGGCGAAAAAGCTGCATATCACAGTGCTGTGCGAAGGTGTGGAGAACGCTTCCCAGGATCAGTTTTTGCGCGGGATTGGGTGCGACATCATCCAGGGCTATTATTATGGCAGGCCGATGCCAATCCATGATTTTGAGGAATTGCTTGGCAGATAAAATAATTTGAAAAAAGATTGATAAAAATTTGACAATCGTCAAAAAAAATGATATGCTATTACCATAGTTCTTTATGCAAAAAGTGCATACAGTAAAAGGAGGACAAGAAAATGTCAAAAAAGGTTGTTTTAGCAGGTGCATGCCGTACCGCAATCGGTACGATGGGAGGCTCCCTTTCCACAACGCCGGCCGCAGAGCTCGGGGCGGTTGTAATTAAGGAAGCATTGAACAGGGCAGGGGTTGCGCCGGAGCAGGTGGACCAGGTGTACATGGGCTGCGTTATCCAGGCAGGGCTTGGGCAGAATGTGGCGCGCCAGGCATCCATTAAGGCGGGGCTTCCAATTGAGGTTCCGGCCGTGACGATGAACGTTGTGTGCGGTTCCGGCTTAAACTGTGTCAACCAGGCAGCGCAGATGATTATGGCGGGCGATGCTGACATCGTGGTAGCAGGCGGTATGGAGAATATGTCGATGGCGCCTTATGCGGTTCCGCAGGCTCGTTATGGCTACCGCATGAACAACGGTACTTTGGTGGATACCATGATTAAGGATGCACTCTGGGATGCATTTAACGATTACCATATGATTACGACGGCGGACAATATCTGCCGCGAGTGGGGGCTTACCCGCGAGGAGCTTGATGAGTTTGCGTTAAAGAGCCAGAAGAAGGCGGAAGCAGCGCAGGCTTCCGGCGCGTTTGAGAAGGAAATCGTTCCGGTTACGATAAAGAAAAAGAAGGAAACCATCGAGTTCAAGGTCGATGAGGGACCGCGTGCCGGCTCCACGATAGAGGGGCTTGCGAAGCTGCGCCCAATCAATCCGGATGGCTTTGTTACCGCAGGAAATGCTTCGGGTATCAATGACGGCGCGGCTGCGATTGTTGTGATGAGCGAGGAGAAGGCGAAAGAGCTCGGCGTAAAGCCGATGGCGACGTTCGTTGCAGGCGCGCTTGCAGGCGTGCGCCCGGAGGTTATGGGTATCGGTCCGGTTGCTTCGACAAAGAAAGTTATGGCAAAGACCGGCATGAAGATTGAGGATTTCGACATCATCGAGGCAAACGAGGCATTTGCCGCACAGTCCGTAGCAGTCGGCAAGGACCTTGGCATCGATGTGGATAAGCAGCTCAACCCGAACGGCGGCGCGATTGCGCTTGGTCATCCGGTGGGCGCTTCCGGCTGCCGCATCCTGGTAACATTGCTCCATGAGATGCAGGCAAAGGGCGCGAAGACAGGTCTTGCAACACTTTGCATCGGCGGTGGTATGGGCTGCTCGACGATTGTAAAGATTGAGGATTAGATTTCGGCAGAGGAAATTGTAAAAAAATGCATCTGTTTGAAAAAGTCTGAATGGATGCAGAAAGAGGTTTGATATGGAGTTTATTAAATATGAGGTGGAGGGTGCGGTGGCAACGATTACCATCGACCGCCAGAAGGCACTCAACGCGCTGAACAGCCAGGTGCTTGATGAACTTTCCGAAACGCTTGACGCGGTTGACCTGAATACGGTGCGCGTGATGATTTTAACGGGCGCGGGTGAGAAATCCTTTGTGGCGGGCGCGGACATCGGTGAGATGAGCACGTTAACCAAGGCGGAGGGCGAGGCGTTCGGCAAGAAAGGCAACGATGTATTCCGCAGGCTTGAGACATTTCCAGTTCCGGTGATTGCGGCGGTGAACGGTTTTGCGCTCGGCGGCGGCTGCGAGATTGCCATGAGCTGCGATATCCGCATTTGTTCCGAGAATGCGGTGTTTGGCCAGCCGGAGGTTGGCCTTGGCATCACACCGGGTTTTGGCGGCACCCAGAGACTTGCGCGCATCGTAAGCGTCGGCAAGGCGAAGGAGATGATTTACAGCGCGCGCAATATCAAGGCGGACGAAGCTTACCGCATTGGTCTGGTAAACAATGTATATCCACTGGAGGAGCTGATGCCTGCGGCAAAGAAACTTGCATCCATTATTGCGGCGAACGCCCCGATTGCGGTGAGGAACTGCAAGAAGGCAATCAACGACGGCCTGCAGGAGGATATGGACGCGGCGCTTATTGTGGAAGAAAGGCTTTTTGGCGACTGCTTTGAGACGGAGGACCAGAAGGCGGGCATGGCGAATTTCCTTGAGAAAGATAAGGAAAAGAAATTAAAGGTGGTTCCGTTTAAGAACTGCTAAAGAATAATAATCATTAGGAGGATGCGATAATGAAGGTAGGTATTATCGGCGCAGGCACCATGGGTGCCGGAATTGCACAGGCATTTGCTATGACGGACGGCTACGAGGTATGCTTATGTGATATTAAGCAGGAGTTCGCGGACGGCGGCAAGAACAGGATTTTAAAGAACCTCAATTTCCTTGTGGGCAAGGAGAAGATTACGCAGGAGAAGGCGGATGCTATCGCTGCGAAGATTGTGACAGGCTTAAAGGATATCTGCACGGACTGTGACCTTGTCATCGAGGTGGCACCAGAGAACATGCAGATTAAGAAGACAACCTTCAAGGAACTGCAGGATATCGTAAAGCCGGACTGCATTTTTGCGACAAATACATCTTCCCTTTCCATCACCGAAATCGGCGCAGGGCTTGACCGCCCGATGATTGGGATGCATTTCTTTAACCCGGCGGACCGCATGAAGCTTGTGGAGGTCATTGCAGGCGAGAACACACCGGCGGAGCTGGTTGATAAGATTAAGTCCATCGCGGCGGAAATCGGCAAGACGCCGGTCGAGGTAAAAGAGGCTCCGGGCTTTGTTGTAAACCGCATCCTTATCCCGATGATCAATGAGGCAATCGGCATTTACGCGGACGGCATCGCGAGCGTTTCGGATATCGACGAAGCGATGAAGCTCGGCGCATCCCACCCGATGGGACCGCTTGCACTCGGCGATTTGGTTGGTCTTGATATCGTGCTTGCGATTATGGAAGTACTGCAGAATGAGACCGGCGACCCGAAGTACCGCCCGCACCCGCTGCTTCGCAAGATGGTCCGCGCAGGCAAGCTTGGCAAGAAGACCGGGAAGGGCTTTTACGACTATTCAAAATAATCCGGGACAGACGGCATGTTTCCGGGCGTTTTGTATGGCATATGCATGAAAATGCGCGCCGGGAGCAAAACTTACAGGAGTTGATGCAGGGTTATGCCGGGGGAAGTGGCGCACCGGCATCCCTGCAGATGTAAATAATTTTATGGAGGAATGAAGATCATGGATTTTACGTTAAGTAAAGAGCATGAAATGGCGAGATCCCTTTTCAGGGAATTCGCTGAAAAAGAGGTAAAGCCTCTGGCGATTGAAGTGGATGAGACCGAGGAATTTCCGGTTGAGACCGTAAAAAAGATGGCAAAGGCAGGTTTCCTTGGCATCCCGATTCCGAAGGAGTATGGCGGCCAGGGCTGTGACGTTTTAACCTACGCAATGTGCGTGGAGGAGTTAGCGAAGGTTTGCGGCACGACCTCCATCATTGTTTCCGCACATACATCCCTCTGCTGCGACCCAATCCTTACCTATGGTACGGAGGAACAGAAGCAGAAATACTTACCGGATTTGGCAAGCGGCAAAAAGCTTGGCGCATTCGGACTGACGGAGCCGGGCGCAGGTACGGACGCGCAGGGACAGCAGACAAAGGCCGTGCTTGACGGCGACGAGTGGGTACTGAACGGCTCAAAGATTTTCATCACAAACGGCAAGCAGGCGGATGTGTACATCGTCATCGCCGTGACCGGCACGGTGGAGAAGAACGGCAGGAAGTCCAAGGAAATTTCCGCATTTATCGTGGAAAAGGGAACACCGGGTTTTACGTTTGGCACGAAGGAGAAGAAGATGGGTATCCGCGGTTCTTCCACTTACGAGCTGATTTTTACGGACTGCCGTATCCCGAAGGACAATCTTTTGGGACAGAAGGGCAAGGGCTTTGGTATTGCGATGCATACGCTTGACGGCGGACGTATCGGTGTTGCCGCACAGGCGCTTGGTATCGGCGAGGGCGCGCTTGACCGCACAATCGCTTATGTAAAGGAGAGAAAGCAGTTCGGGCGCGCAATCGGGGCTTTCCAGAATACCCAGTTCCAGCTTGCAAATATGGCGACGCAGGCACAGGCTGCACAGCTTCTTGTTTACCGCGCAGCGCGCATGAAAGACCAGTACACGAAGGACCACAAGACCTCCTACAGCGTAGAAGCGGCACAGGCAAAGCTTTATGCGGCAGAGATGGCGATGGATGTTACGACCAAGGCAGTCCAGCTGCACGGCGGTTACGGCTACACGAGGGAGTACGAGGTTGAGCGCATGATGCGTGATGCGAAAATCACCGAGATTTATGAGGGAACCAGCGAGGTTCAGCGTATGGTTATCAGCGGCGCACTGTTAAAATAACCGGCGCACCATATTAAATATAAAATAAGGAGTGAAAATACAATGAAAATCGTTGTTTGTATTAAGCAGGTTCCGGATACCAAGGGCGGCGTGAAGTTCAATCCGGACGGAACGCTTGACAGAGCTTCCATGATGACCATTATGAACCCGGATGACAAGGCAGGGCTTGAAGCAGCACTTAGATTAAAGGATCAGTACGGCGCGGAGGTTACCGTGCTTACGATGGGTCTTCCAAAGGCAGAGGAAGTGCTCCGCGAGGCAATCGCGATGGGCGCGGACAAAGGGGTTCTCGTTACCGACCGTGTACTTGGCGGTGCGGATACCTGGGCAACGTCCCAGACGCTTGCGGGTGCGCTCCGCAATATGGAATATGACCTCATTATTACCGGGCGTCAGGCAATCGACGGCGATACCGCGCAGGTTGGGCCGCAGATTTCCGAGCACTTAAATATCCCGGTGATTTCCTATGCGCAGAATCTGAAGGTAGAGGGCGACAGCGTAATCGTAGAGCGCCAGTTTGATGACAGATACCATGTTTTAAAGGCAAAAATGCCGTGCCTGATTACGGCGCTTGCAGAATTGAATGAGCCAAGATATATGACACCGGGCGGAATTTTCGATGCTTACAAGGCGGAGATTACGGTTTGGGGCAGGGCGGACTTAAAGGATGTCGAGGATTCGAACTTAGGTCTTAAGGGTTCCCCGACGCAGATTGCAAAGGCTTCCGACAAGGTAAGGAAAGGCAGCGGCGAGGTCGTTACGCTTGATCCGGCAGAAGCTGCAAGCTACATTACCGGGAAACTTACAGAAAAGCATGTTATTTAATGTTGTAAATGGACGTTAATGTCTGAAAATCAAAGATTTTTGACTACTTATTGATGCCATGCCGCGCCTGGATTCGCGGTATGCAGGAAAGAGGTATAACAATGAGTTTAGAAGAATACAAGGGTGTATATGTCTTCGCACAGCAGGTGGACAACGTAATCAATAGCATTGCTTTCGAGCTGATCGGTAAGGGCAAGGATCTGGCGGAAGCGCTTGGCACTGAGGTAACTGCTGTTTTAGTTGGTAGCAATGTGAAAAACCTTGCGGATGAGCTGGCGGAGTACGGCGCGGACAAGGTAATTGTGGTGGATGACCCGGAGTTAAAGGAGTACAGGACAGAGCCGTATGCGCATGCGCTTTCCTCCGTGATTGAGAAATATAAGCCGGAGATTATGCTGGTTGGCGCGACGGCAATCGGCCGTGACTTAGGACCCCGCGTATCCGCAAGAATCCATACCGGTCTTACCGCAGACTGTACACAGCTTGAAATCGGCGATTTCCCAATCAACCCGATTCCGGGCAAGGAGACAAAGCACAACCAGCTCCTGATGACCCGTCCGGCATTCGGCGGCAACACCATCGCAACGATTGCCTGCCCGGATTTCCGCCCGCAGATGGCGACCGTCCGTCCTGGCGTTATGCAAAAGCGCGAGAAGCAGACAGGAGTGAAGGCAAATGTGGAGGAGTTTAACCCGGGCTTTACACCGGACAACAAGTATGTTGAGATTCTTGAGATTGTCAAGGCTGTCACGGATACGGTTGATATCATGGACGCGAAGATTCTGGTATCCGGTGGCCGCGGTGTCGGCAGCGCGGAAAATTTCAAACTCCTTGAGGATTTGGCGGATGCCATCGGCGGAACAGTGAGCTGCTCCCGTGCGGTTGTGGATGCGGGATGGAAGCCGAAGGATCTGCAGGTAGGCCAGACCGGCAAGACCGTTCGTCCGCATGTATATTTTGCAATCGGCATTTCCGGTGCAATCCAGCATATCGCGGGGATGGAAGAGTCTGACATCATCGTTGCAATCAATAAGGACGAAACCGCACCGATTTTCTCCGTGGCAGACTACGGTGTTGTAGGCGACTTAAATAAGGTTCTGCCGGTTCTGACGGAGCAGATTAAAGCAGCGAGAGCGGCAAATTAATCCGTACAGAAGAAACATCAAAACATATTTTTGTTATGTATTATAGCAACGGCTGCCTGGAAAAAATTCAGGCAGCCGTTGCTGTTTCCAAAATTGCAGAATTTACTACTGATTTTGAATAGGATAAATGCGATTATTTCCTTGCATTTTTGCAAGGAAGGTGATAAAATGATAATGACATTGTAATTTTCTGATTTTTCGGGACTGTTCCCGGAAAATTTCCAGATGAAAAAAATATGCAGAAGGAGATTTAACAATGCAAGAAAACAATAAGAAGGGGTATGGAGTTCATTCATTAAAGGTGCGGATTTTGACGATTATCAATATTTCCGTACTTTTGGCTACAATTGCAAACTTGGTGATTATCATACCAATGACGAGGAGCAACCTGCTCGAGGTGAACAAAAACTACATATTTGATATGGCAAAATCCTATGGTAAGACAGTACAGCAGATTTATGACCGTATGGGTGATACAATGTATCAGGACGGCACCCTGGAAGCGATACTTGATGGTGCTAACATCGCGGGCGTAGAGACGAGTTATGTATATCTCGTTGACAGAGACGGTATCATGCGCTACCATCCGACGGAGCAGGGACAGCCGGTCAACAATGATGTTGTGGCTAATCTTGTCCGGGAGATGTCACGGGGAAATAAACCGAAGGCAGAGATTGTGCGCTATGAGATTGACGGTTCGGCAAGGTTTACCGGCTACTATATCAGTGACCGGATGAATTTCATTGTAGTATTTACGGCGGCGGAGGACGAGATTCTTGAGCCGATGTATAACATGATTACGAGGAGCGTCGTGGGTGCGATTATCGCATTGGCTTTCTGCTCGTTCCTTGGATTTGTCTGTGTTGTAAGAGCACTGAAACCGATTGTTATCGTCACGGGTGTGATTGAGCAGCTTGGCCGGTTGGATTTGACCTCGAGCGATGCGCAGCGTGCCCTCTGCAAGCGCAGGGATGAGACCGGCGGGATGAGCCGCGCGATTACAAGGCTTACAGATAAGCTGGCGCAGGTGTTGGGCGATTTGCAAAAGCAGAGTATGTACCTGATGGAAGCGGCACAGTCGCTTGACAAGAATACCCAGGAGACAATCAACTCGGTTGGCCAGGTGGAACAGGCTGTTGGGGACATCGCATCCGGTGCGACTTCCCAGGCTGATGAGACCCAGACCGCGACAGAGAATGTCGTTGCGATGGGTGAGATGATTAACACGACCTCCGGCGAGGTTACGGCGCTCAACGGCAAGTCGCAGGGCATTGCGGACGCAAGCGAAGGTGCGACCAAGATTCTGGAGGAGCTTGGCGATATCAACCGCAAAGCGGTGGATGCTGTCCACATTATCTATAACCAGACAAATACAACGAATGAATCCGCACAGAAGATTCGTGAGGCTACCACCCTGATTTCCGCAATTGCGGAGGAAACAAACCTCCTTTCGCTCAATGCTTCCATCGAGGCGGCGCGCGCAGGTGAGCAGGGCAGGGGCTTTGCGGTAGTTGCTGCGCAGATTCAGAAGCTTGCGGAGCAGTCCAACCAGTCAGCGAACCAGATTGAGCAGATTATTGCTTCCCTGTTAAGTGATACGGCAAATGCAGTGCGTACCATGAATGAAGTGCAGGAGATTATGGATGAGCAGAACGATAAGGTAATCAGTGCAAGCACGATGGTGAGCAAGGTGAAGAAGGAAATCGACGGTGCGCTCCAGGGCATCCAGAGCATTGCGGATGCGACGCAGGAGATGCAGGACGCGAGAAACAACGTGGTCGATGTTGTCCAGAACCTTACTGCGATTGCCGAGGAGAATGCGGCGAGCACGCAGGAGACTTCCGCGTCGGTTACCGAGATTGCATCCATTATCGAGGATATCGCAAACAATGCATCTTCCTTAAAGGACATTGCGTCACATCTGGATGCGGATATGCGCCAGTTTAAGACAAGGTAAGATTGGCAGAGGTTTTGTTTCTTTCTGTTTTATGAGAGGACATAAAAATATTAAAACCGAAAGACTACGGCGGTCTTGGTATTGCCGTAGTCTTTCGGTTTTTTGCTCTTTATTCTTCCTTTGCTCTGGCACGCTTTGCAATCCGGTGCTTCTGCGGGGTAAGTGTAATGTCGGAAACGACCATTCCTTCCCTTGCGGTGAGGATGGCACGTACTGCGGCAGCGACATCCTCTGGGGCAAGGCGGCAGTCAGGTTCCTCATCTACCGTGAAATCCGCGCTGCGGTAAAAATTACTTTTTGTCATGTCCGGGTGGATGCAGGAGACATGGATACCGTATTTGCGCGCCTCATCAAATAAACTTCCGGAAAAAGCAGTCAGGCCCGCCTTGGTGGCGCCGTAGGCACAGCCGTGCGGGCTGCTTTTCTTTGCGGTAACAGAAGAAATCTGGATAATATGCCCATTCGTTTCCTTTAAGTCGCGCAGAAGAAGCTGGCATAAAAGCATTGGAACTTCCAGGTTGACCGTTACCATCTCATGAATCATTGCGGGCTTTAATTCTTCGTGCAGACCAAAATATCCGGCTCCGGCGTTGTTGACCAACAAAGAAACTGGATTGCTTTTTTTGATTTCCCGGATTTTTTCGGCAAGAATGCCCGTCTTTGTCAGGTCGAGGGAGACGGGGGTAAAATAGGAAAGAAGAGGTGCAAAGGCATCGTCCGCCGCCAGTCCGGCTAGCAGCGGCGTGAAATTTCTTCCAAAGCCAAAAACCTTGTAGCCCAGAAGCAATAATTCTTTTGTGATTGCCGCACCGATACCGCTTGATGCTCCGGTTATGATTGCCGTTTTATGATGAGGGGAAGGCGCATGGAACAATTCCCAAATTTTATTTTTCTCAAAATCATCAAGAATTGCCCTGGGTAACATATTTTTGCAATCATCTTCATTAGCCCAGAGAAATGCCTGGTGCTCGTCACTCAAGACCACAGCCTCTGTTTTCGATTCACAAAGATAAGCGATGATGCAGTATGGTTTTTGCCCACCTGCAAGGGTTACATAAGCTATCCGCTTTGTTTTGACATCCGTGATGCCGGTTTCCTCTCTTATTTCTCTCTTTATAGCTTCTTCCAGACATTCCCCGCATTCTATGTTCCCCCCGACCCCTTCCCAGGTGTTTGCACCCGTCGGGTCGTTCCCGCTTCGTTGGAGCAGAAGAATCCGGTTGAGGTTCCGATTGAATATTATGCTCTTGACAATGATATCTGCTTTCATTTTCGTTGCTCCTTGATTTTTTTGTCTTAATTTTTTGATTCTTCCGTTCCTGGCGCTACAATGTGAAAATCTTATCCTCCGCCACAAATCCCATCAATGTCTCCTTCACAAACGAAATCATTTCCTTTCCGCGCACGCCGTAGCTGCAGACGTGGTTTTCGTTTGTGAACGGGTACTGCAAAAGTGCAGAATCCGGGCGGTTTTTGCGCATCAGCTTCAGATAGCCATCCGAGATGCGGAACACACCGATGCTTGCGTCCTGCACCAGAATACCGCGCAGGGCATCCTGCACCTGTGCCAGAAATTCCCCGTAAACCGTTTGAAAATCCGGCACGGCAAGCAGCGGGTCAAAACATAAGCGGATGACAAAGCCTGCTTCATGTGCTGCGCGGATGGCAGAAAGGCGTTTGGCAAGCGGCGGCGTGCGGTGTTCAAAACGGGAAATGACAAAGTCCGGTGAGAGTGTGTAAGCCATGATGATGCGGGAGCGCGCCTTTTCAGGCAGTCCGTCTGCAAGCGAGGAAACAGATACGGCACTTTTTGTACGCACCTCAGTCGTCAGGCAAGCTTGTTCTGCCGCGAAAGAAAAATAGCGGCGGGTCAGCCCGGTCAGGTTTTCTAACGCAAGTAAGTCCGTATCGTAGGAAATGCAAAGATAGACCGGATGTTGTTCCAGAAGCTGTGCCAATTCCGCAAAATAATCATCCTGGTTGACAAAAATAACAATATTTCCCGAAGGGTACATGCCCTGCAGGTAGCAATATTCACAGTCGAACGGGCAATTCAGCGCAAAGGAGGTGTAATAAAAATGTGCATTCCCAAAATTCTGGCAGACCGGCGCGCCCGGATAGAGGAAATTGCCATGTTTGACGGCAAGAATAAGCGCAGGGGCATTTTTTTGTGCCGCGAAGGACTGATGGGTGCGCCCAAACAAATCCATATAGTGCGCAATCTCAAGCACGCGGCTGCCGCGCGCTGCAAGGAAGGATACAAGCCTGCCCGCAAGCGGGTAGGAGAGTGCTTCCTGCTCCGCATAGACATAGGACCACGGCGGATTATAAATAGTATTCGTTAAGCTGTCCAAGATATTTTAAACCCTCCTTTTTCGCTCTGCATGGCTGCGCAAGAGGCGCAGCGAGAAGCTTTTTCATGGAATCCAGATATGGGATTTCTGACAATGTCAGATACAGCATGAGCTGATACAGGTGCTGGCTGCTTGTGACCGAAAGGCGCAGGGCATTGCATACGCGGGCATAAAGAATGCTGCCTTCCATACCAAGTGCACGGGTATCCTTAGTGTCACAGGGGGCGGAAAGGGAAATGTTAGCAGAATTTCCCTCCTGCGCAATATGGGCGCACAGCCCGTCAACCCAGTCCGTAAGAGGTGGTACAATTCCCTCAATGCAATGGATGACATGGGCGCGCCGCATTGCCGCGGGCAATTCCATAAGTCCGGTAAGCGCATCGGAGACCACCTTGACGAACAAAAGCCTGTCACATGAAAAATAGGGGATTGCCGCCTCATAAATCCCTGCGGCCTCCATATCGTATAGGACGGGGAGTGATTCGCTGGAAAATGTTTGTACGCCGGGTGCTTTTTGCTGAACCGCCGCCTGTGTCACCACTTCCGCCACCGGAAAAGGGCATTGGTACAACAGCTCCGGGTAGCGGGTGCGCCCACAGGAGCCTTCTGTAATCCTGCAAATCAAAAATGCGTTTCCTTTCAGTTCCTCCTGCGCACAGCCCGCACAGCCTGCGGAAAGCAGAAAATCCTGCTTTCCTGGGGGAAATGCCGTCAGCAGCGAGGATAGCGCCGCCGCCGCGCGCAGGGCACCCGGGCGGGTGACAAGCAGCCGGACATCTTCCCCGGTGAATAGTTCAAAGTGCGCAAAATCCGTTTTGCGTTTCAGATGATATCTTTTAATAAAGGGCAGCGCTTCCTCATACAGTGCAGTTACAATGTAAAGCATGGATATCCTTTCCGGAAAGTGGTTTCCTGCAATGGCCAGACACTTTCCTTTCCCGTCCGGAATATTTTTTTGGACAAGTAAAGTATAGCACAAAGAGAAAGATTTGAATAGTGGGAAAGACAAAACCTTCATCCGTGCAATAAGGGCAGCTGCCCACCGAAGATTAAAATCAGAAAATTCAGGGGAAAGATAATTGAAAATTCATACAAGACATGCTATAATAGATACAAATTGAGGACATTGAAGACGAATTTTGACGTATATGTATCTGAAAGAGAATTTTTTGTCTGTGCGCTACGGGAAAGGGACGAGGAATTTATGGGAAAATTGTTTGACACGGAAAAGGAAAAACTGATTGCGGTCTGCATTGCCGGAATTGACGAATACACGCAGACGGGTTATATTGATACACTGACAGAACTGGTGGATAAGGTTGGATATGAAGTAATTTTTTTTACTACATTTTCCTCGACCTGCATGTCGGACCATTTTTTGGATGGGGAGATGAATATTTTTTCCCTGATAAATTACAGGCTTTTGGATGGGCTCGTTATTTTTGCCGAAACCATCAAGGATAGCGCGGTGGTACATACGATTGTCGCATCGGCAAACGCGGCAGGCGTTCCGGTGGTTTCCGTTGACCACCCGATGGATGGATGTTACAATATTGTATTTGATTATAAGGATGCAATGGAAAGGCTTGTACGCCATATGGCGCAGGAGCATTCGTTTCGGCGAATCGAGTATATTGGCGGAATTCCGGGCAATCCTGCCTCGCAGGAACGTCTCGATGTTTTCTATAAGGTCATGGAGGAAAATGGCCAAACAGTTGCGCCGTCCCAGATTCACTACGGATATTTCTGGTCGGGACCGACCGAAAAGGTGATGGATGAAATTCTGTCAAGACCGCGCCAGGAAATGCCGGATGCGGTGGTCTGTGCAAACGATGCCATGGCACTTGTCGTCTGCAAAAAACTGCGCGATGCCGGGCTTAGGGTGCCAGAAGACGTGGCAGTAACCGGGTTTGACGGGATACAGGAGGCAAGCTACCATTCGCCGAAGCTGACGACGGCAAAGATGGAAGCAGAAGTGGTCAGCACGAAAATTTTTGAGATTTTAACGGAGCTTTTTACGTGCGGGGAGGCGGAAAAAACGCACCTGCTTCCGTTTACGATGATATTCAGCGAGAGCAGCGGCTGTTACAGCGCGCTGGATGATACGACAAAAAATACCATCGTGCAGGCACTCTACACAAAGATTGACGAAAATCATTTTATGACGAACCGGATGGTCATGATGATGGCGGAGCTTTCGGCGTGCAGCACGGTTGCGGATGTGAGGGGATGCCTGAAAGCTTTTATTCCGAACATGGTCGCATGGAAGAGCTGGCTGTGCATTGTTGATGATTATTTGAAGGACTGCCCAAAGGTTGAGGATATCGTAAACCATACGGAGCAAAAAAATGGTTACACCGGGCGCATGAACTGTATGCTGCGCCGCGACGGGTGGGAATATGAGGAGAATATTGAATTTTCCAAGGACGGGATTTTGCCGGACTTAAAAAAGGATTTACAGCTTTGCGGCAAAATTTTGATTGTGCCCCTGCATGTCTTAGAGAGAACCATAGGGTATTTTGCGGTAAGCTATGCGACGGGTATGATAGAGTTCCACCAGATGCAGAATTTTGTCAATACGCTAAGCAGCGAGCTGGCCGCGGTCAAGGTGCGCTTAGAACAAAAGACGATGGTGGAAAAATTTAAGAACCAATCCATCCACGATGCACTGACTGGCATTTTAAACCGCCGCGGCTTTTTTGAGAAGCTAAAGGACAGTTATGGGAATAGCATGGAAAGCGGCAGGAAATTTGCGCTGATTTCGCTTGACATGGACGGGCTGAAATATATCAATGACAATTTTGGGCATGGCGAGGGCGACATCGCCATCCGCTTTACGGCGGATGCGCTGACAAGGGCGTGCGGGGTGGAATTTTTCTGCGCGCGCACCGGCGGGGATGAGTTTATGGCGGCGGGCGTCGTGGGGGAAGAAGCCGCAAAGACCTTTGAGGAAAGGCTGCAAAAAGAGTTTGACGATTACAATGCTGCGACGGGGCATTTGTACCGGGTTGGCTTTAGCATGGGGATGATGTATGAAAATGTGGCACAGGGGCTTCCTGCGGCAGAGTTTATCCGCATGGCGGATGAGCGTATGTACGTACAGAAGGCGGAGCACCGCAAGAGGAAGGAATATCAGGGGAGAAGCCAGTAGGCTTCCCCAGGTGCCATATGTGTTCTGGTACAAACACAAAAGCCTTACAAGACCAGTTCGGTATCTGCCCCGCAGAAAAATTCCTTTACCACCTGTACGATGCCATCCTCATCGTTTGTGGCGGTAATATAGTCTGCCCGTTCCCGCACGGATGGCTGCGCGTTCGCCATCGCAACCCCCAGACCTGCATATTCAATCATGGAAATATCATTGAAGCCGTCGCCGCAGCAGACGCATTCCTCCCTGGTTAAGCCAAGCCTTGCAAGCAGCTTTTCCAAGGACTTTGCCTTGTCCACCCCCGGCGGCATCAGCTCAAGGAAATACGGCTCCGAGCGGTAGATGCTTAAGGCGTCGCCAAATTGTTTCAGCAGCCTGCGCTCAACTTCGGCAAGGTATTCCGGCGCGCCGGTCATCAGGCATTTGTTGACCGGGAAAGTAATATAGTTTACAAAATCCTCGACCCGGCGGATGGCAATTCCATTGATACGGGCTTCTAACTCCATGTACGGGTCAATTGGTGTTGCGGCAATCACATCGTCCCCTTCATAGGAAATCAGACCGATTCCATATCCGATAGCGGCACGGTAAATTTCCGGGATGAGGTGGGGCGGCAGTGTCTGCTCATACACGGTTTCCCCGGTGCCGCAATTTGTGATTTTCGCGCCGTTAAAGGAGAGGACGAAATTTCCAAATTCGGCGAGCGAGAGGGTCTGCGCTGTTGCACGCGTGCCCGGTGTCGGGCGGCCGGAGGCAATCGCAATGCGCACGCCGCGCTTTTGGAGCCCATAGAGCGCCTCCTTTGTGGCGGGTGTGATTTCCTTTTTGGAATTGGTCAGTGTACCGTCAATATCAAGCACAAGTATTTTGTATTTCATGATAATCTCCATTTCTGCTATTTCTTCATATTATAAAACCTGTTCCATCATACAGGAAAACCCCCTTTTTGTAAAGTTTTTTTTGCTTCTTCCTCCGGGTGTGGCGGTAGGGAAGCGGATAGCCGCAAAACATGTACCGGATGGAACAAATACGGCGAATATTTTCCGCGCGCACATCATAATGTAAAACATGGCTGTAATGACAGCAACGGGAAACAGCGGCATCCTGCCCAAAACAGGAGCCGCAGTTTTACAGGCAGGATTTTTTGTGCACACGGAGGTATTACAATGGCATTGGAGGCATATACCCGCAGCGGGGCGGACGTGGTGCGGGAATTAAAAAGCAGCAAAGAAAAGGGGCTGTCCGCGAAGGAAGCGGCGAAACGCCTGAGCCAGTACGGAAAAAATGAATTTACGCAGAAAAAGAAAAAAAGTTTTCTGCGCCGTTTCTTTGAGCAGTTTGAGGATTTTATGATTCTTGTGCTGATTGCGGCGGCATTGATTTCCTTTGCGGCATCGGTTCTTGAGGGGAACACGGATTTCACGGACCCGGTTATTATCCTTGCCATTGTTATACTGAACGCGGTGCTTGGTGTCGTGCAGGAAGAAAAAGCAGAAAAATCCCTTGAGGCATTGAAAAAAATTTCCGCGCCGACGGCCATTGTGCACCGGGATGGCGTGCGCGCAGAGATTGCGGCAGTCAAATTGGTGCCGGGCGATATCATAGAGGTGGAGGCAGGTGTCTATGTCCCTGCGGACGCGAGGCTGCTTGAGGGCGTACAGCTAAAGCTGGATGAATCGGCATTGACCGGGGAATCCCTACCGGTCAAGAAATCCGCTGAGCCGGTTTTTGCGCAGGGTACTTTGCTTGCGGAGCGGGCAAATATGATTTACTCAACAAGCATCGTCACGAACGGGCACGCGCTCGCCGTGGTGACGGAAACCGGGATGGACACGGAGGTCGGCAAGATTGCCGACATGATTTTAAATGACGAGACACCGCAGACGCCGCTGCAAAAGCGCCTTGCCGTGACGGGGAAATGGCTCGGCATCGCGGCGCTTTTTATCTGCGTCGTGATTTTCGCGATGGGGGTGGTGCAGGGGCGCGGGCTTTTTGATATGTTTATGACAAGCGTAAGCCTTGCGGTGGCTGCAATCCCGGAGGCACTCCCGGGGATGGTGACCATCATGCTCTCGCTCGGCGTACAGCGCATGGCGGCAAAAAATGCAGTAATCAAGCGGCTGCCCGCCGTTGAAACGCTTGGGAGCGCGACCTGGGTCTGCTCGGATAAGACTGGAACGCTGACGCAAAATGAAATGACAGTCGTGCGCGTGTGCGATGGGCGAAGTGTGATTTCCCCGCAGTCGGAGAGGGCAAGGAAAATCTGCATGGCGGCAGCACTTTGCTGCAATGTGCAGGTGGGCAAGGAGCACGGGAAGCTAAAATATTGCGGGGAGGCGACAGAGCTTGCGATTGTGCGTTCCCTTTCGGGAACGGATACCTATGAAAAGCTGTTAAAAGCGGCGCCGCGTATTTTGGAAATTCCATTTGATTCCGTCCGAAAGCGCATGACAACCATACATAGTGTGGCGGGAAAGAAATTTTCCATCACAAAAGGCGCACCGGATATCCTGCTTACACGCTGCGCCTATTATGAGCAGGAGAAAAAGATATATCCGATGACAGAGCAGATGCGCGAGGAAATCCGCAGGCAAAACCGCCTGTTAAGCTCCCAGGCGCTGCGGGTTTTGGCGGTGGCGTACCGGGCAGGCGAAAAAGGGCAGGCGGTAAGCATCCCGGTGGGCGATTACGGCAGTCTGGTCGTCGGAAATAGCGTTGCGAACGGGATTTCGGCAGCCGCAGTGTCGGAAACCCAGAACGAAAAATGGGAGCAGGACCTTATATTTTGCGGTCTTTTGGGTTTGATGGACCCGCCGCGCCCGGAGGCTCTGGCCTGCGTGAAAACCTGCAGGGAAGCGGGGATTGTCCCGGTCATGATTACCGGGGACCATGTCATGACGGCCTGTGCGGTGGCGCGCGAGGTAGGGATTTTGTCGAATGCAAACGAAAAAGCGGTCACCGGGGCGGAGCTTGACGCGATGGGCGAGGAGGAATTGGCGGAAAACATCAAGGACTACCGCGTTTTTGCACGCGTTTCGCCGGAGCATAAGGTGCGCATTGTCAAGGCATTGCAAAAATCCGGGGAAATCGTTGCCATGACGGGCGATGGCGTTAACGATGCACCGGCGCTAAAGGCGGCGGATATCGGCTGTGCCATGGGGCTTGGCGGCACGGATGTCGCGAAAAACGCGGCGGATATGGTACTGATGGACGACAATTTTGCTACGATTGTGGAGGCGGTGCGCGAGGGGCGCGGCATCTACGACAATATCCGCAAATCCATCCATTTCCTGCTCTCGTGCAATATCGGGGAGATTATTACAATCTTTGCGGCAATTCTCTGCCGCATGCCTTCCCCGCTTGCGGCGGTGCAGCTGTTATGGGTCAATCTGGTGACGGATTCGCTCCCGGCGATTGCGCTTGGCGTGGAGCCGCCGGAAGAAGGGATTATGAAGCGTCCCCCAATCTCCCCGAAAAAGGGGATTTTTTCCGACGGACTGGTCGCCCAGATTATATTGGAGGGTACCATGATTGGGCTGTTGGCAATGACCGCTTACCTGATTGGCGGTTCCACCTACGCCTTTGCGGTGCTGTCCTTCTCACAGCTTTTCCATGCATTCAATATGCGCAGCCGCCGTTCGCTTTTTAAAATCGGGTTTTTCAGCAATGTGAAAATGGTGGTAGCATTTCTGGTGTGCGGATTTTTGCAGGCAGCCGTGCTGACCTTTCCGGCGCTTGCGAAGGTGTTCCAGGTGGTGCCGCTTAAAATCACGGGATGGGGGATTGTGCTTGGGCTTTCCGCCATGCCAGTGGTGGTGTGTGAGATGCAGAAATGGCTGTTTGCAGAAAAGAGAAAATAAGTCCATCTTTTCTATCGGAAAAGACATTGTTTTTGCCTCCCAAAGAAACTATAATGTCGAAAAACAAAAAGGGGAGAGGGGGCTTTATGCTGCGCAGGGCTCCCGGCAGGCGGGGCGAAGAGGAAAAATCCGGATGGAAATCCTTTCCTCTTGCTGCAAAATGCGGCTCCCCTTACATTTTAAGCCGCGGCAGGGGAGGCAGAATTATGGAAGTCAGTAAATCAAAGATGCGCTGGCTGTGGGAAAACATGAAAGGATACCGTGCCGTATACATTGTGGGGATTTTCGGCACAATCCTTTATAATGTCTTACAGCTGACGGTGCCAGTCTTTTCCGAAAAGATTGTCGATCGGTTCCTGACTGGCGAGGAGGCAGCAGAAAATCTGCTGACAAAAAGGGATTTGCTCATCTGGTTGATTGCCGGGATGGTTTTGGTGACGTTTTTGCGCACCGCCATTGTATACCTGACCTGCATCGATTTTGAGAGCGTATCACAGAAGGTGCTCTACCGCATCCGCAATTTCCTGTTTGCGAAAATCGAGCACCAGGACATGAAATTTTATGACAATTACCGCACGGGCGATTTGATGACGCGCTTAACGGGAGACTTAGACGCGGTGCGCCATATGATTGCGTGGGTCATCCGCATGATTGTGGAATCATTCTCGCTTATGTTTGCGGCGGTGGCGTATTTCTTTTACATGGATTGGCGGTTAGCGCTCTGCCTGCTTGCCATCGCGCCGTTTATTTTTATCATTATCGTCTTGTTCCGCAACCGGGTGGCACCAATGCACGCGGCGCTGCGCGAGAAGCTTTCGCTGATGAACACGGCGGCACAGGAAAATATTGCCGGGAACCGCGTGGTCAAGGCATTCGCGCGCGAGGAGTACGAGAAGGAAAAATTTGACGAGCGCAACCGGGAATATGCGCAGACGAACCAGAAGACGGCGTTTGTATGGCTGCGCTATTACCCGTATGTCGAGACATTCGCAAACCTTTTGCCGGTGGTGCTGCTTTTGGTCGGCGGTATGTTCCTGATTCACGACCAGCTTACGATGGGGCAGTATGTGGCATTTTCCGGCCTTACCTGGGCGCTCGCCAACCCGATGCGCAACCTCGGCGGCATTATGAATGAGTTCCAGCGCTTTTCGGCAGCATCAAAAAAGGTCATGGAGATTTATTATTCGGAGCCGACCATTGTGGACGCAAAAGAGCCAGTTGCGGTACAAGAGCATCTGCGCGGCAAGATTGAATTTAGGAACGTCAGCTTTTCCTACGAGCACCGCCCGGTACTGCACAATATCAATTTTACGGCGGAACCGGGGCAGACGATTGCGATTATGGGGGAGACAGGCTGTGGGAAAACCTCGCTCATCCAGCTGATTCCGCGTTTTTATGACCCGACGCAGGGGCAGGTGCTTGTGGACGGCGTGGATGTGCGGGAATACCGGCTGCACGATTTGCGCAAAAACATCGGGCTGGCGACGCAGGATGTCCTGCTTTACTCGGATACGATTGACGGGAATATCGCCTACGGCGACAGCTCCATGTCACAGAGCCGCGTGCGCCGTTTTGCGGAATATTCGGCGGCATCGGAATTTATTTCCAGGATGCCGGAAGGATATGATACGATTGTCGGGGAGCGCGGTGTCGGGCTTTCCGGCGGGCAGAAACAAAGGATTTCGCTCGCGCGCGCGATGGCGATTAAACCTGCGGTCCTGATTCTGGATGACACGACCTCGGCGGTCGATTTGGAGACGGAAAAGCATATCCAGGATGCGCTGGAGCATTTGGAATTTACCTGTACAAAAATCATTATTGCGCAGCGGATTTCCTCAACCAGAAAGGCGGACAAGATTCTTGTGCTGAAGGATGGAAGGATTGAGGAGGAAGGAACGCACGAGGAGCTGATTGCGAAGAAGGGATACTATTATGAACTCGTCAGGCTCCAGGGCGGCGAGGAGCTGTTCGCGGCGCAGGAGGCGCAGAAAGAAGCGGCGGGAAGACCGGAGGAACCGCGAAAAGCGCAGCCTGCACAAGAAGTGAAAGGGGGTGCATGGCGTGGCTAGAAATACCTTCAAGGAAGATGAGGTCTTAGAAACCCCATTTGACTTTCACCATTTACTCCGCGCTTCCGTGTATGTGAAAAAATACATAAAGCGCATGGTGCTGGCGCTTGCCATCAGCGCGCTTGCCGCCATCACCGGGCTGTTAAACCCGATTATCGTGCAGAGGGCGCTTGACGTGGCAATCCCGAATAAGGACACGAAGCAGCTTGTGGAGCTTGTTCTGCTGCTTGTTGTGACCTACGCCATCAGCATTGCCTTCTCGGCCATCCGCTCGCGCATTATGACGGTGGTCGGTCAGAGCATTATTTTTGATATCCGCAAGGATTTGTTCGCGCACCTGCAAAAGCTGCCGTTCCAGTATTACGATGACCGGCCGCACGGGAAAATCATGATTCGCGTGGTCAATTATGTCAACTCGGTTTCGGACATGCTCTCGAACGGGTTAATCAATGTCATCCTGGAAATGCTGAATATGGTGTTCATTGTTATTTTCATGCTGATTGTGGATGTGAAGCTTTCGCTTGTGGTGTTTGCCGGTGTTCCGGTGCTCGCAGCGGTGTTAGGCTATATCAAGCGCCATCAGCGCAGGGCGTGGCAGCAGGTTTCGAACAAAAACTCCAACCTCAACGCCTATTTGCAGGAGAACATTACCGGGGCGCGCATCACGCAGATTTTTGCGCGCGAGGACGAGAATGCGGAGATTTTTGAGACGCTCTCGGGCAAATGCAGGGACGCGTGGATGGGGGCAGTCAAATATTCGAACCTTGTCTGGCCTGCCATCGACGATATCGCGGTGGTCGTGCGCGCGGCAATTTTTGCCGTGGGGCTTTTGGTGTTAGGACCGCAGAAGGTTTCGGTCGGCACAATTGTTGCCATCAGCTCCTACGCGTCGCGGTTCTGGCAGCCAATCATGAACCTCGGCAATATTTTCAACAACTTCATCAACAATATCGCTTATCTGGAGCGTATTTTTGAGACGATGGACGAGCCGGTGACGGTCGATGACGCACCGGATGCCGGGGAACTGCCAAAGATTCAGGGCAAGGTTACATTTGAGGATGTCTGCTTTGGCTATGAGGAGGGGCAGCATGTGCTTGACCATGTTTCCTTTACGGTAAATCCGGGCGAGAGCGTGGCGCTTGTCGGACCGACCGGAGCCGGGAAGAGCACGATTGTCAACCTGCTTTCGCGCTTTTACAATGTCAACTCGGGGCGCGTTCTGATTGACGATGTGGACATTGCGAAAGTGACCCTGCACTCGCTACGTTCGCAGATGGGCATTATGCTGCAGGACAGCTTTATTTTCAGCGGAACGATTGAGGATAATATCCGCTACGGGAAGCTGGACGCGACGTTAGAGGAGATTCAGGAGGCAAGCCGCGTTGTGTGTGCGGATGCCTTTATCGAGGGGATGCAAAACGGCTACGCGACCGAGGTCAAGGAGCGCGGCTCGCTGCTTTCCCAGGGGCAGAGGCAGCTCATCAGCTTTGCCCGCACGCTGCTTTCCGACCCGGCGATTCTGGTGCTTGACGAGGCGACTTCAAGCATTGACGTGCAGACGGAAAAGGCGCTGCAGCAGGGCTTGAATGCGATGCTAAAGGGGCGTACTTCGTTTATTATCGCGCACCGGTTATCGACGATTAAAAACTGCGATAAGATTATGTATATCTCGGACGGCGGGATAAAGGAATGCGGAACGCATGAGGAACTGATGGGGAAGAAGGGCGCGTATTATAAGCTGTATACGGCGCAGATGAGTGAACTTAGCGGGAAGATGTAAGAGGGGGCATACCGGGAAACCGTTCCTGGCAGAAAGCTTTCCCTGTAAAAAATCCGGAATGAACCCTGGCAGGGTTCGTTCCGGATTTTGGTAACAGCAAAAGAACGGGAATAAATGGGGAATCAAGACATTCCTGAACTTAAAAACAGAATATGCAAAGCATAACACAGGAGGTTTTACGATGGCGTTTACATTGCAGGTGAAGCAAAAAAAATTATTTGGGAAAACAATCTTGGATATTCCGTCGCTGGCGCATGCCTGCGGTCTTTGTTTCGGATCGGACAATGATTTTTATATTCTGCAGGAGGGGGAACAAGACCGGGGAACCGCAATTTTTTACAATCCGAACCGGATTGGGCGGGGAATCTTTTTTGATGGCAGAAAAGGCGCGGAAGGAGTTTACGAGCTGAGTTATAATATTCCTACGACAAAGGCGGAGATTGCGGATTTTGCCAGATTGGCAGGGGAAATCGAGCGGCGGCTTGGCAAAGTGGAGATGTATTGTACCGAAGAAGAGCGGAATTTCACAAGCAGGGAGCTGGAGGAGGGGATAGAAAGCTTTGCGCTGTTCAGCCTGAAATCGCTAAACGATTTTTGCAAAAATAACCAATATCAGAATTGGATTCTGACCCTGGCGAAGTGGCCTTATTACCTGCCGGAAGAAAAGGTGGCTTCCTGGAAGACATGCACGGATCTTTTGGATTTCGAGCAGACGCTGCATGACATCCAGTCCATTGATGTATATTATGCAAAGCCGAGGCTCCTGCAGAAAAATGATACGAAGGAAATCGTGGCATTTTATGCGCTGACCGATGAGTGCGAAAGTATTTTCCCTGTCCGTGCGGATGGATTTTTGAATATGGGCGGGTTAAAAGTGGCACAGGGGTTTGTCCAGTTTGTGATTTATGAGGAAGGGCGTGTACTGGAAGGTCTGCACCCTTATGAGATTTTTGCAGAAGCACTGAAACGGCGGGGTGTCCGTATGTTTGACGCGGAGCATATCCTGGTTCCGCCGATGAGCAAGGCGGAGCTTGAGCGCCTGGCGGAGGAATTGGAGACGGGCATGGGAGGTGGATTGTGACATGAACATTTTGAGAACAAGCTCTGAGGAGGAAATGATTTTAGAATTTTTAAAAACAGAATACCATTCGGAGCGATTTTCTGAACAAATCAAAAAAGCGATGAAAGAGCTTTCGCTAAACGAGGGTATCATTTTATCCGCGGACCTGAATGACACAAATGAGAATACTGCAAGAAAAAAACTGCTCGGGGAGTTTCGGGGATACGGCTTAAACCGCGAATTATTTGAGAATTTTCCGGACGAAATCCAGTGGAGTTTATGCAATTTTGTGAGCGGTGATTTAAACAACATCCGATACATCAATTATAGTTACTGGAATGAATTATCGAAAGGGACACATTCGCCATTGGCAGCTGCACAGACGGTTCGGGACGGAATTGAAATTTATCATCTGAGCAATGCGGGTTTTGTGAGAGCAGCGGAATTTATTAAAAATGGTGGGAAATTTCCGAGGCTAATCTTATTGACATCGGATTTGGAACATTTTGTTGTTGTCGAGGGACATTTTAGAATAACGGCGTATGCATTGGTACCCGAGCATTTTGATGATGTGGAATGTTTTGTCGGAAAATGCAGCGGCGCTGATTTGGAAAAATGGTCTTGCTGATGTTGTCATCGGGCACAGCGGAATACGCATACAGCACGGAAAAAACATTGGGCTTGCACCGTAGAAAGAGAGGGGAACAAAAATTTTCCATTGACTCTGCCGTTGGGGAATCGTCTATACTATGCTTGAATTGAAAAACAAGGAGGACAACCATATGGGAAATCTGGTTAAAATCAGGGACATGACGGCAAAGTATGATTTATCTGCCCGCACACTTCGCTATTACGAGGATATGGGGCTGATAAAAAGTACCCGGAGCGGCGATTACGCTTACCGGCTGTACGATGAGGCCAATGTAAAGCGGCTGGAGCAGATTTTAATCCTGCGCAAATTGAATATAAGCATTAAGGATATCCAGCGCATATTTGACACCACCGGTTCTGAGATTGTTTTGGAGGTACTGGGCAAAAAAGTTGACAATATTGACGAGGAAATCTCACTTTTGCATGAGCTAAAGGGAATTGTTTTAGAGTTCATTCGCCAGATTGAGTCTGCCGATTTTGCCAGGGAATCCGATGTAAAGCTTCTCTATGACAAAGCAAAAGAGCTCAAAACGCAGATTACAATGACAGGCTACAATGGCAATCCGTCCACGGTAAACCGCTTGCTGGAGGTTACGGAAAAACTGGATGATAAGGTTCCGGATATCATGATTGTCCGGATACCAAAATTCAGGGCAGTGACGTCGGGGCTCGTGACATTTGATGAGCTTTTTGGCGGGGGATTTGAGCCATGGCAGGAGGCGCACAATCATTTCTTTGAGCCGGTTCTTTTTGATGCCCCTGATTTTTTGTGTGGAAAAGACGGGATGGCAGAATGGCTTTGGGCGGTTCAGGACGAAATAACAAGTGCCGATACCGCCCCATATGAAGTGGTGGAATATCCTGGTGGTCTGTATGCGGTCGCAGTCAGCGTGGACGGGGACGGCGAAAGCCAGGATAAGGTGAGGGGAAAGATTGAAAAATGGCTTGGGGGCACGAATTTTGTCGTGGACAATGACCGGGCATTGATGGGGCATATGATTTATGTGGATGACGAAATCAAGGAGGGGCTTGGATATCATCAAATGAATCTTTATACGCCGATAAAATTAAGGAAGTAAGCCAGGGCTTTGGCGGCGCAGCGGAATCCAGCGAAACGCCATTTTTTGGTATTCTTTCAAAAAAATACCAAAGAAAATCGGCAAATTGCTAAAAAATATTGAAATGAAACAAAATTTTTCTTGCAATTTTACCAATTATTCGCTATACTATAACTATAAGTGACTAAAACGGTTTCGCGAAGATGCAAAAGAGGCATTATATTTCACTTCCCGGAATGATTTTCTGCAGAAAACTTTTCTTTAGGGCAAACGACATCGCTGCGTGGACGCGAAAACCAGCATATTCCCCGGGCAGCCCCGGTGGGGTTTTTCGGGCGTAAGTGGATAAAATTCCACTCCTGTGCATGGGGGCTGAAAAGGGTGTATGCGGAACTTAGATGGAGGTAGTAATATGATTATTGGTGAAAACCTGCCAAACATCCCGTGGCAGGACAAATTGGCGGGAAGCAAGGACATTGTCTGGAGGTACAGTAAGAACCCGATTGTAAAGCGGGACCAGATTCCGGGTTCAAACAGTATTTTTAACAGCGCAGTCATTGCGAAGGACGGCAAATTTGTCGGTATTTTCCGCAGCGACAACACGGCGATGGAGCAGCATTTGTTCCTGGCAAAAAGTAAGGATGCGATTCACTGGGATATTGAGCCGGAACCGCTTCCGTTATATGGGAAGGACGATACCCTGGTCGGCGTGGCGTGTGGTTACGACCCGCGCGTGTGCTTTATTGAGAACCGCTACTATGTGACTTGGTGCAATAATTATCATGGTCCGACCATCGGTGTGGCGTACTCCTATGATTTTGAGAAGTTTTATCAGCTTGAGAATGCATTCCTGCCGTTTAACCGCAACGGCGTGCTTTTCCCGCGCAAAATCCACGGAAAGTACATGATGCTTTCTAGGCCGTCCGACAACGGGCATACACCGTTCGGCGATATGTATTTAAGCCAGAGCAAGGATATGGAGTACTGGGGTTTCCACCGTTTTGTCATGCAGGCGCAGGGTTGGGCATGGACAAAAATCGGCGCGGGTCCAATCCCGATTGAGACGGATGAAGGATGGCTTTTGATTTTCCACGGGGTTGGTACGACCTGCAACGGCATGATTTACAGTATGGGCGCGGCAATTCTTGATATTGACGAGCCGTGGAAGGTGAAATACCGCTGCAAGCCTTATATTTTCCATCCGACAGAACCGTATGAATGTATTGGGGATGTGCCGAACGTAACCTTCCCTTGCGCAACTTTGCAGGATGCGGCAACCGGGCGCATTGCGATTTATTACGGTGCGGCGGATACGGTGGTTGGTTTGGCGTTTACGAAGGCGGATGACCTTATCAAGTATATTAAGGATAATGCGGTGTGATTTGCTTTGATATACGAACTGTTTTGATATGATACGGATATGATACCTCCAGGGCAGACAGGGGAAATGGAAAAGTCTGCTTTGGGGGTGTTTTTGTGGTGAAATTGTTGCAAGCCATTGTTTAGGGAAGATTTCATCATATGAGCAGATTTGCAATATGGATACTAAAATCCTGGAAGATACAGCAAGGGATATCATCAACGCTGACAAACAGGGCAATGTACCCATTCTGTATCTTCCATGTTAAACCTCTTTCTGATTCTCAATATCAATACTTTTTTTGTGCTGAATATGTATGCCTATATGACCGATACCTAAAATAAGCGTTGCTATTAACATACATACAACTTTTCCGTATATTCCCAACATGAAAAAAGCAATAACTGGCAGCGTTGCCCCGGCAAGGGGTATACCTAAAAAGCTGCTGTAAAAGTCTGATAACCTGCGTTTGCTCCGAAAATAACGCACCCACCATGCTTCATACATTATCATTAAAATAAAAGCTGCAATCAGCCATAAAGACCAATATGTCCATTCATGTAAATTAAAATCGGAAAATACCAACGAACAGCAACAAGTCAATACCTCCCCCAATCTTTCAAAGAATAGTAAGATTCTGTTTTCTTTTTCAGATGTATACCCTTGTGGTTTTCCTTTTGACCATATTATATTGGGAATAAATAACATCAGTAAAAAGAGGAATCCGATATAAGAAAATCCCCAATTTCCAAACATACGATTGTCCTCCGGCGAAAAGTTGTCTTGCTTTCATTTAAGATTGCTTTTGTGCGTAAAAGATATGGTAATTCTTCCTCAATTCCTCATGGCTCAACCGTGTGCCTTTTTATAGTAGGCACGAAGCACTGGCTCTAGCTCCCGCCACTTGCGCTCGTACTCCTGTCGGTAGTCCTCTACGGTGCGGGAGGGCGTGACCAGCCGTTCCTTCCCCCGGTATGTTTCAATGTAGGGCTTGAAGGTGTTGGAATCCGGGTCCAGACCGTGCAGACCGTCCAGCAGTTCCCGGTTCTCATCCAGATTCCGCAGGATCACCGAGACGTGGGACAGGCCCTCTTTGTTGGGCGGTATGAAGGTGTGGATATCCGCCCCGTGCTTTAGCAGCTCGTCCAGCACAGCCTTGAGCATCTCCCGCAGCCGCCGGTTTTCCTCCTTGGCTGTTTCTACACAGTAGCTGGGATAAGAATCGTGGGCGAACTGGTCATACTGCTCCAGAGCATGCTGCCAGGCGGTGAGGCCATAGGAGGTTTTACGGTTGGGGTCCATCCCCATGTCCAGCATACGCCGCAGCAGCAGGAAATAGCCCTTACTGCGCTCCGGGTCGGAACCTACAGTGTGCCTTGCCCGCATAAAGCACTGGACCACGGCATCGTACCAGATGGGGGCGGAGAAGTTGATGCCATAGGGGTTGATGCCGTCCGCGAAGTTCACATCCGCCCCCCGGTTCAGGAGCAGGTGGGCCACCTCCAGGTTGTCGCTCTTGATGGCCACCATCAACGGTGACTGGCCGTCGTCCTTCTTGGGCGGAGCCTTGGCAAGGCAGGAGATCAGAGCCGGTTTTTTGTCCAGAATGGCGGCAACTTCCTCCAGCTTGCCCTGACGGATGGCAGTAAACAGTTTTTTCATGGCAGATCCTCCTTTCAGGGGCAATTCCCATTTGCTGGATTGTTGTCGGTAAAGTATAGTCCTTCTTAATGCCATTATACCACAAACAAACAGAAAATGCAAACTGGAGCGCCGAACCACAAGGCGCGAGGCGGAGGCGCGTGGGTTTGATTGATGGAGAGCTGAAAAAGCAACATCCTTTGGAGATTGCATGTTTTTCAATTTTAAGGAAATCTTAAATTGACAAAGTCTGTCACGGTATGTAAAATATGAATGGCATCGTGTATAATAGGTATAAATTGGAAAGGAATTGGGAGAGATGTTATTTTCAACAAAGAAACTAGACCCGGCATATAACAATGCGAGTGCGTTTCAGATAGCGTTGTTCTCGCTAAATTCAGCAGCAGCAACGCTATATTTGGTATTGATGGAATATGTGGCATACTACGTCAATGGAGTCGTGGGCTTTACGGTAGTTTTTGCCTCGGCGCTTCTGACAGCGCTGCGCGTGTTTGACGGGCTGATTGACCCGATGATTGGCTTTATCGTGGACCGCTCGGAAGGGAAGTTTGGGAAATTCCGGCCGTTCATGGTATTGGGGAATTTTTTGATGCTAATCAGTGTATATTTCATGTTTAATACAACGCATCTCGTGCCGATGGCACTGCGGCTGCCATATTTTATATTGGTTTATGTCGTCTATGTGTTTGGGTATACGTTTCAGATGATTGTCGCAAAGTCCGGGCAGACGGTAATGACGGACAACCCCAAAATGCGCCCGCTCGTGAGCTATTTTGATTCCCTTTTTGTAACTTCGGCATACGGCGGCATCGCGCTGTATGCGTCCGCGTATCTTGTGCCGAAGTACGGCGGCTATACGAACCCGGCACTTTTTAAGGAATTTACGCTTGTGATTGCGGGGATTTCCATTCTCTGCACGGTACTTGGCATCATTGGCATCTGGAACAAAGACCGCCCGGAATTTTACAATGTCGGGGTGGGGAGCAAGAAAATAAAACTGCGTGATTACTGGGAAGTGCTGCGCCATAACCGCCCAATCCGCCAGCTGGTGGCCTCAGCTTCCATGAACCGCTTCACCTCGACGGTCTACAATAATGTGACAGTTGGTGTTATGCTGTTTGGCATTATGATGGGAAATTATGCAATGGCAGGGCAGATAGGGCTTGTGACAATCCTGCCGAACCTTGTGATTGTAACACTTGGGGTGTCGGTTGCGCAGCGAATCGGGCAGAAGCATACCTATACGATTTTTATGTATGCCGCGATTTTCTTCCAGGGGATTATGACGCTGTTTTTGATGTTTGCGAACCTGACCGTGATTTCATTTTCGAACATGTGCGGGACAACCATTGCGTTTATGGCAATCTATATTTTCCTGAACGGTTCGAAGTCGGTCAGCAACAGCATTGTGGTTCCGATGATTGCGGACTGTTCGGATTATGAGGTATACCGGAGCGGGCTGTATGTGCCGGGCTTTATGGGGGCGCTGTTTGCCCTTGTGGACCAGGTTATCGGGGCGCTCGCAACGATTTTTGTAGGTGCTATCGTGGCGCTGATTGGGTTTACGGACATGCTGCCGCAGGTTGAGGACGAGCTGACGGTGCAGCTTGCGGGGGTGACGATTTTTATGTACTGTATCGTGCCGATGCTCGGTTGGATTTTTAGCTTGTGCGTGATACACCACTATGAGCTTGACAAAGAAAAAATGCAGGAAATCAGCCGGAAGAAACGTGCGTGAGGGAGGGCATCTTAGATGGAGACAGAAAAAAAAACAAAAAAACAGTCCGCGCTGCGGGCAAGCACAAATCCGCTTGTAAAGCTGTTTTTTAAGCTTTGGGATATTTTTATGACAAGGGAGGTCATCACTTACCTGATTTCGGGGGTGCTTACCACCTTGGTCAACTGGGTATTATACTGGCTGATTGTGGAGAAAATCGGTGTGGAGGAACTGACCGGAAATGCAATCGACTGGGTTCTGACCGTGGCGTTTGCCTATGCGGTCAATGCGTTCTGGGTTTTCCGCAGCAAATTTAAGGGCTGGCCTGCGGAGGGGCGCAAAATACTGAAATTTTATGCGGCGCGTTTCCTGACTTTCCTTGTGGAAGAGGGGGGCATCCTGATTTTTGTGAAAAAGCTGGAATTTAACGGGTTAATCGTGAAAGCGTCGTTGGCGGTGATTGTGATTATACTCAATTATGTATTTAGCAAGTTATTTGTATTTTTGAAAAAGACCTCGTGAAACAATGATTTTTCGGGAGTGCCTTTGTTCTTATGAACCGACGGGCAAAAGGAAAGGGGAGGCGGTATGGCGCAGGTTGTTTTGAAAAAAGGGGAGGGGCGCAGCTTAAAGGCGGGCGGTCTCTGGATTTACGATAATGAAATCGACAAGGTGGACGGGGCGTTTGAAAACGGGGATTTTGTCGATGTGCTGGATTTTGACGGATACTATCTCGCAAAGGGTTTCATCAATGTGAATTCCAAAATCCGCGTGCGCGTGATGAGCCGGAAAAAGGGGCAGGAGATGGATGAGGACTTTCTGGCAATGCGTGTGCGCGATGCATGGGAATACCGCAAGCGGACGGTGGATACTGCAAGCTGCCGTATCATTTTCGGCGAGGCGGATTTTCTTCCGGGGCTTGTGGTGGACAAATTTTCAGATGTCCTTGTTGTGCAGTCGCTTGCGCTTGGCATTGACCGCATCAAGGACAGGATTTTATCGCTCCTGACCGGAATGTTAAAAGAGGACGGCATCCATATCCGCGGCATCTACGAGCGCAGCGACGCGAAGGTGCGAAGCCTTGAGGGGATGGAGCGCGTGAAGGGCTTTCTGACAACACCGTTTGAGACCAAAGTCCGGATTGAGGAAAATGGGGTGCTCTATGAGGTGGATATTCAGGACGGGCAAAAAACGGGGTTTTTCCTTGACCAGAAATATAACCGTCTTGCCATCCAGAAACTAAGCAAAGGGATGCGTGTACTGGACTGCTTTACGCATACGGGTTCTTTTGCGCTCAATGCAGGGCTTGGCGGCGCGCGCGAGGTGATGGGGGTGGATGCCTCGGAGCTTGGCATTGCGCAGGCAAGGGTGAACGCGCAGCTGAATGGTCTGGGCGGGCGGGTGCAGTTTCTGTGTGCGGATGTATTTGAACTGCTGCCGGAACTTGAGAAAAAGGGGGAGAAATTTGACCTTGTCATCCTTGACCCGCCAGCGTTTACGAAATCGCGGGATTCCGTGAAAAATGCGGTGAAGGGTTACCGGGAGATAAATTTAAGGGCAATGAAGTTGGTGGAAGATGGCGGTTATCTGGCAACTTGTTCGTGCTCACATTTTATGACACCGGAGCTTTTTTCGCAGACGGTCGGGCAGGCGGCGCACAGCGTACATAAAAGGCTGCGCCAGGTGGAGTACCGCACGCAGGCACCGGACCATCCGATTTTGTGGGCGGCGGAGGAGTCGTATTATTTGAAGTTTTACATTTTTCAGGTGTGTAAGGAGAAATAAAGGCGCAAAATCCGATAAGGAATAGAAGAAGACATCAAAGGAAGTCCGCATCGTCCTGGGAACAGGGGGATGCGGACTTGTTTTCATGCGCTTCCCGTGGAATGGATTTTTATGCGAACAGGCTGTAAAATCCTGCCACGGCCGCAAAAAATATAAACAAAAGCGCAGGGAATCATAATGAAACCGGGGAGGGAAAGCGTTATATTTAAAAAGAAAACAACAGAGCGAACCGCAGGGAAGAAAAGAGGGAAAGAGAAAAATATAAGGGCAACATAAAAAGGAGGTCGTACCATGGAGACATATGATTTAAGCGGTTTATGGAGTGTCATGGCCGGAGACGCAAAGCCCTGCCGCATGATGCTTCCGGGAACTTTGGATGAAAACGGAATTGGGTTGGGGGAGGAACCATTACCGACCCGCTTTATGAGAAAACACACCTTTACCGGGGAGGCAAAATTCATAAAAAAGCTGCATTTTAGAGTACCGCAGGGAAAGCGCCTTTTTGTGGAGGTGGAGCGCGCCAGATGCCTGCGCCTTTTTGTAAACGGAAAAGAGGCCGCCCATTTTCGCCCACAGACACTTGTAAGCCCCCATATTTTTGAAGTGACGGGAATGCTTTCGGGGGAGGATGAGCTGGTGTTTTTGTCGGACAACCGCTATCCGGGGCTTCCGGCGAAGGATATTCTGTATTCTTCAACCGCGACAGACGAGACACAGACGAACTGGAACGGGCTGTTGGGATATCTGCGCATCCGCGTGCAGGAGCCGGTTTTTCTCCATGCATTGCGCGTGTATCCGGTGTGTGCAGATGGCAGGGGGAATGCACTTGCAGACCGGCTTTGTGTCCATGTTGAAATCGAGGCCGAAAGCGGATGGAAGGGCGAGCTTTCAATTACAAGCGATGCCTTACAACAGGATGGGAAGGTGGAGGTAAATGTTCCTGCCGGAAGGACGGAAATTGTAACGGAACTGCCTCTTGCAAAGAATGTGCGCCTCTGGGATGAGGGGGAAGGGGAGCTGTACGAGCTGACGGTACAGGGGGATGGACCAGAGCCGATGACCGTCCTTTTTGGTATCCGCAGTTTTTCCGGAAACCACGGGGGAAGGCTTGCGCTAAACGGGCGGACCATTTTCCTGCGCGGCGAAGTAAATTGTGCGGAATTCCCGGAAAGCGGACATGAGCCAATGACCGTGGAGGAATGGCGGACGGTGCTTTTAAGGTATCAGCGCTACGGTGTCAACTATGTGCGCTTCCACTCGCACTGCCCGCCAAGGGCGGCGTTTGAGGCGGCGGACCGCCTTGGGCTTTTGCTGCAGCCGGAGCTGTCTTGCTGGAATCCGGAAAATGCGTTTTTGACGGAGGAAAGTTATGCATATTACCGGACGGAATTGCGTGAGCTGCTGCTTTTTTACGCAAACCATCCCTCCTTTGTGATGCTGACGTTTGGCAATGAATTGCAGACGGACGAGGCGGGGCATGAGAGGATGCGTGAGCTTTTAGGGCAGGCGCACGCCCTGGATATGACAAGGCTGATTGCGGACGGCTCGAACAATCATTACGGCGGGAACGGATGTGAGGCGGAGAGTGATTTTTACACGGCGCAGAGCCATTGCGGCGGTGAGCTTCGGGGAACCTTCGCGAACATGGAAGGCTATATCAACAAAGAATACCCGGGGGCATCAAAAAATTACACCGCCGCGATGCAGGTTTTAAGGGAAAATTACAAAAAGCCCGTGTTTGGCTTTGAAGTTGGCCAGTTTGAAGTGCTGCCGGATTTTTCGGAGCTATCTTATTTTTGCGGTGTGGCGGAGCCGGAAAATCTGCGGATGATACAAAAACGTGTAAGGGAGCAGGGGATTGCGCCAGGGGAATGGGAGCGGCAGGTTGCGGCGACCGGGGAGCTTGCGCTTATCGGCTACCGCGAGGAGGTCGAGGCGGTACTGCGCACACCGTCCATGTCGGGGCTTTCCCTGCTTGGCCTGCAGGATTTTCCGGGACAGGGAACGGCGCTGGTCGGCATGATGAATTCCCACCTTGTGCCAAAGCCGTATGCTTTTGCACAGCCAGAGAGGTTTTGCAGCTTTTTTTGCGCGCAGCTTCCGCTTGTGCTGCTTGGGAAATATACGTATGAGAATACGGAAACCTTAAAAGCATCCGTTTTGGTTGCCAATTATGGGAAAGAGGATATTTGCGGAACGCTGCGCTATACGCTTGTCGCCTGTGGTGTGCCAGAAGACGCGCGGACAAAGGTACAGGGCGCGCTTATGGGCGGGGAAGTGCTTACCTGCCATCAAGGAACACTGACAGGCGCAGGGGAGCTTGTGATTTGCCTGGAAAGCTTTTTGCATGCGGCAAAGCTGGAATTGACGGTTGAAATCGCAGGGGTACGCAACCATTACCCGCTCTGGGTTTACCCGGCGGCAAAAGTGGAACGCCCGGAAAAAGTATACGAGACAAGATTTTTTGACGAGGAGGCAAAAAAGGTATTGCAGGAGGGCGGGATTGTTTACCTTGCACCGGATTCGACAAAAGAAAGTATGCCAAATTCCATAAAGGCGCAGTTTACAACCGATTTCTGGTCGGTCGGCACGTTCGCCGGGCAGGAGGGAGGGATGGGGCAGCTGATTGAGGAGAACCACCCGCTTTTTCAGGATTTCCCGACGGAGTTTCACACGGACTGGCAATGGTGGGTGATGGCAGTACAGCGCGCGGTAATTTTGCCAGAACGCATAAAAACCATTGTTGCGGAGCTTGACAGCTACGCGTATCTGCGCCCGATGGCACAGCTGCTGGAATGCCGCTGCGGCAACGGAAGGCTCTTTTTCTCCTCCTTAGGGCTTCACAACCTGCAGCAATACCCGGAATGCAGGGCATTGCTTCGCAGCATTTACGCCTATCTGGATTCGGAGGATTTTACGCCTGCAAACCGGATTGGCGAGGAAGTAATTGCAGGGCTGGTGGCGGAAAAATCCTCTCAGGAATTGCGGTAAGCCGTCGGGGTCATCCCCTGATGCTTTTTAAACGCGCTGCAAAAAACACTTTCACAGGAAAACCCAGTCTTAAAACAGATACTTTTCGTGGAGAGGGAAGAGTTTTTCAGTAAATATTTCGCGGCGGCAATGCGCGCATTGACAAGGTACTGGTGCGGCGTAAAGCCGGTCTGCCTGCAAAAGACACGGATAAAATGGTAGGGGCTTAGCCCGGTGCGCCGGGCGAGCATTTCAACGGAGATATCCTCGGCAAAATGCTCGTTGATATAGGTTATCGTTTCGGCCAGAAGGTCTGCCTGATGCATTGCATCCCCGTTTTTTTGCGGACTTAAAAGAAAGATAGTCAGAAGGTCCGTAATGTATTTGGAAATCAGGGGCTCCTTTATGGGGCTCCTGTTTTTAAATATTTCGTAGATGGTATTTAGCTTCTCAAAGGCAGGGTACGGGTTTGGCAGGGTGAGCACCGTACCGGATTGGGAGACAACCGCGTCATAAAAACCGTGTGCCAATACTGCGTCAAAATGGCACCAGAGGCAGTCGCAGCCCTGGTCCGTGTAGTAAGTATGCGGCAGATAGCAGTTGAGGAACAAAAACTGCCCGGAATGGATTTCGCGCCTCTCGCCCTGATATTCTAACGCCATGCTGCCTTTTTGCACGTACATAAGCAAAAAGCTGTCAAAAGCCTCGCGGCTTAAAAAATAGCCTGGCTCGTACAGGAAATGCCCGCACTGCAATGGATAGAAAAAGAGCTGTTTCGCGGTGACGCTCGGCGTGTGGATGTAATAGTCGGACGGACTGCCAATATATTTTTCGCAGGATTTCATGGGAAGCTCCTCCTTATTTTTTTGGATGGTTTTTGGGGGAAGCACGCCCCCCCCTTTTATCATAGCGGATTCACGGTAAAATTTCAACCGCAAAAAATATAAATGAAACAGCAGGGAATCATAATGAAATTGCGGTGAAAATGCGGTATATTTACAGCATAAAATATAAATCAAGGAGGCAGCCATGAACGGAGCAAACGTATGGAAGCAAAAGGTTGTAATACCGACCTATGAGATTGGGCAAGCAGAAAAAAATCCGATGTTTTTGGAGAAGCGTGTCTATCAGGGCAGCAGCGGCAAGGTTTATCCTTACCCGACCATTGAGAGCATTTACGATGAGAAAAAAGATAAAGAATACGATGCCGTTATGTTGGAAAACGAGTATTTGAAGGTGATGGTTCTGCCGCAGCTTGGCGGGCGTATCCAGCGGGCATACGACAAGACGAATGGCTATGATTTTGTGTATTACAACCATGTGATTAAGCCGGCGCTGGTCGGCCTGACGGGCCCTTGGATTTCGGGCGGAATCGAGTTTAACTGGCCGCAGCACCATCGGCCTGGCACTTTCCTTCCGGTGGATTATATGATAGAGCAGAAAGAAGAATACGCGGCGGTTCTGCTTCATGATGTGGACCGGATTAACGGAACAAAGGCAATCACAAAAATTGCGCTGTATCCGGGGCGAGCATATATCGAGATTACCGGGCAGCTCTACAACCGGACACCGCTCCCGCAGACCTTTTTATGGTGGGCGAATCCTGCAGTTGCGGTCAACGACCAGACACAGTCCATTTTCCCGCCGGATGTGCACGCGGTCATGGACCACGGCAAGCGCGATGTATCGCGTTTCCCGATTGCAACCGGGGTGTATTATAAAAAGGATTACAGCGAGGGCGTGGACATTTCCCGCTACAAAAATATTCCGGTACCGACCTCCTACATGGCAGAGAAATCGAGCTATGATTTTGTGGGCGGCTACGACTACGGGAAGGAGGCAGGGCTTTTGCATGTGGCGGACCACCATGTTTCACCGGGCAAAAAACAGTGGACATGGGGTTGCGGTGATTTCGGGCAGGCGTGGGACCGCAATCTGACGGACGAGGACGGACCATACATTGAGTTGATGACGGGGGTTTACACGGACAACCAACCGGATTTCACATGGCTAAAGCCGTTTGAGGAGAAAACGTTTTGCCAGTATTTCATGCCATATAAGGCGGCAGGGGAAGTGAAAAATGCGACGAAGGAGGCGGTGGTTTCGCTTTCTGGCGGGGATGGGAAGGCGAAGGTTGTCGTGTACGCAACCGCAAGCTATCCGGAGGTGGCAGTGCGCCTGTGCGCGGGGGAAAAGGTCTTGTTTGAGGAGAAAACAGAGCTTTCGCCGACAAAGATCTTCCAAAAAGAGATTCCTCTTGCGGGGACGGGAAATTCCCTTGCGCAGCGGGAGGGGCTGTCTTTGGAAGTGTTGGCGCAGGGAAGGGTATTGGTCAGCTACAGGGAGCAGGAGGAGGAAATCCGGGAGCTTCCGGAGCCTGCGCAGGCGGCGGATGAGCCGGAGAAGATAAGGACGAACGAGGAGCTTTATCTGACCGGGCAGCATTTGGAGCAATACCGCCACGCGACATTCCTGCCGGACCCATATTATCTTGAAGGGTTAAAGCGCGACCCGGACGATATCCGCATCAATACAGCCTACGGAAAGCTTTTGCTTTCTAAGGGGCAGTTTGCGCAGGCGGAGGAATATTTCCGGCGTGCCATAAAGCGCCTGACATGGAAAAATCCGAACCCGTACCACAGCGAGGCGTACTATCTGCTTGGTCTGGCACTTTTTTACCGCGCGGAAAATGCATTCGCGTGCGGGCAGAGATTGCATGCAAAGGAACATGCGTTGCCGTGTGACGGCATGTCGGATGCAAAAACAGATGAGGCGGCGCAGGAGGGAAAATCTGCGCTTAAGGATTATGAGCAGGAGGCATACGAGAATTTTTACAAGGCGGCATGGAGCGCGGAACAGCAGGAGAAGGCGTATTACTATCTGGCGGTACTTGATGCGCGGAAAGGAAAATGGGCATCCGCCGCAGAGCATGTGGAAAAATCGCTTGTCCGGAATGCGCACAATGTCAAGGCAAGGGGGCTGAAGGCTTATTTGCTGAGAAAACTTGGCCGGGTGGAGGAAGCCGCTTTGTTAAGGAGGGAGAACTTAGCACTTGATTCGTTTGATTTTGTTTCGGGCAGGGAGGAAGTGCTCTGTGGGGCGCTGACGGCAGGGCAGGTGGAAAAATCATCAAAATTGCCAGAAACACAGCAGGTATTTTCCGAAAAACTGCGGGGCTTTGCGGAAAATTATCTTATGGCGGCAAGGGATTACGCGGAGTTTGGCGCGTATGAGGAAGCGTGCGGGCTGCTGCGTGAATGCAAAGAGATAACGCCGCTGCTAAAATATTACGAGGGATATTATCTTTACCGGTGGCAGCTGCAGGATGGATTGCAGGAGGAAGCCGGGCAGGGTGGCCTGTCGGTGGCAGAGATTTTGGCGGAGGCGGAAAATCGCCCGGCAGATTACTGTTTCCCGAATAAACTGGAGGATATCACGGTACTGCGTTTTGCCATGGAAAGGGGATGCAGGAAAAAAGCGCCGTACTACCTTGGGAATCTCTTCTATGACAAATTGCAGTGGCAGGAGGCGGTTTCCCTGTGGGAGATAGCAGAACAGATGGATGGGGATTTCCCAACGGTGCACCGCAATCTTGCAATTGCGTACTATAACAAAAAGCAGGATAAGGAGGGTGCAAGGAAACAACTGGAACGTGCATTTGCACTGGATACTTCGGACGCAAGGGTATTCCTTGAACTCGACCAGCTCTACAAAAAGCTTGGCATGGATTGTGCAATGCGCCTTGCAAATTACGAGGCATATCCGCGGTTAGCAGAAGCGCGCGACGACCTTTATGTGGAATATGTCACACTGCTCAATGCGGCGGGGGCGCATGAAAAGGCGCTGGAATGTATGATGGGGCGGCATTTTCACCCGTGGGAAGGCGGCGAAGGAAAAATTACCACACAGTATGCGCTTGCACTTTTGGAACTGGCGAAGGAAAAAATGCAGGATGGCAGTTTTGCACAGGCGGAACAGCTCTTAAGGCGTGCGCTTGTATACCCGGAAAATCTGGGTGAGGGGAAATTGGAGGGAACAAAGGATAATCACCTGTATTATCAGCTTGGGCTATGTCTTCAGGCACAGGAGAGGGAAGAAGAAGCGAGGGAATGCTATCTGCTTGCTACAGAGGGAACCGATGAGCCAGCAGGGGCAATGTATTACAATGACCAGCCTGCGGAAATGATTCTTTATCAGGGGCTTGCATGGCAAAAGCTCGGGGAAAGCGCGAAGGCAAAGGCAAGGTTTTACCGCCTGATTGATTATGGGGAACAGCATTTGCGCGATAATGTCCGCATCGAGTATTTCGCGGTCTCCCTGCCGGATTTTTTGATTTTTGATGAGGACTGCACGAAGAAGAACCGGGCGCATTGCTATTATCTGATGGCGCTTGGAAACCTGGGGCTTAGGGAAAAAGAAAAGGCACAGGAATTCTTTGCGCGGGCAGCGGGAATGGATGCGGCGTATGGGATGGGGCGTTATGGTATCCGTGCAGTGTGAAAGTGGGAAAAGGGTGACATCGTTTTTTAAGAGATGCCCCTTTTTAAAAAGAAAGAGCCGGAAAGGAACCCGTGTGTGGCTTTCCGGCTTTTCTGGCAGGGCAGTGCTGGAAGCTAGTTTGCCCTGCACATGGCCTTGTGTGAAAAATCCTGTTATTTTGTTTCAAGTACCGGCGGCTCAAAGATGTTTACAGTGCCGTCGGAACGCTGGTAAGCGTAGGTGTGCGTATCGTCAAAATCGGAAAAGAAGACATAGCGGCTTGTGACATGAATCTGTTTGAAATTGCCGTCCATGATGGTCTGCGCAATGCCCGTGGTAAGGTCAAGGCGCACGATGCGGTTGTCGTTGCCCCCGTCAATCTGGTAGAAAAGATAATGCTCGTCAGGGGTGATATTGTAGGTAAAGCAGAATTCATCAACAAGTTTTTCCGGACCGCTTCCGTCGTAGCCGACGCGGTAAATCGCGTAACCGTCGTTCATGGCGATATAGTATATGCCGCCGGGCATGGCAATCGGCATACTGCTGTTGGCATGGACAAGTACAGAATTGCTTCCGGTCGCGAGATTGAGCGCGTGGATATAGTGGTCTTTTTCATCGCCCGCGTAGTAAAGCACGCCGTTATAGATGGATGCGGGAACCATGCCATCCGTGTTGACCAGCCCCGCGTTTTTTTTGTCAATGTCAACCTTGTGGAGCTGGATGGCTGTTTTTGTATCATAATGCTGGTAGTAAATGGTGTTTCCATAAAGACAGGACACAGCGTTTGCGCCGTCAAAGAGCATCGCCACCCTGCCGTTTTTGCGCGCGTAGCGGTAAATACCGGTATTGCGGAAGGTTAAGACGCTGACGCTGATATTCTCTTTCGCGTAATTGCGGAGGGAATAATATACATAATGCTCATCCGCATTGAGCGAAGCGACCTTGTCCGTCGAGAGCTTTTTTACATTGGTGCAGTCCGTATCCATCGAGTAGAATGCGCCGTCGTCGGAAGGGTTGGCGAAATAGATGGTGTCGCCAATCTCGCAGTACAGACCGCCATTGTAGAGATTCCCGGCGGTGTTGCCGGTGGTATCATCCTCGTTGTAATATACCTTGTTTGCGTAGTGTGTCAGTGCGGCAAAGCCGCCGATGACAAGCGCCACAACCAAAAGAAAAATAATTGTTTTTTTCATAACAACCTCCCATGTGGAAATGCATTTCCGAATGTTTTATGCTTTTATTTTATCATATCTTCCTGCTTTTTTCCAGTCCCCACAAGCAGAATTTCCGGGCAGGAAATATTTTGCATTTTTTGTAAAAATCGTAAATTCACTTGAAATCAATTCGCGGATAGTGTATACTATGAGGCAGGTTTGGGAACACCAAAGGCAGGAGGCATTGCGATGATCGAAGCAACGAGCTGTGGTGGTGTTGTTATATTCAGAGGGAAGATTCTGCTGCTCTACAAGAATTACAAAAACAAGTATGAGGGCTGGGTCCTGCCGAAGGGCACTGTGGAAGAAGGCGAGGAATACAAAGAGACAGCGGTCCGCGAGGTTCGTGAGGAAACCGGGGTTCAGGCGCAGATCATTAAGTATGTCGGTAAAAGCCAGTACACTTTTAATACGCCCCAGAATACAGTGCAAAAGGATGTGCACTGGTATCTGATGATGTCTGACAGTTATTACAGCAAGCCACAAAGAGAGGAATTTTTTATGGACTCGGGGTATTACAAATTTCATGAGGCGTACCACATGCTGAAATTTGCAAACGAAAAACAGATTCTTGAGCGCGCGTTTAACGAGTACAGTGAGCTGAAAAAAGGGAATTTGTGGGGAAGTAAAAAATATTTCTGAGAGGGAAGGGGTTGTCGCGTGGCAGCCCCTTTGCTTGTCGGGAATTTTGCCGGTGAAGCAAAAATTTTACATTTTGGTTGCCAAGAAGTAAGCCGAGTGCTATAATGTAGTGGTTGTTAATGGAAACAGCAAGAAAACGTGCGGGAAATCAAAGGAGTGAACAACGATGAAAGTCAAACAAAAGGGAATCCTTTCGCTTCTGCTTACGGTGGTGGTCATCGCGGCCACGGCGTTTGTGGCAGTGTGCGGGATTGGTTCAAAAAAATGGGGAAGTATGTCGGATGTTAAGTTGGGGCTTGACCTTGCGGGTGGCGTCAGCATCACATATGAAGCGGTCAAAGAAAACCCGACGAAGCAGGAGATGGATGATACCTTCTACAAAATGCAGCTTCGTGCGCAGGATTTTAACAGCGAATCGGCCGTTTATATGGAAGGGGATACGAGAATCAATGTGGATATTCCGGATGTGACGGATGCGAACGAGGTTCTGGAAAAGCTCGGCGATGCCGGGAAGATTTATTTTATCTACGGGCAGTCTGCGGAGGGTGAGGCAAATATTGTATACGATTCCGAGGCGGGGGGCTATGTGCTGGCGCGCCCGCTCGACGATATCATTGCGGATGGCGATGTTGTCATCGACGGCGCATGTATCGCGGGGGCGGAGGCGGTAATCGGGCAGAACAGCCTTGGCGCGAATGATTATCAGGTAAAGCTTACGTTAAACGATTCTGGCAAGAGCCGTTTTTCGGAAGCGACTTCATATGCTTACAGCTATTACAGCCAGACGGGGGTGAGCATCCGCAACATTATCGCGATTGTCTATGACGGCGCGGTCTACAGCGCCCCGATGGTATCGGCACATATTTCGGATGGGAACGCGGTCATCAACGGGCAGAAGGATTACAACGAGTCAAAGCAGCTTGCGAGCATTATCCGCAACGGTGCGCTCCCGCTTGAGCTGCAGGAAATCCGCTCTACGGTCGTCGGCGCGAAGCTTGGAACCGAGGCGATTAACACCTCCTTGATGGCGGGTGTGATTGGCTTTATCATTGTCCTGCTTTTCATGATTGCTATGTACCGGGTTCCGGGCCTTGCGGCAAGCCTTGCGCTCTGCCTGTATGTGACCGTGATGGTTATCTGCCTGAACCTGTTCAATGTGACGCTTACTTTGTATGGTATTGCGGGTATCATTCTTTCGATTGGCATGGCGGTGGATGCGAATGTCATTGTATTTACCCGTATCCGCGAGGAGCTTGGCACCGGCAAGACCGTGCGCTCAAGCATCAAGAAGGGCTTTGAGAAGGCGCTTTCCGCAATTATCGACGGCAATGTGACGACCCTGATTGCGGCGGCGGTGCTTTATTTCCTTGGTTCGGGTACCATCAAGGGCTTTGCGCAGACACTGGCAATCGGTATCGTGCTCTCGATGGGAACGGCGCTGTTTGTGACAAAGTTTATCTTAAATGCGCTTTACAATGTTGGTCTTGACCACGAGAAGTTCTATGGCATTAAGAAGGAAGGAAAGGTCTTCGCTTTCACAAAGCACATTTTAAAATACGCCATTGTTTTTGGCGTGGTAATTGTTGTTCTGGTTGTCTCAATGCTGGTTGGGAAGGGAAAGACCGGAAATGCTTTGAACTATGGCCTGGATTTCATGGGCGGAACCTCGACAGAGATTATCTTTGAGGGCACGGCTCCGGGAAACAAGGAGTTAGAACAACTTGTCATGGATACGCTTGGCATTCCGGGGGAGGTTGTCCAGATTCAGGGCGCGGAAGCGGCGATTGTGAAGACGGAGCTTTTAAACCTTGAGGATAAGGCGAAGTTTGAAGCTGCGCTGCACGAAAAATATGGGGTTTCGGGCGAGGACATCACCTCGACAAGCATCAGCGGTACCGTCAGCGGCGAGATGAAATCGGATGCGGTTGTGGCGGTCGTTGTGGCGACGATCTGCATGATGCTCTACATCTGGATTCGCTTTAAGAATCTTGGGTTTGCGGCGAGCTCTGTGTTAGCGCTCTGCCATGACGTGCTTTTCGTGCTGATGATTTACGCGGTATCGCGCATTTCGGTCGGCAATGCCTTCATTGCGTGTATGCTCACGCTTGTCGGCTACTCGATTAACGCGACAATTGTTGTGTTTGACCGTATCCGCGAGAATATGAAGGAGAAGTTAAAGAAAGATTCGCTTGAGGATGTTGTGAACGCAAGCATCAGCCAGACCGTGTCGCGAAGCATCAATACTTCACTCACGACCTTTGTCATGGTGCTGACGCTCTCCGTTTTCGGTGTCTCTTCCATCCGTGAGTTCTCCATCCCACTGATGGCAGGCATCGTCTGCGGCGCGTATTCCTCCGTATTTTTAGCGGGGACGCTCTGGTACACTATCAATAAGTTCCGGGCGGGGAAAAGCGAGGAGTAAAAAAGAAATCCGATGACGGGAGGCTGGGTTTGTAGGACATACAAATGCAGCCTCCTTTTGGATTTAAGGGGTGCATACGGAACTTAAAAACAGTATGCGGCCGTACAGACCCCCAGTGGGATTTTTTTGAGCTGAAGCCGCACAAGAATGTGGAAAAAAGAAAAAATACCACTGCCGGGTGAGGGGTCTGGAAGGGGTGCATACGGAACTTAAAATAGGAGAGCAACGTGAAAGAAAAGTGGATGGTGAAAAACCGCTCGGCGGATTTTAAGGCAATTGCAGCGCGCTTTGGCGTCAGTGAGGTCATAGCGCGCCTGATGGTAAACCGGGGTTTAAAAACGCCGGAAGAAATGGGGGCGTACCTGCATCCGGACAAGGCGCAGCTGCATGCGCCGGAGCGCTTAAAGGACGCGGAAAAGACAGCGGGGATTTTGATGGAAAAGATACGGGCGGGGGAGCGCATCCGTATCATCGGGGATTATGATGTGGACGGTGTTGTGTCCACCTACATATTGATGCAGACGCTGACGGAATGTGGCGCGGCGGTGGATTTTGCGATTCCGGAGCGGGTAAAGGATGGTTACGGGCTGAATCTGCGGCTCGTAAAAGAGGCGAAGGAAGCGGGGGTTAACACGCTGCTGACCTGTGATAATGGGATTTCCGCCGTGGAACAGACTGCTTACGCGAAAGCGTGCGGGATGACGGTGTTAATTACCGACCACCATGAGCTGCCCGCTACGCTTCCGGATGCCGACGCAATTGTAAATCCGAAGCAGGAAGATTGCCACTACCCATACAAGGGGCTTTGCGGGGCGGCGGTCGCGTACAAGGTGGCGGAACTGATTTATGTAGCATGCGGGAAGGAGCGGGAATGCGCGGAAAAATTCGTGGCGTTTGCCGCAATTGCTACGGTGTGCGATGTGATGGATTTGACGGAGGAAAACCGCGCGATTGTAAGCATGGGGCTTATAGCGCTGCATCAGAGCGAAAATCCGGGAATCCGGGCAATCTGTGAGGCGAACGGCATCTGCTGTGAGACATTGAATGCCTATCAGCTCGGCTATGTGGTTGGTCCTTGCATCAATGCGACGGGGCGTTTAGAAACAGCGGAGCGCGGCGTAAGGCTGCTGCTTTCGCAGGACGCAGAGGAAGCAGGCAGCATTGCAGCGAAGCTGAAAGAACTCAATGACATCCGCAAGGATATGACGGCAAAGGGCGTAAAGGAAGCCGTCGCGCAGGTGGAAAATTCGGAGCTTTTGCAGGATAAAGTGCTGGTGCTGTTACTCAGGGACTGCCATGAAAGCCTTGCGGGGATTATCGCGGGCAGACTAAGGGAACGCTACAACCGTCCTGTCATTGTGCTGACGGAGGCGGAGGAAGGCTTAAAGGGTTCCGCGCGCTCCATCCCACAATATTCCATGTTCGAAAAACTGACGGAGTGCGGGCAGTTTCTGACGAAGTACGGCGGGCATCCGATGGCGGCGGGGCTTTCGCTCCCGGAGGAAAATCTTGTGCCGTTTCGGCAGGCATTAAATGAAAGGTGCGGATTGACAGAAGAAGACCTTACCCTTAAAATATCAATAGATGCCGTATTGGCGCTCTCGGGGCTTTCCTTTGGTTTGGTTGAGGAACTTTCGGTCTTAGAGCCGCATGGGAAGGGCAATGAAAAGCCAGTGTTTGCTGAGAGGAACCTGAAGGTTTGCGGGATGACGGCAATCGGCAAGGAGCGAAAAATGTTCCGGTTTCTGATGGAGGACGCGTATGGCACGCGTATGGACGCGCTGTACTTTGGGGATGGGGAGGCGTTAGAGCAGGAGATGCTTTCCCGCTATGGGAAGGAGACCGTGCGTGGGATGTACCGCGGGCAGGATATGGGCGTGCGCATGTCCGTTATCTATTATCCGTCCATCAATGAATACCGCGATACGAAAAAGCTGCAGATTGTGATACAGCATGTGCAGATGTGAGAAATTTTTTGGAGGAAACGCGGATGACGGAGGAGTTAAATAATTTTTGTACGGATTTAAAGGAAGTTTTCATGCAGCAGGACTTTGCGCGGATGGAGGAGATGCTTGCAGAAAAAACAGATGCAGAGGTTCGTGAGCTTGCGGTGTATGAGCACGATATCCTTGCGAAATACTATGAACAGGAAAAATACCAGATGCTGCTTGCGCATCTGAATTTCGTGGCGTTTGCAAGTTACCTGTTTGAGTACGCGGGAAAGTGCGGCGTGTTTGCGCCGGCGGAATTCAAACAGGGGTTTCAGATATTTCTGGATATCTATGAACTCGCAAAAAATGCGGCAAACAAACCGTAAAAAAGGGGAATATGCGGTACTCTCAAAAACAGCATATTCCCTGTACAGACCCCAGTGGAATTTTTTTAAGATGTTAATTTGCAGGAAACTGCAAATGGCAGAAAAAAAATTCCACTGCCGTGAATAGGGTCTGGAAGGGGAATATGCGGTACTCTCAATAAAGAAAGGTGACAAAAAGGATGGACCAGAACAGTTTTATGGAAGCCCTTTTGGGGCTTGCGGACTACGCGCAGGGCAACGGCAATGTGCTCACGAAAGCACAGGTGGAGGAAAGCTTTGATGGGATGGACTTAAGCGAAGCGCAGTACGACCTGATTTACCGCTATCTGTTTGAGAAGAAAATTACGATACAGGGGATACGCATTGAGCCGATGGAGCATACAGGGGAGGATGCGGGGAGTGATGGCAGGAAGAAGGCGGAAAGGAGCAGCGCAAGGACGGCAGGAAACGCGGAAAATGGCGAGGAAGATTCCCGCTATCTTCGAGTTTACCTAAAAGAAATCGAACCGTTCCGGCAGATAAAGCAGGCAGAGCGGCTTGCGCTTGCGATGCGCCTTCTGGATGGGGAGGCGGCGGTTTTTGATGAACTTTTGCACGCGTCGCTCCACGAGGTCGTCGAGGTTGCAAAGGGATACCGCGGGCGTGGCGTGCATGTGGAGGATTTGATTCAGGAGGGCAATATCGCGCTGATGCAGGTGCTAAGGGAGCTGACCGGAAAAAAGAGCCAGGCAGAGCCGCTTGCCTACATCCGCGAGTATGTGCGCCTTGCCATCGCGGAGCATATTGACGGGCAGACCGCATACGGTGATGAACAGGAGCGCATTGTCGCAAAGCTTGGGCTTTTACACGAGGCGGCAAAGCATATGGCAAAGGAGAATGGCGTGCTGCCGGACGCACAGGAATTGGCGGACTACACGAAGCTTGCGGTGGAGGAAGTAAAGGAACTGGTGCGTCTGTCGAAAGATGTGGATTTTTTGCGGGAATAAATATAAAAGAGGAGGAAATTTGAAATGGGGCAGGTTTTGGACGGAACGAATATCACAATTGGCACCTGCTATTACCCGGAACACTGGGGGCGTGAAATGTGGGAAAGCGACCTTTGCCGCATGAAGGAGGCAGGAATTGAGGTCGTGCGCATAGCGGAATTTGCGTGGAGTAAGGTTGAGCCGCGCGAGGGGGAATACACCTACGGATTTTTTGATGATTTTCTTGATTTGGCGCAGGCAAAGGGGATGCGCGTCATTTTCTCGACCCCGACGGCGACTCCCCCGGCATGGCTGACGGAGGAATATCCGGAGGTCTTAAACGCAACGCGCGACGGCGATTTGATCCGCCACGGTTCGAGGAGGCATTACAATTACAATTCGCCGGTCTACCGCGAATTCTGTGCCAATATCGTGGAGCGCTTCGCAAGCCATTACGCGGGGCATCCAGCCATTATCGGCTGGCAGATTGACAATGAATTTAACTGCGAGAACTGGGAGTTTTATTCGGAGAGTGACAATGTGGCATTTCGACGGTTTTTAAAGGATAAATACAAAACCGTGGAAAAATTGAATGAGGCATGGGGAACCGTGTTCTGGAACCAGACATATACTGCATTTTCCGAGGTATATGTGCCGCGCAGGACAAACACCTGGGCGGTGAACCCGCACCTGCATTTGGATTACATTCGTTTTATCTCCGACAGTGTGTGCTCGTTTGCGGCGATGCAGGCGGATATTTTGCGCAAATACTTAAAGGAAGGCGATTTCATCACGACGAACGGCATGTTCGGGCATATTGACAACCACAGATTAACACGGGATAACCTGAGCTTTTATACCTATGATTCCTATCCGAATTTTGGTTACTGTGTGGATGGCTTCCAGCCGGATGAACCGATGAAGGACCGGTGGTGGAGCAGGAATTTGACCGAAGTGCGCTCAATTTCGCCCCGGTTTGGCATTATGGAGCAGCAGAGCGGCGCGAACGGGTGGAATGTCTCGATGGAAGCGCCAACCCCAAGACCGGGGCAGATGACACTCTGGACGATGCAGAGCATTGCGCATGGCGCGGATTACATCAGCTATTTTCGGTGGCGGACCTGTCCGTTTGGCACGGAGATGTACTGGCATGGGATTTTGGATTACTCCGGCAGGGAGAACCGCAGGATTCAGGAATTGCGGGAAATACATAGAAAGCTTGCCAATTTGCAGGAGGTTGCGGGTGCTGTCTATACCCCGCAGGTGGCGGTTGTGCGCGATTATGATAACCAGTGGGATGCGGAGGTGGACCACTGGCACGGCAGGCTGCAGCGCCAAAGCGAGGATGCGCTGTTTGTTGCGCTGCAGCAGGAACATGTAATGTTTGACTATGTGTATCTGGATGATTCAGTGACTGCCGGGCAGCTTGCAAAATATTCCGTGCTGTTTTACCCGCATCCGGAAATTCTGACACCGCAGAGGGAAAAGCTTTTGGAGCAGTACGTGGCGGCGGGCGGAAGGCTTGTCGTTGGCTGCCGCACCGGGCAGAAGGATTTGCGCGGGTTCTGTGTGATGGACAATCTTCCGGGGCTTGCGGCCCATCTGACCGGAACGGATGTGCCGGAATATTCCCTTGCCGCGCCGGATGAGTCGGATGTGCGCGTGGACTGGGACGGGGTAAAGCTTGCCGCGCCGGTTTTTTGGGATATGCTGGCACCAACTGGGGCGGATGCGAAGGTGCTTGCGCGCTATGAGGGTGGTTGCTATGCGGGCGAGCCCGCGCTGATTTGCAATTCGTTCGGTAGTGGGGAGACGTATTATTTCGGGAGCACCTTTGATGTGGAAAATGTGAAAGTTTTCCTGCGCAGGCTTGGGGTAGCAGAACCGTTTGCGGCGATTGTGCGCCTGCCGGGAAGCTGCGAGCTTGCCGTGCGAAAGAAAGGTGCGGTAGACTATATTTTTGTGTTGAATTATGGGAAAGATGCGGTCACGGTTACGCTTGGCATTCCGATGTTTGAGCTGGTTGGGGCGCAGTGGGAGCAGGGAGAAGTGGCACTGGACGGATACGGGGTAAAAGTGTATCGGCATTGAAAGGGGAAGGATATGGCAGAATTTTGCGTAGCTGCAGTATTTTCCGACCATATGGTACTGCAGCGGGATAAAAATGTGAAAATTTTCGGGGAAGGGGAGGATGGAGCAAGGGTCACGGTTGCGTTTTTGGGGCAAAGGGTGGAAACCACCGTGGAAAACGGACGCTGGTGCGCCGTACTTGCCCCGATGGCAGCAAGCGGAAAAAAAGCGGCGGCATCGGATTCCTATGGCGATATGTTTGCGGGGGATACGATGACAGTTTCTTGCGGCAGCGTGGTGCGCACATTTGCGGATGTGGCCGTCGGCGAGGTGTGGCTTGCGGGCGGGCAATCCAATATGGAGCTTGAATTGCAGAACTGCCGGGGCGGCATGGATTTTCTGGCAAATGACATAAATCCGGGTGTGCGCTTTTATTACACACAGAAGAATGCCTGCAAGGATGCACATTTTTACGAGGCGGAGAAAAATTCCGGGTGGAGCACCTTCGATTCGGAACGCGCAAAATGTTGGTCGGCGGTTGGATATTTTTTTGCAAAACGCCTGGCAAAACAGCTTGGTGTTGTGGTTGGGGTAATCGGCTGCAACTGGGGCGGAACCTCGGCAAGCGCATGGATGGACAAAGAAACGCTTTCGCGGGATGCGGAATTAAAAAGCTATCTTGACGACTATGAGGCGGCGGTTGCGGGAAAGAGCGAGGAGCAGCAGATTGCCGAATACCGCGCCTATGAGAAATACGACGCGGAGTGGAATGTGCGCGCGGCGGCCTGCTATGCTGAGAATCCTGCCATGTCCTGGGATGAGGTGCAGCGCCGCTGCGGGGAAAACCAGTGGCCGGGGCCAATGTGCTGCATCAACCCGTTCCGTCCGGCAGGGCTTTATGAGTGTATGCTGCAGCGGGTGATGCCGTATACCTTGCGGGGATTCATTTATTATCAGGGCGAGAGCGATGACCATAAGCCGAAAATGTACGAGCGCCTGTTCCGGGAAATGATTGCAAAATGGAGGGAGGACTGGGAGGATTTAAGCCTGCCGTTTCTGATGGTACAGCTTCCGATGCACCGTTACGCAGCAGACCCGGATTACAGGCACTGGTGCCTGATACGCGAGGCGCAGATGCGTGTGTTTGAGACAGTGAAAAATACGGGGATTGCAGTGATTTTAGACCACGGTGAGTTCAATGAAATCCACCCGAAGGAAAAGGAGGTTGTTGGAGAGCGCCTGGCGCTGCAGGCAATGTGGCTCGTGTACGGGCTGTGTACAAAAAAGAGTGCCTTCGGGCCGGTTTACCGGGATGCGGTGCGCCGTGGCGCGGAGCTGTTGGTGCGCTTTGACTTTGCGGAGGATGGTTTTGTGGTTTGTGGCAGAGACGCAAAGTGCGGCGGGAACCGTGGTTTTGGCGCGGGCGGTGTTTCAGGCGGAGGGGCTGCGGCAAAAAGCACTTCCACGCTTTCTGGGGATGTTACGGCGGAAGGCTTTGAGATTGCGGGGGCGGATAAAAAATTTGTACCGGCGCAGGTTTTTCTGGATGAAAACCATGCGGATGTGCTGCGCCTTTTTGCCGAAGGGATAGAAAAACCAGTGTATGCGCGTTATTGTTGGACAAATTACGGCGAAGTGAATTATTTTGGGAAGAATGGCTTGCCGATGGCACCGTTCCGCACGAGCAGGAAGGATGAGGAAGATGCGGGCGGGAAGGAGAGCCGGGTGGAGATTCGGCAGGTGATGGAGCTGTAAGGGCGGATACACAAAGGAAGGTTTCGTGGAAATGGAAAATTCAGGGAATTGTCGCTGAAATTTTGGTTTTGAACCGGGCTGTATCCGAACAAGTTTTTTCCGTGATGTTTCGAAAATGGAGCGGGATAAGAGGAAGGATACTGTATGGAATACCAGGAAAATGGCGGTTGCAACCCACGGTTGACAGATTGCCCGCTGCGGTTTTCTTGTATGCAACGGCACACCGTGCTAGATTGAAGGCAGCCGCAAAGAAGATGGAAGAATCGGGGAATCCTTGCGCATCTTTTTTCGGAAATAAAATGGAACGGAGAAAAAACAATGATTTTAGCGGACAAGATTATTCTTGAGAGGAAGAAAAACGGCTGGTCGCAGGAGGAATTGGCGGAGCAGTTAGGTGTGACAAGACAGGCGGTTTCGAAATGGGAAGGCGCGCAGGCGACCCCGGATTTACAGCGCATCCTTCAGATGAGCAGGCTGTTCGGTGTCACGACGGATTATCTGATGAAGGATGAGATACAGGCACCGGAGGAAGTGCCGGGGGAAGCATTGAATATGGCAGGAAACGATTGTGTGGTGCGCCGGGTGGGCATGGATGAGGCAAATGAGTTTTTGCGCGCAAAGAGGCAGACCGCACCGCAGATTGCAGTTGCCGTATTGCTGTGCATCCTCTCCCCGGTCGCTTTGCTCCTCCTTGGCGTGTGCGCCGAGCAGAAAATGATTCCGCTGTCGGAAGATGCGGCGTTAGGGATTGGGATGATTTTCCTGCTTGCCATCGTGGCAGGTGCCAGCGCGATTTTCATCCGCTGTGGTATGAAGACGAAGCCGTATGAGTTTCTGGAGAAAGAAATTATTGAGACGGAATACGGTGTGACGGGGATGGTGGCAGAGCGCAAGCGCCAGTTTGAGCCGACTTACACGAGATATAATATTATTGGAACCGTGAGTTGTATCTGTGGTGTTATGGCACTTTTTGCTGGTGCCATGGCATCCGGGGGAGAGCTTGAAGATTTTATTATGGTGCTGTGCCTGTGCCTGATGTTTGTGATTGAGGCGGTTGGCGTGTATTTTTTCGTCTTTGCAGGAATTATCCATGCAAGCTATGAGAAGCTGCTGCAGGAGGGGGATTACAGTGTAAAGGAAAAGACAAAATCTCCGGTAAAATCAGCAATCTGCACGGTTTATTGGCTTGTTGCCGCCGCAATCTTTCTTTTTACCGGCTTTTACGGGTACCATTGGAGGGAGAATTGGATTGTCTGGCCGATTGCCGGGGTGCTGTTCCCGGCGGTGCTTTCTATATTAAATATATTCGAGAAGAAATAATGTGAAGAGCGGACGGTGCGGGCAGCAGACTAAACATATCTGTGCATTGGCTTCCGGCAGGATATTGGTATCATGGAAATTATGTGATATGGTATCCTGCCGGGAGCTTTCATTTTTAGCGGGTTTTGGAACAAAATTGGAAAAGGGGGCATAAAGCCGCAAAAAAAGCGGCGAAAGAAGGTACAAAAAAACTTGAAATGTGAAAAATCTGATGAAAAATCATATTTACTTTTTGGGAAAATTTTGCTATGATGTAAGAAAGGAAAGTGTGCCTGTGAGGGCATTTTTATTATAGGGGGAGGGTACAAAAAAGGGAAGAACACGGAAGGAGGACATTTATGAGCGGATTTTCAAAAAAATTGAAAATCAGGATTGTTACGATGGTCATTGTTGCGATGTGCGTAATGAATTTTTCTCCGATGACCGCGTATGCATCCGAGCCGGATGCGTTTACGGGCACTACGATGGTGGTGGATAACGTGGAACGCGAGGCAATCCGTTATAGTGGGGAGGGACCGTTTGTTCTGGAACTGGTGGTCGCTGGATTTACAGGGGAACTGGCGAACACACGTTTTAATGTTTTTTTTGGCAGGGATGGCTTTGCTTCCATCACTGCGACTGGCTCTGCAGTTTCCTGGTTAGGACCTGCGAACCTGTCTGGGGATTACTATAAGATTGATAATGTGGGAGCCGAGAATGCGGGTCTTTATGAGGTGACACCGAGGGAGGGGGCGGTGGAGCTTACGGTGGCGTTTGCACCGTCAAATCCACAGTCGCTGATTTCGGTGAACTGGCACAGCAGCGGAAAGAATAAGCTGACCGTTATGCTGCGGCCGGGGGATGCGACTTCGCGGGACTACAGTGTGCTGCGCGATTTCGTGTACGCCTCCATGGACGGCGGACTTGGAACCGCGGGTGATTTCTCCATTTTTGCAAATGAGCTTGATGTGACCGTGGATTTTGAGGGGAATGTTGCAGCGCGCCGGGCAAGGCTTGGCGGGAACGGGCAGTTTGGTGTGACGGCTCTTTGTGAGGACAGGGCTTACACCGGTACTTATATCGAGCAGCTTGTGGGAGATGACTGGAACCGGATTGTTAAGCAGGAGACCGGGAGCCTGGTGCTTGGCAGGGATGATGCGGGAGGACGCATCTATGTGACAAGGGACCAGGGCGGCGAGTGGATGCTGTGGAGCGAGAGCATGCAGCCAAAGAAGATTGCCGCGAACGATGTTTTGACGAACGTGTTCCTCGTGGACGATTTGACTTCGTGGGCGGGCAGCAAACTCATTCATTTTGACGAGGCGTTTTCGGCACTGCAGAGTCTGGCAAATGCGCTTAGCAGGGCACAGACCTTAGGGCTTGATGTTTCGGGCGGCTATACCGTTTTGGGGCAGGAAAGCCGTGAGAGCCTTTATGCGGGCAGCGTTTCTGAGATTCGTGTGGAGGAAGGAAACGGAAAAGATAAGATAACGATTTTGTGCAAAGCAGGAAGGAATAATGTTGTTGCCCTTCCGGCGGCATTGTTGGACAATGACCGCAGTTTTATATCCTTTGTGGGCGAGGACGGCGCAAAGGATTATTCTGTGATTGTCAATGTAATCGGTCTGGATGCGTATGGAAGCAGCTTTGCATTCCAGAATCCTTATATCTATGTGGACGGAGTGCAGATAAGTGGCGGGTATAGCCGGGATGCGGGAAGGATTTTGTGGAATCTTGGTTCATACAACGGCGAGGTCGGCTTAGGAAAGACCTATGCGGGGGTTGTCCTTGCGCCGTGCGCATCGGTTATCGTTTTGGAGACGCACAATGGTTCCGTGCTTGCAAACCACATTGATGTCCGAGGCGGTGAGATTCACAAGAACACGTTTGAGTGGATTCCGGAGCCGAAGATAACACCGACCCCGACACCGTCAGAAACGCCGACACCGGAGGATACTTCAACCCCGACGCCGACGGGTACGCCAACACCGATGCCGACTCCGTTTACAACCGAAACGCCGGAACCGACACCGCCGGGAGAAGAAACACCGACCCCGGAACCAACGGAAACGCCGGAACCGACACCGCCGGGAGAAGAAACACCGACCCCGGAACCAACGGAAAC
>CAJTUA010000009.1:0-27604 GCA_910579615.1 uncultured Lachnospiraceae bacterium | reverse complement strand
AAACGCCGGAACCGACACCGCCGGGAGAGGCAACACCAACCCCGGAGCCAACGGGTACCGTAACGCCGACACCAACGGAAACGCCGATACCGACACCACCGGGAGAAAATACTCCAACGCCGACGGTGACACCTCCGAGTGAGATAACTTCAACCCCGGAGCCGACAAGTACCGTGACGCCTGAACCAACAGACACCCCGCCAGTGACAACACCGCCGGCGGATAGTACACCGACCCCGTTTGCTACGCCGACATCCACGCCGACCCCGTACAATACGATTCCGACGCCAACAGCGGTACCGACCCCAACGAACACACCAACGCCGATACCGACACCGGAAACGACCCCGACACCAACGCCGACCGTGCCATTGCGGTCCGTTGAGCCGTCCGTTTCGCCAACGCCGTCGGATTCGGCAACGTCAACACCAGGGGGGACTTCAACACCGAATCCGCCGGATGAGGATGACACACCGACACCGGATGTTCCTGTTCCGTCACCGACACCGGATGAAATAATTGTATTTCTGGATGATGAACCTCCGCTTGGTATACCAGACGACCCAAGTGACCCGGACGAGGAAATCACGGTTTTCGACCCGGAAGAATTGTTGGATATTCTGGATGACATACCACTTGGCATTCCGGAGGCAGAACCAGAGAAAGACCCGGAGGAAATTGAGATTGAGGATGAGACTCCAGAAGGGCTTCCGCAGACAGGTGTAGCCGGCACAGGTCTGTTTGTGGCAATCGGTATGGCAATGATGTCCTTTGGCGCAGCCCTTGGAATTGGCGGCAGGAAGAAAAAGGACAAAGAAAGCAATGAGAAATGATACCATGCCAGGTTTTTTTGGAAAACAAGGCATTAAAATCCAGTGATTTTGCAGCCGCTATACAAAACAGTGTAGCGGCTGTTTTTGGATAATGTACAGAGGAAAACTCCATTTTTGTGTGAAACAGAAAAATGCAGGCAGGGAGCAGAAATGGATAAATGAAAGTACATTGTAGAGTATACAAAAATATGGTTGAAAGTAAAGTTAAATTATACTTGACATTTTCCGTTGAAATTTATATAATAGTCTTGCGGTAATTTTTTACATAGATTGGAAATGAGGTTTGGATGAATAAGTATCAGTTGATGTTTCCCGGGTCGATTACATTGGCGATAGCCGGAATTTTGTTGTCCATTTATGGATTGGTGGGAAGGAAACTCTTTTTTTACATCGGGCTTGTTCTGGTAGTGGCAGGGCTTATGATACTTGGGACATGGATTACGAGAGCATATACGTACATTTGTAAAAATTGCTATACGAGAATCAATGTCAATAAAGGGGAAGCATTGTTCGCGCTTCCTGCCAGGAGTGCCTGCCGCAGGATTTACTGTCCGAAGTGCAGGAGGAAAATGCCGTGTAAGGCGCGAAGGGTTTCGCTGCGCAGATATGTTTTTTGATGGGCGGTGTGGTCGGAATCCAAAAAAGAAATAAGGCATGAAGAAGTTTGGGAGAGGGCTGCACAGCGTAGCTCTTTTTTTTCGACATTTTTTGCTGTTTTTAGACAACACCTTTTTATGTTGTGTTTTCTGGGAATAAATGCTTGACAAAGCTTGCAAAAAGCGATATGGTAGTAAGCATGCTGTATCAGGAATTATGGGCGAAACATATTCGGAAATGCAAAAGGATGCTTCAAAACGTCATAAGAAAAAAGTAACAAAATGCAAAATCATCATAGGAAAAACGCAAAAAAGGGGGAAAGTTCAATGCGGGAAGGAAGCAGATGGAAAAAATATATTGGGGACAGGGCATTTTATAAGATGATACTGGCAATATCACTTCCAATGATTATACAGAACGGATTTACGAATTTCGTGAGCTTGCTCGACAATATCATGGTCGGCAGAATCGGCACGGAAGAAATGTCGGGGGTTGCGATTGCGAACCAGTTATTTATGGTGTTTAACATTACGATTTTTGGCGGGGTATCCGGGGCATCCATTTATGGGGCGCAGTACCACGGACTCGGCGATAAGGAGGGAGTGCGCAATGCGTTCCGCTTTAAACTGCTTTTAAGTACTGTTCTGACCGTGGCGGCAATCGGGCTGTTCTGGGCAAAAGGGGAGCCCCTGATTTCCCTGTATCTGAATGAGGAAGCAACGACAAGGGATATCGGGGAAACACTCCGCTATGGGAAGAATTATCTGTATGTTATGCTGATTGGGCTGCCGCCGTATGCCATCGCACAAAGCTATGCAAGTACCCTGCGCGATACGGGGGAGACAAAGCTTCCGATGAAGGCAGGCATTGCCGCCGTGTTCGTCAATCTGGTGTTAAACTATATCCTGATTTTTGGAAAATTCGGTGCGCCGCGCCTGGGCGCGACGGGAGCGGCGATTGCAACCGTTATTTCGCGTTTCGTGGAGATGGGGATTATCCTGTACTCCGTTCATGGGAAGCACCGCATCACGGATATTTTTGGGGGGATTTACCGCACGCTGCGTGTGCCGGGGGTACTCGTGAAAAAAATCGCAATCACCGGAACTCCGCTGCTTTTCAACGAGGGACTCTGGTCATTTGGTATGGCTGTGATGAACCAGTGTTATTCGGTGCGCGGATTGGATGTCGTAGCGGCGGTCAATATTTTTTCGACCGTTTCCAATTTGTTCAATGTCGTCTTTCTCTCGCTTGGCAGCGCCATCGCGATTATCGTGGGACAGCAGCTTGGCGCAGGCGAGACGGGGAAGGCGGTGGATACCGACCGCAAGATGATAGTTTTTTCCGTGGCAAGCTGCCTTGTCCTTGGAGGGTTATTGGCGGCAGCGGCACCGTTTATCCCGCACATTTATAATACGGAGCACGAGGTTCGCCAGATTGCGACGGGACTGCTTTTGATTTCCGCATGTGTCATGCCGCTGAACGCATTTAACCACGCGTCTTATTTTACCATGCGCTCCGGCGGGAAAACATTTATTACATTTCTGTTTGACAGTGTGTTCGTGTGGGTGGTGAGCATTCCGATTGCCTATTCGTTGGCGCATTACACATCCATGCCAATCCTGCCGATGTACCTGTGCTGTGTGATGGCGGATGTGATTAAGGCAGTCATTGGGTTTGTGCTGATTCAGCGCAGGACATGGGTGAAGAACATTGTTTCATAGAAGGTATCGGACAGGGTAAATGTTACGGTATAGAATAAAAACATGACAAAGCAAAAAAATGACATATAAAAATAGTATAAAATGTTATAAAATAAGAACGGCATATGATAAATATGGCACAAAATATAGCAGATTCCGGTAAAACCAGGAGCTGCTATATTTTGTACTGTCTTTTTTAGTGATGCCCTTATGTTCGTTTAATCAGATTTCCGGGCGTTCGCTCATCGGTACATACCCCCTGCGCTCATGCACATTGATATACGCAGGGCGGATAATTTTCTCGGCCGAGACAATCTCCTCCAAGCGGTGCGCACTCCAGCCGACAATACGTGCAATCGCAAACATCGGGGTGTAGAGCTCGACCGGAAGCCCAAGCATATGATATACAAAACCGCTGTAAAAATCCACGTTGGTATTGACACCTTTATACATTTTGCGCTGTCCGGCAATCAGCTCCGGCGCGAGGCGCTCAACGGTCTGATAGAGCCCGAACTCATCATCTTTGCCCTTCGCATGTGCAAGTTCTGCGACAAATTTCTTGAAGATTTCGGCGCGCGGGTCAGAAATAGAGTAGACCGCATGCCCAATGCCGTAGATTAAGCCGGCATTGTCAAATTTTTCTTTGTTTAGGATGCCGCGCAGGTAATCGGCAATCTGCCCCTCGTTGCCCCAATCTTTTACTTCCTTTTTCATATCTTCAAACATCTGCATAACCTTGATGTTTGCTCCGCCGTGGCGCGGACCTTTTAAGGAGCCAAGCGCCGCTGCCATCACAGAGTATGTGTCGGTGCCGGAGGAGGTTACAACGCGTGTTGTGAAGGAGGAATTGTTGCCGCCGCCGTGCTCCATATGTAGAATGAGCGCAAGGTCAAGCACTTTTGCCTCGACTTTGCTGTAGGACTGGTCTGGGCGCAGCATTGTCAGGATATTCTCCGCAGTGGAAAGCTCCGGATTTGGTTGGTGAATGAAAAGGGAATTGCCAACACTGTGGCTGTACGCGTTGTAGCTGTAGACCGCAAGCATCGGGAACTGGCTAATCAGATTTAAGCATTGGCGCATTACGTTGGAAAAGGATGTGTCCTCCGCGGCATCGTCGTAAGAATACAGCGTCAGAATGCTTTTGGAAAGTGAAATCATCAGGTTTTCCGCAGGCGCCTTCATGATGACATCGCGGAAAAAATTTTGCGGCAGCTGCCTGCGCTCCCCAAGCTCCGTGCAAAATTCCGCAAGGTCCTGCGCCCCAGGAAGTTCGCCGAAGAGCAAAAGATAGGCAACCTCCTCAAAACCGAAACGGTCCTCGTCAAGAAAGCCCTTTGTAAGTTCTTTCACATTGTAGCCGCGGTAGTACAGCTCGCCTGCACAGGGAATTTCCTGCCCGTTTTCCTTCCGCTTTGCGTAAACTTCGGAAATGTTTGTAAGACCTGCCAGAACACCTTTTCCGTTCAGGTCACGCAGGCCGCGCTTTACATCGAAATTTTTGTACAATTCCTCATCAATCTTGTCGCGCTCCATGCAAATATGGGAGAGCTTGTCAATTTGCGGGGTAATTTCAAAGATAATGTTTTCCACCATGGGCAGATACCTCCTGTTTTGAAATAGATAAGAAAAGCACTGCATAAGTCAAGTTATGGCGCTTGTGCAATGCTTTGGTAGTTTTTGTATATCTATCATACTAAAAAAACAGGGGGGATGTCAAGCAAATTTGCATTTCTTTCCGAAGTTTATTGTTTTTTTACATTCATTTTTAAAAAGAAATGTTTTCAGAAAAAGGAAATTAAAAAAATGGAGGAACTCGAAAAACAAAAGGATTGCAAATGGTGGAGGAAATATGGTATGATAAGCAGGGATTTATTTGATTTTTCCGGATGGAGGTAAGTTTTAAAGAAGGAGGAAGCTTTGCGGCAATGAAGATTTATTTGGTTCGGCATGCAAGACAAAGCAGCCCGCTGTGCAACGTGAATGTGGAGCTCTCACAAGAGGGCGTGTGCCAGGCGGGGCTTCTGGCAAAACGATTCACACAAAAACGGATACCGGTGGATGCCATCTATTCAAGTGCTCTTTTGCGCGCGGTGCAGACGGCGGATATTTTAGCAAAGGAACTTGGGATTGCGCCGCAGCCGGGCGATGCGGCGGTCAATGAAATCGAATTCGGGGAACTGACCGGACTGTCCGACCGTGAGATTGACGCGCGTTTTGGGGAATTTATGGAGCGGCGCAGAAGCCTTGAAGCGGATTTGGCATTTCCGGGCGGTGAATGCGGACAGGATGTATTTGACCGGGCGTACCCATTTTTGCGCAAGGTTGCCGCGTCCGGACATGGGCATGCGCTGGTCGTGACGCACGGCGGTACCATACGTGCTATCCTCGCGGGGGTACTGCACATGGAACAGCGTTTCCGCCTGGCGCTGACAAGGACATTGGAAAATACGAGCGTGACAGTTTTGGAGTACAACAAGGAAAGAGGGTGGTTTACGGTCGAGACCGTAAACGATTACGCACATCTTGAGGGGCATCCGGAATTGCTGCGTGCAGCAATTAAGAGATGAAGGTGGGAGGGCAGATACGGAACTTCAAAACAGTATGTGCCCGTACAGTACCCCGTGGGATTTATCGGAGCAGGGCGTAGAGAAATCCCACTGCCGTGAAGAGGTACTGGGAGGGCAGATACGGAACTTTAAATAGGAGGTCATTCATATGGAATACAGAAAAATGGAGAATCTTGGCGTTTCTGCTTCATTGCTGGGATTCGGGTGCATGCGCTTCCCGACCATGCCAAACGGGGAGATTGACGAGGGACGGGCGGAAAAAATGATGGATACCGCGATTGCTGCGGGGGTAAATTACATCGATACCGCCTACCCGTACCACGGCGGCAAGAGTGAGCCGTTCGTCGGCAAGGTATTAAAAAAATACCCGCGCGGCAGCTTTTACCTGGCGACAAAACTCCCGGCATGGCTTGTAAACAGCGTGGAGGATGCGGAGCGGATTTTTAACGAGCAGCTTGCGCGCCTGCAGACCGATTACATTGATTTTTACCTGCTGCACGCGATGAATGCCGGGCGCTATGACGATTTGTCACGCCTTGGTGTTGTGGAGTGGGCGGAAAAGAAAAAAGCGGAGGGGAAAATAAAGTATCTTGGTTTTTCATTCCACGATAATTATGGGGCATTTGAACATATCCTTACGGACAGAAAATGGGATTTTTGCCAGATTCAGTTAAATTATATGGACACGGAGGTACAGGCGGGCTTAAAGGGCTACGAACTGACAGAAAAGCTTGGTGTGCCGCTTGTCATTATGGAACCGGTCAAGGGCGGTTCGCTTACGACCTTTGCGGATGATATCGCAAACATGTTCCGGAGCCAGCGCCCGGATGCGTCGCTTGCCTCCTGGGCACTGCGCTATGTCGGCACGATGCCAAATGTCAAGGTGGTCTTAAGTGGTATGTCCACGGAGGAACAGGTGGCGGATAATTTAAAGACCTTTGACCAATTTGAGCCACTCTCCGATGCGGAGCAGCAGCTTGTGAAGGATGTTGTGGCTGCGGTAAAGGCGCGTGTAAAGAACGGCTGCACGAACTGCCGCTATTGTATGCCATGTCCGTTCGGCGTTGATATTCCGCGCAATTTCTCAATCTGGAACAATTATGCGATGTACGGCAATGCAGGCGGGGCGAAGTGGAACTATTATCATGAGATGAAGCCGGAAAACCGCGCGGACCAGTGCAAAAAATGCGGTGCGTGCGAAAAGGCATGCCCACAGTCGATTTCAATCCGCGACAATCTGGCGCAGGTACATAGCTGCATGGAATCGCTGTAAGGGGCAGGAAATTTATCAGGGCGTGTCCGGAAATCGTTTTTCGGATGCATCCAAACAAGGAAAGGCAGAACGTTTGGAATGAGCAGAACGAGTGAGTATATTGCAGACGGGATACATGAGGAGTGCGGTGTCTTTGGTGCCTACGATTTCGACGGGGGAGAAGTGGCATCATCGATTTATTACGGATTATTTGCATTGCAGCACAGGGGACAGGAAAGTGCGGGGATTGCGGTGTGTGACACAAACGGACCAAAGGGGATTGTGAAGTCCTGCAAGGGAATGGGTCTGGTCAATGAGGTCTTCACACAGGAAAGCCTTGCGTCGTTGCCGGGGGATATTGGTGTCGGGCATGTGCGCTATTCGACGGCCGGGGCGAGTAATCTTTCCAATACCCAACCGCTTGTGTTAAACTACGTGAAGGGGACGTTAGGGCTGGCACACAACGGAAATCTGGTCAATGCGCTAAAGCTGCGGGAGGAGCTTGCGTACACCGGGGCGATTTTCCAGACAACGATTGACTCGGAGGTCATTGCTTACCTGATTGCGAGGGAGCGGCTGAAGGTGGGCAATGTCGAGAGTGCGGTAAAAAATGCAATGGGCAAAATTAAAGGTGCATATTCGCTGATTGTGATGAGCCCGCGAAAGCTGATTGGGGCGAGGGACCCGTTCGGTTTCCGCCCGCTCATTCTCGGGAAACGCGGCAATACTTACTTTTTTGCTTCGGAAACCTGTGCGCTTGACGCGGTGGACGCGGAATATGTGCGGGATGTGCTGCCGGGCGAGGTCGTATCCATCACAAGGGACGGGATTCTCTCGGATACAAGTCTTTGCCAGAAGGAGCATGCGAGGTGCATTTTTGAATATATCTACTTTGCGAGGCCGGACAGCCGCTTAGACGGGGTCAGCGTATATCAGTCGCGCATCATGGCGGGGCGGATTCTGGCGCAGGAGCATCCGGCGGACGCGGATTTGGTTGTCGGTGTCCCGGATTCCGGCAATGTGGCAGCGATGGGCTTTGCGCAGGAAACGGGTATCCCATACGGCGTGGCGTTCGTCAAAAACAATTATGTCGGGCGCACATTCATCAAGCCAAAGCAGTCGATGCGCGAATCGAGTGTCCGGATTAAACTCAATGCGCTGCGCGAGGTTGTCGCGGGAAAACGCGTGGTCATGGTGGATGACTCGATTGTGCGCGGCACGACATCGGCGCGCATTGTCAATATGCTGAGGGAGGCAGGAGCAAGACAGGTGCATGTGCGCATCAGCTCCCCGCCGTTTTTGCATCCGTGTTATTTCGGTACGGATGTGCCGAATGAGGAACAGCTGATTGCACACAGCCATGGGGTGGATGAGGTCTGCAAAATGATTGGTGCGGATTCGCTCGGATACCTTCCGGCAGGGAGGCTGCACGAGCTTTTGGGCGGCATAACGGAGGGGGATTGTTATGGCTACTGCCGCGCCTGCTTTACCGGGGATTATCCGGTAGAGCCGCCGACGGAGGATATCCGGGGGATAATGTAAAAGGGGTAAGAGCGCTTCTTTTATCAGGAAATCTGGGAGCAGGCGCAAAGGTTGCTTGCCCCGTGCGGGAGTTTATGGGATTGTGAAAAGGCAATTTGGAAGAATGTTTCAAGAACTGTCTTAAAACAGCAGAAATAACGGAAAAAGAGATTATGTAAGAGCCGCCAGGAGGGCGGCAGAATGAGAGGAAACATGAGTGAAAATCGATATGTGAGCCCGCTGTCGGAGCGCTATGCGAGCCGCGAGATGCAGTATATTTTTTCGCCGGACATGAAATTTAAGACATGGAGGAAGCTATGGATTGCGTTGGCGGAAGCGGAGCATGAGCTTGGGCTGCCGGTGACCGGGGAACAGATTGAGGAATTAAAGGCGCATCAGGACGATATCAATTACGATGTGGCGAAGGAGCGCGAGAAGCTTGTACGCCATGACGTTATGTCCCATGTGTATGCCTACGGTGTGCAGTGCCCGAAGGCAAAGGGGATTATCCATCTCGGTGCGACCTCCTGCTATGTCGGGGACAATACGGACATTATTGTGATGACTGAGGGGCTTAAGCTTGTGAAAAAGAAGCTGCTTAATGTGATGAATGAATTGGCAAAATTTGCCTTAAAGTACAAGGCGCTTCCGACACTTGCGTTCACGCATTTCCAACCGGCGCAGCCGACGACGGTGGGCAAGCGTGCCTGCCTGTGGCTGCAGGAATTAAAGCTTGATTATGACGATGTGTGTTATCTCATTGACTCTATGTGTCTGTTAGGCTCGAAAGGAACCACCGGAACCCAGGCGAGTTTCCTTGAGCTTTTTGAGGGCGACCACGAAAAAATCAAGCGCCTGGATCAGATGATTGCAAAGAAAATGGGATTTGCGGCGTGCTATGCAGTTTCCGGGCAGACCTATTCCAGAAAGGTGGACACGCGGGTTGTCAATGTGCTTGCAGGCATCGCGGCGAGCGCGCACAAATTTTCGAATGATATCCGTCTGCTGCAGCATTTAAAAGAGATTGAGGAGCCGTTTGAGAAGACCCAGATTGGCTCGTCGGCGATGGCGTACAAGCGCAATCCGATGCGCAGTGAGCGGATTGCTTCGCTTGCCCGCTATGTGATGGTGGATGCATTGAACCCGTCCGTCACCTCAGCGACGCAGTGGTTTGAGCGCACACTCGACGATTCTGCGAACAAGCGGCTTTCCGTGCCGGAGGCGTTCCTTGCAGTGGACGGCATCCTGGACCTTTATCTGAATGTGGTAGACGGGCTCGTCGTCTATGAGAAAGTAATTGAGAAACACCTGATGGCAGAGCTTCCGTTTATGGCGACGGAGAATATCATGATGGATGCGGTAAAAGCAGGCGGTGACCGCCAGGAGCTGCATGAGAAAATCCGCACCCTCTCGATGGAAGCAGGGCGCAATGTGAAGGAGCGCGGTCTTGAGAACAATCTGCTTGAGTTGATTGCGGCGGATCCGACGTTCCACATGAGCCTTGAAGAGCTGAAAAAGTCAATGGATCCGGCAAAGTATACGGGGCGCGCGAAGGAACAGACCGAGGAATTTATCGCGGAAGTGATTCAGCCAATTTTGGACGGAAATAAGGAATTGCTGGGGATGACGGCGGAGATTATGGTATAATGTCCGTGAAGGCAAAGCAAGGAACCAGGAAAACGAAGTGTGGAAACATGTCTTTTGTTTCCGACACTTCGGCTTTCCTGGTTCCGCCGCGAGCAACGCGAGCTTGGAAAATCTCTGATTTTCCAAGCTTTGCCGTAACTTGTGCGGAGCCCGCAGAAACCTTGTGGAAAAACATGGTATAATGTCCGCAAGGCATTATACCCGCGCCGATTCGCCGTCCGCCCAAAGGGAGGACAATTTTCCTGGTTTTACCGTAACCCGCAAAGGACATGATAAAAATGAATTTGGAATATTACCGGATTTTTTATGAGGTGGCAAGGGCAGGGAGCATTACGGGGGCGGCTGCAAAGCTCTGTATCTCCCAGCCTGCGGTCAGCCAGACAATAAAGCAGTTGGAGGAGGGACTGGGAAGCCCTTTGTTTGTGCGTGCATCCAAAGGGGTGCGCCTGACAATGGAGGGCGAAGTCCTTTTTTCCTATGTCAAAAAGGGGCTTTTTGAAATTCAGGCGGGCGAGGAAGCATTCCGCAGTATGATTAGCCTGGAGCAGGGCGAGGTGCGCATCGGGGCGAGCGATATGACATTGCGCTTTTATCTGTTGCCATACCTGGAGGAATTCCACGCAAAATATCCGAGTGTCCGCGTGCAGGTAACCAATGGTCCGACACCGGAAACCCTGCGCTTCCTAAAAGAAGGGCGGATTGATTTTGGGATTGTGAGCTCCCCGGTGCGGGATGCCGACCTTTTTGTTCGCCCGGTGAGAAAGCTCAAAGATACCTTTGTTGCCGGGAGCCGTTTTATCCATCTGAAGGGGAAAAAGCTGCCGTACCAGGTATTAAATGAGCTGCCCGTCATCTGCCTTGAGCAGAATACGAGCACAAGGACATGCGCGGATGCGTATCTGGCAGGGGTGGGAATAAGCCTAAAACCAGAGTTTGAATTGGCGACAAGCGATATGATTGTGCAGTTTGTGCTCCGCAATCTCGGGGTTGGTCTGGTCGTGGAGGATTTCGCCAAGGAATATGTGAATGCAGGGGAATTGTTTTATCTGGAATTTGAGCGGGAATTTCCGGAGAGGGAATTTTGTATTGTGGCGCGCGGGCGGCAGGTAATGTCAAAGGCGGCAGGGGCGCTGCTTGGGATGCTTTTGTGATGCAAAGTTTTTGTGATACGAAGTCGGTTTCGCTGTCTGTCTTGGAACGGGGGGCTCTGCATTTTTTTTGATTAAGGAATACAATCTCGAAACGCATGTATGTTTTGGGACGGTATTCCTTTTGTTGTGGTGAAGTGTGTGGTAGGTTGGAAAAGGTGGAAAGGGGAAGGGAGTTTAGGAGGGAAGAAAAAAGATGGGTCTGAAAGATTAGGAAGGTTTAAAATTAGGTTTGTGCATAAAAACTCCAGTTTTTTGGAAATTGATTGGAAAAATGTTTAGTCGGAAACGATTTCGAAGGAGAAAAATTATGCAATTTTAACAAAAAAATATTCGAATTATCGTCATTATTAGCATTTACTTTGTGTATTTTATCTGATAAACTTAATCTATAAAAAATTCAGGAGGTAGTATTACTATGAGAATTAAGAAGTTATTTGCAGCTGCATTGGCAGCAGGATTGTGCTTTGTATCGGCGGTTACACCGGTGAAGGCAGATATGTCAAATGTTGAGGTGGCGACAGATGCAGCAGAGAAAGATAGTGATTTTGTCCGTTTGAGCGCGATGGGTAAGGATTTCGCAATCACAGATGTTTATGGCGTTAAGGTAACATTTACATGTGCCGATATGTCTGGCGGTGTTGGCGGTGGATTGATTATCAACTGTGACACGGATGGTTGGAATCAGGTTGAGTGGGGCAATGATGGCGCAGGAAAAGAGATTACCGCAGTAGCTACGGGAAAGGCGGATGAGTACACCGTTACAAGGTTGGAGTCGGCTCCTGTTTTCCAGGCGGACAATACATATGCAAATTTCTGCATTTCCCATTGGTGGGGTGGCTCCATTGTGATTACAGATGTTCAGTTCCTTGGCGCGGATGGAAAATCTCTTGCGGCAGCAACCACAGCTCCGACAGAGAGCAACAATGCAGCTGCTTCTGCTCTTCCAAAGACAGGTCTTGTATCCGGCATGGTATTCCTTGCAACAGGAGCGATGATTTCTGGCGCGGGTGTTGTAGTTGCAAAGGGTAAGAAAGAGAAATAATTTTTTTCAGGGCGAATGGATATTTCCAAAAAGGCTGTGTACAGTTTGTACACAGCCTTTTTGGACGGCAAACGTAGGGGTGGGAGTTTTTGTTCCCACTCTTCTTTTTTTGTGCAATTTTCATATAATAAATGGAAAAATATAGTAAATCGTGCACTGGAAAGGTAAAATTGCGAAATCAGGGGCAGAGTGTCATATTAAAATAACTAAATGAAAAGCCTAGTCCCACAACTATTCGTGGTGGGCGGCATATTCCGATTGCTTTTGCTTAAAATCTAGAGTATAATACTTCAAGTGGAGGAGAATTCATGGAGAAGTTAAAATATATTATCGAAGATAGTACGATAGCAGAAGTGCTAGGCGTACAAAATTTTACAAATGAAGAATCGGCGGTGTTGGAACTTGTTAAAAACGCATATGATGCTCAAGCAATAGATGTCAATATTATTATTACGAAAAATCAGATTATAATTGAAGATAATGGAATTGGAATGAACCGCCAGAAAATTATGGATGCATGGATGCATGTTGGAAAAAGTGATAAACAATATATTGTGGGCGAAGGACAGAATAGAAGGGTACTAGCAGGTTCCAAGGGGGTTGGGCGATTTGCCATAGCACGGTTGGGAGCAAAAGCAGAAATCTATACAAAGATGAAAAATCAAGAAGCTGTTTTGTGGAAAACAGATTGGAACACAAATACTTTGGAAGTTTATGAAAATGAAAACATACAGGGTACGAAAATCATTATAGAGAAGCTACGTGACAATTGGACCGATTCTAGAGTAGATAATTTATGTGAGTTTTTGTCTAGAACCTATAATGATGATAAAATGAAGATTCAAATAGAGTACAAAGGAGAAAGAAAGAATGTTGCAAGGTATTTCAACGAAATAAATCCGGGTATAAATTGTGTTAGTGCGATAAGATTAAATTATTTTGCAAGTTTACAGCTGTTGTTGTGTGACATAAAATCGGATGAATTCAAAGAGGATGTAAGGGAAATATGCCCTGATATTAATTTAAAGGAGCAGAAGATAGAGATAAATATAGCGCAAGAACTTGAAAGTCTAAAAAATGATTTTTCAGAAGAATCTACATCAGAAGAATGGAATGCTTTGTTGATGGAGGTGGGAAACTTTTCGGCAGAATTGTGTTTTTCCTTAAAGAACTCATCAACTTATGATGCGGATAGATTTCATTATAAGCATAAGATATTGGAAGAACGATATGAGACGGGGGTTATTTTGTATCGGAATGCGTTTAGTATATCATCTTATGAAGGGAAGAAAGATTGGCTCGGATTTGGTAAACGCTCCAGAATGTCTCCTGCGGCAGCAACACATCCTTCAGGGGCTTGGCGGGTGCGCGAAAATCAGATTGCAGGCAAAGTAGTTATTGATAAGAGGGAAAATTGTAGATTGCTGGATATGATGAATCGCCAAGGTTTGGTAGAAAATGACATTTATAAATTGTTTATTGCGATTATTATTGCAGGGATAAGTTGTTTTGAAAGATATAGACAAAATATCATTCGGTGCATTGCAAAAAGCGGTGAGCAAAAAGCGGAAAAGAAGACGGAAGTCGTGGAACAGGTAATAAAGAATCCGGAAAGATTGATGGCACTTTCTCATGAGGAAACCAAGATATTTCTGAATGAATTGGTGCAGATGAAAAAAGAGGGTAAGGAGAATAAGGATCAGAGCGATGAAAAAGAAAGAAGGTATAAATATGATATTCGATTACTGAATATATTGGCAACTTCTGGATTAAAGGCAACATCAATTGCTCATGAAATGTATAATGACAGGAATAGTATTGATAAAAATGTTGATTATATTACAGAAGCGTTAAAGCGATATGAAATTTGGGATATTGCGAATGATACAGAGAATCGAAGGTATATACACAGGGATATTCCAGCGCTTTTAGAGAAGAACAAAAGGATAAATAGAAAAATTGTTACTTTTATGGATGTAATGTTATCAGAATCTGAGAAAGAGCAGTTTATACCGGAAGATATAAAGATTTCTGAACTTTTTAATGAGATTAAAACTGTCTGGGAAAAGGATTATTCCTGGATTGACATTCACCTGAAAATAGAGGAAGGTTTGAAACATCGAAGTGCAAAGGATATTTTTCGGGTAATTTTTGATAATTTGATTATGAACAGTATTCAACAAAATGACTCTGAGAATATATTGGAAATTAATATATCTGCTGCAAAAAAAGGAGGATATATCAATATGGTATATTGGGACAAGGGCAGGGGGCTTTCGACAAAATATAAATCTAATCCTATGCGTATTTTGGAAGTACATGAAACATCGAGAAAAAAGGGGCATGGAATTGGTATGTGGATTGTGAATAATACGATTATAAATACAGGTGGAGAAATAAGGAATATCGAGGGAACAGATGGGTTTAAAATTGAATTCGAAGTAGGAGATAGAATTTGAATGCTATGTTTGGGTATATGTTAAAAATAATGCCATCATGACGATGTGAAATACAAAAAAGGAGTGTTGGGATGAGTTTGAAGGAAAAAATAAATCTTGTTTATATTGATGATGACCGGGATGAAGCAATATCTGCTTATTTAGAAGATGCTTATCGCAGTGCTGAATGTGATGTGGAATATCGAGAGATAGAATTTGAAGGGGAAAAAGGATTTGAAAGTTTGTTGGAGTCCCAGGAAGTAGCTTTAGCAAATGTTATTTTAATTGATTCAAGGTTATTTGAAAATGATAGCATAAAATGTAAAGGGAAATTTTCTGGTGAGGAATTTCGAATGATTTTAAGAAAAGTTTATCCTTTTATTGAGGTTTTGGTGATTTCACAGAATGGTGAAAACAAAGAATTTGATATTATACCAAAATACAGAAGTGGGAATTCGGAAACATCAAAACAATATTATGACCGAATGCTGAAAAGTAAAATTGATGAGAGCATAAAAAGAGTAATTACATTTCGAAATATTTCAAAAAAATTAGAAGATAATAAGGAAATTGAGAAATTTCTGGTGGAAAAGACAGTGAGCTCTTTACATGGGATAAATGATTATGAAGATTTGTCAAAAGGTGATATTGATAAATTGATTACAGCTTTTCAAAATATAATGGAGGAATAGAAAGAATGGAAAGGGCAAAAGATTATAGAAATACTAGGTATTGTCCTGTGTTGAGCAATGTGGAACAGCAGAAAGAGGCTTTGGAGAAAGAAATAAAATCAACTTCTCCACGCACAAAAATTATTTACAATAAGGTTCGTGAACGTGGAAGTGAATATCACAATAAATTTATGGAGATCTATAACGGGAAATGTGCATATTGCGGTGCTATGCGGGGACTCTTGCCAGTAGAGTCCTTTGAAGTTGATCATTTTTTAAGTGAAGCATCTTTCCCGGACACAACAGCAGGGCGGGAAGAGGCTGGAAAGATGAAGAATCTGGTGTGGTCATGTATATCATGTAACCGTGGGAAAAGCAGAATTATGATTAAACCTCCATATGATAATATACTCGATGTGGATAGTGGAAATATAGCAATTGTTTTTAAAAGAGATGAAGAGTATTATATACAAATTTGTGATACATATCAGGGAGATGAATTTATACAACAATTTTATGAGAAACTTCATTTAGGATATGAGACAAGGCGGCTGGATTATTTGGGTTTAAAGCTTGAAGGTTTGTATCAGACCGAGAAGGATAAGGAACGTAAGACCAAATTGGGTGAAATACTTAGCCTTTTATTAAAAAAAAGAAATTGTATGACGATAGGTGAAAGGGTGCAATGAAAAATCAAGAGGAAAATAAGTTATCAGGCTCTTATTATACACCTCACAAGACAGTTCAATTTATGAGAAAGTATTTGGAGAAAGAGCATAAACTATATGGGAACATGTTAGAACCATCTGTGGGGGATGGAAGGTTCTTGGAAGTCTTTGAACAGGGAGGGATTATTCGGAAACTTGTGGGTGTAGAGTTAAATAGGAAAAAGGTGGAACATTTAAGAAATAACGGTTATTCCGGCAGGATAGAGATTGTTGAAAGTGATTTTTTGGATTTTGCGATAAAAACCAAGGAAAAATATCAGTTGATTGTCGGAAATCCACCATATATTAATATTAAAAATATGGAAAATAATTCAAAAGAGAAGGCAAAAAGAATCTGTGAATGCTTCCAGCTGTCAAAGTCTTTGATGAAAAATCTATGGGTTGCATTTTTGTTGGCATCTGTATCTTGCCTGAAAAAAGGGGGGAGTTATATTTTTTGTGCTTCCACTAGAGTTTCTTCAGGTTCAATATGCCGAAAAGATTAGGGCGTTTTTGGAAGAACATTTCGATGTGATTCATATTATATCCTTTAAAGAAAGGATGTTCCCGGAGATTGAACAGGAATCTTGCTTGGTTTATTTGACAAATGAATATAAAAAGCAGCCCTATATTAACTTTGAAATTTATGCTGAATTGGATTCAGATGTACCTTGCTATCGTTCGAAAATTGAAAGAAATAAACCTTTGAAAAAATGGACGAATGCAATTTTGGCAGATGAAGACATTGATTTGCTGAAGGCATTTGCTTCAAAATATAAAAAGATTTCCGAATTATGTGAGGCATCACCTGGAATTGTAACTGGAGCAAATAATAAGTTCATTTTAACAAAAGAGCAGGTGGAGCGGTTGGACTGTCAAAATCTTGTACTATTAACGATTCCAAAAAGTAATATGTTGAACGGGAAATTTATTCTGACGCAAGATGTGGTGCAAAATTTGGGAGAGAGAGAAAATCGAATCTACCTGTTGAATCTATCCCACGTTGATGAAAGATTTTTTTCTCAAGCACTAAAAGATTATTTGGAGGAAATAGGAGACGAAGAGAATGCAGCAGGAATAAAATTAAAAGAAAGGTACAAATGTAAAAACAGAAAACCGTGGTACGGTGTACCGATTGTGCGTAATGGTGATCTTTTCTTCTTTAAAAGATATGATAGATTACCGAGAATATGTGTGAATAGGGCAGATATTTATACGACAGATATTGCTTACAATATGCGTTTGGATTCGGGATATGATATAGAAAGTATGGCATTTTGCTTTTATAATTCATTAACTTTGGCACAGTGCGAATATTTTGGAAGATATTATGCTGGAGGAGTTTTGGAGTTAACACCAGGTGAATTTAAGAGTCTGGTGATTCCTTATTGCAAAATCAAAAAAAATGATATTATAATATTATCAAAAATGTTTGCAGAAAACGAGGAGGTGGATAGAATTATAGAGTTTGTTAATTCCAGAACAATTGAGATAGAATGGGAGCATGAGAAAATAGAAAGGTTGAATGAGATGAGAAAGAGACTGATGAAAAGAAGGTTTCCGTGATTCAATACTGGATAAGCAGGCGGCGCAGAACCAGTGTATTATCAGGAAATAGTTTCTGAGCAATCTTATCTTTATTAAAAACAGAGGTGTAGAGCAGGGAGGGTGAAGAGGGTTATGTGTTTGTCGTGGATTTTTTTCATTTCCCCCTTGCATCTTTTTTTCCTCTGCGCTATAATACACTCCATAATCAGCAATGATGAAGCTGCGGCAGCGGAATTCCTACAGAGAGCCGGTGGTTGGTGGAAACCGGAGGATGCACATGCCTTTCCACTTCTGAGCTGCCGGTGAAAGCCGGGAGGTTTGCAGCCTTTATCCTGCGTACAAAGAGGTCAGGGGGCGCACAGCCCTTTCGACAATTTGGGTGGTACCGCGGAAGCCATGCTTTCGTCCCATATGCAAAAACAATGTGTGGGGCGGAGGCATTTTTTTATACAAAGGAATATTTTGAAACAGAAGGCATTAAAATCTCAAAAGTTGGCTTACAAACAAGCCTGTGAGGAAGCCTTTACACAAAGAAATGTCAGCCGTACCCTGCAAAATTACGCAGCCGCTTTTCGCGGCAGAAAGAGGTAAATGATGTTGGATTTAAAATTTGTCCGGGAGAACCCGGAAATCGTGAAGCAGAATATCCGCAACAAATTCCAGGATGCAAAGCTTCCACTTGTCGATGAGGTGATTGCGCTTGATGCCGACAACCGCGACGCAAAGCAGCAGGCGGACAATCTGCGTGCAAACCGCAACAAGCTTTCCAAGCAGATTGGTGCCCTGATGGGGCAGGGGAAAAAGGATGAGGCGGAGGAAGTAAAAAAACAAGTAAATGAGCAGTCTGCGCGCCTTGCGGAGCTTGAGGCAAAGGAAGCGGAGTTTGAGGAGAAAATCAGGAAGATTATGCTGACAATCCCGAACATCATTGACCCGAGTGTGCCGATTGGCAAGGATGATTCCGAGAATGTCGAGGTGTGCAAATATGGCGAGCCGGTTGTTCCGGATTTTGAGATTCCGTACCATGCGCAAATCATGGAGCGCTTTGGCGGGCTTGATTTGGACGCGGCGCGCCGGGTGGCGGGCAATGGCTTTTATTATCTGATGGGTGACATTGCAAGGCTGCATTCCGCGGTGATTTCGTATGCGCGCGATTTTATGATTGGACGGGGATTTACCTACTGTGTGCCGCCGTTTATGATTCGCAGCGACGTTGTGACCGGCGTGATGAGTTTTGCGGAAATGGATGCGATGATGTACAAGATTGAGGGGGAAGACTTATACCTGATTGGTACAAGTGAGCACTCCATGATTGGAAAATTCATTGACCAGATTTTGCCGGAGGAGAAGCTCCCGTACACGCTGACGAGCTATTCGCCATGTTTCCGCAAGGAAAAGGGAGCGCACGGCATCGAGGAGCGGGGAGTGTACCGCATCCACCAGTTCGAGAAGCAGGAGATGATTGTGGTCTGCAAACCGGAGGAATCCCCAATGTGGTTTGACAAGCTCTGGCAGAATACGGTTGATTTCTTCCGCTCGCTCGATATTCCGGTGCGCACGTTGGAATGCTGCTCGGGAGACTTGGCGGATTTGAAGGTAAAGTCCATCGATGTTGAGGCGTGGTCGCCGAGACAGAAGAAGTATTTTGAGGTCGGCAGCTGCTCGAACCTTGGTGATGCGCAGGCGCGCCGCCTTAAGATTCGCGTGGTCGGCGAAGGCGGGAAATATTTTGCACACACCTTGAATAATACGGTGGTGGCACCGCCGCGCATGCTGATAGCATTCCTTGAGAACAATTTACAGGCGGACGGGAGTGTGCGCATTCCAAAGGCATTGCAGCCGTATATGGGGGGGATGGAGCAGATTGTATAAAAATGAGACAGAAGGTTTGCAGGGAAAATCCCTCCATGGAAAGATTGAGAGGCATTTGTGGAAAAATATCATTTTATAAAGCATTATAAAACAATCACAAAGCACAGGCACCAGGTCATCCGCCATTGTTTTAAAGCGGGAATCGGGTTTCAGGGGCTGTTCCATGATTTGTCAAAATATCTGCCCGCAGAGTTTATTGTCGGGGCGAAATATTACCAGGGCAGCCGAAGCCCAAACGAGAGTGAGCGGGAGGCCTACGGCTATTCGAAAGCCTGGATGCACCACAAAGGGCGTAACCGTCACCATTTCGAATACTGGACAGATTACAATCCCAGGACGAAAGAGCTCTCGCCTGTGAAGATGCCAAGGCGCTATGTCATTGAGATGTTTTGTGACCGCGTGGCAGCGGGCAAAATCTATCAGGGCAATGCGTATACCGATGGAAGCCCGTTGAATTATTTCAGCAATGGGAAAAAGCGGCGCCTGGAAAATGGTATGATACACCCGGAAACCTCAAGGCAGCTTGAGTACCTGCTTAAAATGCTTGCAAGGCGCGGTGAGGCAAGAACCTTTGCTTATATCCGTGCGTGGAAGAAAGGGCATGTGAAGATGCCCTGGGAAAAAACATGAAAAAGGGGCTGCTGCACGAAGCAATAAACATAAAAGATATGGTTTTTATGCATTCAATTGCATCTATATCCTGTATATATTTTTCTTCGTGTGACAGCCCTCTTTTGGCGGTTAGCATAGGAAAATCGCTTTGCAAAGAGATTTGGAAGGAAATTATATTTTGTGGTTGCATAGAAATCCCTTTCGATGTATAATATTGCCACGGATACTAAATTTCAGGAAAATGTGCAGATTTTTGCACTTTTTCGGTATAAGTTTATGCTTTTTGCAATTTTTTTAGGAAAGAGGTATGGACATGAGAAAGAAAACAGGAAAGACAACGGCACTTTTTCTGGCAGCTGCCCTTGCCTTCCAGACAGGTTTTTGCGTAAGCCCGGTACGGGCTGACGACGGTCTGGCACCGTTTGGCGCTCCGGTATCCGACGGGAGTGCTGCAAACAGGAAGGAAGCTGCATTGACAAGTGCCATGGCACTGCTTTTGGCACCGGATACGCCAGGAAGTACCGTTGGGGTAACCGGCCAGGTGGATGTATCAGTTACGTCGGCTTTGTTTTTGCACAGCGCTACGGAATTTACCGTAACGCTTGCTGGCGCGCAGACGCACCTTACAGAGACTCTCCGGCTTGACGCCGCTTCCGTGCAGACAAAGAAAGTTCACTTTGAAGGTGTGGTGCAGGGAGATTATGTGCTGACATTATCCGCGCAGGGTTTTGCAAAATTTGAACAGAACATAACCGTGGGCGAGCAGGGCTGTGCCATCAACCTGACCACCGGATTTTTGGGTGGGTTCTCCTATGAGGAAGGGGACGCGCATCCGGGTGTTTTGCTGATTGGCGATGTGGACGGTGACGGAACCATTGGGGAGGCTGACCGGAAGGCATTGGTGGACGCGGTGGACCAAAATACAAATTCCTCCAGGACATCAGGGAACATAACGGGCGGCACTTTGGACTTAAACGGCGACGGCGTGGTTGACCTTGTGGATTTGGAATACTTCACAAAGGGCTACAACCAGACCCGCGATACTGCGGCAAGACCGGAAACCTTCGTTCCGGCATCGGTCATCGACGTGAAAGCCGGGGAAAACACCCGTGTAGAAAGCGGGGAAATTGCTGAGCTTTTAAAGGGAAATTCTTCCGTTTCCCTGGCGCCGGCATTCGGCGGGGAGATTTCTGGCACCAATCCTGTTTCCGTGGAGTTTGACTTTACGGAAGGTTCTGCTTCTGGACAGAAAGCAGTGATGGCGGATGGCATCCTGATTGAGACTGCGGGGAACGATGTAATTAAGGATGCGGTGATTCTCGTTGAATATCAGGATGAAAATGGAACGGAGAGTAAGAAGGAGATTCCGGTAAATTATGGGATTTCCTATCTCCTGAACGATTCGCAGGTCAGAACAGAGCGGGACGGAAGCGGAAATATCCGCGTTTATTTAGGTTCCCAGATTGCCGTGAAGAAGGTGACACTGACCATCACGGGGATGTTGAATAACAACAACCTTGCGGAAATTTCAAAAGTAGAGTTTGCCAACGGCATGGAAGACAGGATTCCGGAGCCGGACATGGATATTCCGCAGAATCTGCGCGCGGTAGCAGGAAGCGAGAAAATCGAGCTTTCATGGGATCCTTGTGTGAATATCACAGGCTACGAAGTCCTGGTGGAGCAGAAAGACCTAAAGGAAACCATGCTGGTGACCGGGAATTCCGTTGTGCTCTCAAGCTTTGGCGGAAAAAGCCTGAAAAATTATACGGAATATACGGTGAGCGTCCAGTCCGTGAACGGTACATGGCGCAGTGGTTATTGTGGTGCGGTGAGCGCGACCCCGAAGCCAACCAAGCGCCCAGATAAGCCGGATAACGTATCCGCGGTGGGCAATTATCAGAGCATCACGGTTTCCTGGAAGCAGATGAAGGACACGCTTACATATAATCTGTACTACAAGCAAAGCGCGTCGGGAAGCTATCAGGTCATCCGGGGGCTGACGGCCACAAGTTATACGATTACGGGCCTGAGGGACCTGACGGAATATACCGTTTATGTGACGGGTGTGAATGAATTTGGGGAGAGCGCACCATCGCTTACCGCATCGGCGAAGACGACCGATTTGCAGGCTCCGGTTGTTCCGCGCTACCATCTGATAAACACAGGGAGCGCGGGGGAGAAGGCCGCGCACATTGTCAGCGCGGCAAGACGCGCGGCGTGCTCGGTAGCAAACAGCCCTCTTGACCAGGGACAGACCACATCCGCATGGGCAACGGTAGACAACAATCCGGCCTCCTACTACCAGACAGCAGGATGGGATGAGGGCGGTTATAATTCGATGGCCTCCGGTGTCGGACTGACTTATGAGTTTGACCAGGCGTACAAAATGGATACGATTGCGCTGTACTGCTATACAGGATATGATTTTACCTACACACATGTACGCTACTGGGGAGAGGACAATGTGTCACACGACCTTTCCGGCGTTTCCGTACAGACAAGGCAGGACGCAGAGGGACGTTCCTACCGCCTGATAAAATTCGCGCAGCCAGTCGAGGCAAAGAAAATACAGATTGGATTTGGGCGCTATCTGGCAGATGGAGGGACAATACGCATTGCAGAAATTTATTTCTACCATTACGACACACTGAAAGAGGAGATTATGAACCTCTATGCAGACGATCTGCACACGGTGCTGCGCGCGGATGTGACCCAGACGACCATCAACACGCTACGCGCGAAGATCAATGAGATTGACGAGGTCAGCGGGGAATACAATCCGGAGCGCGAGTCGCTGGAACGCGAGTTAAAGACGGCAGAGGATATTTTGAATGATGCGGCGCTGCTGGATTCCATCGAGGTTCATACCGGCATTACATCAAATGACGTGGGCCACGGATTTGGCGGACTGAATGCATGGCAGCCGCTTGGTGTGACGGCGGGAGCCGGCGAGCAGATTACAATTTACATAGGAAGCGACACAAAGAGCACGGGTGATGCGGCTGATTTGGTTCTGGTGGCTACGCAGTACCATTCGGAGGCCAATGCGGTGGCAAGTACGGTTTCGCAAAGACTGCAGGTGGGCGCGAATATTGTGACACTTCCAAGAATCGGAACGCTTGCCGAACAGGAAAATGGCGGCGCGCTGTACATTCAATATACGGGAACGGCCAATGCCGTGCGCTATGCAGTGCGCGTCAGCGGCGGCGTAGCAGTGCCGAGGCTTGATCTGTATCAGGTGACGGACGAAAGCGAGAGGATTGCGCGTGTGACCGCTTATCTGAATGAACTGGATGCTTATGTGAAGGCGATGGAAGGAAACCACAACCGGTTCCATGCGACTTCCGAGAGCAGTTACTTAAACAGCCAGGCGTATGATGCAACGAATTGTATCCTTGGTGCTTCTGATATTTTACTTGACACGATGATGTTCTCCCTTCCGGCGGCGCAGATTCTCTCCGGTGCAGGAAGCGGCACGCTGCAGGAGAAGGCGGCAAGGATTCTGAATTCCCTTGACGCGATGGAGGATATGATGTATCTGTTCTATCAGCATAAGGGTCTGAATGCGAATGCAGCCGATGCGGTTGACCAGATACCAAAAGCACATTTGAATATCCGCTATCAGAGAATGTTCTCGGGTGCGTTCATGTATGCGGCAGGCAACCATATCGGCATCGAGTGGGGTTCCGCGCCGGGCATGATGACCGCTGTGCCGGTTGTTTCGGACGCAGAGGGCAGATACGAAAGCGGGCGTTATTTCGGTTGGGGCATTGCGCATGAAATCGGGCATAACATCAACCAGGGAGCCTATGCAATTGCGGAAATTACAAACAATTATTTTGCTGTTCTGGCACAGGCAAAGGATACAAACGATTCCGTTCGTTTTTTGTATGACAATGTTTACAAGAAGGTGACTTCCGGCACAAAGGGTAGGGCATCCAATGTGTTTACACAGCTTGCGATGTACTGGCAGCTCCACCTTGCCTACGATAAGGGCTATAACTATAAGACTTACACAGATTACAAGGAACAGCTTGCCAACCTGTTCTTCGCGCGGGTGGATACTTATGCGAGAACACCTGCAAAGGCGCCGACCGCGGCGACGAACGGCGTTGCGCTGACACTTTCGGGCGGAACGGACCAGGTGCTGATGCGTCTGGCCTGTGCGGCAGCAGAAAAGAATATACTGGAATTCTTTGAGCGCTGGGGCATGACACCGGATGAGGGCACGATTGCCTATGCAGAACAATTCCCGAAGGAAACAAGGGCGATTTATTATGCAAGCGATGATGCGAGGGTTTATGCCCTGACGGGTAAGGGCAGCAGCCTGGACACAGCAGGCACGACAGTGGCTGTAAGTGATTCGACGACGGCGGTCATTAACCCGAATGCGGCGAACCAGGTTGATTTTACGCTTGGTGCGCAGACAATCCCGGCAGAGGATGTCCTTGGTTTTGAAATTACAAGATGCATGGTTTCCGGCGGTAAGACATACAAGCAGACGGTTGGCTTTGTGACAGGAAACACCTTTACGGATACGGTTTCTACCATCAACAACCGTATGGTTTGGTATGAGGTTGCCGTGATTGACAAATATCTGAACCGTTCGGCCGCTAAGGTGCTTGAGCCGATGAAAATCGAGCATGACGGCAGCCTTGACAAGAGCTTTTTCACCGTTGCCACGAAGGATTTGACGGTAGAAGGCGAGACACAGGAGACGACCGGAAGCACTTCGGATGTGATTTATGATACGGACCAGGAGAATGCAGTGGAGACACCAAAGAGCCGTGAGAAGCTGATTGACCATGATGTCGCTACCGTTTATGAGGCGGGTGTGGGCGCGAATGCAGAGATTGTTCTGGAATTTAACAAAACGGCTGAGGTTACCGGATTTAAGTATACCGCAGGCAGCAGCCTGCCAACGGGAAGCTACGAGATTCAGCTGCTTTCCGGTGATGCGTGGACGACGGTAGCAGAAGGAAGCTTTGGCGCCGACACGGTACAGACGATTTACTTTGCAAATGAGGAGAATCAGTACGTGAGCACCTTTGAAGCATCGGCTGTGAAGCTGCTCCTGAAGGGAATGTCAGGAAATACTGTTTCCATTGCGGAGCTGGATGTGCTCGGCGTGACAGGCGACAATGTGGATTTCAGGCGTGCCGAGGAAGGTACGGCGGCAATTGGCAGACTGGCGGCAGACTATCGGTATGGCGACGGGGAGAATGACTTCATTCCGAAAGACTCGGTTGTCTTTACGGGAAGCTACAAGGGAAATCCTGCCTACAATGTAGTAATCCTTTACGACCAGGACGGCAATATCGTAGGTTCTTCCGCAACAGGGGAAACCAACAGCGTACAGCAGATAATTCTTGCAGATATACCGGATACAGGCGATATTCCGAATGTATGGAACGGTACGTGGATTTATTGGGTGGAACCGGACGCACAGGCAACATTGACGGGCGTTACAAAGGTTCGGGCGGAGCTTTACCGCGTGAACAATGCCCAGACAAATGAGGGTCAGAGGCTTGTGAGTGATTCCTTGTTTGAGGTAGTGCCGGAGAGTTTGCCGGAAATTGAGATTGTTCGTTAAAATGTAAGATAGCAGCGGTGGATTCGCCCGGCTTTATTTCAGGACATCATGCTTTAAAATGCAGTATTTGTCCGGCCGGGCGAGTCCTAAAACGCTATGATAGCGTAAGAGGGCTTGCGATATGTATGAGGTATAGGCATGAATAGTATAGACATAAAAAAAATAATTGTAAAAATATTGATAGTAACACTTATTGTTACCACGCTGTTGCCAATCCGGACATTTGCCGAGGAAACGGTTGACTTTAGGGTTTCGGCGGACGGGAACGGGGCGGTGGTTCTGACTTCCCAGAGCGCGGCAGCACAGGGAATCTCTTCCGTGCAGTTTAGTCTGTCCGTAACCGCCAGGAACGCGGCAACGGTGGGATTTGAGTTTACTGAGGCAATACAGAATGTAGCAAAGGTATGCGAGGCGCGCTATGACCAGGCGAGCGGCACGCTGAATGTTTATATTGCAGGAACAGAACCGCTGTTTGCAAAGGGTGTGACAGCGGTTTCGGTGGGTGTAGTGAAAGCATATGATGCGAATGGCAACAGTGTGGCAGTTACCGTGCGTGCGGTTACAGGTTCCATCCAATATGTTTCTGGCGGGGAGCTTAAGGTAGAGGCAGTACCAACGCCGACTCCGGTTCCGACCTATACGCCGAGCACGCCATGGCAGCCAGTACCAACGTTGACTCCGACACCAACCCCAACGCCGACCCCGGAGCCAACGGTGACAGAAGTGCCGGAGCCGACAGCAACGGCAACACCAACGCCGACTCCGACGGGACCGCAGGTTTATTCCAGCCTCAGACTTTACTATGATGGTGACGCAACGGGCAATTACGGGAATTCCAGATATGCCGTTGTATGGAATAAGGATGGCTATACGGTCGAGTTTTCATCCACGAACCCGGAAGTTGCCACGGTAGGAAAGCGCAAGGGGCTTGTAACGGCAGCCGGTGTCGGAAAAACAAGCATCAAGGCAACGTTTACCAACGAAAAGACAGGGAAAAAATTGGTGAGGACTTGCCGGGTAACGGTGAAGCGCAACGCCGTGGATACCGGAATCAGCGAATATAGTGCTTCCAGGCTTTTAACGCTTACGGTAGGGGAGGAATTCCAGACAAGAACGTGGCGGGCAGATTCGGACGGCAATGTTGTCTGGAGCGGCAGGGAGCAGATTACCGATGCCGTGCGCTTTATTTCCTCCAACCCGGATGTGTTCACCGTAGGGAAGACGAAAGGGAAAGTGACCGCAGTCGGTGCCGGGGAGGCAATACTGACGGTATGGGCGGTGCAGACCGAAGGGGCGGCTTACGATGAGGACGGAAAGGTTGTGGAATATAAGGCCACGACAAAGCCGAGGACTTACCGGGTTGTCGTGAAGGAGGCGCCGTAACAGGGGAGGAAGACTTGCAATAAGTATAGAAAAATAAGCATAGAATAATCAACAGCGGTTGAATTTGGGCTGGTCGAAAGACCTTGGAGCACCAAGAGGCGGGGAAATTGAATTTCCCTGCCTTTTTTATGCACAGAAGCGTGAAAATATGCATAGAGATGCACATGGAATTTAGCTGCCTTGCAGTACGCGCCCTATGCGGTGAGTAGTGGAGGAAAAGATTTCCCTGCCTGGTTTCAAATTTACTGCCAAAGATAATGATATGTCAGAAAAAATACCTCGTGTATTTATAGATGAATCCGGGAATCCTGGATAATTAATATTGTTTGAGGCTGTTTGGGAAAATCAAATGGAATTCATGGAAAGGTTTTATAAAATGTTTGAAATATGACTTTTTCGCGAAACGGATAAAAAATCCTTGCCGATTTTGCCTTATGGTGTAATGAAGTAAGGTAATTCATTACACGGGA
>CAJTUA010000008.1:166005-174761 GCA_910579615.1 uncultured Lachnospiraceae bacterium | reverse complement strand
CATGCCACGTAAAACTGCATCAATACTGGAGATATGGAGTTTTGCACATGACTATGTTATATATGATTAAGGAGGGTTCCAATTTGAAAGCAAAACATATCCCTATCATTCTTCTTGTGATTTTACTGGTTTCTGGCTGCTTTATATCCCGCCAGAACAATAACCCTTCTGTCGTAAAGCTCGGCTCACATTTTTCTGTGGACAATACTTCCGAAAGCCGGGTTCTGTTAAGCAATGTGGATGCGCTTGCCGCGAGCGGACTGTACTACGCGGCGTGGGGAACCGGCGGGAAAACGCCTTACGAAAACAGCGACGGGGAAACCATCGATTTGTACGATGCACAGATTTACCTGCTCTTTGGGGAATATAACGACAGCGGTACCGCAGCGGAAAATATGCAAAGCTGGCTGGACGCCGGAAGAACAAATTACGAAGTCATACGCGAGGATGAAATCCAGTTTTGCGGGCAGGTCTGCATGCGGCTTACTTACCGCTTTCCAGATACGGACAGCCCTTACACAAACGGTATTTCCATATTCGGCGTTTTGGATAACAATGCAGTCTGCATCGAACTGACCTGCCGCGACACTTTTGCAGGTGACCCGCAAGCTGCGATGGATGAATTTTTAGATTGCTGCACTTATGCTGCAGATTAAGGAGGGAAAAAGAATGTCTTTATTTTCCAGGAATTTTTCAAAGCATGGCGATGGGCGGCGCCTGCGTGGTCTCCCGCGCTACACGGAGCTTTTGGACCGGGATTTCAAGCGTTTCCTGCTCGTGAATCTGCTGACACTTTTCGGGTTCCTTCCGTTTCTTGGCGGTACGCTTGCCGCCATCCTTTCCTCAAGCATGCTCCTGCTCATCCCCGCCTGCATCCTCGGTGGAATCCTTGCAGGTCCTGGCCTGGCCTGTATGTACGACGCGGTGCTGCGCAGTTTGCGCGACGCGCCCGGAACATGGTTTTGCAATTACAGGCGCGCATGGAAACAGAACTGGCGGCAGTCCATTTTACCGGGCATTCTTTTCTGCCTGCTGCTTGGTTTTTACCTGTTCATGCTTATGATGTTCTGGCAGGCGCCAAGCCTGCCGGGCTTTGGCACGGTCGCACTCTATCTTTTGGGGATTGTAATGTTTACGATGTTCTTCTCGCTCTACTGGCCGCAGCTCGTGCTCTTTGAACAGAGCGGGAAACAGACGTTAAAAAACTGCCTGCTGTTCATCCTGCGCTTTTTCTGGAAAACGCTCGGCTGTGCCCTGGTGCAGGTGTTCTACTGGGCGGTTCTGGTATTGTTCCTGCCATGGTCTGCCATCCTGCTACCACTTACCGGGTTCTGGCTTATCGTGTTTACGGCAAATTTCCTTCTCTACGGAACGTTTGATGAATGTTTCCATGTCGAAGAGCAGATTGCGCAGGCGTTTCCGGAACAGCGGGCGGTTTATGAGGACGATGAGGCGTGGCTGAAAAGAAAACAGGCGGAGGGGTGATGCTCCGCCTGTCTTGCTGTTATAAATGATGGCATTTCTTTCTTATGGGAGATATGCAAAATAGGATTGCTGCCCCCTAAAACAAATCCGCCATCTGCGCATATTCATAATCATACGCCCGCAGGAACACATCCCGCGTCAGTGTTTCCGCATTAACAACATACGTGTAATAACATTTATACCACTGGTCCTCATACGATGCAAAGCGGTAATTATACTTTAAAACCCCCGCCTTTCCCGGTGGCAGGATAAAAGCCGTCTCATTCCGGGTATTCACCCGACCAGCAAGTTTCGCGCCCGGCCGATAGCACTCCTCGTTGCCGCCCCGGCGGCGCGGCTGCCCCCGCCCGTCATCGTACCAGCGGACACGCCAGGCATCCCCTGGCTCCTGACAAAACGCCACGCACGGAATGTCAAGCTTTCCGATGTCATAAAAAGCGCCCCGGCTTTTTGCGATGCTCTTTTTCTGCTGCATTGCCCGTCTCTGCGAACGCTCGTCCTCCCCGGTAAACGCGCGCTCCCCCGGCGCAGGATGAAGCTCCTTTTGCAGTCTGTCCAGGGCATCTTGGTTGGACAACACGATATCCCCCTGTTGATAATAGCTGCATTTCACAACGAAAGCCCCATCACCCGAAAGCTCTACGCCCTCCGCAACCGGCATCGGACAATAATATTTCTGACGCAGAAGCGCCCCCGCCGGGTTCCGCTCCCGCTTGTGCCATTCCATCTCAATCAACAAAATCGCCAACATATTATATTTTCATCCCATTCACACCCAGATGTTCCTTTGGGTTGTCATCCTCAAAATCAAACACACAGCGCTCATACGCGTTAATAATGTGCGTATCCTCATAGCGGTCATACCGCTTATAGTCGCGCCCGTAGGACAGATGCACATGCCCGTGCAGGAAAAATTTCGGGCGGTATTTCTCCATCAGCGTCCGGAAAATTTTAAAGCCCTGATGCGGCAAATCACGCCCATCATTTAACTGGTATGCGGGCGAGTGCGTTACCAGGATATCAAAGCCCCGCTTTTTCAGCAGCTGAAACCAAAGCCTATGCACCCGCTGTTTCATCTCGCCTTCCGTATACTGGTGCGGCCCCGGCTTGTAGCGCATGGAGCCGCCCAGCCCAAGTATCCTCACGCCCTTATACACAAAAATTTTATCCTCAATGCAGGTGCAGCCCTCCGGCGGAATCTGCTCGTACTTTCCATCATGGTTCCCATGCACATACAAAACAGGTCCCGAATAAAAAGTCACCAGAAAAGAAAGATAACGCGGGTCCAAATCGCCGCAGGAGATAATCAAATCAATCCCCTCCAGCATACTCTTATCAAAATAATCCCACAAAGCCTTCGATTCCTCGTCCGCAATCGCCAATATCCTCATTCCGGTCTAACCTTCCTTTTATCCAAGTTTTCCTTCCCCCGCATGCGGAGCCAGCCACTGTCATCGGGTACTTTCCAATCTCCTTAATCCTTTCCTTCCCCGCATGCGGAGCCAGCCATCGCACCCAACCAGAAGTTACCCAAAATGAACCCCACACGGGTTCATTTTTGGTAATTTCCACATGAAAGGGGTCAACGCATACACCACATCCTCAACCCTTCGCCCCTTTCATGTTCACCCCTTGCTGCCTCACCACCGGCTCCGCCTGCTCCTTTAACTCCTCCGTCTTCGGGATGGAGCCAATCACATTTTCCGCCAGCCAGTCCATGCGCATAATCTCCTCCGGCGCAAGACTCTTCTCCGGGTCAGGCTGTGCCACGCCCGTCTGCGAATACAGAATTCCGGAAAACGGATTGAACTGCTCTGAGCTTATCGTTGATTTTAAGAGCTCCGCAAGGCGCTTCGTACCGATTGGCAGGCGCTGCGAGCAGATGACATCAATCACGCCCGCCGAAATCCCCCACCAGTAATTGATAGCCTTGGTCGCGCCCGCGTTGTCATCCGATTTCCATTTCCCGTCCATAATTGTCCGAATCAGCTGCTCGTAGAACTTACCCCAATGGCAAATCGGCATGGCAAGATTGCGCGGATGGTCGTTTTCCATATGGTAAAGCCCAAAAAAGCGCGAAGCCTCCTCCGGTATCATCATATCTTTCCCCGAAATACATGCCGGGTCAATTTCCCGGATTTTGCCATCCACATCAAAATCCTTTCTGGCTGACCATTCCAGGTAAACCTCAATGCGCGGGTTAATCATCTTCGCGCCGAGCGCAAACGCATTGATATTTGCAATCGAGCCGTAAATCGGATAGTCCTCAATATAAAGCAAACGGTTATTTTCTGCCATCGCCCCCGCAATCGCCCCCATCAAAAACTTTGCCTCGTGCATCCTGGAATAGTAGGTGCGAATGTATCGGTGGGAAGTGTGCAAAGAGCAATTCATAATCCGCACATCCGGATTGGCAATCGCCGCCTTCACGCTCGACTGCACGAAGGACGGTGTCGTCGTGAAAATCAGGTTGCAGCCCGCCGCGATTGCATCCGCAAGCAGTGCATCAATATTTTCCTGCGTCCCGCACTCATAGCTGATGGTGCTGACCTCCTCCGGGAAAGTCTGCTCCAGATAAATCCTGCCGAGCTCGTGCGCGTAGGTCCACGCCGAAGTCCCCGGCGTTTTTTCATAGATAAATGCAATTTTTAACTTCGGGGCGGAGAGCGGGAAAATCGCGCTCAACAGCGATTTTTTATCCTTGTTCGGCTTCATTTTCAGCTCAATCTCCTCCTGCTCCTGCAAAAGCTCGAACTCCTCCCAGCTCTTTGCAATCAGCTCCTTGAGCTCACTGGTGGTTTTCCCGCCAATCTCCGTATAGCCGTAAAGCGTAATAAATGCCAGGAATGCATCCCCCGCCGTGGTTTTTAGCTTATTGCCGCCCTGCAGCTTATATTCTGCCGCGAAACGGCGGTAGGTGGAACTGAATTCCAACAAATCATCTTCCGTCCATTTCTCCCCCGGCGCCTTGCCGACCGCCTCCTGCAGCTTCGCGAAATTGCCCTCCTGCGAAAACCAGATGTAGTGGATTGGCGCAAGCTGGTAAAAATCCAAGAACTCATAATATATCTTATTTTCCTTATCCTGTGTGCGCGGCGGAATAATGCGGGTTACCTCGCCCCGGATGGAGTCCGCCTCAAAATATTTCATGACGCTGACACGCTTGTTCCCTTCCTCCACATAAAATTTATTCATGTATTCATACGCCTTAATCGGGGTGTGGATGCCCTCCTCCAAATGGCTGGTGCTAAGCCCTGACCACTTTGCGGCAAACTCCGTTCCTTCCCGCAGGATTGGCATGAAATTCCCCGAAAAGGAATTGCTTCGCCCGGCATTTTTCGTTCCGACAATCAAATCAATCGGAATTTGCACCATACCAAGCGGACGCTCCGCATATGTACCTTTTTCCGGCAAAATATCATCGAGCACCTCAAGCGTCGGCTTTACGCCGCGCAGCATACGCATCTGATAATCCTTTTTCCCAAGCTTCACCGCTTTCGCGTAATCATCTTTTCCCATAAATTTCCTCCCATTCTTCCGCTGACGGTGGTTCATCTGCCATGCCAAAATAAAATGCGGGCAGCTCCCATCCTCCCATAGACACAACCGCAAAACGGATATCCGCGCCCCGCGATACCCGTTTTACGGACATTTACTTCTAATTATTGCTCGTCTTTTCTCTTTGCACGTATCAGGCTCTCCTGCGCCCCAAGATAGGAATCCGGGCAGCTTACTCCATCCCTTACCAGCACCAGTTTTTCCAACACAACCCCCGGATCCATCGCCGCGATATAAAGCAGGTTGTTGCCTTTCTTAAATGAAACCTTGCAATCTGTCTTGTGAATCTGCTCTAGCACGCCCTTTGACCAGGTCTGGCTCTTCCACGGCACATAGCCCTCATCCGGGATGGTATTGACGGCTTCAAACTCCCCGTCATTTGTCCGGACTGCCACACGCATTTTCCCATTGTAAACAACAGGGTTGTTCGCAGAGGTGTAAAGAGTCAGCGTATATTCCCCCGCTTCCTTCACATAAAACTTATACACAACATACGGCGCGTGCCGTGGGTCGGAAAACGAGGCGGTCACCGGAAATGCTTTTATGCCGCCCTCCGTCCTCCCGTAGTTCTCAATCTTCTTATAGCATGCGTCCCCCACAGCGCCCGCGCTTTCATAATGGCGCGCTTCCACCGAGAGGATTCCATCGCATTCCACAAAAGCGTGCCTCTCGATGTCATCCAGATTCAGGTCTTCCACGCTCACCTGGATATCCACGCGCGTCTCGCTGAATTCATTTTCGGAAAGCTCCGCGGTCTGTTCGCAGTTCTCCCCGTAAATGCGGATGGTTGTGTTCCACTCTTTTTGGTCTTTTGGCAAAAGCTCCGGTTTTAAGTATATATAATAATCTTCCTCAAAAAGCATTTCATCCTTGATTGGGCTAGGGGAAGGTTTTACAACCTCATCCGCTTTCCGGTAAAACTGCCGCGGGCTTGACACGAACCGGATGTCGCCGTATGCCTTTACAATTTCCAGCCATTTCGCATCCCACTCAACGCGGTATTTCATCTTAGCAATCCCCCCGTTTGAAACCATAAAGCCCCAGCATGGTTTCACTTCTTTGACGAGTTTGATTTCAAGTGTTTTTCTCTTCCAAGGGTTTCCACCGGTACAGCCCGTCTCACCGGTTATGCTGACCAAAAGGCGCGGCTCGTCTATCGGGTTCAGGTTCACGGAAGATGGATACCGCCATCCCTCGTCATTCCATCCCCGGTAACCAACATGCCCTACCGCCTGCATGTGGTTCCATTTTCCTTTCACGCGCTTATGGTATTCCTCTGCCAAATTCCTGTCCTTCCGTATGTAATATTCCACTCTTTTAGCATAGTCATCGCCCCGGAGCACCCCCTGCTCCACATAATAGCGGTTAAAGCCCGCATAAAGATTCATCTCTATTACATACGCCGATGCCATAAGCGGGTAGTAGACAAGCTCGTAAAAACAATCTGCCAATGAGCTTTTCTGTATTTTTTCCCACAATTCCTCCGTCAGCATCTGTGAGGTATGTACCATCAAATGCATCTCCCACGCTTCCTCAAAATGTACCGGATGGTACGTATCCGGCCGCAGCACCTCCGGGCGGCACATCCCGTTCCACCTTGTATAAACCTCTATCAACTCCGCTGAATCCTCAATATATTTTTCCGCAAAGCCAAGGCCGCGAAGCCATTGCCTGGTGTACTCATCCGTGCGGTTGATTTGCTCCGTTCCCCATGCGTCAAAATCGTATGCCAAATCAAGGAAATAACTAAGCGGCAATTCCTGGTTCTTGATATCCCCCACATTGACAATCCACGCCGCACGCACACCGAATTCGTATGCCATCGTCATCTGTTCCCATATTCTTGTCAGGGGCGTTGAATTTATCCACAGATAGGAAACCGGCGCCCCGTAATAATCCAAATGGTAGTACATCCCGTAGCCGCCCGGGTGGTCTTTCGCCTCCGGACCCGGCAGCGTGCGCACATGCCCAAAATTATCATCGCAGAGCATGAGGATATCATCCTTTAAGACTTCCCAGTCCTTAAGCCCCTGCGTATTCCCGTCCCCGTGATAATAATCCTCGACTTCCTTGTAAATTGCCAGAAGCTGCGGGTGCGCCTGATTCCCGTACTCCGCAATCAGGCGCTTTTGTACCGTAATCGCTTCCTTGAGCACATTAATATTATCCTCAAGTGTGGCATCCTCCGGCATCAGATAGGAATCATTCTCCCCCCGCATACCGATAGTAATCAGGCTCTCAAATTCGCGGTTCCTTAAAAGGCCGTCCTTCCAGAACTCCGTAATGCCCGCGGCGTTCGACAAAAAACTCCATTCCTCGCCATATGCCTTGTTTTCACGGCGCAGCTTCTGGAATTCCCCGCCCGAACGGCAGCAAGGTTCATGGTGGGACGTGCCAATGATAACCCCCATTTTATCCGCAAGCCTTGCATTCTCCAGATTGTCCAATGTAAAATCCGAGCGCCACATCGCAGGCCAGAGATAATTGCCCTTCAGGCGCAGCAAAAGCTCAAAAATAAGCCGATACAGCTTCGGTCCTGGTTTTGCGCTTCCAAATTTTTCCTTTGCCCAGTTTCCGAAACACGGCTGCTCGTCGTTGATGAAAAATCCGCGGTAACGCACGGAAGGCTCCTTGGAGACCGTACAGATATCCCCCTTGAAAATAACCTCAACGCGCCGCACCGGAACTGCGTCCGCCCAGTACACCCACGGCGAGACACCGATTTTTTCCGAGATATGGAACATACCGTAAATGGTTCCGCGCTTGTCGCTGCCTGCGATAACAAGGAACTGCTTTGCACGGAAAATCCCATAAACCTCGCGTTTCCCGCGCACGCCCGAAAGGTCAACCAGACCTTCCTTTTCCAAAGAATCCAGGATTTCACTGTGCCCACAGGTTGCAATCAGGACAACGTAGGTGCTGCCCTCCTGCGGTTCCTGTGTTATCTTTGGGCGGATGCCGCTGACCCGCTCGATGTCCTCACAGAAAATCTCTGCCATATCAGACATGCCATAAACGGCGGATGCCTCAAGAACGATATTTGCTATCGCTTTGTTTCGAAATAAAATAAATGGGTTTATCATAAATTATCTTTGACCTTTCTGTTAAGTTTCACTTTTTCGGCACTGCCGCTTTTCTCGTGCCAATATTTTCTCCAAGCCTGTATCCCCTGCCCGTTATACTATATTCAGCCGACCTTCTGCAGCGGTCCGCCGCCTTCTTTCTTCTTATCACCGGTTTTTGCCAGCAAAACCATCGACACAATAAACATCACAAATGCGCCGCCGATTGCCACGAGATATGCTTTCCCCGCAAGCGTCCCGTTGCGCACGCCTTCCTCGTTCGCATACATTTTCCCGTTCGAGAAATAAGCCTCTTTCTCCGAACCTTCGCGCCAGGAATATGTATCATGGGCATTTTTCAGGTCGTATTCCTTCCCCAAATAGCTGACCACAATATCGTATTCCGTAATTGTGGATGTTGAGCCGTTGACGCGGATTCTTTTCTCGTGCTTCTCTGAGCTGACAACGCGTACCTTGACCTTCTCGTAATCCAATTCCGCATTGTTTGCCGCTTTGCGCAGGAAAACCGACGCGATAACGCAAACTACCATCAGCCCCAAACAAATGTAGACCTTTTTCATCCTCTTTTCCTCCTATTTAGAGTTCCGTATGTTCCCTCCCCGCGCCCAACATATGGCAGTGTAATTTTTC
>CAJTUA010000008.1:23906-165996 GCA_910579615.1 uncultured Lachnospiraceae bacterium | reverse complement strand
CCGCTCCTAAAAATTCCTCTGCCGGGCGCTGTCCGGGCACATACTGTTTTTAGAGTTCCGTATGTTCCCTCCCCGCGCCCAACATATGGCAGTGTAATTTTTCTCCGCTTCGCTCCTAAAAATTCCTCTGCCGGGCGCTGTCCGGGCACATACTGTTTTTAGAGTTCCGTATGTTCCCTCCCCGCGCCCAACATATGGCAGTGTAATTTTTCTCCGCTTCGCTCCTAAAAATTCCTCTGCCGGGCGCTGTCCGGGCACATACTGTGTTACCATCATACCAAATACCCTGGCATTTTACAATAGTGCACTTTAAACAAATCCAACGGTAACACAAAGGAAGTTTTGGCGGATATAGCGCCGGGAATAAAGCACATCCGCGCAAAATGCACTTTGCTTCCCAAAAAAGTAAAATATAATTCTCCTTATACATCCCTGCAAAAATGCTTTGCAATCATCTTCTGCGCCCTCTCGTCGCAGTAAACATCCTCATACTCCGTTCCGCTCCTGCTCATCCGCGGCGCGCAGTATAATCCTGCCTCCTGCCCCTTCGCAAAAACGATTTTTTTCCATCTGCCGTCCACACGTTTTTCCTCCATGTAGCCCTGCGCCTCCAAAAAACGCTGGATTTGCGCCCCGGTAAGCTTCTTCACCCGCTCCTCATCACGCAGTTCGCTTAATGCCACCGCCAGTTCTGTCAGCAAACATCCTTGCTGACAGCAAAACTCCCCATACTGTTGCGCCGTCAGGAAAAATTCCTCCTTCGGCACCCGCTTCTCCTTTGTTCCCGTCCTTTGCATCCCTGCCGCAGCCTCCGCCATCTCCCCAAAATACAGTTTTATGCTTCTCCCGCCCGTAAAATCCTGTATCTTGTCCAGAAATTGCTGCCCATAGCGCTTACAACGGCTCTCCCCGACCCCGGAAACCTGCCGCAGCCCCGCCTCGTCCAACGGAAGCTTTATGCACATTTCCATAAGGGTTTTGTCCGCAAAAACCACATATGGCGGCACATTTTCCTCCCTCGCGATTTCCATGCGCAGCTGCCGCAAAAGCTCAAACAATTCCAGACCTTTGGAATTTAAAATATCCGACTTTCGCCCACCGGAAATACGGTCCGGATTCTCCACCCTGTCCCCAGGCGTTTTTTTCGCACGCTTTAAAATAATATTTTTCCCGCCCTCCATCCATTCCGCCGCCTGTTCTGTCAGCTTTAACAGGGCGTATTTATCCTTTGTCTGTACCAGAAAACCCTCCTCCAACAACAAGCCCATGATTTCCTTCACATCCGCCTCCGGCCATCCCTTTAAATTCCCGTACATGGAATAGCGCGCAACATTGTATTCGCGCAGCTTCGCCGTGCCCGCCCCCAAAAGCGTTCCCACGACCACATTCATCCCATACCGCTGCCCCATCTCCCGGATACAATAAATTATTTTTTTTGCCTCCGCAGTCACATCCACTTCCTCAAATTCCCCCTGGCAATTCGAACAGTTCCCGCAAGCTTTGGTGCCATATTCCCCAAAATAGCTTAAAATATATTCGCGCAGGCAATTCTTTGTCGTGCAATAGCCCTGCATCCGCCGCAGGCGCATCTCATCCTGTTCGCGCACTTCCTCCGCTCCCTCCTCCAGCAAAAAGCGGTTAATCATCATATCCTGCGCGGAGTAGAGCAGGATACATTCTGCCGCCCCGCCGTCACGCCCGGCGCGCCCCGCTTCCTGATAATAATTCTCCATGCTCTGCGGCATATTGTAATGGATAACATAGCGGATATTGGATTTGTCAATCCCCATCCCAAACGCGTTGGTCGCCACCATCACCGCCGTTTTGTCGTAGGTGAAATCTTCCTGGCTCTGGCGGCGTTCTTCATTTCCAAGCCCCGCATGGTATTTTGCGGCAGGCACGCCCGCCTCCAATAAAAGCCCGCATACCTCCTCCACCTTTTTGCGCGTGGCACAATAAACCACGCCGCTCTCATCGGGATGATTTTTTATGTAGTCGAGCACATAGGCATCCTTTTCCCTCTGCCGCCCCAGAGTTTCCACCGCAAAATACAGATTTTTGCGGTCAAACCCGGTGATTAGTATCTGCGGCTTTACCAGCCCCAAAACGCAGGCGATATCATCCTTGACCCGCTCGGTTGCCGTCGCGGTAAATGCGCTGATAACCGGGCGTTTCGAAAGATGCTTCACAAACTGTACAATTTTAAGATAACTCGGACGGAAATCCTGCCCCCACTGCGAAATACAGTGCGCCTCATCCACGGTCAGCATCGACAAATCCGCCTGCTGCGCAAACTGCATAAATTCATATGTTTCCAGACGTTCCGGCGCAACATAAATAATTTTATACCGCCCCTGCGCGGCAAAATACAGGGCTTTTGAAATCTGCCCTTCCGTCAGGGAACTGTTAATATAGGCGGCATGGATACCCGCCTGGTTCAGCGCCTGCACCTGGTCTGTCATCAGGGAAATGAGCGGTGAGACCACAATCGTAATCCCGCCAAGCAGCATCGCCGGAACCTGGTAGCAGATGGATTTCCCCGCCCCGGTCGGCATAATCCCAAGCACATCCCGCCCCGCTAAAATCGAATCAATCAAAAGCTCCTGTCCCTCGCGGAAGCTTGCGTATCCAAAATAATTCTTTAAAACCGTGTATTTATTTTCCATAAACCCACCCTTTCTTAAAAAATCGTAATCCGCAAAATAATGTCTTAAATCTCCGTACCACAAAATAAATATCCATCGCACCATTCCTTTACTTCCCAGATTCGGTTTTCCATGCCGTATTCCGCTAACAGCGCCTGCACTTCCGGCTGCTACACTGATTTTAAAGTCAGGTTAATGACCGGGTATTTTCCCTGATGTGATAAATACTCCTCTTTGCAATCTGCGATTTTCTTCCCCTCAAAATAATTCCTGTTGTCAATCCGGTTTCCGTCCTTATCCCGCACATCCTCAAAAAGTCCTCAGCATACTTAATGCTAATGTCTTGCCAAAACGGCACGGTCTTGTAAAAAGACTCACCTTTGCGCCGGAATCCAGGATTTCTTTGATGAGCAAGGTTTTGAATGGACTTTTTTCTCCTCACCACGTAACCTTCTGGTCTTTATGTGTATAATTTTTCAGCTTCTGCCTGTAGGCGGACAACCTTTGTTTATAGCGAAAGGCCTGCGACTCACTAATCTCACCCGATGCTTCGAGTTCGTTTAAAGCCTGCTCAAATTCCCTGAAATTCTCCTGCGCGGCATCCTTATAATTGTTTGACATATTCATTTCGAGTTCCTGCGCAATTTTCTCCAACCGATTCACTTTTCCGACCTTTTTGAAAAATCCAAACATAAATTTCCTCCTTCTTCTATATTCTTCCCTTTTCATTGCTTATAATATAGCTTATTCCACAGAATTTGTAAAGTATTTTGGGAAGTGCCCTGGTTGACTTCCACGATTTTTTCTGATATGCTTATGGTGCTGCAGCAAAAATTTCTTTTACAGTAGGTGCCATTATGAAGCTATTATTTTTGATTGGAAATGCAGCGGTCGGAAAAATGACCGTCGGGCAGGAATTGATGAAGATAACAGGGTTACGTTTATTTCACAACCATATGACAATTGAACCTGTGATTGAAATATTCGGAAGCTATAACAGCCAAGTTATCAACCGCCTGCGTGAAGTTGTTTTTGAAGAATACGCAGCATCCGAAAATTACGGGATGATATTTACTTATATGTGGGCATTCGACCAACCGGCGGACTGGGATTATTTGGAGCACGTAAAGAATATATTCCTGCAAAAAAACAAGGATACCGAATTTTACTATGTCGAGCTTACCGCCCCGCAGGAAATCCGCCTGCAGAGAAATATCACCGAAAACCGCTTAAAAAACAAAGCGTCAAAAAACGATATTCCGCTTTCGAACCAACGCCTGGTTGACGCGGATAAAAAACACCGTCTGGAAAGCTATGATGGTGAAATTCCGTTTGAGAATTATATAAAAATCGATAATTCAAACCTTACACCAGGCGGGGTGGCACAGGAAATTAAAAACCGTTTTCAGCTGTAAATTGTGCAAAAGCTTGTTTTTTTGTATTTTGCGCTCCGTTCCGGAAACGGAATTTTTTCGTACTGTGTGATGATGGGAGGAATCGTATGGGAATTTAATTAAATCCGGGAAATGACGGATTTTCCATGGCTGTCCGCTCGGAAATCTATGTGGACAAAACCGGGCTGATTGCATGTACCAACCGCTATCTGAATACGAAACAGCGGTTTATCTGTATCAGCAGGCCAAGATGGTTTGGAAAGTCCATGGCGCTCCATATGTTAGCGGCATATTACAGCCGCGGTTGCGATTCTAAGGAATTGTTTTCGGGTTTTGAAATCGAGGGCAATCCGGCATATGGGGTGCACCGGAATCAATATGATGTGATTTTCCTCAATATGCAGCAATTTCTCATCCGGGCAAAAAACCAGGATGTGACCGACTATGTGGAGCAGGAAGTCCTTGAAGAGCTCCGGGAAGAATATGGGGAATTCTTTTCGTCACAGGAAGAAAAGGGAAACAAGCCGCACAGCTGCGTGATTAAAAAAATGGCATATTAGCGGGAAAGGCTGCCGCAGAAGTGGTATATTTTCTTCTTCGTGCGGCAGTTTTCTTCCCCTTACATTTTACGGAATATGAAAGAAAATCCGTGTATTTCTACGAGCGCTTTCAAACCATGTCAAACGCATTTCCTTCTTACGCTCACAGATTTTTCTTTTATCCCCCGCACATTACTTTTTAAAATAATTCACCGCATTGTTGTAACAGATATCCTGCACAATCCCGCCGACAAATTCCACCTCATCCGGGTACTCGCCCTCCTCAATCAATGTGCCGAGCATATTGCAGAGGATTCTCCGGAAATACTCGTGGCGCGTGTAGGAAAGGAAGCTGCGGCTGTCGGTCAGCATCCCGACAAATTTGCTAACCAGCCCGACCTGCGAGAGCGCCATAAGCTGGCGTTCCATGCCGTCCTTCTGGTCATTGAACCACCACGCCGAGCCAAACTGCATTTTGCCGACAATTCCGCCCTGCTGGAAACAATTGATCAGTGTTGCCAGAACTTCGTTATCGCGCGGATTCAGGCAGTAGAGGATGGTTTTTGGCAGCTCATCGGTGGAATCAAGCGTGTCAAGCAGCATAGAGAGTTTTTTCGCAAAGGTCTGGTCCTCAATTGCGTCAAAGCCCGTATCCGGTCCAAGAAGCCCCATGTATCTTGCGGAGTTGTTGCGCAGCGCGCCGATATGGTACTGCTGTACCCAGTGCAGGCGCGCGTACTGCCTGCCAAGGTGCACAAGGATATAGCCCTTGTACTGCTCAATCTCCGCGCGGGTCAGGTCGTCGCCCACAAGCGCCTTCTTCACAATCTTGTCCACCTGCTCCGCGGTGGCAGGCAAAAACATTACAACATCCAACGCATGGTCGGAGCATACGCAGCCAACGCTGTCAAAATACTCGATGCGCTTTGTGAGCGCTTCGCACAAGCTTTCAATGCCGTCAATCTTCACGTCGGCAGCATCCGCGAGCTTTGCGATGTACGGCACAAAGGTTGGCAGTCCGATGTTGATTGCCTTGTCCGGGCGGAATGCCGGACCGACCTCGACGCCAAAAGATTTATCCTCCTTCAGCAGCTTGTGGAAATGCAGGTCGTCAATCGGATCGTCCGTTGTAAAAAGCTTTTTCACGTTGCTCATTGTAATCAGCTTGCGCGCGGTCAGCGTCTGCAATTTTTCGTTCGCGCGGTTGAAAATGGATTCCGCGGTTTTCGGCGAGAGAATCTCGTTGATGCCGAAATAGCGGCGCAGCTCCAAGTGTGTCCAGTGGAAAATTGGGTTGCCGATGGCGTAAGGCATCACTTCCGCGTATTTTAAGAATTTCTCGTAGTCGCTCTTATCGCCCGTGATATAGCTCTCGTCCACGCCCATCTCGCGCATCAGCCGCCACTTGTAATGGTCACCGCCAAGCCACGCCTCGGTGATGGAGGAAAATTTCTTGTCGTTGTAGATTTCCTCAATGTTTAAGTGGCAGTGGAAATCAAAAATTGGCATGTCCTTTGCGTAATTGTCGTAAAGGGCCTGCGCCGTTTTGTTTTTGAGGACGAAGTCCTCTCCCATGAAAGTTTTCATTGTAAGCCTCCTTTTATAAAATCGTTGTTTCTTCCTGCATCTTCCCAAAATCGCCCTTTTCCATCTGCGGCTGTTAAGGTGATTTTTTCTTTGCTTTCATTTCTGCCCATACGGGCTTAAATCCGCCATTGCACAGTTCGCATCAATTGCCAGTTGTTCTTTTAAGGCCGAAATCATTTCTTCCCTCTCCTGTTACATTTTTTCATTTAAATTTTTCACGTAGGATGCGCGCCCTGCCTGCTTTGTAGCGACATGGCGAAAACCGGCTTCGTAATATATCCTCTCCGCGGTTTCTCCGCTTGGCCAAAGAAAGCAATTTTCTATATGGCTGACCTTGCAATATTCCACAAAGCTGCTTGCCAACGCCCTTCCTGCCCCTATATTCCTGCATTCCGTGGAAACAAGTAAATAGTCTCCCCTGCACACATCCCCATGAACATGTGCGTACATCATGCCGACCGGTTTTCCCTTATAGTATGCAACAAAAAACAAGGTATTGCTGTTGTCCAATGATTTTTTGGCTACGGGGATTTCCCATGGCTCTCCGGCTTTCTCAAAAATTTCCGTCCCGTATTCTTCCTGCCATTCCGAAACCTTTTCGACTGTAATTTCAGCATTTGGCGTAATTGTGTTTTGTTCGGCCAAAATCATATACCTTTGTGGTTCTGACCAGCTCTCAAACCCATAATCTGTAAGAATATTTTTGATTTCCTCAAAATATCCTTCATCCGAAATGGACTGATATATAACCGGCTTCATCCCTTTTTCAACATAGAACTTTACAATATCATCAAGCACTTGCTTCAGGTCACTGATTCGGTTTTTAAATATTATTGCATGGTTGGAATCATAGGAACCTTTATTGTCTTCGTTATAAAACAAAAAACCATATTCCCGCTCTTCGCAAAATGTTATTCCCCTGGGAAATAAATCTTCTTCCTCATATATTTTTTTTAAATCCATATCACAAACCTCGCTGCCAAATTTCAGTTTTCTGCGTTTTTGGAAAAATCAAAATTTGCATGGATTTTGAAACTCAGTGCTTTTAAAGTCATTCTAATTTATCCAATGATTCTATCCCGCAGGCTTCGTTTCTACTCTTCTTCCATGCAGTCCAAATAATCGACACCTACATAGATGACTTTGTTGTTTTTTACGGCAAAACCAATTACCTCGCCCCACTCCCCCTCTCCTTCCACAACATAGGCAATCTCGTCTTCCTTATGCAGCATGTTTACATATAATGCCGTAAACCAGCAGGAATCCAGGATATCAAGTGCATGCTCCGGCGCGGGGCATTCAAATTCTTTATCCATCCCACCCTCTTTTACACTTTCCATAATTCCTTTGCAGATTTCATTTATCTGGGGTTCGGTAAGATTATTAAATGCCTCGACACATTTCTCGGCACATTCACTCAAATCCGGGCTTTTCACATAGACATTCAGTTTTTTGCTGTTTTCATCATTACAAAAAAACTTGCTTTCGAACCACCCCTCGCAATATCCATCTTCCTGGTGCAACCAATGAATCATTAAAACATTCCTTCTTTCCATCTTATTTCTTATTGATTTTATGAACTGGACACCGTCTTGACACGAATAAACCTTTCAAGCCGATTTCTTTCTTCATGGAGCGGATAATTTTTGATACAATAATCCGCCGTACAGGTTAAACCAGATAATCTAAAATATCATAAAGGCTTGTTATCTGTATTTCCTGACCGTAATCTTTCCCTTCCCCGGTGCGGTTAATCAATACCGCCTTCACCCCGGCATTGTGGGCGCACTCGATATCTTTTTTCTCATCCCCGACAAAAATCATTTCCGATACCGCAAGGTTCATTTTATCTGCCAGCATCCGCAGACCTTTCCCGGAGGGTTTGCGGTATCCGGTATCATTCGATGTGTACGGAAAATCGATGTATTGCCGTATATTTTTTATATCATCCAATGCATAAATATTATCCATTCCATAAGCCACATCCGACAGCGTACCGGTTCGAAATTTTCTTTCTTTTATCTCTGCCAGTGTTTTTTCTACTTCAGGATATAACTGCGCTTCCGAACGGAAATAGGAATAAAATCCTTTTTTTATACATTCCAGATAGGATTCCGAAACCAGGATTCCGTCCAGGATTTCCGTAAAAATTTCCGTTGATGACACTTCCTTTTCTCTCGGGTTGATTCTCGTATTGTACTTTGCAAGCACATTGCCGATATATTCGTACTCCGCTTCCTTAAGATTCAGGCCATATTCCTTTGCGATTTGTTCAAAGGCCGGACGGTACAATGCGGACCAGTTCAGCGGAAACGGATAGTGAACCAAGGTCTGCCCGATATCAAATACAATCGCCTTTATCATCTTATTTCCCCCTGTCATCAATCCCTGTTTCATCCAATTCAGGACCTCCAATCTTTATCCCGCCGTTTTTCATGCCTTATCCTGCCGTCCGTTTTATGCTGATAATTTTTCCGTCTCCAGAATTTTCTCTCCCCCGCGCTGCCAACCTCCAAGTCTTTCAGAAAATACACCTCGTAAGGTGTTTTTGGTCTTTGGCCACAGAACGGGCAATCCGGGTCGCCGCATACCGGGTCCAGCCACTCATTGCAAACGGTACAGCACCACGCATCATACTTGTCAATCTGGTATATCCCTTTCTGCCCGCACTTTCGACAGACGGAATCCGAATGCCACCCAATCCATCTCCATTTGAACTGATTTTTTCGAAACCTTAAATAATTTTTTCTGCTTTTCATTTTATACCCTGTGTATTACACACATATTTTTCAGCCGCACTCCAAAAGCAGCATCTTCAGATACGCAAAGAAATTATCAGCGACCGGCTTCATCTCGGCCGCCAGTTCCTCTCTGGTCGCTGTGTCTTCATCAAAATCAAACATAATTTCATGGTCAATCTGCACGATTCTGCAGTTTTCCTCATCCGGCATATTCTCCAAATCCATACAGCGGATAAAATACCCCTCCCTATCCCACGCAAACGGCAGATAGCCGTTTCTTACCAGCATGGGATTCCATGCATTTAAAATACCAATAAATTTATCCTCCACCGGATTTTGTCCGATTCCACCGTCAAAATAATGGAAGTAGGTGGTAAGGAAGATTTTCAGCACCTGCGGCAGCTTCGTGCCAATATTCTCCTCCAGCTCTGCAATTTCCTCCTCGCTTACCTGCACCGGGAGCAGCCGCCACGTCACCCACTCCTCCTTATCCGACTTACAGCCCTCCGCCCACATTGGTTCGTTGCCCTCGACGACCGGGATTTGTACGAGGACTTCACTCTCGGCTTTTAATTTCTCATAGAGGGATTCAAAAAAATTTTTTATCAGGGCTTTTGTTTCTTCGATGGTCATAAATAATCCTTCCTTTCGATATTTTATTTTTAAGAGGAAAACGCCGTGTCCGCCAATTACAGCGTCACCCCGGTTTTAAATATCGCGATATCCCGCGCGCCCGTCCGCTCGTTCACCGTCTGCTTTCCGTTTGCAGTCGCCACCACCAAATCAATCAGTTCCTCAAGCTTATCCTCAAAGCTCTCACCCGCCGCAATCCCGCCCGCGTCAAAATCAATCCAGTTCTGTTTGCGTTTTGCAAGGTCGGAATTTGTAGAAATTTTAATCGTCGGCACAAAGCCGCCGAACGGCGTACCGCGCCCCGTCGTGAACAGAACGATATGGCATCCTGCTGCCGCAAGGTTCGTGACCGCCACCATGTCATTGCCCGGTCCGTTTAAGAGGTTCAGTCCGTGCGCCGTGAGCGCGTCGCCGTCAAAGAGCACGTCACAGACCTCACCGGAACCGGATTTCTGCGTGCAGCCAAGCGATTTATCCTCCAGCGTCGTGATTCCGCCCGCCTTGTTGCCCGGCGACGGATTCTCATAAACCGGCTGGTCATGTTTCTGGTAATACTCCTTAAAATTATTGATAAGTTTTACAATTTTCCCAAAAGTTGCCTCGTCCTTCGCGCGGTCCATCAAAAGCTGTTCCGCCCCGAACATCTCCGGCACCTCGGTCAACACCGTCGTGCCGCCTGCGCCTGCGATATAATCGGAAAAGCGCCCGACAAGCGGGTTTGCGGTAATGCCGGAAAGCCCGTCCGAGCCGCCGCATTTTAAGCCGACTTTTAAGCAGGAAATATCCTTCGTTGTGCGCACGTCATCCTTCGCCGCCTCGTACAGTTCCTCTATGAGCGCAACGCCCGCCGCAATCTCATCCTCCACGTCCTGCGCAACCAGAAAACGCGTGCGCGTTTCGTCATAATCCCCCAGGGTTTCCTGAAAAACGTCCATGCGGTTGTTCTCGCAGCCAAGCCCTAAAACCAATGCGCCGCCGCAGTTTGGGTGTTTTGCCATCCGCTGTAAAATCTGCCGTGTGCGCTCATGGTCCTCGCCAATCTGCGAACAGCCGTAAGGATGTGTGTAGGCGAAAACCCCGTCGATGCCGGGCAGTGCACCGTGCTTCCTCAAAAATTCCTCCGCAATCCGGCGCGCCTGCGCGTTCACGCAGCCGACCGTTGGGATTACCCAGAGCTCGTTGCGGATGCCAATTTCGCCATTTTTCCGCTCGTAGACGGAAACTGTGCGGGATTTTAAATTTCCGGAAGGCCGTTTTTCCTGCTGGGCTTCCCCGGCAGGCGCAGCTTGCTTTTTATTGTAGGAATATTCTAACGTCCCAGAAAGATTCGTGGACATATTGTGGCTGTGGACATGGCTGCCTGCCGCAATATCAGCACCCGCCCTGCCGATAACCTCGCCGTATTTGATGACCTGCTCGCCGCATTTGATATCCCGCAGGGCGAATTTATGCCCTTTTTCAATGTCCTCTAAAAGTGTGATGCCCTCCACCGTTTCACCTTTTTTCAGGGAAACCAGCGCCACGCCGACCGAATCGGCGGGCGATATGATAATTGTTTTTTTCATGCGATAACCTCAATTAAAAATATTGTTTTATCCCACATCTTATTTCTTTTTGGAAGCCCTCCCCCAAAAAGCAATCCCTCTTTTTCCAAAAGCCTTTTTTCAGGCAGCAAAACTTGCAAAACAAAGCGTTTGCAAGTCTGCGCGTTTCGACAAGCCAAAACCTGCCGAACGAAATTAAATTACATCATGGGAAAGGATTTCAAATTCTATCGGGTCGTCCAGCTTTACAAGCTCCGCAATCAAATCCAGCCCCATATAATCCTCCTCCTCGCCATTCTCGTCACCCGTGAGGCGGAGACCGAGAAAAATCTGGTAATACCTTGTGATTTCCGGACTGTCCAATGGAAGCCATTTCTCCAACCATTCTTTGCCGTTGTGGTACTTATGCCGCAGCCTCCCCGCCTTCATATGGTAGGCTCTGTATTCTTTGTCGCGATAGATATAGCCATAAGACATATCCCCCACATAATAATTCCCGGTGAGGTAGCGGATATCGGGGAAGGAATCCACTTCCGACATGAGGTCATCGCTATTGGGGTCCAGGTAGTTCTTCCAGATAATTTCTTCTGTCAGGGACAGCATCTCCTCCTGCCGGGAAGCTAAGGTCTGGTACTCCTCCTGGGTGATGCCGTCCTTCAGGCTGATGCGGGGCCTCATCTTGTCCTCCCATGTGATGTAGGTATTTTCGGTGTTCTCTTTCTCAAAAATGATTCGGTGAGGGCGGACACCCGTCTTCTGGCGCTCGGAATCTTCCGAATATTCCATCGTGAATTGACCTCCTTTTTTGTATCTCTGTGTTGCCGATACGGATTTTTTCAAGTTTACAAACCGGAAGTGACAGCTTCTTCAAAGCCTGTTCTCGCCGGGGGCATATTCTTTTATAAGCACTTTTTCACAGGGAAGCGTCCGGAACAATTCCTGCATCACCCTGCCGCCAAACTCCTGGATGCGGTCCTCCTCGGACATCCGATTGGGATAGTCCGGCAAAATGGTAACATACAAATTCCAGGTAATTCCCTCCTCCGGAAACTTTACCCGCCCATTCTTCTCCTGATTGGGGTACAATTCCAAAAACAGATTGCTGGGCCTATGGCCGTAAATATAGATACGGTCATATTCTGGCATAGGTGCATCCGGAGTCGGGCGGCCGAACGGACCGGTACTCTTACTCATTTTCCGCCTTTTCGGGATGCGGGAATCATTGATTTCCCCGGCAATTTTACTGAGCGCCCTCTCAAAAATTTTAATCATTTCCTTTTCCGGTAAATCGCCTGTTTTCAGTCCAAATTCAAACATTCTAATACGGGATTCATAGATACCAATCCCGGTTTCAAACATATCCGCGGTCTCCAAGTTTCACTTTGCCCCTTTCATAAAGCCTGATTTATCCGCGCCGTTCCAAAGCATTTTTTTTGCAGGAACAGAATTTCAAAAAACAGTCTAATAAACGCTTATGGCTGTGCAGAACGTATCATCTACAAAGCAAGAAACGCCCGCAGCGCCGCCCTCTCGCCGTCCTTTACAATATTCTCGATATACCCTGCGACCAGCGCCACATTGTCGTCCACCGCAAGGCTCTGCTCCCAAAGTGTTTCATTTTCAAGCGCCCGCTGCGCCATTGCTGTGTAATCCTCCCCGGACTCCCAGAGTTTTTTCCAGAATTCCAGATACTCCGGCGCATCGTTTAACGCGATATCCTCACTGCCGCGCTTCCCGCGGTAGAATACAATCAGCGACGCGAGCGAGAACAGGATATGCTTCGGCGATTTTCCAAATTTTTCGCGGTAGTCGTTGTAGGTCGGAAGCAGGCGGGTCTTGAATTTTGTCGTGGAATTTAAGGCAATCGACATCAGCTCATGGCGGATGAACGGGTTCATAAAGCGCTCAATCACGCTTGACGCGAACGCGTCCATCTCATCCTTTGGCAGGTCGATGGTCGGCTTGATTTCATCATTCACCAGCTCCTGCACGAATTTCCCGACATCCGGGTCGGTCACGCTCTCGCGCACAGTGTCAATCCCGCACAGGTACGCCACCGGCACCATCGAGGTGTGCGAGCCGTTCAGAATCTTAACCTTGCGCTGCTTGTACGGCGTGATGTCGTCCGCAAAAATAACGTTTAAGCCCGATTTGTCCGCCGGGAGCTTTTCCTGCACAAAGGCTTCCTTTTGCAGCACCCAGAGATGGAAAATCTCACCCTTGACGATATTGTTGTCGGCAAAGCCCGTCTCCTCGCAGATTTCCTTTGCGGTATCGCGCGGGTAACCCGGAACAATGCGGTCAACGAGCGTGCTTGTGAAATGGTTTGCCGTTGTCATCCAGTTTACGAAATCCGCGTCCAAATGGTTGATTTTTGCAAGCTCCAGAAGAACCCGTTTTAGCTCGTCGCCATTGTAGTCAATCAGCTCGCACGGGATGATGGCAAGCCCCTTGCCCATATCGCCGTGGAAGTGGTCGTACCGCGTCTTTAACAGCGCTAACAGCTTGCCCGGAAAGCTCTTCGGGCAGACAGAAAAATCCGTGTCGGAGGAATCAAGCGCAATGCCTGCCTCGGTCGTATTCGAGATGATGATTTCCAGGTCCTCGCTCTTTGCGTAGGAGAGATATTTTTCGTACTGCTCAAACGGGTTGATGAAATCGCGCAGCACGTCGATGACACGGCGGCTCTGTACCTTCTCCCCCTTGTCGATGCCCTCAAGGCAGACGGTGTACAGACCGTCCTGCTCGGAAAGTTCCTTTACACGCCCTACCGGCATCGGCTGCACCACAGCAACATCGGAGCAGATAACGCCCGCGTCGTTTAAATTTTGAAGAATCCAGTCCACAAAGGCGCGCAGGAAATTCCCCTCGCCAAACTGAAGGATTTTGATTGGCCTCTCGCCCGTCTTGAAATTATTTCTGTTTAATTCTTGCATATTTCCCCCCATTCCGCCGTATTCAACGGCATTTTAATCCCCGGCATCCCGCTACGCTTTTTGTACTTCCCGGCATACCGATATTTCTTGCCCCTGGCACAAGGCACTGCAAAAAGCCAGGCAAACCAGCTTTACGCAAAACCGCCTCGTTTTACTTTGAGGTTTCCCTCAATTTAATCCGCTTCTCCGTCTGTTTGTCAAACAGGTAAACGCTCTCATACGGAATCGCAAATTCCAGTTTCGAATCCATTTCCGGCGTGTCGTGCGGGTCAACCTTTAAGATGGATTTTACATCCTGGATATCCATGTAGACATTTGTATTGTCGCCCAAAAGTTCTGTCAGCTCCACCTCGCCGGTAAGCCTGTACGCATTCTGCACGTCCTCTTTGCCGACCAGTTTGATTGCCTCCGGGCGGAAGCCGAACGCAATTTCGCTGCCCTCGTACTTGTCAAGGACATTTTTATCCGCAACCATGCCCAAATCAAGCTGCGTGGCTCCGACATTGATTTTCCCGCCCTGTAACCTGCCGGCAATAAAATTCATCGGCGGCTCCCCGATAAAGCCCGCGACAAACATATTGGACGGGTTGAAATACAAGTCGTGCGGGGTTCCCACCTGTTGGATGTAGCCCTCCTTCATCACGACAATCCGGTCTGCCATCGTCATGGCCTCCGTCTGGTCGTGCGTTACATAAATCGTAGTCGCGCCCGTCTCGCGGTGAATCTGCGTGATTTCCGAGCGCATCGTAACCCTCTGCTTCGCGTCGAGGTTCGAGAGCGGTTCATCCATCAGGAAAATATTAACCTTGCGGATAATCGCGCGCCCGACCGCCACCCTCTGGCGCTGGCCACCGGAAAGCGCGCGCGGCTTCCGGTCAAGGTAATCGGTAAGCCCGAGGATTTTCGCGGTGTTTAATACCTTCTTTTCAATCACGTCCTCATCGACGCCCTGCAGCATCAGGCCAAATGCAAGGTTGTCGTAAACCGACATATGCGGATAAAGCGCGTAGCTCTGAAAAACCATGGCAACACCACGCTCGCGCGGACCTTTTTCATTCGCCCGGACCCCGTCAATAAAAAAATCACCCTTGCTGATATTCTCAAGCCCTGCAATCATTCGCAAAGTGGTGGATTTACCGCAGCCGGACGAGCCGACAAACACGATAAATTCGCCCTTTTCAATCTCAAGATTGAAATCGTGAACGGCATGGAAGCCGTTCGGGTAAATCTTATTGATTCCCCTCAAAGTTAAATATGACATAATATTACTCCTATGGTTTTTACTTTTGCTGTTTGCGCTTTCCTTCGGTTTCCTTGTTTTTGTGCGCCGGAGAGATATTTTTCCTCTACAGCCGCTCCCTGATATGTGCGATGGCATCCGGGATATCCTCCCCGACTGTTCCCTCAAACACAAGGTTCGCATCCGGGCACACCTTTTTTATTTCCGGAAGAATCCGCGAATAATCAAAAATCCCTTTCCCGACACCACATTGCACAAGCGAGCCATCTTCTTTCACCACACAGTCCTTGATGTGGAAAACATGAATCCGGTCGCCAAAGGTCTGCAGGCCTTCCGCAAGAATATCGTAGCGCTTTTCAATATTTGACGCATCCAGATAATTATACAAATCAAAAATAATCCGGATATTATCCCTCCCAATCTCCTTCACTGCGCTTGCAAGGCATTTTACATCATAGCAAACATGCCCGAACGCCCCTTCCATGCCAACATATGCGCCGTAATCCTTCGCGTAATCGCAGAGCCCGGAAAAGGTATCCACGACCCTTGCAAATGCCGCGTCGGTGCGGTTATCCGGATGGTAAACCCACGGGTCACCGTTGCACGAGCCTGTTTCCGAGCCGACGGTGTCACAGCCGAAATCATGCGCAAGCCGCAGGTAATCATGGAAAACCTCGATGCCGTTCCTCACCTTTTCCCCATTTGGATGGACGCAGTTAAAATATGCCCCAAGCAACGGCACGCTCTTCCCTGCTGCCTTAAGTGCGGCAGAAACCTGTGCCGCACGCGCACCATCGATTGCCCCCGGCGCGTATGCCACATCCGGCAGCACCTTGTATGCAACCAACTGCACACCGTCAAGCCCCAGCGCGCAGAGCCTCTCGGCTACCCTTTCCGCGCCCGTGACCCCCAGGTCATGGGCGCGGATAAACAGCCGCATCATTTCTTCTCCACCAGATGAACCGCGAAGCCGCTGAATTCATCTTTCAGATATGCAAATGTCAGTCTTCCGTCCGCATCGTATTTTGCCGTGGACATATCAAGCGCAACGCCCATATGCTCTAGCTGGTAAGCCGCGCGGCGCACACTGTTGGTTGCCACTGCGATATGCCCCTTTGCGCCCTTGTACGGCGTCTTCATGCACTCGACGTAGCTGCCTGCAAAAACGCTGCTGTTGCCGACCTTCTGCTCCCAGCCGAAGAGTTTTGCAAAATTCGAGGTGGTCGCCTTTGCCTCGTCCTCATTTTCGCAGTTGATACCGATATGGGCAACCGAAAAACCAAGCATCTTATTGACTGCCGAGCGGCAAAGTGCTGTGATTTCCTCCCATTTGCCCGCTTTGACAAGGGCATCCGGCACAATCCAGCTGCCGCCGCAGCAGACAATTTTCTTAAATGCAAGATAGCTGTTCAGATTATTCTCATTGATTCCGCCCGTCGGCATGAATTTCATCGAGGAGTACGGCGCGGCAATCGCCTTGATATAGGCAAGCCCGCCCGCCTGCTCCGCCGGGAAGAATTTTACAAAATCAAGCCCCAGTTCCATCGCCTGCTCAATCTGGCTGCCGTTGGCAACGCCCGGCGTAAACGGAACCCCTTTGTCAAGGCAATGTTTTACCACGGTCGGGTTTAAGCCCGGTGCAACGCAGAATTTCGCGCCTGCCGCAATCGCCTTGTCGCACTGCTCCACGGTAAGAACCGTGCCCGCGCCAACCAGCATATCCGGATACGCCTGTACCATCTGAGAGATTACCTTGTCCGCGCCCGCCGCGCGGAAGGTGACCTCGGCGCAGTGGATACCGCCGTCATAGAGCGCCTTCGCGAGATTCACCGCGTCATCCGTATTTTCAAGTTTGATGACCGGAACAATTCCTGTGCACTCCATCTGCTCTAAAAATTTTTTGTTGTCCATTTTATTTGCCTCCTATATTTTTTATTGTGGTCTATAAATTTGTTAAAAACTCTGGTGAACGGCCCATCGCCGAAAGACAGTGGGATAGTGTCGGTCCCATTTTAAAATATCCCGGCTGCCCGCAAAACTGTGACATAGATAAATATCGTCACCGTGCTGATAAGGCTCGTCCATACCACCAGCTGCCCCGCCAGCTCATCATCTGCGTCCATCTCCTTTGCCATAATCGCACTTGCAACTGCAACGGGCGTTGCAAAAACCCCGATAAATGTGGCAAAATGCTCGCCGCCGAAATTCGGAACGACCAGGTTGCGAATCAGGTAGGCAGTGGTAAGTCCAAGCACCGGAACCGCAACCGTGCGAATCAGCGTGCCAAAGACAATCTCCTTCCACAGCTTCGATACCGCCGAAAATTCAAACCTTCCACCCAATACAATCAGCGCAAACGGTGTGCAGATGGATTTGACATTCTCAAGCGATTTGTACAGAAACTGGATATTCGCAAGCCGGAAGCCTATCCCCATATACACGAAGAATTCCCGGATGGCAAGTGTTACAAGACCAAGAAGCGTTGCAACAATCAGCGGGTTTTTGATAATTCCGGCAAGTATTTTTTTGAAGTCAATTTTATCCTTCGCGTGCGGTGTGCGGCTTTTGCCCGCTGTGCCATTTCCCGCGCCATGCGCAGGCTGCCCTTCCTGCGCCTTTTCCCCGTGGAACACCGTAAGTGCAACCACGCTGAGCACATTAAAAAGCGGCACACAGAAGGCGGACATAATTCCCGCTGCCGCCGCACCCTTCTCCCCGAACAGCGACGAGGCGAGCGGCAGACCGATAATCGCGTAGTTCGAGCGGAACATTGCCTGAATCAGCACGCCGCGCTTTGCGTTATCCTTCGTAAAAGCACAGGTTATGGCGATGGCGAGAAAGAATATCACCAAAACCGCCACAACGCCGTACAATACAAATGTAAAATTAATCTCTTTTAAACTGCCGATTCCGTAAACATTGTAGTAAAGCAATGCGGGAATCAGCACCCGGAACGTAAGCTTATTTCCGACATCGAGAAAATTTTTGGTCAGCATCCCCGACCTTTTCAGCAGATACCCCAGAACAATCATCAGGATAATCGGAAAAATGGCGTTCGCGGCAAAAATAAATGCGTCCGTCATACTGTTTTGTCCTTACCGCAGACACTGCCCGGCATACACTTTGCCCGGCGTGCCACTGCCATGCCATCCCCCAGTTCAAGCACCGGAAAATACGGCTCCAGATATCCTTTTGTTGCACTTATCATATCCGCAAACAGTTCCCTCGCGTCGTCAAGCGCAAGCCCCGCACAGAGCGGCTGGTTGACAAAAGCCTCAAAAATCCGGTTCAAGTCGCGGTTCTTTATCCCGTAATAGGTATTTTCAATATTTTGAGCGTTGCGCAGCACCAGCGCGCTGACCGTTTCCGGAAGCGGCTTTGCGACAATCGGTTTCACGCTGTTCCTGGAAAATACGCAATTTGTCTCGACAACCGAGCCAAGCGGCATATCCGCCATCTGCCCGACATTTACCGTGTTCGCGTTGGAAACCATGGGCGGGATGACACCGAGCAGCGCCTTTATCAGCTCCACAATTTCCTCGTCGCTGTGTTTTACCGCAATCGGTTCTTCCCCGTCTGCAATGCGGTGGGACTGGTTGATTTTGTTGATGCGGTCCTGCTTGCGGTAATCTACCGTTGTCAGGTGGTACAGCCATTTTTTTGCGTCCTGCTTATCCTTTATGTACCAGGAATTGTTCATAAATTCAACCAGATGCCGGTCCCCCGCTGCCGCAAGGACACCAAAACGCCGGAATAAATCCATTTTTACTTTATTTCCATAGCGGAACGGATTGCCGCGAAAATCGTCCGGCACTGCCCCGGGATGCTCGCAGTAGCCTTTCTCATAGAACCTGTCAATAAATTCCGGTAGGATGGCAAGCATATCCGTTCCCTTGTAATTTGCCTCGGTAATCCATGTAAAGTGGTTTACCCCGCAGGCATCAATCTGTATTTCATGCCGCGTCGGGCGCGGAACCCCCAATAGTTCGTGTGCCGCACAGCCTAAGAATTCCTGCGCGTGGAACACTTCATGGCAGCATCCGAACGCCTTGATTTTTGGGAAAACATCGTAGAGCGTCTTTGTACAGACAGTCATCGGGTTTGTGAGGTTGATGACCCATGCATCCGGGCAGTGCTCCCGGATGGCGCGGGCAAAGCCCTCGTAAATCGGCACGGTGCGCATGGCGCGCAGAATGCCGCCCGGTCCTACCGTGTCGCCCACGGACTGGTAAATCCCGTATTTTTCCGGCAGATGGACATCGCCCTCCATCTCATCGAATGTGCCGGGCAAGATAGAGCAAGCCACGAAATCCGCTCCGTCAAGCGCGTCGCCAATCTCGTTGTAAACCTGATAATCCCACTCCGAAACGGCATCTGGCGATTCATTAATCCGGGCACCAATCCGCTTGTTCAGCTCGGCTGCCGGGATGTCGATATCATAGAGCGCAATTTCCCCGCAAATCCCCTCGGAAAGTGCCAAATCTGTCATGAATACCCTCGCCCACGCCTTTGAACCGCCCCCGATGTAAGCGATTTTAATATTTTTCACTGCAAACTCAATCCTCCTTTCAAGACTTCCGGAATGTCCTTATATTTCCAGACATCCGGGCGCTTTGCAGGTCTTCCGCCCCTTTCACGCCCACAGCCCGTTGCGCTTTACTTCCATATAGCACAGCACAAATGGCGCAACACCCTTCGCGTCGTTTTCCACAACCGGCTCGGATATATAGTACGCGTAGCTCCCGTCGCGGCGGCGGTTTTTTTCCGGTCCAAGCCCTGCCACAAGGCAGATGCCGCCCAGGTTCAATTCCCCGTCCCCATTAATTGTAAGATATTTTTCACAGATGCCGTCAAATGCTTTTTTTCCTGCTTCGGCATATTTTTTATCGAGTACCCCAAGCCTTGCACCTTTCATCATTGCATAGGCAATCATGCTGCTCCCGCTCGTCTCAAGATAATTTCCTTCCTTCCCCGCGCAGTCCACCACCTGATAAAACATGCCTGTCTGCACGTCGGCATACTGCAAAATCCCTTCCATCGCCTCGCGGAAAATTCCACAGAGCTCATTTTTTGTATTTTCATCGTCCACATAGTCAATGATGTCAATGAGCGCAACACTGAACCACCCGATTGCCCGCAGCCAGAAATTCCCGGAACACCCCGTCTCTTTATCCGCCCAAAATGCTTTTTTGGAGCAGTCGATTCCATGATAATACAGCTTCTTCTGCTCGTCAAACATATATTTCCGGACATTGCAAAACTGGGAAAGCGTGTCGGAATAATCCCCATCCATGAATTCTTTCTGGAAACGCACATAGAAAACCTGTGCCATGTACAGACCGTCAAGCCATATCTGGTTCGGATAAATCGCCTTGTGCCAGAAATTCCCGGTTTTTGTTCTCGGTTGGTTGTGCAGCTGTTCGTAGAGCTGGAAAATCGCCCTTTTATATTTTTCCTTGCCCGTTTTTTTGTAGAGGTCGAATAAAACCCTGCCTTCATTTACGTCATCGAGATTGTAATTTTCGAGTGTGTAGCCACGGATGGAACCATCTTCAAAAACATAGTAATCAATAAATTTTTCCGCAAAATCAACGTACTTTTCCTCGCCGGTGATTTCATTTGCGCACAGCAGCGCCGTAATCATACAGCCGTCAATATAGTTCCAGTGCGGCGTTTTGCCCCCGCGGATGCTCTCAATGTTCCAGAGTGGCGCGTCGGGCGTGGAGCCCTGCAAAAGCCTCTCGATATAGTTGTCTATTTTCGCGTAATTATTATTTTGTGCGTCCATTGCCATCCTCCCTGTCTGCCCGTCCTGCCTTAAAACCATGTGCAGGATTTTGCTGTCATTCCTGCACCAATGTCCCTACATGGTATGCCAACAGCGCATCGCCGTCGTTGCCTGAAATATCTACATTCCTTACCGTGAGCTTTTTCACATTATCAAAATACATCCCCGCACGGCACATTTTTTCTGCGTGGTTGCGCATCGCCGGAATACCTGGCTTCGCGTCCGGGTCGTAGGTGAATCTGATATTTTCCACTGTAATCTCGTCAATCGGCTGTTCCGGCAAACCGTCACAGTAGCAGGCGGCAACCTGGCAATTCTCGCATTCCATATTGCGGAACGTAAATTTTCCAAGGTACGGCGTGCGCTCGTCCACCAAAAGCTCCTCGCGCGACCAGACATATTCGCTGAAACGGTCCGGGTCACAGCAATTATACCACATATTGATGACAATTGGTGTCAATACCCCGTCCATTTTGATATTTTCAAATAGTACCCCGTCAATCACGGCATCCTTCCCCCTGCCGCGGCGGGTCTTGATTCGCAGTCCGCGGTCGGTGTGGTTGAAAATGCAGCGGTTTACGGTAAGGTTCTTCACCCCGCCTGCCATCTCGCTGCCGAGCGTCACTGCACCATGCCCGAACTGCATGATGCAGTTGCGGATGGTATGGTGGTTCGCCGGAGTTTTATATTTTTTCCCAATCTCGATTTTTCCCGATTTGATGGCGATGCAGTCATCACCAACACTGAAACGGCAGCCGATAATGTTCACGATGTCGCACGCTTCCGGGTCAAGGGCATCCGTGTTCGGGCTGTCCTTCGGCGCGTTGACCGCAACATCAAGGAAGTCAAGACGCTCGGAAAAATAAGGGTGAAACTGCCACGAAGCGGCATTTTGCGCTGTAATCCCGTGAACTGTAATGTCCTTGCAGCGGTTGAAGAAAACCAGTCTCGGTCTGCCGATGGTGCGTTCTTTCACATTTACCCACCAGGAGGCATTCTGGGCATTCCCATCCACAGTGCCCTTCCCGACAATCCGGATATCCTCAGCGTACTCCGCGAACAAGAGCGCCTGGTGCATCGGGACGGCATTGCCCTCCCATGTGCCAAAGGGGAGCATCTCCCCGCTTTCCATATCGCGAATCTCGCCCGGAATGACCGGATAATGTCCCTCATCCTCCGTGCCAAGCAGCACTGCGTTTTCGGAGAGCTCGATTGTTATGTGGCTCTTTAAGTTGATGGAGCCCGTGCTGTATATCCCGTCCGGGAAAAACAGCCGTGCGCCCTGCGGCAGACAATTTACCGCTGTCTGGATGTTCACGGTATCATCATGAACCCCATCCCCGGCCGCGCCGAAATCCCTGACATTTACCGCACAGGTTTCCGTGGCTGTTGTAAACTTCACAGGCTCCTGCCCACTCACTTCAAGCAGGTATTCCCTGCCCGGTTTCAGCGAAAACAAAGAAAAGACGTTGGTTTTCGCGGTGAAGAGGAACTGTCCGTCCAGTGCCACGCTGTACTCTTCTTCACTGTAGTACGGGGAAGTGTTTTCCAGCTCAAAACATGCGGAAACCGACCCGATATATAGTTGGTTCATCATCGTAATATCCCCCTTAAATCTTCTTTCCATCCTTCTGGCTTGTTCCGTTTACTTTTTCGTTCGCCTCGCGGAAAATCTTCACCAGTGTATTTTTTATCGTAACAAACAGCATGTCCATTGCCATGTAAAAAATCCCGAACAAAAGCGGCTCAACCCCCAACGCGACGGTTTCCGCCTCATTCACATCACCGACCAGAATGGTATTGATGATGGCATATATCTGAATGACGCAGTACAGCAATACCCCTGCGTAAATCACATTGAGGAAAATCGTCCAGAATCTGCGGAACGGAATCATCATCCATTTGTCGTACTCGCCCTTTTCTGGTTCAAACGAGTGCAGAAGATGGTTCACCATCAAATCCGTAGACACTCCGAGTGCAATTGCGAGGACGACCATCAAATCAAGCCCCGCAAGGTACAGCCCCATCCCCCAGAGGAAGAAGTAGCAGATTGCACCGCTGAACCAGAATTTGACAAAGAGGATTTTCAGCCACGAGGGAATATGGAATTTACCCCTGGAGGTGTATTTGCGGATTTCCTTCTCGGAAACCTTCGGCGCGGATTTTGCATTGACAAGCCGGTCCACCGCCTCCACCTTAAGGTCATAATAATTCTCTGCCGCCTGTTTTTCTTTCTGCTGCTTTTTTGCTTTCTTTGCCATAATATTTCCCCGTATTTGACAGAAAGCAGCAAAAGCCTTCTACGGGGCAACGCTGCTTTCTGTCATTTAAAATCATTCATCTTCATCCGAAATATCAATCACATCCATCTCGCCGTTGCCCTCAACCTCAATCGAAGTATTAATCTTCTTTAAGAGTTTTGCGTAAACAGGCAGGGCAAGAAGCAGCACTGCACAGATGGCAATGCATACGATATGTACCGTCACAATATTTTTTGCCGTCGAGATGTACGCCGTGTCCGGCGCAATCACAATCGGGTTTAGCTCACGGATTAATGCACGGTTAATCCTCCTGATATAAACACAGTCCGCAAATATCATGATGCCAAACATCAGGTAAAGGAGCCCCAGCATTGCTTTCAGCGGCTTTTGCCGTTTCGGAAAAGCCCGTATGAAACAGACAAAGGCAAGTATGGAAAACAGCATTGCCGCAAATTCACACTGCCCCATATTCGGAGAATTTATCTTTGCTGTGGTATTCGCTATCGATGTGAGATTCAGCGAATAAATAAGGAACGCCGCCACCAGCGCCACAAGCGGAATATTCTGTGGGCTGCGTTTCAGGGAAACGAAAAACTTGCGGACAAATTCCTTGATTCCCAGCCTCAGCTTGCGGAGAAATCCTTTTATTCCCAACCTCGGTTTCGAGGATGCTTTTTTTTGTTCCATCTGCTTCATCCTCCTTATCTTAACCGAATCGCTTCGGTCGTTTTCTTGTCAAAGAAATGCTTTCTGCCGAAGGAGATTTTTACCAGGTCACCGAGTTTGTAGTTCGACCAGCCGCGGAATTTACAGGTTATCTTGTGTTTCTTCATGGTACCATTTACCAAAGTCGCCTGTCCAAGATTCTGGTTTGAAAATACGGTAAGGCCGATGTTCCCGCCTTCGGATACATCCTCCGGGCGGACACCGAGTGTCACCGTCCTGCCCTCATGACCCAAAAGGGCTTTTCTTTCCTCCGGTGTGAGTTCAAAACTGAAATCCTCGCATACCGCCACGCCTTCCTTTATCACGACATCAAAGAAATTCATCGGCGGAAGCCCGATAAAGCCTGCCACAAAAAGGTTTGCAGGATTATCATACAGCTCAAGCGGCGTTCCAATCTGTTGGACATGACCCATCGACATGCAGACAATCCGGTCCGCAAGCGTAAGCGCTTCCGTCTGGTCATGCGTTACATAGAGCATCGTCGCCTTCAGGCGCTTATGCAGGAGCAAAATCTCGCGCCTCGTAGAACCACGCAGCTTTGCATCCAGATTGGATAACGGCTCATCGAAAAGGAAAATCTTCGGGGTACGCACAATTGCGCGTCCCATCGCCACTCTCTGGCGCTGGCCGCCGGAAAGCTGGTTCGGCTTTTTGTTTAACTGGTCGCTAAGCCCTAAAATCTCCGCTGCCGCCAGAACCTTCTGGTGGATTTCGTTTTTGTTCTCCTTGCGCAACATCAGGGAAAATGCCATATTCTCATAAATTGTCATATGCCCGTAAAGCGCATAGTTCTGGAACACCATCGCGATATCGCGATCCTTGGGCGGCATGGAAGTAACATCCTTGCCATCGATGATAAGGCTTCCTGAAGAAATATCCTCAAGCCCTGCCACCATACGCAGCGTTGTTGATTTCCCACAGCCGGAAGGCCCGACTAAGACAATCAGCTCGCCATCTTTTACATCAAGGTTAAAATCATATACCGCCTGCACCTTATTATCATATATTTTTTCGAGATGCTGTAGTTTTAGATTACTCATGACCTGCTCCCCTTACTTTTCTCAAGCTCCGCCTGATAAACCGCGAGCGTGCGGGTTTTCAGGAACGCGATGACCCCCGCCGCAATACAGAGCGCCGCAGATGCAATCAGATAAATGCAAACACGCGTAAACTGCCCGTTTCCCATCACAATCTGTTCCTCGCCGCTCATCGTAATGGTGTCCGTCCTTGCCTTAAGCGGCAAAATGAAGATGCGGATAATCTGTCCCGCCCCCAAAGCAACCAACACAAACGAATAGGCAAGCTTGTAGCTTTTCACCCCCTCGGAAGAGAGGAATGCAAAAAGCATGAAAAGCAGATTGTAAACGACGGAAATTCCTATAATCAGCTTATAGTAATATGAGCCGACATCGGATTTATATACACTGACAAAGTAAAGCGCGTTAAAGACGATTGCGAGCAGCGTTAAATTTGCGGAAAGCTTGTTTTTTGTGTAACGCAGGCGATCCTTCTTCATGAGGGCATCATTGTTCGTCATCATGCTCCCACTTCCTTTCTGCTTCCAATAAGACGCTTCTCTTCTTTCATCATGATTAGTTTCAAAATCAAATTTGCAATCAGCAGTACCGTGCCAGCCAGAAGAATCCCAAATACAACATAACTGGCATCAAACCAAAATGTAGAATCCGTATAATATGTCTTCCACAGTTCCGAATGGGCTTTTAGCTGTTCAAAATCAATCTGTTTATACTGCGCCCTGTAAGAAGAAATCTCCGACAGCGCCCAAACGGATATCGCAACATTGCACACCGTAGAAAGCCCCACCGAGATAAAATTCCCGATATAGTATTTCCTGCGGGTATGCGTATTCGTCAAAAACAATACCAAAGTAACCAGAATCAGCCCAATCGAAGCTTTTGTCAGGTCACTGTTAAACTGCTGCATATCGTAATAGATGATTGACCCCGTTACGGTTGTCTGCGTGTAATCATCCGGGTCCATCATGGTGGAATACAGACTATCGTAAAGGTCGGTCATAAGCCCTAAGGAATAAACAAATACAATGGCCACTGCACAGAGCATCACCATACATATGATTCGCTGAAAAGTCAGTTGCTTTTTATACATAAAAGCTCCTCCTTTATGTCGGAAGGGGGAGGTTTCCTCCCTCTCTTAACATAATGCGGAATTATACAGCACCGCGCAAAACCCGTCTCACAGGGCGGTTTTGCGCGGCGCTGCGGTTGGATAGTTTATCTGTTCAGGAATATCCGCCTGACAGAGTTGCTTAATTCATTTCATTGTAGTAACCTACAAGCTTCTGCCATGCCCCGTTCTTAAGGGTAAGGTACTGCTGGCCGCTCCATGTACCCGTAACGGTAGCAACCGTCTCTGCCGCGGAGGAAGTACCCTCGCCGGAGTAGCCGCCGCAGATAATGTCAACAAAGAGGTTCTGGCCATCCTTGTTCTGACCGAATCTGCCCTTGGAACCAAGTTCCGTAAAGCCGGAAATCATGTCGTTCTCAACCTTGGTGTTCGGAAGGACGGTCGGAACGGAGGTATACCATGCATTGTCCATAAGCGCAAGTTCCGGATGCTTGATTGTGCCAAGACCGATTGCGTTGGAAATGTAGCCTGCGCCCTCCCTACCGACTTCGTGCGTGCATTGGTACTCAAATGCCTGGCTCTTAACAAAGCTTAACGTCGAACCAAGATACTTGCGGGCATAGTTCGTGTAGTTACCGGAAGCCTTCTCCCAAAGCTCCGCATAGGTCGCATCAGAAATAACCGGCATTTCCTGTCCGTTGAAGTTGAATGTCTCACCCTGCTTGATGAATGCATCCGGACCGTAGGACATCAGAATCTGGCCTTCCGGGCTGTAAGCATAGTCAATCAGCTTCAATGCCGCATTGAGCTTGTTTGTATCGGAACCAACACCCTTTACGGAAATGCCCCAGCCATCGGTCTTCACTGAACGCCAGGACTCGGTAAATCTCATGTAAACGCCGTCTGTATTTGTGCCGTCATACCAACGCGCAACCGGAACCATCGCTGCCATGTACTTCTCGCCCTCCTGGAGCTTCGTCGCGTTCAGGACAGTCTGTGTCTGGTTGTAATCGTAATGCATGAAACCGTTGTCATTCTCAAGGTAAGTGCTGGAGCTCTCCTCCGAAGCATCAAGGTATGCCTTGGAAATCAGGCCTTCCTTTGCCATCGCGTTCATTCTCTCAAGGGCGACATAGGTATCTGCCTCCTGACGCGCGTCATGGAGCTGTCCGTCGGTACCTACATAGAGGTAATCCTGTCTGGACTCAAGACCGCGCACACCAAAGAGGGAGCCTGCAAAGCGGAATACGTCAACCCTGCGCTGATTGTTGTTATCCTCGCGGGAGAAAAGACCCTGTACGGAATCCGTGCCGTTGAGCGTCTGTGCATTTGCAACTACGCAGCGCAGCAGCGCCACAAGTTCATCCGCATCCCACGCTGCATTCTGTCCTACAAACAGGTCGGAACGTGTCGTGCCATAGTAGCCATTGTATGCCTTGTCAATGTAGTCGCGGAGCATGTTCACTGCGTCAACACCGCTCATCGCACCCTTTGCGTTCATGTTCGCAATGATGTTGCCCGCTGCGTCATAATCCTTCGTAACCTTCTCTGTGCCGGAAGCGTCCTTCTTTACAACATCAATTTCAATCTTGCCCGAAGTCGGCATGTACGGTTCATAAACCGGAGCTGCGGTCGTTCCGCTGCTTGCTGCGGAGAATGCCCCCTCGCCGTCAAGAAGCTTCTGAACCCAGTCAACTCTCATCAGCGGCATACGCTCAATGTCGTTTACACCGTCGAAGTAAGGCGAGAAGTAAATCGCACCCTTCTTGTCACCGGAAGTCGAACCTGTAATGGACAGGCGGACAATTGGGTTCTGCTCCAGATATGCCTTGAAATTCGGCATGCTGTCAAGATAATCTGCCAGGTTTACAAACAGGCCTGCCGTACCATTCTCGGTAAGGAGGGAAGCCGTACCGCTGACCATATCCACCTGGTCAAGCTGCTCCTGCCAATACTCAAATTCCTTCGTGGAATTGTTGCCTTGGTACTTGTCCTCAAACTTGATGCCAAGCTTCTCCTCAACGGTTACCCACGTAGGCTTCAAATCGCCTGTGTTGTAAGTCTTGCCGTCTGCTAATGTGATGCCTTCGCCCGCAACCTCCGCGGAAAAGCTAAGCCCGGTATCCTTGCTGTTGTAACCGGTTGCCATACGAAGTACGGTACCTGCCTCATAAGTGAGCTCTGCTGCGTTCGAGCCCGGATCCGTCACGTTGCCGGTATCTCCCTCCCCGGTTGTTCCGCCCTGCGTCGGAGCAGGTGTGTTTGTCACCGTATTTCCTCCGGTACTGCCCGGCGTCGGCGTCGGGTTCGTATCATCGCCCTTGCCGCCGCAACCTGCAAACGATGTGAAAGCAAGTGTAAGTGCCATCAGCGAAGCCGCAATTTTTTTCTTTCTCATTTTCTCCTCCTTTTGATGCTTTGAAAAATATGCTGTTACATCTATATCAACCGCAAAGCACGGCCAATACCAAAACCATTTACTCCTTCACGCCGCCGACATTCACGCCCTTGGCAAAATATTTCTGGATGAACGGATAAATAATCAAAATCGGTACAATTGAGCACACAATCAGCGCATAAATCACGGAATCCGAAGCAAACACCTCGTTCCACGCCGCCATCGCCTCCGGGTCGGTATACTCCTCTAAGCGCAGACGGATAAATACCTGCAGCGGATGCTCATTGGAATTCGAAATCATCTGCCTCGCCCAGAAATAACCATTCCAGCGCGATATTCCGAAGAAAAGCGCCACGGTCGCGATAATTGATTTGCTCATCGGTATGTAAACACGCCACAAAACCTGCATCTCTGTCGCGCCATCCACAATTGCCGCCTCCTCTATCTCGGACGGTACGCCCTCAAAAGAATTCCGCAGCAGGATGATATTCATCGCCGCCATACCCATCGCAATAACGACAAGCCATTTGTCATCCATAATACCCATCGCGTTGAACACGCGCTTCGTATCCAGGTAATTCAAATACTGCGGAACAAGCCCGGCGCTGAACCACATCGTAAATACCAGAAAGAAATTAAATCCTTTGCGGAACAAAAGGCGCTTTTTCGAGAGCGCATACGCGCCGAAAATCGAAATTCCGAGCGACCAGATGGTTCCGTAAAACGTAAGGAAAAGTGTGTTCGTGTAAGCGTTCCAGAACATGTTGTTATTAAACATCTGGGAAAACGCATCAAACTGGATATCCTTTGGGAGCAGCACCAGCTCATTGTACTCTACCGCGTGTTTGCCGCTGATTGCCGCCGAAATCGTATAGATAAACGGATACAGGCAACAGAGTGCAAAAACCGTAAGCAGCGTATAACTGATAATTTTAAATATAAGTTCTGAAATCTCGAGTCTTCTTTTCATGGCAAACCCCTTTAATAGAGCGATACATCGGATGCCTTGCGCGCTATCGTGTTCGCACCGATTACGAGCAGCATCCCTATCACATTGTTCATCATCTCGGCGGCAGCAGCAACGCCCTTCATCGTTCCGGCAATACCATAACGGTTCGCGAAGGTCGAGACAACATCCGCGGTAATGTAAGTGTTCGGGTTATAAAGAAGGAGAACCTTCTCGTAACCGACATTTAACAGCGAACCAATCCTCGTAATCAGCATGATGACTATGGTTGAGAGGATGCTCGGCAAAACAACGTATTTCATCTGTGCCAGTTTCCCCGCGCCGTCAATCTGCGCGGCTTCGTAGCTTGTCGGCGAAATCGCGATAATCGCAGCGAAGAATACAATGCTGTCATATCCCGCGCTCTCCCAGATTCCGCTGATTTGGTAAATCGCCCGGAAAAACGACGGGTTGTTCATCAGGCCCGCGTATGCCGTTTCCTGTGAAATCAGCCCAAGGTTCACCAAAAACTGTGAGAGAATACCGGTTCCCGATGTCAGCGACCCCTGCTTTACAAGCATCATGACCAGGGAGGTCATAACAACGGTGGACATGAACTTCGGCAAATATGTAATTACCTGATAGATGCTGCGGGCAATGTTCGACCGGATTTCATTGAAGAACAACGCGATAATAATCGGCATCGGGAATCCGAAGCAAAGCCCGTAAAAGCTTAACAGGAAGGTATTGCGGAACGCCCGCCAGAACTCCGTGGAGAGGCTTCCCGTACCTACAAGCAGCTGCCTGAAATACGAAAATCCCGAATAGGACTGTTCCGCGACCGACTTCACATCATCGGTTACTTTAAAGCAGCCGAGCAGCTCGTACATCGGAAAATAGCGCCACAGCAAAAATACCAGAATCATCGGAACAAGCATCACATAAAGCCGCCAGTCCTTCAATATCGTCCGGAAAACATTCAGCCAATGGTGTTTCTCGACATCATCACGCACGACCTGTTCCGGATTCTCGATGTAAGTGCCGCTTTCTTCATCAAAAATCAGATAGTCGGTAACATTCAGTTGCATCTTCTCTAACCTCCTATTTAAAGTTCCACATATTCCCGCCCCTGGGGGGTGCGGGAATATGTGGTTTTAAGTTCCGCTACTCATAATAGCTCTTATTCCTTGCGCGTGCCCTCTCGTCCTCGGTGCGGACAAGGTACTCCCTCTGATCCTCAAAGAGCCCGTCCAGCCTGCGCGAAATCAGCACTATGACAATCGCAAACAGAAGCGAAAGCGAATCTGTAGTAAAAAATATTACCACCGAATCCAGGCTTCCCCCAAACAAAAGCCCCAACAGCCACCGTCCGAGCTGTGCCCCGGCATATGCCAACACGGTGAATGCCATTGTCAAAAGTGTGTTCCCCCTCACCTTCCCCTTGCCATGTGTCCTGAAAAAGAGCATCGCCAGAAGCGCCAGGCAATTTCCGAAACAGTACATCACAAACTGCTGCGGGCTCGCTCCCGATGCAATGCAGAACGCCGCCCCACCGACTACCGCATGGAGTGCAGCAAAACCACCCCACCGCATCATCACGATGCAAAGCATGGTCACGGTCGGCGAAAGCGTATAAAGCTCCCCGGGAAACCATTTGATTGCCGCGGTTGCCGTAATCATTTCAAACGCAAACAGAATCAACGCCATGATGGCAAGGTCAATCGTCCGGTACTGCTTAAAGCTTAATTTGTCCATAATAAACACCTGTTTCCTGCAAAACCGCACTCCATTTGGCATAAACGACAAACTATTTTGTCGAATTTACATTTTTTTGTGCGATACTAACAATCATTTTACCATAATTCCCATCAGGTTTCAAGTAGATTGCAAAATATTTTGTATATAATTCCAACCAGCTTATCTTTTTCCTGTACCATCCCAATATTGCCCGGACATTTCAGAAAATTCTGGTGCATTGCTTCCTTTTACAGAATTTTACCCCTCCATATTGAAAAATCAAACAACAGCCTTTATAATCATGGAAGAAACCACCCCGTTTTCTGCCGCCAAGGCAGGCAGCCCGAAGCGGGGATATGGCATGAGCGGGCGGAACAGCCCGGAAAGGAACATATTACTTATGGAAACAATACACGTAACACCGGGGGATTCCCTGCAAAAAATCCTTGCGGCAGTACAACCTGGCACAAGAATCTACCTTGCAAAAGGCATCTACCGCGAAAAAATCCAAATCTCCACCCCGGGCATTGAGCTTGTTGGCGCGGGCGCGGAGGACACAATTATTGTCTACAACGATTTCGCAAAGAAACTTGATGAACATGGTGTGGAATACAACACCTTCCGCACCTGGACCATGGCAGTCACCGCCCCCGGAGTCCGCCTAAAAAACCTCACGGTGCAAAACGACGCACTCTCCCCGAAAACCAAAGGCCAGGAAGTCGCACTGACCGTCTATGCTGATGATTTTTCCGCTGAAAACTGCCGCCTCATCTCAACGCAGGATACCCTTTTCCTAGGGCCGCTCCCGGACGACCTTATCGACCGCTACGACGGCTTTTTAAAGGATGAACTCCGCGCGGCCGGCTTCCAGACACAGCGCTTTACAGACTGTTTTATCGCGGGCACTGTCGATTTTATCTTTGGCTGCGGCGACGCAATTTTTGAAAACTGCGAAATCAAATCCCTCTACGAAGAAAGGGGGCACGGCTATGCTGCCGCCCCTGCACACGCGAGCACCCAGACAATCGGCTTCGTATTCCAGCACTGCCGTTTCACCCGCGACCCGCAGGTAGAGGACGAATCGGTCTACTTAGCGCGCCCGTGGCGGGATTTCGGGAAAGCTTCCTTCCTTAGCTGTGAATATGACAGCCATATTGCCAAAGCAGGCTTTGATAAATGGAACGATACCGAGCGCGACAAAACAGCACGTTTTGCTGAATTCCCGGTCAAATGCGATGGCAGGGTTTTATGGAGTAAGCTTCTGACCGATGCCGAAAAGACGGTTCTCCTTACCTATTTTAATAGGAACTGACCTTCCCGCAAATGCTTTCCCACAAACGCGCAGGGCGGGCACATCAAGCACAATGCCCATGTACCCGCCCACAAAATTCTCCGGCACCCCATCGGAATATATGAAAACCCTCCCAAAATATTAAAACTGCTCCATCCACTCGTACATCGCTTCCCTCACAGCCTCTTCTGCAAGCCCCTTCTCACCGATTACGCCGTTATAGCGAAGTCTTAGGCTATATACAATACTCCCCTCTATCATATAACCTTCCATCCAGAAATTCCCCTCGCCATCATACTCCGGGTCCAGAACCAAGCCCGTTTTCCCATTTTTTGTCTGGTATTCCTGCCCCTGTACGTTTTCACCGTTGAAAAGTGGCATAATCGTAGTCCTGGTTCCAGACATCCAGTCCTCGGTATAAATCTCAGCTTCCACCTGCGCCACAAGCCTGTTCTGCTTTCCAACTTTATACTGGTCAAGTTTATACTGCGAGCTAACAACTACTTTGGTCAAATCCCCTTCCCGGTTCCCATACACAACCAATTGAATGTACCAGGTTGTCCAGTCCTGTGGTGCCGTTCTCCGAAGCCCCTCATATCCTACATAGTCAACCGCCTCCTCCTCGATATCAAATATCTCCACCCAGCCGCGCGGTATGTCTTCCCTTTGCGGGTAAATCCCATTTTCTGCCTCTTCCTTGAAAATCTTCTCCACATCCCGCACCGGTCCGGTAAACGCGTCCGCCGAAACTCGCTGCACCCCGTATTCCACCCAGTACTCTGACATAGGCGGCTCATCCTCATCCCTGTGCGAATCCGCACGCTCCCTCGTATGCCAACTCAGATTGGATGCCGCAAGCGCAACGCTGCCGCCAACCAGACAGAGTGAGCACACTGCTGCCACCGCCCATCTCATCCACCTTGCCGTTCCTGTCTTCTCCCCGGCTTTCTTCTTGACTTCTGCCAGGGGTAAAATCTCCACCAGCTCATCATCCAGCGCATTCATCGCCGCTAAGATTTCCTGTCCGGCAAGCTTTCTTTTCCCGGAAGCTTTAGCTGCCATTGCCCCATTCGCCGCCTTTCCCATAACCTTACCTGCTTCCTTCCTCATACCATTCCCTCCTTCTTCAATGCGTTCCACAAACGTCTTCTGAGCCGGAACAAAATACTCTTCACTTTGCTCTCCCGGTACCCAAAGGCTTCTGCCAACTCCTTCACCGGCTCGCCATACCAGTAGCGCCGGATGACTATTGCCCTGCCAAGCTCCTGCTGCCCAATCCGCTCGGATATATCCGGCGCGCTCCCCCCAAGTTCCTCGGAAAGTTCCACGAACACCGCGCTTCGCTTCGCCGCATGGTTCCATTCCACCCGGTTGAACGCCAGGTTCCTGCAAATCTTTGCAGTGTAAGCAAACAGGAATTCCGGGCATTTCGGCGGAATGCTCTCCCACACGGCCAGATACGTATCATTTACGCACTCCGCAGCATCCTGTTCCGGGAGAATCCGCGCCGCCAACTCCCCAAGGCGCTTTCCGTATTTGCATTCCAGCTCGTAAAGCCCCCGCTCGTCCCTGCTTCGCAGGAGTGCCAGGATTTCCCCGTCCTCCATCCTCATCCCCCCTTTCACTAATATAAACAGGAAACCACTTGCCCTGGTTGCATGGATTCATAAAAAATTCCCCTCCGAATTTTAGCCGCCCATGCTTATCCAACGACCAGAATATTTAAAATTCTTACCCGAATGAAAAGACCAGCAAATCATTGAAATTTTCATTTGCGTCCGACGGTGCGGGAAATCCACGCTGTTTGTTTCGTTCCGCGAATACCTTTCTTCCATCGGAATAAAAGAAACGCAGATTATCCCCATCACTTACCTTCACCCCCGCACCTCATTCCTCAAATACTTATAAAACGTATCCGCCGCAAGGCTCTTCCCCCGCCCCCTGTCCGAGACAAGCTGAATGGAACGCTTCGGGACATCGCAGCCGAAAGGTATCCGTACCAGCTTTTTCTCCTGCAGCAAAGGCAAAGCAAGCTTTTCCGGAACAAAACCAATTCCCAGATTATTTTCAATTAACGGAAGCATTAGGTCTGACGTTGCAACCTCCATATCCGGTTCCAAATCCACCCCCTGCAGAATAAAAAAATCCTTGTAAAGCTTATAAGTCGCACTCCCCCTGCCCAACCCAATCCACGGATATTTTCTGACATCCTTCAGCTTCAGGGGCTTTTTGCATAAATCGATATACTGCGTTCCGCCCACCAATATTTCCTCAAAATCCAGCACCTTCACACAGGAAAACGTTTTGGCAACTTCAAAGGGCGTTGTAATCACCGCAAAATCCAATTTCCCACTCATAAGGTGCTTTACCGTTTCCGTTGTTGTGTGGTTGTGGATTTTAATCCGGATTGCAGGATATTCCAATTTAAAATCATGCAGGGTATGCAGCAAAAATAAATGTAGCGCTGTCTCCGTTGCCCCTATTTCAACTGTACCACATCGCTGCGAATCCTGCCTGCTGATTTCCTCCTGTGCATTCAGCAAATGCCTGTATGCAATCTCAACATGGGAATAGAGAAGCTCCCCCTCTTTTGTCAAACTGATTCCCCTCGCCTCACGGATAAACAACCTGCAATTCAACTGGGATTCCAGTATTTTCATAATTCGTGTTACATTCGGCTGGTTGCTCCCAAGCGCCGTGGCTGCCTTTGTGATATTCCCATATTTCGCCACATAATAAAAAATTTTATAGTATTCAAAATTGATATCCATATAATTTTTATATTCCTCCGATATATTATATATATTTTTCATATTTTACGAAGCGTATTATAATACATCCACGGAAAGATGTAAAGGGACACAAGCGCGCAGGGCAATCCGCGGATGCCTATTTTACCATGAAAGGATATGATTTTATGAATAAAGATTTAACGACTGGGAAACCGGAAACCATCTTATGGCAATTCTGCCTCCCTCTGTTTGGCAGCATTATTTTCCAGCAACTCTACAATATCGCGGACAGCCTGGTGGCAGGTAAATTCATCGGGGAAAATGCACTGGCGGCCGTCGGGAACAGCTATGAAATCACATTAATATTTATTGCGTTTGCATTTGGATGCAATATGGGATGCTCCGTTATTGTCTCCCAGCTCTTCGGCGCAAAAGAATACTGCCGTCTGAAAACCGCCGTTTCCACAGCATGTATTTTCAGCGCTTTTCTCTGCGCCATATTAATGCTTGTTGGCATTTTTTGCTGCAGCCCCCTGCTCACGTTCATCCATACGCCGCAGGAAGTCTTTTCGGATTCGAAATTGTATCTGGATATTTATATATGGGGGCTTCCATTCGTGTTTTTTTACAATATTGCGACCGGAATTTTTTCTGCATTGGGCGACTCCAAAACACCCTTTTATTTCCTGGCAGCATCCTCCACATCAAATATCCTGGTCGATATTCTGTTTGTAAAAGCTTTCCGCATGGGCGTTGCAGGCGTTGCATGGGCAACCTTTTTATGCCAGGGAGTCAGCTGTATCATGGCAGTCCTTACGATATGGATAAGATTAGGGAAAATCCAGGTTCAGGAAAAACCGCCGCTCTTTGCGTGGGCGCTTTTGAAAAAAATCATGCTGGTTGCCATCCCAAGCATTTTACAGCAGAGCTTTATTTCCGTAGGAAACATTTTAATCCAGGGCGTCATCAACGGCTTCGGTTCTTCCGTCATGGCAGGTTACTCTGCCGCCGTAAAGCTGAATAATCTGGTCATTACATCATTCACCACAATCGGCAACGGTATTTCCAATTTTTCGGCGCAGAACCTCGGCGCCCGCAAATACGGGCGGATCAAAGAATGCTTTCGCGCAGGAATAAAAATGGTATGGTGTCTGTGCATACCATTCTGCCTCCTTTACATATTCCTCGGGAAATACCTTCTTCTTTTATTTATGGAAAAGGAATCTGCCGGGGCAATGATGGCCGGCAGGCAGTTCCTGTGGGTAGTGTCGCCATTCTATTTTGCCGTGTCCGCCAAATTAGTTGCAGACGGCATACTTCGCGGAATCAGTGCCATGCGCCAATTCATGGCCGCCACATTCACAGATTTGGTTCTGCGGGTCGTTTTAGCCTTTGTCCTCTCTGACCAGACACAAAACGCAATGGGCATATGGTGTGCATGGCCGATTGGCTGGACAATCGCCATGGCGCTCTCCGTTTTCTTTTACAGAAAGAAGTACAAACAATTTACCCAAAAAACAACAATAAAGGGGTAGACAAATAAAACATTCTATGCTATTATAGCATCAGGTACATTTGCTGTACCCTGTACACTCCCCCAAAAGGGATGTGCATAGCCAAAATTAAAGAAAGGCACGAATGCCGTGTAAGGTGGAAAAATGAGTAATCGATAGTTTGAATCGGAAAAACACAGATTTTTTAGTCAAATGCCTGTAAAAGCAGGTTTGTTTTGTGTGCGCCGAATCAGATTATCGTCCTCCGTTTGAAGCCTTTTTTCTTTGCCGGGTTTTCCCCTGCATAAAAATCGGTTTTCTTTGCGTGTGTGAATCTGTTTCCGGAGCCGGGAACAGATTTTTTTACGGGCAACAGAAAGGACGTGATTTTTATGCTGCAAATCAAAAAGCTGACCATTACACATAAAAAAGACTTCCGCGTCATCCTGCGGGATTTTTCCTGCACATTGAACGCCGGGGATAAAGCAGTTATCATCGGGGAGGAAGGCGACGGCAAATCCACCCTGCTCAAATGGATTTATTCGCCGGATTTGCTTGAAACCTACGCGGAAGCTGCCGGGGAACGCATTGTAAACCATGAGCGCCTCGCATACCTGCCGCAGGAGCTGCCAGAAACCGACAAGGGAAAAACGGTATATGAATTCTTCGCAGAAGAAGCAGGATTTTTTGAAAAGACTCCCCGCGACTTAGGCTTATTCACAAGCAGTTTACAGATTCCCCCGGACTTTTTTTACAGCGACCAGAAAATGGGAACCCTGTCCGGCGGCGAAAAAATCCGCGCGCAGATGCTGCGGCTTTTGATGTCCGAACCGACCGTGCTGCTTTTGGACGAACCCTCCAATGACATTGATATACAGACACTTGACTGGTTGGAGGGCATTATCCAAAACTGGAATGGCATCGTGCTCTTCATTTCCCACGATGAAATCCTGATTGAACGCGCCGCAAATATGGTTATACATTTAGAGCAGATAAAGCGCAAGACCGAAAGCCGTTGCACCGTCGCACATGTCCCTTACCTGCAGTACAAAAAAGAGCGTGCCAACCTGTTCGAAAAGCAGGAGCAGCAGGCGCTAAATGACCGGAGGGAGAAAAAAATACGGGATGAAAAACTGCGCCGGCTCGAGTCCAGTGTATCCTTCAAACTGGACAATATCCCCAAGGCGCAGCGCGACGGAAAAGGCAGGCTTTTAAAAAAGAAAATGAAAGCAGTCAAAAGCTTAAAGCGCCGATTTGAGCGCGAGGATGCCGAAATGACACAAATGCCGGTGGAGGAAGAGGCTATCTTCTTTAAGCTTGGCGAGAAGGAGTGTGCTATCCCTGCCGGAAAAACAGTGGTTGATTATTCGTTGGATAAATTGTATGCTCCGGCACAGCCCGCTTCCGAACAATGCATCCAACCCCCGGCGCACCTCCTCTCCGAGAACATCCATCTGCAAATACGCGGTTCGGAAAAAATATGCATTATCGGCAAAAACGGCGTGGGCAAAACAACGCTGCTGCGCAAAATTGCCGGGGAACTTTTGGCAAGAAAGGACATCCACGCGGAATATATGCCGCAGAACTACGAAGAGGAATTAGACCTTTCCGCTACCCCCGTCGATTTCCTCGACACCTCCGGCGATAAGGAGGAGCGCACCCGCATACAGACGTTTCTGGGCTCATTAAAATACACGGCGGACGAGATGGCACACCCCGTCGCCGAGCTTTCCGGCGGACAAAAGGCAAAGGTACTTCTCTTAAAAATGAGCCTCTCCGGCGCCAACGTCCTGATTCTCGACGAACCGACGCGCAATTTCTCCCCGCTCTCCGGCGGCGTTATCCGGAAAATGTTAGCGGAATTTCCCGGCGCAATCATCAGCATTTCGCACGACCGGAAATATATTGAGGAGGTCTGCGACAAGGTTTACACATTAACGCCGGAAGGACTTTTCCTGACAGAGCAATAAGATTTTATAAACAAAAGATTCAAAACAGAAAATCCAACCGAGGTGTTGCAAAATCATCAAAAAAGGTTTTTGCAACACCTCGCTGCAGTCTATTCCATTTGCATAACCCTGGCTTCTATCTCCTTTAATTCGTCAAATGACAATGACGGAACATAATCCGCAATTTCTTCAAGTGATATTTTACCTTTCTTAATCATTCTTTCTGCAGTTTTTCTTTCTGTTTCTCTTTCTGTATTATCCCGAATATCCTTTGCATAAGCCTTCAAAATCTGCTCGTCATCAAACAGCGTCATCATAATATCTACAACCTCCTGTTCCCTGTTTTCAAAATACTCTTTCAGCACGTTTCTATCCTTGCAAATGCGGATTGTTTCCGTTACTGCCTGCTTCGTATTTCCATATAGTTTCCTCTGTTCATTGTATACTTTCGAGAAGATTATATACTGCCCGATAATATCTTTCTCGTTTTCCCGATATAAGACCTTCACTTCCGCATCAACGGCAATCTTGGCTCCGCCAAAAAAATCTTTGGAGAGTGAAATTGTCTCGGGAATATTTTTTCTTTCCCCTGTATAAATCACATACAGCTCAGGGGCTGGCATATTCACTTTTTTGCTTCCGTACAGGTTTTGGCTTGTGCGTTTAAAATAATCATGATAAGTCTGTACGAGGTACATCAGCGCACGAAGGATGATATTCAACGTCCATGTTGACTGGCTTTCCACCAGTATTATCAACCGATTTCCAACAGAAAATCCCAAATCGTTATAGTCCGCGCCAACCAGTATGTGCTTCATTGTGACATCTGCAATTTCATCTTCCGTCACATCACAGTCCTCCGGGTGGAGTGCCTTGTATAGTTGAAACAGATACTTTTTATCTTGAAATAAATTCGTAAATACGCTATCTTTTATCTTACGTTTTGGCGCGTTTTCCGCCATTTCACCACCTCGCTCCTAACAAATCAGCATAAGACAGGATATCGTTACTCCTGCTATGTTCCAATTATACAAAAAATCAATCGTATTTACAATAAAATTCACATTAAATTTCTTCCCTCCTAAGCAAGCGATATCTCCTTGCCCGGTTTGTTCCAAGCGCCCCCACATCATCCATATCCGAAAGTAATGTCCTTGTTCTTGCTGCACTTAAGCCAAGCACTTCCGCAATATCGCTTGCTCTTTATCACCTGTTTTTCCCGTGAAATTTAATATCAGGGAATTTCTATCCAAATCAAAATTTTCTTCCATTATAGTTTCTTCCCAACCTTCACCTTCCCACATATCAAAAATACCTACACCCATCACTCATAATACTGCGCCTGCGCCCTCCACAACTGGCTATACTTCCCTCCCCCCTGCGCCACCAAAACATCATGCGCGCCAAGCTGCACAATCTGCCCGTGGTCAAACACTGCAATCGTATCGCAAAAGCGGCAGGACGAAAGCCTGTGGCTGATAAAAACGGAAGTTTTATTCTCCGCAACCTGGTTAAACGTCTCATAAACCGCCGCCTCCGCCAACGGGTCGAGCGCCGCGGTCGGCTCGTCGAGGACAACAAACGGCGCATCCTTATAAAGTGCCCGCGCCAATGCAATTTTCTGGCTCTCCCCTTCGGAAAATTCAATCCCCTCCGCATCGTAACTTTGCCCGACTGCCCACGCAAGAGCATCCTTTCCTTGGGCTTCACCATCCCCCTTTGCATCGAGCGCCGTGATTTTCTCCCCCAATCCTCCCCTCTCCAAACACCTGCGCACCCTTGCCGCATCATAGGAAAGTCCCGCCGACACATTTTCCCCAACCGAAAACCCAAACATCGTATAATCCTGAAACACCACAGAAAACAGCGCCAGATATTCCTCATAGCGGTATCTCGTGATATCAATTCCGTTCAAAAGAATCTTGCCCTCTGTCGGGTCATAAAGCCGGCAGAGCAGCTTAATAAACGTTGTCTTGCCCGAACCGTTCTCCCCGACAATCGCCAGTCTGTCACCAATTTTAAATTTCATATTCACATGGCGCAGCACCCAATTCTGTGTTCTCGGATACTGGAACCCAACATCCTTAAACTCAATCTCATAATCGATATCATCCCGCTTTTCCACGGCAAGCGAGCCCTGATACATATCGTTCGGCAAGTCAAGATAACGGTAAAGCTGCACAAGAAACTCATTGTTGTACCGAAGTCTCCCAACCGTCCCGGCAAGCCCGGATACTGCGCGGATAAAGCGCGCAACCGTCCCCTGATAGAGAATAAAGCTTCCGATTCCAAAGACACCGATAAATGCTTTCGCCGCAACAAACAAAAAAATTCCAATGTTCAGCACGGCATCCAGCAAAACCGAGAGCATACCATACCGGATTTCCACCTTCTCTTTTTTTGATACCCATTTCGGATGCACCTGATATTTCTCAATTTCCCTGAGCACGATGCGGTGCAGGTTAAATATTTGCATATCTGTTGACCACAGACCCGCGTAAACGCTCCACCGGGCATTGCTTTCCGAAAGTTCACTGGTTGCCTCCTGCGATTTTTTCGTGCTCGTCGTTGAAATCCGCACCGAAAGCCTTGCGTTAAGCAAAATCATCAAAACAATCACAATTGCAGAAAATGGCGAATTGATAAATCCCAAAAAGCCGCCGTAATTTCCCTGTGCCAACACCGTAAACATTGAAACCGTCAGTGACACGGAAAATATAATATCAAAAATTCCCCAAAACAATTCCGAAAATGACCATCGAACCATATAAAGCCCACCGCCAAAAGCGGAAAAATCATTCCGGATTTTGGCGCGCAGAAAAATAATATCCGGATTTTCCATATGTTCATACTGATGCCGGTTCTGCATTCTCATAATATATTCTTCGTGCTGGTCCATTGTCAGGATTTCCATCACCGTAAGTTTTTTTTGCAGGATACGGACAATCAGGGAGACCGCAAAACCGACGGTCACCGCAAATCCTGCCATGCGAACCAAGCGCCGTATATCACACCTTCCCGCCAGTTCATTGACCATCTGCGCGGACATGTACAATCCGAAATAAGGTGTGAACACCTCAAACACAATACTGACAAACTTCACCCAAAAATATCCCGGTATCAGCTCATTCCAGATTTTCACCCCGCGCATGAATAATTTCCAGTCCTTGCAGAACGAACGTTTCTCTTTTTTATTTTCCATATCTGCACCTCTTTTCCACTCTTTCAAAACGTCTTAATGCCATTTTCACACTGCGTCCTTATAATATTTGCTCTGCACCTCAAACAATTCCCGGTATTTCCCACCCGCTGCCATCAGCTGCTCGTGTGTTCCGACTTCGGCAAAATTCGCGCCGTCCAGTAAGAAAATCCGGTCGCAGAACCTGGTCGAAGCAAGGCGGTGAGAAATAAAGACAGAAGTCGCATTTTCTGCAATTTCATTATATCTCTGGTAAACCCGGTTCTCCGCAATCGGGTCAAGCGCCGCTGTCGGCTCATCTAAGACAATACAGAGCGGATTTTTGTAAAGCAGGCGCGCCAGAAGAAGTTTTTGTGTCTCCCCGCCGGAAAGTTCCACGCCATCATAATTTATCTGCCTGTTCAATGGCGTTTCCACCCCCATTGGCAGGGAAGCGATTTTTTCTGAAAGCCCCGAAAGCTCAATGCTCTTTTCAAGCCTTGCGCGGTCAATTTCCTCATCTTCCATCGCGGATGCAATGTTTTTTGCAATTGAAACCGGCAGGAGCGAAAAATTCTGCGGCACAAAGCCGAACAGTGTGTACATTTCATCGCGGTTGTACTCATAGAGTGAATGCCCGTCCAATAAGATTTCCCCCTCATCCGGCAAGAGCAGCCCGCACATTAACCTGGTAAGCGTTGTTTTCCCCGCACCATTTACGCCGACCAGCGCCACCTTTTCCCCCGCCTCAATCCGGAATGACACATCCTCAAGGACATTCTTCTCCCCCCTCGGATAGCGGTAGGAAACATGTCTGAATTCAATTGAAAACGGAGTTTTCGGGAGCGGAATCCCTTCACCGTGGTTGAGTTTCCCCGTAACCTCCATCGCCTCACGAAAATCAGAAACCTGCAATGCACCATCTAAAACGCGGTTCACAGTCCATAAAATATTTCCCATCAGTCCCGACATCGAGGTGATTGCGGAAAAATAAAGCACGAAGGAAGCGGCATCCACTTCACCTGCAGCCACCTTATAAATCAGGAACGCATACGCCGCCGTGTCACGCAGCAGAACGACAAGAAATCCCACCACAGACGCAATCACACCGCGCGTTTCACATTTTCCCCTTTCCCCCCACGCCTCATGCTGCAGGCGCAGGAAACGCTCATGCAAATCATCCTGCATATGATAAAGCCGGATATCTTTTGCAAATTTAAAATCACCGGAAAGCTGGAACGACATATATCTGATTTTCTTGTTAATTTTAATGCGGACATCCTGTGTTTCCCAGTTTTTCCGCCTCTCCCACGCACCCATCGCGTAATTGATGGCGCAGCCCGCCGCAAGCAGCAAAATAATCAGTGGATTGAGCAATGAAATCACTGAGCCAAACAGGACAAAATTTAACAACGTTCCAAGCAGATTCGCGAAATCCATCGGGAAATGCACCCCTGCTGTATGGTTATTGGTGATTGCCTCACTCCCGCGCTCATCCATTTTTATTACTTCCAGGTCATATGAAAGATAGCGGTCGCGCGACCTTTCATGGACGCCGTGCACATAATCCATCTGCATCAGGACAAAATGCTCCGAACTCTCGATTTTCTTCGTGATAATAAGATTTGCAAGGTCGAACAAAAGCTTTGCAAGCAAGAGCCCTAAAATTATCTGCGCTACGTAAGAAAATCCTTTTTGTGCTGTCAACGCCCGCAATACCGCAGACGGCGTATAGAGTGCCAACGCCGCCAGTATTACCATCAGCGGCACAGTAAAAATCCCGGTAAACACAAGCGGGCGTTCCGTGTGCCAGAGCAGGCGGTAAATATAACCCACACAGGAAAACAGACCGTATTTTGGTTTGCGGCGCTTTTCTTTTTTCTCCTTCTTCCCTTCTGACATAATTTTCCCTCACTTCCATAACTCTATATTTTTGATATACTGCCCGTGGTCAAAATGTTCCTGTTCCCAGCGGCGATGCCACGCCACACCGCCAAAATCCCCATTCAGGAACGCTTACACCAACGTTTCTCCCAATATATCATCTCCCGGCAAAAAAAGAGCATTTCGTATCCCAAATGTCGTTTTCGGTGAACGAAATGCAAATTTTATAACACTATTCCAACGGAATCAGCACCTCCGCCGTAAATCCCCCATCCTCACTGTCCGCAAAAAACTGCCCGCCATATTTCTTCACTATGCTCTGGACGCGGGACAGCCCAAAACCGTGCTCTGCCCCTTTTGATGACGCAAAAACACTCTCCCTTTTCTCCTGCTTTTTCCCTGCCGCATTGGTAAATGCTAAATAAAACTGCGTATTTTTCTGTGCGATATAAATCCGGATAAAACGTTCCTCCGGCAAAAGTTTCTTATTTTCTTCAATCGCATTGTCCAAAAGGTTCCCAATCACCACACACAAATCCACATCTGTTACGGGTGTGCCATCCGGAATTTTCGCCTTTGCATTCACCGGAATTTCATTCTGCGCCGCAATATTCATTTTCCCGTTTAAAATCGCATCCACCATCACCCGCCCGGTTTTCACCGTAACATCAACACCCGTCAAATCATCGTTTAGCTGGCGCAGGTAAGTATTTACTTCATCATATTTTCCAAGTGCCATGCTCGCCTGTAGCGCCTGGATATGATTATGGTAGTCGTGCCGCCACCCACGCATTTTTTTGTACATCGTCTCCACTTCATCACAGTATTTCCGGATAAGGTCGCTCTGATACGCCTCAATCCGGCGGTCAATCCATTTTTGGAATATCATCGTATATGCCCTCCCCGCACCACCCACACCCACTTTAAAACCGCTGTATTATTTCCCTTCCGATTTTCTCCGCCATCCCGCGGCTAATCGGCACCTCTGCGCCATTTTTCAACACCACGCATTCATTTTTTATCCGAACCACATACCGAAGATTTACAAGGAACGAACGCTGGCACTGAAAAAAATACTCATCCAGTGCATCCTTTGTCTGTGCGAGCGTGGTTTTCATCCGATAATCTTTATCCGCCGCATGGATAAGCACATATTGTTTCTGTGCTTCGACATAATAAATCTGCGAGAGGGGAACAAAATCCGTCCTGCGGTTATACGTCACACAAAGGTGCTTTTCCGTTTCTGCAAGATTCGCCGCCGCCCTGTCAAGCACGGCGGCCAGTTTTTCCGGCGCAACCGGCTTCATCAGATAATGCAGCGCCTCCACCTCGTACCCCTCGGCGATAAAATCCGGAAATCCGGTAATAAAAAGCAGCTGCACCGCAGTATTTGCCTGGCGGAGTTTTTTTGCCAGCTCCACGCCATTCATCGCCCCCATTTCGATATCAAGTAAGAGCATGTCCATGCGCTGCCCATCCTCCTGTGCAAAGAGAAATGCCTCCGCGGAGCGGAAAAGCGAAAGGGCTGCGGTATGCCCTGCTGCCCTTGCCCATTCCCTTACCAGGGCGGCAACATATTCGGTATCCTGTTCGCTGTCATCCACAATTGCAATCTTATAATCCATTATATTGCCCTCTCCTGCACAAACAATGTCCGAAATCGGACAGGGCGGTAATCCACACGGACGTTCTTTTCCACTCCGCCCTTCTCATCTGTTGAACAAACATCATCATAATATTTAGATTAGCACATTAGATGTCAGAATGCCACCCCCAATTTCATTATTTTTAGAAAATTACAGAAGCTCTTTCATTTTGAACTGCTATGTAAAAAAATATTGGAAAACAAGAAAAGAATATCACACCCATCTCCATCAAGATACATGATTATAATCAATGCTTGACAGGAAGGCATAGCATATTATATAATCGAATTATATAAATCATTTATATAATTCGATTATATAATAAAGAACCTTTGCTCTCTACTATTTTCGTGGCAGACAAGGAGGAAACATGCCAAAACAAAAAATCACAAAAGGAATGGTGGTGGAAGCCGCCTTTGAAGTCGCACGGGAACATGGTATGGAGCAGGTTATGGTAAAAAGCATCGCAGAGCGTCTTTCCTGTTCCGTACAGCCGATTTACAGCTACTGTAAGAATATGGACGGACTGCGCCAGGATGTGGCCATCCGGACAAAACAGTTTATCCGCGAATATATCGCAAAACGAACAAATCCGCAGGATTTGTTCCGCAGCATTGGCCAGGCTCACTTGCAGCTTGCCAGGGACGAACCAAACCTTTTCAAAATCTTCATCCTGCACCAAAGGGAGGGTATCTCCTCACTGGAAGATTTGTATCAGTCGGAAAGCGACCCACATATTGCAGATTTCATTGCAGAACAGCTTGACATAACCACCACACAGGCAAAGCTGCTCCATCTCAATATGCTGATTTACACCATCGGCATTGGCACTATCTTTTCGGTGACAACACCAGGCATTCCTGCGGAGGAGATTTTTGCAAAACAAGCGGAGGCGTTTCAGGCGTTTTATAATATGGTAACAGAAAAAAAATAAAACAGAAAAGCATTGTTTCACGGTAATATCAAAAACATCCAAAAAAATAAGGGGAAAAATATATGAATACCGGAATTGTAATTTACCGTTCCAAATATGGCTCGGCAAAAAAATATGCCAATTGGATTTCTGAGAAAACTGGCTTTGGCTGCGCCGACGCATCCAAAATTAAAATTGATGACCTGGCAGCGTACCAAACCATTATTTTCTGTGGCGGCATCTATGCTTCCGGTATCGCAGGATTATCTTTTCTGCGAAAAAACCACCAAAAACTGCGGGATAAAAAGCTTGCTATTTTCTGTGTCGGGGCATCCCCGTATGACGCAAAGGCATTCGAGGAAATCCGGACACGCAATTTAAAAGAGGATTTGAAAAGCATTCCGCTGTTTTATGGGAGGGGTGCCTGGGATGAAAGGTCGATGACTTTCAAAGACCGCACCCTGTGCCGTCTGCTGCAAAAGGCGGTCGCAAAAACTGCCCCGTCCGCGCGGGAGCCATGGATGGAGGCGCTGATGTGTGCTGCCGGGCAAGAGCGCTGCGATTGGACGGATGAAACGTATTTGGAGCCGCTGATGCAGTATTTGAATGGGTGAGAGGGCAAAAAGCCCTCCTCCTCATGTCCCGCTGCTCCCATAATGCCTTAAGCCAATCTGCCACCCCTTCTTCGACAGCCAGTAAAAAACACCTGCAATAACCGGGATGAGCACAGCCCAGGGCAGCCCCATATCCCCCATAATCACACGCACCGGCAAAAAGGCAACGAACGCTACCGGAAAGATAAATGTGAAAATAAACTGCAGCAATTTTCTCCGAAACTGCAAATTCTGATATATCCTGCTATTTTAGGTCTGACTTCACATAAAAAAACAAAGCAGCTACAAAAGTTAGCAGAAATGTCAACGTCATCACGACAAAGTAACTTTTGTCTTGAAATGTCTCCCAGTCCAAAAACTGATTGAGCTGATACATAAAGGAGAGCTTTAACGGTGGCACATCCATGCCCCGCAGATTGGATACCCAAACCAGCTGTACATAAACAATCCCAAAACCCACGCCAACCGTAGCAACAGGATTCTTGAGCCATACCGCCAAAAGTGCATAATATCCGCCAACCGCAAGGTAACCGATTACCGAATAAAAAAACATTTTCAAAAACTCTGCAACATCCCCCGCCGTCAGGCTTCCGAATCCATATCCCATTGTCACCAAAACACACACAACAACCATATGGAGATAGAATATCGGGAGCAGCCCCGCATAAAACACAATCATTTTTGACAGAAAAACCTTCCGGCGCGAAAGCCCGCAAAGCAGGGTGGCTCCATAGGTTCGGTTTCCGAAATCGCTGCATAAAAAAACTGCTGTATATACGCCCGCCATAAGAGCTGCAAATAGCGGCCAGACCAAATACAATTTAAGCGCAAAATATCCTGCACCCGAAATTCTCGCACCCTGGCTAACGCCATAGATAATGGTGATAAGCCCTTCCGCCAGCCCAATCCCTACCGTACCGAGCAATAATATTTTATATCCGGCGAGCTTTGATAATTTAAAAAATTCCGCCTTTATCAGCCTGTCCATTCCCCGCCCCCCCACTTAAAACTTTGCATTTTCAATCAATCCCGTAAAATAATCCCCAAGACCTACACCCCGCAGTGCGATTTCCTCAACGGATACCCCGGCAGAAACCAAAGCCTGCGTTATGTCCCCGTGCTGTTGCGGCGGGTCATAAAAACGCAATGTGTTCCTCGCTACTTCAATTCTACTGGATGGAAAATTTTCCTGCAAGACTTTCCTTCCCATTTCGGCATTATCCACCCGGATATGTAAGAATTCCCCACATTTTTTCTGCAGTTCGTCTGCTGAAATCTCCTCCAACATCCTTCCCTCGTGAATAAAACCATAACAGGTTGCCAACTGCTGCAGCTCCACCAGCAAATGGCTGGAAATCAGAATCGTGATACCACGCTCCTGATTCAACTTTTTCAAAATTTCCCCCACCTCCGCCATCCCAACCGAATCCAACCCATTCGCCGGTTCATCAAGGAACAAAAACTCCGTGCCGCCCAACAACGCCATTGCAAGCCCAAGGCGCTGTTTCATCCCGAGCGAAAAATGCTTCACCTTTTTCGCCCCGACATCGCACAGCCCCACCTCATCCAATGCCCTCCCAATGCATTCCTTGTCCAAAATGCCGCGCTGCAGACGGCAGATTTCAAGATTATCCCTTGCTGTCATCCCCGGGTAGAGTGCGGGCTTTTCCACGATACCATTCATCCGGATGCGCTGTTTGTCAATTTCTTTTAAAGAAGTTGCCCCAAACAGTTCAATTTCCCCGCTCGTAGGCATGGTTCGCCCTGCCAAGATGCGCATCAGCGTCGTCTTCCCCGCCCCGTTCCGGCCAATAAAACCGTAAATCTCGCCCCGGCGGATTTCCATGTTAAAATCACGTAATACATCGTGTTTTTTGTATCGTTTCGTGAGTTTTCTTGCTTGAAAAATAGGTTTTTCCATGTATAAAATTCCCCCGTCTTATACTTTATCAATGTTTCCTGTCCTGGTATTTTCCGTATGTATTACTTTGGTGGTTTTGCCGCTTCTCTTGAAAATTTTACTCCTTTGCAATGATAAAAAAGCAGCTTTCTTGTATTTGCTTATTATCACTTGGCACCTGGATTGTCACCTTTGCTGATACAAAGAAAAATAGTTGTCCCGCCTCGTCCATACAAACAATCACATCGCTTTGTATATTTTCAATCTGATACCCTTTTGGGCACATTGCATTCAATTTTTCCAAAACCGCCTCCTCTCCCGAACAGAGCCATAGCATTTTCTATTCCACGCTCTGAATCCATTCACGATTTTCTTTATCCCAATAAAAAATATTCTTGATTGGTTCTCCCCTCTTAGGGTCCGTCGGATTCCAGGAAGGTATCTCCAATCCCTGCAAAGGAGAGTCTTCGATGTCTATCACTTGGACTCCTGAATAAATCAACGGAACCAAGCTGTTGGTTGTGTCAAGCCTTACAATAGCTTCCGGAAAGGAATCCCCAGCCGGGGATACCTCCACGGCAAAAATGGTTGCCGCATTATAATTACTTCCCAAATCTTGAATATCCAAGATAATGGCATCCTTATCTTCCGAGAATAATTTTCCAGTTTGAAACGAATAAATTCCGTTAACAGGAAAAATTTTGGAAATTGTTTCTCCAGTTCCAAGATGAATCCTAAGCGCTGTAATACTATCCCCATAATCACCAAGATGATAAATGCTAATATAGGCCGAATCATCCGAATCGCCGACACCATCCAGATTTAATCCCGTAAAAAGCTGCGCCTTCGTCTCAACCACTTTCGCCCAGACAGGTGCATTTTTCGTATTGCTGACCGATAAACCAGATGTCTCACCTGCAAACGCAGTTCTTCCCTCTCCAACCGGGTAAAAATCCAACAGTTTTTCTAAGTTCCATGTCAGCCCTCCATCCACAGAAACCACATTATAGTACGCCTCAAACCGGTCCTCCCATCCGTCTCCTTTCTCCATTGTCGTATCCTCCGCGTACATACGCATCTGTACGAACAGCTTTCCATCCTCCTGCCGGAATCCAAGCGGCTCGCTGTAACAGAATTCGAGTTCGCCCGTTGGCGGCTCTGGCAATGCAATCTCCTTCCAGGTCCGCCCGTTATCTTCCGTCAGGGAAAGCTGCCCCGCTTCCGGCGTTCCCTTATACCGATGCCCGACCAGGAAACGCCCTTCGCCGCAGCTTATTATACATTGTATGGAGCCAACAACACTTCTCGCCGGACTTGGAATGCTTTCCGGCAAAGTCCAAGTTGCCCCTCCGTCCTCGGTAACATAGATACACGCATATTCATCACTCCATATGACCATCCCATTTTCTTTCGAAGGAAATGCAATATACGGATTATTAAAAGCGTCATTTTCTGATACATGCTCCATTACCGCAGCCTCCCAGAATTCCGCCCCCTCTGCCCTGCGAAGAAACAGTTTTGTTTTCGGCACAAGATTCGGATAATAGGATGTGAACTGCTCCGTTGCCGGGATATATGCACTGCCGTCGCTAAATGCATTTTCTTCTATAAATCCGCAGTCAAGCACGGCGAACTCCATCCCGTCCACAAGCACGGAACGATAGAAAGAAAAACTGTCAGGTTCCTGCTCCTCCAACCGCAGCAGAGCAATCGCAGCATCCGGAAGTTCAAAAAATTTCAGGCTTTCGGAAAGCTCCCGTGGCTCTTTTTCTGCCTCTGTAAGTTGATTTGTCTGGGATGTTTTTGCCGGCTCCGTTCCCCGTGCCGTTCCAACGGTTTCCGCATCCTGCAAAGATACTGTTTCCGGCATTTTTCCGGATTCCGCATCCACCGTTTCTGTCCCCTGCAAAGGCACTGTTTCCGGCATCTTTCCGGATTCCGCATCCGCCATCGGCAAAACGGCTCCCACCTCTTTTTCATTCTCTGCTTTCCCGCCACAACCTATAGCAGAAAAAATAATTACTGCTGCGGATAAACAAAATCCCACTTTCTTTATTTTTCCAAAACACATCTTTTTCCCCATCCTTTCTTTGTCTAAAATCTGTTTCGTTTGTTTGCTTGTCGCTTTCCAGGATTATGCTTATCTTTCATCCACCTTCTATCTATCAAGCACCATCCAAAAATAAGTTTAATTATGGCATATACCATCCACCCAAAATTTCTTTTTCTCCTGTTTCCAAGTCCATCCGAACCAAAAAAGTATTGGCATTGCCTTCATTAATTTTTCCATTCATCTCGTAAAATAAAATATCTCCCTCTGCCTTTACAAATCCCGGATACTCCCCCAAAAAATCCGTTCCTACCTGCTCTAACCCCTGATAACATTGTTTGGCTTTCCCATCCTCCCCAAACTGTTCCATAAAAATCTCCCCATCATTTCCCGTTATAGCAAAGCAGCTCCAAGCGCTCCCTCACAGTGCAAACGAAGCACAGAATAACCATATTCCTTCTCTGCGCCAGATTCTATTTCTAGCAACTCTTTCAACGCAAACTCCCAGTCTTCTCCGGCATCCTCCGTTCTCACAAAATTTGTATATGCTGGGTCAATCAGTGGAGTCGCCACCACTCCCGTCGTCCCATCAAAGAAAGAGATGCAGCTTACTGGTCTGCCATAACAAGCCCCAAAGGATTCTGCCGTTCCAAACTTTTTCCATTCCGAACAGCTGTCCTCCCGCAGAAAAACCTCGTGTGTTCGCATATCAATTTCCGTAATCAGCGCAATTCTTCCATCCTCACCGAATCCGAAATAAACTGTCTGGTACGCCCTCTCGGTTTCCCCGACTTCCAACCGTTCAAATTCTTCGCCATTCCAACTGACCCAAATAGATAATTTATTGTTATGTATCTCCGGCTGTTCCGGATTCCATGTACCTTCTGCCACAGCAAAAATTTCACCGTCGTAATAGAAATTATATGTATCGGTGGTTGACAGCTTACACGGAAGCTCATACTGTGCCACAAGCTCCCCTTTACTGCTGCGAATCTGAGTATCAACGGACGGAATGAGTTCGTAGAGCAGAATTTTTGTATTCCCTTCGGTTTCAACGGGTTCAACGGTATATAACTGTTTTGCCTTCTCACAAAGCTTCTCCAGGCGCTCATTGTCGGTCATTTCCAGACCCTGCGTCAGAACCGGTGTCAGATTATTCGCAGATTCCACTTTCTCTTCATCCTTTTTATCACAAGCGGAAAATAGCAATATTCCGGCAGATATACACAGTGCAAAAAATATCTTTTTCTTTTTTATTGATTTCTCACTTTCATAATTATTTTGACAGAGTGCACATTCACAATCATCTCCAATATCAGGATGAACACATTTTCTTGTTCTTTTTCCGAAGGGGAATTAAAATTCACTTCTCCTGCTTATCCTACATTTTTCAACATTTTCATATGTTCTATTTTAGTATGTATTATCATAATGATTTTGTCAAGTCTTTTTTTATGTAATTCTTTAAAAATCTCCTCTGTCCCTTTTATCTTTTTCCATAAGGGTTTTTATTATATCCTTATAAAATATTTTATTTGAAAAAACATAAGGAACCACTCCTGATGCCTTAACGCCAGAAACAGTTCCTTATTCCAAATGATACAGATTCAATTATATCGGGTATATCTTTTAAGTTCCCTTACTCCTCCGCATAAGGTACGAATTCCTTCTGACCTGTTTCATAATAAGTCAGCTCGTATTGTGTTCCATTAAAACAAAAGAAGCGTTCGGTTCTGCTGAATCACCAGTGTAAAAATTTTCCTTTGGATAGTCATACGAATCCCGGCAGAATTCATAATAGTGTCCTCATCATAGGATTCCAATTTATTAACTTGTTCATTCTCTATCCCTCTCACTTATGATTTCGCATTTTCCACGAATCCTATAAAATAATCTCTCTTTATAATATTGTAACAACTTCAACAAACGATAAATACAATGCAGCTAAAAGCACCATTAACATAAGCATACTATACCTGAACCATGGAATCTTCTTATTCGAAGTATTTACGTTTCTTTCAGAAGCTTCTAACTGAATAGATTTCCACTCTTTGTTTTGCATTAAATTCTCAATCCGTCCACACTTCAGCCATAGAAATATCAACAACCCAAGCGAAATGAACATACGGAGATAAACTGCCGTCCGTTCCCTATATTTTGAAGAAACAGTTAGCCCAAAAGACATCCTCTCTCTGTATCCATAATATGGTATCACAAGTAAGCGGTTTTCGCCAAAATAATAGTCAAAAAAACGGTACAATAAATTGACCTGCCGCTTACTATATTTTGACTGCTCTACTAAATCAAAAGCTTCGGAATCCTGGATTCTTTTTATTCCATACCTTAAATCAGCAATAACTGCCACTTCCAGGTTGCCTAATCTCCCTGAATTTATCTTCAACGGCAAATACATGTCTTCTTCCAAAAGTATATCCATACAATCTCCATTTACCACCGCTTCATAAAGGATATACGAGGTGTCCGTTATCGTATCTGTCAAACTTTCAGGCGTTTTTTTCATAATCATATACCCATCCAAAGACAGAAAAATATGACCACGAAAAAGAGTAGCAGCAACACAAAAGATAGCTGTAATTAAAATTAAGGTTTTTCTTAAATATTTTACAAGCATAAATTTCTAAAATTCCTTTCATCCTCTTTACTTTCTTTGGGTTCCCTGCTGTTTTTAGTATATATTGCCGTCAGGGTTCTGTCAAGTATCTCAACCATGTACTTACTATTTTTTCACAAGACATACGCATAAAGAACCATTTCTGATAATTTACTACCAGGAATGGTTCTTTATTGATAAGGTGATACAAATCCTGAATTATATCAATACATATTCACGAACTGGTCAAAATTTCAATTATAATTATAATTGAAATTTATCCTTTGAAATTCTTTACTCCTCCGCAACAATGAAATAGCAAGTTCCTTCCAAATGTTCATCACCACTTGCCACCCGAAGCGTTGGCTTTGCTTCCACGAAGAAAAACAATTTACCGTTTTCATCAATGCAGACCATCACATCGTTTTGGATATTTTCAACCTGATAGCCTTCCGAGCAAATCGCTGTAACTTTCTTTGAAATTGCAGACTCCAGAGTATCCTGCCCAACCAGCTGCTTTCCCACATCTTCAAAAGCCCCTGTATTCGCCAAAATCAACCTGCCAAGCGTACCGTCCGGATTCAGGACAACGGTTGCCATATCATTCGTTATAAAATCATTGAGATATCTTCTGTAAGTAAAAATATACTGCACAGATTCCATTTCCGAACTGTTCGCATAAAAAGAATCTTTTTCCTCATACCAACGGCTTGCTTTTTCCCCTTCCTGTACAAAATAAGCCACTTCCGTAGTCAGGGCACAGGTATAGTTTTCTATGGCAATATAGTCTTTTACAAAGGAATCTGCGATTTCCCGGAATTCTTCTTCCGTTTCCGGGTTTTCCAAATCGGAAATACGCAAACCATTATCTGACTGAATCCCACAGAGCTCCCCGGTGCCCTTCTTAAAAGAGAGTCTCACGCCATCCGAATTCCTGTATTTCTCCTCCTCATAAGGAACGAATTCTTTCTGCCCTGTTTCATAGTAGGTCAGTTTATACTGCGTTCCATTAAAATTAAAGGAAGCGTTCGGTTCAGCTGAATCATCGGTGTAAAAATTTGCCTTTGGATAGTCATACGAATCCCCGGTATAATTCATAATAGAGTTATCATCATAGGGATATTCATATACATGCAATTTTGCTTTGTTTCCGTAGCCTGCAAAAATGAAAGGCAGAACCATCAATCCAATTAACAATTTTCCTTTCATAAAACCTCCTCCTCTCATGGACAGAGCTATAGCATTTTATTTTACCCTCGCTTCCACTTTCCAATTTTCCCCTTTATCCGTTGTCATATACAGATAAAACGAATTGCTTCCATCCTCAACGAATTCAAAATAAACTGTTTGGTACACCCCTGGGTTTCTCCAACTTCCAACTGTTCAAATTCTTCCCAGTTCTAGCTGACCCAAATAGATAATTATTGCTATGTATCTCCGACCTTTCTGGATTCCACATACCTTATGCCATAGCAAAAATTTTACTGTAGTAACAAAAATTATATGTATCTATAGTTGACAGCTTACAACGGAAGCTCATACGTGCCACAAGTCCCCTTACCTACTGCGAATCTAGGACTCTGCTTGTCTTGCATCTTCCAATTATTTCTATATATCCTCTCTTATATATACTATAACAATAACTTTATCTGACCTTTTATATATTTCTTAATAATCTTATCTGTTCTTCTTATTTTTTCATAGGGATTTTGTAAGAATATCGGCATGATGTAGACATATATAGACCCAACACTGTTTTTCTTTTCATACCATTTTTGCAGCATTTTGTAATGCCTAAACCCTAAAATAACATTATTTTATCAAAAAAGAGCCAACCGACTACATTAGCATCATTGGCGGTTGACTCTTTATCATTTCTCAAAATACTTTTTTAATATGATTTATATTTTGACTTTTTACTCCTCCGCAACAATAAAGATGCAAGTTCCTTCCATATGCTCATTATTACTTAATGCCCGGATTATCGGCTTTGCTGACACAAGGAAAAACAATTGCCCTTCCTTGTCCATACAAACAATCACATCACTTTGCACATTTTCAACCTGATACCCTTCTGAGCAAATTGCTTTAACCTTTTCTGAAATCGCCATATCCAATGTATCTTGTTGAACCATCGGTTTCTTGATATTTTCAAAAGCTCCTATATTTGTCAGAGTCAGACTATCAAGTGTACCATCAGAATTTAGGATAACCTCTGCAATATCACTTGTCATAAAACCATCAAGATACCTAATATAAGTAAAAGTGTACTGCACAGTCTCTGTTTCAGAGTTACTAGCATAAAAAGAATCTTTTGTTTCGAACCAACGGCTTGCTTTTTCTCCTTCTTGCAGAAAATATGCCACTTCCGTAGTCAGAGAACAGGTATAATCTTCAATAGCGATATAATTTCCTATGAAAAAATCTGAAATCTGACGGAACTCTGCTTCTGTTTTTGGGTTCTCCAAATCAGATATACATAATCCAATTTCTGACCAAATCCCGCACACCTGTTCAGTACCTTTTTTAAAAGAGATTCCCACTCCATCCGGACTTATGTAATTTTCTTCTTCATAGGGAACAAATTCTTTCTGGCTTGTATCTTGATAAGCCAACTTATACTGTACCCCCGCAAAATCAAACGAAATACTTTGTAACGCTGAAGTATCAACATAATCTTTTGTTTCTGTATACTCATATGAGTCCCCAGTATAATTCATTATATTACTCTCATCATACGCTGCCGGATATTCATATACATACAATTTTGCTTCGCTTCCGCAACCTGCAAACAGAAGAGGCAGTGCCATCAATGCAATCAATAAATTTTTCTTCATAAAATAGCCTCCTAATTAAAAGTAGTATCCCATGCCCCACGGTACATGCAAGAATCGATATGCAAGCTGCCTAATGCTTGCAGTATGTTATGCTTTTTTTTGGTTTCTTTCTTCGCCTCATTTAACGCCGTGTCAATATTATCTCCTTTAGATAAATGTTCAAAGAAAAATTTAACCCATGTATTAGCCCCTTTACAATTTACTTCCTCCGTAAATCCTACTACCGTCGAAGCCCCCTTGACTTCCGATGCCACCACTAAGTTTCTTATATTGGCAGAATCAACTCCTCCCGCAGCGGTCAGACACCCCCCGTATACAATTAATTTTGCATTCGACAATGAGCCATCTTTCAACTCTTCAATGTCACTATTACACAAATTTCTGTCCGGTAGGACAATAAAACTGCCTATATAATTACCAGATGAATCCTTAAAAGCACCTCCATGGCTTCTTGTAACAATAATCTCACCCGCGTCAAGCATCGACTTAACATTTGCGTATTTCGAATCCTCACGCTTGTATATAGATGAATAGCCCATCGTTTTTAAATACTGTGTAATGTCATCAAAACAAGACATATGATCATGCCCCGTGTCGCTGATTCCAATCAAATAAACCGACGCGGCATATGCAGTAGTACCCATTGATACTGAGAGCATCAAACCAACGAGCAAAACAGCAAAAACTTTCATACCAATTTTTTTATTCATTTTGTGCCTCCTTAAAGATTTTTCACCATCTCCTTCTTGGAAAGCACTTGCACACCGTACTTACCATAACAGAGATTAGTCAACAAATTGTCTCTTTTGACATGTCACTTACATTATACCCCATTCCCCCAAAACGTCAACGGACAGTTTCCCACACTCAACTGTTTCAAACTGTCCCTTTTCTTCCCCTCCAAAAAATGATATAATAGACGATATGCCACGATTTTGTGACAAAAAATCCTAAATTCTACTTTATGGAGGTAATTCATCATGAAAAAAGCATTCAAAAAGCACTTATTAGCCACATTCCTTACATTTATCATCGCCTTACCATGGATGAGTCAGGCAAGCATTCATCCCCAATATGCAACGGATAGCACATTGAACACCCAAACCGCCACCTGCGATAGTGACCCCGGAGCACCCGAGGAAAAACCGGTAATTATCAAACCATAATCAATATAACTCCGTGTAACCATATACCCTTTCCAAAAACCTCCTAAAATAATCATGTTTGCTTTTATCACCAACAACCTCGCTCAAATAATACATCTCCTTCGCCGTTTCAAAGCACTGCTCTTTTATTTTCGCATCATGGAAAAAGTCATTATCCTTAAAATAACAGAGCAGTTCGCTTTGAATCCCACATGTATTCGATATATCTCCAACCTCTTCACAGACCTTTAATCCTTTTTCTGCAATTTCCAATATATCCTCCCATTGCCCTGTCTCACGCAAAGCACGCACCAATTTATAGCTAAAACAGCCATATAAATTCGAGAACGTCATCATGTCGTGATATCTTCTTTCAAGATTTGCAAGCAACTTCCTCAATGTTGGTATCACTTCCTCATACCGCCCATCTAACGTCAATGCATTAAAATACGCCAAAAAAATATGTAACTCCTTCTTTTGAAGCGGCCACTTCTCCAAATCTGCCCCCTCCGGCATCATTGCTGCGATTTGCTTTTCAAAATACTGGATTCCCTCCTCCCTGTCCGTTTCCTTTTCCACCATATAACATTGCAATTCCTTCCCAATCACCTCAGAATACCTTACAGAGTCTCCTTCCCCTTCTTTCACATAACCCTCCAAAAATTCCTGTCTCCGCTTCGCTTCCCTGTAATTCCCCTGGAACATCAGCGCCAGCACTTCATTATGTACCTGTGTCATGGAAAGCATTTCCAACTCCATAACAGGATAAATCGTATGGGAACACTGGTGATAAAATTCCAACAGTTCCTTAATACTTTCCTTACGCACGGACTTCCCTTTTTCCAGGCGGGTCAGCGTCTTTTCCGACATCCCATTACAGCGCTCACACAACTCTCTCCGGCTATACCCAAGCGCTTCCCGTTTCATACTCATAAATTTTGCTCTGTCATAACTTTCCATTGTTCAACCTTCCTTTCTAATATTTTCTTATGTCCATCCTTGTAGCCCCAACAGTATCGATACAGCTTATCTGCACTTTCGTAATTGTGTAAAATTGCCTGTATCCACTGTCCTCTTTTCTTTCCCATCACAGGTGTATCCTTTTCACGCTCCACCGCAAGCTCCCTTTTCAGCATTTCCCCTTCCGCATCCGCCATCAACTCATATAACTCCCCTCCCATTATTGAGCTCCGGAAATATTCTGTCACCTGAATGCCTTCCAGACATTGTTCCACACAGTTCATATAATCCCCCAGCGCATACTGCTCCTGCGCACAGGCAAACATTAACCCAGCATAAAATGGATGCCAATGTTCTTCCTTTGCATATACTTCACGGAAATAATAGACAACGGAATAAAGTTTCTTAAGGCGCTTTTGGGGTTCCCCCTCCACAAGCCTGTCATATGCCGCAATAAGAGCAAGTTCATCCGGCGATAATGCCCTGCGCGTCTGCAGACATTTCTCAAAATCCGGCATATTTTTCTCCACAAAATCCTGTAATTCCTTGATTTTCTCCTTCTCACGCCGATTCTGCCGAATAAGCAACTGTGCGTAGAACCGATAGTAAAGCAACAGCATCGCAGCATTTTTTCTGTTACAAAGCTCCCAGAAACGCTCCAATTTCTTTTCTGCCTCCTCGTACTGCCAAAATAAAAGATTATGCCAGATTCCCAATTCCAAATCGACCAGAATTTTATCCAACGGATTCAAATAAACACCCAACACCGCAGACGGCACATGCAGCCGCCCTGCCATTTGCCGTATCTCCCAAAAATCCCCCTCCTTCCCTTCCTCCAGACTGCGCACCTCTTCTTCATCCGAAATCCATCTGCCCACTTCACTCCGCAGCAGCCCCCTTGTCTCCCTTACAATTTTAAACAAAATGCCAATCAATTCAATATCCTTGTACTTTTCATCATCTTCCCAATTTTTTATCATAGAAATACCTTCTTTCTCTCTTTGTTTACTTAATTTGTTAAATTATAAGTATTTTCACTCTTATTTGTTACAAAATTTATTATTCTTTTTCACGATTTGTTTCAAATATCTCTCATTTATAGTATGCAAAATCAATTCAATTTTGTCAAGAAAAATGAAATTGTAAATAGATGTATAATAAAAAACTGCGAACCGAGCCTTTTCCTCTCTGTCCGCAGCTTTCCTACACTTTTTCCTTACATCATTTTGCCAAATCCCCTCATCACCTCAGCAAATACATCATCGTCAAAAACTCCCTCTCCTTCCTCTCCTCCGGCACAAAAGTCCTCCCGCCTCAAACACAATGATTGTCGTCAGCCACGAAAACTTTCCTGGCGCGGCATTTTGTCGCTTCATATGATAATGATAAATGTTATTTTTCTTCTTTGGATGCACATCCTATTCGAAACAATCCCATCCGGAAATAATTTTCAATTATTCCGTGTTTTTTATCCGAAATGAATGGCGGGATAAAAGAAAATCAATACTGGTTGGGTTGTTCATTCATATAGTGACAGGAAAAGGGGGAATGGTTAGTTGTAATTTTACTGCTATTTCTTGTTCTTCTATTTTGCCACCAAAAAATTACGGCACCGAAGAACTCCCCTGCTCTCCGATGCCGCCTGCCAATAAACCATATCTTACTGCTCAAACACAGCTATCTTATTCTGTTCTAAAATCTTCGCCTGGTCAATAATCTTATTAAACTCCCCAATCAATTCTTTCGAAAGGTTCGCTGCATGCTGATATTCCCTCTCCGCCTTGCTATAATCCCCCTGCTCTATGGCAACCATCGCACTTTTTCCCAACGAATGGAACATCCTGTGCTTTTCCCCGAGACCGTTCCAGACTGGCACGATTGTCTGGTTCTTCGGTCTCATCGCGTGGTAAAAATGTCCAAATGCACATTTTGTATCATCCGTCTGCAGCGGAGAACATTGGTGTGTGCGCACCATATTATCCAGGGATTTCAACCAATTCTGATGCGCCTGGATTGCATTCTGCACGGTCGTGATAAACACCTGGTTATCCAACATATAAAAGACATCCTGCACCATGTTGCCCATCTGCTTGGCAGTGTCGTCCAATTCTTTCTCCACGACGGCTACCGGCTGTGTACCTGCCTTTAAATCCTGCGAAATCTGACTGACATCCTCCGCCTGCTGGTTCAGGCTGTCACATTCCCCGGTAAGCCTGCTTACCTGCTCCTGAACGGTTGTGACAGAGCTAAAAATCTCCTGTCCGGAAGCTGCAATCGTTGTCACGGAGTCCGCAATCTCTGCTATGCTCCTCTCATTCTTTTGGTTGTTATCAAGCACTTTGAAAAGGTTCTCACGCATCTCCCCGATTTCTTCCACCGTCTTGTCAAGGCTTGCGTGGGTCATTCGGGAAGCTTCCTCAATGCGGTTTACAAGTCCGCCCATGCTCGCGGTGAGCTGCTGTGTCTCTTCCGCCAGATTACGGATTTGCTCCGCCACTACGGCAAAACCTCTCCCTGCATCGCCCGCCCGCGCTGCCTCGATGGAGGCGTTCAACGCCAACAGATTTGTCTGTGATGAAATCGAATTAATCCCACTGATTACTTCCGTCATATTGTTCAGCACGCTCATCAGCTGTTCCATGTCCTGCTTCATTTCATCTGAATTCTGCATGGTTACCTCAGACTTTTCAACGATTGCATTCAATTCACTGCTGCTGTCACTCACCTTGCTGCTCATTTCCCCGGCAAGCTCAGCCACCTGCTGAATATTTTCATTAAAACTCTCATGTACGGACACTACTTCTGCCATGTTCTCTTCCGTTGTCCTGGCGGTCTCCACCACTTCCCTTGAAACCCTGCACAGATTCTGGTTGACCTCCGTCATGCGCTCTGTACAGTCATGCATTACCAAATCCAAAGCACTGATTTTCATAACAGAGGAAAATACCGACTTTACCAATTGATTGAAATTATCCCTGCCCGCCTGCAGCCTTCTTTGTAGCTGCGCGGCTTCCGGGTACTTCCCACTCTCAACCGGAATCATTCTTGCTATATTGTCAAGCATTTTCTTATCTTTCATAAATCTACCTCCAATTTATCCGTTCAATATCGAGTTCCCCTACATTATAGCAGGTTTCTATTTTTCTTGCTACCCTTATTTTTATTTTTTCGCATAAATATCTGAAGATTTGATTGCAATCTGTATATATTTTCGCTTTTTCATCCCGAAAAAGAATCGACACGCCCTGCAGGACATGCCGATTTCCTTTTTCATCCGCCAATTCCTCAGCGGAAATCTTCTTTCCATGTTAAATGCCTGCTACGCTAACCCCGTCCATCGCCACTGCTTTTGGACCTTCAAAATTCTTCTCCACCTGCAATTCTTTTGAAAAGACAAGGTTCTTCTGCGCCTCAAAAATATTGCCATTGACAGAACCTCCCGTGACCGGAACTACCTTCTCACCATCATACAGGAACGCCAGGCGGATTTCCCCTCCAAAATGCCCTGTGAATGGGTCCATCTGGAAATCCGAAAAATTCACGACCTCCAGGTACGGCTGTGATTTCATCTCCCCAAGGGAAACTTCCCCCGCCGGAGCTTTATAACCACCAAAAACCCCGGTCGGCTCGATGCCAAGATACTGCGCAAAACGGTTGCCGCCGTGAATCATCTGCAACTTTCCATCCTTTACCAACTCGTGGTCCTTCATCGGAATACCCTCATCACTGAACGGCACGGTCGCTTTCATTGTCAGGTTCACGCGATCCTTTCTGCCCTCGCCGCCCTGCACATCACAGCCGACAGAAAACGAGGAATATTTCGGGTAAATCATGGAAGACGCCGCGCGCCGTACATAATAGGAAAAGAATTCATCCACATAGCCGCCGGACAAAATCAGACGGTACTCGCCTGCTGCCGGGGCGGTCGTTGCCTTTGCGCGTGCGCGTGTCAGTTCCATTGTATTGCGGACCTTCTCACGCAGTGCGTCCGCATTCCAGTCATTGTACGCAAAATCCTGGTAAGTCTCCACGTCCTGTCCGTCCACACACTGCACGACAAATTCACCCTGCACACGGTTTTTGCGGTACGATACATCCACACCGCGCGAATTCATGATATGTATTGTATAGCAGCGCGCAAAAATTTCCGCAGAATTTAAAAATACTTCCTCCTGCACATCCTCCGCAAACAGCGCCTGTGCAAAGCCCTGTGCCACCTGCGCCAGCGTCTTGCCCGAAAGTGTACTTTCCACCTCTACCATTTCTTCCTTCGCACCTGCATACAGGTCATAGTATGCATTCTTCACAAACCCGGCAGCATAAAATGCATCTGCAAAGAGTTTCTCCATTTCCGGAACTGTCTGGCTGTCCTGCACCCGCACGCTTGACACACCGCGAAAACGTTTTCCACCTTCCTCGAACACACGGTATACGGAAACATTTGCCGTTCTCACCTTCTTGCAGCGCTGCATGTCGAGCTCCTTTTTGATGAAAAACAATTCCGCGGATTCCTCTTGCGTCAAAACAATCTGATAGTCCGCAATTCCGCATTTTTCCAGCGCGGACAAAATTCGCTCTGTCATGTAATCAAACCTTCCTTTCATGCATCCTAGCCAAGCCTTATCCTTGCCTTAATATATGGGCCACCATCCGATACCTTCACCCACTCCTTATAGCCCTTACCGCAGAAGCCACTGCCGCCAAGCTCACAGGTATCCGAAATCATACTGATTGATTTTAACAAATCCGGCACGTAGCCTGTCAGCACAATCGGCGAATAAATTTTTCCGGTCAGTTTCCCGTCCTTAATCTCGCGCGCAATGTCTACCATGCACTGGATTCCCCAGTTTTTCGGGTCTTCCATGCCGCTTGAGGCATTCTGCAGCAAGAAACCATAGGAGATGGACGCAATCATGTCCTCGACCTTGTCATTGCCCGCTTCAAAATATGTATTTGTCATACGCGTGTATGCTTTGCGCTCATAATTTTCGCGCCTCCCGTTTCCGGTTGGCTCCGTGCCAAGGTGCATTGCCGACTGCGCATCACTGATGCCCGCTTTTAAAATCCCATGGTCGATAATCAGCGTATCATGTGCCGGCACCCCTTCATCATCAAAGAAATACGAAGCCACTTCCTTCGCCGCGCCCGCGCCGTCATGCATATTGACCAAGTCGGAAGCCACAGGTTTTCCTACATATTGCTTTGCCAGCGCACGGTTTTTCACAAACATATCCATTTCCACGCCATGCCCGAACGCCTCGTGCACAATCATACCCGTAACACCCGGTTCACAGATACATTCATACTCGCCCGGCGGAATCGGCTCACTTGAAAGCAAATCGAGCGTCGTCTGCGCTACTTTGCTGACATTTTCCCCGATTTCTTTTAACAGCTCCGCACCGCCAAGCACCGAAAATCCTTTGTAGCTGTCCTTGACCTCCTCGCCGCGCGTTGCCATTGTGGTCAGGCCACCGCACATCCAGAGCACATTCTGCTCCATATCGCGGTTTCTAGAAAGGAAGAGCTTGCTGTACTTCTGGTAACTGCAAAACGCACGGCAGTCCAATATTTTTTCATTGTAAGCACGGCCTGCCCCACTGAATTTTGTCAGCTGCTCAATAATTTTCTCATCCCCGTACTCCTCCGGGTCAAGCTCATACTCCGTACTGTCCGCAAATACCAACGGCTCGTCCGCAATCATCGCATAGCTGCTCTTCTTTACGCCTTCTGGCAAATGCCCGGACATCGGCATCAGCCCGCCCTTGACTGCCGTCACAATCTCCTCGATTTTTTCTTCCGAGAGCTCGTTAAACGAATATTCCGCATAGCTCGTCCCATCGTAAACCTTCGCCACAAACCCACGCCCGGTCAGCCGCCCGTCCATCTGAACCGACGTGCTTGTCTTTGAGACACTGTAATTTTTCGCTGTAGAGTCCTGCGCCAACAGCGATGCATACGGGAATTCCGCAAGCAGCCGGTCACGCAGCTTTACAAGCACTGGCTTAATCTCCTTTAAATATTCACTCTGTTTTACTTTCATGTTCCCTCCTGACATCCGTCTATCTACTTTGCCCCCATCCTGCGCTGCTGCACCATTTTTTTCGGCGCTGCCTGTGCCTGGTATTTATTGCCCGCCTTTGCGTTTGCAAACGGAATGCTGTTCTTTTTTGACGCCATCTGGTCAAAAACACCATAATCTTTTTTCTTTTTCCCCATAAATTGCACCTCCCGTGCACAAAATAAATTTTTTCGTTTAATAGCCTCCCTGCCTGCGTGTGCTATTTATTTTTTCCCTTATCTTCTGAATCCATGCCGTGTATTCCTCATCGGTAAGCTCCCGGTCAATTTTCACAAAAGGCCTCAACGCTTCGTGGAAAACCACGAGATTCTGCGGGGAAAAACTGCGGTTTATCCCATCTCTCCAAAGAACAATTATCCCCCGGTCGTCCACCCCGCGTATATCGTCCGGTGGTGCCTCCCCCCAAATCAGCGACATAATATCGTCCTTTTCCATTACATCATGTCTTGCCGTGACGTAATCACATTCCATGAAATGGGGTTCATAATAGTCATCCCAGCACTCATCCAGATATTCCCCGTGCGACAGACGCACCATGAAATCACTGGCACAAAATTCCGCCATATCATACTCCTCGCCGAAGGTCTTATGCATCTGCTCTTCCAGCAAAAACAGCAGATGGGCGCAGTTGCTCAGGTCATTCGCCGTAGCATAAAAACCTTTTTTCTTTTCCGGCCAAAGCACAACGAGCTTTCTCACGCCACAGGTATTCTGCATAACTTTGATATGGGATATCGTTTCAAGATATGGGCTCGGAGCCGTCTCATCGCACAAATATTTTATTTCACCGGATATCCCAATGGTCAGCAGCCTTTTTCGAAGGGCGGCATCCCTTGAAAGGAACGCCATAACAGCATTGCAAAGAATATCGAATCCATAATATGCCCTCACCCAGTTCTTATTTCTATCAAATAGAAGCCTCTCATCCCCAAGCTGCGGGTATCCTTCGGCAACCCTTGAGCTCTGGAACATTTCGCAGAGCCTCACACAGCAGCCCGCAAAAAATTTTAAAATGTCCTCCCCGGCAGAGGTGTCTTCCTCCTTCTCACGGACAGAACCGATAAAACCTGTTACCAAACTGGCTTTATAGATATCCATCTCACCCAGATGCTCGCTCAATTCTTTTGTGAACGCGCCAATCCTGCCCTCATTTACTGCCGCATCAACCTCCGCGTCAAACTCCGGCAGTTCATGCAGAAGCTCCTCGTTATTTACCGCTTCCCAGTCCGTTTCTTCACACAGGAATTCCATCAATTTTTTATTCATCGTAATGGTCCCTTCCCTTTCTTGTTTTGTTCTTTCATTCCACCTGTTATATTTTACCACAGTATTCTGTATATTGCAAAGCATTTGTCGCCTGTACCCATCAAATTTGCAAACGTTTTGCTCCTTTGTATACACTTTACCCTTTTGGTTCAATATATTTCACATAAACCTGACATGGATTCCACTCATCCCACAAGGATGGCAGACATTCAAACTCCCGAAACCCCATCGCCTGGTAAAATTCATTCGTGCGGTCGTATTCGGCATAGTGCCCGCTCTGCACCGTTTTGACCTGCAAATAAGAATACTTTTTTTCTTTCGCGTAATTTTCAAGCGCATGGTATAGTTTCCTGCCAATCCCCCTGCGGTGCTGTTCCGGCAAAACCCCCATCACATAGATTTCCGCTGTGTACGGGCTTGTCTCTTTCAGCACAAGAAAGCCAGAATACTTGTCACCGGTTCCCGCCCCGCCCGCATCGCGCCCAAGGAACCGGGCATTGTATAATTCCCGCCGCAGCGTTGCCGGGTCATGGAATGTGTGCCAGGAAAGCAGCAGCTCATTGACTTCCTTCTCCGTATATTTTCTTCCTGCCTCAAACTTTTCTGCCAGATACGCAAACGCCTCCAATTTCATCTTCCGTTTTGCCGGAAACTGAACCAGCCTGCCGTCCGCGTCCAGAAAATTTTTTAATTCTGCCATCGTAAGCCTCCTTTTCGAATATTTAGTCCATCTCTATTCTATCTGCTTTTTCCGGCAATCTCCATTTTTCATTCCCTTTCCTGTGCTATCCCAATTTCCCGCCGGAATCGCTTCATCCTCACCGCAGTTCATTTGCGAATACCCACGAATAAAACAGCTCCCGCGGCTGCTTTTCATACTCGTATTCCCGGAAGGTTTGTGCCGTATCAATCCGCTTCACCGCCTCCTCGCACACCTCTTCTGGCGTTTTCCCTGCCACATCAATTACATACTCATTCACCATCGGCGGCCGGTTTCCAATTTTTTCCGACATATTCTTCAGCAGTTCAAAATCAATCAGCCCCTCGCCGCGGTTTTTCATCTGCTCGTAATTCTGCTGATAATCGCTGCACACAAGGCGCAGAATGATAAAATCATACCCGCAGAACTCCTCCGGAATATCCCTTGTTCTCAAATCATCCATATCGCAGCCGATAATATTGCAAAATCCCATTTCATGATAGCATTTTAAGGACGAAACAAACCATTTCCAGCACGCCTCCTCCTCCTCGATGCCGCTCACATTTTCCTGCCCGTCCATACTCTCAAACTCCGGCGCATGGTTCTGTTCCATGTACGCCGTCCGGTAATGTCCGTACAGCCTGCGGCAGAGCGTGGATTTCCCGATGCCGCTCGCCCCGGTCACAAAAATGAAATCGCGGCAGGATGGCTTCCTGCGCAAAAGCAGATTATACTCATACGGCTCGCTTTCCTCATCATCGCGCCCCTGTTTGCGCGCAAGCACCTCCCGAAAGCCCGCCTTCTCATAAATATGTTTCGCACGTTCATTGTCATCCTCCACGCCGATGGTAAATTCCGTGTAGCCATCTTTCTCCAGCTCACAGAGCACCCGGCGAAGCAGAAAGCTGCCAAGCCCTTTGTTCTGCCGCCCCTTTTTCACCCGGTACGCATAAAGATACGCCCGCTTCCCCAGCACCGCCTCCCGCTCATCCGTGCTGCAGTAAGCGATATGTATTTCGCCGAGCAGTTCCCGCTCCCGGTACAGTACAAAAATATCTTCCACCCCCTGCTCCATAAACTTCGTCGTTTCCTGAATCATTCGGGCGGTATCTTTATAATGGTATAGTTCGGTCAGTGTTGGAAGTTCCGGTATGGTCAGCCGCCGAACGGTAAAATTATTACATTTTTGCATCTTATTCCCTCCTTCTGATATGAAAAAGCTTTGAAAAATCATCCTTTTCCTCTGTGCGCGGTGAAGCGATTTTCCGATACGCCAGAATTGCTTCCTTCTCGAAATCCTCAAAAATAAATTCTGACAGGCAAAGCTCGTTTTTCTATGCGGCAAGAAATTTCTCAAAGCCTCCGATTCCTTTGCTTTTCTGGCATTTTCCCATTCAAAACCTCCCTTTCCGGCATCAGCCAATTCTGCGATTTTTTCTTTTTCGGCCTGCTACCCGAAAACCTGCCCAGACCCTAACCAAATATATCTTTCTTCTTACCACATTTCCCGAATATACTTCACCCGCCGGAAAATCAGGCAAACTGCCATGCCTGCAATTCCCGCCACAAAAAACAGGAACGCCGCGCCCGAACCTTTCCCACTGCCAAAGAGCGCCGCCAAAATCCCATTCTGCGGCACTGCTGCCATCCATGGTTCAAATACCCTGTCCACCAACAGACCGCCGCAAAAATATCCAAGCGGAATCGTAAAAAACTGCAATGTATTCCTCACCGAATACACGCGCCCCTGCATTTTTACCGGGATGGTCATGCGGAAAACCACATCCATATTCGCATTCATAAGCGGAATAAAGAGCCAGCCAAGCAGCGCGCCAATGCACCAGAGTACCGGAGTTTTCCCGAATGCAAGCATAAAATTCTCCGTACACATCGAAAACAGCAGGCAGTTGCAAATCACCCGCACTCTGCTTTTTGGCGCTTTCAGAAATGTTGCCGCCACGCTTCCTGCAAGTGTCGCAATCCCCACGCAGGTATTTACCGCACCGAGTACTTTCTCATTTTCCTTTGACAAAATCATCGCCGGCAGTGCTGCCTCATAAACAGATGCAACAAAATTGATTGCCGCCAGAAACAGCATCAGCCATAAAATCCCCTTGTTTGCCCTCAGATAATCTATCCCGGCTCTGGCCGTCTGCCAAAGGCCCTCGTCCGGCTTCCTGCCTGCCTCTTCCTCTCCACTTTGCTTTTCATCCACATCTTCCTTCTTCCCGCCTGCCAGTTCTTTTGCCTTTCCGCCTGCTGCCTGCGGAAGCGGAATCAAAAACAAAAGCGATAAAAACGCCGCCGAAAACGTAAACAAATCAAACGCAATCACCGCCTCAATCCCTGCAAACGCCACGACCGCCGCGGCAAAAACCGGGGTCAGGATTGTCACAAGCGAATTGGAAAGCGAGCGCATCCCGCTTGTCTTCTGGTAATATTTCTCCGGTGTCAGAAGCGTAACCGCCACATCGGACGCGGGCTGCTGAATGGTGTTCATCAGCCCGTTCAGCGCATTGAGGATGTAAAGATGCTGCACCTGCAAATTTCCAGATTTTAAAAGTGCAAACACGGCAACCGTGCATAGCGCTGCAAAACTGTCGCACACAAGCATAACCGTCTTCTTGTTCCATTTGTCGCTGATTGCCCCGGCAAAAATGCTCATCACCACATACGGCGCATACGAGCAGATTGTCAGCAGCGCCGTCTTCAGCGCGGAACCGCTGCCATTGTACACCCAGATAACGAGTGCAAACCCCGTCATCGAGCTTCCCAGTGTCGAAAAAGACTGGGTGAGCCAGAGAATGATAAATAATTTCAATTCTTTTATTGTATTTTTCATATTGCCTTGCTCCTTCTTTTTTATGAAGGCATTCCAAAAATCCGCAGAATATAAAACAATCACTGTAAAATATCCCGCATCCTTTTTTCCGCCTGTTTTTTGATTTCCTGCAAAAAATCTGCAGAATTTTCCACAAAAAACTGCAAGGCATGACGGAACGATAAAACCGCCTCATGCAATCCGTCATTCCTTGCATGAAGCCGCTGCAACGCAGAGCACCATCATCATTTTCCTCCTTAATTTATTCTGTATTCCGCCCTCTCCTCCCTACAAATCCATCCAAATCGCCTCGTCGTGGATGGATGCATTTTCCACGGACGCATAAAACCGGCGCGCTTCCTCATTGCCCGCCACAATCGCAATCAAGGTTTCCACTTTTTTATGTTTCAGGATATTTCTCAATTCCTTCAAAAGAAGCTGCGCCGCCCTTTGGTGTCTTTCCTGCTTCAATACACAAATCCAGTCAAGATAAGCCGAGCAGCAGCACGCATCGCTCCGGCTTCCAATCAGCGTCGCATCAATCCTCCCGATGACGTTTCCATTTTTATAAGCCAGCAGTGAAATTGCATTGCAATATCTTGAATCATGAAAGCTTTCCTTTAACAACTCCCGGTATTCTTCGCCCGCATCCATAAAATAAATTCCCGGCTCCTGTCTGCGCAGTTCCGCCTCAAATTCCATCACATCGTCAATTTTATCTTCCGTAAATGTTTCAATTGAAATCATCGTATCCTCCCCTGCAGAACCTAAAAATCACGAAACGCCCCAAAAAGCTCGCAAAAACGCTCCTCACAAATCCCATATTTGCCGCGCCATCCGCTTAACGGCAAAACAATATCCGAGCGGCTGCTTCCGGGCACTTCCCTGTCAATCTCATAACGGGTATTGCAGTCTGTAAATTCGTCAAACAGCGGTTTTATAAACGGATTTTGCATCACCCCCAGCTCCGCCAGCGCCATCAGCTGTCCCCGCAGCCTGTATTTCTCGCAGTTTGGAACCAATTTCGATTTTTTTATTCTTTGTTCCAGCTGCCCGGGCGTTTCCTTTTCCGGCGCATTCCGTATCATATCAATCAGAGAGAAAAAAATCTGCAAATCCTCCTGTGTGGGAGTTGTGGGCTGTAATTTAGAAAATTCTTCTAAATCCAGGAAAAAAGCCGATGGAAGCTCGTTCCACGAATATCCCCAGTATTTCCGGAATATTTCTTCGCCCCTCTCCAGCCAAAATTCCCTGCGTACCGCACAGATTTCGCAAACCTCCCCTTTTCTGGAATTACAAAAAGCATGGACGGGCACCGCGCGCGCAAATAAATAACTTAGAATCGGCTGCCGCCCTCTCGGAAAGCTTCGGAACCCGGCAATATACGCAGAAAGCAGGTTATGCAGCGAGAGGTTGGGGTGATGGAGGATTTCCTTCAGTTTCCGGATATTCTCATCGTGCGTGTCATAAACAATATCATTGACCGGATACCCGCTTTCCTGTAAATACAAGGATTCCCCCGGCGTCAGGTTTTCTGTCGAATAATGCGTAGTATTCGTTTTTAAATCAAATGTATCGCCTGTTTCCATCCGGATTTGGCCGCCCGTTTTCTCTTTTACATCCCTTTTCTTGTAATATACTTTTTTTAATATCCGAAATAATTTTTCATCCAAGGCTCTTCTCCCCCGCATTTCATTCCCGGTTCTTCCTCACAAATTCCAATGTCATTTCTGCCACCCGGCGATTCCCTTCCTCCGAAAACCCGTGCCCCTCATGTTTAAAAATATCCAGTTTCATATCCGAATAAACCGTTTTTAATTTCTCTATATAATCAAGGGAAACAATTGGGTCATTCTCCCCGTAAATCACCTGGACACTGCGCTTGTAACCCCCAATATGCTGATAGACGTCAAAGCCCCGCAGCGTCATAAAAAACTTTCTGCCAAGATTCATCCCCCAAAGTTCCTGCACTTGCGGAATATCCTCCTCTTTTGGAAAACGCGCATTCCAATTATCCGCAATGCACATTGCCGGGAATAATAACATCAGACCGCGGATATCTTCTTTTGCCTCCTCCGCGGCCAATGCAGAAACCAGACCGCCCTGGCTTCCCCCGAACAAAAAGATATTCTTTTCCTCTACTATCCCGCATTCTTTGATATACCGGATAACGCTGTGAAGGTCTTCCTTTTCTGTAAAAATCGTCATATCGACGGTCGCCATACTGCTTCTGGCATTCACCGAGCCCCCGCAGAAATCATAGCAAAATGCCGCCACCCCGTTTTCGGCAAGATATTCCCCCATCGGTTCAAAATCCCTTCCCGAACCGTTGTAACCATGGCTGAAAATAACAACCGGATATTTCCCTTCCCCCTCGGGCGCAATCAGCACCCCGTAAAGTTCCCTCTGATGTTCCAATAATCTTACTTCTGTTTTTGTCATAATCATTATCCCTGCTTTTCTTCAATTTTTATTTTGAACCACTTCACATTTCCATTAGACCATCCAACGCAACCATTTGAAATCTTTTTTATCTGCAAACTTACTTTCTAACTTCCGTCTTATGAAGCCGCAAAAAAATGCACCACCTCCAATACCGTCCGCCCAAATTTTTCAAAATCCGTTATATTTTTCCGCATCGGGATATGTACAAAAACCATTTTCACATCCAAACCATGCTTCTGGATAAAATCCAGTCCGTTCCAATACAAAGAATTGCAGAAGGACGTTCCCGCATTGCCAGAAATCCGCGCTTCCATCTGATATGCCCGAAACAGCGCCGCAAGCCGCTCACAGTCAAACGCCGTTTTTTTGCATTCCCCGTTGTTTTGCGCCGCCTCCTCGATATAAACCTTGTCCTTTATATTCGGCTTTTGCCCGAAGCTGAACACGTAATCATATTTCTTTGCTGAAATTTCTTCCGTCAGCAGCCGGGCATCCAGCACCTTATCGTTCGGCAGAAAAAGCCCCTCCTGACCGGTTCTCTTTAAAAGCTGCTCTGCAGATGTTCCGCAGAATGCAGTTAATAAAATATCCATCTCGATTTTCTCCAAGTTTTTCTTCCGGTAATTCCTGTCTTTCACGCAACTTCAATCTCTTTCCCGGGCATCTGAAAAATCACAGGCGAAACCTTCACTCCCCGATAGCCAAGGTTTCCCCGCAGGATAAATAATTCATATCCTTTACCTTTTTACGCAGATAATCATACGCCCGTTTCCCCGTACAATGGCAAGTATAAAAATGCATCCCCGGATACTTCCCAAGCTCCGCTGAAATCTCATCCAGCAGCGCTTCCGGAACCGTCTTCCGCCTCATAGGGTTCAGCACATGATATCCGCCGATGCAATATTCCGGTTTTTCATCCCGAATCCTCTCCAGTATGTTGACAACCCCCGCATGACCGCAGCCCATAATCAGCACATTTTTCTTTTCCCAGATAAGCAGATTTTGCTCATGCAAAAAATCATCCCGCCCACCCTTCATGTAAAGTGCATTGTTTGCATCAGAATAACACTTTCCAGTTTCCGGAACTATAAAAAGCTGCAGTTCCTCATCAATTGAAAAATCCCCGTCCAACAAAACAACCTGCCCATTTTCCTTGCATTTTTCGTCCAAACCCACTGGGACACGGAAGCATAAAAACTTGGAATAATGCGCTTCAAAAGCCTTTCTCTGCACATAGATTTTCGCCGTCGGATTGATTTCCAGAAAACGCCCCAATGCTCCGCCATGGTCAAAATGCCCGTGCGAAATTACCACGGTATCGACTTTCTCCAGACGAACCCCCTTTTTTGCAGCATTTTCAAATAATGTTTTATCCGGTCCCAAATCAAACAAGAGCCTGTGTTTTTCCGTTTCAACATAAAGCGCCAATCCATGTGTCGGCTTCAAATCGCAGTCCGAACGGTTTTCAACCAGTGCTGTAATTTTCATCGCGATATCTCCTTTTTATTTTTTGCTTGTTTCTGTAATTCCCCTGGTTTAGTTTATATTTATGCATATCCCCAAAACCCTGTTTGTGGTGTCCATAATAATGTAAAAATTTCCGTTTTCTAGGTTTTACATTTCAATCCACTGGATAAACGCTGTCTTATCCGCACTGTTATAACCCGCATTCCGATAAAAATTCAGCGTGCTTTCTTCCTTTGAGCCTGTCAGCAGCATTATTTTGTAGCATCCTTCTGCCGCCGCGATTTTTCTCGCATAATCCAGGCACATGGTCGCATTGCCCCTGCCGCGGTAATCTCCGTGCGTCACCACATTTTCCACAAATGCATATGGGCGCACGCCGCGCGTTAAGTTCGGGATAATCACACAGACACAGGATGAAATAATTTTGCCATTTTGTTCACAGACAATCAAATGATGGCTGTCATCCTTCATGATTTTTTCCCATGCCGTTTTTAATCGTTCATTTTCTTCCGGAATATCCTTTTCGTGCAGGAATAAATACAGTTCGAGGATTTCCTGCAAATCATCGCGGCGCGCTTCCCTTACGGTGGCCGCCATTTCTTCCATACTTTGAGGGTTTTCCCTTTTTGCAGCCACCACCGTCCTCAAATCACATTCCAACTGGCAGTCATACGGCTCTGCTTCCACATGCTTTTGGTTGTACACCTGCGCTTTTACGCACCCCATCGCTTTATAAAACGCCTGGCTTTCCACCGCCGAGTGCGCCGAGATATAAAGTTTTCTGCCGCCATGCTCCCGTGCCCATTCCTTTGCCGCATCAAAAAGCGCCTTTCCAACACCCTGTCCGCGCATATCCTCCGACACATGGATGCACGATAAATCAAGGTATCCCTGCGCTCCGCCAAACAATTCCGGCTCAACAGAGGTAAAACCTTTTAACCTGCCATCCAAAAACGCGCCATACACAAAACCGCCCGCAGATATCGTATTTTTCAGGCAGGCAACCAAAGTCCGGTAATCCTCCTCCGACCAGTCGTCAATAAACGGATCGTCCTGAATCACTCATTCGTTGTCCTTTCTTCTCCAACATTTCGTAACGACCTGATGCCGCTTAAAATCCCGGAATAATTCCCGGTTCACTTCGTTTTCACATAATTCCCTATACTGAATCATTCGTCACTTTCTCCCTATAATCCACCGAAATTTTCCCACAAAAAACACTTTTATTACAGCTTCTGCCGTTTTTCCCAATCTTCCCGCAGCATCCCATAAAGATAAAAATCCGCCCAATTCCCATTCATATCCTTCGTATGGCTCCTTTGAAGACCCTCTTGCTGCATCCCTAATTTTTCCATCAGGGGAACCGATTTTTTATTATCAATCGTCTCCGCCATAATCTTGTGTGCGTTCCTCTCCCGAAACGCGTCGTCGATTACTTTACCACAGGCTTCAAACGCATAGCCCTGCCGCCAGTATTTCCGGTTAAAAAACCAACCAATTTCATAAACATCCTCCTCCAAAGGTTTAAAAAGAATATATCCGATGCACTTGCCACTTTCCTTTTGCACCGCAGCAAGTGCGCCTTTTTTCCCAATGCAGAAATCCGCCAGAAATTTTTCAGTCTGCGCAAAGCTGTACGCAGGTTCACACTGCTCCATTGTTGCCTCGTCCCCCAAAATCTCATACAAATCGCCCGCGTCACAGGGCGCAAATTCCCGAATGAATATCCTGTTCGTTTCAAGACACATACATAGCCCCTCTCATAAACCCCAAGCGCATATAACGCCATGGAATTTCCGTTCTCATCTTCAATCACATCAACAATCCTAAATCCGGCAGGTTCTTCCCTGCTCCCGCCAATCTTTTCCCACGGGCTTCACACCCGCACAAACCCGTCCTTCCATTCCCATTCCCCCACCCGGTAGCGGGATAAGCACCACTCGCTCCTTACATACTTTTCTTTCATTTTCGCCATCTCCTGCTTTGCCGCAGTCTCATCCCCAAAGCATTCGCTCTCAACCACCTCCACCTCGTCTCCCTCGGTATTCTCATTCCACCCATACACCATGTAGACTTCTTCCAGAACCGCTTCACCGCATTTTTTTCTGCCCTCCTTCTTTCCGCCGCCGCTTTTTTCTTCGCCGCCTTTTCCAGCGAACACTTTTTTCTCCACAATCCGGTAACTGCACGGATAATCCCGAAACCCTTCTATATGGGCAAGATAATGCTTAGCGACCCGCTCGGCCTGTTCGCGGGACAAAAAAATCCCGATATCAAACTCTTCCCGGTAATCTTCATACGATAGTTCATCATCGCACAAAACCAGACGGTACAAATATTCTTTCACCGGCCTTTTTATGCAAACTGGTTCCGCCCCCTGCCCATCCACCGCCCAGGCAATCAGCTCCTGCACAAAACCCGGCGTAATCACCATCGGCGGTGTGCGTTTTCCAAACGGATACCAGTAGCGCTCCCATTTCCCAGAAGTCTCTTTTCCCTGGAATACCCTGCCCTTACTGACTACAAAGGAATCGCACTCCCCGACCCGGTAAGACAAAATCAGGCTTTTGTCCGGTGAAGCAATGGTCAGCCAGGTTTCATTACAATACTCTTCCTCCTCCTTCACCCACCAGACATATTCCCTCTCCCGATATGTAATGGTTCGTCTCCCCTTTTTCGAAATCCCCATACACGCCCCCTTCTTAAAATATCCGCAAATCCTGCGCCTTACGTGTAAACCACTCTTTCGCATACGCATAATCTCACGCCAGCCTTGTTCCGGTTCAACCGGATTCGGAAATACTCTGGATTCATGGTTCGATTTCCCCTTCTCTTTTTACAGCCTGCCGCTCTTGCAATACCAAATGAACCGCACGGATTGCGCGCTCACCCTTCCTCAAACAGCGCCTCAAAAATTCCCAGTGTCTCCTCGCTCAGCCGTCTGGTAACCGTCAGGCAATTTGTCATCACGTTCCCTTTTTCATCGAAACGCAGTCCTTTTTCCTTGCTCTTCGGATACCCGAAACGCAAGTCCGGCAGCACCTCATCCGGCAGTTCTCGTGGCGTGATTGCTGAGCCCTTTCCTCCCCACACTGCCCATTTTGAACAGCAGTTGAAAGGCTCCTGATGCGCCAGATGCGGCAAAAGCGGCCTGTCATAATACAGTTTCCAATCCACCCCTTCCGGAACAAGCGCACTGCACGAGTTTCCCAGTTCCCGCACCAGATAATCGTAGGCGGGCTCGCGGTGTTCTACCAAAAGACGCGCCATCACGCAAAATTTTTTCTTCAACAGCGCAACTGGAAAAACAATATCCCCCACCTTCACCGAAGTAATCGCGGGCATACGGGCATGAATGCTGCCAAAAACCACTTTGATTGGTCCGTTATCCTTTGCCCTCTTTAATTCCTGCACCCGGTCCTGCGGCCAGTAAACCATATATCCTGCCATTACTTAATCCTCCGCTTTCATATGCTTTTTAATGTGCTTTGCCATAAAAATATCCTGCTTTCCGATTCCGTTTGCATCCGGAATTACCCCGACAATCCGATATCCAATTTTCTGATAAATTCAAACGGATGCCTTTTGAGATTTTTCACATTCTGCATTTTTTCAAAAAATCGGATTTCCATAATTTTTTGAGTCCTCCAAATTCACCCAAATACATCAAACTATTTTTTCTTTTATACTTGCTGCAGGTACGGTCTGAGTTTTTCCATCAGCTCATAAACTTTTGTTTCGGGCGCAGATTTTGAAGGCATTTTTCCCTGATTCCGCTTATCCAATTTCTTCGCATTTGCAATTGCAAAATCCAGATACGGCCAAAGAAGCTGATACATATCCTTACGATTTTTTACATACGCTCCGCAGCCAATTTTCCCTAACTGTTCAGTCAGCTTTGGCCAATACTCTTTCCGGTGTATATCCGACTGCATAAAACTAAAATGCAGCAAGTACCACAATTCCACACACTGGTTTGACCAGACTGCGTGATAATCGGTTTCTTCCGTGCTGTTTTCATTGCACAAATTCACAACCTGATCCACATGCTCTGACGGGAATTCGTCGGTGTCATAGACAATCCAGACATGACGATATCCATTCGCATTGTCTGCGGCTTTCTTCTTCGCTTTCCAAAACAAATTGATTGTATTATCCCCCTCACCAAAAACCTCCACTCTTATTTTTTCGCGATACTGACAATTGATAATGTCACATATCGCTTCAAAATACGCCGGTTCCGTAGTCGTTCCCTCTGATACAATCAAATGATACTCAGGCTGTAGTTTCAATTTTCTGTCCGGTTTCGGTTTCATCCACGACTTATTCAAATCACTTTTCTTTGGCGGTTTCAAACTCATCTCCAGCCACCCCCGCTCAACATATTCTGCAAATATGGATCTGCGCCATATCTGCCTTCCAGATATTGTTTATCAAATGCTGCCGTGCTATTTACTCTCTCATTATCCTCCCGCCTGATATCATAAAGAGAATAGAGCTGACTGCTATGTTGTTCATCCAACGCAGCAAACCAGATTTCATCTCTTCGAAATACGGTGTTTTTCATTGTCGCCATATCATGGGAAGTAAACAGAAGCTGCGCGCCATTTTGATTGATATCCGGATTTTTAAACAGGGAAATCACATAGCGCAGCAATTTCGGGTGAAGCTTGGCATCCAGTTCATCAATAAGCACCAGCCGTCCTTCCCTTAAAGCAGTCAGAAGCACGGGCAGCACCGCAATGAGTTTTCTTGTGCCATCAGACTCATGAATAAATGGCAGCTCATATTCTCCCTCTCCAATTCTGCGTTTCAAATATAATTGCTTTTCTTTCTCATCCAGACGATAATCCGAAACGTCAATCCCCATATCGTTTAAAAGCTGCAGGATTTGTCCCTTAAATCCCTTATCGTCAGAAACCATAATCTGTACTTCCGCCATCGGATTCGCATAACTACAGATAATACAGGACTCAAACCATTCCTGCACCTTTGCAAGGAACGGAATATTATAATTGATTGCAAGGAACGACAAAAAAGGCATTTTCACATTGACATTCGTATTCACATTCTCCTTTTTCAAAATGGTTCCAAGTGTGATTTCTTCCGCTTCCCGATAAAAAATATGTGCCGGTTTTCTGCCTCTGATTTTCTTTCTGTCCAACGTCTCCGCTGATATTTTTTCTTTCTTTACTGCCAGATAATACCGGTATTCATATTCTTCCTTCCGAAAAAAAATCTGAAATTCTGTCGGTTCTTCCGGCGATTCCGCATCAAACAGAAATGGTTGTGCCGCAACTTTTTGCTGCATGATAAAAGGCTGCCGATTCTTTTCCAAGTCATGAATCGGTTTTACCACCGTAGAAATCAGGCATGCCAAAGCCTGCAGCAAATTTGTTTTCCCTCCTCCATTCGGTCCGTATACTGCACTGACTGGCAAAAGGCTGCTGCACAGTTCCTTTGCAATCAGGCTTTCCGCAAACTCAGGTATAGAGGATGCCTGAAAATCAAATGTGGTTTCTTTTTTATATGATTTAAAATTTTGAAATGAAAACTGACAAAGCATCTTTTTCACCTCCTTCTTTGCTTCCTTCAGTATACTACCAGTTTGTTTGATTTTCAATTTTTATATTTGTTTTAAAAAAAATTTTGGATTTTCGTTAAAAAAGCGAATTTTCAGTTTTTTTGACCCCTCCGAATTTATCCAAACACTTCAAACGCCGCAATCACCTTTAACATATCATACTCAAAATTCTCCCTGCCGTACTGATCCAGAAAATAATCCGTGTACTCTTCCGTTTTCAGATTATACTGCAATGACCAGACAGCCCAGTACAAATCGATATGCTTATCGCCCATGCCTGCCATCGCCAAATCAATAAAGCAGGAAAATTCCCCATCCACCGCCACGATGTTCGGCAGGCAGAAATCGCCGTGTATCAGCGTGTCCCGTTTGAGGCGGTGTTTATTTTTCCGCATAATCTCCCAGGCTTCTTCCTGCGAGTGAATCATAAACCGCGCCATCTGTGCACGTTCATAATAATCCCCCGTACCTTTTTCAAGCGCCGCATAAAAGTTCTCCATCACCGCGGAATCCGGCAGGTCCGAAGCCGGCATGGAATGCAGCCTGCGCATTGCGTTTGCCAGCAGTTCACAAAGCTGTTTCGGATGTTTGAGGTCAGCAAGGCAGTCCTCGCCCCTCGCCGCTTTCGTCAGCATATAGTCCTGATTTCCTTTGATGTACCAGACCACCTCGGTTCCAAGACCCTTCCTGTAAAACCAACCCGCCATAAAAGCCTCGCGTTCCAGAGTTCCCCGCGCGCCGACTTTCAGATAATAGCCAGAAGAAATAAAATAAACCTTCGCGCTCGAACCGGAGCTGCTGTCATAAATATCCGCTCCTGTCAGAAAAGGGTGCAGTTCCTTTGGAAAATCGCTGATATCAATCTCGATTTTTGTTTTTTCCATGTTGGTTTCTCCTTGAAAAAAATATTATAATTCAGATACCCCCTGCAAAAACTTTTGTTGCCGTATAATTTATGTTTTTTAATACCGCTCCATCCTCAGCCTCCGATATTTTTCACTGCCATCATAAAGTAAACGCATATTTTATATCCAGAATAACCGTACATATGGTCAAGTCCCGTATAGGTGTAGCTCAAATACGCTTCCCGCAGCCCGAATTCTCTTAAATATTTTGTCCCGACTGCCACCAGATTTACCGCGATATGCTTCCCCTGCCATGATGGATGGACGGTCGTACAGCCGACGCTGCCAAGGCTTTTTTCCTCATCCTCAACGCCGACAATCAGGGTTCCCACAACCTCATTCCCAGAAACCGCAACGAACACCCTTGTCGTATTTCCTTTTTGGTACAGCGCATCCGCCCTATAATATTGTGTGAACTCTGCGCAGGCATCATCCGTGCAGGCGCACACGGCATCCCGCTCATCAGGCGCTGCCAGACGGTATGTGATTCCGTTGATACAATGCGCAAAGCCATTCTCGTACTGCATAGTCTCAATGCCTTTTCCTGTTTCACTTTCCTCAAATTCGCTCAGCAAAAAGCGCATATCAAAGCAATTGCATTCCCACGAATGCACATACCCTCTTTTCGTAAAAAAGTCGCTTGCCCTCTCATCAAGCCCCGGATACAGTTTCTCATTTTCCGCCGCAAAATAACGTTTTGCCGTGGGAACGCCCGGAGAGAGGTAATTAAAGCCATTGCCGACATTGATTTGCTCAAAACCGTTTGCACGGATTGCTTCCTCCGCTCTTTTCAGCAGCCTGCTGCCAATCCCACGTCCGCGATGTTTTTCATCAACGCACAGCATAAGTATTGTACTCCTGTTCACAACCGCCGCGCCAATCAAGGCATTCTGCGCGTCCCTTTCTTCAAATACCGCATTCCCCTCATGACCTAAAATCTCCAGAACCGTTCCCTTATCCCTCACAACAAAAGGCAAATTCCGGTCAAAAATTTCGAATAATTCCTGAATCTGAGCCATATTTTCTCTCCTTTGCACACACTGTAATGGTTCTGCAATATGCAAGATACATCCGTCATATCGATGCACCATATATCGCAGAAGGTAGTCACTCCACAGCCGCCCCATCCCTCCATTCTACAATATCCTCCATACTTTTCCTCGGTCTTGCGTGCGGCGTTTCATCCGCATAACCGATGGTCAGTGCCGCGAACAGCTCCCCCTCTGCCCCAAGCCACTCATCAAGTTCTCTTTGCGCAAAAAACGTATCGCAAATCCAAAGGCTTCCCAGGCCTAAATCCGTTGCCGCCAGAGCCATATTTTCAATTGCCGCCCCAATGGACTGTGTATTGCAGATTTCTGCAATCCGGTCTTCGGTTGAAAATTGCTCCCCACACGCCTTTACCGGGGTATCCTGCAGGAGCATCCCGCCTATATCCTTCTTTGGGGCATCTCCCAAAACACAGTTCCCGATTTTTTCTGCCAGAACATTCATAATAAAAATCGTCACCGGAGCCTGCCGCATAATAGAGAGTGTGTGTTCAGCCCCGCTAAGGTGGACGGCGCTCTCCGGAAGAAGTGGTTCTTTCTTCTCCCGTGCAAGTCCTTTTTGCATCGCGGCAAGCATTTCTGTTTTCGCATTTCCTGTTACGACAACAAATTTCCACGGCTGTCTGTTTTTCGCGGACGGTGCCAGAATCCCCGCCTGAATAATTTCCTCAATCATGCGACGTGGCACATCCTTGTCTGCATACCTTCGTATACTGCGCCTTTCGGCGATTGCCTGTATCATAATTCCCTCCACAAAAACAAAAATCCTCTGCCGAAAAAACTTCACTGCAAATCCCACAAACTCAGCTGCGCGTTCTCCTGCTTATCTTCAAACGTATGCAAATATTGAAAAATCCGTTCATTATCATGCAGCATCCCATACTGCCCGCATTGTTCATGGAAAAGCTCCATCAGCTCCCTATGCCTTGGACTGTCCACCATATACTGGTTTCCATAAGCATGTATGTATTTCTTTTTCAATCCCGGAAACAAGCGGTCCAGCTGCGCATAAAAATATTCCCGGTTCCCCTCGCGCAGCGTAAGCCCCATCCCGAAACAGATTACCCCGCAAACCCCTGCCTCCTGGCACATCTTTAAAATGCCGGAGATATTTTCCCTTGTATCGTTGAGAAATGGCAGGATTGGGGAGAGCCAAACCACGGTCGGGATTTTCGCGTCCTGCAGCTTTTTTAAGGTTTCAAAACGTTCTTTTGTCGTACTGACCCCCGGTTCAATTTTCCTGCACAGCGCCTCGTCGCAGGTGGTCAATGTCATCTGCACAACGCTTTTTGTCTTTTCGTTGATTCTTTTGAGCAGGTCAATATCCCTTAACACCCGGCTTGACTTTGTATGTACCGTGACCCCAAACCCATATTCTTCGATCAGGGCAAGCGCTTTCCTCACATTGCCGATTTCCATTTCGAGCGGCAGGTACGGGTCTGTCATAGCCCCCGTACCAATCATGCACTTTTTGCGCCTGCGCCGCAATGATGTTTCCAATAATTCGATTGCGTTTTCTTTTACTTCGATATCTTCGAAGTCATGTTCCATATGGTAGCACCGGCTTCGGGAATCGCAGTAAATACAGCCGTGCGAACAGCCGCGGTACAGATTCATCCCATTCTGCGCCGACAGGATTCCCTTAACTTTTACATAGTGCATGCCGCCTCCCATTCCGCCGCGCAAACGGCATCCTTTCCCCCGGAAATTCATGCCGAGCCACGGCACAAAAATCCGGTTTGCAATCTTTAATTTCCCGTTTTCCCTTTTTATCCGCTTTATTTGCAGTTCTTCCGGTGTGCCTTTAATTTCTTCAACGCCCACTCGTAATGGCTCGAGGTGTTGGAAATAAGATAGGACGCCAACGCATTGTCGCCGCACCAGGCGAATGTCCCGCGCGTAAATAATTCCTCCTGCGAATACCGCTGCGCCAAAGCCATCACCTTTTTATGTGATTCCGACAGCTTTTCTTTTGCATCCTCCAATGTTGTTTTTTGATGCTTTTCCCAGAATTCCACATTCATATCACCGTATGTTTTCCAGTTGTATGGGTCTGGCAGAAGCGGCCGGTTCTCGCCCTTCTCATTTGCTGCAACCCAGTCCAGAACGAGCTGATGCCACTCATAAAGGTGAACCAGCACGTCGCGCAGGTTTTTATCCCTCCCCCAATGGCGCTCCTTTTTCGATGCTGCCCCCGAAAAATCAAAAGGTGTTGTTAATTCTTTCTCGTTCATGGTCGAAATAAACTGGTTCAGTTCCTCAAATTTTTCCGCTGCCACCTGCAGCAATTCTGGTTTTGTTGTTGGTCTTGGCATAATTCTCTCTCCTTGTCATGATTTTTTGTGATTTGCTTCGGAATCTCCCCGCAGGTATTCTTCTGCCATGTGTCGGAAAATGGTAGTTTGTCCGCCATACATGGTTTTTCCGGGATTTCCCGGCTCCTCAAAAAGCATCATAACATATAATTGTTGACACCCTTTGTCATGTTTTATTTACATAATGCTTCTTTGTCTGGGCAGGCATCTTATTCTTCTACACTGTTACATTTCAACAATATAGCACTCATCCTGACAGCTCCGCCCTTCGTTTTTCACGAGAAACTTAAATTCATCATACTCTGTCATATGATTCACCTTCAAAATCTGCCCGATATTCTGCCGGTTCGGTGGTGTTACCCGCTCCTGCACCCAACGCAGGCTCCACTCTTTACCGATTTTCCTCTGCCCCTTCTCAATAAAAGCAGCAATAATCAGGGGTGCTTCCTGGCTTTTTGTTGTTTCTGGTATTTCAATTTCATATTCTTTTTTCTCTTCATCATAATATAAAATCGCAAGGTCTTTCCCTTCGTACAATTCACTCCGAATCGCAAATTTCCGCATAGCGCTTCCACCTTTCCCAAATCATTTCCCATATTTTGTTTAAGTGCAAATCAGAAAGAATTCCTGCAAGCCCATCCAAAAGCAATTTCTTATCTTCTTCATGTAGTACTCCGTCAAACAATTTCTTTCCCTTTGGAACAAACTTCAAATTATATTCTACGGATTTTGCCCCGAAAAAATTATTTACGGCCTTATCTTCCATTATATTATACTTACGGATATTTTCCTGATTATCATAGCAGGAAAACAGCAAGGACAAACCTTGATCAAAAAGTGGAGCGATTCTTACTTTATTATCCTTGTCAATCAGTAATTCAATATTCGCCCCATGTCGATCACGGTTACAAATCAAATAATCAACCACAAACATCTGATAAATATATTTTTCCCACCCATTTCTTTTTGCAAACTCCAACGGACTTTCTTTTGCTTCTTTATTCAAATCGTAATAGGAATCAAATGCCATTTTTCTTTCGTTTTCTTTGCGAAAGTTTAGCGACCGACAAACATATCCCTCATACTCCATATCATCAACCCTGATTTTAGCATGAATCAGCTGATACTCCAAATGTTCAATCTGTAACATTCTCAAGAGTCGTGATACAATTAATTCATTAACACATTCATGCCCAAAAATTCCCCGATAACTGTCAAAATTGGACATTTTATAATAATAACATTTCCCGTCCTTCTTCTCATATGCTTTCAAGAAACATCCGGGAGTACCCGGAGACATTTTTTTGTCAACCCAATCCAGATACCTTAAATGTTGAAGCTCTGTTATCAAGTCTTCCAAACAATCACCTCTTTCCGTGCTCATCAATCCCCTTTGTCATAATTTACTTACACGTTGCTTCTTTGTCTGGGCAGCCCCTTCACCCCTTATACTTTTCATATAATTCCATTACCTTTGCTGCCAGAAGCTCCCTCAAATACATCGGTCCCACTACCTCAACCTGCGTTCCGAAAGAGAGCAGAAACGCCAGAACCCAGTCATCCACCGGCATAGGCGCGGATACCAGAAAATCGCCGTTTTCCTGCCGCTTTACCTGCTTATCATCAAATTCGTCATAGACCCGGAATGCCATTTCTTTGGGAAAACGCAGGCAGACAAGTTCTTGCTGTTCCTGTGACGGTGCGGGAAGAAACTCACGCTTGGTTTCCGGTTTCCCTTGAAATGCGATTTCCAATTTTCCCCTTTCTTCAGTTTCCGCCAGAGGCCCCATCTCCGTTTTTTTCTCTTCCCCGTTTCCCCCAGGCATCATGGTCCCCTTCTTTGGGCCCGCTTCCGCCCAGACAGGCGGCGTGAACTCCTCCTCAAGCAGCTCCCACCTTAAAATCCTATTTAATTTAAACAGCCGGAAATCCTGCTTTTGTGTACACCACGCTTTCAAATACCACGCCTTTGACTTATAGGATAATTTCAACGGCCAGACCTTCCGCTCGCTTTCTTTTCCGTAAGTTCCCGCATACACAATCCGCACACAGCGGTGATAAATTACCGCACGTTTGAGAAATTCAAATTTTTCATTGTCCTGCGTCTTCTCTCCCCACCGGGAAAAATCAACCTCATACCATTCGTCGGAAGCAACCTGAAACAGCGCAGACAATTTCTGCAGCACCGCCGTATCGTAAGAGCCTGCCGCCGTCAGGCTCTGCAGTGCCGCCAGAAGTTCCTTCCTCTCCTTTTCCGACAAAAACTCCCGGTTTAAAACAAAATCATCCAGAAGCCGCACGCCGCCATTCCTTCCCCGTTCCACATAGACCGGGATTCCCGCTTCGCTTAACGCGTCAATGTCCCGGTAAATTGTCCGGGCAGATACCTCAAGCTTCTGCGCCAGCTGCGGAACCGTAACCTGCCCTTTCTCCAAAAGCTGATAAACAATGCGAAACAGCCTGCCCTCCTGCATCGGTTTCCTCCTTATGGCTTGTAAACTTTTATGTCGAAATCCTCTCTCTTTTGGTTCCCTTTTCACATTTACAGAAAAGCATTCTGTATTCCCATTTCCCTCTTAGCTTTCAAAAAAAACCGAATTTTCCGGATGCTCCATGTAATCCACCCATTGTTTTGGAAACTCATCCGCATAAAGTGAAACCATTCCGCCCACAATCGCGCATATAGTATCCCGGTCTCCCAGCGCGGAAACGGCCTTCCACAATGCTTCCTCTACGGAAGTATAAAAATATGCCGCACACCAAAGACAAAACGGAACCGTGTCCTGTGCCGTCAGCCGGATTCCATTTCCAAGCACGGAAACGGCAAAATCAATGCTGCTTTCTCTTTTGACGGAAACCGCAGATAATATTTTATATTTGGTATCACTCTCTGGTAATTTCTCAGCAACATCACGCAAAAAAACTTCTCCCTCTTTGCAATAGTTTCCCAGCTTTTTATTCAGAAACAATGCCGATGCCACTGCAACCGCCATTGCGCCCACAATCCCCTCAATATGCGCATGCGTAACTTCGGCAGATGCCCTGGCGTAGTATAAAACCTTGTCCAAATCATCTGCAAAGTATGCGCCGATCGGAGCGGCACGCATTGCGCCGCCATTTCCCATGGAACCCATTCCATCAAACGCCCCGGAAGAAACTTCCCTCCAGTCTTTCCCTTCTTTGATGCTGTGTAAAATGGAATGTGCCGTTCCTCCGTATCCCCGGTGCCAGTCCAGTGCATAATTCTCTGCAAAAACCCTGGCCAGTTCATCCTGGTTTATTTCCCCATATTTCTCCAATATACGGTAAATTCCGATTGCCATCACAGTATCATCCGTAAAATGCCAAGGCTCCTGTAAAATCTCCCGGCTTTTTATCCTTTGCTTGGCAGTTTCATCCGGCACGAAAAAACTCTGCCCAAAACAATCCCCCAATGCAATACCATCCAATGCGTGTTTTGCATATTTTATTCGCTCTTCCAATTCCATCTGCATATTCCCCCAACACATATATCCGACTAAACACCAATATAATCTTTTTTCAGCAGGCTCACAATTCCCGTCTTTTCACCAATGCCGCCACTAACATAAGAATCCCAAAAGCCCCTCCACATCCGCTTTCCCTTTCAGCGCATCGTACCAACGCTTTGGAATTGCCTCAAATCCAAATAAAATCCCGGCAAGCCCGCCCGTAACGCATGCGGTCGTATCCGTATCGTCCCCGAGCATAACCGCCTGCTTTACCGCCTCCTCATAGCTTTGCGCACGCGCCATTATCATAAACGCACTACGCAGGCAGTCCACCACATACCCGGAACCGCCGCCCACCCACGGCTCATCCGGGCGCACGCTCCATTCCAGTTCCTGCTCATGCTCCGGCATTTCCCGGTAGATTTCCCGCAACAACGGCACTGCCTTTTCAAGCGCCTGTCCAAAATCCAGACCCTCAAGCAAAATGCGCGCGGCAAGGCAGTACAGGGCACAGCACACCTGATTGCATATATTTCCGTGGGTAATCCGGCATTGGGCGTGCGCGTTTTCCACCAGTTCCCGCGCCGTTCCATTATGCCAGAGTACAAGCGGGAGCACCCGCATTAACGCGCCATTCCCTTTTCCGTCTGGCCGCAGAACGCCGCATTTTTCCGGCGCAAGCCCTGCCCGGTAAGCAATCAGCGCCTCCCCGGTCTGTATCCCGACATCAAAAACAACACCGTCAACCGCCCATTTTCCTTCCTCATACCACGAAAGCAGCCTGTCCGAAAAATCCTTTAAACAAAACCCTTTGCAGGTAATCAGGCTGTCAAGCAGGCAGAGCGCCTGCGCGCCATCATCCGACCAGGTTCCCGGCTCCACGCCCCCGTGCGCACGTGAAAAATCTCTCGGCGGTTTCATTTCAATTTCGGAATACGGCGGGATTTCCTCCGCACGGTGAAATTCGTAAGGAACGCCGAGCGCATCCCCAATCAGCAGCCCATACAGACCGCCGCGGATTCTGCCGGACAATCTAACTTGTTCCATCCACTTTACCCCTCTTTTCTTTTTTCCAAATAGCAAATCCGTTTTGTTTCCCGATTTAAAACCCTTCATTTCGGGGATTTTCCGGTTTTTTGAAATTTTCCCCTAATTTCATCGCCTCCCGGCAAATTATTTTTATCTTCGGAAGCTTAAATTTACAGATACCGCAAAATATTTTCTTCCAAACCAGAACAGCTTGCCATCTACAATTTCCTGCCAATATACAGCAGATGATTGCTGTACCCCTGCAAATCCTCCCGCTCACAGGTGGAAAAATGATATTTCAGCCACACATCAAATTCCTCATCCGTCAGCCCGTCAATCTGCTCCATCATATGCCGCGCCATCCCATCCGTCGCGATATTTTGCTCCATTTTGATTGGAAACCGCCCCATCAAATCTTTAAATTCCTGGATATAAAAAGCCGCAAAAACTCCCTGCGGATAGTTAATAATCTTGAAATTCTCATCAAAATCCTTCCCCATCCCATCCATCAGATGGCGGTCGCGCAGCGCCCAGTCAATTATGATAGAATCGCTTGCCAGATACGCAAACGCAGTGATGCCGCCTTTTTTCGTCACCCGGATTGCCTCGCTGATTGCTTTTTCCCGGTCTTTTTGCTCATACAGATGGTAAAGTGGCCCGAATACCAGTGTCATGTCAAATACATTGTCCCCAAACCTTGACAAATCAATGGCATCGCCCTGTTCCGCCCGGATTTTCATTTCCGGTTTGATTTTCGAGCGCAGAATATCCAGATTATTTTCCACATACTCGACTGCCGTTACATCATAACCCAAATCCGCATAATAAAGCGAATATCTGCCCGTCCCCGCGCCAATTTCCAGTATTTTTGTATCTGCTTTTGCATCGGATGGCAGATATTTTTCCACGTATTTTGTCGTGGTTAAAAATTCAATGCTTCCGTGTTTGCTCGTCATCAGGCGCGCATCCTCATTGCAGATATTTGTGTAAAACGAATTTAGAATTTCTTCCCGCTCTTCTCTTGCTTGCATTTGCCCTCCTCCTTAAAATCAGCGCAGCTTTTTTGAAAAATACAGCACAAGGTCGTCATCGTTGCAGCAGTCCGCATATGGCGCGCAAACCGTGTCCTTATACCATACGCCGCTGCCGTCCGGGATATAACCGCGCTTTACATACATGCGCTGCGCACTCCCATAGCCGCTGTGCAGGCCGACGCCGAGATAAACCACATCCGCATATTCCGCCGCGGCTTTCTCCGCCACATCCATCAGTTTTCCCCCGATTCCATGCCTGCGGTATTTCTCCAGCACCCCAAAATCAACAATCTCCGGATAGCCCTGATTCGCAAACGCGCCCCATTTTGAATCCGGATAAACATTGATATAACCCGCAACGTTTCCCCGATATTCCGCAGCCAGGGCGATTGCCCGGTTCTCTTCCTGGTCTTTGAGCCTTGTAAGATATTTGTCGATATGCGCATCCCATCCCTGCTCAATTTCTCCATCCGTTATAATCTGTGCGTCGCTCTCCTGCAAATTGCGGATTACCACTTCATCATCTTTGTAATAAACTTTACCATCTGCCATAATATTTCCGCCTCTCTGGTTATATGTAGATAAAATTGCACCTGTTTTACTTTCAATGCGTTTTTAATATGCGTCTCCACTCAAAAAAACGCATTAAAAACGCATTAAAAACGCATTGAAACACCTTAATTTCTATAATATCTAGCTACACGTCCCTGCCCTTCCAATCGCAATATTCCTTCAGACCGCATTTTATCCAAAGTAATTCTCGCCTGTTGCCTCGTAAATCCGCACAGTTCTCGAATTTTTTCATTCGTTATGAATTCGGCAGACTGCAAATATTCCTCTATCAAACTTTTGGCTTTTACATACCGAATCACAGTATCTTGGGTGTATTCTACATCTGATTTAATTGCGTCATAGACTTTAGCCGTCAGCATATACTCCTTACCAGATAATCCGATCAAACCATCCCGCACAAGATTATTACAGCTTTTTCGTGCCTCTGCTATTGGAAGCTGTGTCAATTCCTGTGCCTCAGACAATATGATTCTTTTATTATCTGTCAAATACCGCAATATCATTAATTCCGGCAAAGGCAAAATCTTTTGCAGCTTATTCTGCTCGTTGGCAATAAATTTTACAAAATTCACATCATCAATCGCATTGAAAATGGTCAACGAAACAGCTTCATTATAGACATGATACTGCGGATATGGTTTCCCTGAAGAAATCATCTCACGAAAAATAATATCAACACCTTGCCCCGTTCTTTGTACATATTTTAGCCTTTGTAATGTCTCCGCAATCAGTCTATTTCTTGGCGTGGACGGATGTGTTATTATATTTTTCTCATTCACTCCCTCCGGAAATGCACCCGGATTTTCAATCACAATTCTATCTGGATAATGCTTTACATATACTGCTCCCATATTCAGATAATCTCTGTGCGATAATGCATTGAAAAGCGCCTCTTGAAAAACCTTTTCTGAAAAATCCTCAACTTCCAATCGAAAGAGCCCTACCTGTACATTTACGATTTTATTCGTATTTTGTATCCTCTCTGTTAAACGGTCAATCACAGATATTATCGGCTGTTTTAAATCCAATCGGGAATCATATTCTTCCATATTGTTCGCCGAATAATGAAGATATATCACTTCTGCCTGCGGCAGCAAGCGGTTAATCGCTGTTTCTTTACCCACAAAAAGCAATCCCGCAATTGTAAGCTTGTCAGCACCTTCATCTTCTTTTATCAATCCCAAATCCCTCAAAAAAGACATATCTTCTAATTCAGGTAAAGAGGATTTCGGATCACGCATTTTCAATTTTTCCTTTAAATTATATATCTCCAATGCATTTATATCTTCTACCGTACTGTCTGCCATAATCTGTCCTGAAAAATCAGGACTTTGAACAGAAGCATACTTATTGCTCATTTCATCTGGATAATAGGGTTTTGAATTCTTACCTAATCGTTTTAAGCATCTTCCATCTGAAGTAGCATATGTCGTTCCATCCTTCTCAACTTTTATTGCCAGTACATCTTTTCCTTCATAGTGAATCACTTCTGTTTCCGTAAATAACGCCGGACGAGTCCTGTCATAGATAGATTCCATAATTTTCTGCGCATCATGTCCGTTACAGCCCGTCACTGTTCCGTCATCTTCGACACCCATGTAAACCGTACCACCTTTGGCATTAGCAAAGGCAACAAGCTCATCCACTGCTAAAGAAATACGCTCTCGCATATCCTTAGCATGTATCCATGTTTTAAATTCAACGGTTAAATTCTCACCTTTTGAAAGAACCTGCTCAAACTCGGCTATTGTCAAATATATGCCCTCCTGTTATTTCATTTTTTATTACAAAATATTTGATATGCCAAGATATTATTTATACACCTTTCGCACTTTTTTCACATTCCATCATCTGATATCTTTCATTATTTCTAGCAACTCCAACATAGGGTATTCCTCACGATTTGTGCACATCACGTTTTTCCCCAACTATGTTCCGCTCTGTTCTTTTTTGCACAAAGCATCCCTATAGTTTTTTCTGCATAATCCGGAACCACGATTTTTCCGCAATCTGTTCAAATCCATGCTTCTCATAAAGCGGAATCGGTCCATGGTACTGCCATGCAAAATCCGTGTCCAAAAACGGGTAAGCTTCGATATAGGAATACCCTTCCTCCTTCGAATCTTGGATAATCCGGTCAAGCAACAGATGCGTAATTCCCTTTCCCCGGTAACCCGGAGCAAACTCGAAGCAGTAAATTACCTTGATTTCGCCTTTTTTCGGCGGCAGCGTCTGAAATTCCTCCTCCGCCATGATTGGCTCGTAACTGGTCTTATCAGCCGCATTGCACCAACCGACCACCGCACCGCCATCATAGACAAGGTAGCCCTGCATGGTGCCGTTTTGAACCAACTCCCGCGCCTTTTGCCTGCGCACGGCTTTGTCGGCAAAGGTCTTCTCATTTTCCTCCTGCGACAAATGGCTTTCCAGACAATAACAATTCGCCCATTCTTCATGGTCGGTGAATGCGACATGGCCAAAATATTGCAAATATTCCTCCGCCATATCCGGTGTTAATTTTTTTATTTCGATTTCCATAATGATGCCCTCCTTTTCATGAACCCCACCAAGATACACCCCTGTCAATAAACCTTTGTCCATTACATACATCCGACAGTTCCTCTCTTAACGCCAATATCTTTTCCTCCGTTTCTGATACAATCTTACAGCTTATTCCGCCGTAATATTCTATGCCGATTGCTATCCCCTCCCCTTCTCCTCTATAGTAATTCCGCTCACTAAACCATGTTTCTTTCATTCCATGGCTTTCCATTCTTTGTCTTATTTTTTTATATAACTCGTCCTTCTCTATATTTTGCTTTTCTGCTGCTATTTCAAATCTCTCCTCAATCATCATACTGTATATTGCGTACTTATAATGGACTATCCTATCAAATACTCTTTGAAACATAAACTTATCAAAGCTTTCTGACAGCCTTATTATCTTACTTCCTCCTTTATACCATACCTCTCCACTATTCTCCTTCGTTAAATCAAAGAACATGATACGTTTTATCATAGGATCAACAGCAAATAGGAACCTCTTCTTCTCTAAATCTTCTTTATATGCATTACTTTTTAACACCCCAATCAGTTTACTGGCTTTTACAGGTACTCCTCCAATCCTTAATTCTGAAATCAAACCCGAATCGTATTCCCCCATTAACTGCAAATACCTTAAATAGCTCGCAGGTATCCTTTTGGCAGATTCACCTGCCCTTGTTACTTCTATCAGTTCATGAATCAATTCGTTCGAGGCAGGCTCTATATGGTTCTTCCAATCCGCTTTGAATGGTTCAATGTAATCGTATAATCTCTTAAACAATTCATCCATAATTTCCCCATTTCTTCCTTATAGGTTACATCCGCCTCCGTTTTTCACCCCTAACATCTACTGCCTGCTTTATCCGCTTTAAAAGTCTTTATTTTGATACCTGGGTTTATTTATTAAGAATCCTGCCCATATTAAAGTTACATATATCATTCGCAATTGACTTTACTATTATTTGGCTTTTTGATGTAACCTTGCCATGCATATCGCCATCATACTTTATACTAAATGTAGTATCTTTACTTTCCCCGATATAATAATCCGGCTCACAAAACCAATTTTCATTCAGCCCATATTCTTCTACAGAATGTATCATCTTTTTATATAATTTTTCCGGGGTAATATCCTGATACTTTGCTATTGCATCTACATCGCTTTTCCGTATTGAAAAATATTCCTTAAATTCATACTCAACAATATGGTCAAACGCACATTGGAACAGGTATTTTTCAAAGCTTTCTGATACTTTTGTAAAATTTTCATAATCGTTATCATAGGTACCCAAAATCCTTTTATTATTTTCCTTTTCTAAATCAATCCACATAACATAGGGAATGATGTGTATGCCTATATAAAACGGAAGCATTTTTTCTTCTTCCTCTTCATCCAGCCATTCAACCACTTCATGAATGTTTGTAGCAACCATATCAACCGCCGAATCATAACGCTGTGAAATCAATCCCCCATCATCTTCACCCATCCGTTCCAAGAACTTTAGATAACTTGCCGGGATTCTATCCGCATAGCTTCCCAGTGAAAGCTCTGCTGCCCTTATATAATTATCCATCGTCTCCTTTGATGCAGGTCTTATGCGGTATTTCCAACCCGGATCAAATGGTTCAATATAATCATATAATTTTTCAATTAATTCATCCAACTTGATACCTCCTGATATTAAAATAGCATAATTATTCATCCCGCTGTTTTTGCAAATGAAGCAACTAAATCAAATAACCGTTACTTTTTCTGGCTCAATCGTGTCAAATATCCGGGTAGTATATACCATTGTTTTACGTACCGGTTCCGATGGAATATCAAGACCAGTTCCTATAAACACAAAACCTTCTGGTCGTTGTGCAGTTACATGGTCAGAAGCAGTAAAGGGAGCAAAATGTTTATCAACCGGATCATGATTGCATAAAACTTAACGCCTCTTCACTTTGCGCTTCTTCCCGCTCATCTCTTCCACCGTCAGCTTTAATACTGCCGTCTGTGGCACGATGGCTTTGTTAAACACAAAATCCTCTTTATGGTAATGTTTCATCAGCACGCACAGAGCATCGTATTTTTCCTCATCGGAAACAATCGCTATCCTGCCCCGCCCGATTACGCTTTCATATTCCATCGTACAGTTTCCCTCTGCCTCGTCCATAACCAGACGGTGCGCGCAGTCCATCTCAAAACTGACGCGGTCATCTTTCGCCATCAATTCGTATTTCCGCCCTTCCCCTGCCCCGTGAAAGTACAACGTAATCTGCCCGCCGTCTGTTGTCATGCCGAAATTTAACGGCAAAATATAGGGAAAGCCCGCCGCTTCATCGTTGAATGCCAGACGGCATACATCGCATTTTTCCATTACCTGAAGCATTTCATCCCTGTCCTTAATTTCTCTGTCACTGCGCCGCATCATAATTCAATCCTTTCTTGAAAATATTTTTTATTTTTTATCCGGATTTACGGTTCTGCCTTCCGGTCCTTTATTCCAAAGGTTTCCGGCGAAATCGCAATCCCCAGCATTTTCGCAAAAGCAAGACCAAAGCGCACGAATTCGTAGGAAACCGATGTAATAATATTTTCAGAAATCAGATAACCGTCCGCCACCGGATTTTTCAGATTGTCATCCCAGCTCTGCATCCGAAAAAGCTCCTGCTTTGTAAAGCCTTCCTCGTACAAGTCCTCCCGGTTCACGCCCGCCATAAAAGGCCTTTTCCCCATCACTCCACCTTTTACCAATAAAACGGGGGCTGCTGAGATTGCACCGATAATTTTCTTCTGATTGTGAAATTCCCGGATAAACGAAAGGATTTCCGCATCCTCCACCGCATCCCTAATATCCTGTGCACCCGGCAAAAGCAGACTGTCATACTCGCGAAACATGGCGTCTGCAATACACTGTTCCGGTAAGATGGTCAAGCCCTCCTCACTCCGGACAGGCCCAGACTTTTTCGCAAAAACGGTTATTGGTTTTTCTGCCAGTGCCAGTATTTCAAGAGCCGTACTGATTTCAAAATTGCAAAATCCCGGATAAATTAAAACTGCTGTTTTCTTTTCCGCCATGCGGCACCTCCTTCAAAATACAAAATTTTCAAACTGTAAAATCCCCCCAGAATCAAAAACCTTCCAAATCACAATGCTTCCAACCTGCGGGCTACTTAAGCCATAAATCCATAAAATTAAAAATCAGGATACTATAACCTTTCTTAACATCAATCCATCTCATCCATTTTCCCCATCCTTACGCACCGCCCGGACTGCCACATACGAATTCATATACTTGTCAAACAGCCCGCCGCCGTCGCAGTCTTCAAAAATATCCGTGAGCACAAACCCCGCCTTCATCAGCCCGCCAAGCTGTTCGGTCAGCGTGTGGCTGAACGCGAGCGGCATCCCATTTTCCTTTTTCGCCTGAATCTGCTCCGGTGTCAAATCCCGCAGCGGGTGAAATGGCAGGGAATGCCTTGTAATCAGGAAATCTTCCTTCTGAAAATCCGGGTCGAACAGGAAAAATTCTTCCTTGACAAACGCCATCATCAGAACGCCATCCGGACGGATGACACGCGCACATTCCTTCCACAATGGCAGAATATCCTCGATATAGCAGTTTGATATCGGGTGAAAAATCATGTCGAAGGAAGCATCCGCAAACGGCAGCGGTTTTGACATATCCGCCTTAACAATCCGAATGTCATACCCCTCCCGCTGCGCGACATATTTTTCATTTGCAAGCTGATGCTCTGAAATATCCATGACGGTGACCCTTGCACCGTGCGCTGCAAAAACCGGGCATTGCTGCCCGCCGCCGCTCGCAAGACCAAGCACATTCGCGCCAGAAAGCTTGGGGAACCATTCCTGCGGAACAAGCTTTACGCCTGCAAGCGTGACATTTAATGCGCCGTTTTTTGCCGCAGTAAATTCTTCGTGGCTGATTGCGGTGGACTTGTCCACAAGGCATTCGTTGATATTGTTCCAAATATTTGCGTTAAAGCTTACGTAATCCTTGTTTTCCATAAAAATCTCCTAACTGAATCATAATCATCTCTGGAACCCATAAACCTCAATCCGGCTTTACAACCTGCGTAAGTGCTGCACCTTCAAGCGCGAATCCGCGGGATTTTGCGAGTGCAGTGGAGGGCATATTATCCCGTGAGGCCTGATAAATCCACTTGTTGTTTGGCCACTGTCCGAGTGCGGCCAAGACAAGCGCTTTTCCGATGCCTTTTTTCCTGTGCTGCGAAGCGACGAAAATATCCATAAGCCATACAATATTTAGCTCCTTGATACAACATGTTGTCGCCACACCGCACAGTTCATCGTGTTCATAAAATCCGTAAAAACAACCATTCGCCCCGTCTGCAATTTTTTCAAAATGATCTGCCTGCCAAGTGATTGTTTTCGCCTCGGCGCACTCATAATTATCTTCGCTGCACAGATATGGTTCAAAAAATGCTTTTATTGATGGAACGTCCTTGAAAGCAAGTTTTTTAATGCGTGGGTCAGCCTCATACTTCTTTCCCTTACGTGCATAACAGCGCCAGCCATGCAGCCTGTCCCATTTCTCAGGGAGCGGACCGTTTGACACGACTCCCGACTTAATGTGAACTTCAGGGTTGTTATAAATGCGGAAATATTCTTTTGCCTTTTTTATTTGTTCCTCCGTCACAAGTGCAATATCCCCATCCGGCGAGGTTTGGTAAACGCCTATGTAAATGCCGTAGCCATCCGGGGCATAATTCTCAACCATGACGGCGCACCCGTGCTCAAGGCAAAATTGAATCCCCTCCCCGTCGTGGTTCTGCAAATTTTTATATGTTTCCGCATTCACGGCAGTTCCGTAGCCGCGCAGCAGTTCCATAAACTTTTCAAATGAAATTTCCATGATTGTTCCATTTCCTCCTCGTCTTACAGCAAATCGAAACCGCACTGCTTCTTAAATTGCCCGTCGCATTTCTGCGCAAAAATCTTCGGGGTGGATATCTGGCTGTTTAACCCGGCCTCTTTCCATGTTGCGCTCCAAATCAGATATGGGTGCAGCGGCAGCGTATCTTTTACCTTGATATGGCAGCCATCACGAATCAGCCGTCCATCCCGCGCCATTTTTTCCGCATCAAAATACATTCGGGCTCCTGTCTGGTATTCTGCATCGATATCCATTTCAATCTTTCCGGATTGTTTGGAATTCACAACAATTTCTCCCGTAACGCCTCCGCCAAACATAATATAATCGCAAAAATCCATCGGGTCTCCAAGACGGCTTCCAATCGGTTGTTCCTCCCTGATAATATTTTCTTTTTTCAGTTTATTCCAGCTCTTTAGCATCCCGTCGCGCTGGATTTGTTCCCAGTTTTGCATCGGCGTACTGTGAATCAGAACAGCAGGTTCATAATCACGGAGCATTGGCTCATCGTATGCATGGCCCTGATATATTTCTTTTACGATGCCCCTCTCTGCTTCGGACATGACCAGAATTGCATTTTTCTGATTCGATTCGCAAAAATGAATAAAATCGCCAACTGCCATTTTCCATTCCCTGCATCTGGTACGGCTGATTTTAACCGTATATGCGCATCCGCAATTACTCCCGCACATTTTTTCATAATCGGCGCTGTCGGTTAGAACCAGAACAAGCCATGACTTGTCATACTCACGCATTGTAATTGGGTTGATGTGATTTTCTATAAATTCGTCGATTCGATAAATCATTTTATTTCCTTTCTTGTTCCAAGTCCTTTCCTTATTTTTTATAAATTGCGTTCCATCACAAGATACACAAATTCGCCATTTAAAACCCTCTCATTCTTTTCCCAAAATGCGCTGTTTTGAGGGTTTCCTTCATCCACCACAAGCCGCATTTTCTCATATCCAAGGCTCGCAAAATATGCCCGGCGGCAATCCGATGGATGCTATCGTAATCTAGTAAATTTCCTTTGCATCCTCCGGCAATGTCCGCACATGTTCAAAATACATCCGACTGTTTTTTGCCTCCGTCCGGTTATACTCATAGCCAAGCCCTTCTCCGACCTCTTTTGCCGTCCGCTCAAACATGGTACACATCAAAAGCATTGCCTCCCAGGCCTCATTTACATCGCATGAAAACCATGTTGAAAGGTATTCCTGCCAAACCTCCCCGGGCAGGAAGCGGCACATGTACTTGCCGGATTTTCCAACCGCCGCCGACCAACCGGTTGCCAGACCAATCTTCCACGACAGCATTTTTGTCAGCTGGGGGCGTACCACATGGTTTGCCATGTCCTGCACATAAGTCAGTTCCTTCCGCCAAAGCCCTTTTGCGATGTTGTTCAGGCACCACCAAAATTCATTGCAAGTGCCGGAATATTCCTGGAAAGCTGGCTTTTTTACCCAATAATTTTTGTCGTTTGACTCTGTGATTTCCGGCAGGATGCCATCCTTGTCAAGAAGGATTTTGCGCAGGGAGTCATCGAAAAAGCCTGCTTTGGCGAATTCTGTCGTTTCCACATGCAAATCAAGCCGGTTGCCATCCGCAAACTGCATCAGCCAGCCATAGCATTTTGTAATGTCAGTATTTTCATCCGGAAACTCGTCCGGGCGCTGCATATACAAAATTTCCCCAAACATGCGCGAAACCCATTCTCTGTCCTTGATAAAATCCGCCGTTTCACACACGACATAGACCACGTCGTAATCCTGAAAAATATCTTTTGGGGCATTTGGATTTGTCCGCGAGCCGTCAAGATAAACCGCGCGAATCCTCTCGTCCTCCCTTGCAACCTTTAAAATCAAGTCGTACATTTCCTGTTCTGTTCGCATACTAATCTCCTTCATTTTTCAATCAAAGTCCACTTCACCGCCTATGAATTCTGGTTCCTGTAATCCGGCCGCCTTTCCTTGCCCAACCATGCGAGGACTCCCCTTATGCTCCCCAATGATTTTTTCCATGTAAATCATATGATACCAACGACCAAACTTATATCCGCAATTATGGAGCTCCCCCACTTTTACATAACCCAAATGCGCGTGGAATTCCGCGCTGTTTTTCGAGAGGTATTCATCCTCCGTTTCCGGATAAGCAACCAGGGCATACAAATTTAAAATCCCCATTTCTTTTAATGCTTTTTCCAGAGCTTCATAAAGCTTTCGCCCCAAACCGCATTTTCTCGCATCCGGCGCAAGATACACCGTGGTTTCTGCCGCCCACCCAAACGCTGCCCGCGGATGGAATGCGCCCGCATATGCATATCCCATGATTCTGTTATTTTGCAGAATGCAGAGATACGGATATTTTTTCAATGTATTTAAAATCCGGTTTTTAAACTCATCCAATGTCGGTGGGTCGTATTCAAAGCTAATCGCAGTATTTTTAACATAGGAAGAATAAATTTCCAACAATCTTTCCGCATCATTTACCGTAACGGTTCGGATTATAAAATCATCCATTCGCATCATCCCGCCTTCCAATGAAAAGCATCTTTGCCACTCCCGCTCCGCAGAACGCCGGACTGTAAGCCGCCCGCCCCGGTTGCTTCTGAAATTAAAATAATTTTAGCTGCCGCAAGGTCTTCCTTTGCACGCTGCATTCGATATTTCGGCAAATCCTCCCTGCTATGCTGCATAAAGCTTAACCCTGCATTCTCAATCCATCTAAAAATGCCTGCGTCACAGGGCTTCCCAATCACTATAAAGCATCTGATAATCCAGCAAATCCGCCCTTCCTACCTTCTTTAACTTATTCTCAATTACCTCAAAGCGCTTCGGGCTGCTGCGGTCAATCAGGTCCATATACGCCCCTTTGAGCTGCTCCATGGAAAGCAGCACTTCCGCGATTTTCGTACCGGAAAGCTTGTCTGCCGCCAGCGTAAAATCAAGATATTGGATGGACGAATGGATAAGGTTTTCAATATTGTTTAATTTGTGTAATTCGTAGAGTTTTAACGCATACAGGTTTTTAAGCTTGCTAAGGTCCGGAAGCTCCTCCACGCCAGGCAGCGAATTCAGATAAAGCTTTTTTAGACCAGGAATCTGTTCAATAAAAGATAAATCTTTCAACTGCCTTATACTGTTTAATTCCAAAGCTTTCAGACGGTCGGAAAAGAAAGCCGAAAAAGTTTCATTTATTTTACAGCTTGCCGACAGGCTTTCCAGTTCAATGCCTTTCAGATTCGAAAAATCGACCGGAAGTGAGAGATACATTGTTAAATGTGTTAAATTCTTTAACCCAGCAATGGCATCTAAATCCGTAAAATCTCCGTTCAGAAACAGTTTCTTAAGATTAGGAAAATCGGAGAGCAACTGCAGATTGCTCTTTTTCCCTGCATAAACAGCCAGATATGTAACATCACCCGGCGCAAGTCCATGCAGCTCCATGGTGGTTCCCTCTTTTCCGATTTTTACTTCGCAATGTGTTTGGCTTTTTTTCATAAATCCTCCTTTTTCTGATGTGATAGCTTTCTGCAAGAAAGATTTACTGATTTTTTGTTTCTATAATTTCTTTGCGTTTTTCCATCTTTCTTCGCATTCCCCCACCACACACATCCAGCTTGGCAAACCCATACATGGATTTGCTTTACAGTCATACATCCCGTCCATCCCCCCCCCCTCTCTCTTCTCCCACTCATTTCAATGATGCTGTGATATTTATGCCATCATCTGCGAACATGATGCCCCCGACGGATAAATTGTCCCGGCGGTGCAAGCATGATTCGCCAAAAAACGCATTTAAAACTCATTCAATGCTATAATAACCTCACTATACATATTCTTCTTTCCTTCGTCTTATACAATTTCATAAGATAATCAAAAGATAGAAGTCCTATTCCTTTGTTTTAAGATTATCTAACGCAATTTGAAGCTGTGTAATTTTTTCATCAGATGTTTCTCTAATAATATACCTTGTTGTTGGTCCATTGCCAATCTTTTGCACTAATTTTTTTCATCTAATATCTCCAACCACTTTCTTATTTTATAATCTGACAAGCCTGTCTCTTCACTCCTATATGGACGGCAAGTCGGCGCTGGTATAATATCTGACGATATTATACCATAGCTAATTTATTTTGTCCCATGATTTATAAAATAAAAACGCATTTTTCTTCCCGTTTTCAGTCATTTTAAATTATTTTTCCACCCAGAGCGCACCGTAAAACATCTTTCATCATACGGCTCGTCTGCCTGCGTCCGCCGCAGGCAGACGGTAAAATGTTGTACGCTGCCATCCTGTGCATCTTCCGCCTGCCCGCCGGCAAACGGCAAAAAATGCAACTTCCTACTCCTACGCCACTTCCTTAAACTGCGCCATATACAGCTCGTAATACGCGCCCTTCTTCGCAATCAGCTCCTGCGCGCTGCCCTGCTCCACGATGCCGCCCTTATCAATAACAAAAATCCGGTCGGCTTTCTGGATGGTCGAAAGGCGGTGCGCAATGACAAACGAAGTCCTGCCCGCAAGCAGCGCATCAATGCCCTTCTGCACCAGACGCTCGGTGTGCGTGTCGATGCTTGAGGTCGCCTCGTCGAGAATCAGGATTTTCGGCATGGAAAGCATCGTGCGCGCGAAAGCCAGAAGCTGCCTCTGCCCGATGGAAAGCCCCGCGCCGCGCTCCTTTAATTCCGTATCGTAGCCCTTTTCCATTTTCATAATGAAATCGTGGGCGCTGACCATCTTCGCCGCATCCATAATCTCCTCGTCCGTTGCGTCGAGCCTGCCATAGCGGATATTGTCCCTGATTGTACCGGAAAACAGGAAATTCTCCTGCGTCATAATGCCCATCTGCTGCCGCAGGCTTTCAATCGACACCTCGCGGATGTCGTGCCCATCAATGTAAACCGTACCGCCCGTCACATCGTAAAAGCGGCTGATAAGATTGACAATGGTCGTCTTGCCCGCACCGGTCGGTCCGACCAGTGCAATCGTCTCGCCTGGGCGGATTTGAAAGCTGACATTGTCAAGCACCTGCGTATCCTTGTCGTAGGCGAAGGAAACATTTTTAAATTCCACTTCCCCGCGGATTTCCGGGAGCTCCCTTACCCCTTCTTTATCCGCGATTTCCGGCTCCGTGTCAAGAATCTCAAAAATCCGCTCCGCCCCTGCAATATTTGTGATTAACTGATTGTAGAAATTACTCAGGTTCATAATCGGGTTCCAGAACATGGAAATATATGTTCCGAACGCCATCAGCGTACCGACCGGAGCCACCGACGGACCGAGCACCTTCACGCCGACATAGTACATGCACAGCGTTCCAAGCCCCCAGCAAAAATCCACGACCGGACCGAACGCATCCGCAAAACGGCACGCATTGACAAAGGAGCCGCGGTGCTCAACCAGCAGCTCATCAAAGGTCTCCTCCGTCTCATCCTCCGCCGAAAAGCTCTGGATGACGCGCATTCCCGATACATCCTCATGGATAAACGCATTTAAGTTGGAGCTTTTTTTGCGGTGAATCTGCCAGCGCACATGGGATTTCGACTGCACGAACAAAACGCCGACAATCATCAGTGGCAGCGAGCTCATTGCCGCTAATGCAAGCTTCCAGTTTTTAAATGCCATAATCAGAACGACCGCGCAGACCGTCAAAAAATCCGGAATCAAAGTGGTCACGCTGTTGGAGAGGACATCCTTGAGCGAATTGACATCCCCAATAATGCGCGCTAAAATCTTACCCGTCGGGCGGCTGTCAAAAAACGAAAAGCTTAACGTCTGGATATGCTCGTAAAGCTCGCTGCGGATTTTCACAAGCACATCGTTGGACATTTTCGCCATCAGGTACATGCGCAGCTTGATTAAAAGAATCATTGCGATGTTCATGACGAGCGCCGCCGCACCAAGCTTTAACAGCCCGTCAATGTCATTGTTTTTGATATTTACGTTGATTGCATGCTCGATAATCAGCGGGTTCATCAGACTGATGCCCACGGTGAGCAGCATAATGAAAATGACAAATGCAATCATTTTTTTGTAGGACAGCAGATAACGGAACAAGCGCAGAAGCGTCACGCCTTTCCCTGCTGTTTTTAAAGTTTCGTCCTCGCGGACGGTATTTACTGCCATAACAACCTCATTTCCGGGAATACTAAAAACCACAAATCCGGGCAATCCCATGCCGCTTTCAAAATGATTTCCGGCTTATGCCCTGGGATAACATCATTTTCGCATCCCCCTGTGCTAAAATATTGCCCATTCTTCATTGCCGCAGGTATCTTCTCACCCGCCCCGTAATTATACCGGAACAAACCCTTGCAGCTGCTGTAACGTTTCGCCGTACTGCGCCATATACGTATCGTAATACAGTCCCTTTTGCGCAAGCAGTTCCTCATGCGTGCCGCGCTCGGCAATGCCGCCGTCCTTTAGCACAAGAATCTCATCCGCATGACGGACTGCCGAAATCCGGTGGGCAATGACGATTTTCGTCGTTCCTTCCACCTGGAGCAGATTTTCCTGAATCTGGTGCTCGGTTTCCATATCAAGCGCCGAGGTGGAATCATCCAGCACAAGAATCGGCGATTTTTTTGCGAACGCGCGCGCCATGCTGATGCGCTGCTTCTGCCCGCCGGACAAGCCCACGCCGCGCTCCCCAATCTGTGTCTCGTACTGCTCTTCCATGTTTTCAATAAAATCCTTCGCCTGCGCACGTTCAAGCGCCGTGCGGACAAGGTCGTTGTGCGTGCTCGCACGCTTGCCGAGCTTTACATTGGAATTGATGGTGTCCGAGAACAAAAACACATCCTGCATAACCGGAGAAATGCTTTTGCGAAGCTGACGCAACGTCAGGTCACGGATTGGCACCCCATCCAGGCGGATTTCGCCCTCCTGCGCGTCATAGAAACGCTGCAGCAGCGTAATAATGGAAGATTTTCCGGAGCCGGTCGCCCCCATAATTCCGATGGTTTTCCCCGCCGGCAGGTCAAACGAGATATCCTTTAAAATTTCCTTCCCGTCCAGCCCGAACGACACATGCTCAAACGTCACGCGTCCCGCTACCTCCGGCAGAATAACCGGTTTTTCCTTCTCCGTAATCGACGCCTTCTCATTGTAAATCTTCTTTAATTTCTTATTGGATGCAACCGCCGAGGCAAACGAATTTGAAAGCCACCCGAGCATTTCCATCGGCCAGATAATATTGTTCGCATACTCTGTAAAGGCAGCGAGCTCACCGAGTGAAATCTCGCCCTGGATTTTTAAATAGCCCCCGTAGATAATGACAAAAATCGGGAGCAGTCTCGTGATGAACTGCACGAGCGGCTGATAGCGGATAAATACCTTGCTCTGGCGCATATTCAGCTCATAGTAGCGCTTGTTGTGCGAGAGAAATTTTGTGATTTCATGTTTCTCGCGCGCAAATGCCTTGACCGTGCGCACCCCTGCAAGATTTTCCTGCGCCACAGTGTTTAACTTCGCGTTCTCATCCGAAATATCCTCATACACTTTGTCAAGCCGCTTTTCCATCAGAATCGCAATCACCGCCACGACTGGCATCATAACAAGCGGCATAATTGCCAGTTTTACGCTGATGTGCAGCATACAGTAAATAACAATGACCGTGTGGAAAATAACCTCCAGAATCAGCATTCCGATATAGCCGAGCGCGCCCCAGATATTATCCACGTCATCCTTCACGCGGGACATCAGCTCGCCCGTGTTGGTATTGTCAAAATAATTGATGGAAAGCTTCTGGATATGCCGGAACAAATTCCGCCGCATATCCGTACCGATTTTTGAGCCCAGGCAGTCAAAGGTAAATTCCTTCGTGTAACCGAACACGCAGCGGCCAACGCCAATCGCAAAAATCGTGAGCAGCAGCGGCATAAGCAAATCAATAGCCCCTTCCCCGATTACCTCGTCCACAATCCGCCTGGTTACCTGCGGTGCAAGCATATCCAGACTTACCTGCAGCAAAAGGCACACAATGGCGAACAGGTAGGCATACCAGTAGCGCAGAATGTAGCTTGAAAGCTTCTTCATAACTTCCTCCCTTTTTTCATATTCAAATTTTGTTTCATTTGTCGCAGAAAATGAATACACCCGTTTTCCCATTTTCTTTTTTTGTCATAAGGCGGACTTTCCCCTTACCACGATTTTTTTATTCCGGAAATCCTGACACAGCCCTCACAGGCAGGGCGGCCGCGATTTCTCTGTCATGCCCGCTACAGCATGCCAGAGTTTGTTAGAATCTGCTGTATGTTTATCAGGGAGCGCCGCGAATGCATCATTTGCAAAGGCCAACCAGTCCGATGCAAACCAGGCGAAAGCGAAACTGCTGAAACGCAAACTGCGAAAACGCAAACTGCGAAAACGCAAACTGCGAAAACGCAAACTGCGAAAACGCAAAATGCGTTTTTTTTGCTTCCTGCGCATATTTGCCTGCATCCCCTGTATACAGCAAAAAAGCCGTGGTAAGATTACCACGGCTCCATAAAAGACAATACTAGAATCTATTATGAAAACATGAGTCCGGTAACCTTACATGATATTTCATTTTTCAGTACATATGTATACTTATCTAGTCCAAACCCAGAGCCGCCAGAAAATCCACGCGGTCCAAATTTTGTAAACAGCACTGTAAAACTCATCATGTAAGCTACCTCCTTTCTCCTGCTACGGCAGAACGTGCAACTCTGCCATAACTGTTAAACGCATCCTTAAGTGACAAGGAAATTATACGACAGCGGAGTGAAGATGTCAAGAGAAAGTTTGAGAAATTTCCTGCACCATGCCAACCGAAGGAAGCATGTTTCCCCCGCAGCCGGAGCAGTCATTTTTTTACACACAGGAAAATTGCTTGTCTCTTAATATTCGCAGATATCCGCCTTCAGCATCTGCCTTGACCGTGTGACCATCAATGGCAGGAGCACCGCCAGGTTGCAAAGCACAAAACCAAAAAGCGCCGTCGGATGGAAATACCGCAGGTATTTGCCGACCGGGTAAAGGACGAGGTTGTTAAAAAGGTAGAGAGCCAAAAAGAATACTCCGCCGCCAACGCCTAGCGCGGCTGCGTCCATGCAGATTAATTCTTTCACGATTTTCCCGATAATTCGTTTTTTCGAAATTCCAATCGCGCGGTATACGGCAAATTCGAAATTTCTGCGCTGGTACATTCCGATAAATGCCGCATTCACGGTTACTGCCATAATGACTGCCACAAGCACGATGATAAACATATAAATCATATTGAATGTTTCAAACTGGCTATCGATGTCTGATCCGAAATTGTCGTGGACGTAGATTTCATGGTTTTGCTTTAATTGCTCTGCAAGCCTGTAAAGCTCTTCCCCCTGCGTTCCATTCCTGCCGACAAGCAGCGCGCTATAGGCAATATCCTCCTCATCGGTAATAAAATACTGCATATAGCCATCCTCTTTCGTCAACGCATCCAAAGTAAATTCGCGATAAATATTTTCGCTGTAATCTTTGTCCACTTTATCACCAAGCTTAAGACCTACATTTTGGGCGAAGCGCTCGCTCATAATCATGCTCCCCGTTTTCAGGCTGCTAAAATCAACCGTGATACCCATGTATTCACAGTAGGTTTTAAAACTCTCCACCGTGCAGAAGGTCTGGGTAGCGTACCCGCTCTCAAACCCCATGATGGTATTCCAGTGAAAGGCATTGTAGGTGCCAAGGAGCACGGCAACTGCCTTGCCGCTTTCTTCCACTTCTTTTAAAAAAAGTTCAAAATCCTGCGCATCGCCCGTGACGGAATTCACTTGTACGAACCGGTCGTAATAGGAAATGGGAAGCTCCCAGTTGTCACGCGGGTTGGAAACGTAAAGCCCGCCCAGATATGCCACGTAGCCCAGAAAAAGCATGACCATAAGCAGGAAACAGCGCGTTTTATTTTCCCGGACAAAATACATTGCTGAAAATGGTTTCATAATTCCTCTCATTCCGCCGAACATACGGCATTTATGTCATTTTATTGATGGTACAATCCGGTATAATTTAAAGCTCCCCACTTTTGATTGCACTGATTTTTCCGTCCCACATTTCCACCACACTGTCCGCCCCCTTCAGGATGGAACGGTCGTGGGTGATAATGAGCACGAGGTTTTTCTTTGCGTAATCCTTTAAAATGTCCATCACTGCAAACGCGTTTTCGTGGTCGAGCGCGGCGGTCGGCTCGTCCGCAAAAAGAACGCGCGGGCGGTTTATCATGGCTCTGGCTATCGCCGTGCGCTGACGCTGCCCACCCGAAAGTTTTGCCGGGCGTTTCCCAAATTCCCGCTCCGAAAGGCCGAAGCCCGCGAGCAGCTCCCGCGCCTGCTCCGTCACAAAAGCTTTACTCTGCGCGGCGGCAACGGTTACATTGTCGAGTGCCGACATGTAAGGCACAAGGAAATGGCGCTGGAAAACAAAACCGAATTCCTCCCGGCGCAGGGTTTCACGCTCGCTATCTTTTAATTTGGTGAGTTCTTTTCCATTGTAGAGAATTTCACCGTCCGTCGGTTTTTTCAGAGTGGACAGACAGTACATCAAAGTAGATTTTCCGGAACCGGACGGACCAATAATCCCGACAAGCCCCGTATCCGGCAGAACCAGGTCGAAACCGCCGAGCGCATAGATTTTTTCCGTTTTTTCCATATCATAAATCATTGTGATATTTTTTATGTTGAACATATAAATCCCCATTTCTGCGCTGCCCTTTGCACATAAACGTCTTTGTGGCTGGCAGCGCACGGACACAAAGCGTTCTCTCCTTTATTCTGATTTTGCTTTTTCCCGTATTCTCTTAATACAAATCATCCTCCATCGCATCCACGGTACGGATTCTTGCAAGCGCGTGCCGAACCGGGATTTGCAGAATGCCGAGCAGAAAAGCGTAAGTACACAGGATTTCCGCAATCGTTTTCGGGTGAAAGATTCTGCATTTTAATCCCTGCGGCACCATCATCACCCCATTCAGCACAAGCGCCAACAAAAGACTGATCATTGCGCCAAAAAGAAATGCTGCACCGAACGTAAAGAGAAGTTCCCGCATGACAGCGCCATAGATGGTTTTCCTGGAATAACCTATGGACGCGTACAGGCACCATTCATTGTGGCGGTCGCGAAGGTAGGTTGTGTAGACAACAGTCAGGGAAATCAGCAGCAAAATAACGATACCTACATAGATGATGCTGGTGGAATTTCCAATCACGTCGATAACTTCCTCCTGCAGAAATTTTTTGCCCCATGCCGCGTCAATTACCGAATCATAATTTTCCCGGACATCAATGCCGATTGTATGCAGCACGGCTGACATATCATCGATGCCATCCGAGAGCACAACAATAGCGGTTCGGCTGCTCCATCCATCCGCAGGAATGCCACAGCCAAAATAGGTATCGCAGTCAACCACCCCGACGATTTTATAATGCTGGGCATAATTTTTTTCGTTAAAATATCCGTTCAGCACGAAATTATTGTTTTTCATTGACAGACTATCAAGAACAATTTCACCCGGATTCTGCGCAAGTCTGCCCTCCACCAATGTCGCGCCAAAATGCTGCATGATTTCCGGGATTTCCTCCGCCGCCACGAGCGGCATCTCATATGTCATCTGCCCGACAGCGGCGGCAATCACGCAGTAAACCACCTCGCCGAACCATGCGTTTTTCACGCCTTCGGTGTGTTTTAATTGTTCTGCCAGTCCCTGATTTTTTTCCGCGTATACCCGCGTCAGCTCCGCATCGCTCATCCCGTCGGTGTCGATTCCCAATGTGGTTTTTCCCGCCAGTGAGAGAACCTGCATTTTTTGTGGGTTTTTCAGCGCAATACATCCGATGCTTTCTTCGGTGGAGGAGAGCATGAACTGCGTTAAATAGACCAGTACGAAGCAAAGCCCCAGGCTTACAATCAGCACGGACACGCGGCGGATGTTGTTTTTTATGTACCTCATTGCAGAGAGTTTCTGCGGCATGATGTTCACCACCTTTCTTTTGATGAGATTATTTTATTGTATTTTGCAGGAAAAAGAAAGTGACCGCAGTCAGGTTCGTGTATGACTGCGGTCATATAAAATCGGCTTTTTTGTCCGCAAGCCGGCCGGAGCACATGGTGCGCTTTATGCCGCTTAACGGTTCATTTCCGCGACCAGCTTCGCCCGGTCGTGGATACCGGTCTTGTCGTAGATGGAAGAAATATAGTTTTTCACAGTTCCTTCCGACAGAAAAAGGGTTTCCGAAATCTGCCGGTTCGTGAGTCCGCGCGCAAGCAGGGTGCAGATTTCCTTTTCGCGCTGTGTCATGTCTTCCGGCAGGGCAGCGTTTTGAGGTTTATTGATTGCATCCGCCTGCCCCAGCCCGTTTTTTGTGCTTACCAGAACGGCCAGCCGCTGCATGACCCTTGCGTCAATGACATTCCTGCCGCCCATAATCTGGTCAATCGCGCCTAGGATTGCATCTTTGCCACTGTCTTTTAAAATATAACCGTCCGCCCCTCCTGTAATGGCCTGTGTGATATTTTTGTCGTCGTAAAAGGTCGTGAGCACCAAGATTTTAATATGGGGATATTCCTGCTTCATCCGGGCAATCAGCTCAATGCCGCCCATGCCCTTCATATTCAAATCCACCAGGGCAAGGTCGCAGTCTTTTTTTGCCAGCACTGCCAATGCAGCATTGCCGTCCGGGGCGGTTCCCGCGATTTTTATCCCGTGGAAGCTTAAAATAATTTCCAAACTCTCAAGCAGGAGCGGTTCATCGTCAACCAAAAGTACGTGTAATTTTTCCATACTTCCTCCTATTTTACTGCGCAGATAGTAATCTCTCCGGATAGAGCGGCAAGGTAACCACGACCTTGAAGCCATACGTATTTTCAAATACCACGCTGCCGCCACATTTTTGCGCGAAGGAAATCATTTTTTTCAGACCATACCCATTTTCGACCTTGTCCCATGCATTTTCCGGCGAAAAATCGCTGACACCATTGTCCAGAACACTTACCCGGATATGCGCGCTGTCCGCAGTAAGGCGGATGGAAAAAATATCTGCGTTCCCATGGCGAACCCCGTTTGTCAGCAATTCAGAAACCGCGCCAACCAAAAACTCACTATATTCACGTGGAAGGGATAAACCCGGCAAAGCACCGATGTCATCAATTCGAATCTGCAGGGTAGTGTCCATCATAAAATTATCCGCCACCTCCTTGATATAGGAAAGGAAATCTTCCACCGGGAAATAATTGTTCTCACAATCCAAGATGCGGACAGCCTGTCGGATGGAATCCAGGCCCGCATGGATACGCCGGTTTGCCGCCCGGACTTTTTGCCCTGCCTTCTCGGTATCTGCAGCAAGCAAGAGTTCCGCCGCGTCCAATGCCATAATCGCAGCCGTCATGGAATGCCCGACGCTGTTATGGATGTTCCTGCTGATATTTTCGCGCTCCTCCAGGCGTGCGTTTTTGTCCGCGAGATAATTTTTCATCACCAGCTCCTGGTTGAGTTTTTTCTCGTAAAGCTCAGCGAGTGCCGTCATTCTTATAACCCGTTCGGTTTCTGTCTTTGCAAAAATATAGCGTGCAGAAAGGGATTCTGCAAATGTAATAAACAGCACCGCCGCAAAAAGAAGGGTGGCGCCAAACAGGATGTATGGGAATTCCACCGCACAGGATAGAACCGATTTTATCATCGATACTGCAAAATACACGGCGGACGGTAAAAACAAACGAAGCATTCCCTGCCTGTGCGGGGAAGCAGGCTCGCATTGCGGGAAATCGCGGTCATATGCAAAATCTCCCTGTCCGTGCGGCGGGGCAGACGCGCATTGCGAAACAGTGCGGATATCTGTAGCACCTGCCCGACCGCAAAACCGGATATCTGCCCGGAATTCATAAAAAATCAAATACGCTGCCGCATGTCCTGAAATGGCAATGTAGGCGGCAGAAAGCAACAACTGTATTGGCACGGCGCATCGGTTCTGTTGGTCTGACAGGCTCCGCCATGTAAAAAACAGCATAAAAACCCCACAGACCAGGAGGAAAAGGTGTAGATTTGCTGTAAAGGGAATCTGTACCACCATTAAAATTGCCAAAAGTATAGAGGCTTGCACAAATTGTTCCATTTCATACACCCTTTCATCACAATAAATTTCCATGTCTTACAAAACACTATAATTCCGGATGTACCTATATATTCCGGCAATGGCGCATCATGCTTTGCACAACCTCCTACAATCCTAATTTAACATTCTTTCTTATAAATTAGCATCCCGTTTCCATAAGGGTCATCTTCTGCCCCAAATTCTTCCTTGACAAATTCATAGCCACTCTTTTCAAGGACTCTCACAGAGGCATTGTTTCCACGCATAACACGTCCATATAAAATGTTTATTCCAAAAGCCGCCGTTATAAACTCTGTCATAGCTTTTAATAATTCCGTAGCATAGCCATTTCCACTATACTTTTTACATATCCCGTAACCTATTTCTACCTCATTGGAATTTCCTTCTACCTCGTTTACACCTGTATCACCTATCAATTCACCTGTTTCTTTGTGTTCAACAGCCAATACATATGGTAGATGTTTTTCATTCACGCAATCTACATAAAATTTGATTGCCCCTTGCGTTTCTTCCATATCCGCATAACTTTCATTCGGAATCCACTTTTTAACTTCTTCCTCCAGATGATTTTCGTATAAGCATTTTGCATCTTCCATCTCAAATTTCCGAATCCTCAAATGCTCTGTTTCAAATAAATACTCCATTTCTTTTCCTCCTAAATTCATCACATAAATATACTGTTTTAATGCCTGATTGTTTATTGTTGGTGTTAACTATTTTTATTTAATTTTTATACGTACACACCTGTTTTTACTTCAATCACATCATTTACTATAGCTTGCTAGTTTTCTGCTGCTACACTCGCCAGTTTTTTAGCAAGAGTAGCCTTTATTTCATCATTTCTTCCAGGCTATAATTTTACAACCATATGCGGCATAACACCTTATCCTTTCATTTGCTTTTTAATCGAAAAAATATAGTTCTCATTTTCGCAAAAGGAATTTTGAAGCTTCCCGTCTTTTACATTACCCTGTATGATTCAACGTTGCTTTTTGCAAAATACTTTCATGCGCTCCAAGTGCACCTGTACTTCCTTCCTGCAATCCGGTCCGGATAAGGGCAGCCTCGGCCCGGCTCATGTGCCCCTCTTTGCCGTAGAACACTTCCCACTCCTTCACGCTCATTTCCCGGGATAGCTGCTCCGACACCTGGGGGACGACCTCCGGGTCGTATTCCAGACTGGAAAAATCGGACAGGCGGGTGCTGCTGCTGACCTGCTTTATAAAGCCCAGGCACGCTAATTTCCTGTTGCCAAAATATTGTTACGGTTTTATTATAGCAAATCCCGTCAATTTAGCAACCCATTTTTGAAATTTAACGCAAAAAATGTCTTTGAGGTAAACAATATCAAATTCAATATCATTTTTAAATTTAGGGATTGCTTTTTAGACTGTTTTGATATATAATACTGTTCTGGAAATAACGTTGCTTTTGCCACCGGGTAAAGAGATTATGCGTCAGACTTTCTATCGTTAGGTCATAGAAGATAGGAAGATTTGACGTTTTTTGTATTTTAAGGAGATGTATATGGAAACTAAAACGCTATTAAAAGAGTTTTCTCGATATATAGCACTAAATATCTGTGGCATGATTGGCTTATCATGTTACATACTTGCTGATACCTTTTTTATTTCAAATGGTTTGGGTGCAAATGGTCTAACCGCACTTAATTTAGCCATTCCCATATATAGCTTTGTTCACGGAAGCGGTCTGATGCTTGGAATGGGAGGTGCAACAAAATATTCCATTTACAGAGGACAAAAAGAATACAAAAATGCAAATAATTCTTTTTCAAGCACATTTTTCTTCATGTCTGCGCTGGCTGTTATTTTTATACTGACAGGCATTTTCTTTTCCGGGAAACTGACCGAATTGTTAGGCGCTGACAAGGATATATTCGATATGACAAAAACATATGTACGGGTTATCCTGCTTTTTGCTCCGGCATTTATGGCGAATGACACACTGATTTGCTTTGTAAGAAATGATGGAAATCCTAAATTGTCTATGATTGCTATGCTGACGGGAAGTTTCTCTAATATCATTTTAGATTATGTATTTATTTTTCCCCTTCATATGGGGATATTCGGTGCAGTATTAGCAACCGGATTGGCACCTGTTATCAGCCTAATCGTTTTATCCAAACATTGGTTTACGAAACAAAACCAGTTTCATTTAGTACGAACCAAGCCTTCCTTTCGATTGGCAGGAAATATCATTTCATTAGGTGTTCCGTCCTTCATCACTGAAATGGCTTCGGGAATTGTAATGATAGTTTTTAATACGATTATTCTTCGCTTACAGTGGAACATTGGAGTAGCGGCTTATGGTGTAGTTGCAAATTTATCACTTGTAGTCATTTCGATTTATACCGGGTTAGCACAGGGAACACAGCTAATTTTAAGCAGGGTATACGGATATGGAGATTACAAAAGTCAGAAACAAATTTTGAACTATGCCTTAAAAACCATGTTGGTTATATCATTTGGTATTTACCTGTTTTTTTCACTTACAGCCAATACAATCGTAAGCATATTTAACAGCGAACAAAATATACAGTTGCAGGAAATTGCAGTAGCAGGATTAAAATTATATTTTACTGCCATTCCATTTGTTGGATTTAACATCATTCTATCTGCATACTTTGCGTCAACCGAAAAAGGCTTGCCTGCACAAATCATTTCATTGTCAAGAGGATTTTTAATGGTAATCCCTATGGCATTTTTCTTGTCTTTCATGTTAAAAATGACAGGTGTATGGCTTTCTTTACCAGTTACAGAATGTTTTGTCACTTTCGTTGGCATTGCATTATATATAAATTCAGAAAGAGGTAGGAAAAATGTTTAGGGAGATGCGCAGAAAAAAACAAATGTTATCCAAAAAAGAATGTATTGAAATCTTAGAAAAAGGGACAGCTGGTGTATTAGCTTTATTAGGAGATAATGGTTATCCGTATGCAGTTCCAATCAGCTATGTGCATTACAATTCCAAATTGTTTTTTCACGGTGCAAAAAGCGGACATAAAATAAACGCAATCAAGGAATGTAATAAAGCGTCTTTTTGCGTAATTGACCAAGATTATATAGTGCTGGAGGAATACACAACTTATTTCAGAAGTGTAATTGCCTTCGGGAAAATTCATATTATGGAAGATGAAAAAGAAATAAAAAATGCAATCGAACGGTTGGCGGTAAAATATTATCCAAACGATACAGAAACAAATCGAAATATTGCAATTAACAGGGAATGGGCACCTTTGTGCATGATAGAATTTTCTATTGAACATTTATCCGGGAAACAGGCGATTGAATTGGTTAAATAAAAACGTTAATCCCACCAACAATAATAAATAGACTGCTCCTCATGGGATAGCTCTGTAATTGAAATCAATTCCCCATTCTCCCCAACAAGAAACGTTGGCTGCGAAAAGTCTGTTTCCTCTCTAATATCACTTGGAAATATGTAGATTATTCATATTGCCACTCCTTAAAGATAATAATTTCTCGTCTTGCCGCTTCTTTGAAAATAAAATTATTGATTTTTGAAGCAGTCAAGATTTAATCCCTCTCCAATACATGAAATTATATCGTGGTGATTGAAACCAATAAGCCATTGATATTTTTTTGAAACAATATAATAATCCAGCCAGCCATAGTCCAGAAAAGCCGTATGATTTAGTAAATCGAGGGCTTTTACTAACTCAGGCACATAACTTTCAAATATCCAAAATTCTTCTCCCCCATACCAATCGCTCCCCCTGTCGATTAGAAAGTAAACCATTTTATTCTCTTCTTTTATAATTTGGGGCAAAGAATAAAACCATGTTGAATAATCAACCGCATAGCACCCAAGAAGTTTTTTCATACTTTTAGGACTATAACCATTCGTATTAGCCCAATGCAGACCACTTTTCCATATTTTCGTTTTATCCGCATATTTTTCTGCAATCTTTCGGTATATATTTTCCCACTGGCTTCCACCCACTTTACGAAAACGTTCTTTCGATATGCCACATTGCGTAACTATCTCGTGTTCTAACCGGAATATACCGCTTTTTTTATTTGATTTCATATTTTCCCAAATCCACTCATATTTGTTTTTTGTTTGATTATACCACTTCTATTTATAATAATAGATTCCCCATTCCTGCAAATCTGTTTCTGGCATCCATCTTTGATACTATATGCTTCACCATATAAGGTTTCAATACCACCATCAATCATAATATAGCTTCCATCATTCAAAGCTATAATCTCATGTCCGATACTATCAGCATATGTAATATCCTCAACCAACCGAAGTCCATCAAGAATACCTCCTTCAAGGCGTTGAAAATGTGGTAAGATATTCAACTGAGTCAATCCAAGCCCAGAAATCCAGCGCTGATAATTGGGGTCGATTGCTTCCCCTTCCGACTCCGGACCAGCGTACACAATCTCCGCACAATTCATTGAACCTGCACTCCCCCCAATGATAAGACCTTCATATTTGCGCAATCTTTCTTTTAATCCGATATGCTCCATAAATGCATTCTGCGTCGGAACATGTCCGCCACCAAGCAGTATGACATCCATTTCGCTTAACCGTTCAGCAAGTTCTTCCGTTCTGGTATCACACAATGCGAAAAACGAAAAAAAACAATCCACTCATATAAAAAGATTCTTTCAAACAACTTATTATTCCGTCATTTCTGCTATAATCATCCGGTGTTCCACTAATTAAGAGAATTTTCGAGTTTTCACGCCATAATGCTTTGATTCTATCTAATTGACCATTTTCATTCATCAGCGGTATTGGAATCTTTCTGCCGTCTGCCTTAATCGAACCGCCAAGAGAGCTTGTTAATATGACTTTCATAAACCATGCCTCCTTATTACCTCATTAAGCAACTAAGTATATTTCCTCGTTCATTTGGCAACACTATTTTACCAAAATCTGTACAGCACTGTATCTTTACAGCCCACACCCATTTAATTTTTGGAATTTTAAAAATGCTTCTCTAGCAATCGAAAAAATATAATCCCCATTTTCATAAAAGGAATTTTAAACCATTCCTGCCTTTTGCATTACTCTATATGATTCTACATTGCTCTTTGCACATCCTCTATAGATTATGTCATATTCCATTTCCGCAAACGCATAATTTATCAATTCCATAGCACATTGCGTAGCATAACCTTGATATCGGTATTTTTCATCAATCATATAAAAAAGAACTGTTTTTCCTGTTTCGGCTTCTCCGTCTAATCCGCACCAGGCTATTATCACATTTGGTTCTTTCTTTCGAAAAATACGTTCTTTTCAAAGTTCTTTCATGCGCTCCAACTTTGCCCTCACTCGTTCCATTTCCTCTATGATTTTATCCGCCCAATGATCATCCTGCTCTCCTACCAGAAAAACACGGAAGCCGTAAATTTTTCCATTTTCATAAACAGAACTGTCGTCATCAATATGTAAGTCAATCCGGTACTTGCTCGGATATTTGGACGGCATACTCTCCATGCGCCCTGCCTGCACTTCCCTGGCATGTTTCGCGCCATTGATGACATAATCCAGCTTTATACCATATCAACGGAATAAGCCTCGTATGTAACGTTCTGAACGGTAGGACGTTGTATAAATCCATAGTTCAAAACCTTGCCTTTGGATATATTCCATCAGCTTTACTGTACCCAGACGCAGCCGTTCCTTATAGATTGCATGGAAAGGAAATTTCGGCGCATGTTCCGTTTTAAATTTTTCCTCTGATACAAACAATGTATCATCCAAATCAAACGAAATACGCATACTATCCTCCTTCCCCTTGGCTCCTGTAGCAATCCCTTTACTTCTATACTAAGGAACTGTGCATAAATAACCTGTATGACGGCATTTTTCAAAGTATCCTGGAGAGCGGCATCATTCCACTTTCCGTGGTTCAGGAAATAGGCGATATATTATTTTCTTGCATATTGCAACATCCAAACAACTTAAGTATCGCAAGTGAATTGCTTAGCTGCTTTTCCGAGATTCCATTATTTAATAATGCGGTTTTGCACTTTTCGTAAATAGTTTTATTATCCATGGCAAGCTGACGTAATTTTTCATCGTCAATTATAGAAATAGCCTTTTCTTCCAACGCAAAATCTGGAAGCAGCTTTGTCCCTACCGCAAGATGACAGGGCGTAAAGCCGTAATATGCGGCAATTTCCTTCCCATCCATTTTATTTTCAACTAATCCGTATTTATAATCAGTGTGAGAATCAAGGTCAATAAACTGAAAGCCATCGGTATCGTCATAGAAAAAATTGCTTTTCCCATTGAAATCTATTAAAATATCGTTATTTAATATAATGATAATATCCCTTATGAATTTGTCAAAGTGATTTTGCGGTACTTTGGATATTAAATTCGTTCTGGAAATAACATATTCTTTCGCATCCGTATCGCTTGAAAGATATGCAAAATGAGGCTTGCCAACATAATAATCTTTCATAATTGAATCATCATAAAGCTCCGCGCCTTTTGCCCGTGATTGAATTATATAGCCATTTCCGTTTTCGCTGTTTGACTCAACACAATATCCAAGTATAGGAACAACCGCAACGCCCTGTTCTTTTAAATCCATAAGAGTTTTAATTAATTCGTCAAAATAAGCAAGGTTATCATCGCGCGTTGTAACATTCCTAAGTTTGATTTTAGAAGCCTTTAATACCACATATTCATCAATCAAGTATGCTTGCCTATCAACGCCGCGTTTTGCGGCTTTCATTTCTTTCATTTGAGATAACAACCCCCTTGCTATTTCGGGCTCGATATAAAAATATTTTTCTTCCATTTCAAAACAGCGCCTTTCTATAATATTTTTATATATTTGACTATAAATGAGCATATTTGAAATTTTACAAAAGTTACTAAAAATGGCTTAAACAAAAACATCACGCCTCTGTGGGTGTATACTGTTTCTGCTAAGAAATACAATAACCTACAAAGATGATGTCTTATAGAAAACAGTATATACCATTCAGGGCTGCTTTACAACTCCATAAATTTTGAAAAATACAGCCCCTGCCACCCCCAAAAGAATCCAGGCATTTCCAAAACTTCCCCTATGATAATACGATTCTATCACCACCGCCTAAGCTTTGTCAAGCAGCATTTGAGTTTCCCCATTTTTTTGAATAAGTGATTTTCCTCAAAAATAAGAAATGCAAAAACACTGCGCTAATGTTATAATTAAATCACGACATATAAAAAAACAAAGGAGTGCTTTTGCATGATTAATTATAACAGGTTAGGGTATGAAATTAAAAGGGATTTTGCAAATTTTTCAGAAAAAATTTGCAAAGGGCTCACCAGACCAAAGTGTAAATTCGTCACTCAGATGCTTTATGGCATTCTGACAGGGAATAAGGTTCATCTGAGCGAGATTGCACGTTCATTAAATGAAACGATCCCGCTTAAGAAAACAATCTGGAGACTTTCCAGGAATCTTTTTGCTTTTGAAGAAAAAGAAACCATTATGGAAAATTATGTATCACAAGTAAAAAAACAGATTGATGAAGATAATGCTGTCATTGTCATAGACAATTCTGATATTACGAAACCATGCAGTCCTATGATGGAAGCAATTGCTGATGTTCGTGACGGAAGCACCGGTGAAATCAAAAAAGGGTATTATACTATTGAAGCAGCGGTTTTATCTAAGGGGAAAAAGATGCCTTTGTCTGTTTATGAAAAGGTTTTTTCTGCTGCTGAAGAAGGCTTTATTAGTGAAACGCATGAAAATTTATGCTGCTTACAATCCCTGTCTTCACACTTTTCCAAAACTTGTGTCCGAACACTGGACAGGGGATTTGACGCAAACGAATATTATAAATATTTTTTAAAAAATGAGGAAAGTTTTGTCATACGCGCAAAGAAGAACCGAAATGTTATCTATAACGGAAAGACACAAAATATTATGAGTGTGGCAAATAAGTATAAGGGGAATTACCGGATGGACTTTATGGATAAGCATGGAAAGAAAATTGAATGTAAGATCAGCTACATTTCAGTGAGATTATGTGAATTTCCGAACAGAGAGTTGGTTTTGGTAGCAGTGTATGGTTTTGGGGCACAGTCGATGTTATTGCTGACAAATCTAAAAATCACAGAAAGGAAAAAACTTTGTTTAATCGCAGCAAAAGTTTATTTAATGCGTTGGAGGATAGAGGAATACTTCAAGTTTAAAAAGCAGCAGTTTGAACTGGAAGATTTAAGGGTAATGTCATTACAATCTATCCGTAACTTAAATATATTTGCGACTCTTGCAGCAGGATATATTGGCATTATGGATTCAGAGAAAGAGGACACTATATTTATGATGGAGTTAAGGGAATGTTCTAAAAGAATTTATGATATTCCAAAATTTATTTTCTATGCATTGGGATATGCCATCAGGCGTGTCCTCGCAGGAACACGCTCCGGCATAAAAAGGTTCATCTTGAAAAAAGAGCAATCACAACAGCTTACATTGGCTAAATACTTTGGTATAGAGGCTTTTGGATGATTGGATTTCAAAAAATGGGGAAACTCAAAGCAGGACTGGATGCAGAAAAAAACACTTGCATTTTCCAAAACAATGTGTTATCCTATCTAAAATTTACAGAAACGGAGACAAAAACATGTCTTTTAACAGTATACAGTCTATGATTCCTATGATTTGGCAGCAGATTTTTCACATTACGGCCACAGCCTGATTTTGACGGATTGTCAAAGGCGCATGGCCGTAAGACGGAAAGTCTTATTTGGCTATGCGGGAATCGGGATAATAAGAGAACCGCATGGTATATACACACAGGTGTATGTAGCAGGGCGGTTCTTTTTTTATATGAAAACGTCATTATAAACTTCAAGGGAGGTATCCGAAATGGACGCAATCAAAGCAGAAAATTTATCCAAGGTCTTCCGGGTAAAGCAGAAGGAAAAAGGAATGGGTGGAAGCCTGAAGGCAATCTTTCATCCCCGCACGGTGCCGGTTCAGGCGGTGGATGGCATTTCCTTTACAGTAAAGGAAGGAGAAATTCTTGCTTTCATCGGTCCGAACGGGGCAGGGAAAAGTACGACCATCAAAATGCTGACGGGAATCCTTTATCCGGACGGCGGCAACGTGGAAGTGTTAGGCATCAATCCGGCGAAAAAGAGAAAACAGCTTGCTTACCAAATCGGAACCGTATTTGGGCAGAAGGAACAGCTCTGGACGCATCTGACACCCTACGATAACTTTCGGTTTTTTGGCGCTATTTTTGATTTGCCGGATGCGGAAGCGGAGGCGCGCATCCGGGAGCTTTCGGATACTTTTGAGCTGGGGGCATTCATCAATACCCCGGTGCGCAGCCTTTCTTTGGGGCAGCGCATCCGCTGTGAAATTGTGGCTTCCCTAATCCACAAGCCAAAGGTGCTGTTTCTGGATGAACCGACCATAGGGCTTGACCCGGTTGTTAAGGAAAATATTCGGATGCTGATTAAGCAGATGAATAAGGAGTTCCACACCACCGTTTTTCTGACCAGCCATGATATCGGGGATATTGAAAAGCTCTGCAAACGCATTGTGATTGTGAACTCCGGCCAGATTGTGCTGGATGATTCCATGGAGCATTTGAAATACCACTATCTGAATAAAAAAATCGTGGAGGTGAAGCTGCAGGAGGAAGCGGCACTGCCGCGGCTTTCCGGGATTACGGTGCTCAAAGAGAAGGGAAGCCGGGTCAAACTGGAGATTGATACTACAATCATCAAAATCAATGATGCGCTCCGCCAGATTGATGCGGAGCATGTGGAGGATATCAATATTTCCAATATCCCGCTGGAAAATATTATTATGGATATCTACAAGGCAGAGGAGGCGGAATCGGCGGTATGAGAAAATATGCGGTGATTTATCGGTCCGTGCTGTTGGAACATTTGCAGTATGCGGGCAATATTGCGCTGGGCTTTATCAGTTATTTTTTTATTATATTCGTTCTGATTCACTTATGGGAATACATGTACGAAAGCCCGGATGAACTGATTTCCGGTTATACTAAGGTTCAGATGATATGGTATGTTATGATGACGGAAATGATTTGGTTCGGCGCCCGTTCTTCTTCTGTGACGAGGCAGGCATCCGCGGATATCCGGGGCGGAAATATCGCGTACCTTATGAACAAACCGTACCACTATACTCTTTATATCCTTGCGAAATATACCGGCGAATGGAGCATACAGCTTCCGATGTTCGCGGTGCTTTCGTCAATTATGGGGATTACCATGGTGGGGAAAATCCCAGGGTTTCATTTGCTGACGCTGCTCGCGGCAGTTCCCTGTATTATCCTTGGCATTACCATCAATGCCGTTTTTAAGCTTTGTATCAGTCTGCTGTCCTTCTGGATTGAGGATTCCAATCCGTTCCAGTGGCTGTATGACAAGCTGATACTGGTTGTGGGAACCATATTCCCGATTGAAATATTTCCTGCGGCGCTGCAGCCGCTGCTGAAATTAACGCCGATTTATACGGTGTGCTACGGTCCGGCAAAGCTGATTGTGGATTTTGGCACCGGAAAATATGTGGAAATTTTATCAGCCCAGATTTTATATCTTTTTATCGGCTGTGTGCTGATGTTTTTTCTTTATGCAAAGGGGGTTAAGAAATTGTATGTTAATGGCGGTTAAAAATCAGCTGCGGGTATGCCTGCTTTCTGTAAAATATAATATTATGAGGGAGATGCTCAACAAAGTCACGTTCCTTACCAATATCGGCTTTATGATGCTGAACAATGCAACTTTTATTGTTCAATGGGTTATTCTGTTTGGCTTAAAGGATGATATCGGAGGGTATGCCATGGGGGAGGTTATGCTTTTCTGGGGACTGGCCGCAAGCACTTACGGGCTGTCGCACATTTTATTTGCAAGGGCATTTTCACTTCCGGACCTGATTATAAACGGCAAGCTGGATTCTTATCTTGTTTTGCCGAAAAATGTCCTGCTCAGTGTCATCACCTCCTCTACCAACACTTCGTCGATTGGGGATTTTCTGTATGGGCTGCTGATAATCTGTATTTTTGCGTTCCGCGTGGAACGGCTTTTTCTCTTTTTGCTGTTCAGTGTAACCGGGGCGGTGATTTTAACTGCCTTTGCGCTGTTGATGGGGAGCCTGTCGTTCTGGTTTGTGCGCTCTGAAATGTTCGGGAACCAAATGGTAAGCAGCGTAATTAACTTTTCCACGTATCCGGACGGGATTTTTAAGGGGATGGCGAGGTTTATCCTTTATAATATCATTCCGGTCGGCATGTCGATTTATCATCCGGTGCATGTCATGGTTCATTTTGATGCAAAAAGCCTGCTTACGGTGCTTGGATATACGGTTTTGCTCTCAGCGGCGGCGGTGTTCGTGTTCTATCGGGGATTGAGACGGTATTCTTCGAGCAATCTGATGGGTGCGCGGCTGTGAGTGGAGGAAATTCCCTATTGACAAATCCTTTTTTCCGTGCTACTCTTGATGGCAGAAAATAACCAAAAGGGAGAATGTACGATGAGAGCTTTTGTTTCGCTTACCGCACAGAACAGGGACGACGATCGAAAGCGCTTGTAGCTGCGTGAAAATACACAGGTACAAGCGCTCTTCGTGTTGTGCCTGTGTGGATATAAATTCAAAGCCCTGACAAGGTGTGCCGTGATTCGGCAGTCATTATCGGGAACAGAAAACCACACTGGTATTAGATAATTTACCGTGTGGTTTTTTTGCGCGCAAAATTTCCCAAAATATTCAGGAAACAAGGGTAGCTCACTGAATTTTTATTTCTGCACACATACAGGCGGCTTTTTTGGCAAAACATCAAGAAAAATGCATTGGAAGGATTATCAATGATATTTCATTATTTATAGAAGGGTTGTGATCGGATGGGACATACAGACTATGTCCGGATGGATTCGTAGAATATCCGGATTTTAGAAGCATTAGCAGAAAAATTTCAAGGACATTGCCAATAAACGTTAGTATCATCAAACAATAACAGCAATAATTACAACTATAGCAACACCAGCAACAGCAAAACCAACACAACAACAATAACAATAATATAAGAAGAATGGAGAATCAATTATGAACACAACAAAATTCACGGAGCTTTTCACCGTATCCACCAACACTGGCGCAAACGCCTCCCCGGAAACGGAAGCCTGCGAGCTTGCCTCCCATATGGGGGAAACCGTCCGGCTTCACGGCAGCATCTACAAAATCCGCCGTATGAGCGGCTTCGCATTTGTCCTTCTGCGTATGCGGGATGCCATTATCCAGTGCGTTTACAGCAATGAATATGCTTCCTTCCCGCTGGATGCGCTTACCGAGGAAGCATGTGTGCGCCTGGTGGCGGAGGTTGCCGCCGAGGAACGCGCCCGCGCAGGGTATGAGCTGCGCCTTAAGGATGTGCAGATTTTATCCACGCCCTCCGAGATTTTGCCGATTGTTATCAACCAAAAACAAGTGAACACTTCGCTTGAAAATCTTCTCGATTACCGCCCAATCACGCTGCGCAACGAGAAGGAACGCGCCATTTTCCGCATCCAGGCTGCAATCTGTACGGCGTTCCGCGAATTTTTAAATGGGGAACATTTTACAGAAATTCACTCGCCAAAAATCGCGGCAATCGGCGCGGAGGGAGGTGCTAATATTTTTAAACTCCCATATTTTGACAAGGAGGCCTACCTCGCCCAGAGCCCACAGTTTTACAAGCAGATGATGGTTGGTGTGTTTGAGCGCGTCTACGAGATTGCCCCAGTGTTCCGCGCGGAAAAGCATGATACTTCCAGGCATTTAAATGAGTACACGAGCGTAGACTTTGAGATGGGATATATCGAAAGTTTTGAGGAGATTATGGCGATGGAGAACCGGATGCTACGCCATTGCATCTTATTTTTAGAGGAAAACTGTACTGCGGAACTTTCGCTGCTTAATTGTGCGTTGCCGGAAATTAGGGAAATTCCACAGATTCCTTTTGCTGCCGCCAAGGAATGGATTGCAAGTGCTTGTCGGCGCGAGATTACCGACATGCTTGACTTTGAACCGGAGGAGGAACGGCTTTTGTGTGAGCTTGTGGCAAAGGAAACGGGCAGTGAGTTTATTTTTGTCACACATTATCCAAGTGCAAAGCGCCCGTTTTATGCGATGGACAATCCGCAGAACTCAGAGGAAACTTTAAGCTTTGACCTGCTGTTTCGCGGGTTGGAAATTACGACGGGCGGACAGCGTATCCATTCTTATAAGGAACAGTTGGCGAAATTACGCGTTCGGGGTATGCATGAAGAACTTTTTGAGAGCTATCTGATGCTGCATAAGTACGCAGTGCCGCCACATGGCGGGCTGGGGCTTGGCTTGGAGCGCTTTACCGCGCAATTGCTCGGCTTTGAGAATGTCCGCAGCGCGACGCTGTTCCCGCGGGACATCCACCGTTTGATGCCGTAATGGACTGTCATAAGATTATTGTCCAACCGCCGCATCTTTTAAAAGCTGCAAAACCATATGTTTGCATTGCTATACCCAGACGCAATCCCTCCGGGTATAGCAATGCTCTTCCTGCCGAACATTGGAAAAATATACGAATTGACAAATTAAGAATTATCGCATATAATAATAACAGTTATTGATATCATATTATTTCGGATACGGATTTTGTTCGTATAAACGCTTTAGAAATGGAGAAAAATATGGCAGCAGTAAAACACAGCAAACAGCGGCAGTCCATTAAGGAATACCTGATGAATACAAAGGAGCATCCGACAGCAGATATGGTGTATACACAGGTGAGGCAGTTTTATCCGAACATCAGCCTTGGCACGGTTTACCGGAATTTGAACTTCCTTGTCGAACAGGGCGAGGCGCAGCGCCTTACCTGCGGTGACGGCAGCGAACGCTATGACGGAACGACGACGCCCCACTACCATCTGATCTGCAAAGGCTGCGGCAGGGTACTTGACCTTTGCATGAGCCCGCTTGACCACATCAACACACTGGCCTCTGCGAATTTTGACGGTACGGTCGAGGGGCATACTGTACTTTTCCACGGGCATTGCCCGGAGTGCACCAAAGCTTCCCACATACAAGCAAAAACCTGAAAACGCTTTTATGCGCCACACGGGGCATGGGATGGATTACCGGCACGCTTTGGAAAGATTTCAGGAAAGATTCGCGCATATTACCGAATAAAAACACGAAAAATATTTTTAAAATACCTATTGACAAAACATTGAGAATAATGTATTATCTATATCAGTAACAATTACTATTTTAATTTCAACAAGAACAGCAATTCTTTCTCTTTCGCAGGAGATAAATTGTCAGAATCAAGTTGAACGTCAGCATGGGCAGAGCAGAAGCGGTATCCCCCGCTGATATGTTGCAATCCACATGATATCCCGCTCCTAACTACCGCGGGTGGATTAAAATAAACAATACGAAAGGAGATTTTCATTATGGCAAAGTTTGTATGTCAGGTTTGTGGTTACGTTTACGAAGGTGAGGCTGCTCCGGAGAAGTGCCCGCAGTGCGGCGCTCCGGCTTCCAAGTTCTCCGAGATGTCGGGTGCAAGGACATGGGCAACTGAGCATGTTGTTGGCGTTGCACAGGGCGTGAGCGAGGATATCCTTGCTGACCTTCGCGCTAATTTCACCGGCGAGTGCACTGAAGTTGGTATGTACCTTGCGATGGCAAGGGTTGCCCACAGGGAGGGCTATCCGGAGGTTGGTCTTTACTATGAGAGGGCTGCTTACGAGGAGGCAGAACACGCTGCAAAATTCGCAGAGCTTCTCGGCGAGGTAGTGACCGACAGCACGAAGAAAAACCTTGAGCTTCGCGTTGAGGCGGAGAATGGTGCTACCGCAGGCAAGATGGATCTTGCAAAACGTGCAAAGGCCGCAAATCTCGATGCAATCCATGACACAGTCCACGAGATGGCAAAGGATGAGGCAAGACACGGAAGGGCATTTGAGGGTCTTCTCAACAGATATTTTGGTTAATGACGAACGCCCCGGCGTTCGAAGGTCTCCTTAACAGACATTTCATATTAAGAAAAAGTGGAACCGTTGCCGGCATTGTCCGGTAAAGCACATGTTCTGTTTTGGCAACACTGAAAAATCCCCGCGTAATCCCCGGCTGCTTTGCTTCTTTGCAACGCTCCGGGGGCGGTGGAGATTTATTGCACATCCAGTTTGTATATGGTGTGTGATAATTTCATCCCTGCTTTGATTTTTACGCATTTTTCAGCAAGATTTCACAGATATTTCTGCTCTCCCGATGTTGCAAAAAAAGACAGCTTGTGCTATAATGGCGACAGAGCTTGACAAAGCTGCAATTATATATTATCTCTATTAAGAAAGGATGAAAACCATGAACAATTATCAGGAATGGGATGGCTTCGAAGGCCGCATCTGGAAAGACGAGGTTAATGTACGTGACTTTATTCAGAGGAACTACAAGCCTTATGACGGGGATGAATCTTTCCTTGCAGGTCCTACGGAAGCTACTGACAAACTTTGGGGCGCACTGCAGAAACTGCAGAAGGAAGAGCGCGCAAAGGGCGGCGTTCTGGACTGCGAGACAGAGGTTGTTTCCGGCCTTACCTCTTACGGCCCTGGCTATATCGACGAGAGCATGAAAGACCTCGAGAAGGTCGTTGGCTTACAGACCGACAAGCCGTTAAAGAGGGCATTTATGCCTTACGGCGGTATCAAGATGGCAGAGCAGGCTGCGGAGAGCTATGGCTATGAAATCAATCCGGAGTTAAAGCACATCTTTGAAGACTATATGACGACACATAACGACGCAGTATTTGCTGCATACACCCCGGAGATGCGCCTTGCCCGTAAGACACACGTTGTAACCGGTCTCCCGGATACTTACGGACGCGGACGTATTGTTGGCGATTACCGCCGTGTTGCCCTTTACGGTATTGATTACCTGATTGCGGCAAAGGAGCAGGATAAGTTAAATTGTGGCTGCGGCAATATGTATGATGATGTTATCCGTCAGCGCGAGGAGCTCACAATGCAGATTAACGCATTGAAGGGCATCAAGGAAATGGCTAAGATTTACGGCTATGATATTTCCCGCCCGGCGAAGAACGCCCTGGAAGCTTGCCAGTGGCTGTATTTCGGCTACCTTGCAGCAGTTAAGACCCAGAACGGTGCTGCGATGTCCGTAGGACGCGTTTCCACCTTCCTTGATATCTACTTTGAGCGCGACTTAAAGAATGGTGTCCTGACCGAGACTGAGGCACAGGAAATCATCGACCATATGACCATGAAGTTCCGTATGGTTAAGTTCGCACGTATTCCGTCTTACAACCAGCTCTTCTCTGGTGACCCGACCTGGGCTACCCTTGAAGTCGGCGGTATCGGCATGGATGGCCGTCACATGGTTACGAAGACAGACTACCGTTTCCTGCATACGCTTGAGAACATGGGACCGTCGCCGGAACCGAACCTTACGGTTCTTTACTCCAGTGCACTTCCGGAGCAGTTCAAGAAGTACGCTTCCCACATCTCCATCGAGACCAGCTCGATTCAGTATGAGAACGACGATGTTATGAAGCCGGTATGGGGCGATGATTACTCCATCTGCTGCTGCGTATCCGCTACTCAGACTGGTAAGGAGATTCAGTTCTTCGGTGCCCGCGCAAACCTTGGCAAGACCCTCCTGTACGCAATCAACGGCGGTTTCGATGAGAAGCACCGCATTCAGGTTGGTCCGAAGATGGAGCGCATCACCAGCGAGTACCTTGATTACGATGAAGTAATCGAGAAGTATGAGTTCTGGCTTGACTGGCTTGCTGACATCTATGTGAACGTGCTGAACCTGATTCACTATATGCATGACAAGTATTACTATGAGGCAGCTGAGATGGCTCTGATTGATACCGATGTACGCCGCACGTTCGCGACTGGTATCGCAGGCTTCTCCCATGTAATCGACTCCCTGAGCGCAATTAAGTACGCAAAGGTTAAGGTTATCCGCGACGCGGAAGGCATCTCCGACCACTTCGAGATTGAGGGTGATTTCCCGAAATATGGTAACGATGATGACCGCGCTGACCAGATTGGTGTTTGGTTGCTTAAGACCTTCATGGAGAAGATTAGACGCCGCCACACTTACCGCAATTCCGAGCCGACCACGTCCCTGCTCACCATTACTTCCAACGTTGTATACGGTGAGGCAACCGGCGCTATGCCAAACGGACGTGCCGCATATACGCCTTTCAGCCCGGGTGCAAGCCCAAGCTACGGCGCAGAGACGAACGGTCTCGTTGCTTCCCTGAACTCTGTTGCTAAGATTCCGTATCACTGGTCGCTTGACGGTATCTCCAATACCCAGACCATCAATCCGGATGCCCTTGGCCACAGCAAGCAGGAGCGCGTTGACAACCTCGTACAGGTTCTTGACGGCTACTTCGACCAGGGTGCACATCACCTGAATGTAAACGTATTCGGTACCGAAAAGCTCCTGGATGCACAGGCTCATCCGGAGAAGGAAGAGTACGCAAACTTCACCATCCGCGTTTCCGGTTACGCTGTTAAGTTCATCAGCCTTACCAAGAAGCAGCAGGATGACGTTATTGCAAGAACTTGCCATAAGAGCCGCTAATATTTGACGGCCGATTGGTTAAACTAAAACCGAACAATTCGGTTTCGGCATAACGGAAGGGGGATTTTGAACCTCGTGTTCAAAATCCCCCTTTTTAAACGGCATATGCGGAACTTAAAATAGGAGGTAGGACAATGGAAGGAAGAATTCATTCCCTGGAATCCTTTGGTCTGGTGGACGGCCCGGGCGTGCGTTACGTCGTTTTTGTACAGGGCTGCCGGATGCGCTGCAAATACTGCCATAATCCAGAAACCTGGAGCATGGAGGGCGGCGAAGTCTACACGGCAAAGGATTTATTTGAAAAGGCATACCGCTATAAAACCTATTGGATGAAGAATGGGAAATTAAACGGCGGTATCACGGTCAGCGGCGGCGAGCCTTTGCTTCAGACCGAGTTTGTAACGGAGTTTTTCCGCTACGCGAAGGAGAAGGATATCCATACAACCCTCGACACGGCAGGCAACCCGTTCACGATGGAGGAGCCATATTTAAGCAAATTCAACGCGCTGATGGAAGTGACCGACCTGATTATGTTGGATTTTAAGGAGATTGTAAGCGATAAGCACAAGGCACTTACCGGATGGAACAATGAGAATATTGTCCAGATGGCAAAATATATGTCCGAGCTTGGCAAGGACATGTGGATTCGCCATGTGCTGGTGCCGGGGCTAACGGATGATGAAGAAGGGCTGTTCGAGCTGCGCGATTTGATTCGCGAGTTAAAGACGGTGCGCAAGGTGGAGATACTGCCATACCATACATTGGGTTTGGAGAAGTGGAAACATCTGAATATCCCTTATCCGCTTGAGGGCATTGAACCGCCGACACCAGAACAGGTAGCGAGGGCAGAAGAGATTTTAGAGGTGGAGAAATATCATTGAGGAAGCAAATAACGGGATATAAAAATCTGCAAATCCGGATTCTTTCTGTAATGTTGGGGCGAAGAGCTCTTTGCAAGGGCTCTGCCCCTCATCCTCTTTGCGCTGTGCTCGGGTTCGAAAAATAAGAAAGGCAGCTGATTTTCTGTCAAGATAAATCGCTGCCTAAAAAAAATATCCAACTCCCTAAAAACCAGAATTTTGTTATTTTACTTTTCTGGCAAGAGTTTTGTTTGATGCGTGCAAATGTTTTGGCGCATTTGGATGCCCAATCTTAAAATATGTATCCTTAAAATATTTTTAGTTCTATTGCAGGTTTTGCAGTTCCTGTAAAAACTCCAGCACATGCAGGGCTTCATTATGTAAAACCATCTGTTTCTCAAGCGCCGACATATTTTCTATTGATATATAATTATCAATATGTGCGCTGAACTCAGCAAATTTTTCATCATTTAAATATAATTTAATCCCATCCAGGCTGTTAAACTTAACTGAAAATTTTATATTATTCCAGGGAAGGAGTTTTCCGTCCTTATAACATCCCTTTGTAGTTACAAGGCATTTTTCATAAATTAGCGGGTATTCCCCTTCCTGCATAGAAATATTGCTGCCATGTACATATTCCAAAAACTGTGCCTGGTCACTTATATATGTAAAAAGTCCTGGATGCTCTGCTACTATAACCGGTCCATATTCACAATGTCCGCTTATATACTGGTAAGCATTATGGTTAAATGCCAGCTTTACCATTTTATTATAAATATCTTTTCCGGGAATATCCAGGGTAATATAAGGAATGTCTGCTTCTTTTACATTTTTTTCATCCTGGCTTCCGGTTTTTTTATACTGTTGTGCTGGCGGTGCACAAAAGTCTTTGTTTAATGGTGTTACCAGATTCAGGGGTATATAACTGTCTGCGTCATGGTGTTTTATTCCAAACGGGGTGTAATTTTCATCCAACAAGACAATTTCGTTATTTTTAAGGTTCGGAAACTGGTTTGCAATCTTCTTTAACACTTCCCATTCATCCTTAGAATTTTCTTTGTTGCTTTCTTCAATTGCCATAAGTGCAGCACTAATTTCATCTTGATTTGAAGTCCCCCAGTAAAGCGGATGGGGCTGGAATGCGGAATGGTATAAACCCTTTGCGTAATTAACAAAGCAGGAACAAGGTATTTTTTCATATAATTCTTTTTTAGCACCATCTATATCTTTAACCACAAGATTATAGCAGCCGCTAATTATCTCTGCCCCATCATATGCAACCATGTTCGCTATTGCCATTACAGTTAATGGCTGTGTCTTTACAATAATGCCAGGGACCAAAAGCCCTTCTTCATAAATTTCTTTAAGATAGCCATCCGGTATCTGTCCAGTGCCGCGCCATAAGAAAAATAATGCCAGAAGCCCGGAAATTATAGTAAGTGCCAGATGGACGCGGAAAAGTGCTATTGCAATTATTATACATATAACACATATTATTTTAGACTCCTTGCGCTGTTTTAAGATAACCCCTATTATTTCATCCATTTTTCTTACACGCTTTGGGTCCGGATGTATTCCTGATTTAATGCCCGCTTCAAATTGTGAATAATCCGTCATTTCAAATCCTCCATTTCCCTATAAAATATGAGCCGCCTGCTTCATCCAGAAGAGATATAATAAATCACTCAAACTACCAGTATGATTCCAGGGTCAAATTTTAATAATACAAAGTATAAATAATCCAACAGCAGAAATCATCATAAACAAATAAAACAGTTTAAGTATAGCTGGTGCTTTGGTTTCTTTGCTTAAAAATTTTTTAGTACCCTCGGATTCATATTTTTCTTCTGTACTTGTAATTACCATTTCTTTCTGCATGGTACGCAAAAACCTGGCAGCATTCGCAAAAAACATAAGTGCAATATAGAAAAAACCCCCTTTAAACAAAAATTCCTGTAAACCGTTACCGATTTCATAAATAGCAAATACGCATAAAAGAATTGCTAAAATGCCAATTACCCAGTTAATAATTATCCACCTGGCAGCTTTTCTTTTCGACTTTTCTGTTACGACAATTACTGAGGCATCTTCTGGCTTGTACCAGTTGCGTGTAAGAAGGGAGCTTCCTGTATTATTATCGATTCCAAGATATTCAACAAGTTCGTTTTCCTTAAATTTTATTTTCCCCGTTTTTGTATCAAGCTTCCCGCTGTTTTCCATATATGATAAAGATATATAAAATTTATCATCAAAACCAGAAGTGTATAATGAAATTTTACAGTGGGATGTATTAACTTCATACAGCGGCTCTAAAGAAGAAAGAACTGTACAATCACCTAAAAGAAGCTTTGATATAAATAACTCATCGTCTTCAGGAACACTGCTTGTAAATACAATTTTTTTCATCCATTTTCCAGAGGCTTCACAAAAAGGTCTGCCACTGTTTTTATAAAATTCAGATGCAAAAAATATTACTGAAACAATGCATAATATAACAAGCATAATAATACATATATTCCCTGGTATTGTAAAATAAATCTCACCTCTTTTTCCAGTAATTACAGCACCATCGTGTTTAAGTATCGAAAATGCACTGGCAAACTCCTTAAAACGGAAAATCCGTAGAAGCCCTGACGATGGCTCATTCAATAAATAGAATGATTTCATAATAAACCCGCTTTTTACCGGCAGATAAAAAATTATAATGAAGTACCAGTAAATAAGCCCAAGAATCATCCCACTGATAGCCGAAAAAACAGGATGGCGCACCTTTCCTGCCCTTACACAGGACAACGCACTGCATTTTGTAACTTTTATTGTGGCAAAAATAAAAATAATGGCATCAAATAAAGAAGATGGCGAAAAATGTATGCAGAATATACATACAAACGCGCATACAGCTATTACAAAAACCATAGCAGTATAAACAGGAAAAAATAAAAAAGAAATTTTTCCTGATGGTTTGTAAACATGGTTCATAGTCCTGCCCTCTTAAAAACTGCCAAAAAAAGCACTGAGAAGATATGGCAACAGGAGAAATGCTTCTATTGTACTGCACCCCGCATATGCGCAGCTTGCAAGACAGTTCCATCAATCACAATCCATCCACAACAAATGCTTCCCACAATGCAGACACTGGAACAAATATCCCTGCACGCTCCCGCCGTTCACCAGACTTTTCAGTATCTCCTCCGGCTCTGCTCCCCACTCGTTACACATAGAATCCTCCAAAATCTCGTCCACAATCCCCATCTGTTTTAGCTCCCGATAACCTACATACCCCACAAAAGCGCAGTAATCCCCACAGTGCGCACGCCAATATTCCTGCTGCCAGCCACTGTAGCCGGGCGTGCGGTGAATCAGCTCATCCAGCTTCTCCTCATCATCCACTCCATCTTCCAGGGAAGCCTCATCCTGAAATTCGCCGTTGAATTTTTCTGCTGCCTTTCCACTGGAAATGCACTCCGGACACAGACAGTCAATATCGTCGATTGCATAGAACGGCCCATCATAATATATCTTCACAGGCTTCCCACAACAATCACAAATCATTGGCGTATCCGTCTCTGTAAACGCCTTCGTTTCCAACGGGTTCGGGTGATAGCGAAAATGTGGCAATGCTGCCAACCGTTCCGCCTGCCGCGCCTGCTCCTTCCCACCTTTTGGGCGCGGCAGGGCATAATGGTCTCCCCGCTCCTGAAGGCTTTGCAATTTCCCCAGATGCTTTAAGGCAGATTTATCCTCGCTCGTCACCAACGGGCGCAGAGTTTCATATGCGGTTTTATAAAGTTCCAATGTCTCGCAGACATCCACCAGTACCCATTGTGCTTCCGGCGTACCCTGCTCCTTTAGAAAATCCTTGTACTCATAGAGCGCCTGCACTGCGTCGGCAGCGCCGTCGGACTGTTCATATTGTTTTTTTAATTCAATATATTTTTGCTGATAATCATTCATGCTCGAAACACTCCTTTTATAATTTCTCTTTTTTATGATTTCAGGGAACGTCTGAAAACTGCCTTCTGTGGAACGTGCAGAACGCGAGAATAAATTTTTTCAGACACTCTCCAGCTTCCTTTACAGGCAGCAAATCAATCTTATCGTAAATCATGATTTCCCTGCCATGCCAATAAATTGTGAAATTACTGTTTCAATTTCAAAGAAAGATTTTGTTTTTATCGCCCTGCGATTACGATATGTATCCGTTAATTCTCCAAAAATATACAGCCAATACGTCAAAAAATCCACAGCGATATTTTCTATTCTGCCTCTTCCTTGCCTCCGGAAAATTCCCCTCCCATAACATCCGATTGTATCAAACGGACAGCATCCTCCAGTGACACCGTTTTATCCAACGTTTTTTCCCGGATAAATCCGATAAAATCCTTCTCATTCCACCACCGGCGCATCTCTTCTTCCCCGAATTCAAAGCGTTTTTCTTTTGTTTCGTGCCTCTTTAATGTTTCCTCGAAGGGCAAATCATAATAATACGCGAAAATATGATTGCCAAACAACGCAACCGCTTTTTCAAACAGGGGGCTGTAATATTTTGAATACAGAATTCCCTCCAGAATCGTAACCTTGCTGTTCTGATATCCGTATTGTAACAAATCAGCCAAAAGCGGCAGTGCCGCTGTGTCATACCCGTCCTCCGCCCACAGCATATCCCGGCGAACAACGTCCTGCGGGATGAAAAGCGTATTCCTGCCGAATTCCCTTTGGAGCCTTTTTGCCACACTGGACTTCCCACTCCCGGAATTTCCTCTGATAATAATCAGCTTGTTCATTGCTTCTCCTTTAACAACGCCAGCATATCCGCTTCCGCAGCCGCTAACTTATCCGGGGCAAGGGCATGTTCCTGCTCAAAGCAATCCATAAAAGGCTTTGGCCAGACGGTATTCCCAAGCTGGGCAAACAGATTGGAAAGCTCCTCATAGCTTGCGTAGTAGGTTGGCTCCTTTTTCAGCACCGAAAAATAATACTCCGCCGCCTTATCCACTTCTCCCATATCCCAGTGGAAACCGCCCAAGTCATGAAGCGCCTCCAGGTTTTCCGGTTCTTCCTGCAATGCCTCGTGGTACAGTGCAAAACCCACATTCGGATTCTGCATAATACAATATGTCGCCGCCGCCTGGCAGAGAACATGCGCCTTCTGGTCACAGTCACTGCACTGGTATGCCCGCATAAACATATTGCTTGCCAATTCCATCTCCCGAAGCTTCCAGAAAATCTCCCCGGCGGTACAGTAAATTCCCCAATTCTCATTGGAATCCGCATTTTTTTCGATCGCCTCTACCACGCAGTCCGCCGCAGCTTCAAAATCCCCCTGCGCCATGTAAAAACCCACATTCTGCATAATGCCCTGCAATGGCATAAACAGCCGTTTTTCAATCTGCATCGGGTGTTCCTTGTCCCCATTGAAAAAAATCAGGACAAAGTTCGGGAAGGAAGCAATTCCATAATCATTGCTCCCCACCACTCCCATTGGGGCGTCCGGGGAAAAGGAAAGCCCCTGGATAATCTCAATCGCCTGCTCCTTTGTCACGCCGCCGGATTCCTCATAAAAAACAAACTCCTTCTCCTCATCATCTTCATCCAGTTCTTCATCGTCCTCTTCTTCGCAGAAGTCTTCTGCTTCCATGTCGTACTGCCTGCCGAAATTTTCTTCCTGATTCTTCTTGTCCATATAAATACCTCCAAAACAAATTTCCTATTCTGTTTTTTGCTTTCGCGAATATTATACCATGCCCTTCGGACATGCTTGCCTCCGGCGGATGAATTGCTCCACAGGAGCAATCACGATTTGCCAAAGAAATTGTCCTCCCTTTGGTCGGACGGCAAATCGGCGCAGGTATAATGCCTTGCGGACATTATACCATTTAACCATTGTTTTGCCAAGCGCTGCTTTCATAAGCAATAAGAATAATTTAGAAACATCGCACAAATAGCACCCATAGAAAAGGCTCTTGACTGTCAATATAGCCAATATACTTTTGATAGCCTGCCCAAAAGCGCCCCGCCTGTCAACAAAAATCCATCTGTGCAACCATACCCAAAAACTCCTTTGCGGAAGAAACCGCCGACACATTTACCCTACCTTTTCCAACACAATCTTCCCATCTTTTACTTCCAGCCTCACCTTATTGCCCTCAATCCCTGCCTCCGCCAACATATCCTTCGGAATCTGGACGCGCCCTGACCGGTCAATGATTGCAAATTCCTCCTGCGTCTCTACCTCCTGCCAGTTAACCACTGCCGCATCTTCCAAAGAATACTGCTCTTTTAAAATGCGCTCGCTGCTGAATTTCCCATCGCGGATGGCAATCACGCGCTGCACTTGTTTGGAGAGCGCCACATCGTGCGTTACAATAACAATTGTCTGCCCCATATCGCGGTTTAAGTGGCGGAATACATCCAGGATATAATCCGCCGTTTTCCTGTCTACCGAACCAGTCGGCTCGTCCGCAAGCAGGAGCTTTGGTGAATTTGCAAGGGCAATCGCAATCGCAATCCTTTGCTGCTCACCGCCGGAAAGCTGGCTTAGGCGGCTCGCCTTTTTGTGCGACATCCCCACCATTTCAAGCAGCTCCATCGCGCGCTCTTTTTTCTTTTTTTCCGCGCCGAACTGCATCGGGGTCATAACATTTTCCAATGCGCTTAAGTATGGCAGGAGATTGCGAGCGTTGTTCTGCCAGACGAAGCCGACCGTGTCGCGCTTGTACTCCACAAGCTGTTTTTCCGTCATGGTAAACAGGTTTTTCCCGTCCACAAAAAGCCTGCCCGCACTCGGCGTGTCCAATCCTCCAAGCATGTTAAGGAAGGTCGATTTGCCCGAGCCGCTGTTGCCGATAATCGCGAGCAGCTCCCCGCGCTCCACCCGAAGGTCAAGCCCCTGCAGCGCCAGGACTTCGAGCTCCGCTGTCTTGTAAATTTTTACCAGATTATCCGCAAGAATCATCGGCTCATCCTCCGCTGCCTTTAACTCTTTTTCCGCCTTGATTTCCTCCGCCATATAAACCTCCGTATTTGAATATTCCATCCATCATCCATCATTTCCGGTTCCTGCCTGCCCATTTTTTCAGGCATGTAAGGAGCACCCCACACCAGTGCCAAGCATCGCATCCGCCTGCCATGACCGCCACCCCCAAAAACCTACACACTTTCTTCCCCTACATTCACACTCCCATCTTCCAACGTATACACCACATCCCCCGCCGCCATCAGCGCCATATCATGGGTGGTCATGACAACGGTAGCGCCCTGCTGCTCCACCAAATCCTTAAATAATTTAATCACCGTCAGCGACGTTGCTGTATCCAGCTCCGCCGTCGGTTCATCCGCAAAAACAACCTGCGGCTTGTGCGCGATGGCGCGCGCAATCGCCACCCTCTGCTGCTCGCCGCCGGAAAGCTCCTGCGGCATATGTTCCATGCGCCTGCCAAGACCGACCAAATGCAGACATTCTTCCACACGCTTTTTTCGGTTGTCTTTGTAATTGGACAGGCGAAGCGCAAACTCCACATTCTCATAAACCGTCATCATCGGAATCAACGAGATTGACTGGAAAACAAAACCCAGCTTCTGGCGGCGCAGCTTTTCCCGCTCCTTGCCCGAAAGCCCTGTGATATTCTTCCCGTCAAAAAATACTTCGCCGGAAGTCGGCGCGTCCAATGCCCCGATAATATTAATCAACGTTGTCTTGCCGGAGCCGGATTTCCCCCTCAATATCGTAAGCTTTTCCCGCGGGATGCTCACGGAGACATCCTTCAGCGCCTGAAACGGCTCGCCCCCTGCAACCGGGAACGCCCGGCATACTTTTTTTGTTTCTATCATACTTCCCCCTTATCCTGCCAGCCAATTTTTAATTTTTTCAAATCCTTCAAGCTTTAATCCTCCCCAAGCTTTAATGCCTGCGCAATCTTCATCCGGAATACCTGACGCGCAAGAATTGCCAGACAGACAACAAGCACAATCCCAATCACGCCGAACAGCCGCACCATATCCGAGCCCTGCGTAATCAGCTCCATCGGAAGTACCTGGTTTGCCGCCGAGTACGCAATCTGTATCATCGGCACGAACATTCTTGAGGCGAGCAGACCAATGACCGCCCCACAGCCGACCGACAAAAGACTCGAAAATATCTGCTCGTTCACCAGCATCCGCAGGATTTCCCCGCGCGACATCCCCATTGCCCGGAAAATCCCGAAAAGCAGCTCGCGCGAGCGGATGGACAAAATCCAGTAAATCAGGTAACCCACGCCACATAAAACCAAAATGACAATAAAACTCATTGTCAGGATTCCGCTCGTCCCTTCAAAAAGGGTATCACGCTTTATTCTAGCCAGCTCAACTGCCGTGTCCACACATTTCACAAATTCTAAATTATTCTCCTCGGCAAACCGGTAAAATTCCGCGGTCGAATCCATGGAAAACCAGATTTCGTAAGGGCGGACACCCAACGCGTTCTGCACGGTGCTAAGGTGTGCCACAATCAGGAAAACCGGCTCCTGATAAGCTGTCCCGTCCGGCAGCAGCCCCCGCTCCCCGGGCTGGAATCCTGGAAAATAGTCGATAAAGCCGACAATTTCCGCGCGGATTTTACGGCTTTCCTTTACTTTCGACCAATACGTGAATTCATCGCCAACCCGATAACCAAACTGGTCACGGAATGTCGAGGAAAGCAGGACACCGTTTGCATCTTTCGCCAACAGATTGAGGTAGGTATAATAATGTTCCTCCATCAGCCCCTCCGGCAGGCTCGTCGTCTGCCCGAAATCCTTCGTGTTGATTCCGTATAATACGGTCGGGAGTTGCTCCATCCCGCGCATAAAAACCGCTTCCTCATCCCGGTATACCTTCGCCATCGAATGGACACCCGGTATCTGCCCGTACTTGCCAAACTCCGGTTCGATATAGATGATTTCGCTTGCGTAGCCCGCACGGACTGCCGCGGAATTATCCTTCCATACTTCTTTCACTACCAAATCCGCGCCGGTACTGTAAACAAGGTTTTTCTGCGCATTTTCAAGGATGGTACGCGCCACCGTTGTGTTAAAAATGCCGAGCGCCACCGTCAGTGTTAAGAATGCCATGATAAAATACTGCCTGCTGCCCGTGCGCAAAATCTCAAGAAAGGACGCGTAGCCCGCCGGTTTCCAGTGCTTTTTCCCAAGGAAATAGATGAAACGCACCAACAGCGGGCGCAGGCGCAGGCTAAACAATGCCGCCCCCAGGATAAACAGCGCCGCGCTGATGAACAAAAGCGGGTCGAGCGCGCCACCCGTCATAACCGCAGACAAAAGTTCCTCCTCGCGGTACATAAAGCTATAATAGCCGTACAGCGACACTGCCAGGATAAGGATATCCAGACACGCCTTCTGCCACAGTGGTTGCTTACTGCGCGCGCGAGCCTGTTTCTGGCGCACAATTGTAATGCCACTCTGTTTTAATGCCGGCAGCACCGCCATCAGGACAGATACAAGGACTGCCACCACCGCGTGCAAAAATACTTCCGGCGTATAGGAAATGGAAAGCGGTCTTCTCTGTACAAATTCCAGGAATGCGCTTGACGAACCGAGAATCCGGCAAATCAGGCTTCCAAGCGGCAGACCGAGGATAAAACCAATCAGCGCCAAAAACGCGGACTGCATCAGATAAAGCCTGAAAATCTGCCCTTTGCTCGCCCCGCGGCTCTTCATCAGCGAAATCTCCGACAGCTCCATCTCAATCATCTGCCTCGAAATCATATAGAGGAACGCGCAGAGCAGCACAAGCACCGGAACTTCCAAAATCATCAGCGTCACATGCACTTTTTTTTCATTCGCCATGAAATTTTTCATCAGTCCCAGATAAACTGGCTCCTCAATTTTCCCGTAACTCGAGCTTAATGCGAGATACCCTTCCGTCGTTTTTACAATATTTTCCACATTTGGATACACCACGGAATCTGGGTCAAACTGGACATACCAGTGCGTATTGTGCTCATACATCTTCCCGCCATAGAGGAATAATTTTTCAAAAACCACCGAGGAAATCAGAATTTCCGTTTCAAATTCATCCGGCGATTCTACCCAGTAAGAATCCTCCGCCTGCGCATTGTTAACAACACCGACGATGCGGACGGCAAGGGAATTGCCCTGTGCATCCTTTAAGTACATACAGTCCAGTTCTTCCCCGACAAGCAAATCCATCCCGATAAATCCATTCATCGTAAGCACTGCCTCAATAAAGCCGTCCTCCGAGATTTCATCCGCATACATCCGCCCACTTAAGACCGTGACATGGTCACCAAACCCTGACATACTGCCCAGCTTAAACTTTTGCTCGCGAAATCTTCCGTTGCGCTCCATCCGGGATTTGAATGTCGTCACCATCAGGCTGTGGTGGACAATACGCTCCTGCTCCCGCACACCGAGTTCTGCGCACATTTTTTCTACAATTTCCTGGCAGCGCGCGTATTCCTCCGCGCCGCCGCTCTTGCGTTGCCGCCCCTCAATGGAGAGCATTGTCGGAAACTCATTGTTCTGTTCCAGATAAGTTTTAAATTCATCCGACAGCATCCTCTGCAGCGACGCTTCCTGATACATCGGATGGCTCGCCGTTACCGCAACCAGCAAAATATTGCCGATCAGGAGGCTGATTACCATCCATTTCTTATGTAAAAGCTTTTGTAACATAATCTGCAGCATGATTTCTCCCCCCTTACCGGACAATAACGGTCATGCCCTCTGTCAGCCCGTCCAGCGCATAACAAAGGTTGTTCACCGTTTTTCCGACCGTAAAATAGCATTTGGAAAGCTTCCCGTCTTTTAATTCCACCACATAGCTTCCGTTCTTGTCATTCTGTACCGCGGCGGTATCAACCAGCAAAACATTGTCAATGTGGATATTTTCATATACCGCATCCCTTCCCCACGCGCCTGCCTCTGTCGGCTTAAAATACGCTTTCTCTTCCGTAAAATTTCCGGTGAGGTACTTCGAGCCACAGGATACCACCTTGCATTCATAAGCCCCTTCCTCATAACCTCCTGTCAGCACCACCGGCATTCCATAGCGCATCACATTGCCCGGGTCCCTCAGGGAAAACATTGGTTCCACATCACACTCAATCACAGCAATTTTCATCCCATCCCAGATAGGTGTCCTGCCCACAGAATAATTCAGGCGGTTAATCAGCCTTCCGGACGCAGGCGCAAAAATCTGCGTCATCCCAACCACCTCTTCATAGGCATCCACTTCCTCCTGCAGCTGTGCGACTTCCGTATCGATTTGGCGCTTACTCCTCTCCTGTTCCATTTCAAGCTGTTCGAGCCGAAGCTGCGCAATCTGCCTCTGCGTACCGGAGCTTTCCTCCACGGCTTTCTGCGCCGCCGTATGACGCTTGGACATTTCGGCATACGCCTTATCCCTGGACGCTTCCGCCCTCTGTAAGCGCAGCTTTATCTCCTCTAAGGCAATCTCGTCCACATCAACTGCAATATTGGCAATCACATCCCCTTCCATCACATAGCTGCCAACATCGACCACATATTCTAAAAATGTCGCGGAACCACACGGCAGGGAAAAAATAAGCGGCACTTCCTTTACATACACATATTCCGCCTGCATATTTACTTCCACCGTCATCGTTCCGCGCGTCACTACTGCCGTCTGGTACGCGGTATCATCCGCCGAAACCGGAACCGTTTTTGCAAGAAGACATGCCGTGAGCAATGCGGCGGCTCCCACTTTCGCAGGATAATTTTTCTTATTTCTCCACATAGACGCACGCTCCTTCCTCAAGCCCGCTGATGATTTCGGCATAATGGTTCCCTATGATGCCAACTTCAACGGGTGTCTTTACTAACTGCTCCTCCGCGGCCAGATAGACATAATAACCCCGGCGTTCCTTGTACAATACGCTCTTTGGAACCGCAAGCACATTCTCGCGGTATTCCTCCACAATACAGACAAAAGCATTTTCACCAAGTTCTGTCGCCTGCGCGTCAATCATGCGGTAATTCACGGTTTTCATCTGGCTGCCAGTTGCCATTGCCCGAAGTTCCTCGTCGGTGCGCGGGATGTATTCTAACTCGTAGCGCTCCCCGTCCACCAATGCATAATATTCATAGCAGGAATCAATTTTTTCCTGGCTGATAAAATCCGCCTGCAAATAGCGCCCGTCCTCCTTTGCCAACATCAGCAGCGTAGTGTTCCCCGAAATTGCCCCTCCGTTCCAATGCTCCGCAATCGCTGTGATTGTCCCGGAAAACGGCGCGATAATCTGACTTTTTCCATTCCCCTTTTCTGCCTTTGCCAATAGCCCAAGCAGATATTCTTCCTCAAATGCCTGCAGCTGCTTTTGCTGCTTTAGCTGCAATTCCATACGGGATGCGTCCTGCCCGGATAATTTCGCAATCTCAATGTCAATCTCCAAATGCCGGTTATTATACGCATTCTCCTCGCGCATCTGTGCAAGCTGTGCGTTCAGGCGCTCACACTCCTTTGCTGTCTCATCTTCCAGCTCCGCCAGCACATCCCCCTCGCTTACTTCCTGCCCAACATATACGTAGACATCTTTCAATATCCCCGCGCGTTCAAAGCTTAAGCCCTCCTGGTATGGCAATACATAAGTATCTATCACCTGCAGGGAATATACATCCCTGTACTGTGCGTAGACATTATCCTGCACTGCATCCACTGGTTCTATCAGTTCCGGCGCTTCCTGCATTACTTCCTTGCCCGCGTCACCACAACCCGCAAACGCAAGGCAGGCGGCAATGGGCAGCGCCAGGCAGAAGCCGAATTTATTTCGCCCAATTTTCATATTTTTCCTCGTTTCTTATATTTAGTTCCGCAACTTCCCTTCCCAGCCCCGTTATCAGCAAAGATATTTTTTTCCG
>CAJTUA010000008.1:0-23711 GCA_910579615.1 uncultured Lachnospiraceae bacterium | reverse complement strand
AGCAAAGATATTTTTTTCCGCTTCTCTCCAAAAAATCTCTTTGCGGGGGCTGTACAGGGACTTACTTGCGGATTACCATCTCGCCCTCTTCCAGCCCTTCTACAATCTCGACATATTTCGATCCGCTTAAGCCCGTTGTGATATAGCGCACGCTCTTTAGCCCGTTCTCGTCCTCACAATACACATAGGATTTTCCTGCCGCTTTGTACACCGCGTTTAACGGCAATGCCAACACATCCTTGCGCTCATCCAGAACCAGACTGGCAAACGCCCTTGTATCAACTGCAATGGACGTATCCGGCTCAATCAGCGCAAAATAGAGTTTTTCCGTATCCGGCGCTTCGTCCGCCCCCAAAAACCGCGTCTCGTAGGTCGTACCGTTATTGTTCACAAGCGTAACCTCCTGCCCGGGCATAAAATACTTTGCGTACTCCATCTCATTCGTGCTGAAAACACACTGGCTCGTATCAATTACTGTAAAAGCCGCCGCACCCGCCGGCAAAAGATTTTCCGTCATCTTCCCACGCACCATTGATACCATGCCGTCCATACCCGCGTAAACCTGGCAACCTTCCAATTCTTTCTCCAACTTTTCAAGGCGCAGCTCCTGAATATACAGCACATCCTGATAGCCCGCAATCGTGTCCTCATAATTCTCCTCGGTCTGTCCAACGCGCTCCTCGTACTGCGCGCGCGTCAGGGCGCCGCTGTCGTACTGTGCCTTTAACGCTTCCAGGTCAAACGCCTTCATCTCCTCCGCCTGCGCAAGAAGCAGTCTATTTTTCTCAACGATATAGCGCGTCTGCTCAATCGCTTCCACCAAATCGTCCGATTCCAGTTCCCCCAAGATGTCGCCTTTTTTCACGTTCTGTCCGACCTTCACATGCACGTAGCGCACCATCCTGCCTGCCGTGCCAAAACTGAGTGTTTCCTCCTGCGACTGCTGGTAGGTACAATACAATTCCTTCACTAACTGCACATCCTCACGCACAACCTCCACCAAGTCATACTGCACGGAATCCACCGCCTGCACCAGAACCAGATGCCCGCCCGTCTCCTCCTGCGGGAGCAAACTGCAGCCGCCAAGCACCAAAGGTGCAGACAACAGTATGGGCACACATTTCTTCCACATCCCCTGCTCTTTCAAATTCTTCCCCCATTTCATCTTAAAATTTTGTCAAAACCCTTCTGTTTTCTGAATATTTTGTCACTTCTATTTTATTATACAATATTTTTGTTATAAAATCAATGAGATATCGCGTAAAAGGATTGATTTATTCTTTTTTTCAATATTTATGCCGAGAGAAAATGTTTTTTATTATACTTTTCTTGTCTTTTTCTGATTTACAATTCTTTTTTCTGAAAGATTATGCTATACTGGTGGCAGAAACCCTACATGGAAAATTTGTGGGAAACACGTAAACACAGTTTTACGGATGATGCCCGCAAATCGGCGATTCCCCCTAAGCACCGGGCATTGGAAGGAAAGCCACAAAATTTAAACAGGAGGCATAAAGATGTATATCCCTAACGAAAAGCGCTACGAAAACATGCCATACAACCGCTGCGGAAAAAGTGGTTTAAAACTTCCCGCCGTCTCGCTCGGGCTATGGCAGAATTTTGGTCATATGGCTAATTTTCCCAATATGGAAAATATGGTTCATACCGCATTTGACCTTGGCATTACCCATTTTGACTTGGCAAACAATTACGGCAACCCATACAACGGCAGTGCGGAGGAAAATTTTGGGCGCATTTTGAATCGCGGTATGCGCCAGTTCCGCGACGAACTCTGCATCTCGACAAAGGCGGGCTATGAAATGTGGGATGGTCCTTACGGTGACCGGAACGGCTCTCGCAAGTACCTGATTGCCTCGCTCGACCAGAGCTTAAAACGCATGGGGCTAGATTATGTTGATATTTTTTACCACCATGTCTATGACCCGAATACCCCACTTGAGGAAACCGCATCAGCACTTGATTTTGTTGTCCGGCAGGGCAAAGCACTTTATGTCGGGATTTCCAATTATAACGAGGGGAAAACCGCAGAAATCATGCAGTATTTCAAAGAGCTGCACACGCCGTTCATTGTCAACCAGCCTTCTTACTCCATGCTCAACCGATGGATTGAACAGGACGGGCTTGACGAGTTTGCCTGTGAAAACGGCATTGGGCTCGCCGTCTTCTCACCGCTTTCCCAGGGGATGCTGACGGACAAGTACCTAAACGGCATCCCCGCAGATTCCCGCATCGGCAAAGGGAACACATGGATTGCCAATGATTTGACCGAGGAAAATCTTTCGCGCATCCGCGCGCTAAATGAATTGGCAGCATCGCGCGGGCAGAAGCTCTCACAGATGGCACTCTCATGGGTGCTGTACAACAAGGCAGTCGCGACCGTTTTGATTGGCGCGAGCCGCCCGGAACAGATTGTGGAAAATGCTGCGTGTGTAAAGAACCTTGCATTTACGCAGGAGGAACTTGCGGAAATCGAGACGATTTTAGAATAGAAAGAACCCGCAAAAAATCCATAAAAACCCCGGCGTGACTTTATGCCACGCCGGGGTTTTTATAGATTCTTTTTATGTTTTATCTTATTTCTTCTTCTTCATCATAACCGCTACGACAACGCCCGCAACTACTACAACCACGATAACGATACCTACGATAAGTCCGGTATTGCTGCTACTGCTGTTGCTGTCATCCGTCGGTGCAGATACTGCCGCGGTCGGCGTTGGTGCAGATGTCGGTGCTGTTGTTGCAGTCGGGTCCGGAGCTGCCGTCGGTTCCGGCGTAGGGGTCGGGTCTGCCTGCACTACAGTAAGGGATTCTTTTGCAAGGCTTGCTACTTCCTCCGCGGTTAAGCAGCGGTCATAGATATAAAGGTTATCCATGTAGCCGTTGAAAACGGTATCCCAGTCGTTTACACCAAGGTAAAGCTGTGTATTCTCACCAATGATATCTGCAATCGGTCCTTCTGCCACAACGGAACCATCCACATAAATGGTAGCTGTCGCGCCATCCGCAACCACTGTCACGTTGAACCAGGTTTCAACCTTCGCAAGGTCGTTGCCCAAGCGGTAAACGTCATTCCACGGTGCGCCGCCTGCCACATTTCTCGACCAAATCATCGGTCCGTTAACCAAATCTTCCTGCCATCCAAGAGGTGCAATGCTAATCCACTCCGCATCCTCGTCGGTGCCCTTTAAGGCGCCATCCTCATAAAAATTCCCCATGAAGATACCCGGTGTGTACTGGGAAGTCTTCTTTAAGTACCAATCAATCGAAATTGTATACTGGCTGCCCTTCGGTGCGGTCGGAAGCTTAACGCCGTCGCCGAAACCATAGAACGCCACTGCCTGGCCCTTTACGCCAGTCTCGAAGGAAGCTGTCTCCTCATCCGCCTCAAGGCTAACTTTATAACCGACAGTATTACCAGTCTGCCCGGTAACGGCATCCGTCAGGTCACCATCGAATGCGTAGAAGGAGGAATAACCTTCCGGAACGGCTGCTGTTACAGTAGAAAGGTCAACCTTCTCATACACGATTGGTTCCGGTGTCGGTGTCGGGTCCGGCTCTACAAATTCCGGCATAGCCGCAAGGACTGCCTCGATATTGCAGGCTTCCTTAATCTCGTCCGCCGTCAATGCTGCATCATAAAATGTAATATCATCAAGGAATGCTTCCTGGCTGCCCCAGAAGGAACCAAAGCCGAGGTAAGCCTGAGTCGTCTCCGCAGAAAGGAACGGGAGAATGTCTGCCGCATTATAGCCGTCACCGTTATTTACTTCCGGCTCCGTCACCTCTTCGCCGTTCACAAAAATGGTCTGTCCCTCCGGTGTGATTACAAGCGCATAATTTACCCATCTGCCCCTCTGGTTTTGAAATACCAGTGAACCCTTCTTGTCAATCCAGTTCTCATCCGCACCTGCATTCCAGCAAACATAAGGTTTTGTCTGGATGGTCAGTCTCTTTGTCCCGTCCGTAAAGCCAAGCAGGTTATCCCACTCAAAATTCGCTGCGGTTTCCGGAACGTTTACCCACATCGTAATCGTCGCCGCGGAAAGCTCCTTGCCCACATATGGGTTCGCAAAGGTCGTATAACTCTCTGCACCGTTTGCGCCAAACTCAAGCTTTACCGTGCCGCCCTTAATCTCATCCGTTCCAAGGCTCGGTGCTACGGTCTCACCGTTTGCAGCGGCCGTCATGTCTCCGAAGCCATCCTCAAAATCATAGGAAGCAAGCGGAGCCGGTGCAGCTTTTATCGTCTGTGGTGCCGCAACAGAAACCGCGCTTACCAACATCGCTGCCGCACAAAAAGTTGCAAAAACCTTTCTTCTCATACTCGAATCTCCTCCATTCATATACGAAATTCTAAAATGTTTTAGATTTTCGTTGATTTACGATTCTATATTATACGATTCCTTGTGCAATGTCAACAACAATTTGCTTTTTTTTATAAAAAAAAATTGCAAAATCATCAATCAGATTTTGCACATTTAAAAAAATGTAAAATATTCTATAAATTTTTGCATCTTTCGTGTAAATTCCTCCAAAATGTCCGTCAAAGAAAGGCGGTGCCACCATCCGACACCGCCCTTTTTGTTTTTACACAAGTTTCGTCCCACACTCCTCACAAAAGCGGGCATCTGCGGGAAGCGACATCCCACAGGACGGGCATCTTTGAAAAACTGCCTTCTGTGCCACAAGCTTCTGCCCACATTTGATACAAAAATGTTTATCTTTATCATTTTTTGCACCACAACAGCCACAGAGCACACTCTGTTCATCCGCCTCCTCCGGCGGGTCAATCCTCGTTCCGCAGTCACCGCAAAAAACCGTCTCATTGTCCACAATATTCTCGCAGTTCGGGCAATAGCGGATTCCCTTCAGGCGCAGGGTTGAAAGGTAATTTTCATGGATTCTGCCATTCATCTCATTCAGTTTCTGCACCGCCGCCGCAATCTCAAGCTCATACCCATCCGGCTTTTCATAAAAATTCCGTCCGATTTCCGTATAGAGTGAGCCAAATGAATCTTTTAACTTTTCGCTCTCCTCCTCAAGCGCCGCAATCTGCGCCGCATTTTCCGCGGACTGCCCTGCCTCCTGCACAGCCTTTTCCCCCGCTGTTTTATTTTCCATGTCCTCCTCTGTTGTGGCTTCCCCCGCCATATCTTTCTGCACGGCCACCCCTCCTTTCCTGCGAACCGGCGCTTACCGCCGTAATAAATTTTACCGCTTTTTGGGCAATCAGCGGCTCGCGTTCATCTTCTGAACCGAAGTGTAAATATCTGCTGCCAGCTGCTGGATATCCTTATAAATCACACCGGATTGCTTCGAAAGGTCGCCCATCTGCGAGGCAACCACCGCAAAACCTGCCCCAAGCGCCCCGGCGCGCCCCGCCTCAATCGATGCGTTGAGCGCAAGGATATTCTGCTTTGACGCAATTTTTTCCAATGCTTTCGTCTTTTCGTTGATTGTGCCCACCATCGTCGTTGTCACGCCAAGCTCCTCATCAATCACCTTTGTCGATGTCCGGGTCTTAAACTTCATATATTCAAGGTTTACCACATAATTTACAACAAATTCAAGAAGCTTCGCAGCGGCATGGATGGCTTTCTCCGAACGAACTGGCACCCTTCTCACCGCTGACACATAATCCCTCTCATTGATACCAAGATCCTTTGCAATCGCCGCAATTTTCTCCTCATCCGGCTCTCCCGGAAGTACCTGCCCGCCAATCATCTTGCCAAGCTTCTCCCCGTTCACGATAATGTCACACGAAAAATCCATCAGCCCCGCATGGCAATGGTATGTACCGGTACATTCATTATCACATTTCTCGCAACGGCGGAGTCCCTCTTTCGAATTGCGTGTATACCTCATGCAAAAATCCGTAAAATTACTTCCCTCCGTTATATAGTTCCCCTTACTGTCCACAGCGATGGCTGCAAGCCCTGTCGCATCCGAAAACTGATTCTGAATCTCCTGCAGCAATTTGAAATCAACAAAATCCTTCAATTCCATCACATTTACCCTCTTTCCTATGCTTTTCTGGTCTTTGTATTTTGTTCTGACCTTTCATGTACAATATACATTTTGATTATATCATGAAAATGCGGCTTTTTCAATATGCTCCAAATTTTTCTTCGCAGTTTTCAAAAAATTTTAAAACTTTTTGCGGGCAATCCCGGGCAATCTTCCATTGCTTTTTCTGGCAAATAGTGTTATTATTTTAACAATAGCTGTTTTCCGCAACAGCCAGTTTTCCTGCGCGCAAAAATCCGCGCGGAAAACCAATATATTTGAAGAAAAGAGGAACGAAGAAATGAGCAAAGGATTTGATGAACTGATTGCTATCACCGGAAGTATGAAGAAAGTTGCCGTCGCCGCGGCGCAGGACGCGCCAATCTTAGAGGCGGTAAAGGCTGCAAAGGAGCGTGGCATCGCGGATGCCATTCTCGTCGGCGATGCGGACAAGATTAACGAGATTGCGGCAGAGCTTGGGATGGATTTGTCCGGCTACGAGGTCATTGACGTAAAGGACACGATTGAAGCTGCCCACATGGCAGTTTCCCTTGTTCACGACGGCAAGGCAGACATGTATATGAAGGGGCTGATTGACACAAAGAACTTCTTAAAGAGCGTGCTCGACAAGGAAGTTGGCCTGCGCACCGGAAAGCCCCTCTCCCATGTGGCAGTATTTGAGCTGCCGGGCATCGACCGCCTGCTCTTTATGTCGGATGTTGCGTTCATCCCATACCCGACACTTGAGGACAAGAAGGCCATCATCGAGCACACGGTTGCGGTGGCACATGCCTGCGGCATCGAATGTCCGAAGGTAGCCCCGGTTGCAGCCGTTGAGGTCGTAAACCCGAAAATGCAGGTTACGGTGGATGCCGAGGAGCTGACCCGCATGAACGAGGCGGGCGAGATTACTGGCTGCATCATCGACGGGCCTCTCTCGTTTGACCTTGCCATTGACCCGGAGGCAGCAAAACACAAAAACGCGGAGAACCGCAAGATTGTCGGCGATGCGGATGTCATCCTCTTCCCGGATATCCATGCAGGCAACCTGATGTACAAGGCACTCGTGCATCTGACAAAATGCAAGAACGGCTGCATTTTAACAGGCACAAAAGCCCCTGTTATCCTGACAAGCCGCTCCGACACGTTCGAGACGAAGGTAAATTCCATCGCCCTCGCCGCGGTTGTCGCGCATAATTTGAAGCAGGACTAGTGTGGCTGCTTGATACCGTCATCGACATGGCAGTCGATGGCGTGACGGAAATTGCAGAAGCCGTTATCACAAAGAAAATAAAAAAATCACAGGAGGGAAAGCGTCATATGTCCATCAAAAGCTTGATTATCAACCCGGGTTCCACCTCCACCAAAATTGGTGTGTTCGAGGATGAGAACTTGTTATTTGAGGAAACCCTGCGCCACTCAACCGAGGAAATCGCGCGCTATGCCACGATTGTTGACCAGAAAGATTTCCGAAAGGATATCATTGTCTCCTTATTAGAAGAGAAAAATTTTGACATCCATTCGCTGAACGTTGTTGTCGGCAGGGGCGGCATGTTAAAGCCGATTGTTTCCGGCACTTATGCCGTCAGCGACGCGTTGCTTTCCGACCTTAAAGTCGGGGTACAGGGACAGCATGCATCGAACCTCGGCGGCATCCTTGCAAGGGAAATCGCGGATTCCATCGGCGTTCCATCCTATATTGTTGACCCGGTTGTCGTTGACGAGCTGATGCCGTCCGCCCGATACTCCGGCGTTCCGGAGCTTCCGCGCGTCAGCATTTTCCATGCGTTAAACCAGAAGGCGGTTGCAAAGCGTTATGCCAAGGAAGTTGGCAAAGCTTATGAATCCCTGCGCCTTATCGTGGTGCATATGGGCGGCGGCGTTTCCGTCGGCGCACATATTGACGGCAGGGTCGTAGATGTATTCAACGCACTCGACGGCGACGGTGCATTTTCCCCGGAGCGTGCCGGTGCCGTGCCTTGCGGAGCACTTGTAAAGATGTGTTTCTCCGGCAAATACACCGAAAAGGAAGTCTACAAAAAGCTTGTCGGCAACGGCGGCTTCAACGCATACCTTGGCACGAACGACATGCGCAATGTCGAGAAGATGGTCGATGAAGGCAACAAGGATGCCATCGCCCTGCGCGAAGCATTCCTGCTGCAGGTTTCGAAGGATATCGGCTCCATGGCATGTGTGCTTGAGGGAAAGGTTGACCAGATTATCGTGACCGGCGGCATCGCATATGACAAGTATGTTGTGGGTGAGCTGCAAAAGCGTGCCGGGTTCATCGCACCGTTTACCGTATACCCTGGCGAGGACGAGCTGCTTGCGCTCGCACAGGGTGCGCTGCGCGTGATGAACGGCGAGGAAAAGGCGATGGAATATTAGGAGGCATCCATATGCCACGCGACCCTGCTATTGTTTCAAAAAACATGAGCAAAATCCGCAGCAAGGATACTACCATAGAACTGCGGCTCCGCAAAGCCCTGTGGCATAAGGGCTACCGCTACCGCAAGAACTACAAAGGTTTGCCTGGTTCTCCCGATATTGTCCTGACAAAATATAAAATCGCCATTTTCTGCGACAGTGAATTTTTTCACGGGAAGGACTGGGAAATCCTCAAACTGCGCTTAGAGAAGGGCAATAACCCGGAATTCTGGATAAAAAAGATTACCCGCAATTGCGCGCGTGACTGGGAAAACGACAAAAAACTTCTCTTTTTGGGCTATACGGTCATCCACCTTTGGGGGCAGGATATCTTAAAGCATACGGACGAATGTGTACAGGCGATTGAGGAAGCAATTTGGGATGTGCGGATGGATGGCTTTCCGGAAGAATATCCGGAACTTCCGGCGCAGCCAGAAACGGATTGGGGATGAACCAGTTGCCAGTATAAACAAGAAAACCCTGCACCATGTGAGGGGATTTAATAAAATCCCAATCATATGGTGCAGGGTTTTGTGCTCTTAGCGCCGCCAGCACACCGTACCCTATTGTCCCATTCGCCTTCCGCCGTTTGTTGCGTCCGTGTCCTGGCCACCCGTCTGTGTTGTGCTGCCTCCGGAATTTCCTGTTGCCTTTCCGGTCTGTGCCGGGTTCAGGTTTCTGTTTTCTTCCGCTCCGTTTCCTTGTGTTCCATTTTCCGGCGTTTGTTCTTCCTGTGGTGGTGAAATTTCCTCACTGCCTGCAGGAGTAACGGAGTTCACGGGTCTTCCACTATCCCCGGCTGGCTTGCCTGGGTCTTTCGTGCTGCTGCCTCCTATATTTCCGCCATCCGCTCCGCCCGCAGTCGTTCCCATGGCTTTGCCGCCTGTTTCTGTATCCTTGCTGTTTTGGGGATTTTGGGTGTCCGTATCCGATTCGCTGTTTTTTCCGTTTCCAGCATTCTCGCCGTCCATTCCTGGTCCGCCTGTTATTCCATCCCCGGTATCGTTTCCGTTTCCAGCATTCCCAGCATTCGTTCCCGGTTCGCCTGTTTTTCCGTTCCAAGCATCGTTTCCGTCCAGCCCCGGCTCATCGGTTTCTCCAGCCCCGGCATTATTTCCGTTCCCGGCATCCTCACCGTCCAGCCCCGGCTCACCGGTTTCTCCAGCCCCGGCATCGTTTCCATCCCCAGTATCCTCACCGTCCAGCCCCAGCTCGCCCGTTTCTTCATCCCCGGCATCTTCGCCTTCTTCGCCCAAATCCTCCTCCTCATTTGTATCCTCCTTCGGCGGGCGCAAATCCGTATACGCCACAAACTCCTTCGCCGCAAGTCCGTCATGCAGCCGGTTCATAAACGCCTGCCAAATCTGCCCCGGATATGTATTCCCCATCAAATCGTCCATCGCCCGCGGCATGTCACAGCCGACCCAGACCGCAGTTGTGTAATATGCAGTATATCCCGCAAACCACCCATCTTTCTGGTCGTTCGTCGTTCCGGTCTTGCCTGCGGCTATCTGCCCGTCAACTTTAAGCTTGCGCCCGGTTCCACTCTCCATAACCCCCTGCATACACGCCGTCATCATGCGCGCCGCATTGGTTGCGTAAACCTTTTCGGATTTCACCGAATCGTCAACCAGCACATTACCCTGCGCATCCGTTATCCTGACGATACAAGTTGGCTCGCGGTAAGTTCCGTCATGGTACAGTGCCGCATACCCGCTTGCCAATTCCACCGCACTCACGCCATATGTAAAACCGCCGAGCGAAACCGCCGGAACATAATCTTGGTCCACAATGCGCCGGAACCCCATTTTCAGCAGGTACGAAAGCCCCACGCGCGGCGTCAGCCCCTCAAACAATTTCCATGCCACCGTATTTTTTGACGCCGCAATCGCGTAGCTGACCGGAATTTCCCCCGAATACACGCCGCCGGAATTGCGCGGACCTCCCTCAAAACGCTCATCCACCACCGTATCGTCCGGATACATCCCCCGCTCAAACATCGGCGTGTACACAATCAGCGGCTTGATTGCGCTGCCCGGCTGCCGGAAGCTTTGGTAGGCACGGTTCAGCGTGTAGCCCTCACTTTGCTGGCTGCGCCCACCGACAATCGCCACGACACGCCCGGTGCGGTTATCAATGCACGCCGCCGAGGCCTGCAGCTTGTAAGTTCCCTCCTCATTTGTTTCCGTAAAATCTACCAGTCCCTCATCCACCGCCTGCTGCAGCATCTCCTGCTTGCCCAAATCAATGGATGTATATATCCGGTATCCTCCCGTAAATAGCGTCTTCTGTATCCGATAATAAGCATCGTAATACAGCTCGTCATATTTGTCTTTATCCTCATCCCCCGAAAACGAATTGCGGAAAACAAAGCCCTCCTTCGCCATCAGCGCCCGGATTGCACAATAATATGTATAGCTTTCTGCATAGTCCTGTATTTCACTTTTACTGCGGTTTAGCGTAATTTCCTCCGCCAGTGCCTGCCTGTACTCCGATTCGCTGATTGCGCCTTCCTCCCACATCTGAAGCAGGACTTTGTCGCGCCGCAGCATCGTATAATCAAAATTCGTGACCGGGTCATAGTCCGTCGGGTTGTTTGGAATCGCGCACACAAAGGCAATCTGTGAAAGGCTTAACTCCTTTACACTTTTTCCGAAATATCCCATGCTCGCCGCCTGAATGCCATAATAGCCATTTGCAAAATAAATATTGTTCAGGTAAAATTCCATAATCTGCGTTTTGGAATATTTGCGCTCAAGCGCCATCGCGGCAAAGATTTCTGTAATTTTCCGCTCCCAGGTCACCTCATTGGTCAGGAAAACCGCGCGCGCCAACTGCTGTGTGATTGTGCTCCCGCCCTGATGGATTTCGCCCTTATTTTTTATCAGGACAATCGCCGCGCGCACATTGGCAAGTAAGTCAACGCCGTCGTGCTCAAAAAATTTGCGGTCCTCCGTGCAAATCATCGCCTGCAGTGCGTATTTCGGAATGTCCTCATAATCAATATAATAGACATCCTTCTCCCCTTTCAGGCGTGAAATCAGCTCCCCCCCCGCCGCATATACAAGGCTCGTCTGGCTCGTCCGGAAGGTCTCAGCCGTGGACCTGGCAACAAGGCTGTTGGCTTTTGACTGGCAGGCAAGCAAATGTTTGCCGTATTTGGCATAAAACCAGATTGCCACCGCCACTGCTGCCACCGCCATAAGCGCAATAACCGAGAGGAACAGGCGTTTTGTAAAGCGCCCAAGCCCGCGCAGGAAGGTATGTTTTTTTTCTTTTGGTGGTGTAAAGGTCTGTGCCATGTTTGTTTCCTCTTATTATAAGTCCCGCATGTCCCCTGCCGCCTCCCCTTTTCGCAGAGGGCTTTTTGTACGTTCCACTCCCAAAAATCCCTCTCGGGCGGCTTCCGGGGACATGCTGTTATAAGTCCCGCATCTTACCTCGAATTTTATCACATTTACTCCAAAAAAGGAAGTCCTCCGCGAACATTCCCAATGGAAATCAATTTTAAAAAAATATTCCAACCCCCTCCAAAATATGCATAACAGGAGGCAGATAAAAATATAATGCCACTGCTGCCAGCCCCGCCCGCTCCCCTGCGCACAAAAAAACAGGCTCCCTTCCCGCCTGCCAGATACACCTTCCAATATGCGGTGATATTATCACATACCACTTAAAATGTACAGGGGAAGGTCTGCATCCAAACATGCCATTCCAAACATCATATCCGGATACTGACATGACCTCCCCTGTACAACAATTACATTACTGCATCAAATCCATCAGGAACGGGAACTGCATCATCAACTGGCTCAGTTTGCCCATCAGCTTCTCCTGGTCCAGCCCTGCCTGCCATTCCTCCGCGCTTATGCCAGACGACGGAACATCATAAGACACAAAATCACGCATCTTTGCATTCACATTCATCGTGCCAATCTCGTTGCCCATCATCGATGCGGAGACGTTCAAATCATAATAGTCTTTCCCCGTCTCAAGCTTGCCCGACAATGCAACGCCGTAAACATTGACATTAAAATCAACCGACATAGCCTCCTTTGTCGAACGAAGCTTAAGCTCTACCACCGCTCCGCTCACGGTTGCAGAAAGGTCAACGGAATCCTTTGTATAATTGTCATACTCAATCTCGATTTCCTCGTCCCCACAAATTGTAATTTTCCCTTTTTTGTCGGACTCTCTTTCCGAGAAAACAAGCAATTCCTTCTTGCCGTCATCATCAATTGTGTAGAAGCAAAATCCCTTCTCTGTCGAAGCGTAGACAACGGACGAAGCATTCTCCCCGGTCACGCCCTCAAACTCCCAGGCATACGCCCCTTTTTTCCCGGTGTAATAATTTGCATTGAACGAATCCAAATCCTCAATCGGTGTCAGTTCCCCTGCTTCAAGTCCCGGGAACTTCCTTAATTCATCCATAAGCACTTCCAGCGCCGCATTGATATCCTCTATCTTCGCCGTTGAAATATATTTGTCGCCTGTAAACTCATAATCATTGATACCAACCGTCTGCTTCTCCTCCTTGCCCTGATACTCAAACGTATCAATAAACTTAGAAGAAAATGTCTTCCACATGGCAAGCATATCCTTCAATGTCGGCATCCCTTCGTTCGCCGTCGCAAGCTGTGACGTGAAATCCTCAAGCGACATCCCAAGAATCTGCTCATAAGGTATCTTCATGTAATTTCCCGAGAATTCCGGAAGATTCATGTATAAAGCATCCTCCGCAGCTACCATTACCGCCCCGATTACATCCTGGGCATTCAGAAGCAGATTGCCGGCAATACGCACCTGGGCTTTTTCCCCGATGTCCAAATCCAAATCCATACCGACGGATTCCAGACCAGTCAGCCCTGCTTCCTGCGTAATCTGCTTTCCAAGAGCAATGTCCACGGTCATATCGTAGCCTACGTTCTGCGTTGGCGCCGCATTTCCTTCTGCCACCTCAAGCATTTCCGAAACACTGTCCACGAACTCCTGCAGCTTTACCTGTACCATCTGCTCCGGCGCTACCCCTGCTGTGCCGTCATCCTTGCTCCCACAGCCAGCAAAACCTGTGCACACAAGCACAAGGCAGAGCATGAGGCTCCATATTTTCCTTTTCATATCTCCCTCTTTTCTGCATTGCCTTTAAGAATGCTGCGGCAGGCGGCAATGCCTGTGCCATACGCAGCAACGGAACACTTCTGGGAATGTTTTCCGTCCGTCTTTCTTCTATCCAAAGAATATTATACACCATTCTGGCGTTTTGTCAATGAATCGCGGCATCCTGTAGCAAATCGTTCAGGAGCGGGAACCGCTCTGTCATCCGCTTGATATCCCCGTCCAGCTTCTCCTGATCCAGACCCGCATCCCATTCTTTTGCGCTTACAATATCTGGCGCATCGTAAGGTGCGAAATCACGTATCTGCGCAATCACCTTTAATGTACCGACCTCCATATCCATGACCTTAATCAAAACGTCCAAATCGTAATGGTCTTCTGTTTTTTCAAGCTTTCCGCTCAAATTCGCACCATCCGTTTTGACATCGAACTCAACGGTCTTGATGCTCCCGGCTGACTGGTACTTCAGCTGTAAATCAATTCCCAAAATCATCGTGGATAAATCAACCGAATTCTTTGTATAATTATCATACTCAATTCCGATTTTCTCATCTGCGGGAATCGTAATCTTGCCCTTCCGGTTGGACTCTTTCAGTGAGAAAACACACGGCCGCTCTTTGCCATCCTCATCCACCACATAGAAATAAAAACCTTTCTCCGTCGAAATAAAGACAACGGATAATGTCATATCTCCCGTGCCTCCCAGAAACTCCCAGGCATACGCACCATTTTTCCCAACATAATAATTTGCCCGTAATGTATCCAATCCATTGCCGATGGGCATAAATCCCCCAATCCCAAACCCCAGGAATTTCTCTATCTCCTCCATGAGCACCCCGAATGCTGCATTGACATCCTCAATGTTTGCCGTTGCAATATACTTATCACCTACAATTTTATAGTCGCCAAAACCAATGGACTGTTCTTCTTCCTTGTCCTGATATTCAAACGCCTTGACGAATTTCGTGGAAAAATTCCCCCACACGGCAAGCACATCCTTGATTCCCTGCAGCTCTTTCAAGGATAATGCAGCCGCTGCCGAATCATTCATAGATGAAACCCTCTTGAAACCCTTGGCATAACCTGGATAATTTAAATAGGTTTTTCCATTTTCTACAATGGTATCTTCCCCGGCAATGTCCTGCCCGTCCATGACCAGAGAACCCGTCAAGCGCATCTGACCGCTATCCCCGGCATCCACGCTCCCCTTTAAGCCTAATGTGTCCGCGCCCTCTGTCTGTTCTTCCTCCGTTTGCTCTATCTCCACAAACTGCTCACGAAATGTTAAACTCCCCGTTATATCATAACCTATATTTTCCATCGCGGGAATCATCCCATTGATTTCCGACAACACGCCCGATATCCCGTCCATAAACTCCTGCAGTTTCACTTTTATCCACCGCTCCGGCAGCATTCCCCCCGTGGCGTCATCCTTCCCCCCACAGCCCGAAAAACCCGCGCACACAAGTGCAAGGCAGAGTACCACGCTCCATATTCTCTTTTTCATATCCCCCTCCTTCTGCATTGCCCCAAAAACATTTCAGCAGGCAGCAATGCCCGTGCCATACACAACAATGGAAAGCTTCCATAAAAGTTCCATCCAATCCCCACTCCATATAACAATATTATACATAATCTCGCTTTTTTGTCAATAAAACTGCCCGCTTTGTTAGGGAATCTTTATATTTCCACAACCAGTTTTCCACAGCCAGAAAATCCCGGAGGGTGTCATCTTTCCGCCATCCTCCCCGGAACCCAGGCGGTTTTATGTTTCCCCCGCCCCGAAACCAACGCACAACAAATTTCACGCATTTTTTATGATTTTTCTCTTGCATATTTCATACTTTCTGCTATTATATTTACTCGAAACCGATTTTATTTACAAACGCTCCAATACACAGATGCATTTACAGAGCATATATGGAGCATCAACCATGCAATTTTCAAGAAGGGATGGGAACCGTCATGAATCTCGCAAGACCTGCCAGGCAATCTGTCAAAGCATTTTTCCAAAAACCTCTGATACAGGTATTTGCCATTGCCGCCGCGCTCAGCCTGCTCGTGGATAGTTTTTCGCGCGAATCATTTTTCCGGGCTTTCGCTGCAATCTTCACCTCGCCGCTCGTTTTCCTGTACAATGCGCTGATTATAGCAATTACATTGGCTCCCGCGCTCTTTTTTGCCCGCCGCATCTTTTTTTACGTCATCGTTGCGCTGCTCTGGATAATCATCGGTATTACCGATTTTATCCTGCTGCAATTCCGCACGACACCATTTACTTTTGTCGATATCACCATGATTCAATCCGCCATCGGCATCTGGGACCATTACCTATCCATCTGGCAGCTTGCCCTGATAGCCCTGTTGTTCATCTCCGCCATCATCGGCTGTGTGATTTTATTCCGGAAAGTCAAAAAACTGCCAAAGCTTCCAGCACTGCGCGTGTTAAAAACCATGGTCCTGATGATTGCCTGTGCCATCATCGCGACGGACGCAGGAATCTGGCTGAAGCTCCTTTCCAAAAATTTCGGCAACCTGGCGGACGCTTACCACAAATACGGACTTCCGTACTGTTTTGTAAACAGCCTTCTGAATACTGGCATCGAAAAGCCGAAGAAATATTCCGATGAGTATGTACAGCAGATTATTGACGCGATCGAGAATGGAACGCTTGTCACCTCGTCAGAAACGACCCCGCCCATGGCAGAACCTTCGGTTCCGACGCCGGATGCCGTACAGGTACCGCAAGCAACGGCCACACCTTACGCCACCCCGGTGCCAACGATGACACCCGTGCCGACGCAGGCGGTTGCCACACAGCCGAAAACACCAAACATCCTGTTTTTGCAGCTGGAATCCTTTTTTGACCCAACCTCCATTGTTGGCTCCGTCTTCACCGAAGACCCACTGCCGAACTACCGCCGCCTGATGGAAAATTATACTTCCGGATATCTGTACGTTCCAAGCGTTGGCGCGGGCACGGCAAATACGGAATTTGAGGTCATCACCGGCATGAACCTGGATTTCTTTGGACCGGGCGAATACCCTTACAAAACAATCCTGCTTGAGACGGCCTGTGAGAGCATCGGCTATATACTGAAAAACCGTGGCTATGGCACACACGCCATCCACAACAACGACGGCACGTTTTACGGCCGCCACCTTGTATTCCCGAATCTCGGCTTTGACAGCTTTACTTCGATTGAATATATGAACAATGTCGCGCGCACGCCGCTGAACTGGGCGAAGGATGAAGTGCTGATTGCCGAAATTGCCAAGGCACTTGATGCGACCACAGAACCGGATTTTATCTACACGATTTCCGTGCAGGGACACGGCAGCTACCCGGATAAGGCGGTTCTCCAGGACCCGGCCATTGACCTGACACTTCCGGAACACCTTGCGGAATTGTATTATCCAATTCTGTACTATACAAACCAGATTCATGAGATGGACCAATTTGTTGCCGACTTGATTGAATCGCTTGAAAACCGCGATGAGGACACGGTGCTTGTCATGTACGGCGACCACCTTCCAGGCTTCAAGCTCACGGATGAGGATTTGGGCGGCACCAGTCTGTTTGCGACGCAGTACGTTGTATGGAGCAATTTTGACCTTGATGCGGAACATCCTGATTTGGAGGCATACCAGCTTTATTCCTATGTGCTTAACCGCCTTGGCATTCATGACGGCATTATCAACGGTTTCCACCAGACGCAGAAAACTTCCGATTTGTACCTGGAGGAGTTGGAAATTCTGGAATATGACATGCTTTATGGTGACCAGACCTGCTACAACGGGCAAAATCCTTATACGTCAACGGATATGCAGATGGGTATTGACCCGGTCATCCTCACGGGCATCCGCGCGTTCGGTTCTGCCGGGGATGGCACGCTGCCGGAGGGCGGAACACTGCCGGATTCCGAATCCACATCCGAAAACGGCGGAACGGACAAATTCACAGCGGACGGCATGGACGGGAAAAACCCAGATGACTCAGGGCAGAATTCCGAGGGTACCTTAATTCCGGACAATACGGGGCAAAATGCCACGGGCGAAAAGGTTCCCGGCAATGCGGAATCAAATTCCGAAGGCGGGGCTGCCCCGGATAATGCACGGCAAAATTCCGCGGACGGATTGCCCCCGGATTATGCGGCACAAATCCCTGCAAACGAACCGACCCCGGAAACGAAAAAAGACGATGAGGGCGGCTTCTGGTCAATCTTTAGCAAAAAAGATAAGGACAAACCGCACTACACCGTATTCTTCCTCGGCTCCGGCTTCACGCCATATAGCTATGTACAGGCGGACGGCAAGGAACTTGAGACAATGTTTGTCAGCGATACCGTCCTCACCGCCGTCATGCCAATCCCAAGCGTTGGCACCGAGATTACTGTTGTCCAGCACGGTCCGGATGAACAGGTTTTAAGCAGCTGCGAACCGCTCATCATCACCGAAACGCTGCTGAAAAATATATTCCCGAAGAAAAATCCGGAGTTGGAGGGGGAAGATTAGTTTCACCCTAACGCCACATCGAGCACCATCATCGCCAGGAATCCCACCAATGCGCCGATGGTGCCGATTTTTACCCCCGATTCCACATGCGCTTCCGGGATGAGCTCTTCCACCACCACGTAAATCATGGCTCCCGCGGCAAATGAAAGCATCCACGGCAGTACCGCTTTGACGGAACCCGCAATCAGTACCGTCAGGATACCCGCCACCGGCTCCACAATGCCGGAGAGCGCCCCGTAGAAAAATGCTTTTTTGCGGCTGAGGTTTTCCTGGCGCAGCGGAAGCGCGATTGCTGCCCCCTCCGGGAAATTCTGGATGCCGATGCCGACCGCCAATGCTATTGCCGATACCATTGTCACGCTCGCCGACTCGCTCCCCTGCGATACCATTGCAAACGCCATGCCGACCGCCATCCCCTCCGGAATATTGTGCAGGGTCACCGCCAGGAACAGCATGGTCATTTTTTTGGACAAATGCTGTTTGCCACCCATTTCCTCCATCACACGCAGTTTTTCCATTTTCTGTGCATGAAGCTTCTGCAGCACATAATCCACCGCCAGAAAGAACACCGCGCCGAACAAAAACCCGCCGCCCGCCGGGATGACACCGGACTTGCCCTGTGCCGTCGCCTCCTCAATCGCAGGCAGAAGCAGCGACCAGACAGATGCTGCCACCATCACGCCGCCCGCAAATCCCATAAAGGCCTTGAGCAGGGATTGTTTCATCTGCCTGCCAAACAAAAACACCATCGCCGCCCCCAGGACGGTCATGAAAAATGTGAATCCGGTGCCGAGGACAACCGGAAGGAAATCCGCTAATTTCATAGAATTTTTGTAACCTCCATACGCAAAGAACTGCGTACCAATGCCCGTACACAGTCCCTGTTTTTTACTCTATAAAATTATATGCGGCGAAGAGGGTTTGGTTCCCGTTAGGAATGGCACAGCCCTCTTTCCCACCCACACAGCCACTGCCGCAGGATTTTCTGCCGTTGCAAAATGCAAATGCAGGACTATTCCAATGCATTTTTTATCACATGCAAAAAGCTCTTGCCCGGGTCAGCCGTATCCTGGGTCAGCTCCCAGACCATAATGCTGCCCAGGGTCACCGCCATCGTAGACCATGATGTTAATGAAAACAACCGCATTCAGCACAGTATTGATATGGGCGGCGGCATAGTAGATATTGCCATCCGCAGTTGCCTCTGGCTGTATCCGGGTTCTCTAACGCCCTGAAACCGTCATCTGCTGTCGGAATGGCAAAGGCAAAACCCCCAGAACATATGCCAACTTTTTCTTTCGCTCCATGACGTTACCTCCACCCCATACCCGCCAAATCTTATTGTTCTGCTATATTATATCACACAAGGCATCTGGACGCTATCTCAGCCTGGGAAGAACCTGTCTTCCTGATTTCTCCTGTCACCCCGCACTTTCGTTCGATAAAGTATTTTACTACCAAATTTTTGACTTTTATGGAAGTCTATGATATAATTATGAAAATATTCTGGAGTCAGACGGATGAATTCAGACTTGCTCCAACCATAGGGGGGGAAGAAAATAATGCAACCAAAAAAGCAGCAACATGGCATTTTTATTATAAGGGGCGGAATCGCGTTAACAGTGTTTCTTCTTATCATCATAGCAATCATATGGTTGGAAGAAGTTTCCAAAACAGACCAGACTATTTCCATACTGCAAAAAATAGGCATAGAATCCCCGGAGGCTCTCCACAAGTTCCTGATTCTGGCGGCTGCCGTGGCAGTTTTGATGTTTCTGGTATTTTTAATATTATTTCATCGGTATAGATATAACGAAAGCGCTATTCTGGATCAGGAAAAAGCGGACAATGTCCGGCTTACGGCTGCGCTTGCCCAAATCAAACGGGAGCGAACCGCAATGGAAAATATTCAGGCAGCCCTTGGCTCCGGTCCATGGAGTATGGACTTTAACGAGCAAGGAGAACTTATTTCCTGTATCTGGACGGATGTGTTCCGGAAGATGTTAGGATACGAGAGCGAAGCGGATTTTCCAAACAAACTGGATTCCTGGTCGAACCTGCTGCACGAAGAGGATAAAGCATATGTGATGAAGGAATATTGGGACACGGTAAAGGATTATAGCGGCCAGAAGACCTATGATGTGGAATACGCCTTCTCACCAAAAATGCAGGGTGGAGATGGTTTCATGCTGCCGGCCGGCTCTCCAGAAGGGAGGACGGTTCCCCGGTCACCTTCGTAGGCTTTTTTATCGACATTGACGATAAAAAAAAGATGGGGGAACAGTTGGAAGCACAGCGGGCGGACCTTCAGGACGCATTAGCCGCCGCGCAGCATGCCAACCGGGCGAAAACCACGTTCCTCAACAATATGTCCCATGACATCCGAACCCCTATGAACGCCATCATAGGCTTTACGTCGCTCGCCGCCGCGCATATCGACAATAAGGAGCAGGTACAGGACTATCTGGCAAAAATTGTCACTTCCAGCAACCATCTGCTGAGCCTGATTAACGATGTACTGGATATGGGCCGCATCGAAAGCGGAAAGGTGAAAATTGAAGAAAAAGAAAGCTCCCTTCCGGAGATTCTGCATGACCTAAAGACCATTGTGCAGGCAGATATTATGTCAAAGCGCTTGGATTTCTATATTGATACAGTAGATGTGGTAAACGAACATATTTTGTGCGACAAACTCAGGTTAAACCAGATTCTGCTGAATCTGTTAAGCAATGCCATGAAATTTACAAAGCCAGGCGGAATGGTAAGTGTGCGGATTCTGCAAAAAAGAAATGCGCCGGAAGGCTATGCGGCTTATGAATTTCAGGTAAAAGATACCGGAATCGGAATGAGCCCGGAATTTTTAAAACATGTTTTTGACCCTTTTGAACGCGAGAGAACAAGCACGGTCAGCGGAATCCAGGGAACCGGGCTTGGCATGGCAATTACAAAAAACATTGTGGATATGATGGGTGGTACCGTCACTGTGGAAAGCGAGGTTGGAAAAGGAACCACATTTACGGTATCACTGCAGTTTAAAACCTGTTCCGGTCCGGTAAGGAAGGAAACGATTCCGCAGCTGCAGGAGCTAAGGGCGCTTGTGGTAGATGATGATTTTAATACCTGCTCCAGCGTAACGAAGATGCTGGCTGATATCGGTATGCGTCCGGACTGGACAACATCCGGCAAGGAAGCCGTGCTTCGCGTAAAGCTTGCCGTGGAACAGGATGATATGTATGCCGTGTATATCATAGACTGGCGCATGCCGGATATGAACGGCGTTGAGGTGGTACGGCGGATTCGGGGGCTTATTGGCGAGGATACTCCTATTATCATACTGACCGCCTACGATTGGTCGGATATTGAAGAGGAAGCCAGAAAAGCAGGAGTCACGGCTTTTTGCTCCAAACCAATCTTTTTATCTGAGCTGAAAGAGATACTGGCAGCACCGTTTGCAGACAAAAATCCGGAAGAAACACCGCAGGAATCGGTTTTCTTTGAGGGAAAGAAAATCCTTTTGGTGGAAGATAATGAGCTGAACCAGGAAATTGCCGTGGAGATTCTCCAACAAGTCGGCTTTGCTGTAGATGTCGCGGACGACGGCTCCGTTGCCGTGGAGCGGATGAAGGAATCGAAGCCAGGCCAGTATGATTTGATTCTGATGGATATCCAGATGCCGGTTATGGACGGTTATGAAGCAACAAGACAGATTCGGGCATTGGAAAATCCGGATATTTCCGGCATCCCCATCGTTGCCATGACCGCCAACGCTTTTGATGAAGATAAAAAGCTGCACTGGAAGCCGGTATGAACGGCCATATTGCAAAACCTATTGATGTATCCAAGCTGTTGGTGTTTTTAGGCGAGGTTGTGAAAAAGACTGCATGTTAAATTGGTTACATATATTGTTACTGACATTGAGGGAACGGCTAAGGTTGCCAATCCAATCAGGATACCTTGGCCTTGTTAGCTGCCAGCAAGTAATATGCCGATAAATACGCGGCATCCGCTTGTTGGCGGCTATGTTTTTTGCTTTTTAGGCATAACCAAAAAATGGCATCCATCCCCTAAGACGAGCTATTTGGTTATATGATACTCCTGCGCGCCACAACATATGAGCCATCTCCATTACCTAATATTTGTGAGACCTTTTAGCACAATCCCCCTTTCCGGCTTTTCCTTTTTCTCTGCCAACTACTTTTGTACAACAAAACACTCTCTCCAGTAAGTAAATTCACCTTTTCAAACGGAAAACCATGGTTATCCATTAGGTATACAATCCATTCATCATCATCCGGAATTTCAAGCATAAGATATTCATCAAGGCAGAATCTTTCAGTTGTCCAAAACTTTATTCACATAACTATCAATGGCTGTTTTTTGCATTTCCAGAAAGTCTGGATGCGAAACTGTTTTATAAATATCAATAAAATCATCATTCTTCCACCATTCTGGAATCATTACTGTTCCATGTGAGCAATGATGGCATTCACTACACCACATCCACACGGAACCTTTTTGCCCTCGATAGCGATGTACATAAATATGCGCATTTAATTTCCTGCAAACTGGACACTTACATGGAAATCGTTCCGTTTTATCCAAAAATCCATGCCATAACCTATCCATCTCATCCATATCATCTTTCCACATTTTACCTTTCACCTCTTATATATTCCGCTAATGAGTTTTACGCCCGCGACACCTCAAAGAAAATCCGGGCAGTCAAACAGGCAAAGGCGCAGAAAGGCGAGCGCGTCAACGGCGAAGCCCCTTACGGCTACCTTATTGACCCGGATAACCGCAATCATCTGATACCCGACCCGGAAACGGCGCACGTTGTAAAACAGATTTTTGCAATGTATGTACGGGGCGACCGTATGTGTGAAATCCAGAACTGGCTGCGGGACAATGAGATACTGACCGTCGGGGAACTGCGCTACCGCAGGACAGGGAGCAAACGCCACCCCCGCCCACAGCTCAACGCATGGTACAACTGGCCCGACAAGACGCTGTACGACATTCTGACAAGGAAAGAGTATTTAGGGCATACCATAACCGGGAAAACCTACAAGGTATCTTATAAGTCGAAAAAGACGAAGAAGAACCCGGAGGAAAAACGGTATTTCTTCCCCAACACTCACGAGCCTTTGATTGATGAAGAAACCTTTGAACTTGCACAGAAGCGGATTGCCACCCGGCAACGCCCGACAAAGGTTGATGAAATCGACCTGTTTTCCGGGCTGCTCTTTTGCGGGGACTGCGGCTATAAAATGTATGCAGTACGCGGAGCCGGGACGCTTGAACGGAAACACGCCTACACTTGCGGCAACTACCGAAACCGGGCAAGAAATGATATGCTCTGCACTACGCATTATATCCGCAAAAGCGTATTGAAAGAACTTGTCCTTGCAGACTTGCAGCGCGTAACGTCTTATGTGAAAGAGCATGAACAGGAGTTTATCGAAACCGCCAACGAGTGCAGCGCAAAGGCAATCCAAAAGACGCTGACACAGCAGCGGAAAGAGCTTGACAAGGCGCAGAACCGTATTAACGAGCTGAACATCTTATTCCGCAAGCTCTACGAGGACAACGCTTTAGGGAAACTTTCTGATGAACAGTTTGCTTTT
>CAJTUA010000007.1 GCA_910579615.1 uncultured Lachnospiraceae bacterium | reverse complement strand
TGAGGATAGGAGTTAAAAGTGTTTTGGAGAATCAAAAAAGGATTAGGCAGGAAATGGAACGTCATATTTTGCCGCAGAAAGGTTTTGAAGAACTTGTATTTACAAGCAGTTTCAACAATCCTCTTAATGCGATGAACATTAAGGATTCAATTAACTGTTTGGTGAAAAGAATCAATAAGGAGAATCCGGGCATAGAATTTAAACATTTTACTCCTCACACTTTGCGCCATACCTTTGCTTCAAACTGTATTGCAAGCGGGATGAACCCGAAAACTCTGCAAAGAATCCTTGGACATAGCTCATTGCAAATGACGATGGATTTGTATTGCCATGTGCTTGATGAAACCATTGTAAAAGAAATGTCCTCAATATGCGAAATGGTGTAAAAATGGTGTATTTGAAAAAAATCAGTAAGAAAAAGCCTTAAAACAAGGGAAAGTTGCAGTATCCACTTGAAAACTAAAGTATTTTAGTGTATACTAAAATATAGAACAAACCGTGCCGCATCTGGGGAGCGGCAGAACTGGAGGTAAACTTATGGGATATGATGTAAAAAGTGCGTTGGAAGCCGGCAAGACCGTGCTAGGCATTGAGTTTGGTTCCACGCGAATCAAGGCGGTGCTGATTGATGAGAACAACAGCCCGGTGGCGTCGGGCAGCCATGACTGGGAAAACCGTTATGAAAATGGTGTCTGGACCTATTCGCTGGACGACATCTGGACGGGGCTTCAGGATGCCTACACAAACCTTGCTGCGGATGTCAGGACGCAGTACGGTGTTGTGTTAAAGAAAATCGGCGCAATCGGTTTTTCGGCGATGATGCACGGTTACATGGTTTTTGACGAGAAGGACGAGCTGCTCGTTCCATTCCGCACCTGGAGGAATAATATTACCGGACCAGCTTCCGAAAAGCTGACGGAGCTGTTTGGCTACCATATTCCGCAGCGCTGGAGCATTGCGCACCTGTATCAGTCCATCTTAAACGGCGAGGAGCATGTCGGGAAAATACATACATTACTCACGTTGGCGGGCTATATCCATTGGAAAATGACGGGGCGCAAGGTGCTTGGCGTTGGTGAGGCATCCGGGATGTTCCCGATTGATATCCAGACGAAGGATTTCAATGCGCGGATGATTGGGCAGTTTGACGAGCTTATCGCGGAGAAAAATTATGGTTGGAAGCTGCGCGGCATTCTGCCGGAGGTGCTTGTGGCAGGGCAGGATGCGGGGACTCTGACCGCAGAGGGCGCGAAGCTTCTTGACGTATCCGGAAACCTTGAAGCGGGGATTCCACTTTGTCCGCCGGAGGGCGACGCGGGCACCGGTATGGCGGCGACGAACAGCGTAGCGGAGCGCACGGGCAACGTATCCGCAGGTACATCCGTTTTTGCGATGATTGTTATGGAGAAGGAGCTGAAAAAGGTTTACGATGCGATTGACCTTGTGACAACGCCGACCGGGAGTCTTGTGGCGATGGTGCATTGCAATAACTGTACTTCCGATTTGAATGCCTGGGTGGGGCTGTTCCGCGAGTTTGCGGAGAGCTTTGGCATGAAGGTGGACATAAATGAATTGTTCGGCACGCTTTACAACAAGGCACTTGAGGGCGATGCGGACTGTGGAGGTCTTCTCGCCTACAATTATTTCTCCGGCGAGCATATCACAGGTTTTACGGAAGGGCGGCCAATGTTTGTGCGCACTCCGGAGAGCAAGTTCAATCTGGCAAATTTTATGCGTGTTCATCTTTTTACCTCTCTTGGCGCGTTAAAGACCGGGCTTGATATTCTCTTTAAAGAGGAAGGCGTGCAGGCGGACCGTGTGACCGGGCATGGCGGTCTCTTTAAAACAAAGGGCGTTGGCCAGAGCATTCTTGCGGCGGCAATGAACACGCCGGTATCGGTGATGGAGACTGCGGGCGAGGGTGGTGCATGGGGAATTGCACTGCTTGCGGCGTACATGCTATATAAAAAAGATGGGGAGACACTGGATTCCTATCTGCAGGAGCGTGTTTTTGGTGGTAACACGGGAGTTTGTGTGGAGCCAAAAGCGGAGGATGTCGCAGGGTTTGATGAGTTTATCAGGCGCTATGCAGCAGGGCTTGCGATTGAACATGCGGCAGTGGAGAATTTGAAGTAATTTACATTTTGGCGCAGGATGTTTTTGGAGGAAAAGAGCCCGCCATACAGAAAATGGACTCTTTTCCGAAAATGTCCTGTTTTTGAACAGTTTCTGGGCGGATTTTTGCGGCAAGACGGACAAAAATTTTTCCGATGGATAAAAAAGAAAAAAATAGTTGACAATGGAAAGGGAATGTGATATTATATAAATCGTTCGGTGAGGACATTCTGAAAAAGACATGTGTGCTTAGCTCAGCTGGATAGAGCGTCTGACTACGGATCAGAAGGCCGGGAGTTCGAATCTTCTAGCACACGTCAAAAAAGTGAAGCTGTCACGTTAGCTAGGTATTTTAGCGAATGGGCAGCTTCTTTTATTTATTTGCAGCTGTGATAAAAACTGGGGAAATGAGAAAGGGAGGTATGGGATAATGGAAGAAAAGAAATTTTTACATGCGATATCGGAGCTGATGGATGATAAGCTAAAGCCGATAGAAGAACGGATGGATAGGCTAGAAGAAAAGATAACAAAAGTTGAGGAGCGGCTAGAAGAAAGAATTACCGGAGTTGAGACACAGCTGAAGAACGAAATTAACGGTATCAAAATGCGTCTTGAAAATGTAACAGATAAAAATATCCAGACAATTGCGGAAGGTCATTTGGATTTGAACCGAAAGCTAGACGAGGCATTAAAAGTGGAGCAAGAAAAGGAGATGCTTGTAATTCGCATGCGAGCGTTGGAAGAGGATGTACAAAAAATAAAAGAGAAGTTGGGAGAATCTGCATAACAGCTTCTGGGTAAGACCGTTGTACAGGAGAAATTGGATTTCATACAACGGTCTTTTACCCATGGATGTGAATATACATAAATGATATACACATAAATGTATATGAAAGTCGGCTGTTTTGCAGCGCGCGGCGGGGGGGCAGGGAAAAGAAAAGCCACTCATCCGCCCGATTACTATGAAAGCTTCTGCGACCAACTGCTCCCGTCAATTACCCTTGTCGCAAAGCCTTCATAAAAATCCGGTTCATGGCAGATTAGCAGGATACTGCCGCCATATGCAGTGAGTGCACGTTTTAGCTCTTCCTTTGCGTCCACATCAAGATGGTTGGTCGGCTCGTCAAGCAAAAGGAAATTTGTTTCGCGATTGATAAGTTTGCACAGGCGGACTTTTGCCTGCTCACCGCCGGAGAGGACGCGCACCTGGCTTTCGATATGTTTTGTTGTGAGACCGCATTTGGCAAGGGCGGAGCGCACCTCGTACTGTGTCCAGGACGGATATTCGCACCAGAGTTCCTCGATACAAGTATTATTTTTTGCACCGGACATTTCCTGTTCAAAATATCCCTGGTAGAGATAATCCCCAAGGACAACGCGCCCACTCAGAGCAGGAATCAGCCCGATAATGCTTTTGAGCAAGGTGGTTTTTCCGATGCCATTCGCGCCGCGAAGCACAAGTTTTTCTCCGCGCTCCATCGAGAAGGTGAGCGGCATGGAAAGTGGCTCATCGTAGCCGATGACAAGCTGTTCCGCGGAGAAGACGTAGCGTGAGGAGGCGCGGGCTTCCCGGAAGCGGAATTCTGGCTTTGGTTTTTCCTTTGCCAGTTCGATGACTTCCATTTTGTCCAATTTTTTTTGGCGTGACATTGCCATATTGCGCGTTGCAACACGCGCTTTGTTGCGGGCAACGAAATCCTGCAGCTCGCTTATTTCCTGCTGCTGCCGTTTGTAGGCAGCTTCAAGCTGGCTTTTTTTGACTTCATAGACTTCTTTAAATTTGTCATAGTTTCCAACATAGCGGTTTAATTCCCCATTTTCCATATGGTAGATAAGGTTCACGACGCTGTTTAAAAATGGAATGTCGTGTGAGATGAGAATAAAGGCATTTTCATATTCAACCAAGTAGCGCTTCAGCCATTCAATATGTGTAGTGTCAAGATAGTTTGTTGGCTCATCAAGCAAAAGAATATCCGGCTTTTCAAGCAAAAGCTTTCCAAGCAGAATCTTCGTGCGCTGCCCTCCGGAGAGCTCGGTGACATCGCGGTCCATGCCGATTTCATTTAAACCAAGCGCGCGTGCGACTTCGTCTACCTTGCTGTCAATATTGTAAAAATCGTGTGTTTCAAGGCGCTCCTGAATCTCCGCGAATTCTTCCATCATTGTGGCAAGCGTATCATTGTCCGCTTCTCCCATCTGTGTGCAGAGTTCGTTCATACGCGTCTCAAGTTCATATAAAAAACCAAATGCTGATGCCAGGACGCTGCGGATTGTCATGCCTTTTTCCAGAACCGCATGTTGGTCGAGGTAGCCTGCGCGGACATTTTTTGCCCACTCCACTGTTCCCTCATCCGGCATAAGCTTTCCGGTCACAACGTTTAGGAAGGTGGATTTGCCCTCACCGTTTGCCCCGACCAGCCCGATATGCTCGCCTTTTAAAAGCCGGAACGATACGTCGTTAAATATTGTTCGGTCACCGAAGCCGTGACTTAAATGTTCTACATTCAGTATGCTCATTTGAGATATTCCTTTCTTATTTTTAGTTCCGCAGAATCCCTCCCAGTACCAATGACCAGGGAAAGATTTTCCCGTCCGCGCTGCTCCCGGAAAAATGTTTCCGGCACTGTCCGTGATTCTGCTGATTTAAGTTCCGCAGAATCCCTCCCAGTACCAATGACCGAGGAAACATTTTCCCATCCGCGCCGCTCCTGGAAAAATGTTTCCGGCACTGTCCGTGATTCTGCTGATATTTAGTTCCGCAGAATCCCATCCTGCTCTACCAATACCCCATTTTAACAGAGAAGCAAAAAAATCACAATAAAATTTCAGGAAATCCGTATAGTTTTTAAAAGAGCAGACATAATAAGCATGTACCAAATATCAGAAGGAAGCGCCGACAAGCGCGGAATGGAGGAAAATCATGAGTACAGACAATAATACGAGCAGAAACAGCAGCCAGAACAGTTCTCAGAACAGCTCCCAGAACAAGAGCCAGAACTGCAACAACTCCACAAGGAATTCGGAGTCCCAGAACAAGACCTCAAACAAGACGAGCAACCGTACTTCGAACAAGACCTCGAACAGCTACGAGAACGAGTAAGGGCAAGACCGCTCGGAAAGCATTCTCCGGAATTGTGCCCCAGGCAAAGAAAAATTCTTTCGGGAATTACTTGATTGTTCGGATGGGGCAATTCATCCGCCAGAGGGAAAAGGTATTTTCTGCGCATGGCATATTTGGAGAATATGGGTACACAAAAAACAGCTACTGCAAAAAAGCCGTGGCTGTTTTTTGTGCTTTCAGACAAAATATATATAATTACATCTTGAAAAATATCTTCTTTTAATAAAAAACATCCCTGACAAACAACGATAATTCCAAGTATCTGCCGTCTCCTGCGTCACCATCCCCCCACCCCACGCATAAACTATATCAGGATGTGTAGGAAACTGTGTTTTTACTTCATATGCCTGTAAAACATAAGTTTTTGATATGTCCGGGACAGACTGTCCAAAAAGACACGGGAGGTGAAATGACCTTGGAGGAACAAAATACGCAGTTGTATGAGTTCTTGGAACGGCTGGGAAAACCCGGCTGTATTTTTATAGACTTAAGGACACCGGAAGAATACGAAGAGGGGCATCTTGCAGGGGCAATCAATATCCCTTATGATGACCTGGAGAAGGAGCAAAAACGCTTGTCCCGGCAGAACAGGCTCTTTCTTTACTGTGACCGTGGCAATGTCAGCCTGATGGCATGCAGGGATTTAAAGCGCGAGGGATACAAGGTAACCAATTTATGGGGCGGTGTTTACGCCCTGCAGAAAGCCTTTCGCCGCATGGACCAAAAATTCGTTGACATGATATGGAAAAAGAATTAGAATAACAGGAAAGGGATTGGAGTAAAAGACAATGGGAAAAGAACCATTGGAACAAAAACAATTCAAACAAAACAGGTCGGCAAAAGACAGAACGGAGGAATTGTGGCGATATACGAATATGTATCACCGTGCCATTTTGGGCTGGAAGCGGTATTAAAGAAAGAAATAACGGAGCTTGGCTTTGAGATTGTACAGGTAGAGGACGGGCGGGTGACTTACCGCGCCGATGAGAGTGCGGTCGCCCGCGCGAATACCTTCCTGCGCACGACGGAGCGCGTACTTTTACTTGTGGCGAAATTTAAGGCGGAAACCTTCGACGAGCTTTTTGAAAAGACAAAAGCACTGCCGTGGGAAAATTTTATCCCGCGGGATGGGAAATTCTGGGTGGCCAAGGCGACCTCCATCAAGAGCAAGCTTTTCAGCCCGTCGGATATCCAATCCATCATGAAAAAAGCGGTGGTGGAACGTTTAAAGCAGAAATACCATCTGGACTGGTTTGCGGAGACGGGCGCGAGCTATCCAATCCGCGTCACGTTTATGAAGGATGAAGTTACCATCGGAATTGACACTTCGGGGGAATCCCTGCACAAGAGGGGCTACCGCAGGCTGACGAGCAAGGCTCCGCTCACGGAAACACTTGCGGCGGCACTGATATCCCTTACGCCGTGGAAAAAAGACCGGGTTTTGGTTGACCCGTTCTGTGGCAGCGGCACGATACCGATTGAGGCGGCGATGATGGGGCTGAACATAGCACCGGGCAGAAAACGGACATTTCTGGCGGAGCAGTGGGGAAACCTGATTGCACCGGAGCATTTTGCGCGGGCGCGCGAGGAGGCGGACGATATGGTACTCCGTAATGTCACACTCAGCATCCAGGGCTATGATATTGACCGGGATATTGTGGGGGCGGCAAGGCAGAATGCGATGTTAGCCGGTGTGGATGCGCAGATTCATTTTCAGGCAAAGCCTGTCGCACAGTTCTCCAGCCCGAAAAAATACGGCTTTATCATTACAAACCCGCCGTATGGGGAACGGTTGGAGGAGAAGGCGGCAATGCCGGAGCTTTACCGGGAGATTGGAATGGCGTTTGCAAAGCTTGAATCCTGGTCATATTATATCATCAGCGGGTATGAGGACGCGCAGAAATACATCGGCAGGACGGCGGATAAGAACCGCAAGATTTATAATGGTATGATGAAAACATATTTTTATCAGTTCCTGGGACCAAAGCCGGAGAAGAAGAGAGTGGAGGACGGGGATAGGCAAAGGGAAGCACAGGCAATTCCGAAGAAGGATTTTGGACGGTAGGTTGCCCGTCTGCCAATCCGATGCGGCAAAAATAAAATATTGATTCCAAAATATCCGGGGCATGGATGTGAAAAAGCAGCCTGCCCCGGATAAAAATTTAGCCGGAATAATATTTCTCTGAATATTCATCAGAACATTTTCTGACTTGTTTTCTCGGATTTTTATTTCCCTGCAAAGGTTTTCTCAATGAACTGCAAAATATCGTTCATGATTTCCTTGCGGTTCAGCTCGTTTAAGAGCTCGTGGCGGCAGTTCTCATAGAGAATGCAGTCCGTATTTTCATAACCGAGCTTTTTGTAGGTGTCAAGCAGCCGGATAATCTCATCGCCATATCGGCTGACAGGGTCTTTGTCGCCGGAAATAAGCAGGATTGGCAGATGCTTTGGGGTATTGCGGATATTGGCAGGTTTGGTAACATAGGTGCCAAGTTTTACGAGGTCGCGGTAAAAGCCCGCGGTGCAGATAAAGCCGCAATAGGGGTCATTCATATAAAGACCAACTGCCGACTGGCTGCGTGTCAGCCAATCGTTTGCGGTGCGTTCGGAAAGAGCGGTGTATTGCTTGCGCCCAAAAAGGGCATGGTTAAGCCAGGGGGAGGGATGATGTTTTCCCTTAAACAGACAGACCAGTGATGTGGCAAAAAGCCCTGCTGCAGAGCTTGCCTGGGATGGTGCGGTGGTGCCGGAAAAAATTGCAGCATCAATAAGATTGCTGTATTCGGTCGCGCCGCGGGCAACGAGTGAGCCCATACTGTGCCCGAAGAGAATCAGGTGTTTCCCGCGCTTTTGTTCGGAGAGGTAGCTTAACACGTCCACCGCGTCCAGAATGAGCTTTTCCCAGCCGCGCGTTTCAGCAATAAAGCCGAGCTCCTCCAGTTTTTTGTCCGTCCCATGTCCGCGGTGGTCGTAAAGGTACACGTCGTAGCCGTTTTCATTCAAAAAAAGTGTAAATTCACGGTAGCGGTTATGATGCTCTGCCATACCGTGCAGGATAAGTATGGTGCCTTTTGCCTGGCTCGCATCGGTAAAAAAAGGATAGAGTGTTGTTGTATATCCATCATCATGTATTAAAAGCAGTTCGTCTTGTTTCATTATAATATTCCTCACATTCTGCCCCGATATTGGCAAGAAAATTTTATAAAATCGACTTCCGGCCTGTTTTGGAACCTGCAAAATTTCTTCCGATACCCGGCAGGCGCGCGTCGCTTATGGTTTTGTTGATTTTCTTAATTGTAGCAGATATTTTGCAAAAAGGCAATCCGGTTTCTGGGTGAAATTTGGAATTTGCTGTGCGGCGCGGGAAAGCAAAGGAAACTTTCCATATATTCATTGAAAATAAAAGTATCTTGTGGTAAAATGAAAAACAGATATTCAGAAAAGGACAGGAAAAGTGGATATTCCTACGAAAAATGAAGGAGGATTTGCAGGATATGGAGCAGTACAAGCAGGATTTTATTGATTTTATGGTGGAGGCAAATGTATTGAAATTCGGAGATTTTACGCTAAAGAGCGGCAGGAAATCCCCGTTTTTTATGAATGCAGGTGCATATGTGACCGGAAGCCAGTTAAGGAGGCTTGGCGAATACTACGCAAAAGCAATCCATGACCATTATGGGTTAGATTTCGATGTACTGTTTGGACCCGCATACAAGGGAATTCCGCTTTCGGTCGCAACAGCAATGGCAATCAGCGAGCTTTACGGCGTTGATATCCGCTATTGCTCAAACCGCAAGGAAATCAAGGATCATGGGGATACCGGCATTTTGCTTGGCAGTCCCATAAAGGATGGCGACCGCGTTGTGATTATCGAGGATGTGACGACCTCCGGCAAGTCCATTGAGGAAACCTTCCCGATTATAAAGGCACAGGGGGATGTTCAGATTAAAGGGCTTATGGTATCTTTAAACCGCATGGAGCGCGGAAAAGGTGAAAAGAGTGCGCTCGAGGAAATCACGGAGCTTTATAAGATTCCGGCAAATGCAATTGTATCCATGTCAGATGTTGTGGAGCACCTGTATCAGAAGGAATGCGGCGGCAGGGTGGTAATTGATGATACGTTAAAGGCGGCGATTGACGCATATTATGAGCAGTACGGCGCAAAATAACCAGATGAATCGGAAAGGATATGGTGACTGGTATGGAAAAGGTCTATAAAACAATGAAATCGGTCGGGGCGACCAATATTATTTTTGGGATTCTGACGATTGTGTGCGGGTCGGTGATGGGAGCCTTCATGATTGTGGGCGGCGCGAGGCTGCTGCACCGGAAAAAAGACCTGACATTTTAGCATGTTCAGGGAAGCTTTTGTAGTTTACGGACAAGCCAGCGAATAAGATGGGCATCACAGATTACTGATATCTGCCTTGGATGGGATGGTTTGCACAAGGAGCAAGGCTGAATTCCCGGAAACAGGGGAATCAGCCTTGTTTTTGCGCGTATCGGCGCAATATGTTGCAACAAAAGGAAATTCCGCTGCCCAGGCAATATATTTGCAGTTGGGTTCTTGCCTGATTGCGCAGAAAGAAATCAAAAATATATCAATAAACGGAGGGGGAACATGTCAAATCCATATTTGCCAAAATGGGAGTATATCCCGGACGGGGAGCCGCGGGTATTCGGCGACCGTGTCTACATATACGGCTCACATGACCGCGCGGGAGCGGACAAATTCTGCGACTATGTGCTGAAATGTTGGAGCGCGCCTTTGGACGATTTAAACCACTGGGTTTGCCACGGCGACATTTTCCACACAAGGGCGGACCGCGACCACGCTGCGGATACGCTGTGGACAAAGGAAAATAACGAGCTTTACGCGCCGGATGTCGTGGAAAAAGACGGGAAATTTTATCTGTATGCCTACATTGTAGGGGCAATTGGCTGCGTGGCAGTCAGTGACCGCCCGGAAGGTCCGTTTACTTTACTCTCGCAGTACAAATATACTGTGCCGGATGCCGTGTGCTGCAACGGGTGGTTTATTGACCCAGGTGTCTTGGTGGATGATGACGGCAGGGTCTATATTTATTGCGGCTATGAGCGCTCGTTCATGGCGGAAATCAATGCACAAAATATGTACGAGATTATCGACGGAAGCTGCATTGAGCATATTATTCCGTGCAACTTGGCAGGCGCGGAGGGGGAAAATAGCGCCAAATCTGCAAACCCACCGACCGTGCCGGGAATGCCGGTTGCGGATTCCTATGGCTTTACGGAGCCGGAAAGCCTGTTTTTTGAAGCCTGTTCGCCGCGAAAAATCAACGGCATTTATTATCTGATTTACTCTCCAAAGCGCGGCAGCCGTTTGGCGTATGCGACAGCGGATGCGCCGACGGGCCCTTTTACCTACCGCGGCTATATCGTGGACAATGGCGTGGATTATCCGGGCGGCAATGACCACGGGTCGGTGGCGTGCATCAATGGTCAGTGGTATATTTTTTACCACCGCATGACGAACGGCACAATTATGTCAAGGCGCGCCTGCTCAGAGAAAATTGAATTTCTTCCGGATGGTACGATTGTGCCGGTACAGATGACCTCTCTCGGTTTTGAGGAGGCGCTCTCGCCGTATGAAATAACGCCCGCAGAGACTGCCTGTGTCTTAAAAGGCGGGGCATTTGTGACGGAACACAATGTATTTGAACGGGTCGTGACAAATATCCGGGACGGTGCGGTCATCGGCTACAAGTATTTTGATTTCGGGGCAGATGTTTCAAGTAAGACGATGGAATTTGCAGCAAAAATTAACGGCTGCGGTTGTGACGCCACCTTACATATCTGGATTGATGGGGAGAATGCAGAAAGCGGGCGGGAAATCGGCTGTGTGGAAATCGGGCATGATGGCGGTGTGGTAAGCTGTGTGACGGAAGCGGTAACCGGAAGGCATGCGCTGTATTTTACGGTGACAACAAGATATGAAGGCTGGACGGGGGATTATTTTAAGGAGCGTTGTCTTTTTGAATTCAAGGAGTTTGTGTTTATGAAATAAAAGCAGATGTAAAAGTCCACAGTAGAAGGAAAGAAAAAGCTGTCCCAGACAGCGGAAGGTGAGGGAAATAAAAATATGAGGAAGTATTTTAAGACAGAAAAAGCAAAAAAAGAATGGAAAAAAGCGCTATGTGCGCTGCTTTGTTCCGCGACGGTGCTTGCCGGATGTGGGGATGCAGGCAAAGAGGGCACACCGGAAAATGTGACGCCGACACAGGGCGCAAACCAGGGCAGCGATGCGCAGGGTACACCAACACCGCAGGCAGGTCAGGACGGCGATTCACAGGACGGGGCGCGGCAGGAGAATCCGGGTTCGACGCAGGGGGCAGGTCAGGATGACGATAACCAGGACGAGCCGGGAAAAGCGGATGCGGAGCCGACAAAAGAAGCGGACCAGGGCGGCGCGGACGGTGACAGCCAGACGGTTGCGATGCGCGATATGACAACAATGGAATACGTGCAGAGCTTTGGCGTTGGAATTAACCTTGGGAATACCTTTGAGAGCTGTGGTTGGGAGGCAACAACCGTGACGGCATACGAAACCGGCTGGGGCAGCCCGGCCATCTCGCCCAAAATTATTGAAGGCTATGCGGAATGCGGCTTCGGTGTCATGCGTATCCCGGTGGCATGGTCAAACATGATGGGGGACGACTACACGATTAACGAGAAATATCTGGCGCGCGTCAAGGCGGTCGTGGACTGTGTGCTGAAAACAGATATGTGCGTCATTGTCAATATCCACTGGGATGGCGGTTGGTGGGACGGTTTTGCGAAGCCGGAGGAAAAAGACGAGTGCATGTACAAATATGAGCGCATCTGGACACAGCTTTGTGAGGCGTTCGGGGATTACGACGACCATCTGATGTTCGAGTCGCTCAACGAGGAGGGATGTTGGGACAGTCTCTGGAACCGTTATGGCGGCACAAATGGCAAGGATGAGGCATATGGGCTTTTAAATGAAATCAATCAGAAATTTGTGGATATCGTGCGCAGCTCCGGCGGCAATAATGCCCTGCGCCATCTGTTGATTGCGGGCTACGCGACGGATATCGAGCTGACCTGCGATGAGATGTTCAAAATGCCGGAAGACCCGGCAGGCCGTTGTGCCGTGTCCGTGCATTATTATACGCCATCCACCTTCGCGATTCTGGACGCGGACGCAAGCTGGGGCAAGATGCAGGCAGATTGGGGCAGCGATGCGGATTATGAGCTTTTGTATAAAAACATGGATATGATGAAAGAGCATTTTATCGACAAAGGGATTCCGGTCATTGTCGGCGAGTTCGGCAGCGCGACAAAAAATAAGGCGGAGGGTGCCGTGAACCGCTATTTAACTGCCGTGTGCGAAGCGGCGTACAGCCGTGGCATGTGCCCGGTGTTATGGGATACCACGAATGTGTTTTATAACCGCGCAGCAGCAAAATTTATCGATGAGGAGCTTTTGGCGGGGCTGATGGCAGTGCTTGAGATAGAACGATAAGAGGAAAGGAAAGAACCGCATGGGGCGTGTGGGTGGAAATGCCCGGTGCGGTTCTTTTTTCTGTAAAATTATCAGTGGATTTTAAATGCTTTTTATAAATGAATTAAGGAAATATTGCAATATCAAAATGTATCAGCGGCTTCTAGTAATTCTTTCATTTTCTGCATGAATTTTTCGGAAGCCTTCGAAAATACTTGATATTTTTTCCAGATAATACTCATTCCGGCTTCTCTTTTTGGCGTAAGTGGGCGAAAGCATAGGTTGCTGCTGCCGGAAGTATTGATGATTTTATCAAATCCGATGGCGTATCCCAATCCCTCCTCAACCATCAGGGAGGCATTAAAGAGCAAGTTATAGGTCGCAACAATTTCTAATTCCGACATTTCTTTTTTCATCCAGGCGGACAATGCCCCACGGTTATCCCCCTGTTGTGACACAATCAGCGGTTTATCCCACAGGTCTTCTGGGGCAATCATTTTCTTTGTGGCAAGAGGTGAATCCTGCCGCATCAATACACCCCAAATATCCTTAAATGGCATTTGAATGGAGTTATATTTTGCCTGATTGATTGCGCCAAATACGATTCCAAAGTCAATCAGCCCTTTATCCAGTTGTTCTATGACAAACTGTGCATTACCACTGGCAATATGATAATGAATGCCAGGATAGCTCCTGTAAATTTCCTGTGCTGCTTTGGCGATAAAACGGACGGCATCGGTCTCGCCGGTTCCGATATAGACATCGCCCACAATGACCTGGTCGGAAAGGGAAATTTCCCGTTCTGTTTTCTGCACCAGATTCAGGATTTCTTCTGCCCGTTTCCGGAGAATCATCCCTTCTTCTGTAAGGGTTACCTTTCTTGAACCTTTTGTTCCGCGGATTAAAAGCTGTTTTCCTAATTCTTCTTCCATCGCTTTTATTTGTGTAGAAAGCGTGGGCTGTGAAAGGTGCAAGGATTCTGCTGCCCTTACAATGCTTTGTTCCCTTGCCACGGCAAGGAAATACTGGAGTACACGCAGTTCCATATATTTGTTTCATCCCTTCTGTTGTCTTTATCCAATATAACATATTTTTGGATAGGTTTCAACTATGGAAATGGATTAAATATAAGTATTTGCTATTTATGATTGCCATCACTATAATTAAATTGCGGATGACACAAGGAGGCAGAGTATGAAAAGACTTATCAGCATGATGCTGTTTTTAACAGTGCTATTTACAATTACAATCTACAGAAATAGTCAGAATGGGCAAAAACCAAATGTACAAACTTCTGGAAGTTTGAATGGGGCGTATACTTTTGGCGATGTAGTTTCCAGCAGGGAATTCATAGAACGCTTAATTGGCGAAATAAAAATCGGGAGAGTAGACGATAAGAACAGCGAGGAGGAGGATGCAAATATGAAAATGAAAGTCGAGGTAAATGGAAATATATTTTATGCAACTTTAGAAGACAATAGTGCTGTAAACGCCCTGATAGAGATGATGGAAAATGAACCAGTGGTTATCCGGATGAGGGACTACGCAGGTTTTGAAAAGGTAGGGGCATTGGGAAAAAGCCTTCCTGCCAGCAATCGCCAGATTACAACGGAATCCGGGGATATTGTTCTGTATCAGGGAAATCAGATTGTTTTATTTTATGGTTCCAATTCATGGAGCTATACAAGATTAGGGCGGATTGATAATCTTGATGGATGGGAGGAAGCGTTGGGCAGCAAAGATGTAACGGTGACTTTTTCCCTGGAGTAAGGAAATCTGTATCGTTTCCAGGTAGAGTCGGGCTTCGTTTTGGTGTGTTCGTTGGGGCAGGGGAGGAAGTCCCCTGTGATGTGGAGGCGGTTTTTGGGGGGCTTGCGTTAAGTCCGGGGTGGGGGTATCCGCATTTTTTTTGCAGGAAGAAAGCAGAAGGCAGGATATCAGCAGGGGGCAGGATAGCTTCCGGGCGTGGAATGTAATTCTGGAAAGTTTTTTTGTTTTCATAAGGTTCCTCCTTATTGTTTGAAATGTATGGGTGAAAAGAACAATATCCTACTTTTAATATACATCAAAAATTGGGTGTTGTATATGACGTTTTGCGGGAAAATGAAAAATTTTTTGTAAAGAACTGAAAGAACTTTAAAATTCGAGAATGACAATAAAGTTGAAAGTAGTGTGGGTATAAGACTTTTGGTCTTTTGGTTCTGCTTGACAGTGTAAGGTTAGGTGGTGTAAACTTAAGCGAAAGAGGTATTGGTATGGGGGTATTTGAAAGGGAATGCAAATGAAGCATTGCTGCGGAGGCGGTGGAAGCAAGATTGGGATAGAGTTGTGTTGAGGAGGCAGCAGAATGGGATATTATTTGAATCCGAATAATAAGGGATTCCGGGAATCGATTAATACAGAGATTTACGTGGATAAGACGGGCTTAATCGCATTAACAAATAAGTATTTGAATACAGAACGAAAATATATTTGCGTCAGCAGGCCAAGACGTTTTGGTAAGTCCATGGCGCTTAAAATGTTGGCAGCATACTATAGCCGTGGGTGCGATTCAAGAGAGTTATTCCGAGGTTTGAAGATTGAGAGTGAGCCAGGTTTTGGGGAACACTTAAATAAATATGATGTGATTTATCTTGATATGTCAAAAATTTTGATTGAGGCAGAACAGGGAAAAGTAATTCAGTATCTTACGGCAGAGGTTTGTAAGGAACTTCGGAAGGAGTATGGTCAATTTCTGCCGGAAGATGCAGCAGGGCTTGTTGTATTGCTTCGGCACATTTATTTAGAGACAGGGCGGGAGTTTATTTTCCTGATGGATGAATGGGATTGTATCATGAGGGAGAGACAGAAGTCAGAAGAGTTACAAAGACAGTATCTTGATTTTCTGAGGGATTTGTTAAAAGATCAGCCATACATTGCTTTCGCTTATATGACCGGTATTCTTCCGATTAAAAAATATGGGGTACATTCTGCGTTGAATATGTTCTCGGAATATTCCATGACCGACCAAAGGGCGTTGGAAGAATATACAGGGTTTACCGAGGATGAGGTGAAAGGATTGTGTGAGCTGTTTGATATGGATTTTGAAGAAGTAAGCAACTGGTATGATGGATACATGTTTACAAAGTTCCCCCATGTTTACAATCCAAAATCCGTGGTGGAGGCTATGCTTAGCCACAGATGTGAAAATTACTGGACTTTGACAGAAACTTATAAGGCATTGAAGGTTTATATTGACAGGGACTTTGATGGGCTGCGAGCAGATATTATCAAAATGCTTGGGGGTGGTCATGTCAAAGTAAATACGCTTACCTTCCAGAATGATATGTGGACATTTCATATAAAGGATGATGTGCTGACCCTGCTAATCCATTTGGGTTATCTGGCATATGATTTGGAGAGAAAAGAGGTATTTATCCCAAACAATGAAATTATGGAAGAATTTAATAATGCAATGAGGACTGGTGGGTGGGAAGAAGTGATGGCAATCCTGAATGCTTCGGAAAAATTGCTTGAGGATACCTTAAACGGTCAGGAGGAAAGTGTTGCGTTAGCCCTTGACAATGCACATACGATGGTATCATCTTCTTTGACTTACAATAGGGAGGATTCAATTCATATGGATTATAAAGAAAATATTTTATGCTATGAGGATTATTGCAGGCTGAGAGAAAGCGTTGGGTGGTTAAATTTTTCAAAAGTACAGACAGAGAAATCACTTGCTCATAGTTTGTATACCGTGGTTGCGGTGAAAGATAATCAAGCAGTTGGAATGGGAAGATTAATTGGTGACGGGATGTATTATATAATAGCGGATGTTGTGGTACAGCCCGCTTATCAGAAAATGGGTATCGGCAGTAAAATCGTCGATATGATAATCGAATATGTTGATAGGGAAACACCGGCCGGGGGGCGTTCTAGCATACAGTTGGTTGCAGAAAAAGGGAAAGAAATATTTTATGAGAAAAGAGGTTTTAAAATAATTCCTCATGAATTTTGTGGTTCTGGTATGCGAAAAGTTATTCGTAAATAAAATTAAATCAATCGGCAGCTGTTATGAAGCTGCAATAAAATAATCTGCGCAGCGTCAGAGTGTATAGAAAATTCGTCTATGCACTCTATTTTTGCATTAAAGAAAATTATGATTTTTTTAGCTTTTTCGATATGGGATATTGATATGCGTCGTTTTGTATTTTTATAAGATGCACTTTGAATTTGTTAAAAATATTTTACAAAAATGTTAAGATTTATATAATGGGATAAAACGTAGGAAAATGTCTTTTTCAAACAGAAGAAAACATGATATAATCAAAATATACGCATTGTGCATAATTTGCAGACGAAGCGAAGGAGTGGGGACACATGGAAGAACAAATCAAACGAAAATATGAAATTCTTCTCTCCGAACCGGAGGAACGAACTGATTCGGTGGCGGGAAAACAGGTTGGGGCAGAGCTTGAGAAAAATGAATTTTCGATTGGGCATTCCCTGCGCAGGGCTCGTTTATGGAAAGGGCTTACATTAAAGCAGGTAGCACAGGGAATCTGTAAAAAGAGTGTGTTGGAGCGGTTGGAAAAAGGGTGGGGAGAAAACTTTTCGGGGTTTGAGCATCATTTATTGCTCCGTTCCCTTTTAAACCGCATGGGAATGTTTGCGGGAAAATATGATTTTTATTATGATGAGAAGGAGAGAGGGAAGGAAGCCTTGCGGAAATGGCTTGTGGCATGGCGGGGAAGTTTTGGGGGCGGGAAGGATAGGAACGCATGGTGCACATTTCCGGCAACAGGGGAAAAACAGGGGGCAGCATGGACTTCACAGCAAAAACAAACAGAATTTTTAAAGGAACTCCGATTGCCAGAGGGCGCATCGTATGAGGAAGCATCGGGAGCATTTGAAGCTATGAATGATGTGGAATGGGAGCGCATATGGGTTTCATGGCAGAAAAGAATCCGGGCACTTTCGCAGGATGAATTATCCGAAGAAGCGCGCAGGACGTGGGAGGAACTTTTGACACAGAAACTATTTTATACACAGGAAGAATGGGAGTTTCTTTACGCTTTGGCAGAGTATTATAAACGTAAAAAAGAGTATAAAAAAACAGAGGAGATTTATGGACGAATGTACCAAAACGCCATGGGTTTTGGAATGGATGATGAGCGGCAGTTGGAATTGCTGCCGGAATTTTGTTTGATATATGGGAAGTTTTTATGGGAGCATAAAGAAAATGGAAAATATGGGGAACATAGGGCACAAGATATTTTAATGCATGGAATCCAATTAAACCTGAAATTCCGCAGGATTTATTTTCTTAGTGATTTGATGGAAACGTATTGTGCAAAGCGGTATGACATGCTTTCGGATGCGTCAAAAGAAGATTTAAGGAAGCAAAGGAAATCCGACAGAAAACCGGAGGATTCCATAACAAAATTTTTAGAGGAAATTGATTTGAAGGATGAAAACGAAATAAAAATTGTTGCGGAATTATTACAATACGGGCAGTATCTTGCAGCGCTTTGGATGGCACAGAAAAAATATGAAAAGGCGAAACAACAGCTGATTTTTATGAAGGAGGAACTGGGATGGCAAGCTTTAGCATTGGATTATACCTGCGGTGTGTTAGAGAAACATTAGGGCTGACACATCAGCAGGTTTGTGAACTAACGAAATGGTCAGAAATCTGTACGATAGAGAATTTATCTTACATAGAAAACGGAAAGCGCCATCCAAGCCAGCATACGCTTTTCTTGTTGCTGGAAAGACTTGGGAAAAAAGAGGTGTTCGGAGACTGTTATTTGCAGACGGATGAGTATGAGGTGTTAGTTTTGGAAAAAGAGTTAAGCCTTGCGCTGGGAGGGTTCCGGTATGGGGAGGCAGAAGAAATCCTAAAAAAGATTGAGGCAAGGCTATCAACAAAATACTTGACGAACCGGCAGTATCTGGCGGCGAACCATGTGATACTTGACCTGGAATTTAAGAGAATCACACCAGAAGAAGCAATTGAACTTTTCAAAAAGATATTGAAAATGACATTTTCTGCTTTTGAAACGGATGCTTTTGAGAAGGCTTTTCTTACACCGTGGGAAGCTATCATTATTTTTCAGATTGGAAATGTGTATGGTGATATGGGCGACTATGGGAAGGCAGTAGAAATACTGGAAAAAACATACAGGAATCTGTTGCGTTATCCTGATAAGTTTTTTTATGGAGAGAAAGTCTATGCGAATTATATGCGTGCGATAATTAAGTGGAAAGGGGAAATGGGTAAGATAGAAGAAGCTTTCGAAATGGGGGAGCATGAAATCGAAAAAATTTTTGAGACAGGGTATGCAGAACTGCTTTCCGGTTTGCTCTATGCAAGGTCGTATAATACAAATGAGATGTTAAAGCGGGAAGGGATAACGAAGGAAGAACGTTCTGAAATCAACAGCGGCTATGAAATTGCCGCGTTGGTTTCAGAAATGTTTCAGGAAGAAGGAATTGCTGATTTTATAAGAAGAAAAATTGAAGCGCCTTAACCGAGATCCTTTTTGCCCGGAAAATCATCCAATGGTTGGATGCCTGGGGGTGGTGTAATGCCTGGGAGCGGTTTTTCGGTGGTCGGCTGCGCTGGCAGGTAAGTATCTGGCGGCGCAGCCGAAGCTTTTGCCGCAGATAGTACGGAAAAAGTAAGGATAATGCCGATTATAGCAGTGATAAATGGTTTTTTGTGGTTTGTTTTTTTCATAATAAAAGAACCTCCTTTGGTTTTGATAACGCGATTATAGCAAAGAAGAAAGTGGTTGTATATGAAGTTTTCAGGTACAGGGAAAGTTTTTTATATCATGGAAAAAAATGGAAGAAAACATAGTGAAAAAAATTGGCCTGTATCAAAAAACTTCATATACAAAATGAAGAATCTGTCTTAAAATAGAGACAGATGGTGAAAAAAGCCATCAAATACATGGATTGTGCACAATCTGTAAGAACAAAGTGAACAAGGATTCACCCGGACGGAAGTTGTGCCGAGAAGAAATGGAGGCAATTATGGAGGAAAGATATAACGGTGATTTTACATTGGCACAGGTTCGTGCAGGGACACGGATTTACCAATATGACCCGACGAACACTGCGAATACAGGAGTAAAGGTAGTGCAGGAGGCACTGCATATGTACGGGTTTAACCTGACAGCGGATGGGAAATTTGGAAGCACGACAAAGGCAGTTGTGACAGGGTTTCAGGTAGAGAATGGATTGACACAAACTGGTACAGTAAATAAGGAAACCTTGCTGAAACTGGAATCTTGGTGCGGAACTTTGTATGAGACGCAGCCACTACATCCGGCAACCAAACAAGTCCAGTACGGATTGGCTACCCTGCATAGCGGTGACAGTGGTGATGCGGTTATTTTGGTGCGGGATTTGTTAAAGCAGCACGGATACACCTGTGCCGCGATTGGAAGTTATGACAGTGTGTTGGAAACGGTTGTAAAGAAGTTCCAACAGGATAAGGGGATTACCGTGACTGGAAATGTGAACCAGGTTACCCTGGCGGTATTGCAGGATTTGACGGCGGATACGGCGTGGTTGAATGGGAGTACGGTAAACTTGACCCCGGGCAAACTGGCGCGAGCCGGATTTTTTGGGATTCTGATTAAGCCGGAGATTGTGGCGGATATCAACAAAGGATTGAATAAGTATGGAATTACAACTGGAGAAAAGGTACTGCATTTTCTGGCGCAGATGATGGCTGAAACGCAAGAAAGCACAAACATTATGGAAGATGGGTATCGACCAGGAGAAGGATATGTGAAAGGAGGAGAAGATTATTCACCATATTGTGGTGCTGGAGTATTGCAGATGACTTGGTATTATAATTATAGAGATTTCAGCGACCATGTAAATAAGTCGGCGAACGGTTATCCGAAAGATCCCTACATTTATCCGGGACAGATTAATGGCAATGGAATGTATGCAACCCAACACGTCGCGCTGAAATATCCGGGAATATCTTCTGCTTGGTTTTGGGATAAAGCAAAAATAGTCAATACTTTAGATTGGAATCAGGGGGCGAAAGAGATATCCTATGCCGTCACAAAAAATTTATAGTGAAAATGCATCTGTAGCAGTATTAGATGAAAGGTATCAAAAGTATCTAACAATTAGTTCTATTCTTAAATACAAATAGGAAGAATAAAAAACCACTGCATTGCCATATCAGGTTAGATGCAGTGGTTTTTCATTATTATCAGTTTATGCATAATGATGTTTCTTAATAACATAAGCAAGGTATTTTACCTCTTATAACGGTGTATTTTTTACTGTTATTCAATAGATGCCGGTATAGTGCGCCATGTCTCGAAATCAACAATCATTTCGCATAATTCTTTATAAGTTGCATCCTCAAGAAGCGTTACAAGTTCACCATCGATGCGTTTTTGATAAGTATGAGAATCGCCAAGCCAGTCGATAGATTCCATAAGAATTGCTTCTGTGCCGACAACGAGGTATTTGCAATGTTGAGAAGGATAGCCCATAGGGGCATTGTTTTGTTCATAAATTGTTTGTCCGTTCGGAATATAAGTGGCAGTATAAAAATGACCAAGCAAGGTATAGATGGCATTTTCCGTATCGTAGACAAAGGCAAGCGAATATTTATTTTTATTACCTACAAGACCGAGGTCGAGAACAAAATCATCGAATCCATCGTTATTGATATCCATTATTTGTAAAACTTCTCTTGATACATCTAATTGAGGAGTTGTATCAATATAGTAATACATATTTTGTAATATATAAGAATCACCATATTTAAGATATCGGACAGAACCGCTATAAATTCTTATGTTTATAAGAATGTCGTTTATAACATCATCCATTTGGATTAAATCAATGCAGTAATTGCAGAGCGTGGGTTCAAATTTCCCCTGATACCTTGCATAAAGCTGCATCGGGGAATCCGGGTCATAAGAGAGGGAAAACGCAGCATCAAGTTCCTCCTGTGACATATAGTCGAGCAGGGAAGTTTTGTCCGGCTCACTCGACTGTGGCAGGAAAGTAAAGTCTGGTGTTGGGGTCGGTTCTGGTGTCGGGGTCGGAATCGGTGTGTTTGTCGGAGTTGGTTCTGGTGTTGGTGTAGGTTTTGGTGTGTTCGTTGGGGTTAAGGAAGGAGACAAGGTTTTTTGTGGGGCGGCAGTTGTTATGCCTTGTGTTAAGTCCTGGTCAGTGGTGTTTGCATTTTTCCCGCAGGAAGAAAAAAGGATGCAGGAAGCCAGAAAGGTACAACATACCTTTCTGGTATTGGATTTGAATGTGTGCAGTGCTTTTGTTTTGTGTCCTGTTTTTGTTTTCATAAGATACCTCTCTTTGTTTTAAGTTTTGCAAATCCTGTTTGGAGTTGTTCAAACCCGGAATTTTGTAGTGGAATGATTGGGTTCTGAAAAGCCTGTCGGCATAATCCGATAACAGACCTTTTTTATTTTACATCAAAATTTTGGTTATGTATATGAAGTTTTCAGAGACAGGGGAAGTTGATTGGAACGCTGATAGCGAGACAGTATCTAACCAAGTTACAAAATTGGTGTTTATTGAAAACGCATCCATTAGCGCTATGAAGAAGAGGCATGAGCACTATGAGTTTATTAAATCTACCCTGAAATATAACAGCTAAGCAACAATGAAGAACCACATGGTTTATTATGGAAGCAATGCGGTTCTTCATTGTTGCTTAGTATTCTGGTGATGGCCAATCGATATTGGACCATTCCGAGATATCAATATATTTTAAGAAATCTTCATAAGAAGTCGTTTCTATTATAGTAGTTAGTTCATCACCCGTGCGTTTTTTATAGCTATAAGTATATTCAACGATATGGACTTGCTCCATAAGAATTGCTTCTGTTCCGATTATCTTATATTTACGGAATAAATTATCGTGTGTAGCATAGGAATTCTCATATAAAATTTGTTCTTCAGGGAAGAAGGTTGTATAAGCAAACTCCCCCAGGTAAGTATATTCCTCTTTTTGAGGGTCATAAACAAAATAGAAAGACATAACATTTTTAACATCGCTACCAAGTTCAAGGCGAAAATCATCGTGATAATCCTCATTTAAATCGAGAATTTCAAAACCATTTTCAATGGATTCGAAATCAGTATGCGGTATCAGGATACATAATTCCTGAACCAATTCCAGATGCTCCATCCGGTAAGGACTGCTGTAAAACTGTAAGCGGATAATACTGTTTTTTTGTTGGGAATTTAGTTGGATGAGGTCAATGACGTATACATATGTGTTCATTCGACCGTGATAGCGTGCAAATAGCTGCGGACAGTTGTGAGAATCATATGCAAGAGACATGGCAGCATCCAGTTCTTCCGTGGAAACAAAATCTGATATATCGTTTGTGTCTTCATGTCCGTGGAGGAATATCCAGGAAGAGCCTGCAGCATCAAGTTCCTCCTGTGACATATAGTCGAGCAGGGAAGTTTTGTCCGGCTCGTCCGGCTGCGGCAGGAAAGTAAAGTCTAGTGCCGGGGTTGGTTCCGGTGTTGAGGTCGGAATCGGTGTGTTTGTCGGAGTTGGTTCTGGTGTTGGGGTAGGTTTTGGTGTGTTCGTTGGGGTTAAGGAAGGAAACAAGGTTTTTTGTGGAGCGGTCGTTGTCATGCCTTGGGTTAAGTCCTGGTCAGGGCTGTCTGCATTTTTCCCACACGAAGAAAAAAGGATGCAGGAAGCCAGAAGTGTACAACATACCTTTCTGGTATTGGATTTGAATGTGCGTGGTGCTTTTAGTTTGTGTCCTGTTTTTGTTTTCATAAGATACCTCTCTTTGTTTTAAGCTTTGCAAATCCTGTTTGGAGTTGTTTAAACCTGGAATTTTGTAGTGGAATTATTGGGTTCTGAAAAGCCTGTCGGCATAATCCGATAACATCCCTTTTTAGTGTACACCAAAATCTTGCTTATGTATATGAAGTTTTCAGAGACGAGCAAAAAAATATGGATTTTAAGTTCGGATATTTCCCCCATTTTTCTACCCCATAAGAAACCGGGGCGCGGCGGCTATGTGATAGCTGCTACGCCCCGGTTTTTTGTTCTATAAACCGGAATTTTCAACGGAAGCTTTAACAGAAACAATTTGGCTGCGCACTAAGTCTGCCCTACATTTCAAGTTCAGGATTTATCAAAATATTATTGATAATTGGTTCAGGATATTTTGCAAATAACTCAGGATGTACCGTTTGTGTATTTCTCCAAATAGCGTATTCTTTGGAGAAAATTTTATGATTTGGCATAGGTAGCTGCCGAAACAGTTCTTCCTCCCACAAGCAGACGGCAAGCTGATATAATCCATGTGCAGGGACAAAAAGAAGTTTATCCGTATCAGCATCAAAATCTGACCGCATGGCTCCTTTACACAAAAGTTCTAATTGTACTCCCGCTTCTTCCGGGTTTTTATCATATAGTGCTAGTAAGTAAGCGACTGTTGCCCGGTCCCATTGAGGTCTTTTTCCGGATACAAATTTTTTTGCCCTTGGAACGGCATAATCTAAAACGCTGTCGTCCTTGCGCCAAAGTCCAATCAGCATATCGGTGGCAGGCCGGTATGCGGGATAAATATGTGTTACCCGTTCTGTTTTGTGGGGGACAAGTAAATCAAACGTTTTCATGTTTCCCACCGCAAGCGCGTCCAACATATCAAGAAAAGCCCAGTAATGCGTATCTCCACTTGTCAAAGAGCATAAACTTCTGAAACAATTTTCCTGATAAATAAGATTATTCAGCCGATTCCAATCCTTATCCATCAGCACCTTCCCTAAACATTCTGTATACGGCAAAAAAATAGTTCCCATTCTCCGGAAAATGTAGTATAATTACAACATTATGGCCAGGGCGTGCCTTGAGACTGCTGTTTGTGGGAAGCGGCTTTGCCGTGCGTAGCGCGGGGGCGGGTTTTTAGGGAACGCCCTGTGAGAAGGGGCTTGTGATGAGAGAGTATACGGTAAAGGAAATTGCGGATATTGTGGGCGGCGAGCTGATTGCCAGGGACGGCGGAATTCGAATCAAAGAATTTTCGACAAATTCGAAAGAAGGGGATGCCGCGACGATGTTTGTGCCGGTCATCGGGGAGCGGGTGGACGCGCACGATTTTATCGGGGATGCATACGCGCATGGGATGCGCGCGGCGTTTACGTGCAGAAAGGATGTGGCTGTACTGCTACAAAAGGATGCGGGGGCGGGGCAGGAAGCCGTGCAGAAAGAAACTGCGGCTAAGAATGAGCAAACGCAGCCGGGGATGCAGGATAGTATGGCATATGTGTATATCGATTTGCCGGATGAGAAGAATCCAAATGTGGCGGCGCTGCAGCGTTTTGGGGCGCATGTGCGCAGCACATTTTCCATCCCGGTTGTCGGCATTACCGGAAGCGTCGGGAAGACGACGACGAAGGAGATGGTCGCGGCGGCGCTTGAGACAGGGCTTTGCACGTTAAAGACCGAGGGGAACATGAACAGCCAGGTCGGCCTGCCGCGCATGATGTGCAGGCTCGAAAAAGAGCACGAGATTGCGGTGATTGAGATGGGCATGAGCATGCCGGGCGAGATGGGGCGGATTGTGCGTGTGGCGCGCCCGGAGTGCGCAGTGATGACCAACATTGGGGTTTCGCATATCGGGCAGCTTGGCTCCAAAGAGAATATCCGCAGGGAGAAACTGAATATTATCAATGAGTTCCCGGACGGGGGCGTGCTGTTTTTAAATGCGGACGACCCGATGTTAAAAGAGGTTGCGGATGCGTGGCGGATGGTTTGCAGGGAAGGGAATTTTGGTGCGGCATACGCAAAAGAGGTTTCCGGGGGGCAGGAAACAGGGAATGTTATCTCTGTGTGCGGGGTTGCAATGGATGAGGCCACGGCAGAAAGATTTCCGGATATCCGCGTTGTGACCTACGGCACGGGGGAGGATTGTGATTACCGCGCAAAGGATATCCGGGTTGTGGAGGAGCGGATGCAGTTTGTGCTTTTGCGCGGGCAGCAGGAGGGAATCGCCGTGCGGCTTTCTGTGGCGGGGCAGCACAATGTGCTCAATGCCCTGGCGGCTTTTGCGGTGGCGGAGCATTACGGCATTTTACCAGGGCAGGCGGCAGAAGGGCTTGCCGGATACCATCCGATTGCGATGCGGGGGGGCAGGCTTAAGGTAGGCGGGATGACGCTGATTGATGACACTTACAATGCCAGCCCGGATTCCATGAAGGGCGGCATTGACAGCCTGATGGCGGTGAATGCCGTGCGCCACATCGCGGTGTTGGCGGATATGTTGGAGCTTGGTGCAATTTCGCAGGAATGCCATGAGCAGGTCGGGCGCTATGCGGCGGAGTGCGGCGTGGACTGCATTGTGGCGGTTGGCGGGCAGGCGTGGTATTATGTGCAGGCGGCACAGGGGACGGATATCCATGTGCATGGGCAGAAGATGCCGGTGGAGAATGCCGATGCATACGCGCACCCGGTGCAGGGATTTCTCTTTGCGGACAATACGGCGGCGCTTTCGTTCTTAAGAAACTTTGTGCGGGATGGGGATGCGGTTTTGTTCAAGGGCTCACGCGGCATGAAGCTGGAAGAATTGGTGGCAGGACTTTCGGCGGAAATATGAAAGAGGCGAAAATGCGAAGGTATTGGCATGGCGGATTATAATATGGAGCGGATGGGAAGCTTTGCGGGGGAATATATGGCAGACAGGGAGCAAGACACTGCAACGGCAGAAGGAGGGCGGGAATGTACGCGGATGTGATTGTGGACATTTCGAGCGGACAATTGGATAAAACCTATCAGTACAGTATCCCGGAACGGCTGCTTTCCACCGCTGTTGTGGGTGCGCCGGTGGTGATGCCGTTCGGGCACGGGAAGCGCGAGGGGTATATTGTCGGGCTTTCACAGGAGCCAAAGATTGCCGTAGAGCGTATCAAGCCGATTTTTTCGGTGAAGGAGCGCGGGCAGGTCATAGAGAGCCAGATGATTGAACTGGCGTATTTTATCCGTGAGAATTTCGGGGCGACGATGAATGATGCACTGCGCACGGTGCTTCCGGTGAAACAGGCGGTGCGGCGGGTGGAAAAGAAAACCGTGGTGCTTGCGGCGGGCGCGGATGTGGCAGGGGACGCGTTAGCACAGGCGGTGCGGCGAAAACATGCGGCGAAGGAGCGGCTTTTGCGCGAGCTGCTTCGGGAGCGTGAACTGCCGTGGGAGCTTATCACAGGCAAGCTTGCGGTTTCCGCAGCGACGGTACAAGCGCTTGTGCGGGAAGGGATTGTACAGGTGAAGGTGCAGGCAGGTTACCGCAACCCAATCGCGAATATGCTAAAACTTTCGGGCGAGGGGGCGGCAATTGGCACAGCCACCACATTCCTTTCCGCGCTCAACCCAGAACAGCGCCGCATCCATGACAGGATTGCAGCAGATTTGGCGGCGGACATACATAAAACATACTTAGTCCACGGGGTAACCGGGAGTGGTAAGACGGAGGTTTATCTGTCGGTTATCGAGGAGGTGGTGCGCGCCGGGCGGCAGGTGATTATGCTGATTCCGGAGATTGCGCTGACCTACCAGACGCTCTCGCGCTTTTACCAGCGCTTTGGGGAGCGGGTTTCCATCCTGAATTCGCGCATGTCGGCGGGGGAGCGCTACGACCAGAGCCTGCGGGCGAAAAATGGGGAGATTGATATTATGATTGGACCGCGTTCCGCACTCTTTACCCCGTTTGCAAGGCTTGGGCTGATTATCCTTGACGAAGAGCATGAGAGCAGCTACAAGAGCGAGATGCCGCCGAAATACCATGCGCGCGAGGTGGCAATCGAGCGGGCGCGCCTTGCGGGGGCATCAGTGGTTTTAGGCTCCGCGACACCGTCGCTTACGTCCTATGAGCGGGCGCTGCGGGGCGAATATGAGCTGTTTGCATTAAAGGAGCGCGCCGTTTTGGGGGCATCGATGCCAAAGGTGTCCGTCGTTGATTTGCGGGAGGAGCTTGCGGCGGGGAACCGCTCGATTTTTTCATATTCCCTGCAGGAAAAAATGAAGGAACGGCTTGCAGCAAAGCAGCAGACGATGCTTTTTTTAAACCGCAGGGGCTATGCGGGCTTTGTTTCCTGCCGTGCCTGCGGGCATGTGATGAAATGTCCGCATTGTGATATTTCGATGACGGAGCACGACAATGGGATGCTCATCTGCCATTATTGTGGGGAGAGGCAGAAAAAACCGCCCGTCTGCCCGGTCTGCGGCTCAAAGTATATCGCGGGATTTGGCACGGGGACGCAAAAGATTGAGGAGGGCGTGAGAAAGCTTTTTCCGCAGGCGCGCGTGCTGCGCATGGATGCGGACACGACGAAGAAAAAGGAGAGCTACGAGGAGATTTTGTCGGCGTTTTCTGGCGGGGAGGCGGATATTTTGGTCGGCACACAGATGATTGTTAAGGGGCACGATTTCCCGAATGTGACACTGGTGGGCATCCTTGCCGCGGACCTTTCCTTAAATTCCGGGGATTACCATGCCGGGGAGCGCACGTTTGAGCTGCTGGCGCAGGCGGCAGGGCGCGCGGGGCGCGGAAAGCTTGCCGGGGAGGTGGTTATCCAGACCTACCAGCCGGAGCATTACGCAGTAAAGATGGCGGCAGCGGCAGATTACGAGGGCTTTTTTGCGCAGGAGATGGCGTACCGGAAGGCGCTGCGTTACCCGCCGGTTTCCCATGTCTTGGCGGTGCTTGTCTTTTCAGAGAAGGAGGAGCGGGCGGATGCGGCAGCAGGGCTTCTTTCGGGGGCGGCAGACCGCTTTATCCGGGAAAATGCCTTGAAAACGGTGCGAATCGGGCCTGCCCCGGCATCGCTTGCGAAAGCGAATGATTTGTACCGGAGGATGATTTATTTAAAAGAATCGGATTATTCTTTGCTTGTAGCCTTGAAAAATTTTCTGGAAGGTTATATATTATACTCGGAGCAATTTAAAAATGCGGGCATACAGTTTGATTTTGACCCGGTAAATGGGTATTGATGTAAGGAGGAATATAATAATGGCAACTCGTAAAATCAGGAAAATGGGGGATAGTATCTTAGAGAAGCAGTCGAGGGAGATTACGCAGATGACACCGCGCATCGAGGCGCTGATTGATGATATGCTGGAAACAATGTATGAGGCGGACGGTGTGGGGTTAGCGGCACCGCAGGTGGGGATTTTAAAACAGCTTGTCGTGATTGATGTATCGGAGAATGCCGATGCGCCGATTGTAATGATTAACCCGAAAATCGTGGAGGCTTCCGGGGAACAGACTGGGGATGAGGGCTGTCTTAGCGTCCCGGGCAAGGTCGGGCGGGTGACGCGCCCGAATTATGTCCGCGTGCAGGCGCTTGACCGCAATATGCAGCCGGTGGAATTTGAGGGGACGGAGCTGCTCGCCCGCGCGATGTGCCATGAGATTGACCACCTTGGCGGTGTGCTCTATGTTGATAAGGTGGAGGGGGAACTGCGCGACGCGAGACCTGAGGTATAGCAGGGAATCGAAAAACGGGCGGGAGATGCTCAAAGATGCGCCATGATGTTGGAACAACGAAGCAGGGCGGATGTGGCTTCCCTGCAGAAATGAGGATGACATGAAGATTGTTTACATGGGGACCCCGGAAATTGCGGCGGTAATCCTTGAGGATATGCTTGCGGCGGGGGATGAGATTGTGGCGGTTGTGACACAGCCGGACCGCCCAAAGGGGCGGGGGCATGAGCTTGCCTGCTCTGCGGTAAAGCAAGTGGCGCTTGCGCACGGGCTTGTGCTGCATCAGCCGGAAAAAGTGAAGGAGGAGGAGTTTCTTTCCTGCATGGAGACACTTGCGCCGGAGCTGATTGTTGTGGCGGCGTTCGGGCAGATTCTGCCAAAGCGCCTCCTTGAGATTCCGAAGTACGGGTGTATCAATGTACATGCCTCCCTGCTGCCGAAATACCGCGGCGCTGCGCCGATTCAGTATGCGATTTTGAACGGGGAAACGCAGACCGGGGTGACCATCCAGTATATGGCGGAGGGGATTGATACCGGCGATGTGATTGCGCGCGAGGTGGTTGCAATTGCCCCGCAGGAAACCGGGGGGAGCCTGCACGATAAGCTTGCGGCGGCAGGCTGTGTGGCGCTGCGCCGTGCCATCGGGCAGATTGCGGATGGCACAGTGGTGCGCACGCCGCAGGATGAGGCATCCGCAAGCTACGTCGGGATGCTGAAAAAAGAGATGGGGCGGCTTGATTTTGCGCAGCCTGCGCAAGTATTAGAACGCAAGGTGCGCGCGCTGATACCGTGGCCGGGTGCGTACACGACCCTCTCCGGCAGAAACTTAAAGCTTTTTCGCTGTGAGGTGATGCCGTTGTCCGCAAAGGAGCGGCAGAGGGCAAAGGAGAATGCCTGGGGATATGGCACGGTGATTGCCGTAGGCAGGGAGTCCTTTACGGTACTGACCGGGGAGGATGGGCTTGCGGTTTTGGAATTGCAGATGGAGGGCAAAAAGCGCATGGCGGCGGAGGAGTTTTTGCGCGGGTATGCCATGGAGCTAGGAACAAGGCTTGGGGTGTAGTTTTAAGAAAATTTTAATGAGAATGTAAAAGAATCTACGCATTTTATTGGTAAAATATACTTAAAACCATTGTAGAATGAAAAAGGGAGGAGATTATAATTATGTATTGGGATTGGACTTACATTCTGGTGTTGATTGGTATGGCGCTTAGCCTTGCGGCATCCGCAAAGGTAAAGAGTACCTACGCAAAATACCAGCAGGTGCGCAGTCTTTCCGGCCTGACCGGGGCGGATGCGGCGGCGCGGATTCTGCACGCAAACGGGATTTATGATGTGGCGGTAGAACATGTGGAGGGGAACCTGACGGACCATTATGACCCGGGACAAAAGGTTCTGCGGCTTTCGGATTCGGTGTACGGCAGCACTTCGGTGGCGGCGGTCGGCGTGGCAGCGCATGAGTGCGGGCACGCGATTCAGCACGCGAGGGCGTACTTGCCGTTAAAACTGCGCACGGCGATTGTCCCGGCGGCAAACATCGGTGCGGGGCTGTCATGGCCTTTGATTCTGGTCGGGCTTTTGATTGGGACGCGCAGCTCGAACTTTTTTATCACGCTGGGCATTCTCCTTTTTTCACTTTCCGTCCTTTTTCAGCTGGTGACGCTTCCGGTGGAGCTTGACGCTTCGAACCGTGCGGTGCGCGCACTTGCCGATATGGGTATTCTTTACGGCGATGAGGTGAAAAGTACGAGGAAGGTGCTTTCGGCGGCGGCGCTTACGTATGTGGCAGCGGCGGCGGCCTCGATTCTGCAGCTTTTGCGCTTAATCCTGCTGTTTGGCGGAAGGAGAGATGACTGATGCAGGCAAGAGCTGTGGCGCTTGACATGCTGCTTGCGGTGACGGAGGAGAAAAAGCCTTCACATACCGTGGCGGCAAGGGAGCTTGCAAAATACCCGATGATGGAGAAAAAGGAGCGCGCGTTTGCCAAACGTCTCTTTTCCGGGACGCTTGAGCGGCTGCTTACCCTGGATTTTTTGGTAAACCATTATTCGAAAACGAAGGTGGATAAGCAAAAGCCGCTGATTCGGGCGATTTTGCGGATGGGCTTTTATCAGCTTTACTACACGGATGTGCCGCCCTTTTCGGTCTGCAACGAGGCGGTAAAGCTTGCGAAAAAGCGGGGGCTTTCCGGGCTTTCCGGCTATGTGAACGGGGTGCTGCGCGCGGCGGTGAGGGAGCCGTTTTCCGTCGCGGATGCTGCTGCTAAGATGCCGGAAAAAAAGGCGCTTTCCCTTGTGTATTCCATGCCGGAATGGCTGGTGGAAGCTTTCCTGTCATGGTATGGGAGGGAGCGCGCAGAGGCGATGTTTGCTGCGTTTTTGGAACCGGTAGGGCTTACGGTGCGTGTCAACCGCTCCCGCTGTGGGGTGAAGGAATGCAGGGAGAAGCTTTTGCAGGCGGGGGTTTTGGTGCAGGAAGGTATTTTCCTGCCGGAAGCGTTGCATATATCGGGCATGGAGTCGGTGTCCGGGCTTACAGGATTTGCGCAGGGGGATTTCACCGTACAGGATGAAAGCTCGATGCTCCCGGTATTGTGCGCAGGGATTTCTTCCGGGGCGTATGTGGTTGACTGCTGCGCGGCACCGGGAGGGAAGGCACTGCACGCGGCGGATGTGCTGCGGGTGCAGGAAAAGGCGGCGCAGGGGGATGCCGGACTGCCTTTGGCCGGCACGGTAAGCGCCCGCGATATTTCTGGTTATAAGCTTGCCAAAATCCGGGAAAATGCGGTAAGGTGCGGCTTTGATAATATCAGGCCGCTTCTCTGGGACGCGGTCAGGTGCAGAAAGGACGATATTGGCAGGGCGGATGTTGTGCTTGCAGATTTGCCGTGTTCAGGGCTTGGGATTATCGGGAAAAAACCCGATATAAAATATAATGTGACACCGGAAGGACTAAAAGAGCTTGCCGCGCTGCAGCGGGAGATTTTACATACCGCCGCGCAGTACGTAAAGCCGGGCGGTGTGCTGATTTACTCAACCTGCACGGTTAATCCGGAAGAAAATGCGGGGAATGCGGCATGGCTTGCAGCGTCGGAGGGGCTGTTTGCAGAAAGCCTTTCCCCCTATTTGCCGGAGGTGCTTTCGGATCAGGTGGACGCAGATGGGTACTTACAGCTTCTGCCGGAGGCGGGGAAATGGGACGGATTTTTTGTTGCCCGTTTCCGCAAGAGGGAAGAAACAAAATGAGCAGAACAGAAAATGGCACCTTTTGCGGATGCTGTTGCTGGTCGTTTGTGCGAAGCTATGATATGCGGGATTTATCTGGAAGAAAGGCGGGAGGAAGCTGCGAATGATACAAAAAGATATCAAATCAATGGAATTGCCGGAACTGAAAGCCGAGCTGGAGCAGCTTGGAGAAACACTGCCGTTCCGCGCCGCGCAGATTTACGAATGGCTTCACAAAAAACTTTGCGGTAGTTTCGATGAAATGACGAATATTCCCATTTCGCTGAGGGAAAGATGTAAGGAAAGATTTTCTTTGTGCACGCTGCAGGAGGTGGAGTGCCTTACGTCGGCGCTGGACGGAACCTGCAAGTATCTGTTCCGGCTTCCGGACGGGAACGTGATAGAGAGTGTGCTGATGCGCTACCACCACGGGAACTCCGTCTGCATTTCCTCACAGGTCGGCTGCCGGATGGGCTGCCGTTTCTGTGCGTCAACGCTTGGGGGGCTGGTGAGGAACCTGGCGGCATCCGAGATGCTAGAACAGGTGTACCAGATACAAAAGCTCTCGGGTGAGCGCGTTTCGAATGTTGTTGTGATGGGGATGGGTGAGCCGTTTGACAATTACGATAACCTTGTGCGGTTTCTGCGGATGCTGTGCGACGGGAGCGGCTTAAACATCAGCGGGAGGAATGTGACGGTTTCAACCTGCGGCATAACGCCGCGTATCAGGCAGTTTGCGCAGGAAGATTTTACCGTGAATTTAGCGCTCTCTCTGCACGCGCCAAACGATGTGGACCGACAGAAAATTATGCCAATCGCAAAGCTTTATCCCCTGGCGCAGGTCATGGAGGCGCTCGGTGAATATTATGGGCGGAAGGGGCGCAGGCCGACGTTTGAGTACAGCCTGATTGCGGGGGAAAACGACAGCCTAGCGCAGGCGGGGGAGCTTGCAAGGCTCCTGAAAGGAAAGAACTGCCTGGTCAACCTGATTCCGGTCAATGAGGTTAAAGAGCGGGATTATAAGCGTTCCTGCACCAAAAATATACAAAATTTCAAAAATATACTTGAAAAAAACAGAATAAATGTTACTATAAGAAGGGAAATGGGCTCCGATATCAATGCTGCGTGCGGGCAGCTGCGCAAAAGCTATATGGAGGGGAGGTGAGCCGGAGATGAAGACGTATTCTGTTACGGACATAGGACAGAAGAGAAAAATGAACCAGGATTATGTATACTGCAGGGAGGAACCAATCGGGATATTGCCGAATCTTTTTATCGTGGCGGACGGGATGGGCGGGCATAATGCGGGAGACTTCGCGTCCCGGTTTGCCGTGGAGGAGTTTGTCCGGCAGGTAAAGGACGGGGAAGAAAAGACCCTGATTAAGACGATGGAGGAAGCGGTGCACCGTGCGAACCGGCTGCTCATTGAACAGGCGCAGAACAGGCCTGAGCTAAAGGGGATGGGCACAACCTTCGTGGCGGCGACGGTGGACGGGGAGGATATGTATATCGCGAACATCGGTGACAGCAGGCTGTACCTAATGGACAGCGGACAGATTACACAGATTACACAGGACCACTCGCTTGTGGAGGAGATGATAAGGCGCGGGGAGCTAAGGCGGGAGGAGGCCCGTTTTCACCCGAATAAGAATGTCATTACAAGGGCGATGGGAGCAAACGTTGGCGTGGTTCCGGACTTTTTTGAGGTCCGGCTAAAGCAGGGGGATATCATCCTGCTTTGTTCGGACGGACTGTCCAATATGATGGATGACCACGAGATATTCCTGGTGGTAAAAGAAAACCGTGAGGATATTACGAAAGCGGGAAGCGAGCTCTTGAGACTGGCGAATGAGCACGGCGGCAGGGACAATATTTCGATTGTCTTAGTCGGTGTATGAGCCGGGAATGGCAAGCATTATGCAGAAATGAGGTAGATTTATGATTAAACCGGGTATGTACATCAGTGAACGCTATGAAATTATTGATAAAGTAGGTTCTGGCGGGATGGCAGATGTTTACAAGGCAAAATGCCACAGGTTAAACCGCTATGTGGCGATAAAAATACTCAAAAACGAATATTCGAGCGATAAGAATTTTGTGGCGAAATTCCGTGCGGAGGCACAGTCGGCGGCAGGGCTTTCCCACCCGAACATTGTCAATGTTTATGATGTCGGGGATGATGAGGGGCTGTACTATATTGTGATGGAGCTTGTTGAGGGCATTACCTTAAAGAAGTTCATTGAGCGCAAGGGCAGGCTTGAAATCAAGGAGGCAATCGGCATTTCCATCCAGATTGCGCAGGGCATGGAGGCAGCGCACGCAAACCATATCATCCACCGGGATATCAAGCCGCAGAATATCATCATATCAAGGGACGGCAAGGTTAAGGTGACGGATTTTGGTATCGCGAAGGCGGCAACCTCCAATACCGTCTCGCAGAATGCGGTCGGCTCCGTGCACTATCTTTCCCCGGAGCAGGCAAGGGGCGGGTATTCCGACGAGAAGAGCGATATTTATTCCCTCGGCGTTACGATTTATGAAATGCTGTGCGGTGCGGTGCCGTTTGCGGGGGATAACTCCGTTTCCGTGGCGCTTTCGCACATCAACGATGAGGCGAGGCCAATCCGTGACCTGCGCCCGGATGTTCCGGTAAGCATCGAGAAGATCGTCCAGAAATGTATGCAGAAAAAGCCGGAGCGCCGCTATCTGTCCGCCTCGGAGCTGATTGCGGATTTGCGCTGTTCGATTACGAACCCGGACGGGGATTTTGTGAAGCTGGCATCGGTCTCGGTTTCGGATTCCCCGACGATTAACATGACGGACGCGGAGATGGAGTCGATTAAGAGCGCGGCGAAATCACCAGCGGTATATTACGACAGCCATCCGGAAACAGTCTCAAACTCCAAGAAGGTGCAGAAGGAAGAAGATGAGGAACTGGATGGCGTTGACCCGAAATTTGAGAAATTTATCATTGTCGGGACGGTCATCACGGCGGTTGCCTTAGGGCTTGCGCTTATTTACCTTGTCGTAAATCTTTCCGGTGTGCTTGATATTTTCAATAAAGAGGAGGGGGTGACCCCGACACCGCAGGCAACCCCGACGATAACGCTGACCCCGACACCGACCCCGGAGGTTGTCGGCATGAAGGAAATGGTGAGCGTGGTCGGGCTTAAGCTAGATGATGCGATTGCAAATCTGCAGATGGTATCCTCCGGCTTTAGCGTTATCAGCGATAAGGAGGAGTATTCAAAGGATGTTCCGAAGGGCTACGTGATTGAGCAGTACCCGCCGGAACATGCCTCGATTGCCCCGGATGGCACGATTGAGCTGACCATCAGCGCCGGACCGGAGGCAAAACAGATTCCGAATGTTGCGTACTACACGCTTGACAAGGCAAGGACCGCGCTTGAGGGGATAGGTTTTGAAACGAAGCCTTCCTATGAAGCGAGCACGGAGTACGAAAGCGGCATGGTTATCCGCACCGAGCCGGCAGCGGAGGAGTTTTTGGAGGAAGGTGGAACCGTTACGGTTGTTGTCAGCACCGGACCAGACATTACACTGACAGATATGCCGGGGCTTCTTGGGATGACGGAGGAAGAAGCGGTTGCGGCACTTGCAAAGGCAGGGCTGTTACAGGGTTCCACGAATTATACAAGCAGCAACCGATATGCGGAAGGGCTTGTGTGCTTCCAGAGCTTTACCGAGGGTGAGCGGGTTGCGACGGGAACAAAGGTTGATATTGCACTTAGCACCGGACCGGAAGTGGTCGCGACACCGGAGCCGACCCCGACCCCGGAGGAAGGGGATGAAGAACCAACCCCAACGCCAACCCCGGATGTGGAGGAGGAGCCAACCCCAACCCCGACGCCAACCCCGGAACCGGAGCCACTCTACAGCTACCAGGCGACGGTTGTAATCAGTGACTGGCCACTTGCGGAAAATGATGCAGCGACACTTTATATCACGATATCGCAGGATGGGAATGAGGTGGACATTACCAAGGAGGAAACAAGGCTGTTTACGAGGGAGGATTTCCCGTATTACTTTAATATTGCCCTTGATGAGAGTGACGGTTTTACGGAAGGCATGGCAACGGTTTCCGTCTGGTTTAACGGTGAGCCATACGCGGGGAGCTACCCGGTAGAGCTTAAGGCTGTCCGCATCAATTAGGGGAGTGCTGCATGCAGGGAAAAATCATAAGGGGAGTTGCGGGCTTTTACTATGTCAATGTGGAGGGCTGCGGTGTTTACGAGTGCAAGGCAAAGGGGATTTTCCGGAACCGGAAAATCAAGCCCCTGCCCGGGGATGATGTAAAGGTCACGGTGCTTGATAAGGAAGCAATGACGGGAAACATCGAGGATATCATGGACCGCAGGAGCGAGCTTATCCGCCCTGCGGTTGCAAATGCCGACCAGGCGGTTATTGTGTTTGCGATGTCGTGGCCAGAACCAAATTTTAATCTTCTCGACCGCTTCCTTGTGCTGATGCACAGGCAGCAGATGGAAACGGTAATCTGTTTTAATAAAAAAGACCAGATTGAGGAGAGGGTGCAGAAAGAGTTTTTGCGCATCTATGAGAAAAGCGGCTGCCGTGTGCTCATGGTTTCCGCAAAGAAAGGGGACGGCATCGGGGAACTTGCCGCGCAGTTAAAGGGAAGGGTGACGGTGCTTGCAGGACCAAGCGGCGTTGGCAAATCCACTATTTTAAATGCCCTGTACCCCCAGGCAAATATGCAGACGGGGAATATCAGCGAGAAAATCCGCAGGGGCAAGCATACGACGAGGCATTCGGAGCTGTTTTATGTGGGCGGCGGAACCTATCTGTTTGACACGCCGGGCTTTAGCTCCCTCTATCTGGATGAGATGGAAAAAGAGGAGCTAAAGGACTGTTATGCGGAATTTGGGGATTATGCGGGGGAATGCCGCTACCTGAGCTGCCTGCACGATAAGGAACCTTCCTGCGCCGTGAAAAACGCGGTGTTGGAAGGTAAGATTAGCAGGGAGCGGTATGAAAATTATGTGCTTTTGTTCCATGAATTAAAAAACCGGAAAAGGTATTAAGGAAAGGAGGAGACGAATGTATCTATTATCACCATCAATGCTTTCCGCGGATTTTGCTGTGCTTGGGGAGCAGCTTGCCAGGGTGGAAGCTGCGGGTGCCGACATGGTACATATCGATGTGATGGACGGGAAATTTGTCCCGAGGATATCGTATGGCATGCCGGTGATTGAATCGATACGCAAAGTGAGCGGGCTTGTCTTTGACGTCCATCTGATGGTCGATGAGCCGATTCGTTTTGTGGAGGACTTTAAAAAATGCGGTGCCGACGTTCTGACGGTGCACTATGAGGCCTGTACCCATCTGCACACGACAATTACACAGATTAAACGCTGCGGGATGAAGGCGGGCGTAGCAATCAATCCGGCGACCCCGGTGGAGGTTTTGCGCTACATTCTGCGGGAGGTTGACCAGGTGTTGGTGATGACGGTAAATCCGGGCTATGGCGGGCAGAAATTCCTGCCCGATATGTTAAAGAAGCCGGGAAGGGTTATGGAGCTTGCCGCGCAGGAGAAGGTTTCCTGCCCGGATATCCAGGTGGACGGCGGCATAACGTTGGAAAATATAGGAGAGGTGCTTGCGGCGGGGGCAAATAATATTGTCGCGGGTACATCCGTTTTTTACGGAAATATTGAGGCAAACATTGCCGGGTTTAAGGAGGCTTTTTCAAATGCTGTTAAATGAGATGAAAATCGGGAAGCCGCTTGAGATTTTTATCACCAGGGAGGGATACCATTACAGGGTTGTAAGTAAGATTGAGGATGTGTCTAAGGGGCGCGTATGTGTGACGCTGATTGCAAGCAAGACGCGCGTGTTCGAATTTTTGGAGACGGATACGATTGATATCGTTTACCGCGAAGAAGATAAAATGTGGAAGTGGAAATCTGTCGCAGGCGGCGTGACGACGCTGGATGGGGAAAAATTCCACTGCTTTTGCTCGGACATGGAAGGGGAGAGCTTTAACCGCAGAAATGCATACCGCGTGTTTGTCGGGGAAAAGCTTATCGTACAGTATACTGTGTACGACGCAAAGCGCTTAAGGGAATTTGACGATGTGGAAGAACTGCACAGCGAGATGGTTTTTAATTACGATGCGAATGCGGATGTGATGCGCGCGAATTGTTTCCGCTATGTGGATTGCAGGGCGGTTTTAAAAGATATCAGCGAGGACGGCGCGGGACTTTATATGGATCAGAAACTGGAGAATGGCGACGAGGTAAGCTTTGATTTCGAGACAGAAGATTTTGGGGTCATCAGCTGCCAGGCGAGGGTTGTGCGCAGGCTTGAGAGCCGGCAGGGTTCCTTCAAGTATTACTATGGCTGCCGCTTTAAGGAGACAAGCCGGAATTTGTCGAAATACATTTATGAGATGCAGCGCAAGCAGCTGCGCAAGGCGAAGGAATTAAAGCTGTGAGTACGCTGGTTGTTACCGGCGGAAGCGTCAGCGTGCGCGCGCTGCAGGATTATCTGAAAAACCACAGTTTTGAGCATGTGATTGCGGTGGATGCCGGGATATTGGCGGCGGAGCAGCTGGGGCTGGCTGCGGATTACTTAGTCGGGGATTTTGATACGCTTGGGGAGCAGGGGCTTGCGAGGTGGGAAAATACCGCCGGGCTGACCGTGCAGCGCTACAATCCCAAAAAGGATGAGACAGACACGGAGATTGCAGTTTGCCTGGCGCTTGCGCTGGAGAAGGAAAATGCCGGGGGGAGGGATTTTTTCCCGGAACAGGTGGTATTTTTCGGTGCGACCGGCACAAGGCTTGACCACACGCTTGCCAATCTTTTTTTGCTTGCGCGCTTTGAGCAGGCGGGGCTTTCTGCCTGCATCGTGGACGCGAACAACCGCATTTCTGTCCACCATACCAGTTTTTCTTTTTTTCGAGGCGGGCAGTACGGGAAATATATTTCATTCCTCGCGCTCACCCCGCAGGTTGAGGGGCTTACCCTGCACGGCTTTGCCTACCCGTTAAAGGGGCATGTGCTAAAGCAGGAGAGCAGCCTGTGCATCAGCAATGAGGCGGTGGGGGAAAAGCTTGGCGTGGAATTTTCCACCGGGCGGCTTTTGATGGTGGAATCGATGGATTAGGATGTGCCAGAGAGCCGCTTCAAATGAATTCCGGAAACGGAGTTAAGAAAATTTACTGAAAAAATCAGGCGGGAAGAAGCAGTAGTTTTCCGCGGAAACGAGGGTATTATGAAATTGGGAATTATCGGGCTTCCAAATGTTGGGAAAAGCACGTTATTTAATTCATTGACGAAGGCGGGGGCGGAGTCGGCAAATTATCCGTTCTGTACGATTGACCCGAATGTCGGTGTTGTCGCGGTGCCGGATGAGCGCTTAAAGGTGCTTGGTGATTTGTATGATTCGGAGCGCATCACGCCTGCCGTGATTGAGTTTGTGGATATCGCAGGCCTGGTAAAGGGGGCTTCGAAGGGAGAGGGGCTTGGGAACCAGTTTCTTGCGAACATCCGGGAGGTGGATGCAATCGTGCATGTGGTGCGCTGCTTTGAGGATTCCAATGTCATCCATGTGGAGGGGAGCATTGACCCGGTGCGCGACATTGAGACCATCAATCTGGAGCTGATTTTCTCGGATTTGGAGGTGCTGGAGCGGCGCTATTCGAAGGTGAAGAAGACGGCGATGGGCGACAAGTCAGCCGCGAAGGAAGCGGCGCTTTTGGAGCGTCTCATCAAACATTTGGAGGGCGGGGAATTGGCGCGCATTTTTGCGTGCATGGACGAGGAGGAGTCGGAGCTGATCTCTTCGTTTAACCTTTTAACATACAAGTCCGTCATTTACGCAGCAAATGTAAAGGAAGAAGATTTGGCGGATGATGCAGCGCAGAACGCGTATGTGCAGAAAGTGCGCGAGTATGCGGAGAAGGAATGTGACGACGAGCAGTCACATGTCTCGGAAGTTTTTGTAATCAGCGCACAGATTGAGCAGGAGATTGCGGAGCTTGACGAGGACGAGAAAAAAATGTTCTTGGAGGAGCTTGGCATCAGGGAATCCGGTCTGGAAAAGCTTATCAAGGCAAGCTACAGTTTGTTAGGTTTAATCAGTTATCTGACGGCAGGACCAAAGGAGACGAGGGCGTGGACGATTGAGGAGGGGACGAAGGCACCTGCCGCCGCAGGAAAAATCCATTCCGATTTCGAGCGCGGCTTCATCCGCGCAGAGATTGTAAGCTACGATAACCTGGTGGAGTGCGGCAGCTTTAACGCGGCAAAGGAAAAGGGCCTTGTAAGGTCGGAGGGAAAGGAGTATGTCGTTCAGGACGGCGATGTCGTTCTGTTCCGGTTTAATGTCTGATGGAGGCGGTATGTTGCAGGGGCTAAAAACCGATATCCGTTTTCCGAACATTGGAATTTCGTTTCATGGGGTCGGAAACGGCATTACACTGTTTGGGATTGATATTATGTATTACGGGATGATTATCGTCTCCGGGATGCTGCTCGGCGTGCTGCTTGCGTGTTACCGCGCGAAGCGCGCCGGACAGAGTGCGGACATGGTCATCGATTTTGCGCTGTATGCAATCCTGTTTTCCGTCGCTGGGGCGAGGCTGTACTATGTGGTGTTTGCGTGGGATTCGTTCCGCGAAAACCCACTGTCGGTTTTTAATTTAAGAACCGGGGGGATGGCAATCTACGGCGGTATCATCGGGGCTGTGCTAACGGCGGTTGTGTACGCGAAAATAAAGAAAGTGAATTTCGGGAAGCTGGCGGATATCTGCGTGCCCTCCCTCTTGCTTGGGCAGGCGATTGGAAGGTGGGGGAATTTCTTCAACCGGGAGGCGTTTGGCACATACACGGACGGGCTGTTTGCCATGCAGTTAGACCGCAGGGCTGTTGGCAGCGATTACAATTGCTCCATGGCGGTGCTGGAGAAGCGCTATGCGGGGCAGGGCGGGGCGCTGGAGCAGATTATCAAAATCCGCAACAACACCGTCTGGGTGGATGGCGCCGAGTACATCCAGGTACACCCGACTTTTTTGTACGAATCACTATGGAACATAATGCTGCTTGCGCTGATATTGTTGTTTGCGCGGTACAAAAAATTTGACGGTGAGCTGTTGTTTTGGTATCTGGCGGGCTACGGTATCGGAAGGCTGTGGATTGAAGGGCTTCGGACGGACCAATTGTTTTTGTGGGGAAGCCCGCTTGCGGTTTCGCAGCTTCTTTCCGGGCTGCTCGCGGCAGGAAGCACCGCGTTGGTTTTGGCGGTAAGGGTAAGATTGCGAAAAAAGAAAAAAGGAATTGAAAGGAAAAAATAAATTTTTTTAAGAAGGTTTCTTCTGTGGAAATGCAGGGGAAATCTTCTTTGTTTTTATATTTCTGGGGGAGAATTTGGAAAAAAGAGGAAATCAACTTTAGATTTCGCTTGCTTTTTTTTCTGTTTTCGGTTAAAATGGGATGGAAAGTGGTTAAAAGTGGTTTGCAGTGGTGGACAAGTGGTTCAAAGTAGCGCAAACAAAACCTTGACCGAAAGGGGCAGCAGGTGGCGGTTTATGTTCATGGGGCAGTACAATCACACAATTGACGCAAAGGGAAGAATCTTTGTGCCTGCGAAGTTCCGCGAAACACTCGGGGAACATTTTGTTGTGACGGTTGGGCTGGATGGCTGCCTGTTCCTTTATCCGGATGAAAAATGGAATGAATTTGCTGAACAGCTGAAAAATCTGCCGGGGACGAAAGAAGCAAGACAGCTGCAGCGCTATTTTCTTGCGGGCGCGGCGGATATGGAGATTGACAAGCAGGGAAGAATATTGATCCCGTCCCACCTAAGGGAGCAGGGGGCATTGAAAAAGGACGTGATTTTTGTCGGCGTTTTGGGCAAGATTGAGCTGTGGAGCAGCGAACGCTGGAATGAGAACAACTTCGGGGATATGGACGATGCTGCGGAGAAAGCGGCAGCACAGGGGCTTGTATTTTAGGGCAGCTGCAAAGAAAAAACAGTGGCACAAACATACCTGCTGGATACAGGAAAGAGGTAGGACAATGGAGGAAAGCGGCTTTAAACATGTATCCGTGCTTCTTGCGGAGTGCTTGGAACAGTTGAAGATACGCCCGGGCGGCATTTATGTGGATGGAACGCTTGGCGGGGCAGGGCATTCCTGCCACATCGCGGCGGCGCTTACAGAACCCGGGCGCTTAATCGGGATAGACCAGGACGCGGACGCGGTGCGTGCGGCGAAGGAGCGGCTGATGCCGTATCAGGAACGGGTTTTGGTTGTCCGGAATAATTACTGCAATATCCGGGAAGTCTTAGAGAAGGAAGGGATAGAAGCGGTTGATGGAATCCTGCTTGACCTTGGAGTTTCCTCTTATCAGCTCGACACGCCGGGAAGGGGATTTTCCTACCGGGAAGACGCGCCGCTTGACATGCGCATGGATGACCGCCAGGAAAAGACCGCAAAGGATATCATAAACGGCTACAGTGAACAGGAGCTTTACCGGGTCATCCGCGACTACGGGGAGGACAATTTTGCCAAAAACATTGCGAAACATATCGTGCGGGCGCGGCAGGAAAAAACGATTGAGACAACCTTTGAACTAAACGAGGTCATCCGGGCGGCGATTCCGGCGAAGGTACGCGCAAAGGCAGGACATCCATCCAAACGGACATTCCAGGCGGTGCGCATTGAGCTAAACCGCGAGCTTGAGGTGCTCGCTGCATCGCTTGATACGATGATTGACTTGCTTGCACCGGGCGGCAGACTTTGCATCATCACCTTCCATTCGTTGGAGGACCGCATTGTAAAGACAAGCTTCCGGCGCAATGAAAACCCTTGTACATGTCCGCCGGATTTCCCGGTGTGCGTGTGCAAAAAGAAACCAAAGGGTGTACAGATAACAAAAAAACCAATCCTGCCATCCGAAAAGGAGATGGAGGAAAATCCAAGGTCAAAGAGCGCGAAGCTGCGTGTTTTTGAGAAAAGAACCTGTATGACGGACAAAGAAAGGCAGCGGCACATTTAAAAATGGAAAAGGACAGTTAAGGAAAGAGGGGAATTTTTGTGGCTGAAAAGAGAAATCCTTATCATTACGATCCCGAATATTATGTACACGGAAGTACAGTAAGAAAATTGAATGTGGAAGAGCAGGCGCGAAAGCATTCCCAGAAAAGCAAGGCAGGAAAAGGGAACGCAAAAAACAGCAGGGCAGGCCATGCCAGGCCTTTGGAACAGGAGCCGCAATATGAAAGCCCGGTGCGCAAAAAGCTTCCGCAGAGCGAGCCGGATCGCTATGAGCGTTTAAGGGAACAGGAAAATAAACGCAATGAGAAAAAGATTCTCCCGATTAGCCGCGGCGTCAATTTTTTTGGCATTCTCCTGCTGTGCGCTGCAATGTGCTGCATGGGTTTGCTCTGCGTGCGCTACCTGGACCTGAAAGCGGAATCCACGCGGCTTGACAAGGCGATTTCAGGGCTTAAGGACGATTTGGGCGTGCTGCTCGATGTCAACGCAGGCAAAGAAGAGGCGCTTGTGGAAAACATTGACTTGGAAGCGATTTACCAGACCGCAGTGGGTGAGTTTGGGATGGTATTCCCGAACCACAATGAGATTATCTACTTTGATATGGCGGATTTAAGCTATGTCAGGCAATATGCGGATATCCCGGAGGCTGCGGCGTCCATTCTGGACAAGCTGGTTCCTTAGCAAGATTGCGGCAAACTGGAAAAATGCCGGGCAGGCAGGAAAGAAAGTATGTGGTTTCTGAATATGAAGCAGAGAAAAAACAAAACAAACCCACGTAAATTCACACGCAGAATGCAAGCGACCCTGCTCTTTGTATTTTGCGTGGTTTTTGCGTTAATCTTTGGGATATGTTGCCGTCTGATGTGGCTGAATATGGATAAGGGGGAGGGATATGGGAAAAAGGTGCTTGCCCAGCAAAGCCTTGGAACAAATACAAACCTGCCATACCGGCGCGGGGATATCCTAGACCGCAACGGTGTGGTGCTTGCGAGCAGCACAAAGGTATTCAACGTCATCCTTGACCCGAGCATCGTCAATATGGACAAAGCCAATATAGAGCCGACGGTTGCCGCGCTTGTGGCAGTTTACGGGCTTGACGCAAACGAGCTGCGCACGACCCTTGCAGAGAAGGAAAAGAGCGCTTACATACGTCTGCTGCGCCAGCAAAGCCTTGAGAGCAGGCTTGCGTTTGAGGAGCTTGCCGCGAAGAATAAGAAGATACAGGGCGTGTGGTTCGAGGAGGAATACACGAGGAATTATCCCTTTGGCTCCCTTGCCTCCCATGTGATTGGCTACACGGTGGGCGGCGATATCGGCACATGGGGGATTGAGCAGTACTACAATGATGAGCTGATTGGAACCAATGGCAGGGAGTACGGCTACTATGACGCAGAGTTAAACCTCGTCAAGGTATCAAAACCTGCGACGCAGGGCAACACGATTGTTTCGACCCTGGATGTGAATGTGCAGCGGGGGGTGGAAAAGAAAGTCTCGGAATTCCTTGCGCAATGGGATTGTGAAAACATCGGCGTCATTGTGATGAACCCGAACAACGGAGCGATTTACGCGATGGCATCCAACGCGGGCTTCGATTTGAATGAGCCGCGCAACCTTTCCGCCTATTATTCACAGGAAGAGATTGACGCGATGAGCGAGGAGGAGACCTTAAAGGCGCTGAACCGGATGTGGCGTAATTTCTGCATCAGCGATACTTACGAGCCGGGATCAACGTTTAAGCCGTTTACCGTGGCGGCGGCGCTCGAGGAAAATCTGGTGAAGGCTTCGGACACCTTTGTGTGCGACGGATACCGCATGGTCGCGGGGTACCGCATCAATTGCAACCGCCGTTCCGGGCATGGCGTGGTGACCCTGACCGAGTCCCTGATGAAATCCTGCAACCCGGCGCTCATGTCAATCGGGGAGCTTCTCGGGCGGGATTCGTTCCATATTTATCAGGAGCATTTCGGCTTCGGGCAGACAACGGGGGTTGATTTGCCGGGGGAGAGCGGGAGCATTTTGATACCACTTGAGAAACTGAATGTGACGGAGCTTGCAACCTCAAGCTTCGGGCAGGGCTTTAACATTACGATGGTGCAGCTCGCATCCGCATTCTGTTCGCTTGTCAACGGCGGGTATTATTACCAGCCGCATGTTGTGGAGGAAATCCGCAACGCCGCGGGGGCAGTTACCTACGAGAACAGCGGGGTTGCCCTGAATGTCTCCGTTTCCGCGCAGACTTCGGAATTCATGCGTCAGGCGATGTATATGACTGTGGAAGGTGGGACGGCATCGCTTGCGAAGGTGGACGGATATGCGGTCGGCGGGAAGACCGGGACGGCGCAGAAGGGTGTGCGCGACAAGGAGAACCAGAAATATGTTGTCTCCTTTATCGGCTGTGTTCCATCGGAAGACCCGCAGGTTGTGATTTACGTTGTCATCGATGAGGTACATGACGAGGAGAAAAAGGCGAGCAGTTCGCTTGCAACCTCGCTCACAAGTGAGATTTTAGAGGAAATTCTTCCATACCTTGGCATTTACCCGGAAGGGGAAATCAATTACCATATTGATTTGCCGGTCAATGACCCGACAACAAACTTAGATGACTTAGACGAGGGTGATATTATTACGACAACAGAGCCGGAGTAAAGCGGCAGAAAATTCAGCAGGGATTCATGGAAAACTTTTTCCCGCCGGGAGGAAGCGTATAGATTTTGGGGGCTGCGAATACAATAAAAGGAAAGAAAAGGAAAAGAAGGATTCGGTATGCATTTTCTTTCCTATCAAAAACGCGGACTCCTGCTGCTTTTAACGCTTCTGATTGCCGGAATGTTCGTGATTTGTGGCAGGTTGGCATATTTCATGATTTTTGTCACGGACCGCTATGCCGGGCGGGCGCAGGAGCTGCATGAGCGCGAGCGGAGCATCAAAGCGGAGCGCGGATTGATTTATGACAGGAACGGTGTTGTCATTGCAGACAATAAGCCGGTTTGCACCATTTCTGTAATACATAACCAAATCACGGACCCGGAGGAGGTGATTGCAAAGCTCTCAGAAATTCTTGAGTTGGAGCCGGAGACGGTGCGAAAGCGCGTTGAAAAATACTCCTCAATTGAGCGCATCAAGGCGAATGTACCGAAAGAAACGGCGGATATCATACGCGATTTGAACCTCGACGGGGTCATGGTAGATGAGGATTACAAGCGCTTTTATCCGTATGGTTCGCTTGCCTCAAAGGTGCTTGGCTTTACGGGAAGTGACAATCAGGGCATTATCGGGCTTGAGGTTGAATACGATTCTTATCTGCAGGGGATACCAGGGAAGATTTTAACACTGACGACCGCGCACGGCTTAGAAATCGAGAATGCGGCGGAAAACAGGGAGGAGCCGGTTGGCGGGAACCACCTTCACACAAGCCTTGACGTTGTCATCCAACAGTACGCACAGCAGGCGGCAGAGAAGGTTTACGAGGCAAAAAGCGCGAACCGCGTCAGCGTCATTGTGATGAACCCGCAAAACGGCGAGCTTTACGCAATGGTCAATGTTCCGGAATTTGATTTGAATGAACCGTATACCCTAACGGCGGCAGTGCTTGGGGAAAATGACGAAGAAACGCTCACGGGCGAGAAGAAAAATGAACTTTTGAACGCGATGTGGCGCAATCCCTGCATCAACGATACTTATGAGCCGGGCTCGGCGTTTAAGATTGTGACGGCGACAGCGGCACTTGAGGAAGGGGTTGTAAGGCTGACCGACCAATTTTACTGCCCCGGCTATAAGCTTGTGGAGGACCGCACGATACGCTGCCACAAGGTTGGCGGGCATGGGAGTGAGGATTTTAAGCAGGGCATCATGAATTCCTGCAACCCGGTTTTCATGGAAATCGGCGCGCGGATTGGTGCGGAACGCTTCCTATATTATTATGACAAATTGGGGCTGACGAGCCGGACGGGGGTTGACCTGCCGGGGGAGGCAAATTCCATCCTCCATAAGCTTGAAAATATCAAGGCGGTGGAGCTTGCCACTATGTCGTTTGGGCAGTCCTTCCAGATTACGCCCCTGCAGCTGATGCGTGCGGCAAGTGCGGCAGTCAACGGGGGGAAACTTATCACACCGCATTTTGGCGTTTCCATTGAGAATGCGGAGGGGGTCACAATAAAGACGCTGCGCTATGAGGAAAGCGAGGGGGCAGTCTCGGAACAGACCAGCCAGACCATGCGCGAGCTTTTGGAGGCGGTCGTTGCGGAGGGTACCGGGAAGCGTGCCTATGTGGCAGGGTTACATATCGGCGGGAAGACCGCGACCTCGGAAAAACTGCCAAGACGCACCGGCCGCTACATCGCTTCCTTCCTTGGGTTTGCGCCGGCATCCGACCCGCAGGTTATGGTACTTGTCATGATTGACGAGCCGGAGGGCATTTATTACGGCGGTACCATCGCCGCGCCGGTCGCGGGGGAGATTTTTGAGAATATCCTGCCATACCTTGGGATTGCTGCGGATTACAGCGAACAGGAATTAAAGGACTATGCTTTAAATACCGTAGCGGTGCCGGACTTTACCGGGAAGAGCATAAAGGAAGCAAAAACCGGGTTTGCGGCATATTCCGAGGGGGAATTGTATCTGATTGGCGATGGGGATAAGGTCAAAGAGCAGTTCCCGCTGCCGGGGGAATATGTGAATGAAAATAGCGACTTGATTTTGTATTTGGAATAGATTATAATAGAAATTTAAGCGGAAATACGGAAAGGACATGGTAACCGGAATGGAATTTCGAGGGAAAAAAGTGCTGATTATAGGAACCGGAATCAGTGGGATTGCGGCGGCAAAACTTTTGGACGGAATATCCGAGGTAATTTTATATGATGCAAACAACGCATTGGATGTGATGGATATCCGCGCAAAGCTTCCGGAGGATTTTCGTGGAAGAATCGCAATCGGGGCGCTTGGGGAGAACTTAGTCTTAGGTGTGGACTACGCGGTATTAAGCCCCGGCGTGCCGACGGACCTGCCGGACATTGACCGGCTGCGCGAGGCGGGGGCAAGGATTATCGGTGAGGTGGAGCTTGCGTACCAGTTTGGGAAAGGGAAGATTGTGGCAATCACCGGAACAAACGGAAAGACGACGACAACGGCGCTGACCGGGCAGATTATGGAAACGTACTATAAGAGCGTGTTTGTCGTCGGAAACATCGGCATTCCATATACGGATATGGTAGGGCAGATGCGGGAAGATTCCGTCACAGTGGCGGAGATGAGCAGCTTCCAGCTAGAGACCGTGCAGGATTTTGCGCCGCAGGTTTCGGCGGTCACAAACATTACGCCCGACCATCTGAACCGCCACCATACGATGGAGAACTATATTGCGGCGAAGCTTAACATTGCAAAAAACCAGACGGCAGAAGACACCTGCATTTTAAATTATGAGGATGCCGTGCTGCGCGCTGAGGGGGAGAAGCTTTCCTGTAAGGTGGTCTGGTTTTCGAGTGCGAGGCGGCTTGAGAACGGTCTTTGCCTCTTAGGCGATAAGATTGTCTTTGTGGAGGATGGGGCGGAGCAGGTCATCTGCGACATCCATGACTTAAAGATTATCGGACGGCACAATTACGAGAATGCAATGGTGGCGATTGCCGCGGCGATGGCGCTCTCGGTGCCGCTGCACTGCATAAAAAAGGCGCTGGCTGCCTTTGTTGCGGTGGAGCACCGGATTGAGTACGTGACGGAGAAAAACGGTGTGAAATATTACAATGATTCGAAGGGAACGAACCCGGACGCTTCCATCCAGGCGGTGCGGGCGATGCAGACAAAAACGCTTCTGATTGGCGGCGGATACGACAAAGGCTCATCCTATGAGGAATGGATTGATTCGTTTGGGGGAAAAATAAAATACCTTGTGCTGATGGGGCAGACACGCGATAAGATTGCAGAGACGGCAAGAAAGAAGGGCTTTACGGATATCGTGTTGGTGGACAGCATGAACGAAGCCGTGGCGTTTTGCGCGGCGCACGCGGCTCCCGGGGAGGCGGTGCTGCTCTCACCGTGCTGCGCGAGCTGGGGAATGTTCCGGAATTATGAGGAGCGCGGGCGGATTTTTAAGGAGCTGGTGCATGCACTCTGATGGACTTTACCGCGGCGGATTGTTGTGACAGGAATCATCGGGAAAGAGGTAGGCTATGACGAGGGATGATATGGAGCAGGGAAAGAGAAGAAAGAAAAAGCGGTATTATGATTATACGCTGCTATTCCTTGTCCTTTTCCTTGTATGTTTTGGGATGGTAATGGTTTACAGCGTCAGCTATTACAACGCGAACAAATACTACAATGACCCGACGTTATTTTTGAGAAAGCAGGCGATTTTCGGGGTGGCAGGAACGGTACTTATGATTTTTATTTCCAAAATCGACTACCGTATCTATGTGAAGAAGTTGCCGATTTTGCCGATGAAACCGATTTTTTTCCTTTATCTTGTCTGTATCCTTTTGCAGCTCTACCTCGTACTGTTCGGGGATTCGACGGGCGGTTCGCAGCGATGGATTGAGCTTGGGAGCTTCGGGAAGTTCCAGCCTTCCGAGATATCAAAAATCTGTGTCCTGCTCCTGACGGCTTATGTGGTAAAGCTCGCGCCGCAAAGGTTAAACAGCATCAAGGGTTTTATCCGGGTTCTGCTGATTATGGCACCGCTCATCGCCCTTGTCGTCTGGGAGAATTTCTCCACCGCACTTGTCATGGGCGTGATGCTGGTGGCAATCTGTTTTGTGGCATCGCGCAAGAAGGGCTATTATATTGTGATTGCCCTGCTGCTTGTCGCCGTGGGGGTGGTTTTTATCGTCCTGTTCCCTTACCGCTTAGAGCGTATTGAGGTCTGGCGCGATATTGAGAACCACCCGAAGGGCTACCAGATTTTGCAGGGGCTGTACGCAATCGCAAGTGGCGGTCTGTTTGGCAAGGGTTTAGGGCAGGGCGTACAGAAATTAGGTTACATACCCGAAGCGCATAACGATATGATTTTTTCGACCATCTGCGAGGAGCTTGGCATGGTTGGGGCATTTGCGGTTTTGTTTTTGTTTGTGCTGCTGCTCTGGCGCATTTTTATCATTGCCATCAACGCGCCGGATTTGTTTGGCAGCCTGATTGCCACGGGTGTGTTAGCGCACATTGCCGTGCAGGTACTGATCAATGTCGCGGTTGTGACGAACACGATTCCCTCGACGGGTATCCCGCTGCCGTTTATTAGCTACGGGGGCAGCTCGCTGCTCGTGCTGATGATGGAAATGGGGATTGTGCTGAATGTTTCTGACCGAATTGAAGAAGTGTAGTTTGGCCAAGCACAATCTGGCAGGCAGCCGCATAGAATGTAGCAGATACTTTTTTCGAGGTATGTGCCATGTCTTGTCTGCGGGTTTTTGGTGGATTTCCGCTTGAGGGTGAAATAAAGATTCAGGGTTCGAAAAATGCGGTGCTGCCCATGATGGCAGCGGCACTTTTGGTTCCGGGAGAGGTAAGGTTTGAGAATTGTCCGGATATCGCGGATGTGCGTGCAATGGCAGTTTTGTTGGAAAAGCTTGGCGCGGCGGTAAAACTGGAAGGGGGGATACTTACCATCAACGCATCCGGGGCGCATCCGGTATTCCTGGATGAAAAGGACATGGCAGATACAAGGGGATGCATCCTGCTGCTTGGCGCGCTTGCCGCGCGCTTCGGGGAAGCGGCAGTTTCACACCCGGGCGGCTGTGTGATTGGAAAACGCCCGGTGGATTTGCATCTTTTTGCGCTAAAACAGCTCGGGGCAAACCTTTCCGGGGAGGATGTCATCCGGTGTGAAAGGAGCTGCTTAAAGGGCGCGGAGGTTGTTTTCCCGATGCCTTCGGTCGGGGCGACGCAGAACGCGCTTCTGGCAGCAGTGCTTGCCGACGGGGTGACATGGATTCACAATGCGGCAAGGGAGCCGGAGGTTTTGCATCTTTGTAATTTCTTAAACGCGGCGGGGGCGGACATTACCGGAATGGGAACGTCACATCTTTGCATCCGCGGGGTAAAAAAACTCTCCCCCGTATGCTACCGTGTCCCGGCCGACCGCATTGTCGCGGGAACTTATATGGCAGCAGTGCTCTGCGCGGGCGGCAGGGTGTTTTTAAGAGAGGCGGGCGGGGATGAGCTATTGGCGGTAACCAGGCCGCTGAAGGCGGCAGGAGCCGCAATCCGTGTGCTTGCGGATGGCATTCTCGTGGAGAAAAAAAGGAGGCTGCGCGCATTTGATTACATTAAAACGGAGCCATATCCGGGCTTTCCGACCGATATGCAGTCACAGTTCCTTGTGCTTGCCGCCCTGGCAGAAGGGGTTTGTGTGATTGAGGAAACAATTTTTGAAGCGCGCTTTGGCATTGTGCCGGAGTTAAAGAAAATGGGCGCGCAAATTTATGTGGAGGAGAACAAAGCAGTCGTGGAGGGGCAGGAGAGCCTTACCGGGCGGATGCTTTGCGGCAGGGATTTGCGGGGGACGGCAGCGCTTGTGCTCGCGGCGCTTTCTGCAAAAGGGGAAAGCGTTGTCGGCGGCATGGAATACCTTGAACGCGGATATGAAAATTTTGTACAGAGTTTGGGGAGGCTCGGTGCAAGGGTAAGAGAGGAAGGATTATGAGGAAAACAAACAGATACAGGCCAGTAAAAAAAAGGAAAAAATTATTGACCGTAGTCCTTTGCGGATGCCTTGTGCTTGCAATTGCCGTTGTCATATTCCTGAAAATGTTTGAACTAAAGCATTTTACCGTGACCGGGGGGAGCCGCTATTCCGCAAAGGAGATGGAGCGGCTCCTTGTGACAAAACCAACCGACAAGGTCAGCCTGTTTTTCTGGCTGCGTATGCGCCTTTTCGGGGCGGGGGAAATCCCGTTCGTCGAAAAGGTGGAAATCGAGCTGACCGGGCGCGGTTCCGTGGAAGTCACGGTGCACGATAAGCTCGTGACCGGCTGCGTGGAACAGATGGGAAGCTATCTGTATTTTGACCGCGAGGGCATGGTTGTGGAGAGTTCGCGGCAAAGGCTTATGGATGTGCCGCTTGTGACGGGGCTGAAATTCTCAAAAATTGTTCTGCGGGAGCGGATGGTGACCGCGAAGGAAGGAATCTTTGATGTTATTTTGGATTTGGCGCGCCTGATTCAAAAAAATGAGCTGGAAGTCTCGCAGATTGCGTTTGGCGCAGACGATGCGGTGACGCTTTACGTGGACGGGAATGTCGTTTCTCTCGGCAAAAAGGAACATTACGATGAGGCGCTTGCAGTGTTGAAATCACTGATTGCAGCATCCGGGGAGCGCAAATTTAAATTTGACATGACGGCATATGAAAACGGAAACAACCGCATTACGGCGCAGGCGCTTGATGGGGGAGGCGATGCGGATATGCCGGGGAACGGAAATTTGCCCATATCGGGAACGGCAGGGGAACCACCGCCACAGCAGGAGTGAGTTTTAAAGCACCTGAGGATGAGATAAATCGATGTATAAAAGGAAGAAATTGAAAGGAATTTGAAAGATTTATAAAATTATGCTTGATTATTTTTGAGTTTCACTATATTATATGGTATAGGGCAATGATACATGATATAATAGATGTAGTATGTGGTCTTTTTCGAGAGAGAATATGTCTTATATCTTTTACCATAAATGGACTGGATGGATTGTGTCCGGAATATGCGATTTGAAGGAGGAATCACTTTGCTGGAGATTAGAAAAAATGAAACGGATGTAGCAGCGAAGATATTGGTCGTGGGTGTTGGCGGAGCTGGGAACAATGCAGTAAACCGCATGATTGAAGAAGGGATTCAGGGTGTTGAGTTTGTGTGTGTCAATACGGACAAGCAGCACTTAAGAAATTGTAAAGCACCGAATTGCATACAGATTGGGGAGAAGCTTACGAAAGGTCTTGGCGCAGGGATGATGCCGGAGATTGGGGAGAAGGCGGCGGAAGAAAACCGCGAGGAGCTCTCAGAGGTTATCCGCGACCATGATATGGTGTTTGTCACCTGCGGGATGGGCGGCGGCACGGGAACGGGGGCAGCCCCGGTTGTCGCGCAGATTGCCAAGGAATTCGGCATCCTGACGGTTGGCATCGTGACAAAGCCGTTCCGCTTTGAGGCAAAGCAGCGCATGAACAATGCGTTAAACGGCATTGAAAAGCTTAAGGCAAATGTGGACACGCTTATCGTGATTCCGAATGACAGGCTGTTGGAGATTGTGGAGCGCCGCACATCGATGCAGGATGCGCTGCGCAAGGCGGATGAAGTATTGCAACAGGGTGTCCAGGGCATCACGGATCTGATCAATGTGCCGGGTCTTATCAACCTTGACTTTGCGGATGTGCAGACCGTTATGAAGAACAAGGGCATTGCGCATATCGGCATCGGCACGGCGACGGGAGACAACAAATGTATTACCGCGGTGCAGCAGGCGATTACGAGCCCGCTGCTTGAAACGACGATTGAGGGGGCATCCCATGTCATTTTGAATATTTCCGGTGATATCGGGCTGATGGAGGTGGACGAGGCAGCTACATACATCCAGGAGCGGATTGGGGATGATGCCTACGTTATTTTCGGTGCGGTGCCGGACCCGACGGTGCCGGAGCAGGTGACAATCACGGTAATTGCGACGGGACTTGAAGAATCGGTTACGCTTGGAAAAACATCGGCATTTCCGACGCAGCGGGGCACTGCTTCCACGGAACGCTCCATCTTTGGAAAGTCAGAGCAGCATCCGGAGCCGGAACAGTATCCGGCACCGGAGCAGTATCCAAAGCCGAGGCCGACGCATTACGGTTCACCGAGCGGCGGCGGTATTTACGGGCACGGAACGGGGACAAGCTATATGAAACCAAAGCCGGAGCCGGTGGGCGGCGCGGATGGCGCGGAAAAGAATGAAGGGATTAAGATTCCGGAATTTTTGATGAAGAGCAGCCGCAGGAAATAAAAACAGTATCATTGAGATATATCTTTTGTGCATATACGACAAAAATTTTGAAAAGCAGACATCTTTTGCAGGAAAATTGCAAAAGGCGCCTGCTTTTTTCATGTGCGCGCGGAGTTGAGGAATGTCAGTTTTGGGAGAAAAAGTAAGTCGAAAAAATCGGTGGTATTCTTTGTTTTGACAAAATATGCTGTAATAATGTGCTAAGATGGAAAATGTGAGATGCAGGGCAAAACACTCTGGCATTTCTGGAACTTAAAATAAAGAAGGTGATGGTACCGTGCCGGAGTACTATCCGGACATTGCTTTTTTGGTGAATTTTTTTGCGGATTACATATTGCTTTACCTGACGGGGCACATCCGGCGGCGCAAAGCAAAGTGCACAAGGCTTTGCCTTGCGGCGGCGGCAGGCAGTTTGACTGCGGTTGCAGTGACCGCTTTTTTGGGGGGAGGGGGCTTTGCCGTGGCAGGCTTTCTGCTCGGGGGTACAGCCATGTGCGCGGTGGCATTTGGAAAGAGGGGGATAAAAGGAAACCTTCTGGCATTGTTTTTCTGTACGTTTGTAATGGGGGGGATGCTATATGCGGTTGGAACATTTCTGATAGAAAACCACATCCTGGTGCGGGAAGAAAACGCCGGACAGTATGTGGGGGATTTGGGCGGGACAAAGCGCTGGCTTGTGCCGACGGCATTTCTCCTTAGTATCTTTACGGTTTTGGCGGCAGTTTTGCTGTCGGTAATAAAATTGCGCCGGGAAAATGCGGCAAGGCCAATCTATCCTGTCGAGTTTTTTATCGGGGAAACGGCATACCAATGCAGAGGGCTTTTGGATACTGGGAACGGGCTTTATGAGCCATTCCGAAAAAAACCTGTGCTTGTGCTTGCGGCCAAGGAATTCAAATTGCCGCTGGAGGAATATTGCAAAAAACAGCCGCAGAAAACGCGCTATATCCCGTACCGGGCTGTTGGGACGAAAGAAGGGATACTTTGCGGCGCGGAGCTTGCGGCGGTGACAATTGAGGTAGAGGGGCAGGAGATACACCTGAGGGAGATTCCCGCGGTGTACGCGGAACTTTCTGCGCAGGGGCGCGGCTATGAGGTCATCCTGCATCCGGATTTTTTTTAGGGCAGGACGAACCATTGCAGAATCGAAAAGCGGTGCGCGGAAGGATTTTTTGCAGGAATTAAAATCAGAAAGGAAAAGAGACTATGTTATTTAAAATTGTATTGGCAAACAAATTTCAGCTTCGTCTGAGACCGAATCTGCTCCATATGCTTTTTCACAAACGGGGAGAAATCCATTATATTGGTGGGGCGGAGATACTGCCCGCACCGTTAACGCCCTCCCAGGAGTCGGATGTGCTGTTGCTTTTAGGGACGGTGGAAGACGCAACGGCGCGCGCGATATTGGCGAAGCATAACCTGCGCCTTGTAGTCTACATTGCCAAGAAATTTGACAATACGGGGGTTGGCGTGGAAGATTTGATTTCCATTGGGACGATTGGGCTGATGAAGGCAATCAATACCTTTAACCCGGAGAAAAAAATCAAGTTCGCAACCTACGCCTCGCGCTGCATTGAAAATGAGATTCTGATGTATTTGAGGCGGAACAATAAATTAAAGCAGGAGGTTTCCATTGACGAGCCGTTAAACGTGGACTGGGATGGGAACGAGCTGCTTCTCTCGGACATCTTAGGGACGGAAGAGGACGGGATTTACCGCAGCATTGAGGCGGAGGCGGACAAAAAGCAGCTCTACAAGGCACTTGAAAAATTGGATGAGAGGGAGAAGATTATTGTCAAATTGCGCTTCGGAATCGGAACGAACGACGGCAGGGAGCGCACGCAGAAGGAGGTTGCGGATTTGCTTGGGATTTCGCAGTCGTACATATCAAGGCTGGAAAAAAAGATTATGAAACGGCTGAAGAAGGAAATGAGTGTGAACGGGCAGTGAGGCGGCCGGGAAAGAACCGGGGAATGGTATGGCGCTTTAAAAAAGAAAATAATCATGGGGCTTCCTTTTGTGTTTTTTTTCTGGTATAATCGGGATATTATCGATACAGGAGGAGTGCCGTTATGAAAACAGATATTGAAATTGCGCAGGAGGCAAAGATGCTGCCGATTGGGGAGGTGGCGGCAAAGCTTGGCATTTCAGAGGAGGATTTGGAGTTTTACGGGAAGTATAAGGCGAAGTTTGCGGATAGCCTTTACGGAAAGCTTGCGGGAAAAAAGGACGGGAAGCTTGTGCTGATGACCGCGATTAACCCGACCCCGGCGGGCGAGGGCAAGACAACAACGACGGTGGGGCTTGGGCAGGCGCTTGGAAAGATGGGGAAAAAGGCGGTGATTGCGCTGCGCGAGCCGTCGCTTGGTCCGTGCTTTGGTATCAAAGGGGGTGCCGCGGGCGGCGGAAGGGCGCAGGTCGTGCCGATGGAGGATTTGAACCTGCATTTTACGGGGGATTTCCACGCGATTACTTCCGCGAACAATCTTTTAGCGGCGATGCTTGACAACCATATGCAGCAGGGCAATGCGCTTGGGATTGACCCAAAACAGGTGGTCTGGAAGCGCTGCGAGGATATGAATGACCGCGCGCTGCGCAATACCGTGATTGGCATGGGCAGTAAAATGGATGGTGTTGTCCGGGAAGACCACTTTATAATAACGGTAGCCTCGGAAATCATGGCAATCCTGTGTCTGGCGGAAGATATGGCGGATTTGAAGGAACGCCTGGCAAAGATTATCGTGGCGTATACCTACGGCGGCGCCCCTGTGACGGCGAAGGATTTGAAGGCGGTGGGTGCAATGGCGGCGCTCCTAAAGGATGCCATCCGCCCGAACCTGGTGCAGACACTGGAAAATACCCCGGCAATTGTGCACGGTGGACCGTTTGCGAATATCGCGCACGGCTGCAATTCCGTGCGCGCGACGAAGACGGCGTTAAAGCTTGCGGATTATGTGATTACGGAGGCGGGCTTTGGCGCGGATTTGGGCGCGGAAAAATTCTTTGATATCAAATGCCGCATGGCGGGCTTAAAGCCGGACGCGGTTGTGCTGGTCGCGACGGTACGCGCCCTAAAGTACAATGGGGGTGTGGCAAAAGACAAGCTTTCGCAGGAGAATCTTAAGGCGCTTGCGGCAGGGATTGCCAATCTGGAAAAGCACATTGAGAATGTGAAAAAATATGGCGTGCCATGCGTTGTGACATTAAACTGCTTTGTGAGCGATACCGACGCTGAGCTGGCGTTTGTCAAAGCGTTCTGTGAGGAGCGAGGCTGCGAGTTCGCGCTTTCAAGGGTGTGGGAACAAGGCGGCGACGGCGGCATAGAACTGGCGCAAAAGGTCTTAAAGACACTCGAGGAGAAGACTTCGGATTTCGCTCCGATTTATCCGGATGAAATGCCGCTTGCCGAGAAAATGCAGACGGTGGCAAAGGAGATTTACGGGGCGGACGGCGTAACATTTGATGCGGCGGCAAAAAAGCAGATTGCAAAGCTTGAGGAGATGGGCTTTGGGAATTTCCCGGTCTGCATGGCAAAGAACCAGTATTCGCTCTCGGATGATGCCACAAAGCTTGGACGGCCGAGCGGCTTTACGGTAAATGTCCGCGAGGTTTACGTCTCGGCGGGGGCGGGCTTTGTCGTAGCCCTGACAGGTACGGTTATGACAATGCCGGGACTGCCGAAGGTGCCGGCGGCGGAGCGGATTGATGTCGCGGAGGATGGGCGGATTGTAGGGCTGTTTTAGTGCTTCATATTTTTAGGTGAAAATTTTAAAATAGCTCATTTTGCACAAAAAAACGCACGATTTGAGTTGAAAAATCGTGCGGTTTTTTGTATGATAAAGAAAGGAAATGCAGAAGATATGGATTTTTTTATAGGAAATGAACAAAATGTTTGCATTTTGGTTCGTTTCCTGCGCCGGATTTGCGCCGCAAAGCGGCATTTTTCCTATGAAAATCCGTGCGCATCCCCCGGAGGGTCTATAGCAAACGGCAAATATTTTTGCCGTTTGCTATAGAAGTGTTTTAAAAGGGCAGGGAAAATAAAAAGATGCGGGAAATCCGCAGGAAAGAAAGAGGGAAAAATTATGGGATTGAAAATTCAGAATGTAAACGACGCAGCGTTTCGGGAGTATGGGCGCGTGGTAAAAGGATTTGATTTTACCGAGTTTTTAAAGGTGCTGACTAAGACAACCGAGGCGCCGGACCATGTGATTTATGTTGCCTCGGACGCGAACTTAGAAGCGCTTGATGTGGCGAAACAGCTGCAGGACAATTGCTATGGCGGCCTGCCGATTGAAATCGGGTACTGCAACGGCACGAACACAAAATTAAACTGTCTGGAATACCACAAGGACAGCGAGATTAATATCGCGGCGGATGATGCGGTGCTGCTTGTGGCAAGGCTTCAGGATGCGGCGGACGGTCCGGTTGATTCATCGAAGGTGGAGGCGTTTATGCTGCCGGCGGGCACGGCGGTGGAGCTGTACGCAACGACCATGCATTACGCGCCGTGCAGCGGGAAAAAGGGCGCGCCGTTCCGCGTAGCGATTGTGCTGCCAAAGGGGACGAATGGAGAAAAGCCGGACATTGTCTGCAAGAATGATGAGGACAGGCGGCTTTTTGCGCTAAATAAATGGCTGATTGCACATCCGGATACGGATGAGGCAAAGCAGGGAGCGGTGATTGGGATTACCGGGGAGAATGTGGATATTGCGGATTTGATTTAAGGACGAGGCAGGGCTTTGTTTGCAGAATGGTGCGGATGTTGTGTTATGCAGGGACAACGGGCACCATTCTTTGCAATCCGGGTGCATGGGAAGGGATAAATAACAGGAATGGATATGGAGGGCGTTTATGAGGAAACGGTGGCTGTGTGCCGGTCTGGCAGGGATGCTTGTATTTACGGCGGCGTGCGGGAAAGAAAACGAGACGGGCGGTGGAGTTTCACCGACACCGACACAGGCAGTAAACGGGGAAGTTTTCGGGGGAGAGGAGACGGGAAATGAAAAGGATGCCCCGGATGAGAAGAAGGACGGGGAAGAAGACCAGGATACGGAAGAAAGTGGAAGTGGCGAGGGAGATGAAAACGCGGCAGGAAATGAAAGTGGCGTAGGGGATGAAAATACTGCAGGAAGTGAAAGTGGCGTAGGAGATGAAAATGGCGAGGGCACCGGGGATGGGAACGGTAAGGAGGATACCGACGAAAGTGGTGCCGCACCAATATATCCGGAATGGATTGTCGAGGAAAAAGACATTGGCCCGGCGACTTCGATTGCCTCATTAAAGGAAGCCTATGCGCCGTATTTTAAGATAGGGGTCGGGCTGACCGGCTATGCACCGCATGTGATGATGACGACTTCGGAGGCAATGTCGGAAATTGTGAAATACCATTTCAACAGCGCGACGCTCACAAACCTGATGAAGCCGTCGTACCTGCTTGACCAGAAGGCAAGCATAGAGAATGCGAAAAACGGCGACGGGATGCCCGCGGTGAAATTTGATTCCTGCATCGATGCCCTTGAATTCTCTAAGGAGAATGGCATCGGGATGCGCGGGCATACACTGGTATGGCACGCGCAGGTTCCGGCGTGGTTTTTCTGTGAGGGCTACGAGGACGGCGCACCGTATGTGGACCGGGAGACCATGCTATTGCGCATGGAGAGCTATATCGCACAGGTCATCGGATTTACCGAGGAGAATTATCCGGGGGTTGTGTATTGCTGGGACGTGGTCAATGAGGCCGTTGAGCCGGGCGGCGGCAAACACGAGGACGAGACGGGCTTTGACATCCGCACCAAAACCGGGGAAGGGGAAGATAACCTCTGGTATACGGTGGTCGGTGCGGACTATGTGGAGAAGGCATTCACCTACGCGCGCAAATATGCCCCGGAAGGCGTGAAGCTGTTTTACAATGATTACAATACGTTCCAGACGGTGAAAAATGAGAAAATCTATGCGTTGCTCGCTGACCTTTCGGCAAAGGGATTGGTGGACGGTGTCGGCATGCAGTCGTATTATGACCGCAAAAACCCGGATATCAAAGGCAGGAGCGGCAGCGTGCAGAGGGCAATCGAAAATTTTTCACAGCTTGGGCTTGAGATTCATATTACGGAACTGACCATCAACATCGATGAGCCGGACGAGCGTGCTCTTTTGGTACAGGCGATGCGCTACAAAGAAATGTTTGAGCTTTTAATGGAGCTTGATTCGGACAATGGCGGTCCGGCAAACATTACGTCCGTGACCGTGTTCGGGCTGATGGATGAGTATATGCTGTATCCGGACAATAAAGAGTATTCGCGGTTTTTCGACGGGGATTTGCAGCCGAAACAGGCGCTGATGTGGGTGCTTGACGCGGCGCAGGGGAAATAAAAGAGGATGAAAATGTAAAGGCGTGCCAGAATGCGTGGGAGTGCAGTTTCTGGCACGCCTCCTTCTTGGGTATCTGGCATATGATTCGGCGGAAAAAGAAGCGTTTATCCCGAACAAAGAGATTATGGAGGAATTTGAGAACGCGATGAGCACTGTGGGATGGGATGAGGTGATGCGTGTCTTAAATGCTTCAGAAAATCTGCTGCGGGACACGTTAAACTGCAGGGAGGAAAGCGTTGCGCAGGCATTGGATAAGGCGCATACCGAAGTGGCATCGGTTATGACGTACCACAATGAGAATTCACCTGCCTGTGCAATCTGGCTTGCCTTTTATTTCTTGCCGGGTGCTGTGGCTTGGGGTGTTGTGGAATGGAATGTTCTTGCCCGGAACATAAAGAATACACCTGTTAAGGAAGAGGGAAGTAGTTTAAAATCGGAGCAGGAATTACTTTCAAAAGGAGATATTGTGCATCGGCGGTGTAAGAATTCAGGAAAGTGCGCAAAAAAGCATTTCGGTGGCGGAAAATCATGCAACTTGAACATGGCATATTGAAAAATTCCCCAATAATATCGGCGAAACGTACAAATATTATTGACAAATTATAAAAAATTCGGTAAAATAGCACATAAGATATAATGTGCAGAAAGGACGGTAGGGGATAAAAATGTACATTGGTTCTCGTGTACAGGCGTTCTTTCTGCATTTTTATTTCTTATGTACGGATTTGCGCGGCTGCCTGCTGTGAAAGTAGGGGAAAGCAGTGGACGGGTGTGGGAATCCGGACGAAAAAAATTATTCCAAGGGGGAAACTAAATGGACAAGAAAAGGAAGACCTTACTGGCATGGCTGACAGCGTTGGCTATGGTGGTTTCCATGTTGCATGTGGGAACGGGGTCGGTTGTGGCGTATGCCGCGGAAGGGAGTGAGGAACCAATTCCATCTATATTGGAACTGGGGGAAAGTTATAGCGGTGTTATGTCATCAGATACAGTGTATACGGTAAATACAGAGTATATGGAAGGCGATAAGTTCCAAGTGCAAATGACGGTTGTGTCTGGTTCGGCGATTTATAAGCAGATGGCACTGCAGTCTAATTCACTAAAAGATTGGGGCTGGGAGCAGCTTTGGGATGAAAATGGAATTGCAAATGGTACATTGTTTTCAAAAATGATTGAATCAGAGACATCAGGAAGTGATAATTTGAAAATTCAGATTGTTGTAGGAAGTCCGCTGAATGAAAATATTGTTTCGGATGGAAAATTGATTGTTTCTGATTTGAAAGTCACAAAAATTTCAGAACCTCGTTATCTTGTGCAGCAGATAAATCAACCGGCAACAGAGGTATTAGAAGCGCTGGATTGGGGAGGTTACCAAAAATCGTTTAATATTATGAATGATATTACGGTTGATAAAATTGTAGTAGTTTTGGAAAGTACAAAGTCTGCAGCTGGAGAGTTTGGGTATAATGCAAAGGGTGCAGATGATAAAGCTGAATGGACAAAAGAAGAATTCAATATATCTTCAGGCATATATCTGGCAGAATTAAATGATATTTTATCCAAGAATGTTATGTATTCGAATTTTATTTTTCAGATTAATGAAGATGCACAGGGAATTACCATCAAGAAGATTATTTTTGCGGAGAAAGGGGCAGATTACTCGGCCGGATTAGAGGATGATTCAGACATTACACCAGCACCATCCAATCCAGATGCACGTTATGAGGTGACAGAAGTCAACAAACCTGTAACACAGGTATTGGAATTAGTTTCTGGGGATGGTTGGGAAAACTATCAAAAACCATTTGATTTCCCGGAAGGTCTTGAAGTGGATGAGGTGGTTGTTGTTTTCCAGAGTACCGGAAGTTTTAACGGAACCATCGGCATGAATTTGGACGGTGAATGGTCAGGACCGCAAAATGCCGGGAATTCCGGTCAGACCGTCTGGAAGCTGCAGGATTTGACTTCAAAAGTGTTGGATGAAAGCCCTGCTGCTAATATCCAGGTATGGTGGGCTGCGAACGGCTATGCTTCTGTCACTTTGAAGAAGATTATCTTCGCCGAAAAAGGCGCAGATTACAGCAAGGAACTTAGTAGCGGTTCTACTGGCGGTTCCACAGGCGGCTCTACCGGAGGAAACACTGGCGGCTCCACAGGCGGTTCCACCGGAGGAAGCACCGGCGGTTCCACGACCGTTTCAACCCCGATTCCAACCCCTACATTGGAACCGACCCCAACCCCTACCCCTGAACCGACGGCGACCCCTACGCCGACGCCAGTTCCGGTAAGGCCAGGTGAAGAGAACAAAACAAAAGTAACGATTACAAGAAAAGTTCCGGGCGGAATCCAGGAAGTTACGAAGACGGTAAATAGCAATCAGTCCTTAAACGCGGACAATGAGGATGCGAAGATGTACCAGATTCCGATGCAGGAATTTGCGGGGAACGGTACATTAAAAAAGATTCTTGTTACGATTACCTTTGACCAGAGCACACCGCAGGGATGGACCGGCGGCGGCGGCTCCATCGGCTACAGCACGGATGGCGAATGGCAGCAGGTTGATTTTGAGGGTGCGTTCGTGGATGGCCAGAAGAATACAGCGACCATCGAGGTTGAGATTCCAAAGGGCATCAATCCGACGTTTGATGAAGGTTCGATTGTCCAGGTTGGATGGTGGTGGGGTTCCACTGCATTGATTACGGTTGACAAGGTTGCATTCGTATTTGAGCAGCCGGGCGAAAAGGAGATTTCCATCACGGTGAATGAGGATGCACCGATGGTTGCAACAAAGGCAGGCGAGAGTATTGTTTCCCTTGCAAAGTTCGTTGCGGAAGTTGCGAAGGTTGACAAGATTGAGCTGCATATGGCAGCAACCGGAAAATTCAAGGCAAATGTTTACGCATTGCTGTTGGATGAGGGTGAAATCCCGCTGATGGCTGAGAACAAAGTAAAGCTTGGCGAGATTGGGATGGATGGTGCGGAAGGTGGATATGAAACCTTTGCATTTGACCGTCTGGAAGGAACGCTCGCAGGCGACATCATCATTGAAGTGACACAGATTGAGGAAGGCGCTTCGGTTGTTTTGGATGCGGTTTCGCTTTTTGCGGCAAATGATGAGGAATTGACACCGGCCATACCGGAAGACAAAGAGGAAGTTGGAGAAGACGGCGAAGATATTGGTGAGGAAGACGGTGACGGCGATGGTGCCGATGTTGATGACGAAGATGAAGATGAAAATGGAGAAGATGTTGGGGATACCGATGAAGAAGACAGTGAAGATGTCGGCGGGGACGACGGGGAAAATACTGGTGACGAGGATACAGAAAATGACGAGGATGCGGGCAGTGGTTCCGGCAAAGAGAGCGCGGATGACGCAAAACTTCCGAAGACCGGACTGCTTGATAGCACCTATTTTTACATCCTTGGCCTTGCAATCGCGGCAGCGGGGGCAATGCTGATGTTGAAAAGACGCAGGGATATGAACGCGTAATTTAAAAATCCCGCTCCCGAAGGGAAACCTTACGGGGGCGGGATTTTTCCTGCCTTTTTTTCAACCGGCATATCGGCGGACAAAATACTTGCGCGCTTGACCGCACTGGCACCGAAGCGGTCGCGAATGGCATCAATCGCGGCATCGAGTTTTTCATGTTTTTGGTTTGCCGGGTCTTCAAAAAGGGAAAGCTGGGTGAACTCAGGTTCATCAAGCTTTGTGGCGCGCAGCCCGAGCAGGCGCAGGGGTTCTCCGTGCCAGAGCTCTTTTAGGAGGCGGGTGGCATTGTCATAAAGTTTACTGGTTGCGTTGGTCGGGGTTTTCAGGGTCGCCTGATGGGAAAGATTGCGGAAATCATTGTCCCGGCATTCTACGGTGATACAGCTGCATTTGTGCCCTGCCCGGCGCAGGCGCGCACCGACGGATTCGCTTAAGACAAGCAATATCTGGCATGCGGCATCAAATTCCGTGATATCCTGTGCAAGTGTGGTGCTGTTGCCGATGCCTTTGTTTTCCGGCTCTTCGACCTCGACGGGTGAATCGTCTATGCCGTTGGCGTAGCTGTGGATGGTAGTGCCGTATTTGTTTCCGAGATGGGAACAAATCAGTGCCTTGTCCGTTTTGGCGAGTTCGCCGATGGTACGGATTCCCATAAGGGAGAGGCGGGCTTTGGCGGAGCGGCCGACGAGGAAAAGCTCCCCTACAGGAAGCGGCCACATTTTTTGTGGGATTTCTTCCGGGGACAGGGTGTGGCAGAGATTTGGCTTTTTGAAGTCGGATGCCATCTTTGCCAACAGCTTGTTCGAGGAGATGCCGATATTTACCGTAAAACCAAGCTCTGTGCGGACGCGCTCACGCAGTGCATTGGCGGTTGCAATGGGGTCGCCGAAGAGATGGATGGTCTGGGTCATGTCAAGGAAAGCCTCGTCAATCGAAAATTGTTGGAGCGTTGGGGAGTAGCTGTTTAAAAGCTCCATCAGCGCGGCGGAATTTGCGGTGTAAATTTTAAAATCCGGCGGGAAAAGTATGAGCTGTGGGCATTTGCGCATTGCGGTGGCAATCGGTTCCCCGGTTGAGACTCCCATCGCGCGCGCAATGGGGGATTTCGCAAGGATGATGCCGTGGCGCTTGGCGGAGTCTCCGCCGATTGCTGCCGGGATGGAGAGCAGGTCGGGGGCGTCTGGGTCTTCTTCGTGCCGCCGTTTATTTTCCCAGTTCAGAAAAGCGCTGTTTACGTCGATATGGTAGATGAGCCGTTGTTTTGTCATGGTGTCCTCCCTGTTCTATGTTCTGTGTGCGCCCTTGCGGCGGCTTTGCCTGGAAGAATGCAAAAATCATGTTGTTGATAAAAGTATACCATGAACGAATGTTCCTGTAAAGTGGGAGAGGGAAGGGCGCAAAAAAAGCAGGGCTGCCCGCGCCGGCAGCCTTTGTCCGTTAGTTCCCCTCTGGCGGTTTTTTCAGGCAGTCCTCCGTGCGGATATCCACCAGTATGATGTCACAGCCAATCTGCCGGATGCATTTCCACGGGATAATGTATTCCTGGTCATGCCCCAAAAATCCGAACAGTTTGCATGGTCCTGGCACAATCAGGGCTTCCATGCACCCGGTGCGTATGTCAAAGGCGAGGTCACAGGGGTAGCCGAGCCGTTCACAGTCGCGGCAGTTGATGACCTCTTTTTCACGAAGCTCCGAGAATCGCATAACAGCTCCTTTTGCATGGCTTTTTATATTGTATCAGGGAATTTCATTTCTTAGAACAGTTTTTCGTATTTTAACTTCCGTGCAAAGAGAGGTGAAATTTTGCGCAGCGTGTCGTTTCAGCGCGTCTTGACAGTAAGGGTTTTGTTGGTGTAAACTAAAGACAACATAAGGCAGACGGTGTAATAGATATTTTGAGGGGAGGAAGCATATGAAATGTCCGTTTTGCGGGAAAGAGAATACGAGGGTGATTGATTCAAGACCGGCGGAAGATTCCAATTCTATCCGGCGCAGAAGGCAGTGCGATGTCTGTGAAAAACGTTTTACGACCTATGAAAAGATTGAGACGATTCCACTTGTTGTAATCAAGAAGGACAATAACAGGGAGCCGTATAACCGCGCGAAGCTTGAGGCGGGCATTATACGCTCCTGCCATAAGAGGCCGATTTCGATTGACCAGATTACAGCACTTGTCGATGAGGTGGAAAATGTAATCTTTAATATGGAAGAAAAGGAGATTCCAAGCTCAAAAATCGGGGAGCTTTTGATGGACCGGTTAAAATCGCTTGACCAGGTGGCGTATGTGCGTTTTGCGTCCGTTTACCGGGAGTTTAAGGATGTCAATACCTTTATGGACGAGCTGAAGAAGATATTGGACCACGAATAGGATTTCTAATGGAGCAACCGGGAAGGATTCCAGATGGTATACCAGTTCCATCATAGGGTGGTCACATCACAGGGCGGTCGGATTTGCTGCTGGGCAGAGGATGAAAGCGCCGGATAACAGAGCATTGCAAAACAGAACAAAAGTGTATATAAAACAGGAATAATATCAGGATTTATGCGGTCTGCGGGGAATGCGGACCGTTTTTTGCCTTGTGCAGACTATCCAAAAAGCGAGACCGATTTTCTACTTGTACACAGAGGGAAAATCCGTTATACTTAAAACCAACGGTTCTTCTGGGGAGAGGAAGGAGCCAGAATGTTTTCTAAGACATATGCGGCGGCAATCCGTGGGGTGGACGCGCTTTTGGTACAGGTGGAAGCGGACATCAGCGACGGGCTGCCCGGACTTGAGCTTGTGGGCTTTCTTGCGTCGGAGCTGCGGGAGGCGAAGGAGCGTGTGCGCGTTGCCATCCACAATGCGGGTATCGTGCTGCCGCCGAAAAAAATCACGGTGAATCTTTCACCGGCGGATGTGCGCAAGGAAGGAACCGCCTTTGACCTTGCCATTGCCGTTGCAATCCTGACCGCGTCCGGTCATTTATCCGAGGAGTATATAAAACAGACGATGTTTGTGGGGGAATTAAGCCTTGACGGGCGCTTAAACCCGGTGAACGGTATTCTGCCGATTGCATGCTGCGCAAAAGAATGTGGTTTGGTGCAGCTTGTTGTTCCTGCAAAAAACCGCGCGGAGGCAATGGTGACCGGAAGCCTTGATGTGTGGGGCTGCGAGACACTAAGACAGGTCATGGAGCTGCTTTTAGGCAATCCGCCGGATGGGATACCGGAGGAAGAAAAAAAGGGCGAGACCGCAGCAGGGCTGCCGGATTTTTCGGAAATCTGCGGGCAGCAAGCGGCAAAGCGCGCCATTGAGATTGCGGTGTCGGGCGGGCACAATCTGCTGTTTTTGGGAAGTCCCGGTTCCGGGAAGACGATGTTGGCAAAGCGCATCCCGTCGATTATGCCAGAGCTGACGTTTGAGGAGAGCCTTGAGCTGTCAAAAATATACAGTGTGTCGGGAAAGCTTGCAGCGGGTGGCACCCTGATGAAAAACCGCCCATTTCAGGCGCCGCACCATTCCATTACCGCGAGTGCGATGGCGGGTGGCGGAAGGAACCCAAAGCCCGGGCAGATTAGCCTTGCGACACATGGTGTGCTGTTTTTGGACGAGCTGCCGGAGTTTGAGCGGCGCACAATTGAGCTGCTGCGCCAACCGTTGGAGGAACGCAAAATTACGGTAAACCGTGTGGCGGAAAGCTGCGATTATCCGGCGGCGTTTATGTTTGTGGCGGCGATGAACCCATGCCCGTGCGGTGCGTATCCGGACAGGAAGCATTGCCGCTGCAGTGAGCCGCAAATCCGCAAATACCAGTCCAAAATCAGCCGGGCGATTTTAGACCGGATTGATTTGTTTTTGCAGGTGGCTCCGGTCGCGTATGAGGAATTGCAGCAAAAAGGGCAGGGGGAGTGCTCCGCCGCCATCCGGGGGCGCGTGACAAAAACGCGCAGGATTCAGCAGGAACGCTATGCAGGGCTTTCGGTACGGACGAACGCGGAGCTCTCGGCAAAGCAGCTGACACAGTTTTGTATTCTTCCGCCGGAGGGAGAGGCGCTGTTAAAGGAAGCGTTTTTCCGGTACGGCTTAAGTGCGCGCGCCTATCACCGGATTATCCGGGTGGCGCGGACGATTGCGGATATGGAGGGGGCAGAACAGATTGGGACGAAACATCTGTGTGAGGCAATTGGGTACCGGAGGCAAGTGTAAGGGGGGGATTGTATGGAAAATACGGAGAAACAATATTGGTACTGGCTTTCCAAAGTAGAGGAAGTTGGCATTGCCATGCGCAAAAAGCTGCTGCAGGCTTTTGGGAGTGTGAGGGAGATTTTCCAGGCAAAGGAAAAGGCACTGATTGGCACGGGAATCACACAAAAGGCAGTGTGCGCGCTTTTACACCCGAAATACCGGGAAGGTGTGTTTGAAGAATTTCATAAATTGCAGGACAGAGACATATATTTTGTAACGAAAGACGAGGAAAAATTTCCAAAAAGGCTAAGACCGCTTGGGGACTGCCCGGATTTTTTGTTTTACCGCGGGAAGCTGCCGCCGGAAGAAATACCAGCGGTGGCGGTGGTTGGGGCGAGGGAGTGCTCTGTCTATGGCAGGGGGATTGCGCGCATGCTTGCGGGGGAGCTTGCCGGGGCGGGCGTGGCCGTCATCAGCGGCATGGCGCGCGGCGTGGACGGACATGCACAGGCGCAGGCGTTAAAGTATGGGAAAAGCTATGCCGTGCTTGGCTGCGGCGTGGATGTATGCTATCCTTTGGAAAATTTTTCACTGTATGAGGAGCTTTGTGCAAAAGGGGGCATCCTTTCGGAGTATCCGCCGGGGGTGCCGGGGCTGCCGTACCATTTCCCGGTGCGCAACCGGATTATTTCCGGGCTTGTAGATGGGCTTGTGGTTGTGGAGGCAAGGAAAAAAAGCGGAACCTTAATCACTGTGGAATGTGCCTTAGAGCAGGGAAAGGATGTTTTTGCGGTACCGGGCAGAATCGGGGAGCCGTTAAGCGAAGGGTGCAATGATTTGATCCGCCAGGGTGCATGTCTTGTGACAGGCAGCGCAGATATTTTGGAGGAGCTGATGAGACACTATCCGAAAGCTGCAAATCTTAAGAAATTTGAAAAAAATGAATTTCTACTTGAAGATGCAGAAAAAATAGTGTATGCTTATTTGCGTTTGGAACCGAGACACATTGAGGAAATTCTTTTGCATGTGGATTATCCGCTTCCAGAATTGATGGAAATATTGTTTTCCCTTGAGGCGAAAGGTGCCGTTTATTCGCCTGCGGGGAATTATTATGCGCTCACGGCACCGACATGCTGACCCGTCCTTTGCGCACGCTGATGCAGATACGAAAAACCTGTATGATTATAATTAGGAAATACATTGGCGGCACGGCGGGCAGGGAAATCTTCCCTGCCCAATTTTTTCCGGGCACTCACAAGACAAGAACACAAGAAGAGGCGCAGGAACTGCTTATGGCATGCCGTGGATAAAATGCAGGGTACCGTGGGAAACATAGACATTTAGAAAGGCTTGGTTGAGATTATGGCAAAAAATCTTGTGATTATGGAGTCGCCGTCAAAGGCGAAGACAGTAAAAAAATTTCTTGGCTCGAATTATGAGGTGGTCGCCTCGAACGGCCATGTGAGGGATTTCCCGAAAAGTCAGATGGGAATTGATTTTGAGCACGATTTTGAGCCGAAATACATTACGATACGGGGCAAGGGCGATGTGCTTGCAATGCTGCGCAAGGAGGTCAAAAAGGCGGATAAAGTATATCTGGCAACCGACCCCGACCGTGAGGGGGAGGCGATTGCGTGGCATCTGGCGAATGTGTTAAAGCTACCGGAGGGCGCGAAGAACCGGATTACGTTCAATGAAGTGACCAAAAACGCGGTAAAGGCTTCGATTAAAAACGTGCGTTCCATCGATATGGATTTGGTGGACGCGCAGCAGGCAAGGCGCATGCTTGACCGAATGGTGGGCTACGAAATCAGCCCGCTTTTGTGGGCAAAAATCAAGAGGGGCTTAAGCGCCGGGCGCGTGCAGTCGGTGACGCTGCGCATTATCGCGGACCGGGAGAAGGAAATTGAAGCATTCGTGCCGCAGGAGTATTGGAATCTGGAAGCGGAATTTTCGATTGCGGGTGAGAAAAAACCGCTGATTGCGAAATTTTACGGAACAACGCAGAAAAAACTTGCTGTCTCATCGAAGGAAGAGATGGATGCGATTGCGGCAAAGCTTACGGACGCAGAGTTTTTGGTGACAGAGCTAAAGAAGGGGGAGCGCCACCGTAAGGCACCGCTGCCGTTTACGACGAGTACCTTGCAGCAGGAAGCAGCGAAGGTTTTGAATTATTCGACCCAGAAGACGATGCGTTTGGCGCAGCAGCTCTACGAGGGCGTGGATGTCAAGGGGCATGGCACCGTCGGACTGATTTCGTACCTGCGTACCGATTCCGTGCGCGTCTCGGAGGAAGCGGACGCGGCGGCAAAGCAGTATATCCGCGATAATTTCGGGGAAGATTTGGTGACGGACCAGGATGTAAACCGTGCGAGCGGGAAAAAAATACAGGACGCGCACGAGGCAATCCGCCCGACCTATGTTGACCTGACCCCGGTTGTGGTGAAGGAATCGCTTTCGCGCGACCAGTTCCGCCTCTACCAGCTGATTTGGAAACGCTTTATCGCAAGCCGTATGGTATCCGCGGTCTATGAGACGGCATCGGTGAAGATTGACGGCGGCGGTTACCGCTTTACGGCGGCAGCATCGAAATTAAAGAAGGATGGTTTCCTTGCGGTTTATGCGTTGGCAGATGATGAGGAAGAAGCGGCAAATGCAGGGCTGAAGGGGATTGAGGAGAAAATGAAGCTGGCGCTTTTAAAGCTTACACCGAGCCAGCACTTTACGCAGCCTCCGGCACACTATACCGAAGGCAGCCTTGTAAAGACGATGGAGGAACTTGGGATTGGAAGGCCAAGCACCTACGCGCCGACCATCACGACGATTATGGCGAGGCGCTATGTGACGAAGGAGAATAAGAACCTTTATATCACGGAGCTTGGCGAGGCGGTGAACAATATGATGAAGGAGGCGTTCCCAACCATTGTCGATGTGAATTTTACCGTAAATCTGGAGGCTCTGCTCGATGGCGTGGAGGAGGGCAATGTTACATGGAAAACGGTCGTGAAGAATTTTTATCCAGACCTTGAAGAGGCAATCAAGGAAGCGAACGAAAGGTTAGAATCGGTCAAGATAGAAGATGAAGTCAGCGATGTCGTATGTGACCAGTGCGGTCGCAACATGGTGATTAAATATGGTCCGCATGGGAAATTCCTGGCGTGTCCTGGCTTTCCGGACTGCCGCAATACGAAGACCTACCTTGAAAAAATCGGAATTGCCTGCCCGCGCTGCGGTGCCGAGATTGTGCTTAGGAAAACCAAGAAGGGCAGGAGATATTACGGCTGTGAGAATAATCCGGACTGTGATTACATGACATGGCAAAAGCCGACGGATAAAAAATGCGAGAAGTGCGGCGACCTTTTGGTTCAGAAAGGGAACCGTCTCATTTGTCCGCGGGAGGGGTGTGGTTACCAACAGCCTGCCGTGGAAGCCGCTGCGCAGAGTGAGGCATAAGATGTGCAAGGGATGGGGGAGGGGATTATAATTGCCCCTTTCCTGCCCACAATAAAGATTCCGGGAAACCTTTCGCTTTTTTCATTTTTTATCTCTTAAAATTATAGGTGAATTTAGGTCATCTCTTTAAAAAGTTGTGATGAAATTCCCTCTGACGGAATAGAATTCCTTCGTTGGAAGAAAAATTCCATCATCGGGGGAAAATTTCATCTAAGGAAAGAATTTTCTGTACAACCGAGGATGTATTTCCAGAAAATGGATACCATATAGCAGTAAATGTAAGAACAATGTAAGAATATAGTCAGAGAATTTTAAAAAATCAGAAAATAAAGATACAAATTGCGGCAAAATTTAAAGTTTTACTTGTTTTTAATCAATAGTTGTGTTAATATGAACATATGAAAATATATGTTGGGGGGTTAAGCCATGAGTGTACAGCTATTGGACAAAACCAGAAAAATAAACAAGTTGCTACATAACAATAATTCACATAAGGTTGTGTTTAATGACATCTGCCTTGTCCTGAGTGACATCCTTGGCTCAAACATCCTTGTAATCAGCAGAAAGGGTAAGGTACTTGGCATCCGCAACCGTTCGGATATCCCACCGATTGGGGAGCTAATCCGTGATTCGGTCGGGGGCTATATCGATGCGATGTTAAATGAACGCCTGTTAAACATTTTATCAACAAAGGAGAACGTGAACCTGGCGACGCTCGGTTTTGAGTTTGAACATATGGACGCTTACCGGGCGATTATCACCCCGATTGACATTGCGGGGGAGCGTCTGGGGACATTGTTCCTATATAAGAACAAGGAGCAGTATTCGATTGACGACATCATCCTGAGCGAGTACGGCACGACCGTGGTTGGGCTTGAGATGATGCGCTCCGTAAATGAGGAGAACGCGGAGGAAAACCGGAAAGTACAGATTGTACGTTCTGCAATCAGTACGCTGTCGTTTTCAGAGCTTGAGGCCATCACCCATATTTTTGAGGAGCTGGATGGGAATGAGGGAATACTGGTGGCGAGCAAGATTGCTGACCGCGTCGGGATTACGAGGTCTGTCATCGTCAATGCATTGCGCAAGTTTGAGAGCGCGGGAGTCATTGAGTCGCGTTCGTCCGGGATGAAAGGGACTTACATCCGGGTGCTGAACGATGTTGTTTTCGATGAGTTGAAAAAGATGCAATAGATGATGCGGAATCAATATCCGGGAACGAAAGGGAATGGACAAAGGGCAGTTGAAAAAACTGGATGTAAAAAATAAACGAGAGTGTATGGGTGAAATTTTCAGATAGGTATTTTTGGAAGAAAATTCATAGATAAATGGATGGATCTGGTTAATGCAAAAGGATTTGTATTGGTAGGGTATTTGCTGAAACAAATCCTTTTTTTCCATTTATAGAAATATTTGTGAATATTATGCACATTGATGCTTGCCGGAGAAAAAATATTGCGAAATGATGAATAAAATTGAAATATAAGCTTGTTTTTTTCGGTGGAAGATAATATAATAGATGTTGTGCCATGAAACAGCCACATAACATAGATAAAGTATTTGAAAGGATGATAAGATGATTGGCTCAGATGTTTATAACTACATAAATGTGCTAAATAAGGCTGCAGACGCAAGTTGGGTGCGCAATACCGTGTTAAACAATAATCTTTCAAATGTGAGTACGCCGGACTTTAAACGCAGTGATATCACATTTGAAGAGTATTTAAAGGAAGAGCTTTCCTCCGGAAATATGTGGATGGATAAAGCTGTAGCTAATGTGAACCTTGATAATTTGAAGGCAACGACATATGTTGACCAGAAGGAACTGAGTTACCGTTTGGACGGCAACAATGTGGATGTTGACGTGGAGGAGGCAAACCTTGCGCAGAACACAATCCGCTATTACACACTCCTGGATTCGATAACACAGGAATTTTCACGGATAAGAATGGTATTGAACAGAAATTGATGCCAAAAAATCCTGACAGGCGTGTGCGGATGACAGAGATGATTTTTCACATATGCCATCAGGGGAAGGAATGCAAGAGGGGGAAAAGGAGGTTTTTATGTCAAGCAGTCTTGATGCATTAAACATCTGCGCGAGCGGCATGACCGCCCAGCGTGTCCGCATGGATACGATTGCGCAGAACATCGCAAACGTCAATACAACAAGGGATGAAAATGGGAATATATTCCGCAGGAAAACGGTGCTCTTCCAGACGAAAACACAGGATTCTTTTTCAAGGATGCTCGCGATGAGCCAGCAGAATAATGCTTCGGATCTGATTGGGAACGGCGTGCGTGTGACCGCGATTGTGGAGGACCATGTGACACCGTTGCGAAAAGTATATGAACCAGGCCATCCGGACGCAGACGAGGATGGCTATGTGACACAGCCGAACATCAATACGGTGACGGAGATGACAAACCTGATTGATGCATCGCGCGCGTATGAGGCAAATATCACAGCATTTAATGCGACAAAGAATATGTTGATGAAGGGTCTTGAGGTGGGCAAGGGCTGATAAGCTACCTCGAAGTAAAATAATGCCATGACGGTAAAGAATGGAGAATGAAGATGGAATTTACATCGATAGGTGCGATAAGCAGGGCAGAAGATTACACCGCAAGCTGGGAGAAGACAAAGGAGACAACGGCGGAGAAGAATACGGCGTTTGAGACGCTGTTTCAGTCAGCACTCCAGATGTTGCGCGAGACAAATGATTATACAAATGCAGCAAGGGAAGAGGAACTTTCCTACATGATGGGCTTGAAAAACAGCACGACGGACGTTATGGTGGCGCAGACGAAGGCGAACATGTCCTTGCAGTATACGGTTGCAGTCAGAAATGCGGTTCTGGATGCATACAAAGAACTCATGCAGTTACAATTCTAATGATTGGAGTAACGTCCCATGCAGGAAAGGTTTAAACAATTCGGCAATAAAATATTGGAGATATGGAATAAGTATACCAAAAAGCAGAAGACAATCATCTTAAGTACGGTCGGGGCCGTTGTTATTATGATTGTCTTATTGGCGTACTTTATGGGGCGCACGACCTATACGCTCTGGCGTTCGTTTGACGATGTCAGCGTGGCGAGGTCGGTGGACCAGCTTCTGACCGAGTCGGGCATTGCCCACAAAGTTGCGGATGACAGTGTGACCATTTACGTCGATGCGAAAAAGACGGTGGAGGCGAATTACGCGATTGTTGGCAGCTCTTTGATGCAGGACGGCAGGGTCACATTGGAACAGCTGCTAGAGAGCGACATGAGCACGACAAACTACGAGAAAAACCTGAAATCTGCTGAGTACACGATGGCAGAGCTTGAAAGCTACATCGAAGTCATTGACGGGGTTGAGAAGGCGGAGGTCCGCTATGTACCGATTGACCGCACATCAACCATCCTGGACGAGAACCGGGAAATCCAGTGCTCGGTTTTTCTGACGATTAACTCCAAGTTCAATACCGCGGTGGCACCGGAGAGCATTGCGCTTACAGTGGCGAACGCACTTGGCAACAAGACGGTTGACAGTGTTAAGATTATTGACCAGCGCGGGAATATGCTTTACAACGGACCGGAGGACGAAGATGTGATGTCGTTGAGCAACCAGCATTCCCAGATGGTTGCGACAAACAATTTTTACCGTGAGCTGGCAATCCGCTACGGAATTATGCTTGGGTACGACTATGTGGAGCCGGAGTTTTCGCTTAACATCAATTATGACCGGATTGAGGAATACTTAAAAGAGTACCTTCCGGCGGATGGGCAGGAACAGGGGCTGTACAGTATTTATAAACATGTTTCCTCGGAGAATACAAGCGGTGCGGGTGATATTCCGGGAACGGATTCAAATGATGAAAATGATTACTATCTGCAGACATCACAGGGCGGCAACAGTGCTTATGATTCCGAGGAAATGCATTATATGCCGGGAGAGAAAATCACGAAGACCTTAAAGAATTGGGGGGTAATCGACTGGCAGAGTTCTTCCGGCGCAATTATCTTAAAAAGGGTGGTCGATTACACGGAGCAGGAGCTGCGGGTGCGTGGTTTGCTCGATGAGGGGACAACGTATGAGGATTATAAGCTCCAGAACAAGGAGCAGGTGATGAATCCGGCCTCGGTGGATATCGCGGCGCTGACCGACGCTTTCTCAAAAGCGACCGGTATCGACCCGGCCAACCTTGTTGTACAGGTCATTGAGATTCCGAATTACATTGACCCTGTGGATGAGGGCACCAACTGGAACCTAATTCTCACCATCGTTTTGTTTGTTATCATCATCGCTCTGCTGATTTTCGTTGTCTTCCGTGTATCCAAGCCGGAGGAAGTTATCGAGACGGAGCCGGAGCTTTCGGTGGAGAAGCTTCTCGCAACGACAAGGGAGAACCAGTCGCTCGACGATATCGACTTTGGCGAGACTTCCGAGATGAAGAATTTGATCGAGAGATTTGTGGACGAGAACCCGGAGGCGGTTGCATCGCTTTTGCGTAACTGGCTCAGCGATGATTGGGATTGATGCCTGATTCGCTGCGGGAATCCAAAAGAAAGGGGTTAGTCGGATGGCAAAGGGAACGGAGGAGATGACAGGTCTTCAAAAAACAGCGATACTGCTGATTTCATTGGGACCTGAGCGCTCTTCGAAAATATTTAAGCATTTAAAAGAAGAAGAGATTGAACAGCTGACCCTCGAGATTGCAAATACGCGCAGCATTTCGCAGGGGACAAAAGATGCTGTCATGGATGAGTTTTATCAGGTCTGCCTGGCACAGCAGTACATCGCGGAGGGCGGTATCGGCTACGCGAAGGAGCTGTTGGATCAGGCTCTTGGCGAGGAGAAGGCGCGCGAAATTATCGGAAAGCTGACGGCATCTTTACAGGTACGTCCGTTCGAGTTTATCCGCAAGGCGGAGGCGAGCCAGCTGCTCACCTTTATCCAGGATGAGCATCCACAGACGATTGCATTGATTCTTTCCTATCTGCCTTCGGCGCAGGCGGCGGCAATCATCGGGGCGCTCGCGCCGGATAAGCAGGCGGATGTTGCGAAGCGTATCGCACAGATGGACCGCACGTCACCGGATGTATTAAAGGAAGTGGAGCGTGTGCTTGAGAGGAAGCTGACCTCGCTCATCAACCAGGATTACACGATTGCCGGCGGCGTGGATGCTATCGTGGAGATTTTGAACACGGTAGACCGCGGTACCGAGAAACACATTATGGAAAACCTCGAAATCGAGGAGCCGGAGCTTGCCGACGAAATCCGCAAAAAGATGTTCGTGTTCGAGGATATCCTTTCCCTCGACGACCGCTCCATCCAGCGCGTGCTGCGTGAGGTGGACAACAACGAGCTTGCGGTGGCACTCAAAGCTTCGACGGAGGAGGTTCAGACGGCAATCTTTAACAACCTTTCCAAGCGCCTTGTCACGATGATCCGCGAGGATATGGACTTCATGGGACCGGTTCGTATGAAGGATGTCGAGGAAGCACAGCAAAAGATTGTCAATGTCATCCGTAAGTTGGAGGATTCCGGTGAAATCGTAATCTCCAGAGGCGGAGGTGACGAGATCGTTGTCTAATAATGTGATTAAGGCGGCGGCCGTTACATATACGCAGGAAGTAAGAACCATTGATTCAAATGAGCGCGAGGGGGGCTTTACCCGCCTCGCGGTGGATAAACTGGCACAGGTAAAAGAGGATGCAGGCACCGGGGATTCGAAGGATTTTGAGCCGGGAATCAAAGCTTTGTTTGCGGACAGGGACGGGGAGGGAGTCCCGGGGGCGGAAGCTTTTGTGGCTGCCATGGATGAAGATGCCATAAAGGCGTTGGAGGAACAGGCGGAGGGCATCATTGCCGAGGCGCGCGAGGAAGTCTTACGCATCCTCAACGACGCGAAGGCGCAGGCGGAAAATATCCGCAAGAAAGCATATGAGGATGGGCTTAGGCAGGGCGAAAAGGCAGGGAGGGATAAATACGATGCCTTAAGTAAGAGGCTTGAGGGTGAAGCAAAGGCGGCAAAGGCGGCTTACGAAAAGCAGGAAAAGGAATTGGAGCCTTTGTTTGCCGATATCCTGATTGGACTGTTAAAAAAGCTGACCGGGGTGCTTTTGGAGGATAAGCGGGGAATCATTGTTTACCTGCTTGAGCAGGCACTTTCGGACATTGAGCCGGGGATGACATATCTGGTTCATGTAAGCGGGGAGGATTTTGAGTCCGTAAGCAGTAAAAAGAGTGAGCTTCTCTGGAAATTAAAGGAGGGGGCAGTGCTTGAGATTGTGGAGGACAGGACGATGAAGAAAGGGCAGTGTATCATCGAGACAGACAGCCGTATTTTCGACTGCGGCGTTGATACACAGCTGAAAAATCTGGTGGGCGATTTAAGGCTTCTTGCCGGGAGCAGAGAGGGATAATGCCGGATGATAGATGTTTCGAAATATGAGACGCTTTATACAAAATCATATGTGGAAGCCAAGGGCAAAGTAACAAAGATTGTCGGGCTGACGGTGGAGTCGGTCGGACCGGACGCAAGCATCAACGATGTCTGCATGATTTCTTCGCGGGACGGGAAGATTCAGGTGAAGGCGGAGGTGATTGGCTTCCGGGACGAGAGGCTTTTGCTCATGCCTTACGAGGACATTACGGGAATCGGTGTCGGGAGCATGGTGGTCAACTTAAACGAACCGCTGCTTGTCGGGGTCGGACCGCAGCTTTTGGGCAAGGCGCTTGACGGGCTCGGGTATCCGCTTGACGGGAGCAGCCTTGTGACACCACAGGCTTACCCGGTGGACGCACCCGCGCCGGAGCCGCTTGACCGCGTGTTAATCTCAGATATCCTCCCGCTTGGCGTAAAGGCGGTGGATGGGCTGTTGACGCTCGGCAAGGGGCAAAGAATCGGGATTTTTGCCGGCAGTGGCGTCGGGAAGAGCACTTTGCTCGGCATGTTTGCGCGCAACACGCGGGCGGACATCAATGTGATTGCCCTGATTGGCGAGCGCGGCAGGGAGGTGCGGGAGTTTATCGAGCGTGACCTTGGGGAAGAAGGTCTCCGCCGCTCTGTGCTTGTGATTGCGACATCCGATAAGCCGGCGCTCATCCGGAAAAAAGCAGCGAAGACCGCGACGGCAATCGCGGAATATTTCCGGGACCAGGGGCGGGATGTCCTGCTTATGATGGATTCACTGACGCGTTTTTCGATGGCGCAGCGCGAGATTGGGCTTGCGAGCGGGGAGCCGCCGGTGTCAAGGGGCTATCCTCCGAGCGTGTACTCGGAGATGCCGAAATTGTTGGAGCGTGCCGGGAACGGCGCGACCGGATCGATTACCGGGCTGTACACGGTACTCGTGGACGGGGATGATTTCAATGAGCCGATTGCCGATACGGCGAGAGGTATTTTGGATGGACATATTATTTTGTCGCGCTCGCTTGCGCACAAAAACCATTATCCGGCGATTGACATTCTGCAGAGCATTTCGCGTGTCATGAGCTCGATTGCGGACAGGGAACACAAGGCGGCGGCGGGGCAGATGAAGATGGTGATGGCGACCTACCAGGATGCGGAGGATTTGATTAACATCGGCGCTTACAAGGCGGGGAGCAGCAAAAGCATTGATTATGCGATTTCGAAAATTGATGCGGTAAATTCGTTCTTATGCCAGGGGACGGATGAAAAAATATCGCTTGAGGATACGCTGGCACAGCTTGAAGAGATTTTTGCTGAATAGATGGTGGTTTGATTGAAGAAGTTTGTATACAAAATGCAGAGTGTGTTGGACATCAAGGAAAAGCTTGAGGAGCAGGAGAAATCCCGCTATGCCGCGGCGCAGGCAAAGCTGAATGAGGAGGAGTTAAAACTTCGCCAGCTCCACGCACGGCGCGACGCGTGCGAGGAGAAGCTGCGGGAATCGGTCGGCGCGGGACTGAATATTATAGCGATACGGCACAATGAAGATGCACTTGAGACTTTGAAGGTCTTTGTAAAAACACAGGTGTTTGCGGTAGAGAAGGCGCAGCAAAATGTTGAGGCTGCGATGTACCGGCTGCGCGAGGCGATGGCGGAACGCAAGACGCAGGAGAGGCTGAAGGAAAAAGCCTTTGAGGCGTACTTAGCAGAACTCAATGCCGAGGAACGCAAGGAGGTTGACGAGCTGGTAAGCTTCCAGTACGGGGCGAAGGCTTAGCCGGAAAGGGGACAGAGCATGGCAAAGAAAAAAAAGAATGCGAATGGGGAGGAGAAAAAGGGCAGCGGGAAGCTGGTGACGTTCATCGTTGTTTTGGCGTTCCTCCTAATCTGGATTGTCACGTTCGCTTTTTTGATAAAGATGGATGTCGGGAACCTTGGAACGAGCCTTCGGCCGATGCTGAAGGATGTTCCGGTACTAAAATACCTTTTGCCAAGTGTGTCAGACGACCAGTTGGCGTTTGAGAGAGATTATCCATATACTTCCCTTGAGGATGCGATTGAAAGAATCCGGGAGTTAGAGGCGCAGGTTGCCAGCCTGACAACATCGGGCGGGGATTCCGCAAAGCTTATCGCGGATTTGCAGGCAGAGAATGCGCGCCTGAAGGTGTTTGAGGATGATGCGCTGGCGTTTGCCGAGCGCGTAAAGGAGTTTGACCGGAATGTTGTCTTTAATGACAAGGCACCGGAGCTTGAGGAATACCGGCAATATTATGAGGAGATTAACCCGACGACGGCGGAGGAGATTTACCGCCAGGTAGTCGAAAAACTCCAGTACGATGAGCTGGTTAAGACGGAGGCGGACCGCCTCACAAGGATGAAACCGGGCAATGCGGCCGCCATCCTTGAGGAGATGACCGCGAGCATGGATTTGATTGCGCAGTACCTGCTCTGCATGAAGACAGCGGACAGTGCGTCCATCCTCGAAAAGATGGACCCGCTGTATGCGGCGCATATCATGCAGGCAATCGCGGACAGGAACGAGGAGATGATGAACGCAATCCAACAGCAGATTGGCAGGTAGGAAAAGCGCAGGAAGCGGATATATTTGTTGAAACCGGGCGGTCTGCAAAAACGCAGGGCGACCGTTTCAAGATAGAGCAGAAGCCGGATGGAGGGCAGATGCGAAAATTATCAACAAAGAAAGGAGGAATGGTATGACAGCAGGAGTTCAGATGACGGGGATGCTTGTTGCCGGAAAAGCTGCGGCAGGTGCAAGAAGCACCGGGCGTACAGGCGCGAATGGTTCCGCCTTTGCCGATATGGTATCTTCGAATCTTTCCTCGGCAAAGGATACTGCATCCGCACAGCCGAAAGCGGAGCCGCAGGGAAATGGCCGTGTGGACGCAGGACAGAAGGCGGGGGCGGTATCGGATGCAAAGGAACCCGTGATGGCAACGGATAAAGAGCCGGCCGTGGATACGGATGTGATGGCAGAAAAGAATCCGGAGGGCGAGAACCTTGTGGATGGACAGATGCCGCAGGAAGACGGGCAGACCCCGGAGGAGAGCGGCGCGCTTGACACACAGTTCCCGAAAAGCCTAAAACTGTTCAAAGAGGCGGCAAGGCTTCTTGAGGCACAGAAGCTAGGCGAGTTAAAGCAGGCGATTATGGACTCGTTGAACATTGACGAGGAGGAGCTTAAGAAAATCCTGGAACAGCTTGGCGTAAACATGCAGGAGCTGATGCAGCCGCAAATCTTACAGCAGGTTGTCGTACAGGCACAGGGTGCAGGTGACCCGGCCATACTTCTGACGGATGAAACGGCGATGAACAGCCTAAAGGAGCTGCTTGCAAAGGCGGAGGAGCTGATGGCGGATATGCCAAAGGAGCTGACGGCGGATGCCATGGAAGAAATGCTGCCAGAAAGGGAAGTTACGGAAGCAATGTCCGAATTTGAAGCGGTTCTTGACGAAGCAGGAAGGCAGCAAGGTGAAATCGCGGCAGAACAGACAAAGGAGCCGGGGTTAGAAGAAAAAACTGTGGATGCACCAAAGGCACCGGCGGGGCAGGAACCAAAGTTTTCGTTTGTGGCAGTTAAGGAGAGTGCACCGGCAGGCGAGGCGCAGGAGAACTCCCAGGATGCCAGAAGCGGGGCAGGGGATACAAAGTCTGATGCAGGCAGTATGGCGGAGCAGTTTTTAAACCTTGTGACGAACGCGGCATCGAAGGAAGAGGTGGAATTTTCACAGCTATCCAGAAGTGAGCAGGTCAGGGAAGTGGCGCAGCAGATTATTGAGCGCGTGCGTGTCTTTGTCGGCGAGGCGCAGAGCTCCATGGAGATTTCGCTGACACCGGAAAGCCTTGGCAGGGTGACATTGAACCTTGTTTCCAGGCAGGGTGCGTTGACGGCGCATTTTACGGCGCAGAACCAGATTGCGAAGGAAGCCATTGAGAGCCAGATTGTTGTGCTGCGCGAAAACCTTGAGAGCCAGGGGCTGAAAGTGGAGGCAATTGAAGTAACGGTTTCCAATTTTGACTTTATGCAAAACGGTGGCCAGGCGGCGGACGGCAGCGGTCAGGGAGGCAGGCAGCGCAGGCGCGGCGTGACTTTTGATGAGGCAGTAAACGCGGAGAATGCCGCTGCGGGGATGAAGGAAGCTGAGGAGATTGCGGCGGACATGAGGGAGCGCAGCGGAAATCAGGTGGATTACACCGCATAGCAGGAAAGGAGGAATAATATGGCGAATATAGGACAGGTCGTGGATGGCGTATTGCAGGATGCGAACAACGCAATCACGAGCACGAAAAAAGATACGAGAGGAACCGGGGAGCTCGGGAAGGATGCGTTTTTGCAGCTTCTTGTGTGCCAGATTCAGAATCAGGATCCGCTGAACCCGCAGAATGACACGGAGTTTGTATCGCAGCTCGCGACATTCTCGCAGCTTGAGCAGATGCAGAACCTGAATGCGACCTACGAGAAATCACAGGCATTCTCGCTGATTGGCAAGGATGTTATCGTCAACACGGAGGATTCGACCGGCAGGGAGACGCAGGTGGCAGGAAAGGTTCAGTATGTCAATGCATCCGGGGCGAATGTGCAGATTTATGTGAATGGGGAACTGTATGATATCGATGATTTGTACGCGGTTATGGATGAGTCTTATGTGAAATCCATCTGTGCACCGACGATTGAGAAGTCTTACAAACATACCTACGATGCGGAAAAGCCGAATGGGCTTACCGTGGAGGTGTCGCTCGGTGAGGATGATTACGCGGCAGATGAGGTTGCGGTGGTTATCAACAACAAGTTGGTAGACCCTTCGAATTTCAAGCTTGACGGCACGAAACTGACGATTTTCGGCGGGGCATTCAGTGACCTTCCGGATGGTTCCTACGCGGTGGCGGTTGTCTTTAACGATAAGGATTACACGACCATTGAGGATAAGATTGCAGTGACGGTTGTAAATTCCAAGGTGACGCCAGATACGCAGAAACCGGATGAAGGCACCGATAAGACGGAAGGTGACGGCGAAGAAACCGATAAGACCGGGGAGGGCGAGAAGGCCTGATTGCTTTGTGACTGACAGATTTTATGAGAGGGAGGCAATGTTATGAATCAAATCAAAAACAGCTTTTCTTCCATCGAGCAAATGGCGAGCAAGCTGCGGCAGACGGAGAGGAAGTCCGCGCAGAACCAGCCGGCCAAGAATTCTTTCGAGAGCATCCTGTTTGGCAGGGAGCAGAAGGAACTCGCAAAGGAAACGGGGGCACAGGCTTCGTCATTGCGGTTTTCAAAGCATGCGAACGAGCGTCTGGTGAATCGGAGCATCGATTTGTCAGAAGAGCAGATAAGGCGGCTTCATGCGGGCGCCGAGAAGGCGCAGCAGAAAGGAATCGTGGAGTCGTTGGTCATGGTTGACAATTATGCATTTATTGTGAATACGAGAAGCCAGATTGTCGTGACTGCGGTCGCGGGGGGCGATGAGCATGTATTTACAAATATTGATGGAGCAGTGATTGGTTAAATACCGCCGGACCGGAAACGGGGGCGGCCCCCCCGGCTGAATGACAGATGCCGGGGAACGAAGAAGGAGGTCATTTCATTATGATGAGATCGTTGTATTCTGGTGTATCTGGTTTGAGAGTACACCAGACAAGGATGGATGTAATCGGTAACAACATCGCGAATGTAAATACGGTAGGTTTTAAGCGCAGCTCGACGCTGTTTTCGGATATTCTCTACCAGACATCGAGCCCGGCAACCGGACCAAACGACTCGATGGGTGTAGCAGGTATCAATGCCATGCAGATTGGTCTTGGTGCAAACCTTGCAGCAATCACGACAAACATTACCGGCACGGGCGGTTCCCAGCGCACGGACCAATGGTCCGACCTTATGATTGAGGGCGACAGCTTTTTCGTTGTCAACAACAACGGTACAAATTATTTTACAAAGGCGGGGTCGTTTAACGTTGATGCAAACGGCAATCTGTGTACGCCGTCCGGCGCGCTTGTCATGGGCTGGCAGGTGAGCGAAACAGACCCGTCGCAGTGCACGTCCGGCCAGGTTTCGGCGCTGCGCGTAATGTCGCCGGAAAAGATGTTCTCGGAGCCGGAGGCGACGACGAATGTTACCGTGAGCGGTAATATCGATGCCAATGACACCCAGTTACAGCCGGATGCGGAGGGGCGCACCGCGAACGTACAGTTTTATGACAATCTCGGAAACCTGATTACGGTAATGTTGAACATCAAGCGTGCGGCGGATGACGAAGGGGATGCGACAGAGGGTACGACTCCTTACGCTGTGCGTGTCACAGGTGTTGTGGACGAGAAGGGCAACTCCATATTCACGGAAGAGGTGACCAATGATGACGGCACAAAAGAGATGGTATTAAAAGAGGATTTCCAGAATTTCTATTTTAACGGAACACAGATTACCGTTTCGCAGGATGAGGAGACCGGGGAGCTTGTCTTCGGGGAAGATGATGAAGCGGAGGCATTCCTCTATTTTAATTCAGTGACCGGACGTTTTGTCAATGCCACCATGGATACGGCGCTAGAGGGGGACCAGGAGACAACAACGAACCCGTTCCTTACGTTCAGCCTTGGACCGGAAGCCGGAAACGAGAACACGCCATACGGCAGGGTTGACATTGATTTCTCCTCGCTTACCATGTTTGCCCAGAGCGGCACGACGACGCTTGAGAGCGCGCGTGGAACAAAGGAGAGTGCAACAGAGGGTGCTGGTAAGCCGGTCGGCAATATGACGGGCCTTAGCATTGATAAATTTGGTAAGATTTATGGTACGTATGATAACGGTGACCAGCTTTTGCTTGGGCAGATTGTGGTTGCGACGTTCGCAAACCCGGCAGGCCTTGAATCGGTTGGTAACAATATGTTTGCGACAACACAGAACTCCGGTACGTTTGACGGTGTTGGAAAGAATATCCTTTCGACCGGAGGAAAATTTAATACTGGTGTCCTTGAGATGTCAAACGTAGACCTCGCGAATGAGTTTACGGATATGATTATCACACAGAGAGGTTTCCAGGCAAACTCCCGCATTATTACAACATCGGATACTTTGCTTGAGGAATTGATTAATCTGAAACGTTAATTGTCTTCTGCTGTGGCGTCAGTGGCGTCTATGGTGTTATGATGTTTTTGGGCGTCACAGCAGAAAAACCTGGAAGCAGAAGCTTCCGGGGATTTTTGTGCGTGAAAGGCAAAGATATACATAAAACGCATACATTGCTTTGCTGCCAGTGCAGAAAGCAGCGCAGGCAACGGGATATAAATGGTAGGGAAATGCAGGCAGGGAGACAGAATAATGATTGAAGTTACAAAACTGAACAATGAAAAGGTGACAATCAATGCAGATCTGATTGAAATAATTGAAGAAATCCCGGAAACGGCGATTACTTTTACAAATGGAAAAAAAATATTTGTAAAAGAAAGTAGACAAAAGGTGAAAAATTTAGTAATATTATATAGAATGGAATTATTAAATCCGACGATTGAAAAAGAAGAAACATAAATTTTACAGAAGGGCTTGAGGTGGAAAAATGGACATAGCTTCTTTGGTAGGTCTTTTAATGGCCTTGGTGTTGGTTATTTATGGTATTGTTGCAAAGGATGGCTTCGGCGCGATGATGGGCTTTTTGGATTTCCAGTCCGCGCTGATTACATTCGGCGGTGCGTTCATGGGTATCATGACAACCCAGTCATCGATTCCGATATTTATCCAGAGACTGAAATCACTCACTTTGATTTTCAAGGTACAAACGGTCAATGAGCTTGAGACAATCCAGACAGTCATCAAACTCTCGAACGTTGCCCGCAAGGATGGTCTTTTGCAGCTTGAGGAAATGGCGAACAGCATGGATGACGCTTTTATGAAGAAGGGGCTGCTTCTGATTGTTGACGGTACGGACCCGGAGCTTGTAAGGAGTATTCTGGAGACGGAGCTTTCCAGTATTGAGGAGCGGCATTCCGCAAATATTGGTTTCTGGGAAGCGCTCGCGGCGGCCGGTCCTGCATGGGGTATGATTGGTACCCTGATTGGTTTGATTAACATGTTGGGTAAGCTGCAGGATATGGCGACAGTAGGTCCGAACATGGCAATCGCACTTATTACGACACTGTACGGTTCCTTGCTTGCAAACTGGATATGTACACCGGTGGCAAACAAGTTAAAGGAAAGTAACGCGGCGGAGCTGAAACAAAAAGAGATTCTGGTGGAGGGTCTTCTCTCCATCCAGGCGGGTGAGAATCCGCGTGTCATCGAGGAGAAGCTCAAGTCGTTCCTTGCACCGAACCGTAGAGAAGAATTAAGTGCTAACGGCGAAGGTGGTGAGGAAGTTGGCTAAAAAAGAGAAGAAGGCTGAGATACCTGCGGGAACCCCCGCGCCTTGGATGGCAACATTCTCCGACCTGATGAACCTCCTGTTATGTTTCTTCGTGCTTTTGTTCGCGATGTCGAGCGTTGACGAGACAAAATTCGAGGAGTTAGCAAATGTCCTCTCAAGCCGTCTGAATTTTTTTACGGGCGGTTCAAGCTCCATCGGGGAAGGGCAGCTGATTGGCACAGGAGCGTCCCAGCTGACACAGCTTGACCAGTATGTCAACAGCATGGGGCAGGCATCGGAGGAAACAGAAGGTGATGAACCGCGCGACTTAGAAGAAGCCGTGGAGGAGCTGAACCGGCAGGAAACAGAAGAGATATATGATGAGGTTTCCACACTCACAAGCCAGTATGACCTGGAACAGTACACAGAGATTGGTGTTGATGAGGTTGGGGGCAGATATGTCACGATTGAGATTGGCGGGAATTACCTTTATTCGTCCGGCAGCGCGGAACTGACACAGGATGCGCTCTCGATTTTCTCACGCATCGGTGATATATTGAAAATTTACGACGGCTACCGGATTGCAATCATCGGGCATACGGACAATGTTCCGGTGCGGCGGGGCAGCAAATACGACAGCAATATGGAGCTTTCTTCGGCGAGGGCGAGTGTCGCGGCAAGATATCTGATTGAAGAAAAGGGCATTGACAGAACGAAGATTGAATGGACAGGAAGGGGCGAGTACGACCCGATTGCAGATAATTCAACGGAGGAGGGGCGCATACAGAATCGAAGAATTGAAATACGAATTTACAATTCACTGAATTCGGATTGATTTCGTATATACCGGATGTGCCACAATGTACCGGCACCAAAAGGGTGTATACAGAAGAATTGAAAACGGGAGGTTTGAGATGAAGAAAAATATATTGGCGGTTATCATTTTAGCCGCGACGTTGGTGAACCTGACACTGAGTGCGGTCATGCTTTTTGTGTATATGCCGAACGCGCAGAAAATGAATACGCTCATTACAAAGATATGCCAGGTGCTTGACATGGAGCTTGAGTCACCGCTTCCGGTAGAGAAAGAGAATGTGGTGGCGGCGACAGACCTTGAGCCGATTATCGTCGGGGAGGAAATGCTGATTAAGCTCTCGGCCAGCTCGGACGGCAAAGTCCACTATATTACGGTGACCGCGTCGGTTGTCCTGAACACAAAGGCAGAAGACTACAAGACCATCCAGCCTCTGATGGAATCCCAGCAAGAGCACATAAAAGAGATTATCCAGGCTTCCATCCGCGACCTGTCGTATGACAATTATGAAACGGACAGGGATCTTGTAAAACAGGAGATTCTTCAGAACCTGCAGCAGGAGTTTGATACCGAGTGTATTTACCGAATTGACTTTGGTACTTATTTTGCCTCGTAAAAACCAGAAGAAGGGATCGTGTTAAGGGTATGGGTGACATCTTATCACAAAGCGAGATTGACCAACTGCTCCATGCGTTAAGCAGTGGTGAACTCGATGCGGATGAATTTAAGGACAACGACAAAAAAACGATTAAGAACTATGATTTTGAGCGTCCGTCAAAATTCTCCAAAGAGCATTTAAGAACGCTTGAGAATATTTTTGAACATTTTGGGCGGCTGCTCTCGACGAACCTGCCGGGGTATCTGCGCAAGAGTGTATCCATCGAGGTTATGAATTCGGAGGCGGTTATTTATCAGGAATTCACGAACGCGCTTTCGAACCCGGTGCTCCTTGGCATCGTGGATTTTGCGCCGCTTGAGGGGAGCATCATCATCGAGCTGGCGCAGAACCTTGGCTATACGATTGTGGACAGGATGCTTGGGGGCGAGGGGGTTCCCCTTGAAAAATCAAGGGACTTCACGGAGATTGAGCTTGCAATCATTGAGCGCATTTTCACCGTCTTTACCAATCTTTTGCCGGAGCCATGGGAAAATGTTGTCCATCTTGAGCCGCGGCTGATGCGTATTGAGACAAATTCGCAGTTTGCCCAAATCATACTCCCGTCCGATATGGCGGCGATTGTGACGATGAACGTCAGGATTGGCGTGGTGGAGGGCATGATGAATGTATGTATCCCATACACGGTCGTTGAGGATGTGATTGACAAGCTGAATACGAAAGCATGGTACGCTTCGATGCAGACAATGGATGATGCAAGCTACCAGGATGTGATTGAGGTGGCGATTGCGAGGGCACGCATCCCGGTTCGCGCGGTACTTGGAAAGAGTACAATTTCTTTGAATGATTTGCTGAATATGCAGAAGGGTGACATTATAAAGCTGAATTCAAGAGTGGAAGACGAACTGAGTGTCTATGTGGGAAATATCAAGAAATTTACTGCTTTGCCGGGTTCATCCTCGGATTCCTACGCAGTGAAAATATCATCAATTATAAGAGAGGAGGAGTAGGAGCGCCATGGATGGAATGTTATCGCAAGAAGAAATCAATGCTTTGTTGGCTGGCATGGATACTTCCGGTGATTCTGATACGGAAGCGAGTGCGGGCCAGGCAAGGGTAATACCAAATCCAGACGAAGAATTAAACGATGCGGAAAAAGACGCTGTTGGTGAAATTTCCAACATAAGTATGGGAACAGCGGCAACAACTCTTTTCTCTCTGGTAAATCAGAAAGTAAGTATTACGACACCGGTTGTGACATATGCGACATGGGATGACTTGATTAAGAATTACGACAGACCGTGCGTTTTTATTCAGATTTATTATAAAGAGGGGCTGGACGGAAACAACATCCTTGTTTTAAAGGAAAGCGATGTCAAGATTATTACGGATTTAATGATGGGGGGGGACGGTACGAACACGTCCGGGGAGCTTTCCGAGCTGCACTTAAGCGCCATCAGCGAGGCGATGAACCAGATGATGGGTTCGGCGGCCACATCCATTTCCTCCATGCTTGAAAAAAAAGTTGACATCAGCCCGCCAAGCGCGGAACTGGTTGATTTACAGGATGTGATTAACGGTTCGGACGTGGCGGAATTCCTGAAAGGCAAGTTTGTAAAGGTTTCGTTCCGCATGGAAATTGGGAATCTTATCAACAGCGAGCTGATGCAGCTGTATTCTTTTGATTTTGCAAGGGATTTGTACCGGAAATTCATAAAGTACACCAATGTGGATGAGGAGGAGGCGGAGAGCATCAACAACCAGCAGAATGCACCGCAGCAGACAGCACAGGCAGATGCCGCAGGACAGCAGGCGGGAATGCAGCAGATGATGGGAATGCCACAGATGATGGGTATGCCGGGTATGATGGGAATGCCACAGATGGGGATGCCGGGAATGATGCCGCAGCAGGAAGTCAACATTGCACCGGCGCAGTTCCAGCCATTTATGATGGCGGGAAGCCCACTGCTTCAGACGGAGCATATTGACCTTTTGCTGGATGTGCCGCTTGAAGTTACGGTAGAACTTGGAAGAACAAGTAAATCGATAAAAGAAATACTTGACTTTGCACCGGGTACTATCATAGAATTAAGTAGGTTGGCAGGTGAGCCAATCGACGTGTTGGTCAACGGAAAGTATGTTGCCAGGGGTGAAGTTGTCGTCATTGAGGAGGCATTCGGAATCCGGGTAACAGAAATCATAAAAGACAAATGAGTTGCGTGTTGAAAATTTGTATGAGAAGGAGATAAAGTATGGCAAAGAATATTTTGATTTGCGATGATGCAGCGTTTATGAGAATGATGATCAAGGATATCCTGACAAAGAACGGGTACACGATTGTCGGCGAGGCGGAGAACGGTCAGAAAGCGGTTGAGAAGTACAATGAGACAAAGCCGGATCTTGTCATGATGGATATTACCATGCCGGAAATGGATGGTATCCAGGCGCTCAAGAAGATTAAGTCCACCGACCCGAATGCGGCTGTCATCATGTGTTCTGCAATGGGTCAGCAGGCGATGGTTATCGAGTCCATCCAGTCGGGGGCGAAGGACTTCATCGTGAAGCCGTTCCAACCAGACCGCGTACTGGAGGCCGTACAGAAAGCGATTGGTTAATATGCCTTTTCTGGGGATTTCCGACACGAGATTAAGCAGTATTGCCAGTCTTTTCGGCATCCTTGCCGTATGCATTCTGGTGATTGCGGCGAGCTATTTCGTCACCCGCTTTATTGGGGGCAGACAGCTTTCACAACAGAAAAACAGTAATTTCAAAGTAGTTGATACATTCCACCTTGCACAGAACAAAGATCTGATGCTGATTCAGGTGGGGAAGCGGTACTTTGTGATTGCCATATGCAAAGAGTCCGTAACGATGCTCTCAGAGCTTGCCAAGGATGATATTGCGGTGTGGCGGAACAATGCACAGGGTACGGCGGATTTTAAAAGTATTTTCAGCGGAATGCTGAAACACAACAAAACGGACATACAGGAGGGGGAGCGGTCCACACAGGACCATCCTTCTTCTGACAGCAGATATGACGATGACATAAAGTAAAGGTTGATACACATGAAATTTAAGGACTGTATAAAGCGAAATAGGAAAAAGATTATTGCAGTACTTGTTGTTTTTGGAGTGTGCCTGTTAACCTTTCTTTTTGTTGCTCACAAAACAACATTTGCTGCGGATACAAACAATGGTTTGACGGACCAGGGTGGTGGGGAGCTGTCCTTCTATTTCAGCACGGAGGACGGCGGTTCTTTGACATCGCTGCTTCAGATGCTGATTTTACTGACGGTGATTTCGATTGCCCCGTCCATTCTGATCATGGTGACATCCTTCACACGTATACTGATTGTGCTCCATTTTGTGCGGACGGCGCTCGGTATGCAGACGACACCGCCGAATCAGATTCTGATTGGGCTGGCGCTGTTTCTGACGGTCTTTATCATGTCACCGGTATTCAGCCAAATCAATACCGATGCGATTCAGCCGCTCTCCGCGGGGGAGATTTCGCAGGAGGAAGCGTTTGAGCGGGGGGTTGAGCCAATACGGGAGTTCATGTTTGACCAGACGGATGAGAAGGATTTAAAGCTTTTCCTGAAAATTGCAGGCTTTTCCTCGCTTGAATCAAAGGAGGACTGCCCGACTTCGGTGCTTATCCCGGCGTTTATCATCAGCGAGCTTCGGATGGCATTCATCATCGGCTTTATGATTTATATTCCGTTCATCATCATCGATATGGTCGTGGCATCGACTTTGATGTCCATGGGTATGATGATGCTTCCGCCGACAACGATTTCCATGCCGTTTAAGATTTTGCTCTTTATCATGGCGGATGGCTGGAATCTGATTATTGAGCAGCTGATAGGAACATTTCGGTGACGGGCCTAAGCCATCGGAAAGGAAGTGGAGAGTATGTCAGAAACACAGGTGATTGAGATTGTAAACCGCGCGCTGTACCTGATTGTGAAGGTGTCAGCGCCGATGCTGTTGATATCCCTTGTCATTGGCTTGGTTATCAGCATTTTGCAGACGGTTACTTCAATACAGGAACAGACGCTGACGTTTGTTCCAAAGCTGTTAGGGATTTTTGTCACGATTATGCTGTTCGGAAGGTGGATTATGAATTCGGTTGTGGAGTTTTTTACTTACCTGATGGAGAATCTGCCTTATTTTTTGAAAGGCTGAATGTACGGGGGGATATGTTCTCATGGGTGACCCTTTGCGCATGGTAGTTTTGCTTTGCACAAAGGGAGGCGGGCTGCAAAGGGAGATGGATGGGTATGGAATTTACATTAGGACAGTTTGAATTTTATCTTGTGATTCTTGCGAGAATCTCGGCATTCATCTATACGGCGCCGTTTTTTTCGATGAACACGGTTCCGCAGAGGATAAAAATCGGGCTTTCCGCGGTGCTTGCCCTCCTTGTCTTTACGCTGTTGCCATACCAGCCCTTAGAATACAGCGGTTCCATTGGCTACTTAGGCTTAGTGGCAATGAATGTGCTCGCAGGTGTGGTGCTTGGGCTTTTTGCAAACATCTGCACCTACATCCTTTCGTTCGCGGGACAGATTATGGATATGCAGATTGGGTTTTCCATGGCAACCGAATATGACCCGGCAACGAGGAATACCGTGTCCCTGACATCCAATATTTATAATTACGCAGTTTTGCTGATTATGCTTGTCTCAAGGCTGCATTACTATATTATTGAGGCGGTCGTGGATTCGTTTGAGCTGATTCCGGTAAGCGGTGTCGTGCTGAATGCGGAAATCTACAAGCTGATGGTTCAGTTTGTTACGGATTTTTGTGTGATTGGTTTTCGGATTACGCTGCCGGTATTTGCGACAATCATGATTGTGAATGCGGTGCTTGCCATCCTTGCGAAAGTGGCGCCGCAGATGAATATGTTTGTTATCGGTATCCAGTTAAAGGTGCTGATTGGACTGGCTGTGCTTGTGGTCATTACGCTGCAGCTTGACGCGATATCCGATTTTGTTTTTGACCAGATGTTCTCGATGCTAAAACAGGCATCCGGATATCTGCATTAGGGGAAGGGTGGGGCATATGCCGTGTGAGGAGGCAAAATACCGCCTGCTTCGTCTGCAGTTTTTCGCGGAGGAAGGTCCGGGCGGGGAAAAGACCGAGGAGCCGACCACAAAGAAGCTCGAGGATGCCAGAAAAGAAGGACAGGTATCCAAAAGCCAGGAACTTACGACAGCGTTTAGCCTGTTGGGGCTTTTCCTTTCGCTCAAGGTTTTTTGCGGGATGCTCGGAAACCGGCTGCTTGGTTCATTTTCGGAAACATATGGCCTGATTAGCACGGTGGGTTCGGAGGAGTTTAACCAAAATACTTATGGCAGGCTTCTGACGGATGGCATTGTGACCGTATTGATTTCCATCCTGCCATTTCTTGCGGTGGCATTCCTGATTGCGTTCGTTGCAAATGTTGTCCAGGTAAAATGGAAGGTGACCGGGAAGCCGCTCATGCCAAAGCTGAGCAAGCTCAATCCGATTAAGGGTTTTAAAAAGATATTTTCCATGGACAAAATCATGGAGTTAATCAAGGCAATCGCAAAAATATTGGTGATTGGCATCATTGTTTATACAACCATAAAAGACAAAGTCGAAAATTTGTATATATTATATCAGATAGGCAATATAACCGCCGCCGCTGTCTATATCGGGGAGGAAATTATTAACCTTGGGCTCAAGGTCAGTGCATTCTTCCTTATCATCGGTTTTGCGGATTTGATTTATCAGAGGCGGAAATTTAAAAAAGAGATGCGCATGACAAAGCAGGAAATCAAGGATGAATACAAGCAGACGGAGGGGGACCCGCAGATTAAGGGCAGAATCCGCCAGAAGATGCGGGAGGCATCCCAGCGAAGGATGATGCAGCAGCTGCCGGAGGCGGACGTTGTCATCACGAACCCGACGCATTTTGCCTGTGCGCTAAAATATGACAGGGAAGTCAATTCGGCACCCGTGCTTATCGCGAAAGGCGCGGATTATGTGGCGGCAAAGATTAAGGAGGCGGCAAAGGAGTATGATATCCCGATTGTCGAGAATAAGCCGCTCGCGCGGATGCTTTACTATAATGTAGATTTGGAGCAGGAAATCCCGACGGAGCTCTACCAGATGACTGCGGAGGTGCTTTCCTACGTATATAGCTTAAAAAATAAAGCGGTCTAAAAGGACGCTTGCGGAACTTAAATGCTTTTTAACAGCAAGCGTCCGCATCGCACCGGAAAGGGATTTCCGGGAGCAGTGCGGACAGGAATCCCTTTCCCCTGGTTGGTGTGGGGAGGGCGCTTGCGGAACTTAAATGCTTTTAACAGCAAGCGTCCGCATCGCACCGGAAAGGGATTTCCGGGAGCAGTGCGGACAGGAATCCCTTTCCCCTGGTTGGTGCGGAAAGGACGCTTGCGGAACTTAAATAAGGAAAGGAGGGACAAAGATGAGAAAAGCGGATTTTGCCATTGGTATCTACATACTTGCAGCCATTGTTTTCCTGATTATACCGATGAATGCGGGGCTGCTCGACGTCCTTTTGGCATTGAACATTTCAATCGCCATGATTATTCTGTTCAATGCGTTATTCTCGCAGGAAGTATTGAATATGTCCACCTTCCCAACGATTTTGCTCTTTACGACAACGTTCCGTATCTCACTGAATGTGTCCTCGACAAAATTGATTCTTACAACCGGTGACCCGGGGTCCGTCGTCACACAATTTGGAAATTTCGTCGGGCGCGGTGACCCGATTGTCGGAATGATTGTATTTGTTATCCTTGTCATTGTCCAGTTTATTGTTATCAATAAAGGTTCGGAGCGCGTATCCGAGGTAACGGCAAGATTTACGCTCGATGCAATGCCAGGAAAGCAGATGGCGATTGACGCCGATTTAAATACGGGCGCAATCACCGACCAGCAGGCAAAGGAGCGCCGCGAGAAGATTCAGGAAGAATCCGCATTCTTCGGCTCCATGGACGGTGCTACAAAGTACGTAAAGGGAGATGCGACGGCAGGTCTTATCATCACGGTCATCAACTTAGTCGGCGGTATTGTCATGGGCATGACACGCAGCGGCCTGACCGCTACGGAAGCGCTCAACAAGTATGCAATGTTAACCATCGGTGACGGTCTGGTCAGCCAGATTCCGTCCCTTATGATTTCCCTTGCGACTGGTATCCTTGTCACAAAAGTGTCCAAAGAAGCGGATATCGGCGATTTGCTTGTAAAGCAGCTGTTTTCCATCCCGAAGGTGCTTTACATGGTAGGCGGCAGCATGGTCTTTTTAGGCGTTTTTACTCCGCTCCCATTGTTTATTTTCTGCCCGTATGGCCTTGCGTTTTTGGCGACGGCGGTTGTCATCCGCAAACGGACACAGGTTCAGGAAATCGAGGCGGAGGCAAATATCGAGGAAACGAGCGCGGAGGAAATCCGACGCCCGGAGAATGTCACCTCGCTTTTGCATGTGGATTTTATCGAGCTGGAGTTTGGCTATGGCATTATTCCGCTCGCCGATGTCAATCAGGGCGGCGATTTGCTCGACCGCGTTGTCATGATACGCCGCCAGATTGCGCTTGAATATGGCTGCGTTGTGCCGACCATCCGCCTGCGCGACAATATCCAGCTGAACCCGAACCAGTATGTTATCAAAATCAAGGGAATTCCGGTCAGCGATGGTGAAATTCTCTTTGACCACTACATGGCGATGAATCCGGGCTATGTCGAGGAGGAGATTACTGGTATCCCGACATTCGAGCCGTCCTACCATCTGCCTGCCATCTGGATTACAGAAAGCCAGAGGGAGAGGGCGGAGTCCTACGGCTACACGGTGGTTGACCCGCCGTCCATCATCGCAACCCACTTGACGCAGGTTATCAGCGGCCATCTCGACGAGCTTCTGACACGCCAGGATGTGCAGAACCTCATCAACAATATGCAGGAGGCAAACCAGACGCTTATCGGCGAGCTCGTACCAAAGCTCCTTGGTGTCGGTGAAATCCAGAAGGTACTGCAGAATCTTTTGCGCGAGGGGATTTCCATCCTCGACCTTGTTACAATTTTTGAGACGCTTGCAGATTTTGCGCCGACGACGCGCGATACGGACGTGCTCACGGAGTATGTGCGCCAGAGCTTAAAGCGCGCAATTTCAAACAAGTATTTCCCGACCGGCGAGATGACAAGTGTTGTCACGCTCGACCCGAAGATAGAACAGGAGATTATGGGAAGCGTCAAACAGACCGAGCAGGGGGCATTTTTAGCCCTCGACCCGGACCGGACGCAGAAAATCATGAAATCCGTCGAGGAGGAGGTCGGGAAACTGGAAAACCTTGGGAAAAATCCGGTCATTATCACATCGCCGATTGTGCGCATGTATTTTAAACGGCTCTCGAAGGATTATTTCCAGGATTTAATCGTTGTCTCGTACAATGAAATTGAATCGAATGTTGAACTACAATCAGTGGGGATGGTGACAGCATAAAATGATAATAAAAAAATTCACTGCAAGTACGGAAACGGAAGCCATAATGCTTGCAAAAGAAGAACTGGGCATGGATGCGATTGTAATGAATATCAAAAAAAACCTTCCAAGGGGGATTTACAAGCTCTTCCGCAAGCCGAGCGTGGAGATTACTGCAGCGGTGGATGAGAATATTGTGTATCAGCCAAAGAAGGAGGAACTGCCAAAGCGCAACCCGAACATCATATATGACGATTTTCCGGCAGCATCCAAAGGGGCGGCGCCAACCGTGATAGAGCAAAAGCTTGACAAGCTTCAGGATATGTTGGAAAACCAGATGGCAGAGCGTATGCAGAAAGGGGATTTTGACGTGGCGAAGGAAAAGGGGGGGCAGGAGGAGGAAAAGGACTCGAACCTTGCCTGTTTGCAGTTAATCTATAACCAGCTGATTGCAAATGAGGTGGACGAACAGTACGCAAACCAGGTGATTTCCGAGATTGAGCACAGCCTGAAAAAGAATTCCGATGTGAACAATATCCTGATGAGCGTGTACCAGAAAATTGTCCTGAAGCTTGGACAAATCCACACCGTTGACGGGGGGAAGGAGCAGGTAAAATATATTTTTTTCATCGGGCCGACCGGGGTGGGGAAAACGACGACCATCGCAAAGATTGCCTCGATGCTCAAGATGAACAAGAAGAAAAAAATCGCCCTGATGACGGCGGATACCTACCGTATCGCGGCAGTGGAACAGCTTACGACCTACGCAAACATCCTTGACATCCCCCTGCATGTCGTGTATTCTGCAGATGAAGTCAAGGAAGCCCGCGAGCAGCTAAAGGATTATGACCTTGTCTTAGTGGATACGGCAGGGCGGTCCCACAAAAACAGGGAGCAAAGGGATGACTTAGAGGAATTCTTAAAATCGGTGCCGGACGACGAGCGTGAGGTTTATCTGGTTTTAAGCGCCACGACCAAGTACTGTGATCTCATAAGGATAACGGACAGTTATTTACAGATTACGGATTACGCGCTTATTTTCACAAAACTTGACGAGACAGGAAGCGTCGGAAATATCTTAAACATCCATATGAAAACAGGGGCACCCCTGTCTTACGCAACTTTTGGCCAAAATGTTCCGGATGATATCGATGTGATTGACCCTCAGAGCATTGCAAAACAGTTGTTAGGAGGAAGCAAATAATGGATCAGGCGGAACAGCTGAGAAAACTGGTAAGACAAAGCAGCAGCAGTCAGCCGAAAAATACCGCCCGGGTCATTACCGTGACAAGCGGGAAGGGCGGCGTCGGCAAATCCAGTGTTTCTGTGAACCTGGCGATAGGACTTGCGAAGGCAGGCAAACGAGTTATTATCATGGACGTGGATTTCGGGTTGGCAAACGTTGAAGTAATGCTCGGAATACGGCCGGAATATAATCTTGCAGATATGATGTTCCGGGGGAGGACGCTCCGGGAAGTAATCACAAAAGGACCGGAGGGCATCGGTTTTATTTCCGGTGGTTCCGGTATCCATGAGCTGACAAAGCTGACGCGGGAGCAGATTTTAAACCTGACGATGCGGCTTGTCGAGCTCGACGAACTGGCAGATGTCATCATTATTGATACAGGGGCGGGCATTGCGGATACGGTTCTTGAGTTTGTGACGGCAAGCACGGAGGTGCTGCTTGTGGCGACCCCGGAGCCGACCTCGATAACCGATGCCTACGCGCTCTTAAAAACATTGAACCGCAGAGCCGAATTTTCCACGGAGCATACATGCATCAAAATGATTGCCAACCGTGTGAGGGCGGAGAATGAGGGGAAGGAGCTGTTCGGGAAAATCAGTGTTGTCGTGACGAAATTCTTGAATTTCGAGTTGGAGTATCTGGGGGAGATTCCGCAGGATGACCAGGTATCAAAGGCAATCATACGCCAGAAGCCAATTATTTTGTCCGCACCAAATTCCGATGCGGGAAGGGCGATGCGTGAGCTTGCTGAAAAACTTGGCGGCATCTGTGTCCCAGTGGCAGATGAGAAAAAAGGGATTGCGCAGCTTTTTACAAATCTCATAAAAACAACGAGCAGGCAAAAAAGAAAAGGATAGAAAGATATGACAACAAAAGGACTTTTGATTGGGCAGAAAATTGAATTAACCAGATATACAGGGAAATTAAAGGAAATTGCGGGGGCGAAAACATATGTAAGCCAACTTCTTGACCAGAAGGAGGACAGCAAACTTGTCATCGCGATGCCGATGGAAGGCGGGAAGATGGTGGTTTTTAATGTCGGGGACCGCTACAATATGTTTTTTTACACACAGGCAGGGCTTTACTACTGTATCGCGCAGGTGAGCGCCCGCTACCGCTCCGGGGCACTTTTTATGCTTGAGATGGAGTGCGCCTCGGATATCGAGAGGTTCCAGCGCCGGCAGTTTTTCCGCCTGAACTGTATTGTTGACGTAAAATACCGGTCCGTTGACGCACAGACGGAGATGGAACCGGGCACCATCATTGATATCAGCGGCGGCGGTATCCGCTTCAATGCCGAAAACAGTTACACGCCGGGGGATGAGCTCGTGGTTGAGTTTTGTCTGACGATTGTCGGCAAGCTTGAAAAATTCCGGATACGCGTGAGGATTATCGCGAGTACGCCCCTGCCGAACAAAGAAAGGGTATATGAAAACCGCGCAGAATTCCTTGATATCAACGAGGCGAACCGGGAGGCAATTGTGAAATATGTTTTTGAAGAAGAAAGAAGACGGCGCAAAAAAGACAGCGAAATGCGGTAACAGGTGTCGAAATCAGAAAGGAAAAGGGGAAAATGGATAACAAAAAAAATATTTTGGTTGTTGATGACTCTGCACTTATGAGAAGGCTTATATCTGATATAATAAATAGCGATGGGAGATTCCAGGTATCCGACCTTGCAATGAACGGGTTGGAAGCATTTGACTTTGTGACGCGCGACCCAAAAAAGTATGAGGCAGTCCTGCTGGATATCAATATGCCGAAAATGAATGGTATCCAGTTCTTAGAGCAGCTCGACAAGATGAAGATCCGCCAGAAGGTTATCGTTGTGAGCACGCTCGCGAAGGAAGGGGCTGCGGAGACGGTGCGCTGCCTTGAGCTCGGTGCTTTTGACTTTGTGACAAAGCCGGACAGCTATATGGAGGCGAGAAACGAACACTTTAAGCAGAAGCTTCTCTCCGCCCTGGGCATCGCGACGGGTGTGGATATCGGCATTCCGCCGAAGGAGGCACCAAAGACAGGTGTGGCGCGGGAGAGTAAGACACCGGCAAAGCATTCGTTAAACATTTCCGCCACCAAGGCGCTGTATGACATCACCTCATCCCCGGTAAAACGTGCGCAGCACAAAAGTGTTTCCGGGAGCGCGAAAAAGCTTGTGGCGCTCGCCTGCTCGACGGGGGGACCAAAGGCATTGCAGTCCGTCATCCCGAAGCTTCCGGCAGGGCTTGACGCGCCGATGGTTCTCGTACAGCATATGCCGGTCGGCTTTACGAAGTCGCTCGCAGACCGCTTAAACGAGATGAGCCAGGTCAACGTAAAGGAAGCGGCGGAAGGCGACGTCCTGAAAAAAGGGACGGTTTACATCGCGCAGGGCGGCAGCCAGATGCGCGTGGTAAAACGCGGCGCGGATTATGTGATTACGGAAAATGCGGATGAACCGGCAAGGGGAGGATTAAGGCCCTGCGCGGACATTATGTACGAGTCGCTTCTGGATTCGGATTTTGACGATATCACATGTGTGGTCTTAACCGGCATGGGCGGGGACGGTACCCTGGGAATTAAGCAACTGAACAACAAAAAGAACATTTACGTCATCGCGCAGAATGAAGCGACCTGTACCGTATATGGTATGCCGAGGGTAGTATTCGAGGCAGGGCTTGTGGACGAGGTCGTACCGCTTGACGCGGTGGCGGATGCAATCACTAAGAATGTGGGGGTACATTGATTATGGATGTAAGCCAATATTTAGGGATCTTTATCGATGAAACGAGAGGACACCTGCAGGAGTTAAACGAACAGATTCTGATTCTTGAGAAGGAGCCGGAAAACGAAGATACCATCAACGAGATTTTCCGTGCGGCACATTCCTTAAAGGGAATGGCGGGTACCATGGGTTACAAGAGGATGCAGCGCCTGACCCACGATATGGAGAATGTGTTCTCGGAAATCCGCAACGGAAAGATGAAGGCGACACCGAACCTTATCGACCTTTTGTTCCGCGGCCTGGATGCGCTTGAGAGTTACCTTGATATCATCATCAACACACAGGATGAGGGTACGGAGGACAACCAGGATATTATCGATGGTCTGCAGAAGGTTATGGAGGAAGGGCTTGGCACAGCGGCGCCTGCCGCGCCGGCAGCACCTGTGTCCCCTGCACCGGAACCGGCGGTGCAGGGGAAGCACCTTGTGCTTTTGGAGCATGAGCTTCTTGCGGCACAGAAGGCAAAGGAGGAGGGCGACAATGTATTTGAGATTACGGTCTTCATCCAGCAGAGCTGCATCTTAAAGGCAGCCCGCGCCTTCCTTGTATTCAAAGCGCTCGAGGAGATGGGGGATATCATCAAGTCCGTTCCGGAAGTGCAGGATATCGAGGATGAGAAATTTGAATTTGATTTTTCTATGATCCTGCTGACAAAGAAGACACAGGAAGAAGTAAGAACGGCGATTTTGAATGTGTCTGAGATTAAGGATGTTGCGATTAACTTGGCAGATTTTTCCACGGCGCAGCAGACAGCCCCGGCAGGCGATGTTTCTGCCCCGGCAGGCGAGGCACCTGCGTCGCAGGGCGCAGCGGCAGCGGCGGCGGCACCTGCCCCGGCGGCAAAACAGGCGCAGGCACAGGCAAAGGCTCCTGCAAAGGCGGCGGTCAACCGTTCCGTGCGTGTCGATATCGAGAAGCTTGACGACCTGATGAACCTTGTCAGCGAGCTTATCATTGCGAAGAACGGCCTCGCCTCGGTGAACAACGACGGGGAGAAGACGGCGCGCGACGGCAGCTTCAACGAACAGATTGAATATCTTGAGCGCGTGACGACCAACTTGCACCAGTCCGTTATGAAAGTCCGGATGGTTCCGATTGAGAGCGTTGTCAACCGCTTCCCGCGCATGATCCGCGATTTGAGCAAGAAACTTGGCAAGAAAATGGATTTGTATATGACCGGTGAGGATACCGAGCTTGACCGCACCGTAATCGACGAGATTGGTGACCCGCTCATGCACTTATTGCGCAATGCCGCGGACCATGGTCTTGAGTCGAACGAGGAGCGTATACGCCTCGGCAAGCAGGAGGTTGGTTCCATTTTCCTTGACGCGTACCAGGAGGGCAACAATGTTGTCATCGAGGTGCGTGATGACGGTGCCGGCATCGATGTTGAGAAGGTAAAGCAGAAAGCGCTCTCAAAGGGCACGATTACGGAAGAGCAGGCGGAGGCGATGACGGACAAGGAAATCATCGACTTGTTGTTCCGCCCAAGCTTTTCGACCGCAGAGAAGATTTCGGATGTATCCGGGCGCGGGGTTGGCCTTGATGTTGTAAAGACGAAGATAGAGGCGCTCGGCGGAAATATCGAGACAAAAACCACGCTTGGGGAGGGCAGCAATTTCATCATCCGCCTGCCGCTCACCCTCGCAATCATTGAGACACTCATGGTAGAGCTCGGAAACGAGAAATACGCAATCCCGCTTGGCAGCATCGAGACCATCGAGGATATCGCCCTCAGCGATGTGAAGTATGTGCAGAACAAAGAGGTCATCAGCCTTAGGGGTTCTGTCATCCCGCTCATCCGTCTTGACCAGGTGCTTGATGTGGAGCATACGGACGAGGAGCCGACAAGCCTGACCGTCGTTATCGTGAAAAAAGGCGACAAGCAGGCAGGTCTGATTGTGGATAACTTAATCGGGCAGCTCGAGATTGTTATTAAGTCCATTGGGAAATATATTAACAACAGCAAGTTAATCAGCGGTGCCACGATTCTTGGCGACGGTGAGGTTGCCCTGATTCTTGATGTCAATGTCTTGGTATAGGGAGGGCTTGTCATGGATGAGAAGAGAAGTGAAGAAATTGAACAAAAGCAGTACATTGTCGTAAAGCTCGGCAGTGAGCAGTACGGGATTGACATCCAGTATGTAGATAATATTGTAAGGATGCAGAGGGTAACCCGGGTACCGAAGGCACAGCCGTATTTTAAGGGTGTCATCAACATTCGCGGCGAGGTCATCCCGGTGATGAGCCTGCGCATCAAATTTGGCCTGGAGCCGGATGAGTTTAAGAACGCCACAAGGATTCTTATTATCAAGATTGAACCGCAGGCAGCAATCGGCATGATTGTGGATGAGGTGAAGGAAGTTATTACCTTAGGCGAGGAAAGCATTGACAAGGTAAGTGGCGGGAACGACGAGAAGAGCTTATATCTCTCCGGTGTTGGCAAGCAGCCGAACGGCCTTGTGTCGTTGCTCAACATCCCGGCAGTCGTTATGGAAAGGGAGAGTGCAATGTAAAATGGCAGGGTTGCTGCAGGAATGCGGCAACCCTTCATGTGCGCAGAGACATTCATTCATAACAGAAAGGTCATGGTATAATATGGCAGAAGTAAAACTTGATCAGATGGACAACATGCAGTTCGATGTATTGCGCGAAATCGGGAATATCGGTGCGGGGAATGCGACGACGGCACTGTCGCAGATGCTTTCCGCCAAAATTGATATGAAGGTGCCAAAGATTGAATTGCTGGAGTTTAAGGAGCTTGGGGATTTGATTGGCGGTGCGGAAAATATTGTAGTCGGCATTTTGCTCACCCTGCAGGATGACATTGACGGCATGATGATGTTTTTGCTGGAAAAGAAGGCAGCAAAAAACGTCGTGAAATTGATGATGGGCGGTTTCGGCGGTGGGGAGGACAGTGAGGACTTCTCAGAAATGGAACTTTCCGCGATGCAGGAGATTGGCAATATCATTGCAGGGGCGTATCTCTCGTCGCTCTCGGCACTGACGAACATGACAATCTCGCCAAGTGTGCCGTACATGGCAATTGACATGGCGGGCGCAATCTTAAGCGTGCCTGCGATTGAATTTGGCAGAATCAGTGACAAGGCGTTGTTGATAGAAACAGAATTTGGAGACACAGGGGAACAGGTAAACGGCTACTTCATTTTGATTCCGACATTGGAATCCTACGGCCGCATCCTCACCTCTCTGGGATTGTAGGGGAATATCATATGGGAACGATGGTGAAAGTGGGCATGGCGGACTTAAATGTCTGTCTTCCCCCGGACGCAATCACAACGTTGGGGCTTGGCTCATGCGTTGGGATCGTACTGTATGATCCGGGGAAAAAGATATCCGGTATGGTTCATATCATGCTGCCTGACAGTGCAAAAATCAGAAACAATGAAAATATTGCCAAGTTTGCGGACACGGGCATTGAAGAACTTTTAAACCGTGTATTAAAGCTTGGCGCAAACCGTGGCGCGCTCATTGCGAAAATCGCGGGCGGCGCGCAGATGTTCGCATTCAACTCCAACAATGAGATGTTAAAGGTTGGCATGCGCAATGTGGAGGCGGTGAAGGCAAAGCTGTCCGCCCTTCGCATTCCGATTAAGGCGGAGGATACCGGCCTGAATTATGGGCGCACAATCGAATTTTACCCGGAGAGCGGGGAGCTGCTTGTAAAATCGGTCGGCAAGCCAGTCAAGAAACTGTAGCCGCGGGCGTTGGGGAGGGAAGGGCACATGAAAAAGAATCATAATATTTCGGCATTGGTCACGCTGACTGCGGGGGCAGTTGCCGCGCTCTGCTGTCTGTTGAACAGTGTGCCGATATTGAACACATTGAGATATGTCCTGATTGTACTGGTCATTTTTTTAATCATAGGAAGGATAGCGGAGCATATTATTTTTAAGATTAACGGGGCGGCGGAGATGGCAGCCGCGCAGGCGGCGGAGGAAGCGCGCAAAGCTGCTGCGAGGGAACAGGAGGAGGCCATGGCAGCTGCCATGGCGGACATGGAAGAAGTCACGGAGGACGAAGAGGACGAGGAGGAAGCTTAAAGGGAGCATAGGGCAGATTCGTTTGAAGTGGGGTATGGTTGAAGATGGATACAGATGTAAAACAAAAGCTCTGGGAAGAATACAGCACAAAGCGAACCGCGGCGCTGCGTGAGCAGCTAATCCTTGAATATGCAGGACTCGTAAAGATTGTGGCGGGGAAGCTGAGCATGTATCTCGGCTATAACGTGGAATATGATGATCTTGTTGGATACGGAACCTTTGGTCTGATTGATGCGATTGACAAGTTTGATTATGACAAAGGGGTTAAATTCGAGACTTATGCTTCGCTGCGCATCCGCGGGGCAATTTTGGACCAGATTCGGAAAATGGACTGGATACCGCGCACGCTGCGGCAAAAGCAGAAACGTTTGGATGCTGTTTACCAAAAGATTGAGGCGGAAACCGGGCGCATGGCGGAGGACGAGGAAGTTGCAAGGGAACTTGAGATATCCGTCGATGAGCTTTCGGCATGGCAGGCGCAGACACAGATTGGTGCATTGGTATCCCTTGACGAATGCATGGAGGCAGGGGAACCACGGTTGGAAGGTGCGCAGGAGAGCGAGGATTACGTACAGCCGGAACGCATCATGGAGCGCAGGGAGCTGAAAGAAATCCTGACGCGCACGCTCAAAGAGCTGACAGAGAAAGAACAGAAGGTAATTTATCTATATTATTTTGAGGAGCTGACATTAAAGGAAATCAGCACAATCCTTGAAGTAACGGAGTCGCGCATTTCACAGCTGCATACAAAGGCATTGCAGAAAATGCGCACAAGGCTTGGTGGTAACATGGATTTATTTTATTGAGTGAGCATATGCCGCGGCACCCGTCATTTTTAGGAAGGAAATCTGCCAGGAATCGGGCGGCAGGGCACGAAGGATGGAAAGGGCATATGCAGAGCCGGATGGAGGAGGGATCGAGTGGCAAACAAAAACGCATATTTTCAACTTAAGCTTCAGATGGATGGCACTTATCTGCTGCTATACCCGGGTACAGAGCAAAACCGGTTGGAATTAAAGGAAATTGACGAATATCTCCGCTCGAAGCGGATTGAATATGATAAAGAGGAATTAAAGCAGGCACTTGTGGGTTTTCGGGATTTCAAAAAATTAAAACTGTCGGACAGGGTATATACAAAAGAAAAGGAAGGGCTTTCCGTCCAGATTTCCGAGGACCGCATGAGCGTGGTCGGACGGTTTTATCCGCCTGCGGAGGGCGGGCATCTGTTCACAAAGGCGGAAATCGTGAGCGAGCTTGTGCGCGCGGGCGTTAAATTCGGGGCAAAGGAAGAAGTGCTGAATTCTTTCCTGGAGGACAGACAGTATTGCAAGGACTATCTGCTCGCGGAGGCGATGCCGCAGGTAGAGGGGAAAAATGCTGTTTTCACCTACCATTTTAATACTGATTTGTCGAGAAAACCAAAGCTGAATGAAGATGGAAGCGTGGATTTCCATCAGCTTGAGACAATCTGCCCGGTGGAGGCGGGTGACGTGCTTGTGACGCTTACGCCCGCGGTTCCGGGAAAACCGGGCCTTGATGTGACAGGGCGTGTGATTGCCCCGGCGACCGTTAAGAAAATGTCGCTGCGCAAGGAGAAGAACACCTGCATATCGGAGGACGGGCTGACCCTGTATTCGGAGGTGGATGGTCTTGTCTCGCTGATTGACGACAAAGTTTTTGTTTCCAATATTTATGAAGTGCAGGCGGATGTTGACGCATCGACGGGGGATATCAAGTTTGCGGGCAGTGTTTTTATCCATGGAAATGTCATCACAGGTTTTACCGTGGAAGCAGAAGGCGATATTATCGTGGACGGTGTCGTTGAGGGGGCAAGACTGAAGGCAGGAGGCCAGATTGTCCTAAAACGGGGCATCCAGGGTATGGGGCGCGGCGTTTTGGAAGCGAAGGGCAACATCATCACGAAATTTATCGAGAATGCAACCGTCAAGACATCCGGCTATGTGTCAACGGAGGCAATCATGCACAGCAATGTGGAAGCGGACGGCGAAGTGACGGCATCGGGCAGGAGGGGCTTTGTTGTCGGGGGGGAAATCCGTTCCGGCACAGCGATTTCGGTGCGCACGGCAGGCTCCGCGATGGGAACGGTAACCGTGCTTGAGATTGGTGCGGACGCAAAGCATATGGAGGAACACCGCAGGATTAGCGAGGAGCTGCCAGAGTACGAGGCGGAGCTTGAGAAGGTAACCCAGACCTATAATGTGCTTACAAGGCGTATGTTGGCGGGCGGAAAGCTTGGGGCAGATAAAATCAGCCTGTTAAAAACTGCGCGGGAATCAAAGGAGAGCCTGGAGAAACAGATTCAGACGATGCTCACGCGGATGGAAGAACTCCAGGAGATTTCGGGGGCGCAGTCAAGCGGCTGTATCCGGGTACGCGGCGTAATTTATCCGGGCTGCAAGGTGGTTATGTATAATACGACTTACTATGTCCGCTCGGAAATGAAATACTGCAGGCTAATCAAAGACCATGCAGATGTGAAAATGGTGGAATATTAGGACAGACAGGCGGGCAGGACACGAAAAACGGTCTGCCCGCTTTCCATCCGGACGAAAAACCGCATATGTGCGGTACTTTATAGATAGAAGGGATGAGGCATATGGCAATTACACCGATTGAAACGGCGGCATTCCTGCCGAAGTCACAGGAGGCATCGTTTCAGCGTCAGAATGACGTACAAAAGCCAGTGCATGAGCAGGCGGTACTGCACAATGACCAACAGCAGAAAGCGATGGCGGACGCAAACCGCCCGGTCATGATGGCAAAGACAGACCAGCCGGAATACCGCTACGACGGCAGCTCAGGGAACGGAAAAGGTATGCTCTATAAAAAGAAGAACCCGAAAAAAGAAAAAAAACACGAGCATGAAGGTGGGGACCAAATGCATTCGGGGTTCGATATGAGGATATAGAGGGGAGAGACGGATGACAGGATATGAGATAATAATATTGATTGCAGGCCTTGTTTTTTTGGTTGCGAGCTTTTTTTTCGGCGGAAAGAACACACCGCCGGAGATGGTGGATGTGGGTGCGGAAATCAAAAAGATCAAGGAAGCGGCAGTCCTGCATGAAAATGAGGTGGGGGAGCGCGTCAAAGACCTGATAGAAAACGAGTGCACAAGGGCGGCAGCCGACGCGCAGGAGAGGCTCTCAAAAATATCAAATGACAAGATTATCGCGATTGATGAGTACGCAAGCCAGGTGCTTGAAAGAATAGAGAACAACAACCAGGCGGTTGTATTCCTGTATGACATGCTCCAGAAAAAGGACGAGGAAATGAAGTCCACGATGAACAAAATGGAACAGACAAGACGGGAAAACAAGGAACTGTTCGACCAGTTAGGAGGGTTAAAGCAGTCAAAGCAAAACCAGGCGGATGCCATCCCGGAAGAACCTGCTGCGGAAAGGCACCAAAAGTCCATGGCGGGAACGCAGACGGCAGCGATGCAAAATGATAAACAGACGGTTGTGCGCAACGAGATACCGCAGACCCTGGCAGAACTTGAGCACACGCAGGCAGGGGCGCTGACGGAAGCATTGGCACTTCATCAGGAGGCGGAGAAAGAAGCCGCCTTAGAAGCGGAGGATTTTGCCATTGATACGGAGCAAGACCGCCAGGAGCTGATTTTGTCAATGTACCGCGGGAACAAGTCAATCAAGGAGATATCAAAGCAGCTGTCCATGGGGCAGGGAGAAGTCAAGCTTATCATTGATTTGTATGCGAAAAAGAGCGAATAGATGACAGGAATGGGGGAAGCCTTGAAACTGAAATATTATCTGCGTGGAATCGGTGTCGGTATGATTTTGGCCGTCATCGTTTATTCCACCATAATCATACCAAGAAAATACAAAATGACAGACGAGGAAATAAAGAACCGGGCGCAGGAGCTTGGCATGGTGCAGAGGGAGGAGACGGATGTTGACTTGTCAGCCCTGACCGGGACACCATCGCCGGCCGGGGAGGGTGCCATAACGCCGCCGCCGGATGTGACCGGGGAGGCGCAGGGTACACCGACGGCAGCGCCGGATGAACCGGATGCGCCAAACCCGCCGGGAGCAATCACGCCGCCCCCGTCACCGTCTGCGGCAGAGCCACCGGAAGCAGTTACGCCGCAGGCAACCGTAACACCAGAAGCATCAACGCTGCCGCCGCCGGAGACGGATTTGCCGGTGGACACGCCATCCATACCGTCGGAGGACGGCAGGATTTCGCTGAAGATAACCCCGGGGATGGAATCCATCGATGTTGCGCGAGAGGCATTTCAGGCAGGGCTGGTTGATGACGTGTGGGCGTTTGACCAGTTCCTGACGCAAAACGGCTACGACATGACCATCCGGATTGGAACTTTCTCGGTTCCGGAAGGGGCGACCTATGAGGAGATAGCGAAAATTGTCACCTTGCAGTAGGCAAAAGTTTCATGCCAAAAAAAAGCTTGCATTATACAGCAAACTATGGTAAAATCTATAAGTCTAAAAAATCACATAACCGTGAGCGGCCCCTGGTGCCGGATTCCTTTTCAGGATATCGGTGGGGGAAACCGTGGACATGGTTATGGTAGAAAAACCAAATGGAGGAAAAAGACATGAGCGTTATTTCAATGAAACAGTTACTGGAGGCAGGTGTTCATTTCGGTCATCAGACAAGAAGATGGAACCCGAAGATGGCAGAGTACATCTACACGGAGAGAAACGGAATCTACATTATTGATTTGCAGAAGTCCGTCGGCAAGGTCGATGAGGCTTACCACGCAATCAAGGATATCGTTGCAAACGGCGGCAAGATTCTGTTTGTAGGTACAAAGAAGCAGGCACAGGATTCTGTGAAATCCGAGGCGGAGCGCTGCGGGATGTACTTTGTAAACGAGAGATGGCTCGGCGGTATGCTCACAAACTTCAAGACGATTCAGTCGAGAATCACAAGGTTAAAGGCGATTGAGAAGATGTCGGAGGACGGCACATTCGATGTGCTTCCGAAGAAGGAAGTTATCGCGCTTAAGAAGGAGTGGGAGAAGCTTGAGAAGAACCTCGGCGGCATCAAGGATATGAAGGATATCCCGGATGCAATCTTCGTTGTTGACCCGAAGAAGGAGAGAATCTGCATCCAGGAAGCACATACATTAGGGATTCCGTTGATTGGTATTGCGGATACGAACTGTGACCCGGAGGAGCTTGACTATGTCATCCCGGGCAATGACGATGCCATCCGTGCAGTAAAGCTTATCGTAGCAAAGATGGCGGACGCTGTCATTGAGGCGAACCAGGGTGTTTCCATGAGCGAAGCGCCGGAAGAGGCAGAAGCAGCCGAGGAAGAAGCAGAGGCTGTGGAGGCTTAGTTTTCCAGAATTTCGAAGAATCGCAAACGAACGGAGGTTATTACAATGGCTGAGATTTCGGCAAAAATGGTAAAGGATTTAAGGGAAATGACCGGCGCGGGCATGATGGACTGCAAAAAGGCGCTTGCTGCGACGGAAGGGAATATGGACGAGGCGGTCGAGTTCTTAAGGAAGAACGGACAGGCCAAGGCAGAGAAGAAAGCAAGCCGTATCGCTGCGGAGGGTATCTGCAAGATTGCGGTGGAAGGCGATAAGTCCGCGGCGGTTGTCGAGGTGAATTCCGAGACGGACTTCGTGGCAAAGAACGAGCAGTTCCAGAGTTTTGTAGGCCAGGTTGCAGCGCAGGTCGTGGCAGGGGATTACGCGGATGTTGACGCGCTTCTTGCAGCGAGCTTCAGCGGCGATTCGTCAAAGACCGTAAAAGAGGCGCTGGTTGAAAAGGTTGCAACCATCGGTGAAAATCTGAATATCCGCAGATTTGCAAAAGTTACGGCAGAGAACGGCTGTGTGGTTACCTACACGCATGGCGGCGGCAGAATCGGTGTTATCGTAGAGGCTGCGACAGATGTTGTGAATGATGCAATCAAGGAAGCACTTGCAAATGTAGCGATGCAGATTGCGGCGCTTTCCCCGAAGTATGTATGCAAGGATGAGATTGGCGCGGACTATATCGAGCATGAGAAGGAGATTCTGAAGGCGCAGATTATGAACGACCCGAAGGAATCCCAGAAGCCTGCAAATGTTATCGAGGGCATGATTGCCGGCCGTGTGAATAAGGAGTTAAAGGAAATCTGCCTTGTGGACCAGATTTATGTCAAGGCGGAGGACGGAAAGCAGAGCGTTGGCCAGTATATTGCACAGGTTGCAAAGGAGAATGGCGCGAACTTCTCCGTAAAGCGTTTCGTGCGTTTTGAGACGGGCGAGGGCTTAGAGAAGAAGAACGAGGATTTCGCGGCGGAAGTTGCGGCACAGCTTGGCTAAAAAAATATAAAAGAGCAGTAAAAAACCCCTCCCGCGGACAACATGATACGTTGTCCGCGGGAGGGGTTTTTGTTTCCTACCCCAAGTTTTTATTTGCGGTAGAAAGCATCAGCTTAATCCGGTTGAGCTGGTTCACCTCGCTCGCGCCAGGGTCGTAGTCCACCGCCACGATGTTCGAATCCGGGAAACGCCTGCGCAGCTCCTTGATAACCCCTTTGCCGACAATGTGGTTTGGCAGGCAGGCAAACGGCTGCGTGCAGACAATATTTTTCACGCCGGAATGAATCAGTTCCACCATCTCCCCGGTCAAAAACCAACCCTCACCCGTCTGGTTCCCAATCGAGACAATCGGGGAAGCATAATCGGCAAGCTGATAAATCGTTGGCATCTCCTCAAAGCGGTTGCTTTTCCGCAGGGCAAGGCGGGCTTCCTTGCGGAAATATTCCATAACTGAAATTGCAATCTTGTTTGCCTTCGCGTCCATCTTGCTCTTTCCGAGGTATTCCGCCTTAAAATGCGAATCATAGCAGCCGTACATGAAAAAGTCCAACATATCCGGCACGACGGCCTGCGCCCCTTCCGCTTCCAGCAGCTCCACAAGATAATTGTTTGCCGCAGGGAGGAATTTGACAAGGATTTCCCCGACCACGCCAACCTTTGGCTTGACAAGCCCCGCAACGAGAGGGAGCTTATCGAAATCCTCCACAATGCCGTGCAGATTGCGCTTAAATTCCTTCATTTTTCCGTTCTGCACCGATTTCTTGCAGGTTTCCACCCATTTCTCATACAGGGCGTTCGCGGAACCCGGAACAGCCTCATATGGTCTTGTCGCGTAGAGTACGCGCATAAAAAGGTCGCCGTAAACTAAGGACTGCATCGCGCGGGCAAGGCGTGTCGGGGTCAGCTTAAAGCCTGGGTTTTTCTCCATTGTGCTGACCGAGATAACCGGAATCTGTTCCATGCCTGCCTTTTGCAGGGCGCGGCGGATAAAGCCGATATAATTCGTTGCGCGGCAGCCGCCGCCCGTCTGCGTGATGGCAATCGCGGTATGGTCAAGGTCGTACTTTCCGGAAAGCAGTGCGTCCATAAACTGGCCGACGACCATCAGCGACGGATAACAAGCGTCGTTGTTCACATATTTTAAGCCGACATCCACCGCCCGCTTGTTATCGTTTGGCAGAATGACAACATTCAAGCCTGTGGAGCGCAGCGCAGGTTCTAAAAACTGGAAGTGGATTGGCGACATCTGCGGCGCAAGAATCGTATAGTTGTCTTTTAGCATTTGCCTTGTAAAGACAACACGGTTGTGGGCGGAATTTTTCACCTCCGGCTTTATGCCCTTGCGCGCGCGGTCGCCGACTGCGGAGAGCAGGGAGCGGATGCGGATGCGCGCGGCACCAAGGTTGTTGACCTCGTCAATTTTAAGCACCGTGTAGATTTTGCCGGAAGCGTTCAAAATATCCGCCACGCCGTCGGTGGTCACGGCATCTAAGCCGCAGCCAAAGGAATTTAACTGAATTAACTCCAGGTTTTCCTGCGAGCGCACAAAGGATGCCGCGGCGTAGAGGCGTGAGTGGTACATCCACTGGTCCACGACAATCATCGGCCGGTCCACCTTTGCCAGATGGCAGATGGAATCCTCGGTCAGCACGGCGGCGCCGTAAGAGTTAATCAATTCCGGGATGCCGTGGTTAATTTCCGGGTCCACATGGTATGGCCTGCCAGCGAGCACAATGCCGCGCCGTCCGGTCTTTTTCAGGTATTCCAGGGTTTCCTCGCCCTTTTTGCGCGTGTCGTTCCTTGCCGCGGTCAGCTCCGCCCAGGCCGCGGATGCCGCCGCCCGGATTTCCTCCGCCGGGATATGGTTTTCCTCCGCCAGATATTCCACAAGGCGTTTCGCCGCGATTTCCTCGTCCTCAAGTGACAAAAACGGATTCTGGTAAATAATTCCCTCCTCGCGCAGTTCCTCGACATTGTTCTTGATATTTTCGCCGTAGGAGGTAACAATCGGACAGTTGTAGTGGTTGCCCGCACCGTCAATTTCCTTGCGCTCATAAGGGATGCAAGGGTAGAAAATATATTTTATCCCCTGCCCGAGCAGCCACATAATATGCCCGTGCGCAAGCTTTGCCGGGTAGCACTCGGATTCGCTTGGAATCGACTCGATGCCCATCTCGTAAATTTTCCTTGTCGAGAGAGGGGAGAGCACAACGCGGTAGCCAAGCTTTGTAAAAAATGTGTACCAGAACGGATAATTTTCGTACATATTCAGCACGCGCGGAATGCCAACCGTTCCCCGCGTGGCAATATTTTCCGCTAACGGCTCATAGTCAAAATAGCGGTGCAGCTTAAAATCAAACAAATTCGGGATATTGTCCTTGTTTTTCTGTTTGCCGATGCCGCGCTCACAGCGGTTGCCGGAGACAAACTGCCTGCCGCCGGAAAACTTGTTGATGGTTAAGCGGCAGTTGTTCGTGCAGCCCTTGCAGCGTGCCATGCTTGTCTCAAAGCGCAGATTGCTGATTTCCTCGATGCCAAGCATGGTCGTCGCCGTGCCGGTGTAGTGCTCCCTCGCAATCAGCGCAGCACCGAACGCCCCCATGATGCCCGCGATATCCGGGCGCACCGCATCCGTGCCGAGCAGCGATTCTAAGCTGCGCAGCACCGCATCGTTGTAAAATGTGCCGCCCTGTACAACAATTTTTTTGCCGAGGTCTTTTACGTCGGCAAGCTTGATGACTTTATAGAGCGCATTTTTGATAACGGAATAGGCAAGCCCGGCAGAAATGTCAGCAACGGTCGCGCCTTCCTTCTGCGCCTGCTTGACGCGCGAATTCATAAAGACAGTACAGCGCGTGCCAAGGTCGGTCGGGTTCTTCGCGAACAGCGCGATTTTCGCGAAATCCGCCACCTCGTAGTTTAAGGATTTCGCAAAGGTTTCAATAAAAGAGCCGCAGCCGGACGAACATGCTTCGTTGAGCTGCACAGAATCCACCGTCGCGCTCTTGATTTTGATGCATTTCATATCCTGCCCGCCAATGTCAAGGATACAGTCCACATCCGGCTCAAAAAATGCTGCGGCATAGTAATGGGCGACGGTCTCAACCTCCCCCTCGTCAAGCAAAAGCGCGGATTTTATTAGTGCCTCGCCGTAACCGGTCGAGCAGGAGCGCACAATCACGGCATCCTTTGGCAACGCGGAATAAATCTCCTTGATGGCGCGGATGGTCGTCTTAAGCGGGCTTCCGTTGTTGTTTGAATAAAAGGAATAAAGCAGTGAGCCGTCCTCGGCAACAAGGGCTGCCTTCGTTGTCGTGGAGCCCGCATCAATGCCGAGAAAGCATTTGCCGGAGTAGGTGGAAAGATTGCTCTTCTTTACAGAATGCTTGCTGTGGCGCTGCGTAAATGCCTGGTACGCCGCCTCGCTGTCAAAAAGCGGCTCAAGGCGGCTGATTTCCATCGGAACCTCAACCCCCTTCTCAAGACGCTGCGCAAGCTCTAAGAGTGATACGCAGACCGACAAATCCGCGTTCATCGCCGAGCCAACCGCGGCAAACAGGTGGGAGTGTTCCGGCGCGATGACATGCTCATCGGTCAGCTTTAAGGTGCGGATAAACGCTGCCTTTAACTCCGTCAGGAAATGGAGCGGGCCGCCAAGGAATGCGACATTGCCGCGGATTGGCTTGCCGCAGGCAAGGCCGCTGATGGTCTGGTTGACAACCGCCTGGAAAATGGAGGCGGCAAGGTCCGGCTTTGTCGCGCCGTCGTTGATGAGCGGCTGGATATCGGATTTCGCGAAAACGCCGCAGCGCGCCGCAATCGGGTAGATGGCCTGATAGGATTTGGCGTATTCGTTTAAACCCGACGCGTCGGTCTTTAGGAGGGTTGCCATCTGGTCAATGAACGAGCCCGTACCACCCGCGCAGATGCCGTTCATGCGCTGGTCAATACCGTCGGTAAAATAAATGATTTTTGCGTCCTCGCCGCCGAGCTCAATCGCAACGTCCGTCTGCGGGGCATAGTCCTTCAGGGAAGTCGCGACTGCCACAACCTCCTGCACGAACGGCACGCCGAGGTTTCCCGAGAGGGAAAGCCCGCCCGAGCCGGTGATGACCGGGTGGACGCAAGGGTTATCATGTAATGTATCCACGGCTTTTTTTAAAAGAGAAGCGAGCGTGGACTGGATATTGGCATAATGGCGTTCGTAATCCGAAAATAAAAGGGTGTGCGCCGTATCAAGGAGCGCCACCTTTACGGTCGTAGAGCCGATATCAATCCCAAGGGTGTAATTTTGAACAGACATAAGAACCTCCATATTTTATCCATAAAATCCATAAAGTGCATATATAATAGGTAAATACACAGGAGAAAATCTCCCATGGATTTGTATTATACGACAGAAAATTCATGACTTCAAGCAAAAAATTTGATTTTATGAAGTCTTTATAAATGCCCCGACCGTTTTGGTGTGCCGATGTGCACTGCCAGGATGCGCGGGTACGCTGCGATGAAATTCGGTACAATAAAAAAATATGGCAGATAAAACTTGTTTATGAACGGTAATTGTGATACAATTTAATTCGATGAAAAAAGAGATTCGGCGCAGGGGCTGCGGGATGGCAGTGGTTTGCGGGAAAGAGGTACGGATATGATACTTGGGGAGAAAATCGGAAGAAGGAAAAAGAGGCTTGGGGACCTTTTAATCGATGCCGGTGTAATCACGCAGGATCAGTTGATGAAGGCGCTCGACAAGCAGAAACAGACGCGCCAGAAGCTCGGTGCGACCTTGATGGAGATGAATTTTACAACGGAGGAGGAGATTGCTGGCGCATTAAAGGAGCAGCTTGGCATGGAATATGTCGATTTGCGCGCAATCCGTATCCCGCAGGATGTCATCTCGCTGATTCCGGACTCGACATTGTTAAAAAAATACACGATTATGCCGTTTGAGTTCAACCAGGAGCATTCCGGTTATCTGCGCGTGGCGATGGCAGACCCGATGGACCTTGTCGCGACGGATGACCTCTCCATTATCACGAATTTACAGATTGAACCGGTGGTGGCGACGGCATCGGATATTTTGGCGGCGATTGACCGCTATTACGGGAGTGCCGAGACACAGGCGGTGGCAGAGATGTTTAACCGTGAGCGGGCGGAGCGCTACCGCGAGGAGGAGAGCACGGTAAATGACGAGGAAATCCAGAATTCCCCGATTGTCATCCTCGTGAGCTCCACGATTGAGCAGGCGGCGCGCATGAGGGCGAGCGATATCCATATTGAGCCGCTAGAGACACGCATCCGCGTGCGTTTCCGCATTGACGGTATGCTGATGGAGCACAGTACCTACCCAATCAATATGCTCTCGGCGATTGTCGCGCGCGTCAAGATTATCGGCGGCATGGATATCTCGGAAAAAAGAAAGCCGCAGGATGGGCGCATCACGCACATTGTGGACCGCACGGAGTACGATATCCGTGTCTCGATTCTGCCGACGGTGTACGGCGAGAAAATCGTTATGCGTCTCACGTCGAAAATGACGCTGACAAAGGAGAAGAGCCGCCTTGGTTTTTCGCCGCGCGAGCTTGAGCAGTTTGACAGGATTTTGCAGAACCCGAACGGGATTATCCTTGTCACGGGTCCGACCGGAAGCGGAAAATCAACGACGCTTTATACAGCGCTAAGCGAGTTGAACAAAGAGGATGTCAATATTATTACCGTAGAAGACCCGGTCGAGGCGAACATTGACGGCATCAACCAGGTGCAGGTGAACCCGAAGGCGGAGATGACCTTTGCGGCGGCGCTGCGCTCCATTTTGCGCCAGGACCCGGACATCATCATGATCGGTGAGATACGTGACGCGGAAACGGCAAGCATCGCGGTCACCGCGTCAATCACAGGGCATCTTGTTGTCAGCACACTGCATACGAACAGTGCGGCGAATACGATTTCGCGTCTCGCGGACATGGGGATTGAGCCATACCTGATTGCGGACGCGACGGTTGGCGTTATCGCGCAGCGCCTTGTGAGGAGGCTGTGCGACTGCAAGCGGGAGAAGCTTGCAAGCAACGCGGAAAAGAAATTGCTTGGCGTGCCGGAGCAGGAGGAACTTCGGATTTACGCGCCATGCGGGTGCAACCAGTGCAATGAGAGCGGATACCGCGGGCGAATCGGTGTGTACGAGATTATGCGTGTGACGAACCGTTTAAAGCACGCGATTGCAAAGAATGCGGATGCGGCGGAGATAGAGAGGATTGCGCTTGCGGACGGCATGAGCACGCTGAAGATGAGCGCCGCAAGGCTTGTGCGCGAGGGGGTTACCTCGGTTGCGGAATTAAAGAGGATTGCATATTCAAATGAAGACCAGTAAAAAGGGGCGGTGCAAAACTTGGAACAGGAGGTAACAACATGATAACAATAGAGGACTTACTGCACACCGCGAAGGAGCGGGGGGCATCGGATTTGCATGTGACCGTCGGAATCCCGCCCAAAATCCGCGTGCACGGCGAGCTGACTGATACGGATTACCCGCGTATGCTTCCAGCGGATGTGGAGGCGGTGATAACCCCGACGATGTCGGAGCAGGTAAAAAAGACGTTAGCGGAGAAGGGGGAGGCGGATTACGCCTACTCCATCGCAGGGCTTGGGCGCTACCGCGTCAATGTCTTCAAGCAGCGCGGTTCGTATGCGTTTGTCATGCGTCTTGTCGGCACGACGGTGCCGCAGGCATCCGAGCTTGGCATTCCGGATTCCGTGGTGGAGCTGACCGGGAGAAAGCGCGGGCTCGTGCTTGTGACAGGACCGACCGGAAGCGGAAAATCAACGACGCTCGCGTCGCTCATTGACATTATCAATACGATTTACAATTCGCATATTATCACGCTGGAGGACCCGATTGAGTATCTGCACAACCACAAGAAATCCGTGGTAAACCAAAGGGAAATCGGGCTGGACTCACAGGGCTATTCGCAGGCACTGCGCGCCGCGCTGCGCGAGGACCCGGATGTCATCCTGGTCGGGGAGATGCGTGACCTTGATACCATCTCGACGGCGATTACGGCGGCGGAGACGGGGCATCTCGTATTTTCGACCTTGCATACCATCGGTGCCGCGAGCACAATCGACCGTGTGATTGACGTGTTCCCGCCGCATCAGCAGCAGCAAATCCGAATCCAGCTCGCAAGCGTCTTAGAGGCGGTCATCTCGCAGCAGCTGATTCCTTTGCAGGACGGCAAGGGGCGCGTGGCGGCGTTTGAGGTTATGCACGCGACCGTCGCAATCAAAAACCTGATTCGCGAGGCGAAGACGCACCAGATTGACTCGATTATCCAGACAAGCAAGAAGCTTGGAATGCAGACGATGGACGATGCGATTTATGATTTGTATTTGCGGCGCAAGATTGACGCGGAGCGGGCGCTGACGTTCGCACAGGACCCGTTTACGCTTGAGAGGAAGCTGTATTGATGGCAGGCAGGAGGAAAATCGCCTATGGGGCAGTATACATATGTTGCGGTGACACCGCAGGGAAAAGAGAAAAAAGGGAATATTGAGGCGGGGGATGAGGCGAAGGCAAAGGCGCTCCTAAAAAAGGACGGGCTGCTCCCGATTTCCATTACCCCGGCGGGGGTATTAAGCCGTGATATCAACATCAGCCTTGGCGCGGCGGTAAAGCCGAGGGAGCTGGCGGTATTCTGCAGACAGTTCCAGAGCATCTTAAATGCCGGGGTCACGATTGTTGAAGCGCTTAAGATGCTCTCGGAGCAGACAGAGAATAAGGCTTTTAAGAAGGCGCTCTTTGAGACGGTGACCGCCGTGGAGCAGGGTGAGACGCTCGGCAATGCAATGCGTTTAAACCCGAAGGTATTCCCGGATGTCCTGATTAACCTCGTGGATGCCGGGGAGGCTTCGGGAAGCATGGATAAGGCGTTTGCCCGCATGGCAACGCATTTTGAGAAGTCTGCGCGCACAAAGGCGCTTGTGAAAAAGGCGATGATTTATCCCATCGTGCTGATTTGCGTTGCCCTTGTGGTGGTCATTATTATGTCGGTGGTCGTATTCCCGCAGTTTGCGAATATGTTTGCGGATATGGGTTCGGATTTGCCGGGAATCACGAAAGTTGTCATGGCATTTTCGGATTTCCTTATGAACCGCTGGTATGTGCTGGTTGCGGCCGTGGCGATTGTGGTTGTCTCGGTGCGCCTTTTTGCGGCGACGGACCTTGGCAAGCATGCGTTTGGGCATCTGTTCATCAAGATGCCAATGTTCGGGAAAATGAACGTTAAGAATGCGAGTGCGATGTTTGCGCGCACGCTGAGCACCCTGGTCAGTTCCGGTATGTCGCTCTCGGAGTCGCTTACGATTACCGCGCGCTCGATGAGCAATATCCTGTTCAAGGATGCCCTGGAAGAAGCGAAAACCGAAGTGGAGCAGGGGGTAAGCCTGTCAAAAGCGGTGAAGGAATGCGAGCTGTTCCCGCCGATGGTCTGCCATATGCTAAGCATTGGCGAGGAGACCGGAAATATTGAGGAGATGCTGACAAAGGTGGCGGAGTATTACGAGGAGGAGGTCGAAATCCAGACACAGAGCCTGTCGGCGGCGATGGAGCCGATGATTATTGTCGTGATGGGCGGGATTGTGGCATTCCTCGTGCTTGCGATGTATATGCCGATGATTGATATGTACAGCAATATGGATAATCTGTAAGGGAATTATTGATTCCTCCGGTTTGCATGGGGTGTGGTTATGACCAGACAGAGCACGGTAAGGATATCCCCTGGCGCAGATTGCGGATGAACTGGAAGAAACACAGGAAGTGGTTCTGCCGTTGTACTGTCAGTTGAAGGCTGAATGAATTTGGGGCATGCTGTGGGCAGCAAAGGAAAAAGGGGGTTGCATGAATTCAAACATTGAAAGAGAAATAAAAGCTGCAAAGGACAAGGCGCAGTATGACGCGAGGGCAAAGCGGCTGTTGGGCAACAAGTATATTCTGGCGTATATTTTGCAGGAAGCCGTTGCGGAATTTAAGGAAGAGAGCATTCAGACGATTATCGGATGCATTGAAAATGACATTCGGATTTCTTCCGTTTCGGTAGAGCCGGGGGAGACGAACGGTGAGAGAAATATGGAACAGATTACCGGGAACAATACGGAAGACAAAGTTCCGGATGAAAATCATCGTAAATGTAGAAGCGCAGAAGAAAAAACCAGCGGGGTACCAACTCCCGAACAGGGCAGTTTATTACGCGTGCCGGATGATTTCCTCCCAGAAGACGAAAGAATTTGACAGGAGCGATTACGACGGGATAAAGCGGGTTTACAGCATCTGGATTTGCATGAACATGCCGGAGGACAGTCTGCACAGCATACATCTGGTGGATGACTGCGCTTTTGGCAAGGCAGGTTTAACCGGCGGCACGGATTTAATCAATATATTATTTGTAGAACTGGCGAAAGAAGTATCGGGCGCGGAGGCAGGGCATCGGTTACATCGGCTGTTGGGTGCGCTGTTTTCAAAGAGGATGGCAGCCGGGAAGAAATTGGAAATCATGGACAGGGAATATGCGATTCCGTTGGAGCAGGATGTAAAGGAGGAGGTGAATATTATGTGCAATTTAGGGGAAGGGATTGAGGAGGAAGCGTTGGAGCGAGGCCGGGAACAAGGCTTGGAGCAAGGCTTGGAGCAAGGTCGGGAACAAGGCTTGGAGCAAGGCCGGGAACAAGGCTTGGAGCAAGGCTTGGAACAAGGTCGGGAGCAGACCCTCCTTGCGCTAATAAAGAAAAAAATAGATAAGGGGAAATCCCTGGCGCAGATTGCGGATGAACTGGAGGAAACACAGGAAGTGATACTGCCGCTGTACCGCCAATTGAAAGCCGAATGATTCGGTATGAGTGCTGCGTTTTGGCGATGTCGGTGCGTTTTAAGCATTCGAACGAATTTGATAATTCAATTGTATATTTTGAATGAAAAAATGTTGCGACGTGACACAAAAACAATGAAAAGTGACAAAAAAAGCAGTGTGGCTTTCTTGAAAATTCCGGATAATGTGCTAAAATAAAATGGTGGGTTGCAAAGTGTATCCACAGGCGCATTCCCGCGCGGTGCGGGAAGCGGTTTTCGGACATGCCCGGACAGAAGAAAAATCAGAAAATGGCACTGAAAAAGTACAAAATATTTGAAAAAGAAGAAAAAAGTATTGAAAAAATACTTTTTTAGAGGTATAATAAAAGCGTGATATTCATCACAGCAAAAAACAACACCAACTTTTACGAAGGATGGCAGGTACAAGCGATAAGACTGTGAGTTTGCGGATTGCAGATGCTTTGTAGTTCGCAAACCCACAGGAAACGAAAAATGCCCGCCAGAGCAAATGGAGATTATGGTACATAGCGTTATGCGGCTTGCGGGAAACAAAAAATTATCTATCAAAAAGGAGAGAAGGAACATGAAAAAGTTATGGGCAAAAAAGAAGGATAATAAGGGTTTCTCGCTCGTTGAGTTGATTGTAGTCATCCTTATTATGGCGATTATCGCGGTTGCGTTGGCGCCACAGGTAATGAAGTGGGTTGGAAGGTCCAGTGAGAACACGGATACTAATAATGCAGCAACGATTAAATCGTCGGTTCAGACTGCAATTGCTGATCATTTGGCAGAGGGGAATAAGTTTGCAGAAGGTACAACAACCTATTATGTTTTAAAGGAAGGAATTTCAACAAAGGCAGATACATATGAAAAAGCAACTGGTCTAGGGGAAAAAATAGCAGAAACTATGGGTGAGTTCCCAGAGGTAAAAGCAGATAATAAACAAGTGTTTGTTATTAAAATTGAAGCAACAGATTCCGTTACTACTTCGGTAGAAGTGACACCAGGTACAGGTACATATTCGCCCGTTACGGGATCTTGATTATAGACCATAACAGCTATCTTTTTAGGTCATTTTGCATGACGACAGAAGACATCGTCTTCAAGTGACATGCAAAATGACCTTTTTTCTTTCCACCACATATATACAAATTACCACCCCTCACATCCCTTGTAGTCTTGAATTGTGCCTTGTTCCTTCCCGCCGTGCCTTGTTCCCACAAGCCTCCGGGAAGCCAAAAGCAGAAACAAAGCAAACTTGAACACTACAAAATACCATCAAAATCACGAACACAACCCAGCAAATTCACAAAAGGAGCTTACCCCACCCATGCCAACACCGACCCTGACCCTGACACAAACCCCGCCCATCATCTTCCCGACAACCCTGACCCCCATCCTTATCCCCGCCTGCCTTATCATTTTTGCCTTCGGTATCGTCATCGGCAGCTTCTTAAACGTCTGCATTTACCGCATCCCGAAGCATGAGACGGTTGTCACGACCCGGTCACACTGCATGAGCTGCGGCTATCATCTGCGCTGGTATGACCTGGTTCCGGTGTTTTCCTGGCTCGCCCTAAGGGGGCGCTGCCGCAAATGCGGGGAGAAGATTTCGGTGCAGTACCCCATCATTGAGGCGGCAAACGGGCTGCTGTGGGTGGCGACCTTTCTTATCTGTGGCTTTCAGGTGCGGACCGTGCTGTATTGCTTTGCCATTTCGGCGCTCCTTGTCCTAAGCCTGATTGACGCGCGCACCTTTGAAATCCCGTTTTCCTGCAATGTCTTTCTTGGCATTCTCGGTGTGGTGGCAACGATTTTTGATGCGGAACATTGGGTGAGCCATGTCGCGGGCTTTTTCGGGGTGGCGGCGCTTCTGCTGTTGGTCTACGCACTGACGGGCGGGCGCGGCATCGGGGGCGGCGATATCAAGCTGATGGCGGCGACGGGGCTGCTGCTCGGGTTTGGCTGCAACTTGGCCGGCTTTCTGTTTGGATGTTTGTATGCCAGCGTCATCCATATCGCGCGGATGAAACTGGCCGGCGCGAAAAGTATGCTTGCGATGGGACCTTACCTCGCGGCGGGGATACTGACGGCAATGTGGTTTGGGGAGAGGATTGTGGACTGGTATCTGGGTTTTTTGATGTAGAGTGCGGCGTGACGCAATTGACATTATAAGGGAAAATGATATAATAATTGTTGAGATGAAATTAGGAGGAAAACGCACATGGGCAGAGTGACAGCAATCGAAATCGGATTGTATTACACAAAGATTTGCGAAGTGGATTTCAAAACGCGAAATACAAAGGTGTACAAGTCCGTCATCTTCGATACGCCGGAAAATACAATCGAGGACGGCTATATCCGCGACAAAACCAGTTTTGCGGAGGAATTGCGCCGCCAGTTAAAGCAGAATAAGTTTAAGAATAAAAATGTCGTGTTTACGGTGGCTTCCAATAAAATCCTGAGCCGCGAAGTGACGATTCCGGCGGTCAAGGACAACCGCATTATGGATATTGTGCGAGCGGAGGCGAACGAGTATTTCCCGATGGATATTTCAGAGCATGTGCTGACCTACTCGCTGCTTGAAAATCTTCCGGAGACGAAGCAGAAGAAAATCATGGTGTTTGCGGCGCCGCTCACACTCGTCAAGAATTATTACAGTTTGGCGGAAATGCTTGGTGTGACGGTTGTGGCGCTTGATTATATCGGCAATTCCACTTATCAGATTTTACGGCACTTACAGGGCGGCGATGTCAATTTTGTTGTGCAGATTAACCAACAGAACACGCTCGTTTCTATTCTGCGCGGCGGTGCGCTTGCGATGCAGCGAAATGTAAATTTCGGCGTTGCAAGCATTCTTGACGTACTGCGCGGGTACGGCGATTTTGAGAAGCTTTCCCCTGCGGAATGTTATGATTTGATTTGTAAAAAGCGCTTCATCAAAAAAAATATGGGGGCGCTCGATGATGATGTCAATAATATTGCGGTGGAGATGGTTGACGATGTGATGGATGAAGTGTACCAGTTTGTCAACAATATCAACCGGATTATCGAGTATTATAACGCGAATGAGCAGGAGTACAAGGTTGACAAGATTTATCTGGTTGGCCGTGGTACAAAGATTATGGGCATTTCCGACCTTTTGGGCAATGAATTAAGCCTGCCGATTGAGATTATTACTTCGTTGCACGGCGTTTCCTTCCGGAAATATCCGCCGGAGTTAAAGGAACATCTCGACGAGATGTTTTCCTGCGCGGGCGCGGCGGTCAATCCGGCGAGCTTTGTGCCGGAGGAGATGATTCAGAAGAACCTGAAGAAAGACAATATGCGCTTGTACATATTGTTGCTGATTCTTGTTTTTGTGGCGTCGGGAACGCTGATTTTCAGCGGCTATCTTGCGCTTGAGGAGGAGCGGACGAAGCAGGAGGAACTGCGGACAGAGCGGGAGAAATATCTTTACATACAGGAAATCTATGCGAAATATGAGAGAAGCGTTGCGGCGATGACGGAGGCTGCCTGGCTTGACGCGAACGCAAAGTCGTACAACGCAAAGCTCAATGAGCTGATTGCGGCGCTTGAGCAGATGCTGCCGACGGATTGCATTGTACAGTCGCTTTCGGTTTCGGGCGATACGATTTTTGCAAGTTTTGTGACGGGCTCAAAGGAGACGGCGGCACAGCTTTTGGTACAGTTAAAGAAGATTCCGTACATTGGCGCGACGAGCATTTCCGGCATTACGGAGAATGCGCCGGAGGAATCGGGCTTGGCAACGGTTACGTTCAGCGTGAGCATGACTTGGAATTCTGACTGGGAGGAGGCGGAGCAGGATGAGCAGTAATAACAATAACAAGGCGACGGAAGGCCAGAAAAAATTATTGATTGTTTTGCTGATGGCGGTCGTGTTTTTTGCGGCGTACCGCTTTGGCTACCAGCCTCTCACGCAGCAGACAGAGCAGCTGGAACAGGAGAATGCGGCGCTTGAGAGCGAGATTGCCGATTTGAAAAATAAGGCAAGGAACGAGGAGATTTATCAGAGGGAGACGGAGGCCATCCGCGGGGAGATTGCCGGGATTCTTGAAAAATTCGGACCCGGGGTGACACCGGAAAAGAGCATTTTGTTCTTTATCCATCTCGCGCAGGCGGCACAGGTACAGATTCCGACGATTTCATTTGGGGAGCCGGTTCTGGTTTATACGACGAGCAGCCTCACGAACGAGGAGGGCGTGCCGTACAACCAGTACGCGGCGACCTACAGTGTGGCTTACAGCACAACATATGAAGGCCTGAAGACCCTGATTGCCTATGTCAACCTGTTCCCGGAGAAGATGAATCTGAATACACTGACGGCAGCGTACAATAGTGAGACGGACAGCCTGAGCGGAAATTTCAGTATTGATTGGTATATGCTGACGGGTACGGATAAGCAGTATGTTTTTGAGGATATGGAAGTAATCGATATCGGGAACGAGAATATTTTCCGGTCTGGTTCGGGTGCCGGGGAAGGGTTCGATTACAATTTTGATTTTGACTTTGATTTTATTGGCGGGAATCCTGGTGGGAATTCCGAAGATAAGGAAACCATGGACGGCGGAAATGATGCTGCTTTTGATGGGGCAGCGGATGGGAATACCGGGGAAGATGGCACGGATGCGGATGCCAGTGAGTCGGATGGAAATGGAAACGAAGGCGAAGATGCCGGGACAGATACGCCGGATGGCTCTGGTGAAGGCGAAGATGCCGGGGCGGATACGCCGGATGGAAATGGTGAAGGAGAAGACACTGGGGCAGATACGCCGGATGGCTCTGGTGAAGGAGAAGATGCCGGGGCAGATACGCCGGATGGCTCTGGTGAAGGAGAGGATACCGGGGCAGATACGCCGGATAGCTCTGGTGAAGGAGAGGATACCGGGGCAGATACGCCGGATAGCTCTGGTGAAGGAGAAGACACTGGGGCAGATGGGCAGGATACCTCTGGCGAGTAAGAGAGGATGCCGGAGGATGAAATACCGGATGGCTCTGGCGAGAGAGGGAATGCCGGGGATGATGCGCAGGGTACTTCTGGCGGGTGAGAGAATGCAAAGACAATGCGCGAGGAAGTGTTCCGGCTAAGATGAAAGTATGTTTGTGGAAGTTTTGCGATGGAAGGCGAGGTGGCTGACAATGCCCGGATGGATGCGGAAAACGCCGTGGAAACGGAAAAAGGGAACAGGGAAGGCAAAAAGGGCGGATGACCGGGGCGTTTCGTTTGTGGAAGTCATTGTCAGTATGCTTATTATGGCGATTGCTGTGATTCCGCTGCTTGGGAGCTTTATGATGTCGCTGCGGGTGAATATGAAGTCGCGGCAGGCGATGGCGGCGACGATTGTGGCGCAGAATGTGATGGAGTGTGTGAAGGAGTATGCGAATGCGCATACGGTAATTGGCGGATTTGCAGAGGATAGCGATATGAAGGATTACCTGCCGGAGTATTATGTAAAGGGCAGTACAAAGGAGGAAGAAGGCTATTTTGCTCCTAAGACAACGGCAATCGGTTTTACACTTAGTAATATCAGGGAAGGTGTAAATGATTATTATGTGGATGTCACATATGACCAGACTGCTTTTTCGGCGGGAGGAGCAGGTATCAACGACAGGGATATCCCGGATTTGACAACATTGGACGCGGATACCACGGTTATCATATGTCCTGCGGGTGTGGTTAATGGAAGTCTTGAGAACGCGGCAAGAAACTATTTCTTCGAGCAGTGGGTTTCGGGGCAATGGCTTGCGAATGCGAATGTGGAAGGATATTCCGGACCGAGAGAAGAAGAGCGTGCATGGGCAAGCAACGATATTTCGCTCCGCATGACGAGTGAGCTGACCATTGAAGTGTCCGGAACGAAAGAGATGCCAAAAGTAGAGGCGGTTTTGCGCTATGGTTATGATGGAATGACATATTCGGCATATTCCGTCGAGAGCAATGCGGGGATGAAAAAACTGGAAAACATATATGTTTTTTATGACCCGTTAAAAATCACAGGGAATGCTTCCAGCGGATACCAGATTGATGATATGGTTCAGATAAAAAATGCAGGTGGGTTTTCCTGGAATTTGTTTTTTGCGGTACAGGAGAGCGATGCCTGCCTTGGGGCTTCTTATGACACAAGTAAGCTTTCCGGTCCTGTTTTTGCAATGGACTGGCTGTATAACGGCGATACCATTGCCTTGTACTGTTCTGCGAAACTTCAAAGTGACCAGAGAATTAGTGTAAACGGGGAAACAAAACTGCCCAATAATCCGAAACTGGAGAACAAGAACTCTTTGGTGGAGACAACATCGGATGTGGCAAGGATGCAAAGAGTAACCGTGGAAGTATACCGTCAGGGCACAAACGAGAAACTTGCGTCGATGGAAACCGATATTTTGCAGTAATGGGAAAGAAGGAGGAGAAGTTGAAATGAGAAATAACAGAGGTTCATCCCTGATTCTTGTTATAATATGTATTGCATTCGCCGGAATTCTTGGAACAACGGTGTTGGTAAATTCGACGGCAAACCGTGACATGAAACTGGTGGATGAGATGGCGAAGGAGAATTTCTACCAGACAGAGTCAGGGCTTGATATTTTTCTGGCGAACCTCTCCTATATGTCGGAAAAGGTTATGGAGGACGCATATGCTTATGTCCTGACACATTATTCCTCGGACAATGATACTCTTTTAAAGGCGCAAGTAAAGAGAAATCTTTTTTACGAGCTGACGGGCAGCCCGTACAGCGACAATGCGGAGGCTTTGGTAAAGGGAGAGCTTTTGAAAAAAAAAGATGGGAGTTTGAAAGGTACACTGTTTGACGGGGTTGACCCGGATGTTTTTGGCACCGAACTGCGCCTGTTAAACAGTGACAGCTTAAAGGCTGTTGTGGATGGTGATGACATTGTTCTGAAAGGGCTTTCGGTTCAGTATCAGGAAAATGGTTATGAGACAAAGATTACAACGGATGTGCGGGTGAAGGTTGAATTTACAAGGCTTGACGTGGAGAAACCAGTGACAATCAGCGGAAAATTCATGGATTATTCCATTATAACAGATAAGAACCTCCTTGTTTCGGAAGGTGGGAGTAAGGTTTCCGGGAATGTGTACGCAGGAAACAGTATAGTGGCGGATAATAGCGGGGTATTTACGTTGGAAGCGTCAAAGCTGATTGCCGGTTCGGACGTGCGCACAGAGCGCGGGGGAAAGATTGATATTTCGGGTTCTTCAGGGCATGTGGAGGTTTGGACAAAAAATATCCTCACGGTACGGGATGTGACAGGTGCGACGGGCGGTCAGTCGATTCAGATAAAAGGCGCGGACTGTTATGTCGCGGATGATATGACAATCGGTGCGGAAAATTCTGCGGTCAGCATTACGGGGAATTATTACGGGTATACGACGGTTGGCGGCGGTGTGACAGCGGCGGACAGCAGCGCAATCATAATCAATTCGGGAAAGTCAACGCTTGATTTGAGCGCCCTGAACACGCTCTGGCTTGCAGGCAGGGGAAGCCTTAAGGTGCCGAATGTTTATGGCGGTGACACATCGGCAAGCGCGTACCGCGAAATAATGGAAGGGGAGACGGTCAGTTATAAAGGGAATCAGCTGGCATACCTTGTTCCGGGGGAGTGCATTCGCAAATACGGGCATAATCCGCTCACGAAGGCAGAGGTAGATGACCTTGGCGGCAATATTGTGGATATTTCGGTGGAGTTTGGCACGAACGGGAAAATGACACTTGCGAAGTATGTGGCGTCTGTTCCGTGTGAGGTGGTTCCAGTACGATTTTTGTATGAGAAAGAACCGCTTTATTACGTTTACCTGAAATTTAAGACGGCAGCGGAGGCGCAGGATTACTTTAAGCGTTTCAGTGAAGTCAACCAGAGCCAGTTAGACGATTATGCAGAGGTATTGGATCTTGGCGAGGTAAAGCTTCCTGACGGGGATAAGATACAGACGAGCGGAACGGTGTTGCGGGTAAATGGTGAACATCAGATTACGGATGTAGTCAGCGGAACCATTGATTCGGGGGCAGCATTCCAGAAGCAGTCCGAATTAAAGCAGAAATTTTCTGGTCTGGTCGCGATGCTTGACGAGAACTACAATGGGGTTCCGGGAAGCAGCCTGGTAAACAGCATTATCCGCATGAGTGAGCTTCCGGCGGGGGAAGTGCACCTGTATTTTGACAAGGATATGAAAAAAGTAGACGAGCAGGATTTGGACGGTTACGAAGTCATTGTGGCGAACGGCGATGTTGCGTTTGATAAGAGTTTTAAGGGCATTGTTATCGCGAGGGGCAAAATCACAATGCAGGGCAACGAGTTTTCTGGTATGATGCTCGCGACAGATGATATTACGCTGCGTAATGTTGATGTGACAGGCGGAAGCAGTTTTGTGAAGGATTTGGTTGACAAGAATCCAAGCCTTCAACGTTATTTCACGAATTATCCGCTTCCGGCAGGGGATGGCGAAGGGGAAAAAGAAGCTGCAGTGAGAAATATTTTGGTTACGTATGAAAATTGGATTAAGAATTAAATGGGAAAACGGAACAGGCGGAAGTTTTTGGCGAAACGTTGGAAAGGGCTGGTGGACAATGCAAAAACAGCGGGGAAAATTGAATAATTGCGGGTTTACACTGGTGGAAATGATTGTTGTAATATTGATTGTTGGTATCATTTCAGCAGGGGCAATCATATCCCTTTCCACGATTAACCGTGCGAAGGCAAACGGCTGTACGGAAAAGCTGGTAAAACTTCTTGACCAGACACGTATGGATTCCATGAGCCGGGTGGATGGTGCGGTGGAGCTTGTGATTAGCAAAGAGGGAAATACCTATTATGGCACGCTTTATGTTAGCGGTGGAACGAAAAAGGATAAGGTGGAGCTTGGGGATGGCGGGCTGACGATTGAGTTTTGGAAAGACGGGGATGGCAGTACGACTGGCGTGCTTGTGCGAAGGATTGATGAGGAAACGCCATTTACGGTAAAATTTAAAAAAGGCAATGGCGGGCTTAGCTTCGATACCGGGGCTTCCCCGAAAGCACTCCCGTTTGACCGGATTGTCATAACCGGGAGCAATACCAGAATCATCCGGGTTTATGGGGAGACAGGAAGATACCGTCTGCAATAACAGGCACAGAGGGATTTTTACAATATGAGGAACAGGAATCAAAGCCATCCATACCGTAAAATTTCGTTTATGCCAAAACAGGGAGGAATGCACGTTATGCGAAAAAAACTGAAAAAGGACCAGCGTGGATTTACTCTGGTGGAACTGATTGTGACGATTCTGATTATGAGTATTGTCATGGTAGCGGCGGCAGGTTTTATTATCACGGCAGTGAACAGCTACCGGGTGGCGAATATTGAGCTTGAGCTGCAATCAGAAGCACAGGTTGCGATGAACCAGTTCAATGATATTTTGATTGAGGCGAAGTACTACAAATTTGAGATGTTGGATGCAAGCCCAAGACTTACGGTAGTAACGCCGGGCGACGCAAGCAATTCGGCGGACGTTACATATTATTTTACGGTGAGAAATAATGAACTTCTATTTTCGAAAAAGTTAGGCGAGACCGACCCGCCGTTGTTGGCGCGCTACTGCAAGTCGTTTGCAGTCGAAGAAAAAAACAGGCTGTTGGTTGTGACGATTGAATTTGAATATGCAAACAGGACTTACACAACGACAAGCTGTATCAGTCTGCGGAACCAGAACCAGTCTGCCGGGGGTGCACAGGATGCGGAATAAGGAACGGAAAAGTATAATATTTTTTGGAAAATGTATTTCTTTTTTCTGGAACCTGTGCTATACTTCTGATGAATAAGGTTATTTGTGGGAGTGCGTTTTTAAATAAATATATATTTTTAGTTTATAAGCAGCGAAAAATATTTTTCGGCCGTGAAGATGCGGAGAAATGAGAGGCGATCTGATGAAGGAAAGAAGAATTTTGATTGCGGCGATTTTGGCCGTGACAGTTTTTTGCGTGAGTGTTGTACCGTCCGTGCAGAAGTGGTGGAAGAAGGATGCGCAAGTGACGGCGGAGGCGGGTGTGAAGGATGAAGATATTTCTACGCCGACCAAAGTGACTTATGATTATGCGAATTTTGACAGTGAAATCAGAAATCATAAAACCATGACGATTACGCTTGATAATTATGGAACAATACATAAAGACCGGAATTTTGAGTTGGGTTCGAAGGAGAATCCGTTTATTGTGTTGGAAGTTGTTCCGTATGAAGGATATGCGGAATTTGGGTATCTTGTGCCAGGAAATGAGCCGATTGGTTTTGAGCGGGCGGAAGTCAAGTATGCGTCTTCCATTACAGAAGCAAATGCTATAGCGATTTTGTTCAATAATCTTGTGACGGGAAATCCTGTCTGGGCAGAGGAGAGAACAGGGTATGCGGAGTATTATGCCAGGCCAACCGCTGACACGAATCTGGATGGGGAGGATTATCCGGCAGGATATCTTGCAGCGTCAAGGGTTGGAAGTATATTTGGAAAATTTGTGAAAAAGAGCAACGGGGAATATAGCATCACTGGTTCCGTGGACTCGAAAAATATCAGCGTCAAATATGTTGGAACTGGTGGGAATTACAGCTTTGAGGTATCTGATGCACCATCTTACGATTATGTTGAGCAGATGCAACAGGGTTATATTAAGGCAAATCCTATCGTAATCAGCAAGACACTGATAAATGGGGATAAGTTTTATGGCTCCTGTGATGGCAAGTATGGTTGTTTTGAGAAAGTATATGATAATTCGGGAGATTATTATTTGGAATGGCCAGGTGGTGCTGCGGTGCCTGTGGTATCAAAGGTGGAGTCAGGAACTGGGGGGAATTGCAAATTTGTAGAAAAAGAAGACCCTGAAGTGCCATATGATAGATTTTTTGGAGAAAAATCAGTACCAGTCTTTCGTTCTGATGGAGTGCAGTCAGGAACGGCGGTAGTGCCTGCAAATGCACCTCATAACTGGAAAATGACATATGCATATTATAATGGGAAATTTGGATATTTTCTGAAGGCATACGATAGCACGAGCAATTTCAATTTGGATGAAACTGGAACTGGTTGTTCAAAGATTACAGAGGTGGAAGCAGGAAAAGGTGAATATCGTTTTGTTGAGGAATCTGGTGTACTGTCCTATTTTGATGATGGTGCAGCAGATGTAACAATCACTTTTATGAGGGATGGGGTTCAAAAGGAGGAGAGCATTAGAGTCAGTTATGCAATCAGCTCTGCAGATGGGATTTTTGCATCGATTTCCTGCTATCGGCCAAACGAGTATTATTATCATAATGAACAGACGGATTTCCTCGAGCAGACATTGGCTGTTGACAAGAGTGAAATAGCAAATTATCAGGTGCGGGTTCTTACGGTAACACCGGATGTGCTGAATGCTTTGGCAGAACGCAAGGACTGGAATTTGATTGATGCGGCAGATTTTATTACATTTAACGATACAAACCATGTAAGTGGTTCCTTGCAGGCATGGGGAAAATATTATAATAAAAACTTCTTTTCACCGTCGGAGGAGGAAGTAAAGCAGATTGCGGATGGCAAATTTGCAAATCGCACATTTGTGGACAATGATATTTCCTGGGCGGTTGCGGTAAGGTTACTCTGCAAGATTTCAATTTTACAGGATGAGGATTTTCCATATGCACCGCTTGGCATACCGTTCAATTGCTATAAGATGAGCGGGGAAGCGCCATATTTTCTTTCCATCCCTGGTGTTCGTTATTTTGCGGACGATGTTCAGGCACCCGTTGGTGGAAATCTCGGAACAATCAACAACCTTATAAAGCTTTATCGTGTGTTGGAGGTTTTTGAGACGGACGAGGATGCGTATTTTTTCAATCATTATATTAAAACCGGAAAGGTGATTGAAAAAGAAATGACACTGGTTCTTAAGGATGGCTCAACAAAGCAGGTGACAACAGGATATTTTAAGACGATTGTGGAAAATGAAATCAACAGGAGCCATGCATCGAAAGAAGACTTAAATGTTGCGGCGCTCTATTGGGATGATAGGACTTTCCTTGATGTGGAAAATGTGTATTACCACGGGGCGGAAGATGACAATCATCTGAATGGAAATAACCAAAGCGAAATTTTGTGGAAATGGAGCAATATGATTCCGATTTTCCTTGAGGATAACGGAGCGATTATCAATGGTTCCGTAAGGAATAATGTATATACATACAATAATGATAATGCAATGACGATTATTTCTGGCACGGAATTTTTTGACTATAAGGATAGTGTTTATGCAAAAGACCCATTTGAAATCATTGAATTCTGTGACCGCGATAAATTGTCTGCGTTTGATATTATGTACTATCTATTGAATAAGGAGCGCTCCTCCCTCAACGTCCTAATCAACGGTTCATTAGACAGCAAAGTATATTCAAACGTGGATTATGAAGCAGACAATGCGAAGATAGCGTTAGAAGTTGGGCAGATTATCAATAAAAAAGATGATACTGGAAACGATAAGCTGTATGGCAGGGTGCAGTTCAATATCAAGCTGAATACCAGAAAAGGCGATGAAACGGATTTGAGCAAAGCACTGGTGCAGTTTAACATTTACCGCGAAGATGTTTTTGATGATTCGACCACAATGGAGCTTGAAAATCTGATTATGGTTACAGAGGCATATCTTTTGAGTGAATTAACAAAAGATGAGTTAGACCGGGTGAAATCACCTTTGAAATTAGGTCTGGATTATTATTATGATGTACCTCTCGAACTTTTGGAGGGCATCATAGTGAATGGCGAACTGAAAAATGCTAAGACAACGGAAGACGTGAAGTTCAATGCTGTTGTATGTTACGGGCTCAAAGACAGGGATCAGGAGATGGGATTTACAGAAGAGGATTATAAGTTTAAGAAGAACATTGCTGTTTATGATTTTGAACAGGATGAGAATGGAAAGATAACAAAGGTAAAGAAAGATGAGCGTAAAACATTGACGTTTGTCCGCCGTGCGATGTTTAACCTTGACTGATTTTACTGCTTTGATACGAGAGAGTTTTTTCTGACACAAGTAAAGTATGTCGAAAGAACGGTGGAAGACGATTTAAAATTGTATTATACGGAAACGATTTGTGTGCTGCTTCATTTTCTTATATACCTTATCGGTGTGAATGGAGCAGCACATTAGAATATTAAGGGAAACAATTATGAATAAAAATGGGTTGATAAGGAATTGACCGAAATGTTTCTGGACAATATTGCAACAATGACAGAACATTTCTATAAAGCTCGCAAAGAGAATATTCGCAAAAAATGGAACATTTTATATTTGCTGCACAGATATCAATTGATAGACAGGTTTTATCCGGGAGTGGTGGGAAAACGATGACGCCGCGGAAGAGGGGGATTTAGGGGCAACAGCCCGGTCAGCGCTGCGGCAGATATGGGAGAAGAAATATGCCGCGCTTCTTGTCGCAAGGGGTTCCCGGAAGACCGAATCCGGGCATATGGTTTTGCTTTTGAAGGGAAGAAAGTCCTGATTGATGGGGGCTGTTTGCAGAGGGTGGAGGAGTTGGCGGAAAAATGCTGCTGAAGTGGTCGTGCACGTCTGCCATCCGCCGGAGATAAAAATTCAAAAAAATGCTTGCAATTTCCAATCCGCTGTGTTAGAATATCCATGTTCGATACAAAACGAGCAAATGCCGCAGTGGCGGAATGGCAGACGCAGCAGACTCAAAATCTGCCGGGGGCAACTTCGTGCGGGTTCAAGTCCCGCCTGCGGCATCGGATGGCGCAAAAAGCGGAACCAATGCGGTTCAGCTTTTTGCGCTATTTTGCGTATAAGCATCCTTATTGGCATTGCATATCATTAAAGGGGGTACCAAACAAGTCATGGACAATACGTTAAAGCAAATGGCAGAGCCAGTTTCCCGCGGGTTCCGCGAGGCGTTAAAATATACCTCTGTCACAACAGTAATGGATAAATTCTGCAATACCCAACTCGCGCTGTTAAATCAATATGGCGCTTTCGAAGATACAGGCATCACCTTAGAGCACCCGGAAGGTCTGCGCAAATATGTGCTTGCGTTGGAAAAGGAATTTTTTGGTATCTCCGGCTTGAAGGTGGAGGATGCTGCACTCGACGGCGCGGCTGTGACGGATTTTGTGCGGTCATTTTCCTTTTCCGGCACGGACGAGCAGACGGTTCTGATTTATCATGGGGAGCCGCGCGAATGTGAGATTTATCTGCGCCAGCCGCGCGGAAACAGCCTGCAGATGCATATGACGCTTATGCCGGGGAATTCATTTTTGCTGCAGCATTATTATAACATCTATCCGGGGGAGGGCTTTTTGGTTTCTTTTGCATTTGAGGACGGTGTACGCATTTCTTTTTGTCCGGAGAGCAAGGAGGGCAAGAAAGGCACCGGGGATGTGTATGTTTACGCGTTCAGCGGCGGAAAAATCAGGCGGGCACCGCTTTCGGATTATGTGCCAACGGCAGAGTTGGTTTTACGGTTGTTCCGTGGATAAAGGAAAACAGAAAGAACTTTGCATGGAAAAGAATTTTTATCACCTGCTTTTATTGCCTGCACTATGCGGGGCTGCCGCATTTTGTGTCAGCCCTTTTTTGGCATAAAAACGATTTGAGGAGGTGGCGGGATGCAATGCAGCGAGGTGCGGCCGCTCATAATTCCATATCTGGAAGATTTAAAGCGCAGGCAGAAGCAGGAGCCTGAGCTTTTTCCGCTCGATAAGAAGGCGGAGTTTGCCCGCCATATTTGCGGGTGTCCTTTGTGCCACGAAGAATTGGAATTTTATCTGATTGTTTATGTGACAACGGACATGATAGATGATGCGGATATCCCGAACAATTATAAGGTTGCGGTGGATGAACTCTTAGAGGAGACAAAGTGGGAGGCGGCAAGGGCGCAGCACCAGGCGCGCACGGGGCGCTTCCGGCTGATTGCAATCCTGGTTATGCTTGCGGTTGCGTTAAGCCTGAGTGTCGGGCGCTCGGCGATTGAGCCCGAACCGGAGGAGATTACATTGCGCACGGAGGGTTTTTACCTCGGCGATTTTCATCTTCCGGAGGAGATTGATTTTGTTGACAATGCGATTGCTGCTTACCATGACAGGGCGAGCGACTTTGTGTTCAGCCAACGCATCCGGGCAGCGCAGGTAAACAGCCTTTGGCGCAGCGATATTGAATTGATGCGTGTCATGCTCCCGCAGGGCAGCCTGACGTACATCCTGCCGGCAGGCTTTTTGCTTTCGGAGGGTTCCTTTGCGGCACGTTTGGAGGCGGCAAAACGGCCGGAAATCGTCTATCAGCCGACCCTGACGCTAAAACCTTTTCCACACGCGGAAAAAAACATGAAAAAGGAGCGGGGACATTGAAAAAGCAGCCACCTTTGCAGGCAGTGCCGCGGTGTACACAAGAACAGGGCAAAGAATACAGGGACGGAAAAACACAGGGACAGAAAAGAGGGTTGAAATGAAAGATTATTTGCTTGTGATTGATGGGTCAAGTCTGCTGACAACGCAGTTTTTCGGGAATCTTCCGCGCGAAATCGTATTCGCAAAGACGATGGAGGAGAAAGCGGTATACTTCCCGCGCATTATGCAGACCTCAAAGGGTGTTTACACAAACGCGGTATATGGCTTTATGCGCGTGCTGCTGAAAATATTGAAGGAACAGCATCCGACGTATCTGGCGGTTGCGTGGGATGTCAGCCGCAATACCTTCCGCCGGGAGCTTTACCCGGATTACAAGGGCAACCGCGGCGAGACGATGGAGCCGTTAAAGGAGCAGTTCATCCTATGCCAACGTCTCCTTGAAAAGATGAAGGTTGTGCAGTTTATGGATGAGCGCTATGAGGCGGACGATTTTACCGGAACGCTTGTGACAATGTTTGAGGGAGAGGTTCCGGTGCGGATTATGACGAAGGACCGCGATTACCTGCAGCTTGTATCGGAGCAGACGCAGCTTTGGATGATTCATCCGACGGCAAAAAAGACGGAGGAATTGTACGAAAAGTACAATATGCGCCAGAAGGACTGCCATGTGCCGGACCGCACCTTCCCCTTTACACCGGAGCTTGTCGAAAAGGAATTCGGCGTGAAACCGGAGTCGGTGAATTCACTCAAAGGGCTTGAGGGCGACCCTTCGGACAATATCAAGGGGGTGCCCGGCATCGGTGAAATGACGGCGGCGGCGCTCATCCACGAGTACGGTTCGGTGGAGCATCTCTATGAGGTGCTGAAAGCGCAGGACGAGAAGGGGCAGAAGGCACTTGTGCAGGACTGGAAGGTGCGCCTTGGCATCAAGCGCTCGCCGCTTGGACCGCTGTTAAAAACAAGTGATACGGAGCTTGTCGGGGAGCGCGCCGCAATGCTGTCAAAAACACTCGCAACAATCAAGAGGGATATTCCGCTGGATGTCACATTGGAGCAGCTGCGTGTTGCAATTGACAAAGAGGCGGCACTGAAAGAATTTGAAGCGCTGGAGTTCCGGTCGCTCCGGTTTGAAGAACCGGAGGAAGAGGCGGATTTTGTCCCGGTTTCAGAAAATCCTTTTGAGGGGGATGGTTTTACTGCCGTTGGTTCATCGCCGTTTGGGGCGGGCGAGGGAGCCCGTTCTGCCGCGCGGAGCGCATCCGCAAGTTTTGAGTTGATGATGAACCCGCCGGTTTCGGAGGAAGCGCCACAGGATTCTTTGGTATCCGCCGGAAATTCCAAACCCGCAAATGGTACAGCGGCCGCATCCGCGGCGCAGCTTCACAACGCAGAGAAAACCGCGGTGGCGGATGACGACAAAGCCGCAGACCGCGAAGCCACAGCCCGCTCAGCGGCGGAAAATATCAAATTCCCGCCGTATACGGAGCCGGAAGACATTGTGCACACAGATATGCTTCCGCAGGAGCTGCTTTCCGGAAAAACCCTCGCATTTACCACCCTTTCGGAAGATGCCAGCCTGCTTAGCGTCGCGTTGCAGGGGGGGGCGGGACGGATTTATTTTTCCAGGCCATCGGCGGAAGAATTCACTTCCTATCTTTCGGAAGCGGTAAAACGGGGTGTGCGCCCGGTTACGCTCGGCTTAAAAGAGCAGCTTGCCGCGTTTGATACGGAAAAGATGCGGGAAATCGCGCTTTCCGGCGGGCTGCTTGACATAGAACTTGCCGCCTATCTGAAAAACCCGCTCACAGGCACGTATGCTTACGATGAACTGGCGAAGGAATATTACGGGATTTCATTGCCGCAGGAAAAAGAATTGCTCAAAAAACTGGCGCCAAGGGAAGCGATACTTTTTGAGACATCTTCGGTTGAAAAATACATGCTTTTCAAGTGCAATATGGCATTTCTGCTCTCGGACGGCTTACTGTCCTGGCTGTCGGTGCGCGAAAACATTTCCCTTTATTTTGAGCTTGAGCTGCCTCTTATCTTCACGCTTTACGCGATGCAAAAGCGCGGAATCCTCGTGCAGAAGGAAGAGCTTCTTGACTATGCGCAAAAACTGGGTGAGCGCATTGGGGTATTGGAAACAGAAATCTATGCCGAGGCGGGGGAAAGGTTCAACATCAACTCCCCAAAGCAGCTCGGTGTTATCCTGTTTGAAAAGCTGGGGCTTGAGGGCGGAAAAAAGACAAAGACGGGCTATTCGACGGCGGCGGATGTGCTGGAGCGCCTTGCGGACCGGCACCCGGTTATCGGAAAAATACTGGAATACCGGCAGCTTGCAAAGCTCAAATCAACCTACGCGGACGGTCTTGCGCCGTTTATTGCGCCGGATGGCAGGATTCACGGCACCTTCCGCCAGACCATCACCGCGACCGGGCGCATCAGCAGCACTGACCCGAATCTCCAGAATATCCCAATCCGTATGGAAGCAGGGAGGATGCTGCGCAAGGTATTTATCCCGGAGGACGGCTTTGTATTTCTGGATGCGGATTACTCGCAGATTGAACTGCGCGTCTTAGCGCATATGTCGGAGGATGCGCAGCTGATTGCGGCGTACAACAAGGAACAGGACATCCACCGAATCACGGCGGCGGAGGTGTTCCACACGCCATTTGAGGAAGTGACAAAGGAGCAGCGCAGCCGCGCGAAGGCGGTCAATTTCGGGATTGTGTACGGTATCAGTTCCTTTGGGTTAGGGCAGGGGCTAAATATTTCACGCCATGAGGCAGAAGAATACATCGAAAAATATTTCGAGACGTATCCGGGTGTCCGCCGCTTTGTGGACCGCCTTGTCGCAGACGGAAGGAAACATGGCGAGGCGAAAACGCTGTTTGGCAGAATCCGCCCGCTCCCGGATATTTCGGCATCCAACCATATGAAACGGGCGGAGCAGGAGCGTATTGCCATGAATTCGCCAATCCAGGGAACCGCCGCGGATATCATGAAACGCGCGATGCTGCGCGTGGACCGCAGGCTTGTGGAGGGCGGCTTTAAGTCGCGCCTGCTGTTGCAGATTCACGATGAACTGCTTGTGGAGACAGCGGAGGATGAAACCGAGCAGGTACGCCAAATCCTTATCGAAGAGATGAGCGGTGCGGCAAAGCTTTCCGTGCCGCTTGAGGTTGATGCGAAGCAGGGGGATAACTGGCTGCAGGCGCACTAGGACGTTTTGGCGGCAGGCTTTGACGGCAGAAATGTTTGGTTTATGCCGTGGAAGGGCAGGAGGTTTATGGGGAAAATCATTGGGCTGACGGGCGGTGTTGGATGCGGAAAATCCACGGTACTTGGGATTTTGTGTGAGAACTACCGCTGTATGGCGGTTTCAACGGACGAGGTTTCCAGGGAACAGATGAAGCCGGGCGGTGCCGTGTACCGGCGTGTTGTGGAAGCGTTTGGAAACGCAATATTAAGCGGGGACGGTACGGTGGACCGCGCGAAACTGGCAGAAATTGTATTTTCGGATGAGGGGGCGTTGGCGCGACTGAACGCGCTGACGCACCCGGCCGTAACGGAATTTGTTCTTGAGCAGGTAAAAAAAGAACGGCGGGAGAACCGCTATGAGCTTTTGGTGGTTGAGACGGCGCTGCTGATTGAAGGCGGTTATGATAAATTTTGTGACGAAGTCTGGTATGTGTATGCACCCGAGGCGGACAGAAGAAAACGCCTGAAAAAAAGTAGGGGGTACTCCGAACAAAAAATCGATGATTTGATGGCGCGCCAGAGGACGGAGGAGGAGTTTTTTTCGGTGGCGACCCATGTCATCCGAAATCCGGACGCCACAACAAAGGAAGCGCTTCTTAAGAACATAAAGGAAATTTTATAGAATTTTTCAGAAAATAGTAGAAATAATATACGATTTGTGATAATATAGAGATATAAATCACCTTGGAGGCGTTTTATGGACACAAATAAAATACCAGACCCATTGGTTTTTGGTCTTGATATAGGAACGAGGAGCATTGTCGGAACAGTTGGCTACAAGCCGAACGCTGACAATTTTATTGTGGTGGCACAAAGTGTCCGCTGCCATGAAACCCGCGCGATGATGGATGGACAGATCCATGACATATCAAAGGTTGCTGAGACGATATCCGAGGTGCGCAGGGAGTTGGAACGCCAACTCGAGCGGAAGCTGACAAGAGTCTGCGTTGCGGCGGCAGGACGTGTATTAAAAACGGTGACGGTGCGTGTGGAGGAAAATCTTGGGGATGACAATTTCCAGGAGAATATCATCAATGCGGAGACCATCCATGCGCTTGAGATGATTGGCGTGGAAAAGGCATACGAGATTATCCGCCGCGAGACAAGGATTGAAAATATTGATTTTTACTGTGTCGGTTACACGGTAGTACACTATTATCTGAATGGCAATATGATTACAAACCTTGAAGGGCATAGGGGAAGCCAGATTGCCGCCGAGGTTTTGGCAACCTTCCTCCCGCAGGAGGTCATCGACGGGCTTTACGCGGCGACGGAGAAGGCGGGGCTTGAGGTTGACAATCTGACGCTTGAGCCGATTGCGGCAATCAATGTGGCGATTCCGGAGAAATTCCGGCTTTTGAACATTGCCCTGGTTGATGTCGGCGCGGGTACTTCCGATATCTGCATCACAAAGGACGGGACGGTCGTTGCCTACGGCATGATTCCGGCGGCGGGCGATGCCGTTACCGATGTGATTGTGCAAAAGCACCTGGTGGATTTCGCGACGGCGGAGGAGATAAAAATCGGTGCCTCCACGAAGAAAAAGCAGATTTTTTATAAAGATATTATGGGGATTACGGAGAAGACGACGCCGAGCCAGGTGATTGCCGAGACGAAGGAGAAGGTAAATGAAATCACGAAAATGATTGCGGAGAAAATCCTTGAGCTAAACGGCGGGAAATCGGTCAGCGCGGTCTTTATCGTGGGTGGCGGCGGGAAGCTCCCGACGTTTGCGAGAAGCCTTGCGGACCGCTTAAAGCTCCCAGTTGAGCGCGTTGCGCTGCGCGGCGAGGAGGTTCTGGGCGCAATCACATTCCTTACGGACATCAAGAAAGACCCGATGCTTGTGACACCGATTGGCATCTGTTTGAATTATTATGAGAAAAACAACAATTTTATTTTTGTGCAGGTGAATTCCGAGCGCGTAAAACTCTACGACAACAGCCGTTTAACGATTATTGATGCGGCGCTTGCCATCGGGTTTCCAAATGACGGGCTTTTCCCGAAGCGCGGCAGGGCGCTGGAGTTTTTCCTGAATGGGAAAAAACGTATGGTGCGCGGCGAGGAGGGGGAGGCGGCAAGCATCCTGCTCAACGGACGGCAGGCAGGAATCAATACCCCGATTGAGGCGAACGATGTGATTGAGATCTCGGCTTCCACATCGGGCAGGGCGGCAGTACTCTCGGTTGGCGACCTTGCGGAATATAAAAAGACGATGGAGTTTACCGTAAACGGAAAGCCGATTATCTGTCCGAAATTTGTGCGGGCGAACGGGGAACTGGTTTCCGAATATTACGATATCAAGAATGGGGACCAGCTTGAGGTACAGGATTATTATACCCTGCGCCAGCTCCTTGATTTTATGGATGTAATGTACCGGGAGGGGGTTTTTGTAAACCATGTTCCGGCGGGGGAAGACGTCAGGGTGTATGATAAATTCAGCGTGGATTACGATTTTTCCGATAACGCCCCGGACAGTTTTTCGGCAAAATTACAGGAAATCCAGCAATTGCAGGAAAACCAGCAAAACCAGCAAAACCAGCAAAACCAGAACCAAGAGCAAGAAAAAGAGAAGGTATCCATAGAGGAAGAAAAGGCGCAGGAGGATGGCAGGGCAGTGGGAAGCACAGCAGGAGAGCCACAGCCTGTTGCGGACATCCGGATCACCGTTAATTCTACACCTGTAGTGTTAAGGGGAAAACGAGAATTCCATGTCGTTGACATTTTGGATTTTTATGATTTTGACGTGAAGACGGCGCATGGGAGCAGGGTTGTGATTAAGGTAAACGGCAGTGTTTCGAATTTTACGACAGGGGTGTCACGCGGGGATTTCGTGGAGCTGTACTGGGAAGAATAATGGTTGCTGGCGCAGGGCGGCGGTAACATAATACTTGCGATGCCGCGTTGCCGGGATCGGGATGGGGATTACGATGGAAAACCAATTAACGGAAATGCAAAAAATTAGTTCGAGGGTCAACGCCGTTTTGAGTGTGGCAATGCTTGGTTTTGCGGTTGCCGCATTTGTTACGGAAATGGAAGGGGTCGGGATAGCATGGATATGTATCTGTGCCCTTCTTGTTATCTTTGACTTTCTGCTTGCGGTAGGGGTTATGAACCACCACAGGGTAACCTGGATTGTTTTTCGTGGCGTTGAGCTTGTTGTGATATATGTCATTATCTTTTTTAATAAAGAATTGATAATCCAGGCGATTTGTGCATTTTATCTGTTGCTTTTACTCTTGCAGCTGGTATTTTCTTTTGACTATAGCGACAGCATCACAAAGGTGCTGACGATTGTCATGTGGAGCATACCGGGCATCATCCTTCTGATTTTCAGTATCCTGCTGAAAAACTCGGATTTGATGGCAGTCTTTGATTCATTTATTTTGGCGGCATGCGCCTGCATTATTGGGGTTTTCATCTGTAATATCGGTGTTTCTGAGCTCGGGGCGCTTGAGAAAAAGCTTTTTGCGCAGTACCGCCTCGTGGAGAGTGTCAATGAAATCAATGAAGAGCTGAAAAACCACCAGGAGAAGGTGAAGCGGGCAAACGAGGAACTCGGGGTTCAGAAAATCAAACTTGAGGCGGCATATAACCGCATCAACAGCGCGAATGCGGAAATGATTCTGCAAAATAAAATTTTAAAGGCGATTACTTCTGTGATTGAGATTGATAAGCTGCTTGCAATCATGACAAAATCGCTGAAACAGGAGCTTTCTTTGAGCTGCTGTACGATTCTCCTTCAAAAAAATCTGCAGGAGCTGGATGAGGATATCTGTATGGCGGAGGCGGATATGACGCAGGCGCAGAAGGAGCTGCTCTGCTCACAGATACGTGGCGGCTGCCTGGATGATTTTCTGGCACAGGAAGACGGTTTTGTTGATAACCATATGGAAAACGGGAAGTATGGTTTTTTGCAGCAGTGGGAAGGTTCGCTGCTGGTACTGCCAATGATACGCGAGGACGTGAAGGTCGGCGGGCTTTTGGTCGTGCATGAGGAGTTTGATTTCTTTGCGGAGAACAGGGTGTTTTTTGATACGGTAATGTCGCAGTTTATGATTGCCCTGGACAATGCCGCGCTGTATGCAAAAATGCAGCATATGGCGACGCACGATGCCCTGACGGGGCTGCATAACAGGGGGCATCTGAATATCTGGCTTGAAAAGAGCTTAGATGATGCCCGGGCAAATAAGAAGCCGCTTGCCCTTGCCCTGATGGATATTGACCATTTTAAGAAATTTAACGATACATATGGGCATCTTTTTGGTGATTTGGTAATAAAGTCCGTGGCGGCACAGGCAAAGCTTGTCGCAAAGAAAAATGGCGGTTTTGCAGCACGCTATGGCGGGGAGGAATTTGTTGTTGCATTTCCGGGAAAGACCGTGGAAGACTGTGGTCATTATGTAGAACAGATACGCCAAGGTATTGATGCCTTGCACCTTGAATATGAAGGAGTTTATGTTACGGTTCATGTCAGCGTCGGCATTACGGGCTATCCGGAGTGCTGTACGGATAAAAACCTTATCTTAAAGCATGCGGATGCCGCGATGTACTACTCAAAGGAGCACGGAAGAAACCGTGTCACGGTTGATAGCGCGGAGATTTTAAGTCAGGTAGGGCTTATGGCTGAAAGCATGAAATAAAAAAATTTAACAGAGGAGGTGTATGCTTATGCAATTAAGGTTTATCGGTGCGGATCATGAGGTAACGGGCAGCTGCCATTTTGTCTCGGCATGCGGGAAGAATTTTTTGCTTGACTGTGGCATGGAACAGGGGGCGGATATCTATGAAAATGCGGAGCTCCCGGTTTCGCCGTCGGAAATTGATTATATCTTTCTTTCCCACGCACATATTGACCATTCCGGCCTGATTCCATATCTTTATGCACATGGTTTCCGTGGGAGCGTGTATGCGACGGAAGCGACAACGTCTTTGTGCAACATCATGTTAAAGGACAGCGCCCACATCCAGATGTTTGAAGCGGAGTGGCGCAACCGCAAGGCAAAGCGTGCAGGGCAGGAGGAATATGTACCACTCTATGAGCTGAAGGATGCCATCGGGGTTATGGAGTTCTTTATCCCATGCCCGTACAAAAAGATAATCGAAGTGTGTGAGGGTATCCGCATCCGCTTTGTGGATGTCGGGCATCTGCTCGGCTCAGCGAGCATCGAGGTCTGGATTGAGGAGGCGGGTTTAAAGAAAAAACTTGCCTTTTCGGGGGATGTCGGCAACTACAACCAGCCAATCATCAAAAATCCGGAATACCTTGAGGACGCGGATTATGTCATTATGGAATCGACCTACGGTGACCGTCTGCATGACCGCAACGCGGACAATGTGGCGGCGCTCGCGGCAATCATACAGGAGACATTTGAGCGCGGCGGCAATGTCGTGATTCCGTCCTTTGCGGTCGGAAGAACCCAGGAAATGCTGTATTTTATCCGCCAGATTAAGCAGGATAACCTTGTAAGCGGTTTCGGGGATTTTGAGGTTTACATCGACAGCCCGCTTGCCGTGGAAGCAACGAGTATTTTCCAGGAAAATGTGGACACCTGCTTTGACGACGAGGCGCGCTCCCTCGTGCAGCTTGGGATTAACCCGCTTCGCTTCCCGGGTCTGAAAATCGCGGTATCTGCGGACGAATCCAAGGAAATTAATTTTAAGCCGGATCCGAAGGTTATCATTTCCGCGTCCGGTATGTGCGAGGCAGGACGTATCAAGCACCATTTAAAACACAATCTCTGGCGGGAGGAATCGACAATCCTCTTTGTTGGTTATCAGGCGAACGGCACACTCGGCCGTGCCATCTACGAGGGCGCAAAAGAGGTGAAGCTTTTTGGCGAGACCATCGAAGTCAAGGCGCAGATACGTAAATTCATCGGAATCAGCGGGCACGCGGACAAGGAAGGACTGCTGCGCTGGGTAAATTCCTTTGCGAAAAAGCCGCAGAAGGTCTTTGTTGTGCACGGGGAGGATTCCGTGACTGAGAAATTCGCCGCGGAATTGCGCAACGACTACAATATGAATGCGGTTGCCCCGTATACTGGCTCTGTGTATGACCTTGCCGATGGCGGCCTGATTGCGGAGGGCAGCCACAAGAGAGTGGAGAAGGCAGCGAAACAGCCGACCGGCGTATTTGCGAGGCTTCTTGCCGCCGGGCAGCGTCTCCTTACGGTCATCCGCCACAACGAGCATGGCGCGAACAAGGATTTGGCAAAATTTGCCGACCAGGTCAATGCGCTTTGTGATAAGTGGGATCGCTGAGATAATTCCTCATATTTTTTAGTGCATTTTTTTCAAGACGGCTGACCTGAGCCTGGGAAATATTGATTTCTTCTGCCACCTCCATCTGGGTTTTTCCCTGGAAGTAGCGCAGGCGGATGATATGGTTTTCTCGCTCCGGCAGCCGTTTCATTGCTTCCTTTAAGGAGATTTCCTCCACCCAGTTTTCTTCCCGGTTCTTTTTGTCGCTGACCTGGTCCATAATGTAGAGGGCATCGCCGCCTTCCGAATAAACCGGCTCATACAAAGAAACCGGCGTCTGCACAGCATCCATCGCGTTTACGATTTCTTCCTTGGAAAGCCCGGAGGAGGCGGAAAGCTCCTCGATTGACGGCTCGCGGTTGTTCTCGCGGATAAAGGCTTCCTTCGCGTAGATGGCACGGTAAGCATTGTCGCGCAGGGAGCGGGAGACGCGGATGGAGTTGTTGTCCCGCAGGTAACGCCGAATCTCTCCGATGATCATCGGAACGGCATAAGTTGAGAAGCGCACGCCCTGTTCGGTATCGAAATTGTCAATCGCTTTCATCAGCCCGATGCAGCCAATCTGGAACAAATCATCCACATTCTCGTTGCTCCCGGAAAAGCGTTGGATAATGCTTAAAACAAGCCTCAAATTTCCTTCTATATATAATTCCCTTGCTGCCGCGTCACCGTTTTTAATGCGGCGGAATAATTCATCTTTTTCGTCATTCCCAATCAATGGAAGCTTCGCGGTATTCACACCGCAGATTTCAACCTTGTACAATGCCATACCAGATTACCATGTCCTTTCCTAGCAGTTAAGAAAAGAATGCGCGGTTTGTGTATTTTTTATTCGCGTATTTTTATGTTCCGGAATTGATTTTTGTGTACACCGTCTCATTTTTTTGAAATATTGGAAGAATTGCAGAAAATCGTCAGAGGGAGGAGATAGAACCCTGTCGCCTTAATTTGAAAAAATTATAAAAAGAATAAAAAACCTATGACCGTCAAATATTGACATAAGATTCACACAGTGCTACAATAGGATTCGCTTAAGGTTTCGGGACTTAAAACAAGGGGATGAACGCATGTTAATACTTTTTTTTGCCTTATGGATTATTTTTAATGCGAGGGTAACCGCAGAAATCATCATATTCGGCATCGCAATCGCGCTGTTGGTATTTTGTTTTCTGTGCCGCTTTATGGGATACAGTATCAAAAGAGAGCTGCGCGTATACGCGAACCTGTTTCACGGCATTTCCTATATTGCATTGCTTGTGAAGGAGATTTTTAAGGCAAATGTGGGTGTGATGCGCATGATTCTTTCCGTGAAATATGAGATAGAACCGACGCTTGTAAAATTCCGGACGGATTTAAAGAGCGATACCCTGCGGGTTGTGCTTGCCAATTCCATCACATTGACGCCGGGAACGATTACGGTAACACTGCAGGAGGATGAATATTTAATACACTGTCTGGACAAGGATATGGCGGTGGGGCTTGATGATTCGGAATTTGTGCACAGGCTGCGCGCGGCAGAGCACACCCGAAAGGAGGAAAATGATGGAAAAAGCAAGTGATATGTTCCTGACAGGTGTTCTTATTGTGCTCGGTATCCTGTGTTTTTTCTGCCTGATTCGTTCCGTGCGCGGACCAAGGCTTGCCGACCGCATCATGGCAGTCAATATGATTGGAACGATGACAATGATGAGCATTGCAGTGCTCACGGTCAAACTCGGTGAGGGGTTTCTTGCGGATGTTGCGCTGATTTATGCCATGATTAGCTTTCTTGCGGTTGTCGTTGTGGCGAAGGTGTACATGGGCGTGCATAAGGAAGAACACGGGGCGCAGGGAAAGGAAGGCGGGAAAGGGAAATGATGCAGTGGATTCGTTTTGTTGTCGGGGCGCTTTTTATTTTGGCGGGACTTACCGTGTCCTGCATGGCCGTCTTTGGAACTTACCGCTTTAAATTTGTGTTAAACCGTATGCATGCGGCAGCGATGAATGATACCCTGGCAATTTTGTTTGTGATTCTTGGGCTGATTCTTATGAATGGCTTTAATTTTACGTCGTTAAAGCTATTTTTTATCATCTGCTTTTTCTGGATGGCAAGCCCGGTCGCTTCCCATCTGTTGGCGCGCCTTGAGGTTACCATTGATGAGGAGCAGGTAAGAAGGGAATGTGAGGTGGATGACGATGTTGACCTTTAAAGCGATTTTACTGCTTTTCCTGGTCGTGTGCGCGGTGGCGACGAGCCTGAGCAAAAACCTGCTTACTTCGGTTGTAATTTATATGTCCTACAGCCTGGTGATGTGCATCCTTTGGATTTTGCTGGAATCCCCGGATTTGGCGATTACGGAGGCGGCAGTCGGCGCGGGTGTGACCACCCTCCTTTTCTTTATTACCCTGAAAAAAATCCATGCGATGAAGGATATGCAGATTAAGAAAAAAGGGGAAAGAGGGCAGGAGGAAAAGGGCTTGGAAAAAGGTGGTGAGGGTGCGCAATGAAGCTTAGGGAGAACTACGAGAACACAAAATGGGGCAGATTTGTGCGCTTTGTCAACGGCGGCGAGATGGCGGAGGATAATTTCCGTCTGACAGGCGAGCAGCTCTTAGATGCGGGGCTTAAGCCATCCCAAAAGGGGCAGGAGGCACAGCATGTGGACCTTTACCACAAAAAAAGGGAGCGCAGCAAGCAAGACCATTCCCACATGATGGAGCAGTATGAAAACTGGTCAAAAACGAAGGGGCTAAAGATATTCGGCAGCATTTACCGGATTATTTCCATGTGCATCTGCCTGCTTGTCATCCTTGTACTGCTGCTTACCGTGGCGAATATGCCAAAGTTCGGTGCGGCAGATGCCCCGGCAAACAGCAATGAAGTGGCAGGGCGCTACATTGAGAAGGGGCAGGAGGAGACCGGGGCAGTCAATATCGTGACGGGCATGATTTTGGACTACCGTGCCTTTGATACGCTCGGGGAATCCCATGTGCTTTTTATCGCGGCGTGCACGGTGCTGATTTTGCTGCGCATTGACCACCGCAAGGACGGGTCGTTGGTTCATGCGGAGCTTGCGGTGGAGGAGGATGACCGAAAGCTCGAGCCAAAAAACGATAAAATATTGCAGAAAGCCGCATTTTTCCTGGTTCCAGTCATCCTTATTTTTGGTATTTACGTTATTTTAAACGGGCATATCTCGCCGGGCGGGGGCTTTTCGGGCGGGGCAATCATCGGGGCGGGGCTGATTTTGTATCTGAACGCTTTTGGTTTCCAGAAAACAGAGCGGTTTTTTACCTACAGGACATTCTCCGTCGTTTCGCTCTGCTCGCTGCTTTTTTATTCGGGGGCAAAATGCTACTCATTTTTTTGCGGCGCAAACCATCTTGAAAGCGGGATACCGCTCGGGAATGCGGGCGACATTATAAGCAGCGGGCTGATTTTGCCGCTCAATATCTGCGTTGGCTGCGTTGTCGCGTGTACGATGTACTCCTTTTACGCGATTTTCCGGAAAGGGGGCATTTAAGATGGAAGATTTATTCCATAATTACTACGAAGCCGTGGCGGTGATTTTGTTCGGCATCGGGTTTACAACGCTTTTGTTCCACCGCAATATGATTAAAAAGATTATTGGCTTTAACATCATGGACACGGCGGTGTATCTGTTTCTGGCGGCGAAGGGCTACATTGAGGGAAGGCTTGCCCCGGTGCCGCAGAGCGCGGAAATGGTAAAGCGCACGGAGGATTTCATCAATCCGGTTCCGGCGGGGCTTGTGCTGACCGGAATTGTGGTTTCCGTCAGCGTCACGGCGGTCATGCTCTCGCTCACGATACGTCTGTACCGCCGCTACAACACGCTTGACATCGACCAGATTACACTTTTGGCAAAGCAGGAGCAGTACAGGGAAGAGAAAATGTGAAAGGGGCAGCCGCATGGATATCATACAAAGTTTTCCGTTATTTAATATCGTCATGTCCCTGATGAGCGGTGTTATTTCCTCGTTGCTGCCGCGCAGGAAGGCGAAGGCGCTCAGCCTTGCCCTGGTTGGTGTGGCGGGCATTATGAACAGCATTGTGCTCTGGCATGTGTCGGTGCACGGCCAGTACACTTATATGATGGGGCATTTCCCCGCGCCGTGGGGCAATGAAATCCGCGTCGGGGTGTTGGAGGCGGTGCTCGCGGTATTTTTCTGCGCGATTATGTTTTTGTCGCTTTTGGGCGGCGAGAGATACCTTGATATGGATATCGAGGAGACGAAGGCAAATCTTTATTTCACCATGATTGATTTGATGCTGACCTCGCTGCTCGCCTTGATTTACACGAATGATATGTTTACTGCGTATGTTTTTGTCGAAATCAATACCATCGCGGCAGGGGCGCTCATCATGATACGCAACAACGGGCACACGCTTGTCGCGGCGACAAAATATATGATTATGAGCCTGGTCGGCTCCGGGCTTTTGCTTTTGGGGCTGAGTATGCTCTACGGTGTGACAGGGCATCTTTTGATGGTCAATATGCACGAACAGATTGTAAAATACACACAGACGGGCGAGTACGCAATGCCGCTTACGGTGGCGATGGCGCTTATGAGCGTTGGGCTCGCGATAAAAAGTGCGCTTTTCCCGTTCCACACATGGCTCCCGGATGCCTATGCTTACGCGACGCCGGCCTCGGCGGCAATCCTTTCAAGCCTTGTCTCGAAAGGCTATATTTTCCTGCTGTTTAAGATTTTTTACCGCGTGTTCGGCTTTGGTTTCGTTCTTGACCACAAGGTTACAAACCTGCTTTTCGCATTCGGCATAGCGGGTATGATTGTCGGTTCGGTTATGGCAATCTACCAGCACGATGTACGCCGCTTAATCGCGTTTTCCTCAATTGCGCAGATTGGCTATATCTACATGGGGATTGGTCTGGCGGTTTCTATGGGGACGGTGGCGGCGGTGTTCCATATTATGTCGCACGCCGCCTCAAAATCCATGCTCTTTATCGCGGCAAAGGGGCTTTCCGATGTCTCGGGCGATAGTAAGGATTTTTCCGCCTTACAAGGCTCAGGCCTTCGCAATAAGCTGAGCGGGATTGCGTTTTCGGTTGGGGCGCTCTCGATGGTCGGAATCCCGCTGTTTGCAGGCTTTACCTCGAAAGTATATTTTGCGGAGGCAGCCCTTATGGCGGAGGGGGGCAAGCTTTCCGTGGCGATGGTTGCGCTTGCCATCAGCACAATCTTAAATGCAATCTATTTTATCCGCGCGCTGATTACCATTTATACGCCGAAGGAGGGCGATGATTTTGACGCGGCATCCTACCGCCCCCCGGCGACGATGGCGGTGGCGCTGCTGTGCTTTATTTTGCTGAACCTCTTCCTTGGCACATGGTCAAACAGCATTGAGCAGGCGATTGCGGCGGGGCTTGGCAGCTTTGAATAACGTCAGGATAGAAAAGCGACAGGAAAGAGGGGTAACATGAAGGGAAATCTGATTTTATTGGTACCAGTGCTCCTCCCGCTTTTGGCAGGGGGGATACTCGCCTTTGGAAAGACATTTCCGAAAAAATGGCGTTGGAGGTTTGTGGCGGCAGTGTGCGCGCTGGAACTTGTGTTCCTGCTTGTGGCAGCGGGAGGGGCGTATGAGCTGACGCTTGTGCGCTTTAATGAGCGGCTGGCATTCGTGCTGCGCCCGGATGGGCTCTCCTTACTTTTTGGCGGGCTGACGGGCATTATGTGGCTTGTATCTTCCGTCTACTCGGAAAAATACTTCGGGCATCCAAAAGAGGGGAGAACCTATGAGGTGTTTTACTTAATCTCCATCGGCGTGATTGCGGCGCTCTGCCTTTCGGGTAACCTTGTCACAATGTATATGTTCTACGAGCTGATGACGCTTTCTGTGCTGCCGCTTGTCATTGAGGAGCGCACAAAGGAGGCAATCCACGCAGGCTTTGAGTTTTTGTTTTACTCGATTGCCGGGGCGTTTTTGGGGCTTTCGGGTTTCTTTATCTTTTACAGCTGCGGCATCCCCCTAGAGTTTGTGGCGGGCGGGCATATCACGGCAGAAATCGCGGGGGAGAACAAAGAGCTTTTGCTTGTGGCGTGCTTTCTTGGCATTGTTGGCTTTGGCAGTAAGGCGGGGATGTTCCCGCTGCACGGGTGGCTTCCGGTTGCGCACCCGGTCGCCCCGGCTCCGGCTTCCGCGCTTTTGTCCGGCAATGTGACAAAAATGGGCGTGCTCTTTATCATCCGCATCCTCTACTACATTGCGGGGGCGGATTTTCTGCGGGGCAGCTGGGTGCAGTACGCATTTCTGGCACTGACAATGATTACAATACTGATGGGTTCGGTCATCGCCTCGCGCGAAAAGCTCTTAAAAAAGAGACTTGCATACTCGACCGTCAGCCAGGTTTCGTATGTGCTTTTCGGCGTTGCGCTCATGCACCCGGTGGCGCTGCTCGGTGCGCTGATGCATGTTGTTTTCCACTCGGCGGTAAAAAATACACTTTTCCTTTCCGCCGGGGCAATCATCCACCAGACCGGCATTACGCGTGCTGACGGGCTTGAAGGAATCGGCAGGCGTATGCCGGTTACGACATGGCTGTATACCTTCGTCTCCCTGACGCTCATCGGCATCCCGCCGACCTCGGCATTTTTAAGCAAGTGGTATTTGGCGGATGGCGCGCTGTCCGCAGACATCCCGGTGGTCCGCTATTTAGGACCGGCAATCCTTTTAATCAGTGCGGTATTTACCGCCGCCTACCTGCTGCCAATCAGCGTTACCGGATTTTTGCCGGGCAGGGAGGAGAATGGGCAGTTAAAGGCGTACCAAAGGGAAAAGGAGCCATGGACGATGGTGATTCCGATGGCGTTGCTTACCGTGGCGGCGGTGGGGTTTGGCCTGTTCCCGAATGGGCTGATGCACTTTCTTTCCGGGATTTGCAGCACAGTGTTATAGCAGTTTGCAGGAGGTATGAGTATGGAGAAATACAGTATCCTATTGCCGATTGTATTCCCGGTTCTGATGGGGAGCGTGCTGCCGCTGTTTCCGCTAAAGAGTAAGAGGGCGCGCAACCTGTATGTTGAGCTGGTGACAATCGCGACCTCCGTCTTTGCTGTCTGGCTGATTTTCCATCGCCCGAGTGAAGATTTTGTTGTACTCAACCTGGCGGGGGAGCTGGCGGTGATGTTTCACATTGACGGGCTTGGCATGGTGTTCGGGGGGCTGATTTCCTTCCTGTGGCCGTTCGCGACGCTCTATGCATTCGAATATATGGAGCATGACAGGAAGGACAATGCGTTTTTTGCGTTTTACACCATGACCTTCGGGGTTACTATCGGCATCGCGTTTTCGGGAAATCTGATGACGATGTATATGTTTTATGAGATGCTGACCCTCGTTACAATGCCGCTTGTTATGCATGGGACAAGCAGGAAAGCAATCCTTGCCGGACAGAAATACATGATTTATTCCATCGGCGGCGCGGCGTTCGCCTTTATCGGCTTTATTTTTGTATACCGGCTTGGGAATACGATGAATTTTACGTTCGGCGGCGTATTTGACGGGGTTTTTCTTGGAAATAAGGAGGCCTTTGTAAAGGGTGTCTACGTGCTTGCAGTTTTGGGTTTTGGTGTGAAAGCCGCTATTTTCCCACTGCACGGGTGGCTTCCGGCGGTATCCATCGCGCCGACCCCGGTCACGGCGCTGTTGCATGCGGTGGCGGTCGTAAAGGCAGGAGCTTTTGCAATTATCCGCATCACCTATTACAGCTTTGGCACGGAGCTTCTGCGCGGCAGTTTTGCGCAGTACATCGTACTTGGGTTTGCGGTCGCAACGATATTGTTCGGCTCAGCGCGGGCGGTAAAGGAACCGCATCTAAAACGCCGCCTTGCCTACTCGACCATCAGCAACCTTTCCTATATCGTATTTGCGGCGCTTCTGATGACACCCGCCGGGATGGTGGGAAGCCTGATGCACATGGTAGCGCACGCTTTCATCAAAATCACGCTCTTTTACTGCGCAGGTGCGATTCTGCACCGGTCGGGATTGGAGTATGTGCGCGATATGAAGGGAATTGGCAGGAAAATGCCGTATGTGTGCGTTTGCTTTTTGGTGGCGGGTTTAGGGCTTGTTGGCATCCCGCCGATGGCGGCTTTCGTAAGCAAATGGCATATCGGCACGGCGGCGGTTGCGCTGGGGGAGCCCATTGCCATTTTTGGGTGCTTTGCCGTGTTGATTTCGGCATTCTGCACCGCAATCTATATTTTTAGTTTCCTGATGCATGCATTTTTCCCGCAGGAGCAAGAAATCAATGAACGGGTGCTGCGGGCGGGCGACCCGACATGGCGCATGAAACTGCCGCTCGCGGTGCTTGTATACATGATTGTTGCGCTTGGTGTATTCGCAAAACCCCTGCTTTCCTTTTTGGGAAGAGTAGCGGCAGGAGGAATGTGATGGGCTTTCAAAGAACCGGAGAGGAGATGATAGGGCTATGACGGAGAATATTATGCTGACCGGGCTGTTTTTCCTGCCCTTTTTGGGGGCGGCGGCACTGCTTGCATTCCGCGGGAAAAGTGCGGAACGCTTTTTGGGGGGCGTGGCGCAGGCAGTGGCAGTGGCGGAATTTTTACTGGCTCTGATTTTTTGTATCGGGACATTCTGCGGGAAAGGGTATGTCTGCGCCCTGGATGGCATCGTGGGCTTCGGGCTGCATTTTACAATGGATGGCTTCCGGGCGGCCTATTTGGTTATCCTGACGTTTATGTGGATGACGGCGCTTGCTTTTTCGCCGGAATATATGAAAGGGCATGAAAATACGCGCCGTTATTATCTGTTTACGCTGCTTACGCTCGGCGCAACCGCGGGGGTATTTTTGGCGGCGGACCTTATGACGATGTTTATATTCTTTGAGGTGATGTCCTTTACCTCCTATGTGTGGGTGGCACAGGAGGAAACGAGGGGGGCTCTGCGCGCTGCGGAAACTTACCTTGCCGTGGCGGTGGTCGGCGGCATGGTCATGCTGATGGGGCTTTTTCTCCTGCACCATATGACCGGGACGCTTGCGATGGACGGGCTGAGGGAAGCGTACGCTGCGGTTAAGGACAGGGGAATGCTGCTTGTGGCGGGCTGCCTGATGCTCTTTGGCTTTGGCGCAAAAGCAGGGATGTTCCCGTTGCACATCTGGCTTCCGAAGGCACATCCGGTTGCCCCGGCTCCTGCGTCCGCGCTTTTGTCCGGCGTGCTTACCAAAGCGGGGGTTTTCGGGATTATCCTGCTGTCCGGCTCGGTGCTTTCTGGCGAGGAGGATTTTGGCTGGATTGTGTTGGCGCTCGGGGTTGTTACGATGTTTCTCGGCGCGCTCCTCGGTGTTTTTTCCATTGATTTAAAGCGCACCTTTGCCTGTTCCTCCGTTTCCCAGATTGGGTTTATCCTGACGGGGCTTGGCATGATGAATCTGACAAAAGAGGCACAGCTTGCGGCAAACGGCGCTTTTTTACACATGGTGAACCATTCGCTTATCAAGCTTGTGTTGTTTTTGCTTGCAGGGGTGGTGTATCAAAACCTGCACACCCTCGATTTTAATGAGATTAAAGGCTTTGGCAGGGGGAAGCCGTTTTTCCTTGCTGCCTACACGGCAGGGGCGCTTGCAATCGGCGGCGTACCGCTTTTTTCCGGTTATGTCAGCAAGACAATGCTGCACGAGGCAATTGTAGCCGGAAGCCATGAAAGGGTGGGGCAGCTGCACCACCTGCTCGCCGCTTCGGAATGGATTTTCCTTCTTTCGGGCGGCATGACGGTGGCGTACATGCTGAAGGTGTTTTTTGTCCTGTTTGTGGACGAGCCGTCCAGGACGGTAAAGCACCATGCTTCAAAAAAATATCTTTCCCTTCCGGTGAAGCTTTTGCTTGGGGTTCCGGCTCTGCTTTTTGCGTTGCTTGGGTGTTTTCCGGGGCTTTTGATGCAGCCGCTTGCCAAAAAGGCGGAGCCATTCTTTTTCGGCGGGGGCGCCGTGCACGAATTGGAGAAAATCCACTATTTTTCATTTGAAAATCTCAAAGGGGCATTGATTTCCCTTGGCATCGGGCTGTTTTTGTATTTCGTTGCAGTGAGGCGGCTTCTGCGCAGGCGGAAGGGAAATGCAGCATACTATGTGAACCGGATTCCCGCGTGGCTTGACCTTGAGGATGCGGTGTACCGCCCGGTCTTTGTGCGCCTTGTGCCGACCCTGTTTACGGCTCTTGTCCGTCCGTTTGATAAACTTGTGACTGCAAAATTTTTTGGGCAGACCCTGCCATTTTTGCTTGCGGTGCCATGCCGCCTGCTTGACAAGCTTGTGGAGGGGCTGGTTTCGCTGTTACAGAACACCGTCTTTGCGCAGGTGCGGCCAAAGGAGGAAAAGGGAATGGGCATCAGCGATACCATTGCGTATGCCATCGGGAGTATCTTGGATGCCATCGCCGCTTTCGCAAACCGCACCGTGCGCAAAAAGAACCCAATCACCAAATCCTTTGTCGAGGCGTGTTCTTCCGGGGAGGAAAAATTTTCGCGCACCGTGCGCCTTGTGACAAGGAGTGTTTCCTACGGTCTGATGCTCTCGTGCATTGGTCTGTTGCTGACAATTCTCTATCTTTTGATTGGGTAAAACAAACCTGCAGATGAAATTTTATGCCCTGCAAGAAACGGTTTTTGCAATTCTTTTTTCAGTTTATAAAAAAATTACTTGATTAAATGGCATCAAGCGATTAAAATAAACGTTGATGTGCACAAAAATTTAAGTTTTGTCAGGGGAAGGAAGCAGCTTGTGCCGTGAAAGGGTGCGGGGAGGGCATATGCGGAACTTAGAAAACAGCATATGCCCGTACAGCACCCCAGTGGAGTTTTTTGGGAGCAGGTCGGACAAAAAACTCCACTGCCATGAAAGGGGCGGGGAGGGCATATGCGGAACTTAGAATAGGAGGAAAAAAATGAGCAAACAAACAAATGCGGCGACGGAAAAGAAAAATGCAAAGGGGAATCGCAAACTGCCCGTAAAGGCACTTGCGGCGGCGGGGGCTGTCCTTGTTTTGCTTGTCATTCTACTGATAGCGGAGTCGGCAAACACCAGACGCATCGTAATCAAAAATGACACGAATAAGGAAATCGAATCGGTTCGTTTGTATTTTGAAAATTCGGATGAGGATTATTATTTTGTATCCGATGACCTGGTAAGTACCCCGGTCGCGGCGGGGGAGAAGTATACCGGAAGCTTTGAGCCGCAGAACAATATCAATGCGCCGGGCTATTTCCTGATTATCCGCGTGAAGTTTGCCGGCGAGGAGGAAATTGAAACATACGCAGGTTATTTCACAAGGACGTTTACCGGAAAAATCAGCCTTGCCTTTTCGCAGGAGGAGGATAATGTATTGATGAATATCAAGGCGGGGGACGGGTTATTCCAGTCCACCCGATATACGGACTGCGACGAAGAGCAGGAACTGTATGAATAAAGACACGGTGATATTTGCCGGAATGGAGGGGAATTGCGATGAAGCTTTTTGAAAAGGGTGCCTATGTAATACGGGGCAGGGAGATTGTCGAGGAGAACGCAGACGCACAGGCAGCACTTGCCTCAAAGCTTGGCACTGCGAAGGAAAAAACCGAGGCAGCAAAACAGACAATGGCGTACCGCATTTTGGAGGCGCACAATACATCCGGGAACATGGAGAAACTAAAGCTGCGCTTTGACAAGCTGACTTCCCACGACATTACCTTTGTCGGCATTATCCAGACGGCGCGGGCAAGCGGGCTTGAAAAATTCCCGGTTCCCTATGTGCTCACAAACTGCCATAACAGCCTTTGCGCGGTCGGCGGCACCATCAACGAGGATGACCATATGTTTGGGCTTTCCTGCGCAAAGCGCTACGGCGGCATTTATGTTCCGCCGCACCAGGCTGTCATCCACCAGTTCGCGCGCGAAATGCTTGCGGGCGGGGGACAGATGATATTAGGCTCGGATTCCCACACGCGCTACGGGGCGCTCGGCACGATGGCGGTCGGCGAGGGGGGACCAGAGCTAGTAAAGCAGCTTTTGTGCAAGACCTACGACATCAATATGCCGAAGGTGGTGGGCGTGTACCTGACCGGAAAACCAGCACCGTTTGTTGGGCCACAGGATATCGCCCTGGCGATTATCGGCGAGGTGTTCGCAAACGGCTACGTGAACAACAAAGTCATGGAGTTTATTGGCGACGGCATCGCGAACCTGAGCGTTGATTACCGGATTGGCATTGATGTCATGACAACGGAAACGACCTGCCTGTCCTCCATCTGGGAAACGGATGATGCCGTGAAGGAATTTTATGGCATCCATGGAAGGAGTGAAGATTACAGGGAGCTTTTCCCGGGTGAGGTTGCGTACTATGATGGCATGATTTATGTGGATTTGGCGAAGATTAAACCGATGATTGCAATGCCGTTCCATCCAAGCAATACATATACGATTGATGAGCTGAATGCGAATCTTTCGGATATTCTTGCGCAGGTGGAGAAAAAAGCGCTCGTCAGCCTCGACAATAATAAAGTGGAATATAAGCTGCGCGACAAGATAAGGAACGGGAAGCTTTATGTGGAGCAGGGCGTTATCGCAGGTTGTGCGGGCGGCGGCTTTGAGAATATCTGTGATGCGGCGGACATTCTTTCCGGGCATGATATCGGCGCGGATGAGTTCTCCTTAAGCGTCTACCCGGCGAGCCAGCCAGTGTTCATGGAGCTTGTGAAAAATGGCACGGTGGCAAAGCTTATGGGTGCGGGGGCAACGGTGCGCACTGCGTTCTGTGGTCCGTGCTTTGGTGCGGGGGATGTCCCGGCAAACGGGGGCCTTAGCATAAGGCATTCCACACGCAATTTCCCGAACCGTGAGGGTTCAAAGATTACGAACGGGCAGATTGCATCGGTTGCGCTCATGGATGCACGTTCGATTGCGGCGACCGCGGCAAACAAGGGATATCTTACCTCGGCAGAGCATATGGATGTTGCATATACGAAGCCAAAATATTTCTTTGACAAGAGCATTTATGAAAAACGTGTCTTTAACGGTGTCGGGAAAGCGGACGAGAATGCACAGGTCAAATTCGGCCCGGGTATCAAGGATTGGCCGGCGATGAGCGAGCTGACGCAGGATTTGCTGCTGAAAGTAGTATCCGTCATCCATGACCCGGTGACAACGACGGACGAGTTGATTCCGTCCGGCGAAACCTCATCGTTCCGCTCCAACCCGCTGGGGCTTGCAGAGTACACGCTTTCCCGCAAGGACCCACAGTATGTCGGGCGCGCGAAGGAAGTGCAGGCAGCGGAGAAGGCGCGCTGTCTGGGCGGCGGGGAAAAACAGATATGCGCTGCGGTGCCGGAGCTTACAAAGGTTTTTGGGACGATTTCTGCCGCGGTTGATTTTGATGCCGAAAACACGCAGGTCGGCTCTGTTATCTATGCCGTAAAGCCGGGGGATGGTTCCGCGAGGGAGCAGGCGGCAAGCTGCCAGAAGGTGCTTGGGGGCCTTGCCAATATTGCGCAGGAATATGCGACGAAGCGCTACCGCTCAAACCTTATCAACTGGGGAATGCTTCCGTTTTTGATGGAGGAGGCGGATGATAAGCTTCCGTTTGAAAATGGGGATTACCTTTTTATCCCGGGCATCCGCGCGGCGGTGAAGGAGAAGGTGTCCGTGTTAAAAGCATACGTGGTGGGTGATACCATGAAGGAATTTACCCTCCGCCTTGGGGAACTGACGGACGATGAGAGGGAGATTATTTTAAAGGGCTGTCTTATCAATTATTATCGTTCATAAGAAAACAGCTTTTGCAGGATGGGGCGCAGCCCCCTTGTTTGCCGGACGGCGCAAAACAGGGGTTGCGTTCTGTCCTGTTTTGTATAATATAAAAGACAATGTGAGATTCTTTTTATACAAAGTTTATTTTTGGAATATTGAACCATTTCCAAAAATCGTTTATAATCAAAAGGAGTAGGGTGGAGAACAGGAGTACAAAAGTTATGCAAAGTAAAAAAATGATTGTATACCGTATTTTGATTGTGGGGGCGCTGCTTCTTTTGCAGGTCACCTGGCTGGTGCTTTCCCTGCTGACACTTTCAAGTACATCGACCGCGGTCAATGCATTTTTCCGCGTCCTCAGCATCATTGCACTTTTTGTCATAATCAACAGCAGGCAAAACCCGGCTTACAAACTGGCATGGGCAGTGCCAATCCTGATTTTTCCGGTGCTTGGCGGGTTGATGTTTGTGTTTTTTGGCACGAGGCAGCCTTCCAAAAAGCTGCGTGGCAAATTAAATGCAACATGGGAAAAACTAGAACCGTTCATTGAAAAAAATACGAAGATTCTGGATGAAGTCGGCGCAGAATCGGAAACCGTCTACGGGCAGGCAAGGTATTTGAATGATTTTGCAAATGCACCAATGTGGAAGAACACGCAGACGCGGTATTTTAAGAGCGGCGAGGAGAATTTCCCGTATATTGTGGAGGAGTTAAAGAAAGCGGAGCATTTCATTTTTATGGAATACTTCATCATTGCGGACGGCAGAATGTGGAATACAATTCTGGATATTTTGAAGGAAAAGGCCGCCGCCGGGGTGGATGTGCGCCTGATGTACGATGACGTTGGCTGCCTGCGCCTGCTGCCACAGGGCTATTACGCGACCATGGAGGAGTATGGAATCAAATGCGAGGCATTCAATCCCTTTGTGCCTTTCGTCTCCGTTGTCATGAACAACCGTGACCACCGCAAGATTCTGGTGATTGACGGGAATGTCGGCTTTACGGGCGGCATCAACCTTGCGGATGAGTACATCAATGAGAAGGAGCGTTTCGGGTACTGGAAGGACACCGGTATCATGCTAAAAGGCGACGCGGTCTGGAACCTGACCGTGATGTTTTTGCATATCTGGAATGCCCTGCGGCCGACGGATGAGGATTTTGGGCGCTTCCGTCCATATGTATACCACGAAGAAAATTTTGAGAGCGACGGCTTTGTCCAGCCTTACGGGGACAGCCCGCTTGATTTTGAGAATGTTGGGGAAAATGTATATTTGAATATTATCAATACGGCGAAAGATTATGTCTACATGTTTACGCCGTACCTGATTATTGACAACGAGATTATGACGGCGCTCACCCTTGCGGCAAAGCGCGGTGTGGATGTGCGCATTGTCACGCCCCATATTCCGGATAAGAAGACGGCGTTCATGCTGACGCAGAGTTATTATGAACAGCTGATGAGCGGCGGCGTAAAGATTTATGAGTTTGAGCCGGGCTTCATCCACGCAAAATGTTTTGTCTGCGATGACCGCGTGGCAACCGTCGGTACGGTCAACCTCGACTACCGCAGCCTGTATCTGCATTTTGAGTGCGGGGTCTTTCTCTACCGGACAAGCTCGGTTATGGATGTGAAGCAGGATGCACTTGAGACGATTCAGAAAAGTATCCCTGTGACGGGGGATATGTTAAAGCCGGTGCTGCAGAAAGTGCTGATTCAGGCGATTTTAAAGCTTTTCGCACCGTTGTTTTAAACAATAGAACTTCAAACAGGAGGATGTATGGCACAAATCATTGATGGAAAAGTAATTTCGGCGCAGATGAAGGAAGAGGTAAAACAGAGGGCGGCAAAGCTTGCCGCGCAGGGTACCACGGTGACGCTTGCGGTCATCCAAGTGGGGAATGACCCTGCCTCAAGTGTTTATGTCGGCAATAAAAAGAAAGCGTGCGAGTATGTGGGGATTCGCTCCCTTGCTTATGAACTGGAAGAGGACACGACACAAAAGGAGCTGCTTGAGTTAATCCAGGAGCTTAACGGACGTGGGGATGTGAACGGGATTTTGGTACAGCTTCCGCTTCCGGGGCATATTCGTGAGGAGGAAGTTATCCAGACCATCTCGCCGGACAAGGATGTGGATGGTTTCCATGTCCAGAATGTCGGAAGGCTGAATGTCGGCGGGGAAGGTTTTGTTTCCTGTACGCCGGCGGGGGTTATCCAGCTTTTAAAGCGCTCTGGCATCATGATTGAGGGGAAGGAGTGCGTTGTGGTCGGACGCAGCAATATTGTCGGAAAGCCAATGGCGGCGCTGCTTTTGCGTGAGAACGGCACCGTGACGGTCTGCCATTCCCGCACGAAAAACCTTGCGGAGGTCACAAGGAGGGCGGACATTTTGGTTGTGGCAATCGGGAAGCCGAAATTCATCACGGCAGAGTATGTAAAGGACGGTGCAGTGGTGGTTGATGTCGGCATACACCGCAATGAAAACGGGAAGCTGTGCGGCGACGTGGATTTTGATTCCGTCTCGCCAAAAGCATCCTACATCACGCCGGTACCGGGCGGGGTCGGACCGATGACAATCGCGATGCTGATGGAAAACTGCCTACAAAGCGCGGAACGTATGGCGAGATAAGAAAGAAGATGCCTAAGCGCTTTGTATGAAGCGCGGAACGTATGGCGAGATAAGAAAGAAGATTGCAAAGCAGAAGCAAAGGCAGGGTTTCAAAATGAATGTATGTTTTGTTTCACTTGGATGTGATAAAAACTTAGTAGACAGTGAGGTGATGCTCGGGCTTTTGCGCGATGCAGGCTATTCGCTGACAAATGATGAAGCAGAAGCGGATATTATTGTGGTCAATACCTGTTCCTTTATCCATGATGCGAAACAGGAGAGCATTGATACAATCCTTGAGATGGCAGAGTATAAAAAATGTGGCCGGCTCAGGGCACTGATTGTGGCGGGTTGTCTTGCCGAGCGCTATCGGGAGGAGATTGCAAAGGAAATCCCGGAGGTTGACGCGATGGTCGGGACGACGGGCATTGACCGGGTGGTTCCCGTGATAGAGAGCGTTCTTTCTGGCAGGTCGGAGAATGCCTTTTGTGATGTCAATGCCCTGCCCCTGCCGCAGACAAAGCGCGTGAATACAACGGGCGGCTACACGGCGTATCTTAAGATTGCGGAAGGCTGCGACAAGCATTGTACCTACTGCGCGATTCCGGGGATGCGCGGAAAGTACCGCAGCGTGCCGATGGAACGCCTTGTGGCGGAGGCGGAGTTTCTCGCGGAGGGCGGATGCCGGGAGCTGATTATCGTCGCGCAGGAAGTAACGCTGTACGGCGTGGATTTATACGGCCAAAAGGCATTGCCAAAGCTGCTAAAACAGCTTGCCGCCATTTCGGGGATTGCTTGGATCAGGCTTCTTTACTGCTATCCGGAGGAGATTACGCCAGAACTGATACAGACAATAAAAACGGAACCGAAGCTGTGCCATTATCTTGACATGCCAATCCAGCACGCCTCCGACCATGTGCTGCATGAGATGGGGCGGCGCACGAGCCGGGCGGAGCTTGAAAGCCTGATTGTTAGGCTACGGCAGGAAATCCCGGATATTGTGCTCCGGACCTCGCTGATTACCGGGTTCCCGGGGGAAACGCAAGAGGACCATGAATGTTTAAAGGACTTTGTGCGCCGTATGCGTTTTGAGAGGCTTGGCGTATTTCCCTACTCAAAGGAGGAGAACACCCCGGCGGCAAAGCGCAAAGACCAGATTTTAAAGAAGGTAAAAGAACAGCGCAAAAAGGAACTGATGCAGCAACAGCAGCAGATTGCTTTTGAAAATGCAGAAAAGCTGGTGGGCAGGGAGCTTGAAGTTATGGTTGAGGGAAAGCTTGTGGAGGAGGATGTATTTATCGGGCGCTCCTACATGGACGCACCGAAGGTGGATGGGTATATTTTCTTTTATGGACAGGGTGGATATGTCTCAGGGGATTTTGTCAGGGTGGAAATCATGGAGGCAAAAGGTTATGACCTGGTTGGCCGTGCGGTGGAGAAAGAGGTAGTATTATGAATTTACCAAATAAAATTACAGTGTTTCGGGTATGTATGGTTCCGGTCTTCCTGGTTTTTATGCTTGTGCCAGGGATTTGGGCGGGGAAATATATCGCCGCGGTTATTTTTGCGGTTGCTTCTGCCTCGGATTTTCTGGATGGTTATCTGGCACGCAGGAATAATCTTGTGACGGATTTCGGGAAATTCATGGACCCACTTGCGGATAAGCTCCTTGTCTGTTCGGCATTTATCTGCTTTGTTGAGTTTAATACCGTCCCGGCATGGGCGGTTATCCTGATTATCGGCAGGGAATTCATAATCAGTGGATTTCGCCTGGTCGCGGCGGATAACAATATCGTGATTGCCGCGAATTATTGGGGGAAGGTCAAAACCGTCGTACAGATGGTGATGTGCGTGCTTTTTATTGTTGACTTAGACAGCGTATTTTTCAATGTAATGGAACAGATTTTTCTGTATGCATCCGTTGCACTGACATTAATCTCACTGTGCGTGTATATTTACCAGAACCGGCGCGTGATTACGCAGGGGACAAAATAAAGCCGCGCAAGCGTCATGAGAGTGTCATAAAGCTAACATAGAAATGACATAGTTTCGTGTTACTATCCGTAGTAGAATGCACATACAAGGCAGGCTTTCGGGAAAGGAAGTGGCACGATGAGGAGGGAATTCGGAAAGATAAGTGTTTGGCTTTTGGCTGCTCTTTTCCTGCTGCCTATGGCAAGCTGCGGCAGGAGGGAAAAACTGCCGGTGGAAGTTACGGTTTTGCCGACCGCAACACCAGGGATGGCCGATGCGGCAAGCCCTGCGCCGACGGTCAGTTTTTTTCCGGATGGGATTACGGATATCACGTACTATACGCTCTCCGAGGAGCTTGAGACGGTCGAGGTAACTTCACCCCTGAACGGGGACGGGCAGATGACGCCAAAGGAGCTGGTGGATTTTGTGACGGCGACGATGGATGATGTTTCCGTTACCGTGCAGGTGGATTCCGTGACCATAGAGGATACGAGCATTGTTGTGGATTTTAAGGGCGAGAGCGTCCCGGTGCGCTACGCGAACACGAGGCTTGAGAGCGCGATTCTGGATGCACTTGCACAGAGCCTGCTGGATAATTACCCGGAATATGCGGGGGTTATTTTCCGGGCGGGCGGGCAGGCATACCAGTCGGAGAACCGGAGCTTTGATTTAAACTATATTTATATGGGAAGATAGGATTAGGAAGCGATGAGCAAGGTAGTGGTTGTTGGCGGAGGTGCCGCAGGTATGATGGCGGCGGCATTCTGTGCCGCGAAGGGACATACGGTCGTACTGCTTGAACAAAATGAAAAGCTTGGGAAAAAGCTTTACATTACGGGAAAGGGGCGCTGTAACCTGACGAATGCATGTGAGAGGGAGGATTTTTTCGGGAACGTGGTGACGAACCCGCGCTTTTTGTACAGCGCGTTTGGCACTTTTTCCAACCATGACACGATTGCTTATTTTAATTCCATCGGCCTTGAAACAAAGACAGAGCGCGGGGCGCGCGTGTTTCCGGCATCGGACCACGCGTCGGATGTCATTCGGGTGCTTGCGGACGAGCTTGGAAGAAAGGGCGTGAAGATTTTCCTGAATACCAAGGTGGAAAAGGTCCTTGCGGCGGACGGGCATTTTGTGTCGGTCATGACGCAGGATGGGAGGGAGATTGCCGGGGACGCGTGCATTGTTGCAACAGGCGGGCTTTCGTATCCTTCGACCGGGGCGCGCGGCGATGGCTACCGCTTTGCAAAAGAGCTCGGGCACACGGTGACCCCGCTTTATCCGTCCCTGGTCAGCCTTCGGCTGGACTCGCAGCGTCCGGGGGAACTGGAAGGGCTGTCACTTAAAAATGTGGAAATCCGGGTTTTGCTTGATGGTTACTGCAAAAAGCCGGATGCAGTTACCGCGCCGGAGGCGGCATCAAAGAAAAAAAAGAAACGCCCGGATGTGGGGAGCGTGCTCTATCAGGCATTTGGCGAGCTTGTATTTACATCGTGCGGTGTAAGCGGTCCGGTGGTGTTAAGCGCCAGCAGCTACATTGCACACCGGATGCAGGATTACCGGATGTCATTCCATATCGATTTAAAGCCCGCATTGTCGTTCGAACAGCTTGATGCGCGGATTTTGCGGGATTTTGACGAAGCAAAAAACAAATGTTTTAAAAATGCGTTGGATCATCTATTGCCACAAAAATTGATACGGGTTATAATAGAACTTAGTGGCATTTCGCCGGAAAAGCAAGTCAATGCAGTCTCAAAGGAAGAGCGCAGGCACCTGGCAGCTTTGTTAAAGGATTTCTCCTTTTCGATTGCCTCCCTCGGGGGTTACGCGGAGGCAGTCATTACAAAAGGCGGCGTTAATGTGAAAGAAATCAACCCCTCGACGATGGAATCGCGCCTTGTGCGCGGGGTGTATTTTGCGGGGGAGGTGCTTGATGTAGACGCGCTGACGGGCGGGTTTAACCTGCAGGTGGCGTGGTCAAGCGGCCATCTTGCGGCGAAAGCAATCGAGTAGAAGAATAAACTTAAAGTGAGGATTTTTGGATGAATGTCTATAATGTTGCAATCGATGGCCCTGCCGGGGCAGGAAAAAGCACGATTGCAAAAATGGTGGCGGAAAGGCTTGGGTTTGTCTATGTGGATACCGGGGCGATGTACCGGGCATTGGCGCTTTATTTTGTCCGTCTGGGGATAAAACCGCAGGAGAAGGAGAAAATCAAACAGGCACTGCCTGCGCTCCATATAACGCTTACGTACCAGGACGGTAAACAGGTTGTGCTGCTTGACGGGGAGAATGTGAATGATTTTATAAGGACACAGGAGGTCGGCAGTATGGCATCGCGTATTTCCCCGCTGCCCGCGGTGAGGGAAAAACTGCTTTTCTTACAGAGGGAACTTGCCAAAAGGACAAGTGTCATTATGGATGGAAGGGATATCGGAACGATTGTGCTGCCGGATGCCGACATCAAAATTTATCTGACTGCCGACCCGGGGGTGCGCGCGAAACGGCGCTGCCTTGAATTGGAGGCGAAGGGGGAGGAATGCGATGAAGAGGAAATCCTGCGTGAAATCATTGCGAGGGATGAACAGGACATGACAAGGGAAATATCGCCGTTAAAGAAGGCGGAGGACGCGGTTGTTCTTGATGCGTCAAAGCTTACGGCAGAGGAAGTGACGGAAAGGCTGGTTGCCCTTATCCGGGAAAGGTGTGAAGGATGCAGGTGACGCTTGCAAAGACCGCAGGCTTTTGCTTTGGCGTAAAGCGTGCGGTAGATACGTCGTACCGCATGGCGGAGGAAGAAAAAGGCGCAGTGTGGACGTTTGGCCCTATCATCCATAACGAGGAAGTTGTGGAGAGTTTAAAAAAGCGGGGCATTTCGGTGATTTCTTCCGTGGAGGAAGCGCAGGAGGCTGCGGGCGGCACGCTTATCATCCGTTCCCATGGCGTGGGGAGGGAGACGATGGAGCGTCTTAAGGGGTTAAAGGATGCGCAGGGGCAGCCAAAATTCCGGATAGAAGACACGACCTGCCCTTTTATAAAAAAAATCCACCGCACAGTGGAGGAAAAGAGTGCGCAGGGCTACCGGATACTTGTGATTGGCGATAAGGATCATCCGGAGGTGCAAGGCATCGTCAGTTGGAGCAAAACCCCAGTCTTTGTTACAGATAATGAAAAAGAATTACAAAATCTGGAAATCCCAGAAGGCGAAAAGCTGTGCATTGTGGCACAGACGACATTTAATTACAAGAAATTTCAAGATTTAGTTGAAATTATGGAAAGAAAGAGGTATGATATAATTGTTGTCAATACGATATGCAACGCGACGGAAGAACGTCAGGCGGAAGCCGCAAGGCTTGCCGGGCAATCGGATGCCATGATTGTGATCGGAGGAAAGCACAGCTCAAACACGGGCAAGCTTTTCGAAATTTCAAAAAAAGAATGTGAGAATACTTACTATATACAGACACTTGGTGACCTGGATTTAACACAGTTTAAATCTTTTCGTAGCGTAGGTATTACAGCAGGGGCATCCACCCCAAATAATATTATCAAGGAGGTTTTTACCAGCATGTCAGAAGAAAGTTTTGAGCAATTATTGGAGGGGTCTTTAAAGACAATACACAATGGGGAGGTCGTTGAAGGTACTGTAATCCGCGTCAAGGAAGATGAAATCGTCCTGAATATCGGTTACAAGGCAGATGGTATCATTACCAGAAGTGAGTATACCAATACCCCGAATGTGGACCTTAGAACCCTTGTAAAAGAGGGGGACACCATGAACGCAAAGGTGCTTAAGGTAAATGACGGTGAGGGCCAGGTGCTCCTTACTTACAAAAAGCTTATCGCAGAAAGAGGCAATAAGCGCCTTGAGGAAGCGTTTAACAACAAAGAAGTATTGACAGCAAAAGTAGCTACGGTATTGGAGGGCGGCCTGAGCGTCGTTGTGGAGGAGGCAAGGGTCTTCATCCCGGCGAGCCTTGTATCCGATACTTATGAAAAGAACCTTGAGAAGTACAAGGATCAGGAGATTGAGTTTGTCATCAGCGAGTTCAACCCGAAGAGAAGGCGCATCATCGGTGACAGGAAGCAGCTTCTCGTCGCAAAGAAGAAGGAGCTTGCCGAGGCATTGTTCGCAAGAATCAATGTCGGCGATGTGGTTGAGGGTACCGTAAAGAATGTAACTGATTTCGGTGTATTCATTGACCTTGGCGGTGCGGACGGCCTTCTGCATATATCGGAGATGTCATGGGGCAGGATTGAGAACCCGAAGAAAGTATTTAAGGCGGGCGATGTGGTAAAGGCATTTATCAAGGATATTCAGGGGGAGAAAATCGCACTGAGCTTAAAATTCCCGGATCAGAATCCGTGGAAGGATGCGGAGAGCAAGTATGCAAAGGACAGCATTGTTACCGGCAAGGTGGCACGTATGACCGATTTTGGTGCATTTGTGGAATTGGTGCCGGGCGTTGATGCACTGCTTCATGTATCCCAGATTGCAAAAGAGCATGTTGAAAAGCCTTCGGATGTATTGAAGGTCGGTCAGGAGATTAAGGCTAAGATTGTGGACTTTAACAGCGAAGACAGAAAAATCAGCCTTAGTATGAAAGCGTTACTGCCGGCAGAATCAGAGGAAGCGCAGACAGCTGAGGAGTAATTTTATTTTCCCGGAGGCAGAATCTGCTTCCGGGATTTTTCGTTCTGCACAGAGAGCGGAACAAAAAATCCGCAAATGCCCGGACGGTACCCGGAAGGAGTGTCCGGGAGCCGTGCGAGCGGAGACTGCTTCCTGAGTATCAGGTATCGGGAGGGCATTTGCGGAACGAAAAAACAGCAAATGCCCGGACGGTACCCCGGAAGGAGTGTCCGGGAGCCGTGCGAGCGGAGACTCCTTCCGGAGTATTGGGTATCGGGAGGGCATTTGCGGAACGAAAAAACAGCAAATGCCCGGACGGTACCCGGAAGGAGTGTCCGGGAGCCGTGCGAGCGGAGACTGCTTCCGGAGTATTGGGTATCGGGAGGGCATTTGCGGAACGAAAAATAGGAGGGTTTCGGTTATGACGGACAGTTATGAGGTATTTAAGGAAGATGTATTAAAACTTACAAAAATTGATTTGAACGCTTACAAGGAACGTCAGATGAAACGGCGGATTGATTCCCTGATTACAAAGCACCACTACACAAGCTACAAACAGTATGTCGAAGCACTGAAAAAAGACAAGGCACTGTTTGAAGAATTTGTAAACTATTTAACAATCAATGTGTCGGAGTTTTACCGCAACCCGGAGCAGTGGGTTCTTCTGGAAAAGCAGATATTCCCGGAGCTTTTGAAAAAATCCCCGACGCTCAAGGTCTGGAGTGCCGCGTGCTCGACCGGGGATGAGCCGTATTCGCTCGTCATGCTCCTCTCGAAATTCTTACCGTTAAGTAAAATTAAGATTATCGCGACCGATATCGATAAACAGGTACTTGACAAGGCAAGGATGGGGCTGTACAATATCAAGAGCCTGAAAGGCCTGCCGGATGAATTCCTGAAGAAATATTTTACGAAAATCAGTGAGAGCAGCTACCAGATTAGCGATGACATCAAAAAATGCGTGGAGTTTAAGGAGCATAACCTTCTAAAAGACCCTTACCCGGACCGCTGCGACCTGATTGTATGCCGCAACGTACTGATTTATTTTACCGAGGAGGCAAAGGATGTGATTTACAGAAAATTCAATGCGTCCTTAAAGCCAGGATGCTTCCTTTTTGTCGGCAGCACGGAGCAGATTATACAGCCGGAAAAGATTGGCTATGATACATACCAGTCCTTCTTCTACCGGAAGAAGTAGGGGAACGGATAATTTTTATAATTTTATGGTTGATTTTTTATCCATGATTTAGTATAGTGGTACAGGGATGGCTTTTGCAGCCATGGAAGGCGTTGCTTTCCGTATACTTTTAAGAAAGTTTGGGCAGGAAAATGCAGGAGAGAGTAAAAGTTGCAGTGGACGCCATGGGCGGGGACAATTCCCCGGGCGAGATTGTCAGGGGTGCGGTGGAAGCCGTAACCGAGCGGGAGGAGCTTGTAGTATTTTTGACGGGGGCGAAGGAAGTCATAGAGACAGAACTTTCCCACCATACCTTCCCAAAAGACAGAATCCACGTAGTTGATGCGCGGGAGATTATCACGAACGACGAGGCACCGGTGCTTGCAATTCGCAGGAAGAAGGATTCCTCGATTGTCGTGGCAATGAACCTGGTGAAAAAAGGGGAAGCGGATGCTTTTGTCTCAGCGGGCAGTACCGGTGCCGTATTGGTCGGTGCGCAGCTGCTTGTCGGCAGAATCAAAGGGGTGGAGCGCCCACCGCTTGCACCGCTCATACCTACGATGGACGGGATTGCACTTCTCATTGACTGCGGTGCGAATGTGGACGCGAGATCTTCCCATCTCGTTCAGTTTGCGAAGATGGGTTCGATTTACATGGAAAACATTGTCGGCATCAAGAACCCGCGCGTTGCGATTGTAAATATCGGCGTTGAGGAAGAAAAAGGAAATATGCTTGTCAAGGAAACCTTTCCTCTTCTGAAAAATTGCAACGAGATTAATTTCATTGGCAGTATTGAAGCGCGGGAAATCCCGAACGGGGCGGCTGATGTCATTGTCACAGAGGCATTTGTTGGCAATGTCATATTAAAACTTTATGAGGGGCTTGCAGCATCCCTCATGAAGAAAATCAAGCAGGGCATGACGAGTACACCCCTCAGTACGCTCGGCGCGGCGCTTGTGAAGCCGCAGTTAAAAAAGACGCTGAAAGCGTTTGATCTTTCACAGTATGGCGGGGCACCGATGTTGGGGTTAAACGGGCTTGTGGTCAAGAGCCACGGCAGTTCAAAGAGCAACGAGATTAAGAATTCCATCATCCAGTGCATCGCGTTTAAGGAACAGAGGATCAGTGAAAAGATTGCTGCAAACATCGCGATTCAGGAAAGTATATAGCTGTTTCACAAAAAATAAAAAAGAAAGGCGAGATATCATGGAATTTGAAAAGTTAAAGAAAATCATCAGCGAAGTATTGAATGTAGAAGAGGAAGAGATTGGAATGGAAACCACCTTCGTGGACGATCTTGGGGCGGATTCGCTCGACATTTTCCAGATTATCATGGGTATTGAGGAAGAGTTTGATGTCGAAATCGCAAACGAGGAGGCAGAAAAGATTAAGACTGTCGGCGATGCGGTTGAGAAAATCAAGAATGCGCTGAACAGCTAATGAGGCAGGTTGGCTCATCGAGGCAGGAATTAAGAACTGGCCGTGTGGGGTCTCCTTCGGGGGTTCCACACGGTTTTATGTTTGTGCAGGATCAGGCTTGTGCTGCGTCCATAAAATAAAACCTGCACAAAAAATAGTGATGCAGCAAGAAAAGCAGCGAGGAAATGAGGTGTTGAATCATGGAAGAACACAAAAACACAGCCGCCTTTGAGGAACGTATCGGCTACCGCTTCCAAAACCAAAGCTTTGTACTGCAGGCCCTGACACACAGCTCCTACGCGAACGAGCGCAAAATACGGAAAGCCCCGGACAACGAGCGCCTGGAATTTCTTGGGGACGCAGTCTTAGAGCTTGTCGCAAGCGAGGAGATTTTTTGTAAAAACCCGGAAATGAGCGAGGGCGAAATGTCAAAGCTGCGTGCGAGCCTTGTCTGTGAGCCTGCGTTAGCGTACTGCGCCAGGGAGCTTTCGCTCGGCGGCTATATTCTTTTGGGGAAAGGCGAGCTGGCAACGGGCGGGGCGGAAAGGGATTCCATTCTCTCGGATGCGATGGAGGCGGTTATCGGTGCAATTTATCTGGACAGTGGTTTTACTAATGCAAAAGAGTTCGTTCTGAAATATATCCTGAATGACATAGAGGCGAAAAAACTCTTTTACGATAGTAAGACTATTTTGCAGGAAATGGTTCAGGCGAAGGGGCAGGGAAAGGTGCAGTATGAGGTTATCTCAGAGACCGGACCTGACCACAGCAAAACCTTTGTCGTAAGGGCAGTCTCGGTGGATGGCTTAAAGACGCTTGGGGAGGGAAAAACAAAGAAAGCAGCAGAGCAGGAGGCAGCATACCAGGCCATCCGGCTGCTTCGCGCGCGGGAGGAATAAATGTATTTAAAAAGCATTGAAGTGCATGGCTTTAAGTCATTTGCCAATAAAATTGTCTTTGAGTTCCAAAACGGGATTACTGGCATTGTCGGGCCAAACGGCAGCGGGAAGAGCAATGTCGCGGACGCGGTGCGCTGGGTGCTCGGGGAGCAGAGCGCGAAACAGTTGCGCGGGAACAGTATGCAGGACGTTATTTTTTCCGGTACAGAATTAAGGAAGCCCCAGGGCTTTGCCTATGTGGCAATCACCTTTGACAATGCCGACCATGCGCTCGCGATTGATTATGAGGAAGTCACCGTTGCAAGACGCGTGTACCGTTCCGGGGAAAGCGAATACCTGCTGAACGGTTCGGTGTGCCGCCTAAAGGATGTACAGGAACTATTTTTTGATACGGGTATCGGCAAGGAGGGCTATTCCATCATCGGGCAGGGCCAGATTGACCGGATTGTTTCCGGAAGACCCGAGGAGCGCAGGGAACTGCTTGATGAGGCGGCAGGCATTGTAAAATTTAAGAAGCGCAAAGTGATTGCGGAGAAGAATCTTGCCGAGGAGCAGGCGAACTTAGCGCGCGTGGAGGATATTATTGCGGAGCTTGAAAAGCAGGTTGGACCACTGGAAAAGCAGTCTGCCATTGCGAGGGAATACTTAAAATACAAAGAGGAGTTAAAACGGGTTGAGGTCAACCAGTTTTTGCTGGAGCAGGAAAAAAACAGTGCGCAGAGGCAGGAGCTTAGCCGGGGGAAAGAAATTGTTGCCGGCGACTTGGAGCAGACGAAAAAAAACTATGAGGATACCAAAACGGAGTACGAGCGCCTGGAGCAGGAGCTTGAGGAGGGCGCGAAAGAGCTTGAGGCGGCTAAGGAGGAAAAAAACAGCAGCAGCATCGCTTTTGAGCGCGAGGAGGGCACTATCCGCCTGCTCGCAGGGCAGATAGAGAGTATCGAACAAAACAGCAGGCATTTTGGGGAGAGCGTAGCAAAGGCAGACCAGACGATTGGGGAGAGGAACCAGGAGCTTTCCAAATATCTGGAAGAAAAAAATCAAATTGATGGGAAGCTGGATGCACTGGATGATGCGCAGTCGGAAATGGCACTTGCCATCGGGCACATCCAGGGGCAGATTGAGGAGCTGAACCGTGAAATCGAGGAGGGGAACAACGAGATTATCCGTGTCCTGAACGAGAATACAGGCCATAAGGAGGAACTTTCCCGCTATGAAACCATCCGTGAGCAGAACGCCATCAAAAAAGCAGAGCTTTCCAAACAGGCGATTGAACATAAAAGCGTTGAGGCACAGACAGCGGAAGAATTGCAAACTTGTGAGCAGGCGCTGAAAAATGCGGCGGAGGAAGTATATGCGCAGAATGAGACCATCCGCATTTTAGAGGGCAAGGCAGCGGAAGAAGCCGCAGATATCGAGGTTCTCCAAAAAGACCTTGAGACGAAGCAGCGCAGCCTGATGTTAAGCAGCTCAAGGCTTGAGTCGTTAAAGAATATTACGGAGCGCTATGAGGGCTACGGGGGTGCCATCCGCCGCATCATGGAGCAGAAAGAGCGCTATCCGGGCATCCAGGGGGTTGTCGCCGATTTGATTCAGGTGGACAAGACCTATGAAACCGCGATTGAGACGGCGCTTGGCGGCAATATCCAAAACATTGTCACGGACAATGAACAGACGGCAAAATCGCTGATTGAATTTTTAAAACAAACAAAGGCGGGCCGCGCGACCTTCCTGCCTTTGACAAGCATCAACCCTTCCCGAAACAACAATGATGCGGCGCTGCGGGAGGCAGGTGTGATAGGGCTCGCCTCCTCGCTCGTGCGCACAGGACGCCAGTATACGGGACTGGTGCAGTTCCTGCTCGGCCGCATTTTCGTCGTGGACACCATTGACCACGCACTCGCGCTTGCGCGCAAATACAGCTACACGCTGCGCATCGTTACGGTGGAGGGCGAGCAGCTAAACCCGGGCGGTTCCCTCTCGGGCGGTGCCTATAAAAATGCAGGAAACCTCCTTGCAAGAAGGCGCGAGATGGAGGAGCTTGAAAACCGCATTGCGCAGGAGCGCGCGCAGGTGGAAGCGCTTGAGGCAAAACGCGCGGAAAAGAGGGAACACCGCACGGCTTTACGCGAGAAGGCGGAACAGGCAAAAGCAAAGCTGCAGGAGCTTTTGACCGCGCACAACGAAATAAAATTAAGCTACAAGCAGGTGTTGGAAAAGCAAAAGAAGCTTGCGGAGGATTTTGCACGTTTTGCGAATGAGATGCGCGGAATTGACGGGCAGGTACAAAAGCTTGAGGAAAGCATCCGCCAGATTACAGGGCAGTATGATGGGAATATAAATTACAGCAAACAGAAGGAGGAGCGCATTGAAGAATGCGGAAGGCTCTTAAAGGAAAAGCAGAAAGAACAGGCCGAGGCGAATGAGAAGCTCTCAGCCATGAAGGCGCAGCTTTCCGGACTCGAGCAAAACAGCTCGAACGCAGTAGAGAACATCAAGCGTGTGCGTGCGGAGGTGCAGCGCCTGGAAGCGGAGCGCGCGCAGTTCATCAAAGATGCGGATGGTTTTGAGACAGCAAAGCAGGAGAAGGAGGAGGAAATCCGGCGCACAAAGGCGGAGAATGAAAAAAGGCAGGAGCGCATCCAGGAGCTTGGCATAAAAATCGAAGCGCTCAGTGCGGCCGGCGAGGAGAAAAAGCGGACGCACAAAGGCTTTTTCGAAAAACGCGAGGAGCTTTCCGCGCGTCTTTCCGCACTGGACAAAGAACTCTACCGCATTGAAGGGCAGCTTTCCAAAATTGAAGAAACCCTGGAAGCGCAGATTAACTATCTATGGGAGGAGTATGAGCTGACGCCGTCGCAGGCCAAAGCGCTGTCGGAGGATGGCTTTTCGGATGCGTCGGTGAACCGCCGCTACATCACAGAGCTAAAAGGGAAAATCAAGGGGCTTGGCGATGTCAATGTCAATGCGATTGAAGATTATAAGCAAGTATCTGAGCGCTATGAATTCCTGAAGGCACAGCGCGATGACCTGCACACTTCCGAGCAGACACTGCTTGGGATTATTGCGGAGCTTGATGAGGAAATGCGAAGGCAATTTTCAGAGAAATTTGCGGAGATAGCAAAGCAATTTGACATGGTATTTAAGGAGCTGTTCGGCGGCGGCAAGGCAACGCTTGCACTTGCCGAGGAGGAGGACATCCTGACCGCAGGAATCCGCATTATCGCGCAGCCGCCGGGAAAAAAGCTGCAGAATATGATGCAGCTTTCCGGCGGGGAAAAGGCGCTGACAGCGATTTCGCTCCTCTTTGCCATCCAGAATTTAAAGCCGTCGCCGTTTTGCCTGCTCGATGAGATTGAGGCGGCATTGGACGATTCGAACGTCAAGCGCTATGCGAAATACCTGCACAAGCTGACAAAGCATACGCAGTTTATTGTGATTACGCACAGGCGCGGCACGATGGCGGCGGCGGATGTGCTCTACGGCATTACCATGCAGGAGAAGGGCGTGTCCACGCTTGTCTCGGTCAGCCTGATTGAGGGGGAGCTTGACAAATAAGCCTTTTGTGCGGATGTGCGCAGCAATTTCCGCTTGACAAGCCGCACGTCATGCTCTATAGTTTAGGATAGCGAAAATATAGGCGGACTGCGGTTCCGCCATGGAGGGATAAAGATTCTTATGGGCGAAAAAAAAGGATTTTTCAGCCGTCTGGCGCAAGGCCTGACAAAGACGAGAAATAATATTGTTTCCGGAATTGAATCAATCTTTAAGGGCGGGGGCAGCATTGATGATGAGTTCTACGAAGACCTGGAAGAAATTCTGATTATGGCGGATATCGGCATCAATGCGACAAGCTCCATCATTGATAATTTAAGGCAGAAAGTAAAGGAAAATAAAATCAAGGATCCGGCAGAGTGCAGGGAGCTGCTGCGCGCGAGCATCAAGGAGCAGATGAGCCTTCCCGAGGATGCATACGAGTTTGAGGATAAGAAATCCGTTGTCTTGATGATTGGCGTAAACGGCGTCGGAAAGACGACCTCCGTCGGCAAACTGGCAGGGAAATTAAAGGATAACGGCAAAAAAGTCATTGTGGCGGCGGCAGATACCTTCCGCGCGGCGGCGATTGAACAGCTGACCGAGTGGGCGAGGCGCGCGGGCGTTGAGATTATTGCGCAGAAGGAGGGTTCCGACCCGGCTGCGGTTATTTTTGATGCTGTGACCTCAGCAAAATCAAAACATGCCGATTTGCTGATATGTGACACGGCGGGGCGGCTGCACAATAAGAAAAACCTGATGGAAGAGCTGCGCAAGATTGACCGCGTGATTACGAGGGAATATCCGGATGCATTCCGGGAGACGCTCGTTGTGCTTGACGGGACAACCGGGCAGAATGCGCTTGAGCAGGCAAAGCAGTTTAACGAGGTGGCGGAAATTTCCGGCATTGTTTTAACGAAGCTTGACGGCACGGCGAAGGGCGGCATTGCAATCGCAATCCAGTCGGAGTTAAATATTCCGGTGAAATATATCTGCGTCGGGGAAAAGATGGAGGACATGCAGCGCTTTGACCCGGAGGCATTCGTGGATGCGCTCTTTGATACCGAGCAGGAAATAAAGGAAGGGTAAGTGGATAAAAAATGATGACATTGGACAAATTTGAGGAAGCGAGCGAGGCGGTCATCAGGGTGACGAACCGGACAAAGCTTGTTTACAGCGACTATTTTTCGGATGTGACCGGAGGGAAGATTTATCTAAAGCCGGAGAATATGCAGTTTACCGGGGCGTACAAGGTGCGCGGCGCGTATTATAAAATCAGCACGCTGACCGAGGAGGAGCGCGGGCGCGGCCTGATTACGGCATCCGCGGGCAACCATGCGCAGGGGGTTGCCTACGCCGCGAAGATTTACGGTGCGAAGGCAGTCATTGTGATGCCGACAACAACACCGCTGATTAAGGTAAACCGCACGAAAAGCTACGGGGCGGAGGTTGTGCTGTACGGCAATGTGTACGATGAGGCATGTGCGCACGCACGAAAGCTTGCCGAGGAAAACGGCTATACCTTCATCCACCCGTTTGACGATGAGACGGTAGCGACCGGGCAGGGTTCCATCGCGATGGAGATTATCAAGGAGCTGCCGACGGTTGATATCATATTGGCCCCGGTCGGCGGCGGCGGGCTGTTAGCCGGGGTATCAACCCTGGCAAAACTGTTGAATCCGAACATTAAAGTTATCGGCGTGGAGCCTGCGGGGGCGAATTGTATGCAGGAATCCTTAAAAGCAGGGCATGTCATGACACTTTCCGGCGTGGATACGATTGCGGACGGCACGGCAGTAAAAACACCCGGAGAACATATTTTCCCGTACATCCAGAAAAATGTGGATGAGATTGTCACCGTGGAGGACCAGGAGCTGATTGTCAGTTTCCTCGATATGGTGGAAAACCACAAGATGGTTGTAGAAAATTCGGGGCTTTTGACCGTGGCGGCATTAAAACATATTGACTGTAAGGGCAAAAAGGTTGTTTCTATCTTGAGCGGCGGCAATATGGACGTTATCACGATGTCCTCGATTGTGCAGCACGGGCTGATTGAGCGCGGCAGGATTTTTACAGTGTCAGTGCTTCTGCCGGATAAGCCGGGCGAGCTTGCAAATGTCTCAACGCTGATTGCGAAGGAGCAGGGTAATATCATCAAGCTTGAACATAACCAGTTTGTCAGCATCAACCGCAATACGGCGGTGGAACTTGTCATCACGATGGAGGCGTTCGGGCATGAGCACAAGAACCGCATTGTGGAGATGTTAGAAAAGAAAGGCTACCAGCCAAAGCTTGCAGCGCCGAAGAATACTTATTTATAAGATATTTTCTAAAAAATTATATTTGTTTATAAAAATAGCGCGGGAATCGTACAAGTATAATGCGAGAATACTGTTTCTGCGCAAAAAGAAGCGGGGCGCCACACGGGGAAAAGGTGTGGCAGCCCCCACTTTTTTATGCCGAAATCGGTTTATTGTACATCCGCTTTTTCTGTTTTCTGGAATTTCCTGGCCGCCAGATGTTTCATTTTCTGAAATGCCATATTTGCGCTGGTTGGAACCGCAAGGCACAGTACAATATAAACAAGGGAGGAATATATGAAGACCGGAGCATTCATATAACATGCATCCATAACTATAATGTACCTTATAAAGTAGACAGCACTGGCGAAATGGATTGGTTTTAGATACCGCTTTACCGATATCAGGGAAGCGTGTATTTACTTTAACCTGCCCTGTGAGCAGATATATTCCTGTACTGGTATGTAGCCGCATACTGCAACAGGTGGCAGACTTTGGGAGAAAAGATACAAAAATTTCAAAACTACTTGCTTTTTCTGCCCTCCCGTGCTATAATACCCTAAAAATAAATACGGTGATTCTTCGGGGCAGGGTGAAATTCCCGATCGGCGGTAAAGTCCGCGAGCGCGAAAGCGCAGGATTTAGCGAGTGGTGCTTGTCTAAATCAGGATTTGGTGCAATTCCAAAACCGACAGTATAGTCTGGATGAAAGAAGAAATTTTTGTGGCAATGCAGTGCGCTGTCCTTTTGGGGGGCGTATTGTTTGTGATGAGAATGATTTATTAGTTCCCCGGAGAAATCCGGGGAATTTTTATGCGCCAGGGGCGCGTCCTGATTCCTTGGTTTCTTCGGGAACACCGAAAAGAATCCTGTAAAAAGGAGGGTCCTATGGACAAATTAAAAAAATTTATTTCTGCGCCGGGAGAGGTGCTTGGGAATCTGTTTGGAACAGCAAAAGAAAATGTGGGTTTCCTGCTTGTCAGCGCGCTGATTGTCGCGCTGATTCTTGGGGCGGCTTACGGTGCGGAATACTATTTCTCAAAGAAAAATAATACAAGCCGCAAAAGCGACCGGTTAAAGGTGCACCGCATGACCTTGATTGCGTTGCTCTCCGCGATTGCCTTTGTGCTGATGATGTTTGATTTCCCGCTCTGGTTTCTGCCGGGCTTTTACAAGATTGATTTCAGCGAGCTCCCGGTGCTGATTGCGGCATTTACATTAGGCCCGGTGGCAGGCGTTACCACGGAATTTCTCAAAGTATTTTTAAATGTGCTGATTCAGGGAACCGGAACCGCGTTTATTGGGGAATTTGCCAATTTCCTGATTGGATGTGCGTTTATTGTTCCGGCTTCGATAATATATTACGCGAAAAAAACGAAAAGGAATGCGCTGTTTGGCATTGCGGCGGGTACGCTGGTCTGCGTTTTGACAGGATGCCTTATGAACGCGTATGTTCTGCTTCCGGCATACGGAAAGGCATTCCATATGGAGATTGGCAATCTGGTTGCAATGGGAACCGAAAAGAACGGATTGATTTCCGGGATGTTGAGCTTTGTGGTTTTTGCGGTAGCACCATTTAATCTGATAAAATGCGTGATGACAGGCGGGATTACCATGCTGATTTACAAAAAGATAAGCCATTTGCTCAAAGGGGAGGAGAATATGGTGCAAAAAAGGACAATGACAATGCACCAGCAATGATGATACAGCCCGGTTTGGAGTCATCCGAACCGGGCTGTATATGTTTGGTATGTGGGCGGGGCTTGTCGCGCGTGAAAATTTGCTGCTGTTAAATTTTTTGGGGCACAGTCATTTTGCAGGTTCAAACATTGACAGTATTATGATTTTTGGTTAGAATGTAAGCAGTATGAAAACTCGGACATGCGGTGGTATGATGTGGGACGAAAAACACAGGGAAGGGATTGGATTGCATTTGAAGCATTGTTTTCAGAAGACAGAACAATAAAAACTTTTGCAAGGAAAAGGATATTTGTAAGGAAAAGGTTTGGTATGGAAAGGAAAACAGGAGAATGTTTTATCAATACAAGCTGCCAAACGGCATCGAAGTGATTTCGGAGCCGATGGCAAATCGCAGAACGGTAGCGCTCGGCGTTTTTGTGAAGGTCGGTTCGCAGGATGAGACAAAGGAAAATAATGGGATTTCCCATCTGGTGGAACATATGTTTTTTAAGGGAACCAGGACGAAGAGCGCGAAGGAAATTGCGGATATTACGGCGCGCATGGGCGATGATGTGAACGCATTTACAAGCAAGGAATGCACGGCACTCTACGGGATGACCATTACGGAAAAGCTTGGGGAGTTCGCGGAGCTGCTCGGCAACCTTTTGACGGAGCCGCTTTTTGATTCGAAGGAGCTTGCAAAGGAAAAGCGTATTGTCATGGATGAAATCGACATGTATGAGGATTCACCGGAGGATTTGGTGCATGAATTGCTGCAAAAAAGAGTCTGGCGCGATGACGCGCTCGGTTTTTTGATTTCCGGGACAAAATCGGTTGTGCGCAAGTTTCACAGCGAGGAATTGCACCAGTTTTTACGGGAACACTATTTTGCGGAAAATATGCTGATTTCCGCCGCGGGCGGGTATGAGGAGGAGGAATTAAAAAGCTGCCTTATGCGTGCGTTCGCACAGGTTTGTAAAAGGGCGGAAAGAAAGAAGGCAAAGGGATACCAGTCACCACAGGAGGCGGCGGCATCCTTAAAGCGGGAAAAAGGAAAAGAGCTTGCGCTTGCCCCATACCATCAGGAATATGGGCACAGAAAAGAGGAAAAGAAGCAATCCGGGGCAATGCCCCCACATTACCGCCGCAGTTTTGCATCGGCAAACAAGGATATCGAGCAGCTTCACCTAAACATAGCTTTCCCTGCCTTATGTGTGGGCGATGAACGGCGTTTTGCCTATTCTATTTTAAATTCTGCCTTTGGCGGCAGCAACAATTCCCGCTTGTTCCAGAAAATCCGTGAGGAAGCGGGAATGGCATACTCTGTTTATTCTTACAGCAGCGCATACAAGCGCGCGGGGCTGTTTCATATTGACATTACGCTGCAGCCGCAGCTTGCGGTTTTGGCGCTTGGGAAAGTGGCGGAAATTGTGGAGGAATTTGCGGAAAGGGGACTTACGCAAAAGGAGCTGGATTTGCATAAACAGCAGGTTCGCACAGAGCTGATTATGAGCGCGGAAAGCCCGAAAACTAGGATGGATGCAAATGCGAAATTCACGCTTGCGGGGACAAAAATTTATACATTGGAGGAGAAGTTGGCACATGTTGATGCGGTGAATTGCAGACAAGTCTTAGAGCTTGCGAAGGAGGTTTTCAGGCTTTCGGGGGCGAGCCTGTGCGTGGTCGGGGATAAGAGCGCTACCGACTTGCGTGGTTTGAGAAAAATGTGGGAGCAATGGGGAAATTAGGTTGTTTGGCAAAAGTGGTGCCGGAAGTATAGAATCGCATTTTATGTGGATACTAGCTGTATTCGAGGAAAAAAGCAGGTGGTTTTACCGGAAGCCTTTGCTGCGCGGGGCTTTTCCTGCCTGAAAAATAAGCCGCAGCACGGAGGCGTACATGAATACAGCAATGTGGATGGAAGACGAAAACGACAAGATGGCACAGGGCGCATGGGAGGACGGGGGCGAAAACTGTAAGAGTCAGGAAGCGCCAGGGGATGCAAGAAATGCCCGGAATACAAAACCTGCGGACAAAACGGAAAAGGAAGAAAAGCGCGACCAGAAAATTTCGGATTACGGGCAGGTGACCCTGGATGAGAACAATGCGCACCATAAAATCCACCTGCTTTCCATTATCGGTGAAATTGAGGGGCATGAGAATCTCAATTCCAGCCAGAAAACGACGAAATACGAGCATGTCCTGCCGCAGCTTGCGGCGATTGCGGACAGCACGGAGGTGGACGGCCTGCTTGTGCTTTTAAATACGGTGGGCGGTGATGTGGAGAGTGGGCTGGCGATTGCGGAGATGATTGCAACGCTTGGCAAGCCCAGTGTATCCTTAGTGCTTGGCGGGGGGCACTCCATCGGTGTGCCGCTTGCGGTAGCAACCGATTATTCCTACATTGTGCCGAGCGGAACAATGATTATCCACCCGGTACGCATGAGCGGCACGGTGATTGGCGCACAGCAGACCTACGATTATTTCAAGCGGATTCAGGACCGGATTCTTGGCTTTGTGGCGGGGCATTCCGATGCGCCGAAGGAACAGCTTGAGGGAATGATGATGAATACCGGGATGCTAACGAAGGATCTTGGTACGATTCTGGTCGGGCAGGAGGCGGTGGACTGCGGGCTGATTGACGAGGTTGGCGGAATCAAGGATGCCATGAAAAAATTGCATGAATTGATTGATGCGCGCACGAAGAAAGAATAAGATATAAAATAAAAAAGGGGGAAATTATTTTGAAAAAGGTATATCTTACAAGGCATGGGCAGAGCATGTGGAATGTGGAAAATAAGATTTGCGGGGCGACGGATATCGGGCTGACAGAGCGCGGGCATGCGCAGGCGCAGGCGGCAGGAAAGGATATCGCGGCGGCGTTGCGGGGGGAAATGTTTCCCCTGCTGCCGCAGAATATGAAAATCGACGAGATATTGTATTCGCCGCTTTCCCGCGCTGCACAGACAGCAAGGCATATCAGCGAGCAGACGGGCATCCCGATGCGCGCCGAGGAGCGCCTAAGGGAGCAGAATTTCGGGAAATACGAGGGGACAGCGCGCAACGGGGCAGAGTTCCAGGCAGCGAAGGCGCAGTTTGTAAACAGCTACGGCGGCGGGGAATCCATGATGCGCTTAGCACAGCGCATTTATAATCTGCTCGATGAGATTTTTCATGAGCCGGAGGAGAAAAATTATTTGCTTGTTGCGCACAACGGGATTGCGCGGATTGTGCGCTCTTATTTTTTTGATATGACGAACGAGGAATTTGCGGCGTTTGGAATTCGCAACTGTGAGGTGGTGGAGTTTTGTTTCCCGGAGGAAAATAGTGGAAGGAAAAAAGATTTTTTCTGATGGAAATTTCTGAAAATACGGGGATTTGGGTTCGGGGAGCTTATTTTAGAAAAACGAGGCAGACGATGGAACATATTTTGATTGTTGACGATGATATACATATTGGAAATATGCTCGAAGAAGTGCTTGGAAAAGAAGGTTATTTTGTATCGCGGGCATACTCGGGAACGGAAGCATTGTTGGTATTAAAAGAAAAAATCCCCGATTTGGTTCTGCTTGATTTGATGCTGCCCGGTCTTTCCGGGGAGGAGGTGATAGGGCAGCTCATTGACATCCCGGTGATTGTCGTAAGCGCGAAGGTGGACGTGGACAGTAAGGTGGGGCTTTTGCTGTCCGGGGCGGCGGACTATGTGACAAAGCCATTTGACGTCAGGGAATTGCTTGCGAGAATCCGGGTGGTGCTGCACGGTGGGAAATCCCGGCAGGAAAAATATTTTCGTCAGGAGTGCACAGAGGGGAAAGTAACGCGCGTGCAACAAGAACCGGGCTTTCTTACGGAAACCTTTCTCTTATTTGAGGAACTGCGCCTGGACACCGAAACAAAAACGGTCTTTGTCAGCGGGACCGAAGTTCATTTGACGAGGACGGAGTACGCTATCTTAAAGCTTTTGATGCAAAACCCATCCCGTGTTATCGCGAAATCCGTTCTGCTTGACCGTATTGCGGGCGACACGCCGGACTGTACGGAAAGCTCGCTGAAAATGCATATCAGCAATCTGCGGAAAAAACTGAGGGCAGTGGATGGAAAGGACTATATCGAGGCGGTCTGGGGAATTGGGTTCAAATTAAAAAATGGATAAAACAGGTGGCATATAATCTTTACATTTTCTTTACCATTGTCTTTACCGCTTTCTTTACCTTTGTGTGGTTTAATACCTGACAGGACATGTAAGAATGCCGGTGGTGGAAAATTGCCGCCGTAAAAGCAGGCTTGCAGGCGGGGGCGGAATACGCTTCCCGCAATACAGGCACGTAAAACGGAGCAAAAAACACCTTCCGAAAAATTGCATGTGGAAAGGAGAAGAAAGAATGGAATACATTCTCACAACAGATGCATTGAGCAAACAATACGGACATTTTAAAGTGTTAAGCGGGCTGAATCTGCACATCCCGGAGGGGGCAATTTACGGGCTGGTCGGGAAAAATGGGGCAGGCAAGACCACGTTCATCCGCTTAATCTGCGGCATGCAGCGGCCGACTTCCGGCAGCTACAGCCTGTATGGAACCACGAGCGGGAACCGGGAAATTGCCCGTGTGCGCAGGCGTATGGGGGCAGTCGTGGAGACACCGTCGCTATACCTTGATATGTCGGCAGCGCAAAATCTGGAAATGCAGTACCGTATTTTGGGGCTGCCGTCTTTTGAAGGAATTGCGGAGCTTTTGGATTTGGTCGGGCTTGCGGATACAGGAAAGAAAAAGGCAAAGCATTTCTCGCTCGGGATGAGGCAAAGGCTTGGGATTGCCATAACGCTTGCGGGGGAACCGGATTTTCTCGTGCTTGACGAGCCGGTGAATGGGCTTGACCCGCAGGGAATTGTGGAAATCCGGGAGCTGATTCTGAAGCTGAACCGGCAGAGGGGAATCACGGTGCTGATTTCAAGCCATATCCTGGATGAGCTTGCAAAGCTGGCGACACATTACGGCTTTCTTGACGGTGGGCGGATGGTGCGGGAGGTCAGTGCCGCAGAGCTTGAGGCAGCCTGCCGCAAATGTATCCGCGTCACGGTGACGGATACGGCGGCGCTTGCCTGCCTGCTTGATGAAAGGAAGGTGGAGTACCGGATTCTTTCCGGGCAGGAAGCTGATATTTATGCGAAATTAGACATTTCCGAGCTGGTCATGGCACTTGCCGAAAAAGGCTGCAAGGTTGTATCGATGCAGGAGCGCGATGAAAGTCTGGAAAGCTATTACATCAGTTTGGTGGGCGGCAGGGTACAGGAGAGTATCCAGAGCGGAAAAGAAGCGTTACCACAGAGAGGAACACTCCATGAATAGACTGTTGTGCGCAAATTTTTCAAGGCTCTGGAAAAGTAAATATTTTTATATTAGCGTAGGTGTCATGTTTGCCTATATTGCACTCTATATGGGGAAGCGCTGCTGGATTACATTCGCGGACCTGACATACCAGGAAACAAATTTAGAAAGCTGCTATTTCCGGTTTTCGCTTGTGATTGGGTTGTTTTCTGCGGTATTTTCCACGCTGTTTCTTGGACAGGAATACAGCGGCGGTGCCATCCGCAATAAAGTCATTGCCGGGTATTCAAGAAAGGATATCTATCTTTCGCAGCTTATCGTGGTTTCTGCCGCATCGCTTTTGATGCTGCTTGCGGGGATGGCGGGCGGTCTGGTGGGGATTCCGGTGTTTGGGTTTTGGAAGATGGGAACAGGGCAGCTCTTTTTATATTTGCTGATTGCCGCCATGTCCACCCTGGTCTTTTGCGCTGTCAATACGTATATCAATGTACTTACCCAAAACAAGGTACGCAGCGCGGTTCTGAGCATTTTGGTGTTTTTTGCATTGCTTTTTCTTGTATCAAAGCTGCAGGCAAGGCTTGACGAATCAGATACTGTTTTTTCGGATATCCAGATTCACGGGGATGAAATCAATTTCCTGGACCCAATGCCAAATCCGCGCTATGTAAGCGGCGCGAAGCGGGAGATTCTGGATTTTATCGTGGATGCTCTGCCGACAGGGCAGGGGCTGCGCCTGGCATCAAATGAGGTGGCACACCCGGTACGGATGCTGCTTTCCTCAGCGGTTCTGACGGTTCTGGTGACATTTTGGGGAATCCTCCGGTATGGGCGGGAGGATTTGAAATAACCTTAAGGGAATGGGAAGGATTCAAAAAAGCAAAAGAGTCCTGAACCAATGCTGGCAGGAAGTTTTCCATGGAATGTTAAATAGGTAATTGCGAAACAAATGTTAAATTGGATGCCCAGTAGTCAAAAATCCTGACAGGGAAGCATGGAGGGAGGCGTATGCAGGAAACAGGATTTTATGGCAACGCAATAAGACAGGTGGATGCACCTGCCAAAGGAAATGTATGGAATGGGCGGCTTCAGGCAATCAGGGGCTTCAGGCTGCGGATATACTGGTGTTTATGGATCTTGTCAGCCACTATAACGGTTATAAGCTGTGTGATTCCGGCAAGCAACAAATCCGCATGGAGTGTTTTCTCATTTTGGGTCTTACGTCCGGCGACACAGAAACTGTCTTTGAAATGGTTGATGGATTTTTCCACATTCACACGTATTTTGTAGGTGGAGTTCCATTCCTGCGTACCCCGGAGAGTGCCGGGATAAGCCCGAAGATTCTTTTCCGGGTAAATATAGAACATCCGGCCGCAGGAGGAATCTGTGCAAGGATTTTCACAATGGCAGACACGCCTGCTTTTTCCGGCCTCCTTATTGTATTCCCATTTTATTTTC
>CAJTUA010000006.1 GCA_910579615.1 uncultured Lachnospiraceae bacterium | reverse complement strand
TTACCATGTTTATCGCAGATTACGATACGGAACGGGCAACGCTGAAAGCGAACATTGCAGAGATGGAAAAGGCGCTGGAAAAGGTTCGGGATACCAAAGCCGATATTGACCGCTTCGCAGCCCTTATCCGAAAATACACCAGCTTTGAAAAACTCGACCGCTTCATGCTTCACGAACTGATTGACCGGATTACGATTTACGAAACGCCGGGTATGGGACGCTGCCGCAAGGGTAAGGAAAAGCGCATTACCATCTACTACAAATTTGTCGGGGCTATCCAATAATAGAAAAACGGCATCCCTTATGGATGCCGAAAAAAATAACTTGGCTTTACGTCTATTTGTCATATCATCATCTGCAGAAATGTACGGGAAATCCCCATATGGCGAGCATTTAAAGGCAGTAGCTAAGGGAAGGGTAAGATATTAAATATAACAGGAGTGGCACATTTCATTCATTTGGGCGTATTGTGATGTCAAGTGGATGGGGTATGACCATACGGTCATCAGAGGGGGCTGAGAGATGAAAGTACTTATAACAGGAGTGAATGGGCAACTTGGGCATGACTGTGTGAATGAACTGGTGGGGCGTGGTCATGCGGTGGTCGGGTCTGATCTTGCAGAAAAGTATTTTGGTGTGGCAGATGGTTTTGCAGTTGCGGGTATCCCGTACATCCCGCGGGATATCACCGACCGTTCGGCAGTGGAGAAGACAGTCCGAAAAATAAAACCGGACGCCATCATCCATTGTGCTGCATGGACAGCGGTGGATGCGGCAGAGGAGGAGGAAAATAAAGAGAAGGTTGAGGCAGTCAACCATCTGGGTACGCAATATATTGCCGAGGCGGCTCGTTCGGTTGATGCCAAGATGCTTTATCTTTCTACGGATTATGTGTTCGATGGGAAGGGAGAGAGGGCGTGGCAGCCGGATGATAAGTGTTATGCGCCTTTGAATTATTACGGACAAACCAAGTTGAAAGGCGAACAGGCGGTTGGCAGTATACTGGATAAATTTTTCATCGTCCGCATCTCATGGGTCTTTGGCCGGAACGGGAAAAACTTCATCAAGACCATGATGAACATCGGAAAAACGCATGATACGGTGCGGGTTGTCAATGACCAGATTGGCACGCCGACTTATACGCCCGACCTTGCCAGACTCCTTGTTGATATGATTGAAACCGACAAGTATGGTTATTACCATGCCACGAATGAGGGCGGTTATCTCTCTTGGGCTGACTTGGCAAAGGAAAGTTATAAAGCGGTCGGGATGGATACAAAGGTTGTGGGCGTAAGCACGGCGGAGTATGGTCTTTCGAAGGCAGCAAGACCGAAAAATTCCCGGTTGGATAAGTCAAAGCTAGTGGAAAACGGATTTAAGCCGTTACCGACATGGCAGGATGCGGTAAGGCGGTACATAAAGGATGGTCTGTGGGGATGATATGGATGGCAAGCGGTTTTGGGCGGGGAAAGTTGCTGATATGATGAATCCGCCATTTTTTCGGGAATGGCATGAGAAATTGCAGACTGGTTTGGTTTTTGTCATTATTACGCCCCGACTGTTTAAACATAAAATATCTAACACAGTGGGGCGTAATACCTATTTCTTATTTTGTTTCCCTATTTCTTATTCTGTTTTAAAGCCTCTAACTCTGCGCGCAGACGGGCATTTTCCGCCTCCTTCTGCTGCACTTGCATCTGCAGCGTCCTTAACGTCTTCTCCCCTTCTTCCCGCCCCTCGCAGAAATTCCGGAAGCGTTCGTCCACACAAGCGCGGTAGAGCGTTTGGGCGGCGTTTGCAATATACGGGTCTTTTTCGGCAATCATAAAAACCTCCTCCCATGTTGTGGCTCTGAAAAATTTTGCCCAGAGGTCAAGGTGCCATGCCCTATCCTCCTCTGTGGCATGTTCCGTTTGCCTTAATTGTAGCACGGAAAGCCGTAGCTTGTCACTATATTTTTTGTGGGTGAGCTCATTCAGCAGATAGTAGGTGGAATAGAACATTATATCGTCCGGCGCGAGGTCAAAATCAAGGATACCAATTTGGATGGCGGGCTTGACGTTTAGATATCCGTCGCCGCGGTTTAAGTTGTCAAAGGCGCGGCAGAGGTAACCGATGGAGCGCTCCCTCCAGAAGCTTAGGCTTTCCACCTGCATTTCGATGTTGAGGACGGAATTGCCGTTCAGGAGGATTTTTAGATCCAAGACGAAGAGTTTGGAATAGATGACGGTGTCGAATGTGACGGGGTTGGTGACTTCAATGGAAATGATTTCCTCTGGGTGCAGGTGCAGCAGTGCCCCGATTAGCCCTTTGAGCGCATCCGGGCATGCCTCGAAGACAATGTGGAACATTGCGTCGTTGGTCATCCGGTAGGCTAGCGCCCCGGAGGCTTCCTCAAAGCCAACGGGAGCCGGGAGGGGATGCATTTCCAGAAGGGTTGGTTTTTGCCCCGGTGTTGGCACAGTGCCAGGATGGGACATGGATGTGTTTTTGTGCATAAAATCTCCTTTCCTGAATGTGTTTTGTTAAAAATGTGGAATCATGACCGATGCGGTCGATGATGAAAGAAATGTGATAGATATTGTCACAGATATATAATAGCATGGATAAGGGGGAGAATGCAAGGAAAATTTTTCGTGTCCGTTGTGTTTTTTCGGGCAAAAGCATGTCTGGTGCGGAAAGAAGCAGAGCCCAAAGAACGGGAATGCAAAATAGGACAGTGACAGAGGGCAAAGCCGTACTACGGTTTTGCCCTCAACTGCGTTATGCCCCCGCATTCTGTGATCCGGTTCTTGATTTAACTTGCAGGAACGCCCCTGATTTAGTATAATAAACCACGAAAAACAAAACTGCAAGGAGGGGATTTTTATGGTCTTTCAACCAAAACATACGGATTTTACACTCAGCCCATATACAGGGCTGACAAGACAAAGCTGGATTGAGGCGGGCGAATATATGCTGGCGGGGATTTTCCGGCATATCAAAAGCTTTGATGACCCGGTGGTCGTGCCGCGCCAGGAAACGAAAATCACATATCCGCATCTTGATGCGGATGGGAAATCGCCGTTAGCAGAGCGCAAAGCGGAGATGTTTGAAGGGCTGACAAGGTCATTTTTCATTGCTGCGCCGCTGCTTTCCATCAAGCCGGAGCTTGCCATCTGCGGTTACAAATTGAAGGATTACTACAAAAACCAGATTTTGCGCTCCTGCACGCCGGGCGATGCAAATTTTGTCGGCACATACGAAGAATTGCAGGACATTACCGGGCGTTTTGACCCGTTCCGCGCGTTCCAGCAGACCGTGGAAACCTGTGCGCTTGTGATTGGGCTTTGGGCGAGCCGGACGGTCATCTGGGAGGGCTGCACGAAAGAGGAGAAGGACGTAATTGCGGCGTTTCTCACCAGTTTTGCGCACGCGAACACCGTACCGCAGAACTGGCGTATGTTCAATATGCTTGATATGGCGTTTCTGCATATGGAGGGTTATCCGATTGACCATGAAATCATGCTTGACCATGCACAGGCAGTCCTTGACTATTATGTTGGGGATGGGTGGTACCGCGACGGGCAGAGCTTTGACTATTATTCCTGCTGGGCGTTTAATTTCTATGCGCCGCTCTGGAATGCGTGGTACGGCTACGAAAATGAGCCGTTCCTCGCGCAGAAATTTGAGGAGTATTCCAACCGCCTGATGGAGAGCTACCCGGACTTTTTTGATGCGGATGGCTTTACGAATATGTGGGGCAGAAGCTGCATTTACCGTTATGCAAGCACAAGTCCGTTTGATGGCAATTTCATGCTGCGCCATTCTGCGGCGGATGCAGGGCTTGCAAGGCGTATCGCATCCGGCTCGCTGTTACAGTTTTTATCGCGCGAAGATTTCTCCTGGGAGGGCATTCCGACCATGGGATTTTACGGGCAGTTTGCCCCGCTTGTGCAGGGATATTCCTGCGCAGAATCGCCGTTTTGGATGGGAAAGGCGTTCCTGTGCCTGCATCTGCCGGAGAATCATCCGTTCTGGACAGAGAAGGAGAATAATGGGAGCTGGGAAAAACTGGAAGAAAATGAAATCAAGGAAACGGCGCTTAACGGTCCGGCTCTCTGTTTTACGAACCACAAGGCGAACGGCGAGACTATCCTGCGCACGGGAAAGATTGTGAAAAACGCCGGGGATAAACATGGGCTTTGGAATTACGCGAAACTCTGCTTTAATACGAAGTATCCGTGGGAAGCGACGCCGCAGGCGGGTGCAGATACCGTTCCGGCTATTGTTACCGGCGAGGTGGAATCGCAACAGTACGTGCTAAAGGATTTGACTTACAATACCTTATCCCTTGCCAATGCAACTTTCTGGGGCGGCGTGCGGGATGGCGTTTTGTACCGCAGGCAGTATTTTGATTATCGGCTGAATACCGAAACGCACTGGATGCAGGGACTTTTCCTGGCGGATTTTCCGGTGCCGTATGGGATTGTGCGCGTGGACAAGATGAAACTCTTCCGCCGTCCAGTCCGCTTTACGCTCGGCGCTTACGGTTTCCCGGACAATGGTACCGTCGTGGCAGAGTACCGCGAGGGTAGTGCAAAGGCAATCGTGCTTTGCGGGAAGGATGCGATGGGAAAGCCGCGGCAGCTCGCAATGACCATCTATGACGGTTGGGATGATTTAGGAATAATTTACAGTACTGGAACAAACCCGGACTCGGAGCATTCCATCGTAATTTACGCGGGCACGGAGCGGAAAAAGCAGTACGGCGGCTGCGAGCCTTATGTGATGGTTTCGCAGGTGATTACAAAGGAAAGTGCAGAAGCCTTCACGCAGGAGGAGATTTTCCCGGTTCGCTCCATTGCTTATACGGACAAGGCGGGCTGCGGCACGTTTGGCCCGGTTACGATTGCGCTGAAAAACGGACAGACGCGCGTGGTGGATTATGAGGGAATGGAAGGGAACCTGCGGCTGTGAGAAGTAATCGCAAAAAGTCTGTAATTTATTCTTCTGTTGCTGCCAAACAGAGAGATTCGGAAACAATAGCATAAAAGTTTCTTGTATATGGCAATGCCTGGCGCGATATTCGAAACTCCTGCAGGAACAAGCGAAAAATCAAAAGCTTGTTCCCGCAGGAGCCTGTTTTTATTCTTCCCAGACAAAAATCATCGGGCAGGGCGGTTGTTCTTCCTCGGTGTCATAGCCGCCATCGTAGAGTTCCCCACGCTTCATCGCTTCGCGCACGGTTGCAAACAGCATGGCATTGTGTGCGTAAAGATATTGTTTTTGCAGCGGGACGCTGTCCAAATGTGCCGGGATTTCCTGTTTTTTCCCGCAAAGGAATCTTGCAAGGAGCGGCTTGACATCTTCTGAGAGTGCTGCCGCTGCCTGGCCGCAAAGCTCCCAGACTTGTTGCGCCTGTGCGCCGTCAAGTACCGGGATGTTGAGGATCGGTTTTCCGTTTTCTTCCCGCAAAATCCTGCATTCCTCAAGCCACGGGATTGATTTTAAATATTCCGTGTTAAAGCCGGTTGATTCCGGGTCAGTGCCCGTTTTTAACAGGCAGAGCAGCTGCGTGATGACCGCATCAAGGTTCTCGCCGGATGGAAGAAATGTGTATTCCGGTGCGCGGTCATAGGAGCGTGCAGGGAAGCCTGCCGCGCTGTACACATGCATTTGCGCCGTTTTGCACCCGGCAAAATTATGGAAATCGGTGTGCCGTTCCCCGGCATAGGCATGTGCCATCAAGTCAATGTGTTCCTGCGGGTTGAATTTGGAAAAATGAACGGTTCCAAAAGCAATCCACTGCCCGCCGTCCGGCCGGTCCGGGAAAATCTGCCCGGTGCCAAAAATATTGCCAAATGCCGTATAGATGCCGTAATCCAGACAGTGGAATGCAAAATATAACTCCAGTGAATTTCTTGCGTCAAAGCCGCAGTTCTGATAGAGGGACGTTTCTTTTAATTTCTGTAAATTTTTTTTGATTGCACCCCAGAACAAATCAAAATGCTCGTGTACAAGCAGTTTTTGTGCCGGGATGTATTTCTCGCAATCCTCGACCGTGGAAATTATAAAATCCGTGTAATACCTTGTCCCGGTCTGGCGCATCAATTCGGCGTTTACCAGTTTGCGGACATGCGGTTCAATGTAGGCGGTCGGAATTCCGATGGCCTGTGAGATTTCCTCGATGGCCAGCGGCTTTTTGTAGGCGAGCCACAAAATATTCTGCACCGTTAAATCATCGTTGACAAGCGATGTGGGCTCGCCGCTTCGTCCGCACATGCCGCTGTTGGAAAGTAGCAGTGTTACCGGGGAATAGCTTTGTTTTGTGTATTTTTCCATATGTTCCATTCCTTTCCTGATTTGCTCCCTGCCAAAGTGCAGCCTGCTTTTTACGGTTCCCTGCGGGATGCCGAGCGCGGCGGCAATTTCTGCAATGCTTTGTCCCTCCATATAGTAGCGGACAATCACTTCTCGGTAGTTTTTGGCAAGGTATGCGACCTCCCTGCGCAAATTCCATGCTTCTTCGTCTGCCGCCATATCGGTTTCCGTCAGGGTTTCGGCGGCAATCCCGCCAACCAAATCAAAGTCACAGCCTATAAAAACGGTCGGCTGGCGGTATTTTTTGCGGAGCATATCGTTGAATCTGCGGTTCAGGACGGTCAAAAGCCATGCCCGCACATCCTGTATGGTGTTTCCTTTTTCGAGAAAGGCGAGCGCCGCAAGCAGCACCTCCTGCGTCAAATCTTCGGCATCATAAATATTGCCGCATTTTTGCAGGGCTGCATTCAGCAGAAAATCAATTTGGTTTTCCAGGTTTTTGTTTTGCATGATTGTTTGCCTCTGTTGAAATGATGTGGGGCTTTGTGCCGCGTATGGCACAAAACACCAGTGAAATCCGGATTTCATCTACAAGGTCGCGGGAGGGGCGGAATGGTTCAGTGGTTTTTGAAAAAAGAAAGTTCCCCGCCTTTTTCGGAAGGGAACTTCCCTGTGTATTTGCATTAGTAAATATATTACAAAATATCAATATATTCCCCTGCGAGCGCCTTGTTCATACTGCGCACGGCGCAGAATTTGCCGCACATACTGCAGGTGTCGGCATGGTCATCCTCCGGCTTGCGGCTGTCGCGAATCTGCTTTGCGGTCTTTGGGTCAAGCGCGCAGGCAAATTGTTCGTCCCAGTCCAGGTTGCGTCTTGCGTCCGCCATGCGGTCGTCGATATCCCGCGCGCCCGGGATGCCTTTGGCGATATCCGCAGCGTGCGCTGCAATTTTCGAAGCAATAATCCCCTGTTTGACATCCTCGACATTTGGCAGCGCGAGATGTTCCGCCGGGGTGACGTAGCACAAAAATGCTGCGCCGCTCATTGCTGCCACCGCGCCGCCGATGGCGCTTGTGATATGGTCGTACCCCGGCGCGATATCCGTGACAAGCGGCCCTAAGACATAGAATGGCGCGCCCATGCAGATGGTTTTCTGGATTTCCATATTGGCAGCAATCTGATTGAGCGGCATATGCCCCGGTCCTTCAATCATGACCTGAACATTGTGTGCCCATGCGCGTTTTGTGAGTTCGCCGAGGCGAACCAGTTCCTCAATCTGGCAGACATCGGTCGCATCCGCAAGGCAGCCCGGACGGCAGGCATCCCCCAGGGAAATGGTCACATCATATTCCTCGCAGATATCAAGAATTTCATCAAAATACTCGTAGAACGGGTTTTCTTCCCCGGTCATGCTCATCCACGCAAAAACAAGGCTTCCGCCGCGGCTGACAAGGTTCATTTTGCGGTTGTGCGTGCGAATCTGGTCAATGGTCTTGCGCGTGATGCCACAATGCAGCGTGACGAAATCAACGCCGTCCTGCGCGTGCATGCGCACGACATCAATGAAGTCTTTTGCGGTCAGTGTGGCGAGGTCGCGCTGATAGTGGATGACGCTGTCATAGACCGGCACGGTGCCAATCATAACGGGGCATTCTTTGGTCAGCTTCTGGCGGAACGGCTGCGTGTTGCCGTGGCTGGAGAGGTCCATAATTGCTTCTGCGCCGAGGTCTACCGCGCTCATGACTTTTTCCATCTCAATATCGTAATCTTTACAGTCGCGCGACACGCCGAGGTTGACGTTGATTTTGGTGCGCAGCATGCTGCCGACGCCTTCCGGGTTCAGGCATTTATGGTTTTTGTTTGCGCAGATGGCGACCTTGCCCTGCGCGACAAGCTGCATCAGGCGGCTTTCTTCCATTTTTTCTTTTTCCGCGACGATTTTCATCTGCGGTGTGAGGATGCCGCGGCGTGCTGCGTCCATCTGGGTGGTGTATGTGTTTGACATTTTTGCCTCCTATTTTAAGTTCCGCATATGCCCTCCCAAGCATATGCTGTATTATAAAATTGGGAATTATTTACTGAAACGGTACATATGGTTGAGCGGACCGGAACCTTTTCCGAGGTCGAGCATGTCGGCGAGTGCGCCGGAGAGGTAATCCTTGGCGTTCTGTACGGATTCCGCCAGAGTAAGCCCCATGGCGAGGTTGCTTGCGATGGCGCTTGATAAGGTGCAGCCGGTGCCGTGGGTATTCGGGTTGCCGATGCGCCTGCCGTAAAACCACTGTAGCCCCTTATCCGTGCAGAGCACATCGTTCGCGGTGTTTGTCTGGTGTCCGCCCTTGACAACAACATTGCAGCCGAAATGCTCCTGCATCCATTTCGCTGCCTGTTCCATGTCGCCTGCGGTGACAATACTTTTTCCAGTCAAAACCTCCGCCTCCGGGATGTTGGGCGTAATCAGCTCTGCCAATGGCAGCAGATATTTCTTCAGCGCGCCGATGGCTTCCTCGCTGATTAAACGTGAGCCGCTGGTGGAAACCATAACCGGGTCAGTGACGATGTGTATTGCGCGATGCTCTTTCAGCTTGTCGGCAATCACTTCAATCAGGCTCGGTGAGGCGGTCATCCCGATTTTTACCGCATCCGGAAAAATATCCGTAAATATGCAATCCAGCTGTTTTGCCAGAAACGATGGGGTGACTTCCATAATATCAAAAACGCCGGTCGTATTCTGGGCAGTCAAAGCGGTAACCGCGCTCATGGCGTAAATGCCGTGTGCGGTCATGGTTTTGATATCTGCCTGGATGCCGGCGCCTCCGCTGGAATCGCTTCCAGCGATTGTTAATGCAGTGTACATAAATTCCTCTTTTCTGCGTTTTTGGAACGCGAAGATGCGCAAGGTATGCGCGTGGTTTCGTTGCATTAATTTTTCTTTTTCTGGCTGCCGCGCTTTGGGAATGGGTCTGCCCTGCGCAGCGAGCCTTTTGGCGGCAGAAGGTGGTGCCCCCAATCTGCCCCCTGGGAATTGCCCGGTTATCGTTTTTTTGTAATAATTTTTATTTTGTTTGGCTCAATTGGTCTGCAAGCGCGCGCAGCTGCCTTGCCGCGGCGGCAGGGTCGTTCTGGGCGAACAGTGCGCTGACAATAGCCGCACCTGCGATGCCGCAGCCGTTTAACCGGGGAAGGTTTTCTGCCGTGATGCCGCCGATGGCGACTGCGGGAATGCGCACCGCGCTGCAGATGGCGGAAAGCTCGCTAAGCGCAAGCGTGGTAACGTCGGTCTTGGTGCTGGTGCAAAAGACTGCGCCGCAGCCGATATAGTCTGCGCCCGCCTCCTGTGCGGCGAGTGCTTCGGCGACATTGTGCGCGCTTGCGCCGATTATCACGTCTGCGCCGAGGAATTCCCGCGCTTTTTGGACGCTCATATCCGAAAGCCCAACATGCACGCCATCCGCGCCGATTTCCTTTGCGATATCGACTGCGTCGTTGATAATAAGCGGGATGCCATAGCGGCGGCAGACTTCCTTGACTTCAAGGGCTTCGCGCACAAAGGCTTCTCTTGCCAGATGTTTTTCCCGCAGCTGAAAAAGCGTTACGCCGTTTTCAAAAAGCAGCGGGAGAATGTCTTTTAAGCTTTCGTTTTCCTTTAACCAGCTGCGGTCGGAGACGGCATACAGGCGCAGGGTTTTTGGTGAAATGTTCATGGGATTCCTCGTTTCTGTATTATATTATTTTTGCATGTCCGCGGATATGTCCGTTTCTGGGATATTACATATATGTGTGGACATACCTACGTCTAAAACCTGTTCCACCTGCGTTGTTATGTCTGTCCCGCAGATTTTTGGTCTTGTCAGGATTTGTTACAATCCGGGTTTGTTACGGCATCAAACAAATGCATACGGAAGCTCCCCATCCCGGAGTGGACCGCGTCCGTTTTTTCTCCCGCGCATTCTGCGGCCCGCTTCCAGAGGGTGGAAGCATCCAGTGCGGCATCATAGCCATTCTTTCCGGCAGCCAAAAATGCGGCACAGATTGCGGAGAGCATACAGCCGCCCCCGGTAATCCGCGAAATCCGTGCGTCGCCGCCCGTGACAAGTGCCGTATGCACGCCGTCGGAGATGGCATCGGTGCTGCCGGATATCAGCACGGATGTCTGGTATGCTTTGGCAAGCCGTGCGGCGGCATCGGCGCAGGTGCTGTTATCGGCGCACATGCCGCTTTCAACGCCGCCATGCCGTATTTTGCAGGACATGGCTTTCATGGCAGGTACGTAAGGGGCAGGGGCATCCTCCCTGCCTGTTTCATATGTTCCCTCTAAAAGCGCAAGAAGCATGAGTGCTTCTTCGAGATTGCAGCGGATGAGCTCCGGGTGAACCGTTGAAAGCAGTTTCTTTATATTTTCCTGTCGGTAGGTGCTCGCGCCAACGCCGACCGGGTCCAGTACGACGGGATGCCCCAGCGCATTTGCCCTTGCACCGGCAAGGTGGCAGGCGGTAAATTTTTCGTCGGACGGCGTACCGGTATTGAGCAACGTCGCCTGGCACAGCGCTGTAATCTGTGCGGCTTCCGCCCCACACTGCGCCATGATGGCGCTGCCTCCGATGGCAAGCAGGATGTTTGCAACGTCGTTCATGGTAACGGCATTGGTCAGGCAGTGGACGCGCGGCGCTTTTTCGGAGAGCTCTTTCTGCGCGGCAAGGACGCGCGCGGAAGCATCACAGGCGCGCAGGGTGTCCGGGGGATGCAAACAAGAACCGGCAAAATGGTTATCTGGCTGGGATATATTCGGTTGTTGCATGGCTGCCTCCTTTCGGAAAATAATGTTTTGGCTTCTTTGCTGCCATTTCCAACAAGCGTTGGCTTTCCCTTATGGTTTTGCTGCCGTAATGCGTGAGAGTACCCCGCCTTTTTGCAAAATGGCAAGCAGTATAAAAGCAAGAACGCTCCCGACTGCCGTCGAGATGAAAAACGGTATGACATAGACAAAAGTGCCAGTAACATTCAGGTTCATCAAAAGCTTTGCGACCGGGTACGCGGCAAGTCCGCCGAGCAGTCCAGTACCAAGTGCCTCCGCGCCGCAGGTAAGCAGCAGGTTGTGGAAAAAGCGGTACGCAAGCCCGCAGCAGAGTGCGCCAATCATGCTGCCCGGAAATGCCATCAGGCTGCCAAGCCCCAAAAGATTGCGCAAAAGACTGGCGGTAAAGGCAATCCCGACGTTCCAGAACGGACCAAGCAGCACGGCGCCGAAGATATTGACCATGTGCTGCACCGGCGCGCATTTGCTGCCGCCGACCGGGATGCTGATAAAGCTGCCCACCACGGCAAGGGCGGTGAGAAGTCCTGCAAGGGAAATTTTGTAAACCGTTTGGTTGTGTTTCATAATGTCCTCCATTCTCAAACAATTGTTTTTGGCGGAACCGTCCATGCCTGCAGGAGTCGGTATGGCGGTTCCGGTTCTGAAAAATCCGGGTACGCGCGGCGGGAAGCAAAGAAAAAATTGCCTGTGGCATTTTCACAGGAAATGCAAAAGGCCAGCCTATGAAAAAAGGGGCGCAAAAAGAGCGCCCCGCATAGTTCTGTCATAAGAATCCCTACGTTGGCATTACCCAAATCAGGTCTGCGGGTCGAGACACACAGCCTCCTCTCAGCCGGATTCATCCAGCTCCCCGTTGTTGGAAACGATGCCATTATAGCGCATGCCGCAGCAGAATGCAAGGGAAAGTGTAAAAATCATAATTTATTTTGCTGCAGTTTACGGGAAAATATGTTATGATAAAGAGGAGGAAGTATTTTTGCCTTGCCTGGCGCAAAGGGGGGAGGAAATGATGGATAAGAGGAAGGAAGGCAGCGCGGTATCCGGTTTCCAGGCCGGAAAAAATTGACTTAAAATCTGAAAAATGGTATACTGCATTTACAACAGGAAAAAGGAATGGCTATCGGGAAGGGGAAATGGTATGTCGGAGAAGAAAAAGTGCAGGGTGGTCTGCCTTGGGGACAGCATTACCGAGGGGTTTGGCTTAAGGGAGGATGAGAATTACCCGTATTTGCTGCAACGTGCGCTCGGGGATGGATACGAAGTGTTCAATGCCGGGGTGACGGCGCACTGCGTGACGGACGAGCTTCTTGGGGACGGCAGGGTGATGGGGCTTCCGTATGTGCGCACGGAGCGGTACGCGCAGGGCATTGCCGAAAAAGGGGATATCTATGTGCTTGTGCTCGGCACGAATGACGCACAGGACGGAATGCTTGACGATGGGAGTGCGGTTGACCCGTGGGGCAATATATTTTCCCGGAGAGAAAATTTTATTGCACATTACGAGCGGATTCTTGCGGATATCCGGCGTGCGAACCCGGCGGCAAAGATATACGTCGGCAGACCGACACCGATTCTTGAATGTATCTGGCCAAAGCACCAGCAGAAATATCTGGATGTGATTCTCGAAAAAATCGATGAAATCGGGCGGCGCAATCCGGATGTCACGATGTTTGATTTATACGGGGCGTTCCAGGCAATGGGCGAAGACTGGCTGCATGAGATTTATCAGGCGGACCGTCTGCACCCGGGACCGGAGGGTGCGAAGCGGATTGCGGGGATTGTATATGAAATGATTACAAAGGATGCAGAAAAAGCAAAAGACGCAGGCGCGGAATGAAAAAGCACAAAGAAAGGTACACGCGTACACGTAGCGGCGAAGAATGAGCAATGCAAAAAACATGGATGCGGGGGATTGAGGTATCAGTAAAACGGGGAGGGCATGGCAGGATACAGAGGATACGGCAGCATACAGAAAGTGTGGCAGTACAAAAACGGGCGCAGAATATATGGAATACGCGCGTTTGGACAGGGAAGGTATGGTATGAAAAGGGAAGCAGTAAATAAAAATGCGATAAAAGAGGTAGAAACGGTATTAAATTACCTGGCGGACATTGAGGGAAAGCACATCCTCACCGGGCAGCACACGCAGACGATGGAACAACCAGAGCTGTGCCGCATCCGTGAAATTACCGGGAAATACCCGGCATTGTGCGGTTTTGAGCTGCTCTCGTACTCACCGAACATTCGGCTGGAAACGGCGGATGAAGCATGCTTAAAGGAAGTGCGGGAGAATGAGGGAACGTTGCAGAAAGCGTGGGAGTGGGCAGGAAGGGGCGGTCTGGTTACCTTTACATGGCATTGGTTTTCACCGCTTGGCGGCCGCGATAAATCCTTCTATTCGCGCAATACGGAATTTGACGCAAACAAAGCGTTGGTAAAAGGAACAAAAGAGCATACAGCATTTTTGCACGACCTTGACGCGATGGCAGAGCTGCTGCGTCCGTTTTGTGAAAAGCATGTGCCGGTTTTGTGGCGGCCGTTCCATGAGGCGGAGGGGGACTGGTTCTGGTGGGGGGCTTTTGGGGCGGATACCGCGCGCGAGCTATACCGCTTCATGTTCCGGTACTATACGCAAAAGCATTCGCTCAACAATCTGATATGGGTATGGAATTCCCCGGTGCCCGCGGGTTATGTCGGGGATGAATACTGTGATATTATCTCAAGGGATATGTATCCCCCGGCGCATGCGCACAGCGATTTCCGCAAGGCATACCTGGAGCTTTTCAGGGTTACAGGAGAGCAAAAAGGGCGCGCAATCGCAGAGACGGGGATTATCCCGGATGCGGACTGGCTGGAGCGCTACCATACAAAATGGCTGTGGTATATGACCTGGAGCGGTGATTTTGCGCGGACGCAGAAATGGAATTCGGACGCGGCATTAAGGAAACTGTATGCACACCCGTATGCGGTGACATTGGAAGAATTGCCGGGGCTGTATTAAATGGCATGTTCCTGGCGCACTCCCGGAGGAATGGACAAAATATGTATCAGGTGAAATATGTTGTGGTCGATTCCTGCTTTGGAACGGACCACAAAGTGGAAATGCCGGGCGGCATCCCTGTGTGGATGTTCCTGGTACTAAAAACACCAACAGCACTCATGGTGGGGGGAGGGCGGATGGAGTGTGAGAAAAATATCTGTATTCTTTATCCGCCGATGACACCGATTGTATATGAGGCGCGCGGAGAAAAATATCACCATGAGGAGTGGATTCAGTTCCTTTCGGACGACCCGAAGTTAAGGGAACCTTATGTGCCGCTTGCCCGCCCGGTCAAGCTTATCAACCCGGACGCGGTGTGGGAGACAATGCGGCTGTTGGCGTATGAGAACATCGCGGGCTACCCGGAGCGGGAAAATTCGATAAATGCACTGATGAACCTGTTGATTTATAAACTGCACGATTCGAGTGTGGACACGGCAGCGGCGCGCGCGGATTCAAAGCTTGTGCGTCTGCGCTCCGAAATCTATCTGCATCCGGAGAAGGACTGGACGGTGCGCAAAATGGCGGATATGGTATATTTGAGTGAGAGCCGCCTGCACACGATGTACAAGGAGACATTTCACATCACCTGCATGAACGATGTGATTATGAGCCGCATCCAGTATGCGCAGAATATGTTGGAATGCACGGACAAGCCAGTCACGGACATTGCGCTTGCGTGCGGCTATCACGGGAACGAGCATTTTTGCAGGCAGTTCAAGGAAAAGACGGGGCTGACGCCGGGGGGCTACCGGCAGAAATATTCGATTCTGAAAATATAAGGAAAACTTCGTGCAAAACCTGTATCTTTGGCAGGGAAGTTACGGCTGCTAAGGAAAAAGGGGACGGCGATGAAATAAGATGTAAAAGCCGCAAAAAGCGGTAGAATGCGAGGGAATATGGATTATTTTGAAATGAGGAGCCAGGCGCGGGAAAAGGAAAAATGGGAAAATACCTATGCCCCAAAATTTCCGGTGGTCGGAGGAAATGAAAGGGCGCTGCTCGCTGTGGACGAGCAGGATTTCAAGGCGGTGCGCATTGCGGCGCAGAGCCTGGCAAACGACATCACGTTGGTAACGGGTAAGCCTGCACAGGTATGCTTTATCCGGGGCGGGGAACTTTCTGGCGCAAAGGAGCCTGCTGCCAATAGCGCGGACACGCTCATTCTTGCCGGGACAATGAAAAACGCGTGGATTGCCGCGATGGTTCAGGATGGTATCCTGGATATTGGCGCGATTGAGGGAAAATGGGAGTGTTACCATATGCAGGTCGTGGAGGGGAAAGCGGGACATGGCTTTTCTCGCGTGCTTGTGATTGTCGGAAGCGACAGGCGCGGCGCGGTCTACGGCATATATAAGGTCTCAGAGCTTCTTGGCGTATCGCCGTGGGTCTGGTGGGCGGACAGCGTGCCGGTAAAGCAGGCGGCGCCAGAGCTTGCGGTTGTGACAATGGATTCCAAAGAACCGTCCGTGCGTTACCGCGGTTTCTTCATCAATGACGAGAACCCAAGCTTTTTAAACTGGTGCAGGCAAAAATTCGGCGGTGTAAATTCGGCGGTGTACGCGAAGGTTTTTGAGCTACTGCTGCGCTTGAAGGGCAATTATCTCTGGCCTGCGATGTGGGGGAAGAGCTTTAATGAAGATGACCCGGCCTGCCCGGCGCTTGCCGATGATTACGGGGTCGTGATGGGAACATCACACCATGAGCCGATGATGCGCGCGCAGAAGGAGTGGACGGACCACGGGGAGGAGTACGGCGGGCACGCGAACTGGAATTACGCGACCAACAAGGAGGGGCTGTACCGCTTCTGGGAAGACCGCATTAAGGCGAATAAGGATTATGAGAAGGTGATTACCGTCGGAATGCGCGGCGACGGTGACGAGGAGATGTTAAAGGATGGCAGGCCGGAGGAATGCATCCGTCTGCTGGAGGAAATTGTTGCGGACCAGCGCGAAATCATTGCGAAGCATATTGATTCCGACCCGGCTAAGGTGCCGCAGGTATGGTGTCTGTACAAGGAGGTTGAGGAGCTTTATTATGCGGGCTTAAAGGTGCCGGAGGATGTCACGCTCATGCTCTGTGATGATAATTTCGGCAATGTGAGGAAGCTTCCGGACGAGCAGATGCGCAGGCATCCGGGCGGCTTTGGCATGTACTACCATCTGGATTATGTCGGCGGGCCGTACTCCTACAAGTGGGTGAACAATATGCCGCTGGAAAAAATATGGGAGCAGATGGTCATGGCATACGATTATGGCGTGCGCCAGATATGGATGGTGAATGTCGGTGATATCAAGCCGATGGAAATACCGCTTTCCTATTTCCTTGATTTGGCCTACGATTTTGATTACTGGAGCTGGATGGGGGAGAATGACCGGACGGAGGAATATTTAAGGCGTTTTGTGGAGAGGGAGTTTGCGGGATTTTTCCAGGGAAATGGGGAGTTTTCGCAGGAGGAATGGGAAAATTGCATTTACGGCGCGCTGCACGGCTACATGCATCTGAATGGCATCTGCAAGCCGGAGACCTTGCGCCAGGATACGTTTTCCCTGGTCAATAACCGCGAGGCGGACCGGATGCTTGAAGATTATGAGGGCGCGCTGATGTTGGCGGAGCTGGCACAGGAGGCGTTGGCACCGGAGAAAAAGGATGCCTACTATCAGCTTGTCCTGTATCCGGTAAAGGCTTCCTGCCTTGTGTACCGCCTGATGATTTGCGCGGCGAAATGCAATTATTATGCCCGTCTTGGGGCGAGCGCGTACCAAAAATACGCGGAACTGGCAAGGCAGGCATTTGCGGATGACGCGGCGGAAACCGAGTATTATAACCATGTGCTTGCCGGCGGAAAATGGAACGGGATGATGGACCAGGCGCATATCGGGCAGACTTCATGGCAGTCGGTGGACGAAAATGTCATGCCGGAGCTGTCAGAATGTGAATTGCCGGAGCGCGGGGGCCTGCTTGTGCGGGTTTCCGACGATGAGAAGGGATACCAAAGCGGGGAAGCGTCCCTCCCGGCGTTTTCGGAGGCGGTGATGTACCGGCGGGATGGCAAGATGATAAAGTATTTGGAAGAGCCGTATGTATCGGAGCAGTTGTTTTATGAAATTCACCTCTTAAACACCGGGAAACAGCCGTATGTATGCCTGGTAAAGGCGGATGCGGGGATTATCCTGACGAAAAAGGTGGGCTACGGCTGCCTGATGTCGGAAGAGATGCTCGGCGGCGGCGGGATGCTTCTGGTGGAGGATGAAGTGGTGCTTACGGTGCGGGTTGATTTTAAAGAAGCAAACCACACGGGCTATGTTGTGATTACGCAGGCGGCACAGGACGGCGATGAAAATTTTGTGGATTCGGTAAACCGCGTCAAGGTGCGCGTTACGGCATTGTCAATGAAAACCATGCCGGAGCACGAGGAGCTTTTTATAAGGGCGCGGGAGGATGATTATGTATTTTCCGATGAACTGGGCTATGTCGCGTTCTCGGCATACGATTTTCTGGAAGGCGGATGCGGGCAGAGGTTCCGGTATTGCAGCGCCGAAGATTATGTGTCGATTCCGAATTACGGCCGGGATGGGGTTGCCGTCAAATGCATCCAGGGCGATGCGATGGACTGTGTAATTACGGAGAATATCCCACCCCTTTCTTTGCTCGGGGAGCGCACGCCGGGCGTGGATGCGCCTATGATGCAATATACACTTTATTTAATGGAGCCGTCGGACGTCACCGTGACAGTGTACACCGCACCGACGAACCAGCTCTCCAACCGCACGGGTATGCGGTATGCGACATCGATTGATGACGGGGAGCATGTGTTTGCGGATGCCTTCCCGAAGGGAACGCCCGTGGGGTATGGACCGGTCTGGGAGCAGGGTGTGATTGAGAATATCCGCCGGACAACGACCGTGCATAAGAATGTTTCGGCAGGGGAGCATTCCCTGTGCTTCCACATGGTTGATGACGGGCTGGTATTGCAAAAGGTAGTGGTTGAGACAACAGGGAAAGCACCGGTGTCCAATCTTGGACCGGAGCCTATGTAATGGAAAAAACCAGAAAGCATGGCAGAGGAAAGAGCGGGAAAGGAGATGGGGCTTTTGTACAATCCTCAGCTGGAAACTTTTCTTAAAGTGGCGGATGCGGGCAGTTTTAACAAAGCTGCCGAGCAATCCTATATTACACCGACGGCAGTTATTAAGCAGATGAATCTTCTTGAAGCGGATTTGGGGGTCAAGCTTTTTGAGCGGACACACCGGGGGCTGAAACTGACGAAGGCGGGGAGTTCCCTTTACGACGATGCAAAATACATTATCCAATACTGCAAGGATTCGGTTACCCGCGCCAAAAATGCCATGCAGGCGGATACGGATATCATCCGGATTGGGACTTCACCGATGACACCGGCACAGATTCTTGTGGAGCTCTGGCCAAAAATCCATGCGCTTTGCCCGGAGATTAAATTTCAGCTTGTGCCATTTGAAAATACGCCGGAGAACGCGAGGGAGATATTAAAAAATCTCGGCCATAATATTGATGTGGTGGCGGGTATTTTTGACGAAACAATGCTTGGCGTGCGCCAGTGCGCAGGGTTTGAGATATCAAGGCAGCCATTGTGCTGCGCGGTTTCCGTCCACCACCGCCTTGCGGACAGGCACAGGCTGAAGGTTCAGGATTTGTATGGGGAAAGCCTGATGCTGATGCACCGGGACTGGAGCCTTTATGTGGACAGGCTGCGGGATGACCTCTGGCAGAACCACAGCCAGATACATATTGTGGATTTTGATTTCTACAGCGTGGATGTTTTTAACCGCTGCGAGAACAGCAATGATGTTTTGATGGCGGTAGAGGCATGGGAGAATGTGCACCCGCTGTTAAAGGTCATTCCCGTGGACTGGGAGCATACCATCCCCTATGGGCTGCTCCACGCCCCGCAACCGTCGGAGACGGTGGGACGTTTTTTAAGCACTGTCCGCAGCATCACCTGCTAACCGCGCCCGGTGTGCTGCCTTACATTCGCGCAGGGCAGCTTTGGACCGGATTGGGTACGGGCTTTGCCATTATAACCTGAAAGTATAAACTGATAAACAAAACGAGACTTCAAAAGAGGTCTCGTTTTGTTTATGATAAATGTGAAAGGGGCAGGATTGCACCATAATTGCAGAACGAAAGGAGAATTCTGAAAATGAAAAACAACAAAAACAAAAGGAACTTCATGAAACTTTTCCTGGTATTTTTCCTGGTGGTTTCACAGCTTTTTACGGGGCACATGGATGCGTTTGCGGCATCCGGACCGGCACTTGACATTACCAATCTTTCCATGTCCGTTGGGCAAAGGCAAAGGCTTACCGTGTCAAATGCAGACGAGGTAGAGTGGAGCTCGTCAAGAAGGTCTGTCGCGACCGTGAGCAGCAATGGCGTGGTGCGCGCGAGAAAAGCAGGAAGGACGACAATCACGGCAACCGTCGGCGATAAAAAATTAAAATGCTATATTATTGTGAATGACCCTTCGGCGAAGGAAAACAATGTGCTCATCGCCTTTTTCTCGCACACGGGGACGACGACGGCGATTGCAAAGCATCTGCACAACCTTACCGGAGGGGATATCCTGCATATCAAACCGCAGACAAGATACACGAAAAATTATGACAGGCTGGTACAGATTGCACAGCGGGAATTAAGGGATAATGCTCGGCCAAAGCTTACGACACTGGCAAAAAATATTGATTCCTACGATGTTATCTATGTCGGCTATCCGATTTGGTGGGGAAAGGCGCCGCGCGTGGTCAATTCCTTCCTGGAGCAGTATGATTTATCCGGCAAGACCATCATCCCATTCTGCACAAGCGGGGGCAGCGATATCGAAGGAAGTATCCCGGATTTGATGCAGTCTTCCGAGGGGGCGGATTTTAAGGAAGGCTACACAGCAGCTGCGGGCGATGAGGAGGAAGTTAAGGAGTGGCTGATTCAGATTGGTGAGCTTGAGACAGGGGAGGATTCCGCAGACGGGGCGGATGCATCCGAAGACAGCACCAAAAATCCGTCCGGGGAAACTTCACAGCTTCCGGGGGATGGCGATGCGGTTCTGCCACAGCCGCCGCAGGAGACAGGAAAACTTCTGGTCGCATATTTTTCATGGAGCGGAACAAGCGAGCAGATTGCGAAAAATATCATCGCACAGACCGGGGCGGATTCGTTCCGCATTGAGAGGGAAACGCCTTACAGCACGAACTATACCGAGACGGCATACGGGGATGCAAAGGATGAGGCGGACAACAATGCCAGACCGCCAATCAAAGAGCCGCTTGCTTCCGTTGCGGAGTATGACAGGATCATCATTTGTTACCCAATCTGGTGGCACACTGCCCCGATGACCGTGGGAACTTTCCTGGAAAGCTATGACCTGACAGGAAAGACCATCTACCCGGTTTCCCAGTCGGCATCCATGGACCGTTCCCAGTATGCGCAGTCGGTGGATTTTATAAAGGAATGCGCAAAGGGTGCAACGGTGGACGATGGTATCTTTACAAGGGATGATGCGGCGATTGAACGCTATGTGGACGGGATTGTGAACAACCGCTAAAGGCAGGGGGATTTTGGAAATGGCATGGCAGGAAGGGAGGAAAAACAAGATGAAAAGAATGATTGCTGTGGGGATTCTTGCGGCCATGCTTGCTGCGGTGCCGACTTCCTGCGATGGCGTTTCCGGGGAGATGGCAGAAAATGGGTTCCGTCCGTCAGCGGGGGCGGATGCTTCGGGCAACGATGTTTCCACGGAGGATTCCTCGCTTGTGGAGGATGGAAAGGATAAGGAAGAGGTGGATGTGCTTGTTACTCCGGTGGCAGAGGGAGAAGGTCCGTATACGGTGGATACCCGGATAGAGGATGTGGTGAACGACCCGGTTTTCGGGGATTACGGCAGGCTGATTTTCCCGGTAAATGATGCCTACTACCGCGGGGGAACGCTCGGGGAACTCGGGCTTACGTGGTACAGCCACATTGACCCGGATGCAACGGTGGCAATCACAAATTATATGTATCTGCGCGCGGAGGCAGGGGATACCATCTTTTATGATATCTATACCGGGGAGGAAAAGGAAGCCGACCCGGATAAAAGGAACACCGGATTGTTTTTCTTTCGGGGAACGCCGGGAGAAAAGTTTGCCGTGTGCAATGCGGGCGGAGGGTTTGCCTATGTCGGTGCGATGCACGACAGCTTCCCGCATGCGCTTGCGCTTTCACAGGAAGGCTACAATGCTTTCGCCTTAATTTACCGCCCCGGCGCGCAGACCGCGTGCGAGGATTTGGCGCGGGCAATCAGCTTCATTTTTGAGCACGCGGAGGAACTTTGCGTGGACACGGACTGTTATTCTTTGTGGGGCGGAAGCGCAGGCGCGAGAATGGCAGCATGGCTTGGAACGTATGGTCCCGCAGCCTTTGGCGGGGATGACCTGCCGCAGCCTGGCACAGTGATTATGCAGTATACCGGGCACAGCGAATATTCCGAAGCTGACCCGCCAACTTATGCATGTGTCGGGGAGAATGACGGGATTGCGAGCTGGCGCACCATGAGGAACCGCCTGCAGCACCTGGAAGGATTTGGCATTGATACGGAATTCCACAGTTATCCGGGGCTTGGGCACGGCTTTGGCCTTGGGACGGGAACGGTAGCACAGGGATGGTTTCAGGATGCCGTGGCTTTTTGGGAAAAGCAGATGGGCAGGTAAAGGGGAAGCATGGTATGAATAATTTTATTTTTGAGAATGCGACGAAAACCTTTTTCGGAAAAGACTGCGTCAGGGAATATCTGACCTGCCTTTGTGGCCATTACGGGAAAAATGTGATGTTTGCTTATGGGGGCGGTTCCATCCGGGAAAACGGCATTTATGATGAAGTGATGAAGAGCCTTGAAAGGGCAGGGAAGAATGTAACCGAATTTCCCGGGATTATGGAAAATCCCACCTATGCCAAAGTATTGGAGGGTGCAGGGCTTGCGAGGAGGAAAGGGATTGATTTTATTCTCGGTGTCGGGGGCGGCAGTGTGATGGACTGCTGCAAGGCCATTTCCATGGCGGCGGTATATGAGGGGGATTTGTGGGCGGATTTCTTTGCAAGGCCGGGGATTATGTGCTTTGACCCGCTGCCCGTCGGTGTGGTGGTTACGGCGGCAGGCAGCGGAAGCGAGATGGACGGCGCGGCAGTCATTACCAACGAGGCATTTCGGGTAAAGACCGGGCGGGACTATCCGAAATGCAACCCGGAATTTGCCCTGATGGATCCGGCATATACCATGGGCGTGCCCAGAAAGCAGATAGCTTCCGGCGGCTTTGGTATCCTTTCCCATATCATGGAGACTTATTTTGACGGAACCAACGAGGATAATGTATCCGATGATATTGCGGAGGCATTGATGAAAAATGTAATCCGGAATCTGCGCGCGGCGGTAAAGAACCCGCAGGATTACAGCGCGAGGAGCAACCTGATGTGGGATGCCTCGATGGCGAAAAACCGTGTGATAAAGCTTGGGAAGCGTCTGGATTTTAAATGCCACCAGCTTGCAAACCAGCTTAGTGCTTACACCGGATGCAGGCATGGCGAGGCGGTGGCGGTGCTTCTTCCGGTATATTACCGCCATATTTGCGGCGGCGAGCCTGCGAAATTTGCAAGGCTTGCCGGACAAATCTGGGGAATCTGCCCGGTGGGGAAGACGGAGGAAGGAATGGCACTTGCAGGGATAAAGGCGCTGGAGGATTTTATCCGGGAAATTGGGCTGCCTTCTGGTTTAAGGGAAATCGGTGTGCACCAGGATACCGATTTGAAAGCGGTCGCGGATTCCTGTACCGTGATACCATGCTGCTGCCGTGAGATGAGCAGGGAGCAGATATTCCAGATTTTACAGGAGAGCTTTTGATTTTGCAGGGGAAACCCGGAAAGGAGATTGGCATGAAGAAACTGACAGCATTTTTGATGAGCATCCTGCTTGTTTTGGGGGTCTGTGCCTGCGGCAATGATGCGGATGGCACAAATACTCCGTCAGGGCAGGCGACAAGTACGCCGCGTCCGACAACGTCACCGGGGGTGTCTGGAGGGCAAAATTCCGGGGAGGATGACGGGGCGGATGAACTGACCGGGAATCCGGAGAGCGGTGATTCCGAAAACGTGGGTGATGACGCCCAAAAGAATCAGGGGGCAGCCGGAAAAACATTGGTCGTTTATTTTTCGGCCTCCGGAAACACAAGGACTGTTGCGGAATATATTGCAGCGGCAACGGACGGGGATTTGTTTGAACTGCTTCCCGTCAATCCTTACAGCAGTGCCGACTTAAACTGGTCAGATGATGACAGCCGTGTTGTGTACGAGCATGAGCACGAGGAGGCGCAGGAAGTGGAACTGGAGGAGGTGAGTGTCGCGGGCTGGGAATCTTACGATACGGTATTTATCGGTTATCCGATATGGTGGCATATCGCGGCGTGGCCGGTGAATGGATTTGTGAAAGCCAATGATTTTACGGGAAAGACCGTAATACCATTCTGCACTTCCTCAAGCTCCGGGCTTGGCGAGAGCGGCGAACTTTTAAAGGAAGCGGCGGGAACAGGGAACTGGCTTTCCGGCGAGCGTTTTTCCTCCTACGTTTCCGAGGAAGCGGTGAAAGAGTGGGTGGATGGGCTTGGGCTGGGCAATGAGGTGGCACAAAATGCCGATACCCCCATTGTTTATTTTACCTCCGACATCTCACCGGAAGGGCTGATGGCAGTTTACGAGGCACTTGGCTGGGTGCCGGAGGGCAGGGTTGCCGTCAAGCTCTCCACTGGGGAGCCGCCCGCGAGCAATTACCTTGACCCGCAGCTTATCAAAGACCTTGTACAGTCCGTGGATGCTTCCATTGTGGAGTGCAATACGGCGTATGGCGGTTCCAGGACGGAGACCGCCATGCATATGCAGGTAGCGAAAGACCACGGTTTTACTGAGATTGCGGATGTGGATATTCTGGATGCGGACGGCTCGATGGAGCTTGCGGTTGTGGGAGGGAACCGCCTGACGGGTAATCTGGTCGGTTCCCATTTTGCTGATTATGATTCTTATATTATCCTCTCCCATTTTAAGGGGCATGCCATGGCGGGCTTTGGCGGCGCAATCAAGAATATTTCCATCGGGCTTGGCTCCAGGGAAGGAAAATGTCTGATTCACACGGCGGGCAAAAGCAGAACCAGTCCGTGGGGCGGTGACCAGACAGGCTTTACGGAATCCATGGCGGAGGCGGGCAAGTCCGTTTCGGACTACCTCGGGGAAGGTGCCCGCATTGTCTATATCAATGTACTGAACAATATTTCCATCGACTGTGACTGCGATGGGAACCCGGCAAAGCCGGACATTCACGATATCGGGATTGTCGCGTCGCTTGACCCGGTGGCAGTTGACCAGGCGTGCATTGATTTAGCGTTCGCGGCAGAGGGCAGCGAGACATTACAGGCGCGTGTAAACAGCAGGGATGGCCTGCATACATTGGAGCACGCAGAAAAAATCGGACTGGGGAGCCGCACATATCAATTGGTGGATGTGGACGGCTGAGCCAGGGCGCAAAGAAGCTTGTGGATGCCAATGTTTGAAATTTTGCGGAGGGGGAATTGGTGGATGCCGATGTTTGAAATTTTGCACAGAGAATTTATCTATATCAGCTATTATTTTATGGTACAGCTGCGCCAGATAGCTTTTTACTGGGCGCTCGGCATGGCAATCGGCTCCCTTGTCAGCGTATTTGCAAAGGATGCCATCCATGGCTGCTTTGAGCGTTTAAAGGACAAAAAATGGGGCGTGTGGGGTGTGGTTCCGGCAAGTTTTCTGGGGATTGCATCCCCGCTTTGCATGTACGGCACCATTCCGATTGCCGCCTCTTTTTCCAGGCACGGGATGCGGCATGACTGGCTGGCGGCGTTTATGATGAGCAGTGTGCTGCTCAACCCGCAGCTTCTGCTTTACAGCAGCGCCCTTGGGGGGACGGCAATGGCGGTCCGGCTCCTTTCATGCAGCCTGTGCGGCATGGCGGCAGGGATTTTGGTGCATTTATTTTACGGCAGGGAAGAGTTTTTTGATTTTAAGGATTTCGAGCCGCGAAAAAGCCATGATACTGACCCGAATCTTTTTTTGCGTTTTATAAAAAACCTCGGGCGCAATATCAAGGCGACCGGGCTGTACTTTTTGCTCGGTGTATTGCTCTCCGCATTGTTTCAGCGCTATGTTCCGGCGCAGGGGTTTGCGGAGCTTTTTGGGAAAAGCAATGAGGGCTTTGGTGTTTTGATGGCGGCGACGATTGGTGTTCCGCTCTATGCCTGCGGGGGCGGCACGATTCCGCTGCTGCAGCAATGGCTTGTCTCGGGGATGAGCATGGGAAGTGCGGCGGCTTTTATGGTAACAGGACCCGCCACGAAAATCACAAACCTTGGGGCGCTGAAAATCGTGTTGGGGGTTCGGCGGTTCCTTCTTTACATTGCTTTTGTGATGGTATTTTCGCTGCTGACAGGGTTGGTTACGAACCTTGTGGTATGAGGAGGGGGTGAAAATGGTCAGGGGAAGGTATGCTCTGGATGCTTCTGTTCTTGAAATCTAAAGAAAAATTAAGGTTCCCCCTTATTATACTCCTTTAAAGAAAAAGTAAAGCTGCCTGCCTAGAAAATGTTAGGGAAATGAAAATTTTATAAAGGATTGCAACAGCAGTTCCTATAACCGAATTGATTTTTTGTGCATATAATCTATTATGATAATAGCTTATCATGTAACGGTGGGTATAAAAATACTTTACAGGCAGGAATCAAAGAAAAGAGGGGGGATTATATATGGTGACGATAAGCCTGTGTATGATTGTCAAAAATGAGGAAATGCATATTGCGCGTTGCCTTGACAGTATAGTGGAACTTGTGGAGGAAATTATTATTGTGGATACCGGTTCGACGGACCGGACGGTGGAAATCGTGTCCGGTTATACGTCAAAGGTCTATTCCTATCCATGGAAGGATGATTTTTCGGATGCCAGAAATTATTCGTTTTCCAAGGCATCCATGGATTACTGCATGTGGATGGATGCGGATGATGTTTTAGAAGAAACGCAAAAGGAGAAATTTTTGCAGTTAAAGCAGTCCATGTCACCGGATACGGATATTGTAATGATGAAATATAATACATCATTTGATGAAGCTGGTGCGCCATCCTTTTCTTATTTCAGGGAAAGGTGGATAAGAAACAGTTCGCAGTACCGTTGGGTTGGTGCGGTTCACGAAGTAATTCCGCCAAACGGCAGGGTAATATATTCCGATATTGCAATCAGCCACAAAAAGCTCCATGCCGGGGATACTGACCGGAATCTTAGGATATATCAGAAAATGCTCGCGGAAGGAACGCTTCTTGAGCCGCGGCAGCAGTATTATTATGGGCGGGAGTTATTCTATCACAGGCAATACAAAGAGGCCATTTCCGTGTTGGAACAGTTTCTGCTCTCACCGGAAGGATGGGTTGAAAATAAAATAGAAGCATGTTCCATCTGTGCCAACTGTTATTTCCAGCTCGGACAGGAGCAAGCCGCGCTGGCGACTCTTTTGCGCAGCATGTGTTTTGATTTGCCAAGGGCGGAATTGTGCTGTGAGATTGGGAAGTATTTTCTGGAACAGGGAAACTACCACATTGCTGCCTATTGGTATGAAACTGCTCTCAATACACAAAAAAATGAATCCTCATGCGGATTTATTCTGCCGGATTGTTATGATTATATTCCTCTCTTACAGTTATGTGTATGCTATGACAGGATGGGAGACCGGAAAAAGGCGGAAGAATACAATGAGAGAGCTGGGGCAAGGAAGCCTTATTCGAAAGCATATCTTTATAACAAACAATATTTTGACAACCTGCAGATTTCCTAGAGCGTGTTCCAGGCACGCTCTAATTTTTTTGCATGAAAAAAAAGTAACATGTAATTCGAATTTGCATAAAATGTTTGTAGAAAAGATACCATTTTTGTCGAATCAAAAAGCGGTGTCTTTCTAAAAAAAAGTAAAGGATGTGTTTTGTATGAACCAAAATAATTCATGTAATTGCTGTCAAAATCATTGTCATCCTTCCTGTTGTGAGCGTGGGCCGCAAGGACCAAAGGGTGAGCAAGGACCAGTAGGACCGCAGGGTATCCAGGGGATTCAGGGGATTCGCGGTGAAATTGGATCTACCGGACCGGTAGGTCCACAGGGCGATGTTGGACCGCAAGGACCAAGAGGGATTCCGGGGGTAACCGGGGCAACCGGGGCGACGGGAGTAACCGGAGCAACTGGTGCAACCGGGGCGACCGGAGTGACCGGAGCAACGGGAGCAGACGGACCAACGGGAGCAACTGGGGCAACGGGAGCAGACGGAGTGACCGGGCTTACGGGAGCAACCGGGGTAACCGGAGCAACCGGTGCAACTGGCGTGACGGGAGCAGACGGAGTGACCGGAGCAACGGGAGCAACCGGGGCAACCGGAGCAGACGGGGTAACCGGAGCGACTGGGGCAACCGGGGCAACTGGTGCAACTGGAGCAACTGGGGCGACGGGAGCAACGGGAGCAGACGGGGTGACCGGAGCAACGGGAGCAACCGGAGTGACTGGTGCAACGGGAGCAACCGGTGCGACGGGAGTAACCGGGGTGACCGGGGCGACGGGAGCAACCGGAGTGACGGGGGCAACGGGAGCGACCGGGGTGACGGGAGTAACCGGAGCAACTGGTGCAACCGGAGCAACTGGTGCAACGGGTCCAACTGGCATTGCTGGTACAGGAGCAGTTATTCCATTTGCGTCAGGGCTTCCGGTTTCCTTAACAACAATTGCCGGAGGGCTTGCAGGGCTTCCAGCCTTTGTCGGTTTTGGAAGCAGCGCGCCGGGGCTTACGCTGCTGGGCTCTACAATTGATATCACGAATGCAAGCGGAACGCTTTCGAACTTTGCATTCCAGGTTCCGCGCGACGGTACGATTACTTCATTCAGTGCATTTTTCAGTACAACGGCAGCGATTTCCCTGGTAGGTTCCACGCTTACGGTAAGGGCGCAGATTTACCAGTCTACAACACCAGACAATGTGTTCTCCCCGATTGCCGGAACACTGATTAACCTGTCGCCATCCCTTACCGGAGTTTTATCCATCGGGACATTGTTAAATGGTGCGCTGACAGGGCTCAATATTCCGGTAACGGCACAAACCCGGCTGATGCTGGTATTTTCGGCAACGGCAAGTGGCTTATCCGTAATCAATACGGTTGCGGGGTATGCAAGTGCCGGATTAAGTATTAATTAGTAACACAAGATGGAAAGAAAACCAAGGACCGCGGGCGAAAGCCTGCGGTTTTTGTTTTCATGGACTGCTCCGGGCAAATCAAAATTGGCAAAGACCCGGATGAAACTTGCCGCCATCGTCTTATAACCTTTTCGTATATACTCCAAAACTTTTTAAGACTTCTGCTTTCGGGCGGAAGTCTTTATAATTGGGGCATAAGGAAAGGAGAACCGTATGAAAAAGTACATCACATTGTTATTGGCAGCTGCCCTGACATTTTGCCTTACCGCCTGTGGCTTGGATGGGACGGATGATATGGATACCGGGGAACGGACAGCCCAGCGCGTCCTCTGCCGGGAACAAGGATTTGTCCAACGCGGAGGATAATCCCGCGGGCACGCAGGGAAATCCGGAAGGCTTGGGCAGCCGCATCCTCATCGCATATTTTTCCGTGCCGGAGAATGTGGAGACGGTGGATGCCGTCGCGGGGGCGAGCATCGTTGTAACGGACGGAGAGAAGCTGGGCAATACGGAGTATGTGGCAAAGCTGGTCTGGCAGACCGTGGGCGGTGATTTGTTCCGGATTGAGACAGTAGAGCCGTATCCGCTCGAGCACAATCCGCTGGTGGATTATGCGGCGGACGAACAGGACGAGGGCGCGCGCCCGGAACTGAAAAATCAGGTGGAAAATTTTGAACAGTATGAAACGGTGATTTTAGGATTTCCAAATTGGTGGGCGGATTTACCAATGCCAGTCTACACTTTCCTGGAGGAATATGATTTTGGCACAAAGACCGTGATTCCGTTTGTGACCCACGGCGGGAGCGGCTTTTCTGGCACGCTGCGCACGATTGCGAAACTTTTGCCGGATGCTTCTGTGAGTGACAATACACTTTCCCTGTCAAGAAATAGCGTGGCAGATGCCAGGGAGACTGTGATTTCCTGGGCGGAAAGCCTCGGGATTTATGATGCGGGGGAAGAAGAGGGAAATGCGGAGGATATGAGCGGGATGGCAGGCGAGGAAAATGCCGGAGACTTGGATGGGGCAGCAGGAAAAGAGCCGGGAAAGGCAGCTGTGGAAAAATCAGAAAACACCGGGGACACGGTTGCCACGGCAGCAGCGGACCCGAAGAATTCCCAGGCGCTTTATCTGTGGGAGGAGGGCAATATGCCCGCGAAAACGCAGTATACGCAAAATAATGGGAATTATGCGGATGACCCGGATTTCCGGCCTTATGTTGTGACCTTCCCCGTTCCGGAGGGTACCCCCGTCAAGGGGGCGGTGTTAATCAACGCAGGCGGCGCGTTCCAATTCCGCAGTGACCAGATGGAGGGTACGCCCGTTGCGGAAGAACTCAGCAAGCTTGGCTATCAGAGCTTTGTCGTAAATTATCGGCTGCGCCCTTACACGCAGGAGGAAGGAGCACTCGACTTAGCGCGTGCGGTGCGCTTTGTCCGAAAACATGCGGAGGTTTACGGGATTGACGAAGAGGATATTGCCGTGATGGGGTTTTCCGCAGGTGGGATTCTGGCGGGGGAAATGCTTTTAAATTTTGATGGCACAGTCAACGGTACAGCGTTAGACGCGGATTATGTGCCGGATGAGCTGGATGAGATTTCAGCCGACGCCGGAGCGGATGGGATGATTTATTCGTTTTATGGAAGGCTGAGTGTGGCTTCCGACGATGTTGAAAAGTTCGCGGCTTCCGACCTGCCGCCAACGTATTTTTGCTATGGAACCCGCGACCCTTTTGTGGGGCAGTTTGAGAAGTGCGTTGCAGCGCTGAAAAAGGCGGGTGTTATGGTAGCGTTAGATGTGCTTGAGGGGCAGCCGCACGGTTACGGTTATACGCAAGGCTGGATTCCTGCCTATGATGAATGGCTGACAGGGATTTTTGCGAATAATTCGATACAAGGGAGGTAAAGATGATGGAGCAGGAATTAAAAGATGTTTTGGCAATTGTTGGGAGTCCGCGCAGGGAAGGGAATTGCGACTTGCTTTGTGAAGAGTTTTTGCACGGGGCGCTTGATGCGGGGCACTCCACCCTGAAAATCTATCTGCAGGAACAAAGAATCGGCACATGCATGGCGTGCTACGGGTGCAGGGGAACCAGGGAATGTGTGCAGAAGGATGATATGGCGGCGCTTCTTGAGAAAATGGTTCACGCGGACGTTATTGTATTGGCCACGCCGGTATATTTTTATGCCATGAGCGGGCAGCTAAAAACAATGATTGACCGCACGCTGCCGCGCTACCGGGAGATTGCCGACAAGGAGTTTTATTTTATTGCGACAGCCGCTGCCGGAAAGCGCCTGATGGAGCGGACGGTGGACGGGCTGCGCGGCTTTACGGACTGCCTGCCGGGCGCGAAGGTAAAAGGAATCCTGTACGGGGAGGGAGTATACCAAAAAGGGGAGGTGACAGGGACAAAGGCGATGCAGGAAGCCTACCAGATGGGAAAGAATATATAAAGGGATATGCGGAAATTCTTTAAAAAATTAAATATAAAAAGGAGAAAAATATGGAATTTATAACATTGAACAATGGAATCAAAATGCCAATGGAGGGCTTTGGAGTTTTCCAGGTTGCCGACCCGGCAGTATGCGAGCAGGCCGTTCTGGATGCCATCGCGGGCGGATACCGCCTGATTGATACGGCGGCAGCTTATGGGAATGAGGAGGCGGTGGGCGCTGCAATCAAAAAATGCGGTGTGCCGCGCGAGGAGCTTTTTATTACAACCAAGCTGTGGGTGCAGGATGCAAGCGATGAGGCGGCAAAGGCGGCGGCAGAGGTCTCGATGAAAAAACTGGGGCTTGAATATCTGGATTTGTACCTGATTCACCAACCGATGGGCGATTATTACGGCGCATACCGCGCATTGGAGGAATTATATAAAAAGGGTGTGTTACGGGCAATCGGTGTCTGCAATTTCTATCCGCATGTGCTTGCTGATTTTTGCGAGACGGTGGAGATTATCCCTGCCGTAAACCAGGTGGAGCTGCACCCGTTCTTCCAACAAAAGGATGCGTTGGCGCTGATGAAGGAATATGGGGTATGTCCGGAAGCATGGGGACCTTTTGCAGAAGGCAGCCACGGGATTTTTACGCATCCGGTTCTGACGGAAATTGGGGCAAAATATGGAAAGAGCGCCGCACAGGTTGCGCTGCGCTGGAATGTACAGCGCGGTGTTGTGGTTATCCCGAAATCGGTGCACAAAGACCGCATGGAGCAGAATATGGATATCTGGGATTTTGTGCTGGATGAGGCGGATATGGCAAAAATCGAGGAGCTTGACATCGGGCACAGTGAAATTGTCAACCACTATGCCCCGGCATTTGTGAAAATGCTGCATTCCATGAAAATTCATCCATAAACAGGTGGAGTTTCAAAAACAACATGTTTCCGATAAGCATTTCCGGGGAGATTTTATGGTAGTAAATATGCGAAACGCAAACTGGAAAAAATATATAATGCGAAAAACGCAGATTGGCGAACATAAAATTCTCCCGCGGATTTGGGCGGCGGGAGGGAACATACAAAACGTTAAAAAAAGAGGTTGGTTATAATGAAAGAATTTATTTTTTCATACCCGACAAAAATATATTTCGGGGATGGCATGTTGGAGAAGGCTCTGGCAGCAGAGCTTGGAAAATATGGGAAAACGGTTATGCTTGCTTACGGTGGGGCTTCCCTGAAAAAAAATGGAATTTATGACCGGGTAAAGGAATTGCTGGTTCAGGCAGGGAAGGAAACCGTGGATTTTGCGGGTATCATGCCGAATCCTACTTACGCGAAAGTGCAGGAGGGCGCGGCGCTTGCCAGGGAAAAAGAAGTTGATTTCATTCTTGCGGTTGGCGGCGGTTCAGTGATTGACTGCTGCAAAATTGTGGCGGCGCAGGCAAAAACAGAGCGGGATATCTGGGAGATGGAGTTTGTGGACAAGACATTCCCGGCAGATTCTTTGCCGATGGGGGCGGTGGTCACAGCCTCCGGCACGGGCGCGGAGCAAAACCGCGGCGCGGTTATCACGAATGAGGAGAAGGGGATTAAGACAGGTGTGATGGGAGCGTATGCGTCCTTTGCGGTGCTGGACCCTGCGCTTACCGCGACAGTGCCGCATATGCAGGTGATTTCCGGCGCATTTGACACCTTAAGCCATGCGATGGAAACGTATCTTGGCAATTCGGACGAGGACAATGTCTCGGATGACCTGGCGTTGGCGGTCATGCGCAATACGGCTGTGAATATGCGCCGCCTGATAAATAATGCGGATGATATGCAGGCGCGCAGCAACCTGATGTGGGATTCGGCGATGGCGGAAAACGGCATCTTAAAGAACGGGCGCGTGACGGATTTCCAGGCGCACCAGATAGAACATCAGCTCGGGGCGTTCACGGACTGCAACCACGGGCAGGGACTGGCAGTCATCCACCCGGCTTACTATCGTCATATTGTAAAGGATGCACCGGAAAAATTTACGCGTTTTGCAAAGGTCGTATTTGACGTGGAGACGGCGGAGGAAGGGATTGCGGCACTTAGCAGTTTTATCCGGGAATGTAATCTGCCGTCAAAGCTTGGGGAATTGAAATCGAAAACGGAAATTACAAAGGAAATGCTTCGCAGGGTGGCGGATACCTGCAATGTGATTAAGACGAATCCGCGCACGCTTGACCGGGATGAGATTTATGAAATTTTGTTGGAATGCTTATAGAAAGAAAAATTGATTATGAAAAAGAAGTTTTATCCCCTGTGCGGTCTGGCTTTCGTTTTTGTACTCGCGGGATGCTCTGCTTTCGGCAAAGGAGAGGGAGGGAGTGAATCCGGCTTGAGTTCCGGAGCGGAGATGGCGGGAGATTTGGAAGCAGGGATGGGCGAGAGCTCAGAAGGGATTCGGAAGCGGAACCGGAGGAAGTGCCAGTTACCATGTGCTCCATTCGGATAAGTGCGGGGGATACTGTTTTATCTGGCATTTTGTACGACAATCCGACAGCTCGCGGCTTTGCCGATATGCTCCCGCTCACGGTGGATTTGTGGCATCCTGCTCCGGATTTTGCGAGGGCTTTTAATTTGCCGAGCCGGATTGCCGATGACGGAACGCCAGGGTACGAGTATGAACTTGGGTCGTTGGCGTACTGGGACACGGGACCATCCATCGCGCTAATCTATAAGGCAAGCAGGGAACAGACCGTCGTCCCGGTAGTGCCAATCGGAAAAATCACATCGGATGTTTCTGTGTTTGAGGAATACGGGGAAAGTGTCACGGTGGAGCTTGAGGAAGATTCCGATTAGAAAGAGCCCCCATTCCTTATTTTTGTACTTCGCAAGAAGTTTGCGTATCACACTTCCTGAAAATAGTTTGTCAATTACATTCCGTTCATTGTCCCAGATGTTAGCAGATTTTTGAAGATTTGGCGAAAAGATGTCCGTGAGGTGCTTGGCGTGGCAAGCGGAGACCGTATTTCTTTTATCGTGGAGGGCGGCACTGTTCGTATCGTTAATTCGGCTGTCTATGCCATGCAGATGCTTCAGGGGGAAATGGCAGGTCAGGCAGAGCAGACTGGTCTTACATCCGACGATGATGTTATGGCGCTTATAAAAGAACTGAGGAATGAGGACGAGAACGCATGGGGATTCTGATTGATGCGAATGTCCTCATAGCTGCACCGGGGAGGGTCAGAGAGGATGGTCTATCCCGACAAAAAACTTTTTAACATTTCTAAAACAATTCAGAAGCATTTCGCAAACAAACCAGCGTTAGGATATCAACATCAAATGAAAAACAGGAGGTTATCAAAATGAAGAAAAATCAATTTATCACGTTGTTGGCTGGTGTTGTCGGTGGGTTGCTGTTTGCGCTTGGGATGTGTATGTGCCTTTTGCCGGAATGGAATGCGTTTTCGCAGGGTGTCGTTATCACCGCGGTGGGCGGGGGTATCCTTACGGCTCTGGGAATCGCCGGGTTTGTAAGGAATGCAAGGAACCGGAAGCCGATGAATTGGAAAATGGTTGGGAAAGTGTTCTACGGCGTACTGTCCGCCTTAGTTATGGGTGTTGGGATGTGCATGGTGATGGTGTGGCAGATGATGGTTCCGGGGATTGTTGTCGGGATGGTCGGTATCGTCATGCTAGTTTGCCTGGTTCCAATGTGTCTTGGATTTCAGAAATGATATTTGATGAATTTAGAAGGGACGGCGTTTTAGTGTGCGCTGTCTTTTCTGTTTGATGCGCAAGTGCGTAAATGGAAACGAGCCGCTTTGCAGCACGCGTTTTGTTTGGAAAAGCCCTAGGATGGAATGGGAAGGCGGCATGCCACTTACGGCACGCACCCCCATAGAGAAAAAAACAGGGCAGAAATCAGAAAAATCAGAAAAAAGCCGCAAACGTAAACAAAATTTTAACATTTCCGTTGTATAATACGTGCAAAGATAAAATTACATCAGCAAGCAAGACGAAAAACAAGGATGCGGGGGAGCAAAAAACATGTTCAAAATATTAGTTGTGGAAGACGACCGCGAACTCAACCGGGCTGTCTGTTCTTTCCTGAACCAAAACGGATATGAGGCAGAGGGCTGCCATGGCGCAAAACAAGCCTACGATGCAATGTACGGCGGAACGCTGTTTGACATGATTATTTCCGATATTATGATGCCGGAGGTGGACGGTTTTGAATTTGCGGCAACCATCAGGGAGCTGAACCAGGACATTCCCATTCTCTTTATGACGGCGCGGGATGATTTTGCGGCAAAACAGCGGGGCTACAAGGCAGGAATCGACGATTATATGGTCAAGCCGATTGACCTTGACGAGCTGTTGCTGCGTATTGGCGCACTCTTTCGCCGTGCGAAAATTTTTGGGAGCCGCAGATTGGAAATCGGTGCCCTGGTTCTGGATGCCGAGGAGCATACAGCATATCTTAAGGGGGAGGAGCTTCCGCTTACCGTGCGCGAGTTTAATCTGATTTTTAAGCTGTTATCCTACCCGAAAAAGACGTTTACGCGCTCACAGCTGATGGATGAATTCTGGGACGGCGATACGTCCTCCGGGCTTCGCACTGTGGACGTGTATATGACAAAGCTGCGGAATAAATTTGCAGGCTGCGGGGAATTTGAAATTGTGACGGTGCACGGGCTTGGCTATAAGGCGGTGTTAAAATGAGCAGGAAAAGCAGGGAGCAGTGTTTTTGGCGGATATTCACCTCCGTTCGGCGCTATATGGTATATTTTCTTTTAATGTCCTTTGTCATTACCTGCTGTATGCTTTTGTTTTTGGATACAATGAGTGCGGCGGCGGCTTTTTCCGAGCTGGAAATTGGGCGGGCGGCGAAGGTGACATTTTTGAATGTGATGCTGCTGACATTTTTGTGTACGGTGATTGACGGGATTCGGAGAAAATATATGGTGGAATGGCCTGCAAAACAGATTGTGGCTGCCGCGGAAAAAATTATGCAGGGGGATTTGTCCGCGCGGGTTTATCCGCCAAAGGGCATCCTGCATGGCTTCGGTGATTTTGAGGAGGTGGTGGATTATTTTAATAAAATGGCAAAGGAGCTCTCCGGCATTGAAACGCTGCGGACCGACTTTATTGCCAATGTATCCCACGAATTAAAGACGCCGCTTGCCATCATGCAAAATTACGCAGCCATGCTGCAGCAGCCGGAGCTTACGGCGCAAAAAAGGCAGGAGTACGCAAAGGCCATCACGGATGCCGCAAGAAGGCTCGCGGATTTGATTTCCAATATCCTGAAGCTGAACAAACTGGAGAACCAACAGATTTTCCCGTCGGGGCAGACCTATGATTTAGGGGAACAGCTCTGTGAATGCCTGCTTTTGTTTGAGGATGCATGGGAGCAAAAGGAACTGGAAATTGAAACGGATGTGGAGGAAAATGTGTATGTGAAAACGGATGCTGAGCTGCTTTCCCTGGTCTGGAACAATCTGTTTTCCAATGCGGTGAAATTTACAGAGCTGGGCGGCAGGATTTTCCTGTCCTTAAAGGTGCAGGGGGATGCTGCGCTCGTAAAGGTGGCGGATACGGGATGTGGAATCCGACCGGAGGTCGGGGAGCATATTTTTGAGAAATTCTATCAGGGGGATACTTCCCACGCGATGCAGGGCAATGGTCTGGGGCTTGCCCTTGTCCGGCGGGTGATTGATATTGTGGACGGTGATATTTCGGTGGAGAGTGAAGTCGGGAAGGGGAGTACGTTTGTTGTGAAATTGAGGAGTTTACGGAATTGAGAAAAGGTAGCCTTTCGGGTGTTAAAGGAGGCATGAAAATGTTTGGGGATATCGTAAAAAAATTTTTTTTCCTGCCGTTGCCTGCCACGGTGCTGATTGCCCTGCCGTCCTTTGCGCTGGTGTTTTATGTCCTTGCCATGGGGATAGTCGGAGTGCCTGCCTATTTATCATATGTCCTGTCGGCTTACGCGCTGGCTATTACCGTGACGGGGATTTTCCGGGTTGTAAGAGCCGTCCGCGCGGGGATTGGCAATCATCCGGGGGTGAAAAAACTGCTTGCCCATCCAATCAGCGGCAGGTATCTGACAGATGTTATATTCCGGGCACGGGTATCGCTTTATTCTGGTCTGGCAGTGAATATGCTGTATGCCGCCACAAAAATGATTTCCGGAATCCTGTATGATTCGCTATGGCTCATTACGTTGTCAGTTTATTATATTTGGCTTGCAATGATGCGTTTTTTGTTGTTGACCTCAACACGCAAAAAGCAGGAAACGGCTGACATTTCTGCGGAATTCCGGCGCTACCGGGTGTGCGGCGTGCTGCTTGTATTTATGAATCTGGCGCTTTCTGGGATGGTTTTGTTTCTTGTGCGGCAGGATGGCGGGTACGATTATCCGGGGGTGCTTATTTATGTGATGGCAATATACACTTTTTATGCCGTGATTATGGCGGTGGTTCACATTGTGAAATTCTGCAGGCACGGCAGTCCGGTTTTGTCCGCGGTGAAGGCCATCAACCTGACAGCGGCGCTGGTTTCCATGCTTGCGCTTGAGACCGCGATGCTGAATCAGTTTGGACAGGGTGACGATCAGTTTTTCCGCAAGGTTATGACGGCATCCACCGGGGCGGCGGTCTGTGGTCTTGTTTTTGTAATGGCAATTTATATGATTGTCCGGGCAACTAGACAGCTAAGGGAGTTGGAGGGGAAGGATTTGCAAACTTAAGTTTTAGGGGTGGGGGATAACAAAGTGGTGGAATGTTTATGGAACCAGGAAGGAGCGCTTAAAATGGAAGAAAAAAATGAAACGTTTACCTACAATTATTCTGCGAGCCAACAGGCGGAGATTAAAAACATCCGGGATAAGTACATGCCAAAAGAGGAAAGTAAAATGGAACAGCTGCGCCGGTTGGATGGGAGTGCGACAAAGCCCGGCATGGCCGCGGCACTTAGCGTTGGGGTTATCAGTACGCTGATTATGGGGTTTGGCATGTGCTGCACGATGGTCTGGGCAAAGAGTATGTTTGTTCCGGGGATTTTTATCGGGCTATTGGGAATTGTCGGTGTCGCGGCGGCGTATCCGCTTTATTCGCACATTACGAAAAAGCGTCGGGAAAAATTGGCACCGGAAATTATACAGTTGGCGGATGAGCTTTTGAAATAAGGATTGTAAAATTTTATGGTGGTAAATTTTTTTTCTGGAAAAGGGATGCAGGATGGATTTTACCGGAGCATGGGGAAGGGCTGCCGCATTTTTACGGCAACCCCTGTTTTTGCATACAGCCACATAAGGAGTATGGCCGTTTATGGTGATGTAAGCGGTGCGGATAGCAGGAAGAAAAATCTGCTCGCCGGTTGGTATTTTTATACTGTTCCGCTGATGGTTAAAACGCTTACGCCAGGATTGATGACAAGGCTTCCTGTTGTGGCATCGCGCGTGTAGGTCGCGGCAGGAACGGTGATTTGCCCGGCTACGCTTGCGAATTCGCCGGTTGTGGTATTGTAGGTATAATTGGTTGGCGATGTCCATATTGTGCCATTGAAGCTCACCGTGATTGGGTCAAGGACTGGGTTGAAGGTATCCGTGACAACGACATTGTCCGCTGCCGTGGCAGGGGTATTGCCGTTGTTTTGGATAACGAAAGTATAGGTGAGTTGTCCGTTTTCGGATACTGTCGTCGGGGAGACGGACTTGCTGATTGTCAACATTGCCATATCTGCGGCATTGATTTGCTCTGTCGCGATGAGGTTGTTGGTAACTTCCGGACCGGATATCGTTGCTGTGTTGGTGATGGTGCTGCCGGACTCAAGTGGGGCAAACTGGTTTACAGCGGTCTGGTAGACAACCGCGGCGTTTCCGTTTACTGGAACCGAGATGCCAGTTACCGTAAGCCCGTTTTCCTTGGTGACGGCAGGGGCAGCCTGAAGTGTGCCGTTTATATAATATTTGATGGAGCCGTCCACATAGGTGAGCGGGGTGAGCGTGCGCCCGGCATCTGTGTATGCGCCGAGATTGTCATTGACCGTCAGGTTGGTAAATGGTACATTGCCGGAGTTGACAATGGTGATGATATAGGTTACGGCATCCCCCGCAACATAATCGGGCAGGACGGCATGCTTTTTTGCGGAAAGCACTTCCACGAGCTCGCCGGTGGTGATGTTCGAGGTCGTGGTATTGCCGTTGTAGGACAGGGTGGCTTGATTATAAAAAGTAGCCATATATACCTCCTTGAATAAACGCTATCGATGTTGTACCAGATTGGAATCCGGTGCAGACAGCGGCTTTGCTTTGCTGTCAGTATATTATATGAGGCATTTTGCGAGATGGTACGCGAAATGTGGCGGATTTTATTTTACGATTCTCTTGCAAACTCTGTCATAATCGGGTACAATAAAATCAGTTTTGAAGGAAAGGGGGATTTTGGAATGTGGTCAATTATATGGCTGGCGGTGTTTGTTGTACTGGTCGTTTTTGAGGCGGCGACAATGGGACTGTTTACAATCTGGTTTGCGGGCGGCGCGCTTGTGGCATTTCTGATATCGCTTTTTGTCGATATGTGGGTTGTGCAGATGATTGTCTTTTTGATTGTCTCGTTTTTGCTTCTGTATTTTACCAGGCCGGTGGCGATGCGCAAATTCAATTCAAAACGTTTAAGGACGAATGTCGAGGATATTTCCGGCAGGGAAGCGAAGGTGACGGAGGTGGTTGACAATTTCAACGGAACCGGCGCAGCAGTGTTAAATGGTCTGGAATGGTCCGCGCGTTCGGTGGAGGATTCCGTGGTGATTCCGGTGGGTGAGCGCGTGACGGTGCAGGAAGTGCGCGGTGTAAAACTGATTGTGGCACCGATTGGCAGGGAGAAAGAGACCGTTGGCACAGAGCAGGCGGCAGAACCGGAAAGAGAGCCGGAGATTGTGGCAGCGGCAGGAAACGCAGGGGATGCGTGATGCATGGAAAACCATAGAGGGGCATCCTGGTTTCGCGTGTACAAAATTTTGCATGGGCTGACAGGTTATTGTGGACATAAAAATGCCGCTGCGCGGATGCATATCAAGAAAAACGGTGTCTGGATATTGCAGAATTTACGGAAATATGTTATGATGGATTTGTAAAAAACGAAAGGCCAAGAAGGCAAGAAGGAGGGTTTTATGCCAATAGGAGGATATGTAGCGATTGCGTTTGTCATTGTCATTTTATTGATTTTGGCATCCTGTATCAAAATTGTGCCGCAGGCACAGGCGTATGTTGTGGAGCGCTTAGGCGCGTACCAGGGAACCTGGAGTGTCGGGATTCATTTTAAGGTGCCGTTCATCGACAAGGTTGCGAAGAAGGTGCTGTTAAAGGAGCAGGTGGTGGATTTTGCGCCGCAGCCGGTTATCACGAAGGATAACGTTACGATGCGCATTGATACCGTTGTATTTTTCCAGATTACGGATTCCAAGCTCTATGCTTACGGTGTGGAGCACCCAATCATGGCGATTGAGAACCTGACGGCGACGACGCTGCGTAATATTATCGGTGACCTTGAGCTTGACCAGACACTTACCTCAAGGGAGATTATCAATACAAAGATGAGGGTTTCCTTAGACCAGGCGACCGACCCATGGGGCATCAAGGTCAACCGTGTCGAGCTTAAGAACATTATCCCGCCGGCGGCGATTCAGGATGCGATGGAGAAGCAGATGAAGGCAGAGCGTGAGCGCCGCGAGGCAATCCTCAAGGCGGAGGGTGAGAAGAAATCGACCATCCTTGTGGCGGAAGGTAAGAAGGAGTCCGCAATCCTTGAGGCGGAGGCAGAGAAAGAGGCTGCAATCCTTCGCGCAGAGGCGAAGAAGGAGGCGACCATCCGCGAGGCGGAAGGTCAGGCGGAGGCAATCCTTGCGGTACAGAAGGCGAATGCGGAAGGTATCCGCATGGTCAATGAGGCAAGCCCGAGCAAGGCGGTTATCCAGCTAAAGAGCCTGGAGGCATTTGCGAAGGCGGCGGACGGCAAGGCGACGAAGATTATTATCCCGTCCGAGATTCAGAGCCTGGCAGGGCTGGCCAAAAGCCTTACCGAAGTTGGCGCGAAAGAGATGTAAGTGTTGTGTACTGCTGTCATTTTAAAAATACCAGGATACCGCTCCGGGGGAGGAAGGATTTCCCCCGGAGTTTTTTTGCGCCAGGGCGCGGATGTGCATGGATGCAATGGAATTTAGTTAGCTATTTTGCAGCCCGCGCCAAAATAAGAATTTTTTCGCGCATTACTTTGCGTAAGGTTTAATAAGGACATAAAAGTAAGGTTGCGGTTTATTTATTTGCATATAAATATCCAATAGAATAAAAAACTATTGGAGGGCTTTATGGAAATAGATTATATCGCGTTAGGTAAACGGGTGAAGCAGATTCGCAAAGAAAAGAAGATATCGCAGGAATGGCTGGCGAAGCAGATTAAGGTTTCTGTTCCGCATATGAGTAATATTGAAAACGGAAAAACAAAATTTAGCTTACAGGTGTTGATTGATTTGGCGGATGCGCTGATGGTGACACCGGATGTGCTATTGCTTGAGCAGGTGAGTGTGAAAGGGAAAGCGCGTGGGATGGTGTTAGAGGAGATTGACCGGCAGCTTTCGGACTGTACGGAGGCACAGATGTCCATGTTAGAAGAGATGGTGCGCAACACAAAAAAGCTTTTAAAACAGTATGACAAAAGAATAAATGAGATGAAGAAGGATTGAGGACGGATACCGGAATGACAAAAATGTCAGTTCGGTGTTCGTTTTTTGCATATCAGGGGTCTTCTCAAAAACGGTCAATGAGGATATAATGGGTGCAAAGGATGGAGGGGAATCGGTGTGAATGAAAAATTTTTTGAATTGCCGGAGGAAAAACAAAATCAGATTTTGCAGGCAGGGTGGCGCGTATTTTCCCGGAATTCTTACAAAAAAAGCCCGGTGAGCGAGATTGCGGCGGAGGCAGGAATCAGCAAGTCGCTGTTGTTCCATTATTTTGTAAATAAACGGGAGCTTTATTTATTTTTGTGGAACCGCTGCGCGGAGATTACGATGCAGTATTTGACGGAGTTCCTGTGTTACGAGCAGGAGGATTTGTTTGATGCAATGTACCGGGGGATGCAGGCGAAGCTACGGCTGATGACAGAGCATCCGGATATGGGACTGTTTGCGGTGAAGGCGTTTTATGAAACAGAGGAAGAGATTTGCACGGCGATAAAGGAAAGCTATGATAAGTATTTTCAGGTCAAAGCGGATAAGGCGCTCTCCCATGTTGACCCTGACCGATTTGTGCCCGGGCTTGATTTCAGGATGATGTACCGGGAAATGTACTGGGCTTCGGAAGGGTATTTGTGGGAAATGATACAGCATAAAGAACTGGATGTGAAGCGGATGGAGGAGGATTTTTTAAAACTGCTTGCGTTTTGGAAGAGTGTCTATCTCAAAAAAGAAGAGAAGGGGTGAATGGTTTCGGAAAGGGTGTATGCGGAACTATAAATACAAAAAGGAGGAGAGGGTATGAATGCAGTTTTTGCGAAAACCGGGGATGGGGCTGTGGATGCAATCAAATTGTCCGGCCTTACAAAATCCTATGGGAAGGCGCGCGGAATCAAAGGACTTGGGCTTTGTGTGGCACAAGGGGAGTTCTTTGGGTTTATCGGCCCAAACGGCGCGGGCAAGAGCACGACAATCCGCACGCTTTTGGGGCTGCTTAAACCGGATGCCGGAACGGCGGAAATTTTCGGAAAGGATGTCCGGACGCGGCGGGAAGATATTTTGGAAGAGGTGGGATATCTGCCGTCAGAAGCATTGTTTTATCCGGGAATGCGGGTGCGTGAGGTGATTGCGTTTTCGGCGAAATTGCGGGGGAAGGATTGTGCGCAGGAGGCGGAAAAATTGTGTGCGCGCCTGGGGCTTGACACGGCAAAAAAAGTGCGGGAGCTCTCGTTTGGGAACCGCAGGAAGCTTGGGATTGTGTGCGCATTGCAGCATATGCCGCGCCTGTGTATCTTAGACGAGCCGACGAGCGGGCTTGACCCTTTGATGCAGCGGGAATTTTTTGAAATTTTAAAGGAGCGGAACGCGGCGGGCGCGACGGTTTTTTTGTCTTCCCATATTCTCTCGGAGGTGCAGCAATATTGCAGCCGGGCAGCAGTGATAAGGGAAGGGAGCATCATCGTTTGTGAGCGCGTAAAAGCGCTTGCAAAAACGAGCGCGAAGCGGGTTCATATCCGGGGGAAAGTCGATGTTTCAGGGCTTTTGGATGTGCGGGATTTGCGGCAGGAAGGGCGGGAGGTCAGTTTTCTTTACGGTGGGGAAATTGGCGCTTTGCTTGCTGCGCTGTGCGGGCAGGAGATTGAGGATTTGGCGGTCGCGGAGCCGGATTTGGAGGAAATCTTTATGCATTATTATCAGGAGGGGGCGTATGCAGAACATTAAAAACAGCATGGTTTTGGTACAGCACGAGCTGCGGCAGGAGCGGACAGCGCTTGTGGTCTTTACGGCGGCGGTCAGTTTTTTGCTTGCAGTCTGTATTTTTATTTTTCCCGAGATGAAGGGCGGGATGGACGATATGAGCGGTCTTTTTGCTTCGATGGGAAGTTTTACGGAAGCATTCGGGATGGACCGGGTAAATTTTGGGACTTTTCTTGGTTTTTACGCGGTGGAATGCGGGAATATCCTGGGGCTTGGCGGGGCGCTTTTTGCGGCGCTGTGCGCGGTGTCATCGCTTGCAAAGGAGGAGAGGGAGCACACGGCGGAATTTTTGCTTACGCATCCGATTTCCCGCAAGCGCGTTGTGGCAGGGAAGCTGGCGGCGGTGGTACTTGAAGTTTTGGTTTTCAATCTCTGTGTCTACGGGATTTCAGTTGTATCCATTGCGCTTTGCGGTGAGGAAATTGCCTGGCGTGAGGTGACGCTTTTGCATACGGCATACTTACTTTTGCAGGTGGAGATTGCGGGGATTTGCTTTGGTATCTCTGCATTTTTGCGGCGGAAAACAGCGGGTGTGGGGCTTGGCATTGCGGTTTCATTTTATTTTTTGCACCTGATTGCGAATCTTTCCGAGAAAGCAGAATTTTTGCGCTATATTACACCGTTTTCGTATGCGGACGGTGTGGATATCGTGGTGGATGTGCGGCTTGACGTGGGGTTGGTGCTTTGCGGGATGCTTTATTGTATCGTTGGGGTTGGAGCGGCGTTCGTGTGGTATGGGAGAAAGGATATTGCATAGGAAGCAGCATGAGGATGCGGGGAATATATTTTGGGTGTGTTTGTGGGATGGCATTGCGGGCGGTAAGGTCTGCATGGCGGCGCAGCGATGGGTTGAAAGAAAAAATGCAGAACTGTCACACGGAAAATATCAGAAAGCTTTTCGGTGTGTCAGTCCTGCATTTTTAATGAAAAGGTCTTGTCCATTAACGGAAAGAAATCCGGTTACAACAGGAAAACGATTACAGCAATTTATTTCTTCATTGTAACCTTTAATGAAACCACCCCGCACGGTGGGATATGGAGTGTCGTCACGCCGTTTTCGAGTTTCATGTCCGTGAATTCCTTCGGGTGGACAAGGTCTGGCTCCTCAAAGGTATTGCACATGAAAATTGCGTGGTGCAGGATGGTTCCGGTCACGGTCTCCGGCTCCCCTTCCGAAAAAACGATTTCGACCGGATAATTGGTTTCGCTTGAGAGGTTTGCGATGGTGATGGTGATGGTGCCGTCCTTCGCGCGGGAAACCGATTCGGAGAGATTTGGCACCCTGCCGTTCGATGCGCCGATTTCCTCCGTTTTCATCGAGCTGTCAAGCAGCGTGGCATCCTGATGGTCGCGGTACATCCTGAAAATATGGTAGGTTGGTGTGAGAATCATCCGCTCGCCCTCGGTGAGAATGACCGCCTGCAGCACATTGACAAGCTGCGCGATATTTGCCATCCTGACGCGGTCGCTGTGTTTGTTGAAAATATTCAATGTGATGGCTGCCACCATCGCGTCGCGCATGGTGTTCTGCTGATAGAGGAAACCTGGGTTCGTGCCCGGCTCCACATCGTACCAGGTGCCCCACTCGTCCACAATTAGACCGACTTTTTTCTTTGGGTCGTAGTGGTCCATGATGGCGCTGTGGCGCTGAATCAATTCCTCCATGCGGTATGCCTTGCGCAGTGTGACATAGTACATGTCCTCATCAAAAAATGTTGCGCTGCCCTTGTGCTCCCACTCATCGCGCGGGATGGTATAATAATGCAGGGAGAGCCCGTCCATATATTTGCCCGCGATTTTCATAACGGTGTCGGTCCATTTGTAGTCGTCCACATTCGGACCGCAGGCAATCTTGTAGATTTTTTTATCCTTATAATAATCGCGCACATAGGTCTGGTAGCGGCGGTATTCATCCGCGTAATGCTCCGGGCGCATATTGCCGCCACATCCCCAGTTTTCATTGCCGACACCGAAATAATTGACGGTGTACGGCTCCTCATGCCCGTTTTCTTTGCGCAAATCTGCCATCGGGGATACGCCGGAGAAGGTCATGTACTCGACCCACTCGGACATTTCGCGCACGGTTCCGCTGCCAAGGTTGCCGTTGATGTAGGTTTCACAGCCGAGCTGGCGGCAGAGTTCCATGTACTCGTGTGTGCCGAAGCTGTTGTCCTCGACAACGCCGCCCCAGTGTGTGTTAATCATCTTTTTCCTGTTTTCCTTTGGACCAATGCCGTCCATCCAGTGATACTCGTCCGCGAAACACCCGCCCGGCCAACGCAGTACCGGAATTTTTATCTCCTTTAACGCGTTTACAACATCGTTGCGCATACCGTTCGTGTTCGGAATCGGTGAATCCTCGCCGACATACAGCCCCTCATAGATGCATCTTCCGAGGTGCTCGGAGAAATGCCCGTAAATCTCTTTGCTAATCTTGCTTTTTGGGTTACCTGGGTTTACATAAAGTTTTGCCATAAAAAATACCTTTCCTTCCTGAAGACTATTTCAGTGAAATATGAAACTATCAAGCAAATCCTTGATAAGAATATTATAAGGGATAGGGGGAAGGGTGTCAAGCATCTCTGGATGTGCAGATGTGAGAAATAACAAAGAAAAAATTGTGAAAAGTGCTGTATTTTCAAGTTGGGGAGGAAACATGGGGAGTGATGTGGGAGGAAACAGGGAAAGCGATAGGGAGGTTTGTTTACAATGCAGAAAGCCCGATATCATATTATCTGTGATATCGGGCTTTCACTCTGACTGATCCATTGGAGGATACCTCCTTGTTTTATTCTGTTTTTCGATACAATGCCCCATTTGGTTTATCAATGCTGTTATTGGAATTGGATATTACCAAATATGAAATGCTTTTAAGGTTGGGTGGAAGAGTTCTTCCGGCTTTCAGGTTACATCTATATGAAGATTACGATGGCTTGCTTCTATGAAAACTGCCTGTCTTACGTCCTTTTCCCGGCAGATAATAGGATTAGGAATCCATTGGACTATAACCTCCTTGATTTCATTCGGATGGGGTAAAACGTCAGGTCTTCATTGGACTGTACCTCCTGTTTTGGTTTGGATGGGGTAGAACGTTAAGTCTTTGTTGGACCGTACCTCCTTTTCTGATTTGGATGGGGTAGAACGTCAGGTCTTCATTGGACCGTACCTCCTTTTTTTGATTTGGATGGGATAGAACGTCAGGTCTTCATTGGACCGTACCTCCTTTTTGAATTGGATGGGGTGGAACGCTATGTTTTCATTGGACCGTACCTTCCTTTCTTGGAATGTTTTTTTTGAACGGTTTGTTTGTCGTTCATCTTGGCTTTATTATAGTACATGAAAATCCATTTGTCAAGCGCTAAAATAAGAAAATTTATAAAAAAAGTATAAATTAACAGAAAATTCAAGAGAAAGACCAGAATTGATTGTTTAATATTGCGGAGAGGGGATGCTTTTGCAATTAGCAAGATGCTGTGGGAAGACAGGAACTGCCCCAGGGGGAGGTTGTGAGGTAAAGCAAAAGAAAGAGTTTTATGTCGCATCTTTTTTTCCGTGACGATTGGTGATGTGTATGTTAATCTAGATTTAAAGCTAGGTTGTTTTTGGATGAGCCAATAAATATAGAAGGAAGGGGTATGAGATTATGATTGAGATTGTAGGAAAGTATAACCGCGCGTTGTGCTACTGCACGGGATTGGAGGAGCAGGCAGCAGAGCAGATTCGCGCAGTGTGTGACCAGGAGGCATTTCGTGGCTGTAAAATCCGGATTATGCCGGATGTCCATGCCGGGAAGGGCTGCACCATCGGAACAACGATGACCATTGCGGATAAATTGGTTCCGGGCATGGTCGGTGTCGATATTGGCTGTGGCATGGAGACTGTAAAAATCGCGGAGCGGGAAATTGATTTTGCAAAACTGGACGCGCTGGTGCACGCAGAAATCCCGTGTGGGCGGAATGTCAGGGAAGAAGCGCATGTGCTGAATGAGGAAATTGATTTGGGGGCGTTAAGATGCGCGGATTTCGTCCATCTTGGGCACGCCCGCAAAAGCATTGGAACCCTGGGCGGGGGCAATCATTTTATTGAGGTGGACCGCGGAGGGAATGGGGAGCTCTATCTTGTCGTGCATTCCGGAAGCCGCCACCTTGGCGTGGAGGTCGCGGAGTATTACCAGGAGCAGGGACGGCTTGCCATGTGGGGCGGTGCGTACCACCAGATTGGCAGCCTGATTGCGAAGCTGAAGGAAGAGGGGCGGTTCCAGGAAATCGAACCCACGGTACAGGCACTGAAAAGAGAACATAACATCGGGATTCCGAAGGATTTGGTCTATGTCGAGGGAAAACTGTTTGAGGACTACATCCATGATATGCGTATTGTCCAGAAATTTGCGGTGTTAAACCGCAAAGCGATGATGGAGGTCATGGTTTCCGGAATGGGATTTACGCAGGTGGAGGAATTTACGACCATACACAATTATATTGACACGGACGCAATGATTTTAAGGAAAGGTTCCGTCTCGGCAAAGGTGGGGGAGAAGCTGTTGATTCCAATTAACATGCGGGATGGGAGTTTGATTTGTCTTGGCAAGGGCAATGAGGAGTGGAATTGTTCCGCGCCGCACGGGGCAGGGCGGCTGATGAGCCGCAGGAAGGCGTTTGGTTCGCTTTCGATGGAGCAGTACCGCGCGCAGATGGAAGGAATCTATACGACATGTGTTGTGCCGGATACTTTGGATGAGTCGCCGATGGCGTACAAAAGCATGGAGGAGATTGTAGCGCAGATTGAACCGACCGTCCAGATTGTGGAGAGGGTGCGGCCAGTGTATAATTTTAAGGCGGCGGAGTAGTAAAGAAGCGCGGAAGGGCATTTGGGGCGGAGGAAAGGAGTATAAGGCGGGTGTTTTTTAGGTGTCAGGGGAGAAGACCGGAAGAAAAGAAAAAATTATGTATCTTCCCGCACATTTTCCTGTTCCTGAACGTTATACAAAGTGGAAGGGGGTGCAAGGGATGCCTGCAGATGTCACAGGGCAATATGACAGTATTTACCGTTACTGCTATTTTAAATTGAAAAGCCGTGAAACTGCAGAGGACATTACACAGGAAACCTTCCTGCGCTATTTTGAGCATTACAATTGTGAAACGGCGGAACAGGCACTGAGATGCTTGTATACGATTGCGAGGAATCTGTGTGTGGACGAATACCGCAGGGGGGATGTTTTGTTACTGCCACAGCAGGCATGGAAAGAAAATCTGGTTTCTGAAATGTCCGGGCAGATGGCGCGCGGGGTGCAGGATTTGCAGGAAGAACAGATTCTGACGGGGATTGCGGTGAGGAAGGCATTGGCGGCACTGGAAGCAGAGGAGGCGGAATTTTTGCTGCTGCGCCATGTGAATGAGCTCCCAGTATCGGTGCTTGCGGGGATGTTTGGCATTTCGCGGTTTTCGGTGCGACGGAAATTGCTTGCCGCGGCGAAGAAATTTAAGGGCGGGCTTCGCAAGGAGGGGATTTATGAGACGGAAATGGAAAAATGAGCTGAAGAAAGCGTTTGAAGCGCCGCCGCCTATGCGCAAGGAGAAGTTTTTGGAAGGGCTGTCTTCCGGGACAAAGCGTGATAAAGCGCCGCCTTTTGAAATAACGCTTGCTGAATTTGTCCTCACACAGGCGGGATACATCCGTGGGTGGGTATGGGCGGTTTCCGCACTGGTTTTCCTTACGGCAATGATGGGGGCGGTCGTGCTGTCAGAAGATATGCTCTGGGAAATTGCGGCGCTTACCCCGTTTCTGGCACTTGTCGCCGTGGCGGAGAGTGCCAGGTCGGAAAATTATGGGATGGCAGAGATTGAGATGGCAACCCGCTTTTCCCTCAAAAGTGTTGTCCTGGCGCGGCTTGGGATTCTTGGGGCGGAAAATCTGCTGCTTCTCTGCCTGCTTTTGCCGCTCGGGATGCGGAACAATCCGATGGAACCGATACAGGCAGGGGTGTACATGGTGCTGCCTTTTTTGCTGACAACTTACAGCGGGACTTGTATCGTGCGCAGAATCAGGGGGCGGGAAGGGATGTACTTGTGCGGGGTGGCTGCGGTATGTGTCAGCTTTGGCTCCTATTCTGTAAGGCAGGAGAGTGCCTGGATTTTCAGGGCAGATGTCATGGGATGGTGGATTGTGTGTGGCGTACTGCTGACCGCAGGAATCATAAAACAGTATGCATATATAGTCAGACAGGCGCGGGAGGGAATACGCGCCGCTTAAAAACAGCATATGCCCGCACAGCCCCCGCAGAGGAATTTTTGGGAGAGGAACGGACAAAAATTGCACTGCCAGATAAGGGGGCGGGGAGGGCATATGCGGAACTTAAATAGGAGGATACCTATGGAACTTGTCATCGACCGCTTGACAAAGCAATATAAGAATAAGATTGCGGTGGACCGGGTCTGCACGGTGCTGCACCCGGGCGTGTATGGTCTGCTCGGGGAAAACGGTGCGGGGAAGACGACGCTGATGCGCATGGTCTGCGGCATCTTAAGACCGACCGGAGGCACGGTCACATTGGATGGGATAGATGTGGAGGAGGAGGCTTACCGCGCAGTTCTTGGCTATCTCCCACAGGATTTTGGCTATTATCCGGAATTTTCGGCAACCGATTTCCTGCTCTACATTGCCGCGTTAAAAGGGCTTGCAAAACAAGAGGCAAAGAACAAAACCCAGGAATTGCTGGAGTTTGTGGGCTTGCAGGAGGTGCGCCGCAAAAAAATCAGGACGTTTTCCGGTGGGATGAAACAGCGGCTTGGGATTGCGCAGGCGCTGTTAAATGAGCCGCAGCTTCTTTTGTTAGATGAGCCGACCGCAGGGCTTGACCCAAAGGAGCGGGTGCGTTTCCGCAAGCTGATTGAGGCAGTTGGCAAAAAGAGCATTGTCCTGCTGTCAACGCATATTGTTTCAGATATTGAACATATTGCGGACGGCGTGATGATTATGAAAAAGGGGAGGTTTGTCTATCAGGGACAATGGGAAGAAGAGGGAGGACTGGAAGAATTTTATCTGAAAAAAATCGAGGAGGAGCGTGAAAATGAGCCATATGGGAACACTTTACCGCTATGAAATTAAGAAAATTTTGTGTAAGAAACTGGTGTGGGTCGCGTTTTTTGCTTTCCTCGCCCTGCTTTTGGCGCAGGAAATTCTTTCGGAGACAGGAACTTACTATGTGGCGGGGAAGGCGGTGGATACATACCATCACAGGAATGTGGTGGAACGCGGATACAAAAAGGCGCTCTCCGGCAGGGCGATTGACCAGGAACTGCTTGATGAGATGGCGGAAGGGTTTGCGAAAATACCGGATAAGACAGGGGTTTACGGCATAACGGAGGAATATGAAAAATACGCCCGGCCATATGCATGTATTTTCAATCTTGTCCGGGATTGGATGGATATGAGGGAGCAGGAGGTGCTAGAATGGGAGCCGGATGAACGGCAGCTTTACGCAGTGCGGGAAAAACGGATGGAAGCGGCGTGGGAAGAACAGTTTCTTTCGGACGGGGAGAAGGAATTTTGGCAGGAGAAAAACGGGGCACTTGTGCTGCCAGCGGTTTGGGAGTACAGCGACGGGTATATTGTATATTTGCTCCATTTCGGGGAATTGGGGATGTGGGTCATACTGTTTGTTTCCGTCAGCTTGTCCGGGGTATTTGCCGGGGAGCATACAAAGCGGACAGACCAGCTGCTGCTGACAAGTGCGAAGGGGAAGGATATGGTATACTGGGCGAAAATACTGGCAGGAAGTAGTGTCGCCATCGTTTATTCGCTCGTGGCACTGGCGATTGAACTGCTGTTTACATTTGGCAGGAATGGGGTGGAAGGGTTTGGAGTGGAAATACAGTTTGTGCTTCCGCTGTATCCTTATCCGCTGACATTGGGGAAAGCGTGCCTGATTGTGGGCGGCATTCTGTGCCTTACCAGCGTTTTGATGAGCATCATTGTTATGGTCGTGTCAGAGCGGCTCAAAAGCGGCATCGCGGCGTTAGCGATTGTGTTTGGGTTTGTGATTGCCGGGATGCTGGTTTTTATTCCGAGGCAGTACCGGGTACTTGCACAGATTTGGGATTGGCTGCCGACGGCGTTTCTTTCCCTGAGGAATGTGTTTGATGTGCGGACGTTTGGGGGCTTTGGGCACTATTTGGTTTCGTGGCAGGTGGTTCCGATATTTTATGGGATTTGCGGCGTGGGAATTGTGTTCCTGGGAAAACGGGTTTACAGAAATTACCAGGTAAGCGGAAGATAACGGGAGAAACTTCTCTAATTAAAAAATAGGCGGCATGAAATGGAAAAATCCGGGAACAAACCTGCATGGGTTCCCGGATTTTTTTGCGGCGGTGCATGGTGCGGGTTGGGAAGGGGAAATGAAATCTTAAAATTTCTGGTTGTCGGAAGAAGGGGAATCCGTTATAATAGAAAGGAAGATTGGCGGGAGTAGCAGGCAGGAATTGTGAAGTTTTGGATTGGAGGATGGAATGCACGAGTATAAACCGCGGGATATTGTCAAGGAAGTTGTATGGAATCTTTTTATTTATGTGCTCTATTATGCATATTGCTTTATTATGCTGCTGATTGTGCACTTTGTGCTTTACCGTTTTATTAAAGCGATGAGCTGGACGCTGCGGGATGTTGCCGTCTATGCGCTTGCCGCGGCGACGGTGATGATGGTGGTGCGCATTGTGGGGAAAATCTGGAAGAGGAAATAAACGTTTTCGGGGTGTGGAATTTGGTGAAATGCTTTGGCGAGAAGGGGGAAGAAAAATGAGGAAGTTTCGGTATGGGATATGGTTGGCTGCGGCTGCGTTTCTCTGTGTTTGTTCTGGATGCGGAAAGGAGAAGGAAGGTGCGCAGGATGGGCTGACACCGACGGCGGCGGCACAGGATGAACCAACAGGGGATGATGCGCAGGATGGGAATTTGTCCGGGGATTCCGGCACATCGGGCGGAATTGACGGAAGCGGTTCCTCTGACGGGACGGGCATTTTCGGCGATGTTGGCACATCGGGCGGAACGGGTTTGCCGGGGGAACCGGATGGAATGGGTTCATCCGGTGAAGATGGCGCACCAGGAGGTGAGGATGGCGCGGAACCGTCCGGGGAAGGTGACACATCGGGGGAGAAAAATCCTGCTTCCTCCACTGGCACGGGAACTGACGCGGCACAGGTTAAGCCCTTTGAGCCGAAGGAGATGGTAACGGTTGCGCGGGTGAACGTGAGGACGCTGCCGTCGATGGACGGAGAAATTCTGACATTGCTTCCGGCGGGCAAATCGGTGATTTGTACGGGGAGCACCGGGGAATGGTACCAGGTGGAGTATGAGGGGAAGACTGCATATATGTTCGCGGAGTATCTTGGGGAAAAGGCAGCAGGTGCGGGAAACTCGGACACGGCAGGAGAGCCGGGAACGTCCGGTGCGGCGTTTGACGCGTCACAGGTAAAGTCCTTTGAGCCGAAGGAGATGGTGACCACCGGGCGGGTGAATGTGAGGACACAGCCGTCATTGGATGCAGCAATTCGGACGCTGCTTCCGGCGGGCGAGACGGTGGTCTGTACAGGGAGCATTGGGGAGTGGTACCAGGTGGAGTATAAGGGGAAAGTGGCATATATGTACGCGCAGTATCTGGAGGAAGCAGGAGAGCAGACGGGGAGTTCCGGCGCGTCCGAAGATTCGGGTACGGCGGGAAGCTCCGGCACATCCGGGGATTCTGGTTCGGAGGAGACCACGGCCAAGGCGGACAAGCCAAGCGGTACGGTTGGGGCATCCGGTTTGGGGGTCTATTACGAGGTGGATTCGGATGCCGCGTGGATTGTGATTGACGCGGGGCATCAGGAAAAGGGAAATTATGACAAGGAGGCGGTAGGTCCGGGGGCATCCGAGCAGAAGGCGAAGGTTTCTTCCGGAACGCAGGGCAGCTTTTCGGGTATCCCGGAATATAAGCTAAACCTCGCCGTTTCCATCAAGCTGCGGGATGCATTGCTGAAAAAAGGTTACAATGTGGTGATGGTGCGCGAGACAAACAAAGTGGATATCAGCAATTCGGAGCGGGCGGCAATCGCGAACGGGATTGGGGCGAACGCTTTTATCCGTATCCACGCCAACGGTTCGGAGGATGCGGGCGCGCAGGGGATGATGACAATCTGCCAGACACCAAACAACCCGTATTGCGGCGAGTGGCATGACGAGAGCCGTTTTCTTTCGGACTGCATTCTGGAGGGGATGCTGTCTGAGACGGGGGCAAAGAGCAAAGGGGTCTGGGAGACGGATACGATGAGCGGGATTAACTGGTGCCAGGTTCCGGTTACGATTGTGGAAATGGGCTATATGACGAATAAGACGGAGGATTTGCTGATGGCGACAGAGGGGTATCAGGACAAGATTGTTGCCGGGATTGTTGCGGGGGTGGAGGAGTTTTTGGAGGATTGATTGGCGCGGGCAGATGTGGAAGCAAACTGCCATCCGCTAAAGAAAAATGATTTTGGGATTTGTCCGCAGTGCGGCAGGAACAATGGTTCCTGCCGCTTTCCTTCATCCGCCTGAAGAAATTTTTCTGTTTTCGGAATTTTGAAAATTCTTCCGTCAACCTCTTGATTTATTTAGAAAAATCTAATATATTATAGATAAGCCTAAATGATATTGCTTTTTTACACAAGAAAAATATTATTTGGTACATGAAAATGATAAAAATCACGAAAATTTGATGGGTATTTTAGAAAAATATGAGGAAGGGGTTACGGAAATGGTAAAGGAGACAGAATACAACAAGCCGTTGGTGGAGCAGAGGGCAGACCCTTATGTGATGAAGGCGGAGGACGGTGCTTACTATTTTACGGCATCGGTGCCGGCTTACGATAAGATTGTGCTGCGCAGGGCGGATACCATCCGGGGGCTTCGGGATGCGCAGGAGAAGACGGTCTGGGTAAAGCATGAATCCGGGGCGATGAGCAAGCATGTGTGGGCGCCGGAGCTGCACTACATCGACGGCGGCTGGTACATTTATTTTGCGGCGGGAATGGCGGAAGATATCTGGGCAATCCGCCCTTATGTGCTGCGCTGCACGGGGCAGGACCCGATGCAGGATGCATGGGAGGAGTGCGGCCCGATGCAGTGCGCTGATGACGACGAGTTTTCTTTCCGGGCATTTTCGCTTGACGCGACAGTATTTGAGAACAAGGGGAAGCATTTCATGGTCTGGGCGGAGAAGGTTGGCGTGGGGAAACAGATTTCCAACCTCTACATTGCCCAGATGGAGAGCCCGACAAAGCTTAAGACCGTGCAGGTGCTGCTTGTGACACCGGATTATGACTGGGAGAGAATCGGTTTTTGGGTTGCGGAAGGACCTGCGGTGTTAAAGCGTGACGGGAAAATTTTCCTCACCTACTCGGCAAGCGCGACGGGCGCGTGCTATTGTGTCGGCATGATGACGGCGTCCGTGGACGATGATTTGCTTGACCCGCGCTCATGGAGCAAGTCGCGGATGCCGGTGCTTAAGACGGATGCGGGGAAGGGGATTTACGGACCGGGGCATAACAGCTTTGTGAAGTCCGAGGATGGCACGAAGGATATCATGGTTTTCCACGCGCGCCAGTATGAGGAGATTGTCGGCGACCCGCTGTACGACCCGAACCGCCATGCCATGCTGCTTGAAGTAAAGTGGAATGCGGACGGTACGCCATGTTTTGAATTTGAGAAAAATTAACAAAAGCCGCAGCTTTTTAATCAGTACAGGCATAAAACCTGAAAAAGCACGGTTCCTTGTGTGGGAACCGTGCTTTTTTCCTGTCTGCATGGGCAAAAAGACTTGTTACGGGGTTTGCTCATCCCCTGCCATCGGGCTGTAATTGATGCTCACTTTAATATCCTGGTTATAATTCCCGAACCCACTCCCAAAAATCGTCAGGCCACCGACATGCTCGCAATCTTCCGGAACCGCGAACTTTAACTTTAGCGGGCTGCGGTAATCCAATTTCATCTGCTTTAACGAGACATCCGAAATCTTGAGACCGTCGATGAAGGTTCCATGGTTGTTAATCACAATCAGTTTTAACATACCATACTGGTTCCAGTTCCGGAACCACCAGTTTGGCGTGAAAAGACCGCGCTCCTCCCCGAAATCGCCTGGACTAGTCCAGTAGCCAAGGCAGATATTGTTCAGGTAAAAATGGATGTCGGACGGCCATATGCTGTTGAAGCCCGGCGCTTCCGAACAAAGCTCCACCGAAATCGTTATCTGGTCAATCTTCTGCGAGGTCGGGATGAAATTCGGGATGATGTATTCGACGAACCCCCTTGAAAACCAAAGGATGTTCGCGTTCATGCGGTCTGGGTGGGAGAAATAGCGCGTGCTGTCCACTTCCCCGATCAGAGCTTCGCTCGTCGCAAGGCCGCAGGTCGGGCATACCTGGTAGTCACAATACTGCCCGACTTTTAAGTCTGTTTCGTAAATATTTTTATAAGCAATATCCGGCTCAATCTCAATCAGAATCTTGTCGAGATGGACGGAGCAGCGCTTTTCGTTGCCGTGTCCGGTCGATTCGTTTGAAATCGAGATGATGCCGCAGTCCTCGAGGCGTTTGATATGGCTTGTAAGCGCGCCGTTCGTGATATTTAAACTGGCGGCGAGTTCGTTCATATTCATGCCTTTATTGTCAAGCAGCTGTTTGATGATAGAGATGCGAATCTCGGAGCCAAGTGCCTTGAACAATTCCAGACCGTCGTCCAATGAAGTAATATGTAACATGGGAACTCCTCTTCTCTGACGTGCCTGTGCAAAATGGCAGGGGCATATTGGAGGGGCTTTTGCCATGCGCCCAGGCTGTCTGATACTCTATTTTGTATAATATTTTGCTGGATGCTCTAATTATACCAAAATCGGCTAAGAAATCAAGATAATATTTTGGAGCTTTTGCGCCATTTTTCACGAAAAACTAAAAGGCGCAACAACTGCTTGTTGATTATGCACAATTTTTTTGCGATTGTGTATTGACTATTTGCTAATTATTCTATATAATATTTTATATAGTTTAGGATTTTTAAAAATAATTTAGATTAGTAGCGAAAATCTAAAGGGCACGAAAACTATTTAAGGGGGAATCGCAAGATGATTCAAAGAAAACCGTTAAAGGCAATGGCGCTTGTATTGTCGGTTGTATTGCTTTCCACCAGTAATCAGCCTTCCATGCGCGTACAGGCAGCCGCGGCGGCGGAGGAGGGATCCCCGCAGGACTCGTCGGGAGTGGTGACGTATTCCGACGAGCGCATTACCCACAATTACACCATTGTGAGCCAGCAGTTCGGCAGTGCCGTGTATACGGGGGAAACCCTGAAGTATCCGGTTGATGCACTTGAGGTCACCGGGACCGGGAAGCTGACGAGCGAGAGCTATGGCTACACAGAAAGCAGTGTTGTGGCACATGCTGAGATTGGGCAGGAAATCAATGTCACGCTGGATGTTCCGCAGACGGCGGTGTACTATCTGAGTTTTGACTACATTTCCTGTGCGGACTCCATTTTGTCGGCGGAGGCTTCCCTGCAGGTCAATGGGGAATTCCCTTATTACGAGATGCGAAGCCTGGAGTTCGAGAATTACTGGGTGGACGCGGAGCCGTCCTACGACCGCTATGACAATCAGATTGTATCCATCCCGGATAAGGTCTACGAATGGCATAACAAGTACCTGCTCCCGGCGAGCTACCGCTACACGACACCGCTTGGGGTGGAGCTTACGGCAGGTGAGAATACGCTGACGTTCACAGTGTCCGAGGGCGCACTGCTGCTCGGGGCGGTTTATCTGTGCCCGCAGCCGGTCATTCCGGCTTACGCCGGCTCGCAGAAGGCAGATGGAAACGGTATCATCGAGATTCAGGCGGAGACACCGACGAGGCGCAATGACTCCGCAATCCGTGCAACCTGCGAGTATAATACGGACTTAAGCCCTTACAATGTAAAAAATAAGGAACTGAACACGATTGACGCTGCTTCTTTTAAAAATGCAGGACAGACGCTCACCTATGAGTTCCGGGCGGAACAGGCAGGATATTACAACCTCGCTGTCCATTACAGCCAGGCGGACAAGACGGAGTTCCCGGTATTCCTGAATGTGGAGATTGACGGGCAGATTCCGAATGAGCAGTTTAAGGATTACGCGTTTGCCTACGACAAGGATTATGAGATGCTTACCTTAAAGGATGGCGACGGGAATAACCTGACGGTGTACCTTTCGGAAGGGGTTCACAGTGTGAGCTTTACCATCAGCGCCGACCCAATCCGCGCGTACCTTGAGACGGTTGACCGGATTATGAACGATGTCAACAACCTTTCGCTTGAGATTACAAAGGTTGTCGGCACGAATAAGGATAAGTACCGTGATTTCTCGCTCGACAAATATATTCCGGGCATTGATGCGACCCTGATTGGCTGGGCGGATGAGTTAAAGGCAATCAAGGAGGACGCGGCGCAGTTTAACCCGAAGGCGAAAAAAATTGGTGCCTTCTCCTCGCTTGATGTGGCGGAAAACCAGCTCCGCAGCCTCGCGAAGGATGTTGATGAGCTTTTGTACCGCATCGGGGAGCTTGCGACGAGCCGCAACTCGGTCAACCAGTACCTCGCGAACCTGACCGACTCGCTGAACGGCAACCGGATTGCAATTGACAGTATATATTTTTATCAGGATGGCGCGAAGAATGAACTGCCGAAGAAGACCGGCTTCTGGAAGGGAATATGGGCTTCGATTTCGAGGTTCTTCTATTCCTTTACCTCGCAGGCGTATTCGACTTCAAACACGGACCCGTCGCACCTGCAGGTATGGGTGAACCGTTCAAGGCAGCATCTTGAGATTATGCAGAAGATTATCGATGAGGAATTTACGCCGCAGACCGGTATTGTGGTAGACCTTTCGCTTATGCCGGACCAGAACAAACTGGTGCTTGCGAACGCTTCGGGCGACGCGCCGGATATCGCGACCGGGCTAAACTATGCACAGCCGTATGAGCTTGCCATCCGCGGGGCATTGAAGGATTTGACGCAGTTCCCGGATTTTGCTGAGGTTGCGACAAGATACAATGAGGCGCTCTTTGTTCCGGCGACCATCGGCGACGGCATTTATGCAATCCCGGAGACGATGAATTTCTGGGTGCTGTTTTACCGCAGCGATGTGCTCTCAAAGTTAGGTCTTGAGGTACCGGACACAATCGAGGATGTCAAGGCGATGCTGACCGACCTTCAGATGAGGGGGCTGAATTTCTACCATCCGACGGCGGGTATGGCAGCAATGCGCAACTTCCACGGCACGACGCCGATTCTGTTCCAGTACGGCGCGAGCCTGTACGATACTTACGCGGGGGATACGGCAATCAACAGCGAGGCGGCGGTGGCAGGTTTTACCGAGTTAGCTGAGCTCTTTACGATTTACAACCTGCCGGTGGATATCCCGAATTTCTACCAGCATTTCCGCAACGGTGATTTGCCGATAGGGATTGCGGATTTTGCTGCGTACAACCTGATTTTGAATGCTGCTCCGGAGATTGCAAGCTCGTGGGAGATTGCACTGGTGCCGGGGGTAGAACAGGAAGACGGCACCGTGGCGCGCTACAGCTCCGCGGGTGCGGAGAGTACGATTATGTTTGAGTCCGACGACCAGCGTGAGGCGATGGCATGGGAATTTATGAAGTGGTGGTCCTCCGCTGATGTCCAGGAGAAATTTGGTGAGACCTTACAGATTTCCTACGGCAGTGAGTACCTGTGGAACACCGCGAACAAGGAGGCGTTTGCGAACCTTCCTTGGAGAAGCCAGGATAAACTGGTTATCCTTGAGCAGAACGAGTGGATTCAGGAAGCGCCGCGCATCCCGGGCACCTATATGCTTGAGCGTGAGCTTTCCAATGCATTTGTCGCGGCAGCGATAGAAGGCGACGATATCCGCAGTACCCTCGACGGGGCGGTAAAGCGCATCAACCGTGAGACTGAGCGCAAGCTTGAGGAATTCGGGTATATGAAGGACGGCGAGGTCGTTACGGAGTATATTGTGCCGACCATTGAGCGGGTACGCGAAATTATAGGAATTACAAAGTAAGGGAGGGGCAAAATGGCTGACAAATCAACGAAGCGCAAGAAAAACAGTATTGCGCGGCACGAAAACGGGAATAAATCAGCATACGGATTTTTGGCTCCCTATCTGATTTTGTTTTCCATCTTCATCATCATCCCGATTGTGATTGCCATCGGGCTGTCGTTTACAAGCTTTAACACGATTCAGGCACCGACGTTTAAGGGATTTCTGAATTATGTCAACCTGATTACACAGGATGAGATTTTTATGCAGTACGTCCTGCCGAACACCATCAAGTATGCCCTGATTGTGGGACCGGGCGGCTACATACTGGCATTTCTGGTTGCGTGGGCACTTTCACAGCTTACCAGTGTGCCGAGAACCATCCTCGCCATCATTTTCTACTCGCCGAGTATGACCGGAGCGGTAGCGATGGCGGTTGTGTGGAAGATTCTCTTTTCGGGCGACCAGATGGGTTTAATCAACAACTGGCTGATGAACCTTGGCGTGATTGACGAGCCGATTATCTGGCTGACCAGCGCGGATTACCTGCTTCCGATTATGATTATCGTAGCGCTCTGGTCGAGCATGGGCGTGGGCTTCCTTGCGATGCTTGCCGGCATTTTGAACGCCGACGAGGAGCTTTATGAGGCGGCGGCAATCGACGGCGTGAAGAACCGTTTCCAGGAGATGATTTACATCACGGTTCCGACGATGAAGCCGCAGATGCTCTTCGGCGCGGTTATGGCGATTGTAAATGCGTTCCAGAACGGCGTGATTGGCGTGCAGCTCTCCGGTGCGAACCCGACCCCGGGATATGCCGGGCAGCTCATTGTAAACCACATCGAGGACTACGGTTTTATCCGCTACGAGATGGGCTACGCCGCGGCAGTTTCCGTTATACTTTTGCTGATTGTCATGGTATTCTCAAAAGTATTCGGCAGGCTTTTCAGTGAGGATTAGGAAGGAGGAGAACCAATGGCCGGATATCGTGGAAGTAATATTAACCCAAAGAAATTTGAGCGCGGGCAGCTCAAGATATTCCTTGTGCTCCTGCCGCTTGCGATTGTGATGGCAATCCCAATCGTGTATATTTTCTGTCATGCGTTTAAACCGATGGATGAGCTGTTTGCCTTCCCACCGAAGATTTTTGTGTCGAAGCCGACCTGGAACAATTTCCGGAATCTTTTTAAGGCATCCCAGTCCTCTGGTATCCCGATGAGCCGCTACGTCTTCAACAGCCTTATCGTAACGCTCACCGTTGTGTTTGCCTCGATTGTCTTTTCGACGATGGCGGCGTTCGCCCTCTCAAAATTAAGGTTTAAGGGCAAGTACGTACTTATGGAAATCAACAACGCGGCGCTTATGTTCGTCGCGGTGGCGGTTCAGATTCCGAGATACTTGGTAATCGATACCCTGGGTATGAAGGACAATTATCTGGCGCATATCCTGCCGCTTTTGGCGATGCCGGTCGGTCTGTTTTTGGTAAAGCAGTTTATTGACCAGGTGCCGGACGCGCTGATTGAGGCGGCGTATATCGACGGCGCAAAGGATTTTACAATTTATATCAAGATTATCCTGCCGCTCGTAAAACCGGCGATTGCGACGACCGCAATCCTCGCGTTCCAGGCGGTGTGGACGAATATAGAGACTTCCAACCTCTATATCAATGATGAATCGATGAAGACGCTGCCGTTTTACTTAAATACCCTGGCGAACGCGAACAACAATGTCGCTGGGCAGGGCTTACAGGCAGCCGCAGTCTTGATTCAGTTTTTACCGAACCTGCTCATGTTCATTATCCTTCGCAAGAGTTTCATGAACACGATGGCAAATTCGGGTATCAAATAAAGGGGGACGGCACGATGAAAAAACTGGGCAGAGTATTGCTTACGGCGCTTTTGGTCTGTGCCTGCATCTCCCCGACCATCCTGCAGGCGGCAACACCTTACAAGACCTACACCATGGATGGCTACGGATATGTAATGGAGACACAGACGGCTTACACGCCGTATGAGACAATCGAAAAAATCGGTGAGGAAGCGTTTATCTCCCCGGTGGATATGTGCATCGCATCGGACGGATTGATGTATATTGCGGATTCCGGCTTAAAAAAGATTATCGTGGCAACGACGGACGGAGAGTTTGTGCGCTATATCGGCGAGGGGCTTTTAAGCCAGCCGACCGGTGTGTATGTCAGCGACAACAAGCGCATCTATGTGGCGGACAAAGAAGCGAAACAGGTTGTCATCTTTGACTACGACGGCGAGGTGATTGCCACTTACGGCAGGCCAACCTCCCCGATTTACGGGGCGGAGAATGATTTCAAGCCGATGAAGGTTGTGGCGAATGAATCCGGAACGCTTTACTTAATCTGTGAGGGTAACACGAACGGTATCGTGCAAATCAGCCCGGCGGACGGGGGAACCTTCCTTGGGTACTTTGGTACGAACTTTACAAGCCTTTCCCTCGTTGATATGATGAGGCGCATCATTCTCTCGGACGCACAGAGGGCGAAGCTTCTTAGCAACATCCCTTCAACGCCGACGAACCTTGCAATCGATGAGAAGGGCCTGATTTACACGGTAACACAGGGCGACGGCGACACAAGCTTAAAGAAGCTGAACATCGCCGGGAACAACCTGATTCTGCCGGATGCCTATGATGAGCAGTGTGCGGCGGTAACGACCGGTAATTTCAATAATATTTACGTTGCATCAAGCAATGGCTATGTTTACGAATACAATTCCGAGGGCGAGCTGCTCTTTGTATTCGGCGGGCGCGACGACGGGCGTCTGCGTGTCGGGCTTTGCAGCAAGGTGGAGGCGATTGCGGTGGACGTAAGAGACCGCATCTACCTGCTTGACTCCGACAAAAGGCAGGTCAATGTCTATGAGCCGACGGAGTTTACGAACCTTCTCCACCAGGCGTTGGTGCTTTATTCCAACGGACGCTATGAGGAGAGCATGGAGCCGTTGACCCAGGTACTGACAATGAACACGCTGTTCGATTACGCGAACATGGCGATGGGGCGCGCGTACTTACAGATTGAGGATTATGACAATGCACTGAAATACGCGAGGCTCTCAAAGGACCTTGACGGCTATTCGGACGCATTCTGGGAAGTGCGTAACCTTTGGTTGAAGAATAACCTTGTCACTGCATTTTTCGTGATTCTGGCGATTGTGCTTGTGGTGAAGGGCATCAAGCTGCTGCAGAAGAAAAAAGGAACCTTTACCCCGGTTGTGGATGCGTGGGGGAAGGCAAAGCAGAAAAAGCTGATCGGGCAGCTGCGTTACAGCACATATTTTATGAAACACCCGATGGACGGCAGTTATGGCGTAAGGCGAGAGGGGAAATCCTCGTGGGTGGCATCCACCATTATCCTTGCCGTGTTCATCCTGATTTCGATTATATACAAATATTACTGCGGGTTCCTCTTTAAGACCGTGCGTGAGGGGCAATATGACCTGGTAATGGATATCGGTTCGGTGCTTTTGATTTTCTTTGCACTTACCATCTGCAATTACCTGGTGGTTACGATTAAGGACGGCGAGGGAAGCTTTAAAAACCTTGTGAGCGCTTACACATACTGCTTGACACCGTACATCATCCTGATGCCGTTTATCATCATTGTGAGCAATCTGATTACCTATAATGAGTATTTCATCATTCAGTTTGCAACATTGTGTATTTACGTGTGGGTATTGATTCTCATCTTCCTTGCAATCAAGGAGGTCAACAATTATTCCGTAAAGGAAACGGTGGTTGTAATTTTGCTTACTGCGTTCACCCTGTTGATTGCGGCGCTGATTATTTTCATTGTATATCTTTTGTGCTCGCAGGTAATTGACTTCGTGGGAACGGTAGCGAGAGAGGTGGTGAACCGGTTTTGAGTGAATTTTTCAAGGAACGCAAAAAATTAATCTACATCCTGGTTCCGGTTCTGCTTGTCATCATCATCGTGATTGTGGCGATGGTATCCGGGAAGGACGCGCCGGGCGCTATCCGCGAGGCAAGCATCGATAAGCGCACCGCGCAGGGAACGGCCGACGCGGCGGTAAGCACGGGAAGCGTCGATACGGGCAAGGAGCTGAACGGGCATTATCTTGTGGCGGCAAACGACGGCTACGAGCTTTACTTAAAAAAGGAAAACCTTTCGATTATTGTAAAGGACGTTGTGACTGGCTCCATCATGGAATCCACGGTGGAGGAGGAAGATGATTCCATCAACGCGTCATGGAGAGGATTTTTGCAGTCCGGCGTCAACGTTGAGATGCAGGTTTCCAACACGACACAGCAGAGGAAGGTAGACCTTCTGGCATCGGGCGCACAGATTGATGTAAAGTTAATCCCGGGCGGTTTCACCGCGTCGATTGACTATACGCAGTATGAGCTTGGCTTTGATGTGACGGTGCTGCTCTACGATGACGGCTCGATTGAGGCAACCATCCCGGAGAGCTCGATTTACGAGAATTCCGATACAAACAAGATTGGCAATATCTATCTTTTCCCGATGCTCGGCAGAACGCGGCTCGGTGAGATGGATGGCTATATGCTTGTGCCGGATGGGAACGGGGCGTTAATCTACCTTAACGACAAGGAAGGCAAGTATTCCGCGGCTTACACGCAGAGGGTGTACGGTACGGATGTGGGCATTACAGAGCCGTATGTGCTCTCGCTTTTCTGGAGGAAATACGAAACCATCAACGACCCGGAGTACATTCTTGCACCGGTGTACGGCATGGTGCATGAGAATACGGGGATGGCATACCTTGGCGTAATTACCAACGGCGCGGAGGGTGCGACCATCGAGGCATATCCAAATGGTGCTTACACCAATTACAACTGGATTACGGCGAAATTTTTAAAGACAACGATTTATAATGAGCCGACTTCCAATTCCGGCGGTTCCATCGTTAAGATAACGGACCGGCTCAACTATGACATCTCCGTGCGTTTCTTCTTTACGAGAGATGAGGAGGCGAACTATGCGGGACTTGCCGGGCGCTACCGCGATTATCTGTTAACGAGCGGGAAGCTTGTACAGAAAGAGGATTCCTTTAGACTGCGCGCGGATTTCTTTGGAACCGACCGCGAGAACTGGATGTTTACGACGAAGGCGACGACAATGACGACGACGGATGACATCCGCGAGATTTATAAGGATTTAAAGGGAGAGGGCGTCACGGATTTGTTAACGCTGTATAAGGGCTGGCAGGATGGCGGCATCAATAACCTTCCAGTAGATTCCTACGACGCGGACGGGACGATTGGCGGAACGAGGGATTTGACAAAGCTGATGGAGGAGGCGGCGGACGCGGGGATTGACTTCTATCTCTACACGGACGCGCTGCGCGCGAACCCGGACACGACGAACACAACGTTCAACGTGATTAAAAAGATTGATACAAGGCTTTACTCGGAACAGACCTACAAGGACGTGTACGAGACAATGCATTTTCTGACACCGGAGCGCACGAACATACTGCTCAACAATCTGGTGACGGATTTGGCGAAGAAGGATATCAAAAACCTGGCGCTGACCGGAATCACGAATACGATGTTTACCTTCCGCTACAGCGGCACGACCTATGACCGGTTCTATACCGCGCAGATGCAGGCTTCGCTGCTTGAGGATATCGCAGGGCGCACAAACCTTGTTCTGGAGGAGCCGATTGAGACGTACTGGAAGTACACAGATGCGGTGGTTGACATGCCGGTGAAGGATTCGGACTACATCTTCACGGATGAGAGCGTGCCGTTCCTCTCCATCGTTTTTAAGGGCATCCTTCCGATGTATTCGGATTATGTGAACTTTGAGGCGAACAAAAACGAGTTCTTCCTAAAGCTTGTGGAGACCGGGATTTACCCGTCCTTCTACCTGACGATGGAGGATCCAACCGACCTTTACTACACGAACTCGAATGATTTGTATTCCTCAAAGTACACGGTATACCGTGACACGATGATTCAGTATTACAAAGTATTAAAACAGTTCAATGAGCTGGTTGCCGGCGCGATGATAGAGACGCACACGATTGCGCAGGATGGAACCGTGACCGTAACTTACTCAAACGGCGCGGTGGTAACGGTTGACTATAACAATGACTCCTTTACGGTTGCCAAGGGCGGCAGCACGGTAATGGATTATAAGGCAGGTGGTGCAGAATGAAAAAGCAGAAAAAAGTGAAACCCGGACGTTTGAAGCGCAGGGAGAACATGATGGGATATGTGTTCATTCTGCCGTGGGTGATTGGTCTTTTAGGGCTTGTGATTTACCCGCTGTTTGAATCATTCCATTACTCCTTAAACCGTGTCATCATGAACCCGCTGCTTGGCCGTGTCATGACTCCGGTCGGATTTGACAATTACCGCAATATTTTCCTGGTGGATACGGATTTCGTGTTCCAGCTTGAAAGCTACCTGCTGCAGACAGCGATTTCCGTTCCGGTTATTGTGGCGTTTGCGCTGATTATCGCAATGATGTTAAATGGGAAGATAAGATGCAAAGGCTTTTTCCGCCTGATTTTCTTCCTGCCGGTTATCATCGCGAGCGGCCCGGTTATGAACCAGCTGACCTCACAGGGGGCAGCAAGCATCCCGATGATGAATGTGTCGATGATTACCGGGGTGTTTGAGGAACATCTGCCGCGTGTGTTAGCGACCGCGCTTTCGAGCGTGTTCTCGAATATCATCATGCTTTTGTGGTATTCGGGTGTCCAGATTCTGATTTTTCTCGCGGCACTGCAAAAGATTGACAGTTCGCTGTACGAGGCGGCAAAGATTGACGGCGGTTCCGGATGGGAGTGCTTCTGGAAGATTACCATCCCGACGATTAAGCCAATGATTTTGCTGAACATGGTTTATACGATTATCTTTATGTCCAACACGGAAACGAACGGAATCATTACCCTGATTTCCACGCGTATGTTCTCTTCCGCAGGCGGCGGCGCGGGCGGTTACGGCTACGCGGCGGCGATGGCGTGGTGCTATTCTGTTGTTGTAACCTTACTCGTTGTTATTATGGCAGCGCTTTTGATGGGCCGCAAGGATATTTATGCAAGGCGCGCAAAGAAGTTCCGCAAGGAGCAGAAGAAGCAGGAGAGACTGGCTAAGAAATTCAGAAGGAGGGGCGAGAAAAATGCAAAACGCATCGCAAAAAACGCAAAAAAAGCAGCCTAAGCCGGCAAAACCGGCAAGGCAGCGCCTTTCCTACAAAGGTGCATGGAAGGACCGTTTCAAGAAATTCGTTTTTGGAAGCAAGGAGAAAGAGGGCGCGGGCAAGCAGACGGTTGTCTACATCCTGCTAATCAGCATCGGTTTTGTATACCTGTACCCACTCCTCTACATGATTAGCCGGAGCTTTATGACCGTCAGTGACCTTTTGGATTCGTCCATCCAGTGGCTGCCGACCTCGTTTTACACGGACAATTACAAGAACGCGGCGCGCGCGATGGATTTCTGGAAGACGTTTCGGGATTCCGTCCTCGTGGCAGGGATTCCGACCCTGATCAATGTGGTAATCTGCGCGATTGTCGGCTACGGCTTTGCACGCTATGAATTTCCGGGCAAGAAGATATTGATGGGGCTTTTGATTTTCTCCTTCATCCTTCCGCCGCAGATTACAATGATGCCGACCTATGCATTTTACACCGACATCGGCATTGTCAATTCCTTAAAGGCGTTTGTTATCCCATCCATCTTAGGACAGGGGCTAAAATCGCAGATATTCATCCTCATTTTCTGGCAGTTCTTCCGGCAGGTGCCACAAGCGCTGATAGAAGCTGCCAAGATTGACGGGGCGGGGCATTTCAAGTCATTTGCAAGGATTGCGATTCCGTCCGCGGCTCCGGCGATTCTGGTCGTATTCCTGTTTTCCATTGTATGGTACTGGAATGAGTCCTACTTAACACAGCTTTACGTTGTAGGTGTAACCGGCGGTTCGGAGAGCACGCTCTCCACCCTCGTCGTATCGCTGAAAACCTTTGAAACGTCCTACACGACGGCGGCAAGCCAGAGCGGCGGCACAATGGTTTCCATCAATGAGAATATCAAGATGGCGGGCACGATGCTTTCCATCCTGCCGTTGCTGATTATGTACTTCATACTGCAGCGCCAGTTCGTGGAGAGTGTTGACCGGACGGGTATTACCGGCGAATAAAAAAGCGGATGAAACGGTATTCCGCACAGCTTTTCCGGATGGAATCACCTGGTGTGATTTTCATAAAAAGTAACTGTTAACATTACAAAAAATAAGGAGGAATTTTGTATGAAATCAAAAAAGCTTACAAGCTTAGCGCTTGCGGCAGCGATGACCGCGACATTATTTGCGGGCTGCGGCAGCAAGGAGGATGAAAATCCGACCCCGACAACCCCAGGCAATCCTGGAAATGAGGATGCAACCAACCCGTCGGATGATGGCCAGGATGGCGATACCACCCCGACCGGCCTTCCGGACATGACAACGGAGGAGATTACGCTTACCTACATGCACTTTGACAATGATTTGGTTGTAAAGTATGTGGCGGACGCTTTCATGAAGAAGTATCCGAACATCAAGGTAAAGACGCAGGTATTTGAGCTGACTGGCTACAACGATACCTTGCTGAACATGATTAATGCGGGCAAGGTTCCGGACTGTTACATGGTACTCGGAAACTGTGACTTTGGTCTCTCGAACGGTTTCTACGGCGACTTTACGTATTACTGGGAGAATGACCCGGAGAACGAGAATCTTCTGACCTCGCTCAACGATTACAAGATTGGTTATTTCGGGACGGATAAGAAGCTTGCGACCCCGATGAAGTATTTCCCGGATGTTATGTACGCAGACCTTGCGGTGTTCGAGAAGCTCAACATCGCGGTTCCGGACCCGAACAACTGGAAGTGGGATGACTGGGTTAGTACGGTTAAGGCAGGTACGAGCGCGGCAGACCAGATTTATGGCTTCAATGAATTCCATACACCGATTACCTATTATCCGATTGCGAACAATCCGGACTGCATCGGTGAGTTTGGCTGGGATGGTCACCGCTTTAACATGGAAGTTTGGGCAGATGGCGTAAACCAGTGGGCAGACCTGATTAATTCCGGTTACCGCGCTCCGTATGGTGACACTGCGGAGAATGAGGCATGGACGGGTGATGCCGGCATGTGGGCAGCATACACCGGAAAGCTTACCTGGCAGATTGACGCGTTCTGGACTTACATCAACCTCTTTGATACCCCGGATTACAGGGATAAGGGTATGGAGTGGGTACCGTACTGTGTACCGACCAACAGTGCAGGCACAACCTTCGGCGTACTGGATATGGGTTCTGTTTCCACAAGCACCAAGTATCCAAGAGAAGCTTATGAGCTCTTAAAATGGATGGGCTGGGGCGTAGAAGGCTGGAAGGCTAAGCTTGAGGCGTACAAGACCCTCGTGGACGATACAGGAAACCCGGTATTCCGTGCTTCCATGCCGTGCCCGATTACCCTTGACGCAGATATCTGGGAAGAGTTTACCCAGAGCTTTTTCCCGACCGAGAAGGAGAGAAAGTACCAGAGCGTAGAAGACCCGCAGTTTGGTGGTCAATTGGTTACGGAGGAAGAAGACCAGAAATACGGCAAGTATTTTGACGCTTTCTTTGCGAATGTGACCAGACCGGTTCCGTTCGGTGATGTTCAGATTCCGGGCTTCCAGGCGTTCATCGATGGTGTATACCGCCATGCGGAGAACGATACCGACGTGGAAGTGCTTGTGCGTGACCAGGGCAGAAATGCACACGATTATGCAAAAGAGATGGCAGCGAAGGCGTTAGAGTACAACCAGCAGGCGCTCGCAACGGCGAAGGAGACTTACGCATTGTTAGGTATTGAGCTGAATTACGAGGTAATTACCGAGTAGTCCATATTGGAATAGTTTTGCAGGGAACTGCAGCGGCAGATTTGCTGCTGTGGTTCCCGTTTTTTATGCACAGGGGCGCGGATGGCTGCCCTGCACAGATTGATATGGGAGGATGCGATGGAGTCAAAAGAGGGCGGATTATTTTCACATGACCCGGCGATATATTATGACGAGAAAAGCAAATACTATTATACTTACTCGACGGACCTTGGCCCGAAATTCCGTGAGGGAATCGGCGGCCAAATCAGGCGCTCAAAGGATTTGATTCATTTTGAGTATCTGAAAACGGCGGTGCGCGAGGTTCCGGAGGAGGTAAGGGAGCTGACGGATGTCCGCAATATCTGGGCTCCCGATATCATCAAGGTGGGGGAGGAATACCGCCTGTACTATTCGGCATCAACCTTTGGTTCGCAGAATTCGGTCATCGGGCTTGCGGTGGCAGATAACCCCGAAGGACCATTTGAGCACCGGGGCATTGCCGTGCATACGACACCGGATTCCCCGGTCAACGCGATTGACGCGAATCCGGTGCGCGAGGAGGAAACAGGGGAGTATTACCTTGTCTACGGTTCCTTCTGGGGCGGCATAAGGCTGTTGCATCTGGACGCACAAACCGGACTTCCGGACGAGGAGGGCTACGGAAAGGTGCTTGCCTGCCGTGCCCGCAAAAGCTGTGATACCGCAATTGAAGGACCGTATGTGCACTATAACCGGCAAACCGGTTATTATTACCTGTTTGTTTCCTACGATTCCCTGAACAATGTTTACAATGTGAGGGTTGGGCGCAGCAAAAACCTTGCCGGACCGTATGTTGACCACAATGGCAGGAGATTGGATGATATGGCGTGGCCGGCAAACCATGTCGGCTTAAAAATCACGACGGGCTACAGCCTGAAGGCAGGCACTGGTTTTATGGCACTTGGACACAATTCGGTGCTTGAGACAAAAGAGAATGGCTGGTTTCTTGTCTGCCACGCGCGCTACGAGCGCGACCCGCGCCTTTGCACATTGAATGTCCGGCGCATGGTTTTTGACGATGAGGGATGGCCGTCGGTCAGCCCGTGCCTGTATGCGGGGGAGACGGAGGAAATCGTGCCGAGGGCGGAGCTTTTGGGCAATTACCAGCGGATTGATTTCGTGCTTGATACAAAACGCCTGTGCGAGCAGCCGGTTCCGATGGAGCTAAAAGGGGATGGCAGCCTGAAGGTCGCGGATTTGGAAGGAACATGGAGCTATGACGAGCAGGGCGGTTGGCTTGAGGTTATCATCGGCGGCGCGGTGGAGAAGCTTCGCGCGCTGCGCGCGACACACCGCGAGGAAGGCGGCGCCACGGTAGCGCTGACCGGGCGGAATGATGCGGGCATCGGCGTTTGGGCGGTAAAACACACAAAACGTATTGAAAAAGGGCTTGCGCTGAAGCGTTTTGCATAATTGAAAACAGCATATGCGGAACTTATAAAAACAGCATATGCCCGTACAGTGCCCCAGTGGAATTTTTGAGGAAGTGGATTCTGCTGAAAATGGGAAATTGCAAACAAAAATTCCACTGCCAGTGATGGGTGGTGTGTGGGCATATGCGGAACTAAAAATAAGAAAGGGTGAATAGAAATCATGATAAAAACAAAGAACTACCAATTCTGGTTTGCGACCGGGTCGCAGGATTTATATGGAGAGGAGACCCTGGTTCAGGTGGCGGAGCACAGCCGCATCATCGTGGAGGAATTAAACAAGTCCGGTATCCTGCCGTTTGAAGTTATTTTAAAGCCGACCTTAATTGACTCGGCATCCATCCGCCGCTGCTTTAATGAAGCAAATGCGGATGAGCTTTGCGCGGGTGTCATCACATGGATGCATACCTTCTCCCCGGCAAAAATGTGGATTTTGGGGCTTCAGGAGTACCGCAAGCCGCTTTTGCACTTGCACACGCAGTTTAACCGCGATATTCCTTACGATACAATTGATATGGATTTTATGAACTTAAACCAGTCGGCGCACGGCGACCGCGAGTTCGGCCATATCGTAAGCCGCATGGGAATCGAGCGCAAAGTCATTGTCGGGCATTGGAGCGAAAAAAGTGTGCAGGAGCGCATCGGCTCGTGGATGCGCACTGCGGTTGGCGTGATGGAGAGCAGCCATATCCGCGTGCTGCGCGTCGGCGACAATATGCGCGACGTTGCGGTGACGGAAGGCGATAAGGTTGAGGCGGAAGTAAAATTCGGTTGGGAAATCGACGCTTACAACATTACAGATGTGGCGGAATACGTGCAGAATGCGCCAAAGGGCGATGTGGATGCGCTTTTGCAGGAATATTATGATTCCTATGACCTGATTCTGGATGGAAGGAATGCGGATGAATTCAAGGCGCATGTGCGCGAGCAGGCAGCAATCGAGGTTGGATTCCGCAAATTCGTGGAGGAGCATGATTACCATGCGGTGGTGACCAGCTTCCAGATGCTTTCCGGGCTGAAGCAGCTTCCGGGGCTTGCGATGCAGCGTATGATGGCGGACGGCTACGGCTTTGGTGCCGAAGGGGACTGGAAAACGGCGGCAATGGTGCGCCTGATGAAAATTATGTCCGCGGGGCAGAAAAACGGCACTTCCTTCATGGAAGATTACACTTACCATTTTGAGCCGGGCAGGGAAGCCATCCTACAGTCCCATATGCTCGAAGTCTGCCCGTCGATTGCCGAGGGCAAGCCTGCCATCCGGGTAATGCCGCTGAGCATGGGCAACCGCGAGGATCCGGCGCGTCTTGTCTTTACGACCAAGCCAGGCAAGGGCGTTGCCTGCTCGCTCGTAGACCTTGGAACCCGTTTCCGCCTGATTATCAATGACGTAGAGACGTTAAAGCAGGAGAAGGCAATGCCGAATCTCCCGGTAGCAAGCGCACTCTGGAGACCGGAGCCGAACCTGATTACCGGCGCGGAGGCATGGATTTTGGCGGGCGGCGCACACCATACCGCATTCTCGCTTGATTTGACCGCAGAGCAGATGGGCGACTGGGGCGCGATGATGGGGATTGAGTGTGTCTATATTGACAAGGATACGACCATCCGGAACTTCAAGAATGAGCTGAGGTGGAATGAAGTGGCGTTCCGCAAATAGTGCGGTATTCGCGCCAGGGCACTGGTGATTTACAATAAGACAAGACGAAGGGGAAGTCTGGCCAGGACTTCCCCTTCGTCGGAACAAAAAGAACGAATATGTAAAAAGATATAAGCGAAAATAATGCTAAACCGTCTGCACACAGATGCGATTTTTCCCCGAATCCTTCGCCTCGTACATCGCTTTGTCCGCGAGCTCAAAGAAAAACTCATTGGAGTATTTATTGCCCGGATAGGCGGCAAGCCCGGTGCTGAACGTGATATGTTTGCCCTCCGGCAAAAAATCAAACGTAAGGGATGCAAAAGCCCTGCGCATCTCATCAAGCTTGGTGAAGGCGACGGCAATATTTGTGTTCGGGAAGAAAATAACAAATTCCTCGCCGCCGTAGCGCGCGACTGCCTCCCTCCCAGTGCAGTGGTTCTGCAAAAGCTCGGACAGGGCAACTAGGACAACATTTCCCTGCGCATGCCCGTAATTGTCGTTTACTTTCTTGAAATTATCAATATCAATGATTGCCATACAAAGCGGGGTGCGGTTTACTTCCGCTTCCGCGGTGAAATCAATCATCAGCTTTTCATATGTACCAAGGCTATAAAGCCCGGTCAGGTGGTCATGTTTGAGTTCTTCCGCAAGTTTGTTGCGCATATCCATACTTTCTTCGATTTTCCTGTCCTTCTTTGCAATGGAATCAATAATCACCAATGCAACCATGTATGCAAAAACGTAGATGCACAGGCTGAGCACAAGCCGGAAAATCGAGATGCCCGTGAATGGCGCGGCATCCCCGGAACGAAAGAACAGCCCAAACAAATCGGATAAGAGGAGCAAAGCAAGGGAGAAGAGCATAACCAGGCGCGACATCCTTTTGTCCGTAAAAATTACCGTGAGGAACAGCGGAAAAAGGAAAACCGCATTGTAAAAGGAGCAGTCCGCGTACCAAATGGAAATATTAAAGCATAGCAAAAGGCACAAAATGACCGGAATATAGCGCAAAAATGCAGTATTTGCACTTTTTTTATGCAACAGAACAGTCGCACAAAGGTAGAGCAATAAGCCCACAAACCCCGGCAGTACAGCACGCTGCAGACAAAACATAAATATCGAACTGGCGGCAGTACCGTCCGCAAAATGGATGGCACAGGCAGCAAGTGCCGAAAGAAATACAAGGATAATCAACGCCAAATTCAGTTTCATCAGGGAACGGGTTATCTTGTTCCATTTTTGATTGGTAGGACGCATATCTAACCCTCATTTCTGTAAAAAGAATTGCCTCTCCGCTTATTGCATTCCATTTTAAACGAAAATGCAGCGCATTGTCAAGGTTTGGGGAAATCCATTTTTGTATTTATTTCGGTTATTTTGTCCCGGGAGGGTTCGATGTGCAAAAGGCAGGGATATTTCAACGGTGTGCTAACGCTTGTACGCCTGCTCACAGTAAATGCAGCGGTAGAGCCCTTTTTCCTTGTTGGCAAGGCGGAAGCGGTGCGGGAGCTCCTGCTCGATGGATGTAATGCAGCGCGGGTTTTTGCAGCGGATAATGCCCGTGACCTGTTCCGGAAGCTTTGGGTTGCGTTTTGCGGCAATTTTCCCATCCTCGATGATGTCGAGGGTCAGGTTCGGGTCGAGCACGCCGAGGATATCGAGGTCAACGGTGATTGGCCCTTCGATTTTGATAATGTCTTTTTTTCCCATCTTGCTGCTCTTTGCGTTTTTGATGATTGCGACACTGCAATCCTGCTTTTCAAGATTCAGATATTCGTATATTTTCATGGCACCGCCCGCCTTGATATGGTCGATGACAACGCCTTGGTTCAAACCGCCAATGTTTAACATATAGAAGACCTCCTATTTTGAGTTCCGCATGTGCCCTACCGATGCCAACAACTTTGGAAGGAATTTCTGTCCGCACAGCTCCCAGAAACTTCTTCCAGGCATCGTCCGGGCACATGCTGATTTGAGTTCCGCATGTGCCCTACCGATGCCAACAACCGAGGAAGGAATTTCTGTCCGCACAGCTCCCAGAAATTCCTTCCAGGCACTGTCCGGGCACATGCTGATTTGAGTTCCGCATGTGCCCTACCGATGCCAACAACCGAGGAAGAAGTTTTTGTCCGCACAGCTCCCAGAAACTTCTTCCAGGCATCGTCCGGGCACATGCTGATTTGAGTTCCGTATTATTCGACTTCGATGCCTAACAGCATCATGATAAGTGCCATGCGCACGTAAACCCCAAGCTGCGCCTGGCGGAAATACACCGCCCGCGGGTCGTCGTCCACCTCGGTGGCGATTTCGTTGACGCGCGGCAGCGGATGCAGTACAAGCATGTCCTCATGTGCGTACTCCATCTTCGCGGCATCGAGAATGAAGCTGTCCTTTAAGCGGATGTAATCCTCCTCGTTAAAGAAACGCTCCTTCTGCACACGGGTCATATATAAAATGTCAAGCTCCGGCATGACTTCCTCAAGCACCTTGACTTCTTTGTAAGGAATCCCCCCCGCGTCAAGCACCTCCTCGCGCAGATAGGTCGGGATGCGCAGCTCGTCCGGTGAGATTAGGATAAAGCGGGAGCCGGGATAGCGCACCATCGCGTTGATGAGCGAGTGGACGGTACGGCCGAATTTCAAATCGCCGCAAAAACCGATGGTCAGATGGTCAAGCCGTCCTTTGAGCGTCTTCATTGTAAAAAGGTCCGTCAGGGTCTGGGTTGGGTGGTTATGCCCGCCGTCCCCGGCATTGATGACCGGAATCCGGGAGTGGGTGGAGGCAACATAGGGCGCCCCCTCCTTTGGGTGGCGCATCGCGCAGATGTCAGCGTAGCTTGAAACAACGCGGATGGTGTCCGAAACACTCTCCCCTTTTGCGGCGGAGGAGGAATCGGCAGAAGAAAAACCAAGTACGCTCCCGCCTAAATTCAGCATTGCAGCTTCAAAGCTTAAGCGGGTTCTGGTACTTGGTTCATAAAAAAGGGTGGCAAGTTTTTTGCCGTGGCAGCATTCGGAATACTTTTTTGGGTCGTGCAGGATGTTTCCTGCGAGGGAGAGGACATTCTCAAGTTCCTCCATGGAAAGGTCGAGTGGGCTAATCACATGCTTCATACATACCTCCGTGATGTTTCCGGCATTTGGTTTTCTTATGCCGGGGCGGTTTTTCAACATTTTGCGCCAATGCTTGCGGGAAACGGACATTGCCATCCTGCAAACGGAATCTGGCGTTTCTGACTGTCTATTATAAAGCATGGGAAGAAAGAAAACAAGCCCTAAAATGAAGGAATTTATCCAATCAGAACGGTCTTGCCTTCAAAGGCGAAGCCGTATTTGCGGATGTTTTGTGCAGGGATGCCCTTGGCTTTAGCATCACATCATAGCGGCCAAAGCCGCTTTCCCGGTTCGGGGTAATGAGGTAGCGGTCGGCTAAATCCATCTTCATCCCGGGAACGAATCCGTGGTAAAGCGTTCCGGTTCCGCCTTTTTGGAAGGCTTTTTCCCGGTGTCAAAGCTGGAAAATGTCGCGAGGGCTACCTCGTTCATATAATAATTCATTGCCTTTTTATCATCGGCCAAAAGAGCATTGACAAAATCATTGTATGCCATGTCCGGAATTTGGAACCAGTCTAAGACCATTCTGCGGAACATCCGCCTGACCTCCTCATTTGCTTCAAAGTCCTGTATTCCGATTGCAATGTTTCTCGCTATGCCACAACCCTCCTTGTTGTTTGTGTGCAGAAGTTTATAACGATGATAGCATTTTTCTTTCATACGCGAAATCGGATTGTTGCGCCGTGATTTTAATCAAATTGTAAGGAAAAAATAAAAAGGGCTATCTTGTCAAACACACCAAAGTGGTGTAAACTGATGGGCGAAGCAGTTTTTTGTTTTCTTTTCCTGGCACTGCGGGGCGGGAAGGGAAAGCCAGAAAACCGGGGCGTGCCGGAAAAAGCTTTTGTGCGGCATGTCCGGAAAGGGGAAAATTTATGTTGGAATGCAAAAACCTTGAGAAGAAATATCTTGGGAAGACGGCGGTGCGCGATATCAGCCTTACGGTCGCGCAGGGGCGCATCTGCGCGCTGCTTGGACCAAACGGCAGCGGCAAGACAACCTGGATGAAGATGGTGGCAGGCCTTATCGCGCCGAATGCCGGCACAATCACATTTTTCGGGGAGCCGGTCGGGAAGGAATCGAAGAAACATATTGCATATATGTCCACGGAACCATTTTTTTATAGTTACATGACGGCGAAGGATGTCGGAAAATACTACCATGATTTTTTTGAGGATTTTGACCCGGAAAAATACGCGGAGCTGGTGGAGCGGTTAGGGCTGCGGATGCAGGATAAGGCGAAAACACTTTCTTCCGGGCTTGCCGCGAAGCTCAAGCTTGCCGTGACATTGGCGCGCCGCGCCTCCTTGTACCTGTTAGACGAGCCGTTAAACGGTATCGACATCATTGCGAGGGAGCAGATTATTGACGCGGTGATGGAGGTTGCAGGCGAGGATGCGTCGATTGTGATGTCGAGCCATCTGGTGGATGAACTCGAAAAGATTATCGATGACGCGATTTTTGTGAAGGAGGGCAGTATTGTACTTGCCGGGGAGGCACAGACACTGCGGCAGGAGCGCGGGAAGTCGATTGTGGAGCTTTACAAGGAAATATACGCCTAGGGGAAGAAGGAAGCGAAGCGCAGTTTTGGGATGTTTTGTCTGAAAAATATTTCCGGGCAGGGCATATCCGGGCGAAAGTCTGCGAACATAGGAAATTATGGAAGATTGGAAGGCTTTCCGGGCAGGAAATTTTTCTGGACCGAAAAATACTGGTACATATCAAACCCGGGAAGCAATAGAATGATAAACGGAGGAATTACGATGTTAAAATTGATGAAATATGAATTCCGCAAGCAGCTGACAACGAAAATCCTGCTTCTTGCGGTGCTTGGGCTGATGGAAATTTATTTTCTGTACGGCATTCTTTCGAATAATATGGAGACAACGATGAAGGCGGTTATTTTCCTTTCCGTGCTTGCGTTTGCGGGAATTTTCTTTGTCTCATTCGAATGCATTATGACTTATAACAATGATTTGAGGACAAAACAAAGCTACATGCTGTTTATGGTGCCAGAGACCACTCTGTCCGTGATGGGTGCGAAGATTCTCTCGGCAATCATCCAGATTATTCTGACGTCCTCTGTTTTTGGCATTATGGCATTTGTGGACGCTTTTGCAGTTGCGGCGCGCTTTGATGAAATCGACACTTTGTTTGTAATGATACAGAGGATTCTGCACCAGTTTTTTTCGCTGAATATCGACGCGGGTGTGATTGCCATCAATCTTGTGGAACTGGTGATTGGATGGATTTGTGTGGTCATCCTTGCAATGCTCGCGATTACGCTCAGCGCTACTTTTATGGCAAATTCGAAGCTGCGCGGCATTGTAAGTTTTATCTTCTTTGTTGTGCTTGAAATCATCATCACGAAAATCCGCCGTGTAATTGTGAAGCCGCTTTCTGAAAATACCGCGCATCTGGCCGCGATTTTGCTTTCGGTTGTGGTTATAGCGATTGCGTATCCGACAATTGCCTGGATGCTCAAGAAAAAGGTCAGCCTGTAGTGCCTGACCCACAGGAGGGTTCTGGGGAAGCGGTGATTTTGTCGTGCGTTTCCCCGGATTTTTTCTTGCAAAGGGCGGCGGAATTGTATACAATAGGGATTCACAGGTTATTTTTCGGAAAAACGGATAAGAATGAAACCGGAAAGAAAGAGAGGAACCAAACTATGGGAAATGAAGCGATTGAGAACTGCAGCCACGACTGCAACTCCTGTGGGGAGAGCTGTGCGGCGAGGAAGATGGAAAAGAGCGATTTCCTCGTGCCGATGAATGCGCACAGCAATATAAAGCATGTGATTGCCATTATGAGCGGCAAAGGCGGTGTCGGGAAATCCTTTGTGACGAGCGCGCTTGCGGCGCAGATGAGCCAGAAGGGCTACAAAGTGGCAATTCTGGACGCGGACGCAACAGGACCATCCATCCCGAAGGGGTTTGGGCTGCATGAACAGGTGGTGGCGGATGAGCGCGGTATTCTCCCGGCGGTCACAAAAGGCGGCATCAAGGTCATCAGCGTGAACCTTTTGCTTGACGATGAGGAGACACCGGTTGTCTGGAGGGGACCGGTGATTGCGGGCACGGTAAAGCAGTTTTGGAGCGAGGTTGTCTGGGGCGATGTGGATTACATGTTTGTTGATATGCCGCCGGGAACGGGCGACGTGCCGTTGACGGTGTTCCAGTCGCTTCCGGTCGAGGGCACGATTATTGTGACGAGCCCGCAGCAGCTTGTTGCCATGATTGTTGCTAAGGCGGTCAATATGGCGGAGGCGATGGAGATTCCGGTGCTCGGCTTTGTGGAAAATTACAGCTACATTACCTGCGGGAAATGCGGGGAACGTATGCCGGTCTTCGGTGAGAGCCAGATTGACGAGATTGCCGCGAAATACATGCTGCCGGTACTCGCAAAGCTCCCGGTGGATTCTGCCGTGGCAAAAGCGGCGGACAACGGCGAGATGGAGGCGCTTGGGATTGACTGGTTTGAAGGGATGGCGGAATTTTTGGAAAAGCTTGCAAGGGTGACGGAGCAGGCTTAAGGGGGCATAGGGATACAAAAAGGCAAACGGCGTAAAATGCGGGGATGCACCCGCGCGTTTGTGCAAAAAAGCAGGTGCTGCATGGGATGGTTCCATGCAGCACCTGCTTTCTTCCAAAGAAGTTATTCCTCCTCATCCTGCGTATGTTCCTTCCCGTTGTCCTCCTTCGGAAGCAACCGGATATGTACCTGGTCAATCCGGTTTTTATTGGTGGACTTCACTGTGAACACCACGTTCTCCTCCTGTATGGACTCGCCGACCCGCGGCAAGTGCTCCAGCCGGTTGATGATATGCCCGGCAATCGAATCGTAATCGTCGGATTCCAGCTCCAGGCCAAACACGTCGTTGATATCGTCAAGCTTTGCCGCGCCCTCGGCAACGTATTCGTCCTGTGTGATGGCGCGGATGGAATCCACCTCGTCCGCATCGTACTCATCGCGGATTTCCCCGACAATCTCCTCGAGCAAATCTTCGAGTGTAATCAGGCCGGCCGTCGCGCCGTACTCGTCGAGCACGATTGCCATCGGCGTATTGTTTTTGCGCATTTCGCTCATCAGCTCGGAAGTCTTTTTGAATTCGTAGGTAAAAAACGGTTCGCGCAGGAAATTCTGAATCCGGAACTCCTCCGTCTTTTCTTCGTAGAAAAACAAGTCCTTTAAATTGATGATGCCAACGATATTGTCCCGCGTCTCGGCATAGACCGGCATACGGGAATACAAATCCTGGCGGAATGCCGCCATCAGCTCATCGTAGCTCATCTCAATATTCGCAAATACCATATCAATGCGCGGTACCATGATGTCCTTTGCAAGAGAATCCCCAAAATCTACCACATTGGTAATCATCTGGTGCTCCTCGTTTTCGAGCACGCCTTCCTCGTGGCTGACGTCCACAACCGTGCGCAGTTCGCTCTCCGTGATTGACGCGGCCTTCTCATTCGGGTCAATGCGCAACAGCAGCATGACGCCGATGGAAAGTTTGTTTACGATAAAAATCACCGGGGTCAAAAGCCTTGTCAGCGTAAGGAAGAGCGGCGCGTACATCAGCGCCATCTTTTCATTATGCAACGTGGCAAGGCGCTTCGGGGTAATCTCACCGAAAATCAGGATGAGAAGCGTCAGGATACCGGTAGCAATCGCAGCACCCCGGCTTCCAAGCAATTCCAAAGCGACGGAGGTCGCGAGGGAGGAAGCGGAGAGGTTTACAACATTATTGCCAATCAGGATGGCGCTTAACATATTCGCCGGGTTCTCAATCAGCTTTAATAAGGTTGCAGCGCGCTTGTTTCCGTCCTCGGAAAGACTGCGCACACGCAGTTTGCTCACCGTGGTGAGAGAGGTTTCCGCAGATGAAAAAAGTGCGGATAACAGCAACAGGAACAATAGTATCACAAACTTAACCGCGACACTGGGGGGCACAAAAATCACACTCCTATTTGATTATATTTTGTATGGCAAGGTTGGGGGCAGTTATGCCCGCGGCCAGGCGATTACGGAAATCCGTAAAACCAAAAAGAAAAAAAGCTTGCCTTGCCATCCATTCAGTGTTATTATATAAGAAAAATGTATGGATGTCAAATCGAGAATACATGCTTATCAAAAATTTTACAAAATTTACAAAATATTAGCAGGCAAGGGCGCCGTTTCCCGGGTGTTTGGATGACAGAAATGTTTTTTCCGGCACGCGCGAGGGGTTTCCTGCTTTTTTTATGGAAAAAATCAGAATTCTGTGTTATACTTTGAAACGTGCAGTCCGGATGCCCTCATAAAAGAATGGCAGGATATGTCCGCAAAACGGATTTGGATGGTTCCAGGGAACCGTTTTGGAGCATTCCGGGAGGCATAAGGAAATATACGGAGGTTTTTTATGTTAGAGTTAAAGCATATATCATTTGGAGTAGGAGAGGGCGGTGCCAGCAAGGAGATTATCCACGACGTAAGCTTAACGCTCCCGGACAACAAATTTATTGCCATCACAGGACCAAACGGCGGGGGGAAATCCACACTCGCGAAGCTGATTGCCGGGATTGAGCAGCCGTCAAGCGGGGAGATTTTGCTCGACGGCGAGGATATCACAAGGCTTGGCATCACGGAGCGCGCGAAAAAGGGAATCAGCTACGCATTCCAACAGCCGGTGCGTTTTAAGGGAATCACGGTAAAAGACCTCATTGGGCTTGCCGCAGGGGAGAATATCAGCACGGCGCGCGCCTGCAATTATCTTTCGGAGGTTGGTCTGTGCGCAAAGGACTACATTAACCGTGAGGTCAATGCGAGCCTGTCCGGCGGGGAGCTAAAGCGCATCGAGATTGCGACGGTGCTCGCGAGGAAGACGAAGCTCACTGTGTTTGATGAACCGGAGGCGGGGATTGATTTGTGGAGCTTCCAGAACCTGATTCGGGTGTTTGAGAAAATGCATGATGAGACGCATGGCTCCATTATGATTATCTCGCACCAGGAGCGGATTTTGAATATCGCGGATGAGATTGTCGTAATCGTGGAGGGAAAGGTTGCCGATGCGGGCAGGCGTGAGGACATCCTTCCGGGACTTTTAGGAACAACGGCGGGCTGCCAGTTTACAAAGAAACCGTGCTAGGGAAACGCTTTCATCCGCGTTTTACGCAATGTGAGATTAGGTATAGGAGAGGTTATGATATGGACCAGATACAGATGGAACTTTTAAAACAGGTGGCGGGATTGCATGAAGTGCCGCAGGGTGCTTACAATTTCCGCGTCAACGGTGTCGGCGAGGCGCGCGGGACAACCGAACATATTGACATTGTGACAAAGACGGACAAACAGGGCATTGACATTGTCATCCAGCCGGGAACGAAAAACGAGAGCGTGCACATCCCGGTTGTGTTAAGCCAGAGCGGTGTCACTGACTTGGTGTACAATGATTTTTACATTGGGGAGGATGCGGATGTAACGATTGTGGCGGGCTGCGGCATCCACAATGGCGGCGATTTGAAATCGCAGCACGACGGCATCCACACCTTCTATGTCGGCAAAAACGCGAAAGTAAAATACATTGAAAAGCATTACGGCAGCGGTGACGGCAAGGGGGAGCGCGTGCTCAACCCACAGACCATCATAGAGCTTTCTGAGGGGAGCTATCTTGAGATGGACACGGTGCAGATTAAGGGCGTGGACTCGACCGTGCGTACAACAAAGGCGGTTCTGGCGGCGCGCGCGACGCTTGTAATCAAAGAAAAAATCATGACGCATGGCACGCAATATGCCAAAACGGATTTTACCGTGGACTTAAACGGCGAGGACTGCGGAGTGAGCCTGATTTCAAGGTCGGTTGCAAAGGAGCATTCCCGCCAGGTATTCTTCTCGAAAATTAACGGCAACAACAAGTGCATGGGGCACAGTGAATGCGATGCGATTCTGATGGATGAGGGCAGCGTAAGCGCAATTCCGGAGATAACCGCGAACCACCTCGAAGCGAGCCTGATTCACGAGGCAGCGATTGGGAAAATCGCGGGCGAGCAGATTACGAAGCTGATGACGATGGGGCTGACGGAGGCAGAAGCGGAAGCACAAATTGTAAATGGATTTTTAAAATAAAACCACAAAACAGCATGCCCCCGTACAGACCCCAGTGGAATTTTTCGGAGCGAAGCGTAGAAAAATCCCACTGCCTTGTACTGGGTCTGGGAGGGGGGATGCGGAACTCAAAAACAGCATGCCCCCGTACAGACCTCAGTGGAATTTTTCGGAGCAAAGCGTAGAAAAATTTCACTGCCTTGTATTGGGTCTGGAAGGGGGGATGCGGAACTCAAAATAGGAGGTCATGCATGGCGCATTATACAAAACAGGACATTATCCACATCGTGGAGGAGGAGGATGTAGAGTTTATCCGCCTCCAGTTCACGGATATGTTCGGAAATTTCAAAAACATGGCGGTCACAACAAGCCAGCTTGACAAGGTGTTGGAAAACCAGTGCGTCTTCAATGGCTCAGCAATCGAGGGCTTTTTATCGATGCAGGAACCAGATATTTATCTGTATCCGGATTTGGACACCTTCGAAATTTTTCCGTGGCGGCCGCAGCAGGGGAAGGTGGCGCGCTTTATCTGCGATTTGCACCGGGCGGACGGAACGCCGTTTCTAGGAGATTCCCGCCATATATTAAAGAAGGTATTGGAGCAGGCGGCAGGGATGGGCTACCGTTTTATGGCAGGACCGGAGTGTGAATTTTTCCTCTTTGACTTGGCGCAGGACGGCAATGCAACAACGGAAACAAGGGAGCGCGGCAGCTTTTTTGACATCAGCCCGATGGATGCGGGGGAGAATGCGCGCAGGGAGATGGTCATGACATTGGAGGAAATGGACTTTGAGGTCGAGGCATCCTACCACGCAAATGCCCCGGCGCAGCACGAGATTGATTTCCGTTATGCGGGGGCGCTTACATCCGCCGACAATCTGATGACCTTCCGCATGGTGGTGCGCACGATTGCAAGGCGGCACGGGCTGCACGCGACCTTTATGCCAAAGCCGAAATCCGGCGTGGAGGGCTCGGGTATGCATCTGAATCTTTCGCTGCACGATTCTGACGGGAAGAATATTTTGAGCAATGTGGAGGCGGAGGATGGCCTGAGTGATGAGGGCAGATATTTTATTGCAGGGCTGCTCTCGCATATTGGCGGGATTACGGCAATCACGAACCCGCTCGTCAATTCCTACAAGCGCCTCGTGCCGGGCTACGGCGCCCCGGTCTACATCGCGTGGTCAGCGGCGGCGAACCGCACCGCGCTTGTGCGCACCGGGTTTAAGAGGGGAAAGGTCAACCGCGTTGAACTGCGCTGCCCGGACCCTTCGGCAAACCCGTATCTTGCGCTTGCCGTCTGCATTGCCGCGGGGCTTGACGGGATTAAGAAAAAGCAGCTTCCACCGCCGTGCGTGGATGGGAATATTTTTGCGATGACCCAGGAGGAGAGGAGAAATCTCGGCATCAAAAGCCTTCCGGAGCATTTGGCATGTGCGCTTGATGCCCTGGAGGAAGACACACTTTTGCGCGAAGTGCTTGGGGAAAAACTGTCAGACAATTATCTGGCGGCAAAGCGCGCCGAGTGGAAGGAGTACCGCACAAGTGTGTCAGCGTGGGAGGTTGGCCAGTACCTTGACCGCTTTTAAAGGAAAGTTGTGCAGGCACATATGTGGTTGGAATGCCGGCGGCAGGCAATGCCAGACGGCAGGGATACAAAAAAGTCACAGTGCACACAAAGAGGGCGGAAACGGAGGTGGGCCTAGGTGCTTAGCATTATCATCATTTTCCCGAAAATTGAGGATGCCAACAACATTAAAACCCTGCTCGTGCGCAGCGGGTTCGAAGTCCATGCGGTCTGCACAACGGGCGCACAGGCAATCAGTGTCGCGAATGGGCTGGACGGCGGCATTGTAATCTGCGGCTACCGGATGCCGGATATGCATTGCATGGAAATCAACAATTACCTGCCTGTAGGGTTTGAAATGCTGTTAATCGCCTCGGCAGCGCGGCTCGCAGAGCTTGACGGGAGCGGCATCATGTCGGTTTCCATGCCATTAAAGGCGAGGGAATTGGTGGGCACTCTCCAGATGATGGCACAGCGCTATATGCAGCGCAAGCGCAGGGAACGACAAAAACCGAAGATGCGCAGCGAGAAGGAACGTGCGGTCATTGAGGAGGCAAAGCTGATTTTGATGCAGCGCAACCGGATGACGGAGGAGGAAGCGCACCGCTATATTCAGAAAAACAGTATGGACAGCGGGGTGAACCTGCTTGAGATGGCAGAGATGATTATACATATGCTGTAGAAAATGCCGCAGAGAATGAAAAAATAATAAAATTTTGATAAAAATTTAATAAATATTTGGAAGAGGACTACGGATTGTTGATAAAAAACTACAAATTTAAAGTGTAAACGTGACTATATAGTGTAAACTGTAAACGATAACCTATAAAAATTGTAAAAAATGTGAAATATTCCTAAAATTGTATATAACATATAGAATTGTAGGATGCTGTAGAAAGTGAGGTTCCCATGAAGTTTACGAAAATGCAGGGCTGCGGGAATGACTATGTGTATGTGAATTGCTTTGAGGAGAGCGTGCAGGATGCGAATGCGCTTGCAAAACAGGTCAGCGACCGTCATTTTGGCATTGGGTCGGATGGCCTGATTCTGATTAAGCCTTCGGAAACCGCGGATTTTACAATGGAAATGTACAATGCGGACGGCTCGCGGGGCGAGATGTGCGGCAATGCAATCCGCTGCGTTGGCAAATATGTCTACGACCATGGCATGACCAAAAAGACAGAGCTTTCCATCGAAACACTTGCAGGAATAAAATTCCTGACCCTGTCCGCAAAGGGCGGGAAAGTGGACGAGGTTACGGTGGATATGGGAATCCCGGCGTTTGCACCGGAACAGATTCCGGTTGTGGCAGACGGGGAGCGCGTGGTGGACGAGCCGATTCTGGTCGGGGGCAGGCAGTACCGCATGACCGCGGTCTCGATGGGCAATCCGCACGCGGTTGTTTTCGTGGAGGATACTAAAGTGCTTCCGATGAAAGAGATAGGACCTCTGTTTGAGCACCATGAACGCTTTCCGCAGCGGGTGAATACTGAATTTGTCCAGATTGTTGACCGCAAAAATATCAATATGCGCGTCTGGGAGCGGGGCTCGGAGGAAACCTGGGCATGCGGAACCGGGGCGTGTGCAAGTGCGGTGGCGGCGATTTTAAACGGACACACCGGGGAGGAAGTGACAGTGCATATGCTGGGGGGCGATTTGCGCATCCGGTATGACAGGCAGGGCAGTGGACATGTGTATATGACAGGACCTGCCGTCGAAGTATTTTGCGGGGAGCTATGAGCGGATACCGCACAGGCTTTGGAGTTTTTTCGAAAGGAGCACAAAATGTCAAGAGTAAATGAAAATTTTTTAAAACTGCCAGGAAGTTATCTGTTTTCGACCATCGGCAAAAAGGTGAAGGAATATCAGGAAGCGAATCCGGACAAAAGGATTATCCGGCTTGGCATCGGCGATGTCACGCTTCCGCTTCCGCCCGCGGTAATTACGGCGCTGCACGCGGCAACGGATGAGATGTCAGTACAGGATACTTTCCGCGGCTACGCGCCGGATTTGGGCTATGAATTTTTGCGCAGCGCGATTGCGGAGTGCGATTTCAGACGGCGCGGGGTGGAGCTTTCCATCGATGAAATCTTTGTCAGCGACGGTGCAAAGAGTGATTCTGCCAACATCCAGGAGCTTTTTTCGGCGGACGCAAGGATTGCCGTGTGCGACCCGGTCTACCCGGTTTATGTGGATTCCAATGTGATGGCGGGCAGAACCGGAACCTATGATATTGCAAGCGGGCGTTGGAGTAATGTGATTTATATGCCTTGTACGGCGCAGAATGATTTTGTTCCGGAGCTGCCGGAACAGGTGCCGGATGTAATTTATCTGTGCTTTCCGAACAATCCGACCGGCGCGGCGCTTACGAAGGAACAGCTGCAGCGATGGGTGGATTACGCAAATGAGAAGAAGGCGGTCATTATTTTTGACGCGGCATATGAAGCTTATATTTCGCGGGAGGAGGTGCCGCACAGCATTTACGAATGTGCGGGCGCGAAAACCTGTGCGATTGAACTGCGCAGCTTTTCGAAGAATGCCGGCTTTACCGGGACGCGCCTGGCATACACGGTCGTTCCAAAGGAATTGGTACTTGATGGTGTGGCGCTCAATGGTCTGTGGGCAAGAAGGCACGGAACGAAATTTAACGGTGCGCCGTACATTATCCAGAAGGCGGGCGAAGCGGTCTATAGCGAGGAAGGCCAAAAGCAGGTTGCGGAGATGGTTGGCTATTACATGAACAATGCGAAGGTAATTTATGATGGCCTGAAGGCGGCAGGCTATACAGTATCCGGCGGTGTGGATTCCCCGTATATCTGGCTGAAAACGCCGAAAGATATGGGTTCCTGGGACTTTTTTGATTATCTGCTTTCACAGGCGAATGTGGTCGGCACGCCGGGGGCGGGCTTTGGACCAAGCGGCGAGGGGTATTTCCGTTTGACCGCATTTGGTTCGTATGAGAATACCGTGGAAGCGATCGAGCGCATCGGCAGGCTTTCATGACAATCATTATCCCCGCCAGACAGAAAGAGAAAATGAAAGCCGCGATATGCGGCAGAGAAGAAAAAAGAATGTCTGGCGGGGTTTTTTATGCACATATGGGAGGTGGGGAACTATACTTAGAACAGTGCGGACATTTTTTGCATTTCCTCCGCTTTGGTATGGTGCATCACATGTGTGTAAAGGTCAAGCGTCAGCTTTATGCTGCTGTGTCCGAGGAATTCCTGAACAACTTTAGCGGAAATGCCATTTTCCAGCGCGCGGGTTGCGAAAGTGTGGCGCAGGCAGTGCGGGGTAATGGGCGGAAATTCGATGTCATCCCGGTTGATTTCGGTCACGATGCGTTTTAGTATGCGGCAAAGCTGCAAATCACTGTACGGGGAACCGTCCGGGCGGACAAAAACAAGCTTTCCAAGCGCTGCGAAATCATTGCTGCGCGGCATCCGCCCGGCAAGTTTTTTCCTTTCCTGAAATTTCTTTAGTCTTTTCAAACGTTCTGTAATCTGTGGAAGAATTGGGATTGTCCGGGAACTTTTAGAAGTTTTTGGAGCGTCCTTATAGAATCCGCCTTTCGGTGCCCTCTTTAATATTTCCCTGACATGCACTTCGTTGCGGTCAAAATCAACATTTTCCCATGTAAGCCCGGTGATTTCCCCAAGACGCATGCCGGTGGCAAGCGCAAAAATGACAAGGTCTTCAATTTCATTGCCGACAAGGTAGCGCAGCAGAATTTCCTGTTCGTCCCGGGAGAGCACATGGCGTTCCTGCTTCTGGCGGCCGCGCGGCAGTATGATATGGTCAATCGGGTTTTTCTCAATCAGCTCCAGACGGTATGCGTGCTTGAACATATTTGTAACAAGGGCGTGAACCAGGGTGATGGTTGATTTGGAGTAGTCATTTTTTGCCAGTTCATTGTAGAAAACCTGAATTTCCTGGCTTGTGACTTCCGAGAGCCTTCGGTCACCCAAAAACGGTTCGATGTAGAGGTGAAAAATCTTGTCATAGCTGTCCAGTGTTCCTTTTTTGACGGTAGTAGCTTTGTAATTCTCAATCCAGTACGTGTACCATTCGGAAAGATAGAAATCTTTTTTCCGGCTGACCACAAGTGCCGCGTCTTTGCCTTGCATAAGGCTTGCAAATCTTTTTGTACTCATCTTTTTTATCCTCATTTCTGCACGGCAGAATTTGTTTTTAAGCTCACCGGGTTGCCGTGCTTTTCCCGGAAACTATTGCTAGATTTTGGTTAAGCGATAGTTAATGTATTATTACACCGCCGACCAAAAAGTATCCACGAATATAATACCAAATCAAAATTTTTAAGGAGGAAGAAAAAATGAAGAGTATCTTCAAAAAGCTCGCCTTCGTGTTAGCTTTGGCAATGGTAGTTACCATGTTGCCGGGCAGAGCAGTATCCGCTGCTGAGGAAGATGGCCCGCAGATGTACAAAAGCCTGTTGCTTTATCTTGATAACGGCAACGGCATGAACAGCGACATCACAGGCACCTACAAGAGCGAGCGCTATGCCAGTGTTTGGAACTGGAGGGAGAGTGGCTACACAAGCGTCACATTCGAATCTGCGGATCCGAGCATCGCTACCGTAGGCAGCAAGGGTCTGGTTACCGCTGTTAAGGTTGGTACCACGACAGTTACCGCAACTTTTACTGCAGATGATATGGAAACTGTAGAAAAGACATGTAAGGTAACCGTTAAGAGAAATGCTTCCAGGGTTGGTCTTAGTGCGGAGAGCGCAAAGCAGGTAGAGGAAGGCATCAAGGTTGGTGAGAAGGTACAGCTTACCGGAATCAGAAAAGACGTTGATGGCAATACCGAGTGGAACAGGGATATGAGAAACTACACGACTGACGCAGTTCGTTTTGTTTCCCTGACACCGGAAATCTTCACAGTAGCAAAGACGAACGGTATGCTTACTGCAGTTGCAGAGGGCGAGGGCGTTCTTAAGGTATGGTCTGTTCAGTCCGAGGGCTTCGACGGAAAGGAATATCCGGAAGTTGTTTCCAAGGAGTACACTGTAAAGGTTGTAGCAGGTGATCCGGTTGTTAAGAGTGCTTCTGTAAAGAGCGTATACGACATCGTCCTTGAGGTTGCTGGTGTAACGGCTGAGAACGTTAAGGATCTTAAGATTACAAACCAGTATGGCGGCGACATCAAGGCAATCTTCGCAGACCCGGTTCTGAACGAGGATGGCACAGTTACCGTTAAGAAGTATGCTTCGTTAACAAACGATGAGCAGCTCAACTTTGCTTATGGCGACCAGGAGCCGGTTGCTCTTACCGTAAAGATTGGTGAGATTGACAAGATTGTCCTGACTGGTCCGTTTACCGCAGTTGTTGGCGAGCCGACCAAGGTTAATATCTTAGTTCTTGATGCAAACAACATCGAGCTTGATATCCCGGCAGGTCTTGTTGTTACAACAAGCGATGAGATTTTCTCCACGGTAGACAATAGCTCAACAGACAAGAAGGTTACAATCTACCAGCTTGGTCAGAAGGTTGAACTTGAGGCTAGCTATGCTACTGGTAAGTTTGATGAAAACTGGAATGAGATTAAGATTACTTCCAACAAGATTACGGTAGAAGGTGTGGATGCGGCAGCAATCACAGCTGGAACAATTCAGTATGGCTTAGTAAATGTTTCGGATGGTTCGGTAATTGCCGGAGTAGGCACAAATGCAGTTACGATTTACGAGGGTACTACTGGAGTGAAACTTAGCACTAAGGTTGTATTGAGCAATGATTCAGAAGTTAACGATTTAGGTGTTACGTTTGAGACTCTTGACCCGAGTGTTCTGTTAGTAGATGCAGCGAGCGGAACATTAGCACCGGTTAAGGCTGGAACCGCAAGAATTCTTATGGTATTTGATTATAGCGGTATCAAGATGACTTCGGTTGCAACGGTTGTTGTTAGAGCAAACCAGAATCTGGTAAATGTAGTACCGGATCAACAGGCAGTTACGATTTCGAATGCTACGACTACAGTAAGTGGTTCCGCAGTTGGAATCGAGAGCAAAGTAGTTACGTTTACTGGTAAGGATCAGTATAGCCAGGATTATGGTGTTACAGTTAACAGAGTTGAGTCTTTGGCTAGACCGAATGGCGTAACTGCAGCACAGGCAGAGGCTTATGTAAAGGGCGTTGGTGTTGATAATAAGATTACGTTCGAGGGCCAGGAACAGCCGGCAGGTGTTTATACGTACCGTGTATGGGTTAACAACAATGCGGTTAGCACGATTGTTAGCAATACAGTAAAAGCACCGAATAAGACTGCAGCTCAGGTTGACGAGGCTTCCAGTTACAGATTTGTTCCTGTGAACGGTTCTGACAATGTAACAATCGACCCGGCTAACATTACAAACATGGATAGTGCAAAGTATAGCTTTAGGGTTGTTGCACTTGACAGTGCGGGTGTTGCATATGCAATTGTCCAGGATGATTTGAGAGGTTCAAGCAATTTTGATGTAAAGAGTGGCAACACTTCCCTGAAGAGCGGGGTAGAGTTTGCAGATGGTGTTTATACGGTTGATTTCTCTGAGAACAAAACCGTAAGCGGCAGTGCAACAACGATGGATACTGCGAAGTATAGTGTAATCGTTGGTGGCAATGGTTACAATGTGAACGAGGGTAGCTTTGTAATTACTGCACAGAGAACCGTTGGCAGTATTACACGCAACGTTGTTCCGGCAACTGTAAATGTTTCGATTAAGAAGAATGCACCTACTGTTAAGGTTAAGACCAGAGTTCTTACTTCGACCGCAGCTAATTATATCAATGATATCATTGCTCAGTTAGAAGTAGATAACAATAAGTATGAGGGTCTTGCAATTGTGGATGGAGATTATGTAAATACTCTTACAGGAACTGGTACTTCTTATGTACTTGTAAAGAATGTAAAAGTATACGAGAAGACAGATAACGGCAACTACATTCTCCATACGGTTGCACTTAATGAGTACTTCTCTGTAAAGCTTCAGTAATCCAAAAATAATCTTTTCCAAGACAAAATCTTGGGCGGGATGCCCCGAAGGCCATATGGCTTTCGGGGCATCCTGTTATCTTTTTTGCCCTCCAGATATCCTTCCCCACAATCTAAAATTCTGATAGAATCCCAAATTCTTATAAATTCTTAAGAAAACCCCCGTGGACAAAACTCCCTTTGCGTGGTATGATTAAATACGAATTATTATGGGAATAAAATACAGAGGGAAACTGGAAAGCCGGAGATTTCAGGAGGGACAGACACATTTTGGATATCCTGTATTTTTGGATTTTTCGTGGGAAAGGGGTATCAACATGAATTTTATCAAAGATATTCTGCGTGGGGCAATGATTGGGGTAGCGAACATTATTCCGGGCGTAAGCGGCGGTACCATGATGGTGTCCATGGGCATTTATGACAAAATCATCGGGGCAATCAACCATATTCTGAAAGAATTTAAGAAAAGCATCCGGACGCTGTTGCCGTATGTAATCGGCATGTTGTTAAGCATCGCAGGACTTTCCTTTTGCATCACGTACTTTTTTGAGCGCTTTCCGCTGCAGACCGCATTTTTGTTTATCGGGCTGATTTTTGGGGGGCTTCCGGTGATTTTTGGCGGTTTGAAGGGAAAAAAGGCAAACGCAGGCGCAGCGCTGCTCTTTGTGATATTTTTTACGCTCGTCATCCTGTTACAGGTTTTTGGCAAGAACCATGGCGTGGAGCGGGAGCTTACCGTAAATGCGGGGCAGATGGGAATTTTGTTGGTAATGGGTGTCATTACCTCGGCTACCATGATTATTCCGGGCGTGAGCGGCTCCTTGGTGCTGATGGCGCTTGGTTATTATACGCCAATCATTGCACAGATTCGCTCCTTTATGGAAGCGCTTACAGCATTTGATACGGACGGGCTGTTAAAAGGCTTTGCCCTTTTGGTGCCGTTTGGTATTGGGGTGATTGCAGGTATCCTGCTTGTGGCGCGCCTGATTGAATTTTTGTTAAAGCGCTATCCGCTTTATACCTATTCCGGTATCCTTGGCTTAGTAATGGCATCGCCCGTGGCGGTGCTGATGGGGCTTGGGATTTCGGCAGTGTCTGTTCTGGCAGTGGTTGTGTCGGTGTTTACCTTCGCGGTTGGATTTGTGGCGGCATTTTTCCTGAGCAAGTAGGAATTTCCTGTATCAGTGGAAAATGGTTGCGCTGCGGCCAGGGATGCGGGAATTTACATTTTTTTCAGACCGCACAGGATTTTCCGGATGAAATAATCAGAAAAACAGATGAACTAAAATGGCATGATAAAATTGGAAAACAGGAAATTGGAAATAAAGAAAAGAGGCATTATGTTAAAACGCAAGCTTGGGATTATATTTGGAACAATGTTCATATTTTCCCTGGTCAGTTACATTTTAATCGCGGCATTTGGCAGGAAAACGGTGGTGTACGGGCAGGAGGAGGAGGAGACAGTTCTCACTTCATTTTATCCGGTATTCATTATCACGCGGAATCTGACACAGGGCGTAGAGGGCTTAAAGGTTGCAAATCTGACGGAAAACCATACCGGCTGCCTGCATGATTATCAGCTGACAACGAAGGACATGCTCTTGCTTGAGACGGCGGATTTGCTTGTCATCAATGGCGGGGGGATGGAACTTTTTATCGGGCAGGCGACAAAAAAGTTGACCGGACTTACCGTAATTGATTCATGCACAGGGATGGAACTGCTTGCAGGGGCAGGGCATGACCATAATCATGGGGAGGATTCTGTGCATGACCATTTCGAGGACGAACCGGAAAATTCCGGGCTGAGCCATGAAGCGGGCGAACCGGAAAATCCAGGGCAGAACCATGATACAGCCGAATCGGAGGATTCTGTGAAAAACCATGACGAAGAATCCGAAGAAAACGGTCATGTCTGGATGGACATGGAGCGTTACCAAATGCAGATACACACAATCGCGGATGGTTTATGCAAAGCCTTTCCGGGACAGGAGTCCAGCATCCGTGCAAATGAGCTTTTTTACAGTGAAAAAGTCGCTGCACTTTTGGCGGAATACAAAGAGTTGGAGGAAACGCTTTCAGGACTTGCCGTTGTCACCTTCCATGATGCGTTTGTGTATTTGTGTGATGGCTTTGGCATGGAGGTGGTGCACAGTCTTGATATGGACGCAGACAGCGCACTTTCCGCAGGGGAGCTTGCAGAGCTTACGGACGAGATACGCCTTCACGGTGTCCGCTATCTGCTCGTGGAAAAAGAAAATGGTGACATTGCCGAACAGATTGCGCAGGAAACGGGCTGCAGTGTACTCTGCCTTGACCCTCTGACATCCGGCGCGGATGAGGTCGATGCGTACCTTGCCGCGATGCGGGAAAATCTGGAGAAATTAAAAAGTATCCCGCATTAAATGGGAAATAACATCCTGCCCACAAAACAACCATATCAGACAAATGGATTTCAGGTCATTTGTCCGAAAGGGAACCTGTCTGGCACACAGACTTGGACGAGCCAAACAGCATTTACCAAAAATAAGGAGAGCACCCATATGAGTGAGGAAGCCGTAAAACGAAAATACCGAATCCTGCAGCCGCCCTGTGGGCTCCATTGCATTAAGATGAATGACATTGGTGTGCGCATCGGGCGCGAGACCATCATTGAACATGTGAATCTCCACATTCACTGCGGCAAACTGACCGTTATCATCGGGCGCAACGGCGCGGGCAAGTCCACCCTGATTAAAGCGATTCTCGGGGAAGTCCGCCACACCGGAACCATCGAGTTCCGCGATATGCGCGACAAAAGTGTTCAGGATTTACGGGTCGGATATGTGCCGCAGCATTTGAATTTTGAAAAAAATACACCGACAAGTGTTTATGATATGTTTGCCAGTTATATCAGCAATGTCCCGGTATTCCTGAAAAGGACGAAGGCGCTAAAAGAGCGGGTTCGCCAATCCCTTTCCATGTTTGAGGCGCAGGGACTGATAGAAAAGCAGCTGGGCGACCTTTCCGGCGGGGAACTGCAGCGCGTACTGCTCTCGATTGCATGTGACCCGGTTCCCAATCTTTTGCTGCTTGACGAACCAGTCTCCGGGATTGACCGCAACGGGATGGAGCTTTTTTACGAAAATATCCACGGACTAAAGAAAAATTGTGACCTTGCCATGATATTGGTCAGCCACGACCTGGATTATGTTGAAAAATATGCCGACAATGTAATTTTGCTTGATAAGACCGTGCGCAAGGAGGGCAGCCCGGCGCAGGTATTTGCGAGCAGGGAATTCCATGAAGCATTCGGGTGAAAAAAGTAAATGATATGCGGAACTTAAACAGCATATGCCCGTACAGTGCCCCAGAGGGATTCCTGGGAGAGAAGCGGACAGGAATGCCTCTGCCGTGTGAGGCACTGGGAGGGGATATGCGGAACTTAATAATAAGAGAGGAACCAAACCCCCATGCATACAATATACCAATGGATGGAAGCCATCCTTCCATTTGACTATATCCAATACGATTTTATGAAAAACGCCCTTCTCGCGGTGCTCATCATCACCCCCCTATTCGGGATTTTAGGCACAATGATTGTCAACAACCGCATGGCGTTCTTTTCGGACGCCCTCGGGCACTCGGCGCTGACCGGAATGGCAGTCGGCATCCTCTTTGGCATGTCGGACGCAAGCCTTTCCATGGTTATCTTCGCGGTCGCTTTCGCGCTTTTGCTCAATAAAATCCGGCATTCCGGCATTGCGGCAAACGATACGGTGATTTCTGTATTTTCCTCGCTCTCCACGGCACTTGGCCTTGTCATTTTATCGCGCGGTGGGAGTTTTTCAAAATATTCCGCGCTTTTGGTCGGGGATATTTTAAGCATCACCCCGGCGGAGATTTTCCGCCTCCTGCTGATATTTATGGCAACGCTCCTTTTCTGGTGCCTTGCCTTTAACAAATTGCATGCTGTCAGCCTGAATGCGAGCCTTGCGAAAAGCAAGCATATCCGCGTGGCGCTGATTGACAATATATTTGTCGTTCTGATTGCCGTGATTGTTATGCTTTCCATCAAATGGGTGGGCATCCTGATTATCAATGCGCTCCTGATTCTTCCGGCGGCGGCGGCGCGCAATCTGGCGGCGAATATGCGGGAATACCATCTGTTTTCCGTGCTGTTTTCGGTGTTTTCCGGAATCCTCGGTCTGATTTTGTCGTACTATTTTGATATGGCGGCAGGACCTATGATTGTTGTGGTTGCGTCGCTTCTGTTTTTTGTGACGCTGGCGGTGCGGCCGGCTGTAAAGGTGTGAAAGAACCAAAAGCATGGAAGAGCCAAAAGCGTGAAAGAGAGAAAAATTCCGTGGGAGGTGTTTTATGAAAAGAGTAAGAGTTTACCTGCAAATCCTTACAAACCTGATTTTGACGATTGCCCTGGTGCTGCTGATTGTTTTTGTCCTGCCCAAAGCGCTGCATTTTTTCCTGCCATTTGTGATTGGATTTATCATTTCCCTTATTGCAAATCCGCTTGTAAGATTTATGGAAAAAAGAATTAAAATCGTGCGCAAGCATGGCTCTGCAATTATTATTGTCCTGGTGTTAGCTGCCGTGGTCGGGGTGATTTATCTGGCGATTTCGCTGATTGTGCACGAGGCGGTTTCCTTAATTCAGGACATCCCGAACATTGTCAATGCAGTGACGGCATTTTTTGATACGCTTTCGAAGGAGCTTTCCGGGGTAATCGATAAGCTGCCGGAAGGAATACAAAAAATGTTTGACGACATGAATACGACAATCACCGAGTACATTACCGGATTTGTTGGCTCCATGAGCCTTCCGACCCTCTCGGACGCGGGCGGCTACGTGAAAGACATTGCGAATTTCTTCTTAAATTTTGTAATTACCATCCTGGCATCCTACTTTATTATTGCGGAGCACGATAAGCTGGCAGTGGCTCTTTCGCGCGTTGTGCCGGAATCGCTCAAGAACACATGGCATTTGGTTACGGACAATTTCAGGAACGCAGTCGGCGGATATTTTAAGGCACAGTTTAAGATTATGTGGATTATCACGCTGATTCTGTTTGTTGTTTTTGAAATTCTGCGTGTGAATTATTCTTTCTTGCTGGCACTTTTGATTGCGTTCCTTGACCTTCTTCCGGTTTTTGGTACCGGGACGGTTTTGTGGCCATGGATTGTCGTTGATATTGTAAATGGCAGCTACAAGCGCGCAATTGTCCTGGCGCTGCTCTATGTTGGATGCCTGCTTGTAAAGCAGCTCCTGCAGCCGAAAATGGTCGGCGACAGCATCGGGGTAAGCCCGTTTGCCGCACTGTTTTTCATGTTTGTTGGCTACCAGTTTTCCGGGGTGCTCGGCATGATTTTAGGAATTCCGATTGGTATGATACTGATTTCGTTTTATAAAATGGGGATGTTTGACCGGCTGATTCAGGGGTTTAAGATAATTGCGGCGGATCTGAACAATTTCCGGAAATTTTAGGAGAAAGCCCAAAATGGCGCGGCACAAACCGATTGCAGGGGAATGGAAAGTGTAACGCAGCCGATAGGAAAAAATCATAAACAACTCGTAAATCATCCGAATCACACTCGAAAGGAGCACAGAAATGCGAGACGGTTTTTTAAAAGTCATGGCGGCAACGCCGGACATCCGCGTAGCGGATTGTGAATTTAACACACAAAGCATCATTGGGGTGGTGGAAGGCGCAGTACGCGCAGGCGTTAAGCTTCTTGTGCTGCCAGAGCTTTGCATGACAGGCTACACCTGCGGCGATTTGTTCCTGCAAAACATCCTCACGGACGCGGCGCTTGAAGGTCTGTACCGCGTGCGGGAAGCAACGCGCGGGGCGGATGTGGCGGTGGTGTTTACCCTTCCGTTTTTAAAGGGGAGCAAGCTTTATAATGTGGCTGCCATCGTGCACAACGGCAGGGTTTTGGGGCTTGTGCCGAAAACCCATATTCCAAACTATTCTGAATTTTATGAGGCAAGGCATTTTGTGCCGGGAGATAGCCGGACGGAGCGCATTTGTCTTTTTGGCGAGGAAGTGCTTTTTGGCACGAAGCTATTGTTTTCCTGCAAGGATATGCAAAACTTTGTGTTCGGCGTGGAAATCTGTGAGGACCTTTGGGTAGCAAACCCGCCGTCCGGGGCGCTTGCGTGCGCAGGGGCACTTTTGATTGCCAATCCTTCCGCGAGCGACGAGACAACCGGAAAATCCGAGTACCGCAGGCAGCTTGTGGGCAGCCAGTCGGCGCGCACGGTCACAGCATATCTGTACGCGGACGCAGGGGAGGGGGAATCAACGACCGACCTTGTATTTGCGGCGCATAACCTGATTGCCGAAAACGGGACGATTCTGGCGGAATGTGAACGTTTTGAAAACGGGAGCTGTGTGACGGAGGTGGATCTGGAAAAGCTTGCAGGGGAGCGCCGCCGGATGACGACCTACCATGTGGATAATACGGGTTTTGAGACCGTTTGGTTTGGGCTGCCGTCGCGGCATACCGAGGAGAACGGCAGTTTTGCAAAATCGGAGCCGGCAGCAGGCAGTGAAAGGCTTTCACTTACCCGATATATCGACAAAGCCCCATTCGTTCCGTCAGATGAAAAAGCGCGCGCCGCACGCTGCCGGGAAATTATCCGGATTCAGGCGATGGGATTAAAAAAGCGCCTTCTCCACACCGGGATGACCCGTGCGGTGCTCGGAATCTCCGGCGGGCTTGACTCGACCTTAGCCCTTCTTGTCACCTGCCGCGCATTTGAGCTTGCAGGGCTTGACAAAGCCGGTATCCTCTGTGTGACGATGCCATGCTTTGGCACAACCGGGCGCACCTATGCGAACGCCTGCGCGCTGACAAAAAAACTTGGCGCAACGCTTTTGGAAGTGAAAATCGAGGAAGCCGTGCGCCTGCATCTGCGCGACATTGGCCACTCTGCAGACGAGCATGATGTGACCTACGAGAATGCTCAGGCAAGGGAGCGCACGCAGGTTCTGATGGATATGGCGAACCGCCACAGTGCGCTGGTGGTCGGAACGGGCGATATGTCGGAGCTTGCGCTTGGCTGGGCGACCTACAACGGCGACCATATGTCGATGTACGGCGTCAATGCCTCCGTTCCAAAAACATTGGTGCGCTATCTGGTCGGCTATTTTGCGGACACGGCAGAAAATGTAGAACTTTCCGGAGTTTTAAATGATATTTTGGATACCCCGGTCAGCCCGGAGCTGCTCCCGCCAAAGGACGGGGAGATTGCGCAGAAGACGGAGGATATAGTAGGACCTTATGAGCTGCATGATTTCTTCTTATATTATGTGATGCGCTTCGGCTTTGCCCCACGCAAAATCCTGCGCCTTGCGCTGCACGCTTTTGACGGGGAATATGACCGGGAAACGATATTGAAATGGCTGCGCACCTTTTACCGCCGTTTCTTCGCGCAGCAGTTTAAGCGCTCCTGCCTGCCGGACGGACCAAAGGTCGGCTCGGTGGCGGTTTCGCCGCGCGGCGATTTGCGTATGCCAAGCGATGCCTGTGCCGCGCTCTGGCTAAAACAGCTCGATGAACTTTAAGCTGGCACTGGAGCGGGGAAACGGCGAAGAACTTTAAGAATATTTTATATCAAAAGCAGCAGGAAACGGAGGAACATGGCGAATGCTGGCGGAAACAGGAAGGAAAACCAAAAATGAAACGGGTTTTTGGATTGGCAGCGTCCACATTGCAGGACCTCTTGTCTTAGGACCAATGGCAGGCGTGACCGACCTGCCATTCCGTCTTTTGTGCAGGGAGCAGGGAGCCGACCTGATTTATACGGAAATGGTCAGTGCAAAAGGAATCCTCTACAACAACAAAAACACCGATGCGTTGTTAGAAACCCGTGGGGAGGAACGCCCGGTGGCACTGCAGCTTTTCGGGGAAGAGCCACAGATTATGGCGGAGATGGCAAAACGCATCGAGGAGCGCCCGTTTGACATCCTTGACATCAATATGGGCTGTCCGGTGCCAAAGGTGGTCAACAATGGCGAGGGTTCGGCGCTCATGAAAAACCCGGCGCGCATCGGAGAGATTGTAAGCGCGGTATCCCGCGCCATCCAAAAACCGGTCACCATAAAAATCCGCAAGGGCTTTGACGATGCGCACATCAATGCCGTGGAGGTGGCGAAAATCGCGCAGGAGAGCGGCGCGTCGGCAATCGCCGTGCACGGGCGCACGCGCGGGCAGTATTACAGCGGGACGGCGGACTGGGAGATTATCCGCCAGGTGAAGGAGGCGGTGAACATCCCGGTAATAGGCAATGGGGATGTAAAAATACCGCAGGATGTGGGGCGGATGATGGAAAAAACCGGATGCGATGCTGTGATGGCCGCGCGCGCCGTGCAGGGCAACCCCTGGTTTTTCGCGCAGGCAAAGCACTATCTGGCAACCGGGGAAGTGCCGCCGCGCCCAAGCCCATACGAGGTAAAGGAAATGATTCTGCGCCACGCACAGGCGGAAATGGATTACAAGGGGGAATTTACCGCCATCCGCGAGATGCGCAAGCACGTCGCCTGGTACACGGCGGGCTACCCGCATTCCGCGAAGCTGCGCCAGGAGGTCAACACCATCGAAACGATGGAGGACTTGCGGGAATTGCTTGGGCGGATTTCATGAATCATGGCAGCCTGCCAGGCAATTCTTTGGCATTCTGCACAAAAATAATCAAAAAGAGGAAAAACAGTTGATTTTTTACCGGAAATTCGTATAATAGATTCAAACAGAAAAACAAATGTCCGTGGAGAGAAAACATTCCGCAGAAGAGAGGGGAATCCGATGAGTAAATTAAGAGTTGGTATTTTGGGGGCTACCGGCATGGTAGGACAACGGTTTATCGCACTGCTTGAGAACCATCCGTGGTTTGAGGTCGTGACCGTGGCAGCGAGTGCGAGAAGCGCAGGCAAGACCTACGAGGAGGCAGTGGGAGGGCGTTGGAAGATGACGAGCCCGATGCCAGAGGCGGTAAAGAAGCTTGTGGTAAAGAATGTATCCGACGTGGAAGAAGTTGCCGCGACGGTTGATTTCGTATTCAGCGCGGTTGACATGACAAAAGAGGAAATCAAGGCAATCGAGGAAGCCTACGCAAAAACCGAGACCCCGGTGGTCTCCAACAACAGCGCGCACCGCTGGACGGAGGATGTGCCGATGGTGGTGCCGGAGTTAAACTCGGAGCACCTTGCACTGCTTGAAACACAGAAAAAACGCCTTGGTACCACGCGCGGTTTTATTGTGGTAAAGCCGAACTGCTCGATTCAGAGCTATACACCAATGCTGATGGCGTTAAAGGAATTCGGACCGAAGGAAGTTGTCGCGACAACCTACCAGGCGATTTCCGGTGCGGGCAAGACCTTTCAGGACTGGCCGGAAATGGTGGACAATGTGATTCCGTACATTGGCGGCGAGGAAGAAAAGAGCGAGCAGGAGCCGCTGCGCATTATGGGTAAGGTAAAGGATGGGAAAATCGAGAAGGCGGCGCTTCCGGTGATCACCTGCCAGTGTCTGCGCGTGCCGGTATCCGACGGGCACACCGCGGCGGTTTTTGTAAGATTTGAGAAAAAGCCGACGAAGGAGCAGATTTTAAAGGCGTGGAAGGAATTTAAAGGACTTCCGCAGGAATTGAAGCTTCCGAGCGCGCCGGAGCAGTTTATTACTTATTTTGAGGAGGACAACCGCCCGCAGGCGAAGCTTGACCGTGATTCGGAAAAGGGCATGGGTGTTTTTGCAGGACGTCTGCGCGAGGATACCGTTTACGATTATAAATTCGTAGGGCTTTCCCACAATACCAAGCGCGGTGCAGCGGGTGGTGCAGTGCTGATTGCGGAATTGTTGAAGGCGCAGGGGCAGATAACGGCGAAGGCATAGAACAAACGGGGGATGGTTGGGAGTTTTTTGCGGTACAGTGCCGAAAAACAGGCAGGCTGCTGCAATATGCCAATGTCCTGTGGTGCATGGCGCGTCATAAAGGGGCGCATCCATACAGCGCGGGGTGGGCATATTTGCAGCAGACTTCTTATTACGCTGCCCGGTCTTTGTTCCGGCGTTTATTCAAATACGTACCGCAAAAATTCTACTGCATATTCCATGTTTGGGGCATTGATAATCATACCGATGACCGGGCGGTCTTCCCCCTGTATGGGCTGCCCGTATTTTTCCCAGAACGCCGTTTCGTCCAGATAGATGCCAAGTACATAGTCCTCACCAACCGCATCCTCAAGACCTTCGTTTTCCTGCCGCAGCTTTGAGAGAAAAAAGCGGTCGGAAAGCCTGCCGTAGAGGTCGCTTGGGAGAAGCTCGGTCAAAGAGCCGATGGAGCCGTTGAATGCATATGTCTGGAAGGAGCTTTCCGGTGCAATGATGATGTCAATCTCCCTTGCCATGACATGGGTGGAAAATATCGTCGCGGCATTGTAATTTCCAGAGCCGGAAATCTGGTAGGTTGTGCCGTCAAAAGAAATGACCTCATGCTCGCCGAGCGTGATATTCTTTGCCTCAATAAAATCCGCCTCCATTTGCGCGGTCACCTCATCCATAAAGAAGTAGTCAACGAATGCCACGCGCAACAGGCTTTTGTCTTTTGGCGAGGCAACCGTGTAGATGAAATAGACGGCAAGAACTGCAATCAGGATGCCCGCCAACGTCATTTTTAAATAGTACATCTTAAAATAATTGACTTTTTCCTGAAAGGTTTTCATTTCGCTGAATTTCTGGCGCTCTGATTTTTTCTCCCTCTTCTGATAAATGGAAGCATCATCCTTTAATACAGTTTCTTTTTCTTTCGCATCGCTATCCTTTAACGTAATCATAGAAAACCTCATTTCTGTGCTGTATTTTTTGGCAGGAAACGCAGACAGGGCATTTCCGTAGAATAAATCACCGCGCGCGGGCAGCACGGGCAGCATGCGGTGAGGGTTGGAATGTATTGGGCCGAGAAAGATTTTCTGTTAAAAATTAGTTTAACACAAACAGCGCAGGGAAAAAAGGAAGGAAATATAAAAACATTCTTAAAATTCCGAAACCAGACAGGCACTCCCGGGGAGGAGTGCCTGTCTGGCTTACATTATGATTATAGGATACAAATGTTACCCGATTAGGGAGATCGGGTAAACTGAAAAGGAGAGCGGATTTTCATCCGGTCATGAAAAAAAGGGCGCTTCTTCCTTGCGGAGAAACGCCTTTGTTTTTCACGCTCCCATTATCCCATTCTTCGGATAAAATGTCAACTGTTTTTTGATGGTTTGCAAAAGATGTCTGGTTTATTCAAAATTCATCCGCAGATTGAAACAAAGAAGAGGGAAAAACCGGGAGGCAGATGCCAGTTTCGTTGTAAAAATCAGATATGATTCCGGAAAAATCCAGGCTTTGCAGGAATGCGGACAGTTCAAGTGGGGAATAGGTTTTCGCATAATCTTGTGGGTCAGGGAAAGGCTCCGGTTTGGTGTCGGTTGGCGTAAGCTCCAAAGAAACGGCAGTAACCCCAAGGGTGCGGACAAGTAAGCTTAACTTTGGCAGACCGTTCAAGGAGGTGAAGTGCAATTGGAAATGCAGGGAGGGAAGCCTGTCACAGTAAAAATTGATTTTTCCCGAGACAAGTCCTGCCTGCAGGTCGAAATCGATTTGCGATACCGAAAGCTGAATGGTAAGCGGCTCGTTTTCGAGTGCACTGAAAAATGTAAGCTCCCCGCTTTTCCCGCCCGCCGGGGAAGGCATTAGAATGCCGGTGAGGGATAGGAGGGTCTCGTTCTGCGAGAGAATGGAAAATTCGTGTCCCAGAACATTGCCGTTGTCATCGACATACGCCGTAATCAAAAGGTCGGCAGGATAGCGCGCTGCAATGGATTCGAGCAGCCGGATGGAAAGTTCATAGCATGGCAGCAGGGGGTCGGTAACATCGGGATTGTTCTTAAGCGTTCCAAGCTGTGTGGCAGCGATATCAAGCGCGGTATCAAGGGAAAGCGCCATATCCAGACGGATTGCAGTAAGGTCTGTACCAGATGCGGGAAGCGTTGCCCCGCGCTCTAAAGTAACCGCGGTGATGGCATCCAGATACGGCAGCAGATAGGCGTAGGGGTCGGAGGAAACCGCATGGCAAACAGAAGCACAGAAGGCGTTCAGGAGCTTGCCGAAATGGCAAAGCAGCATGGTGAAAGGGTCATCCTGCGCCGTGGATAGTACGAGTGCGGTGGGACCTGCCTGTGGGCATGCGATATAAAACTGCTTTGCGGCAGCGTCCGTGAGGAAATCCAATGAAGCAATCGGAACATCGTTTGTCTGTGCGGCAATCCGAAAGAAAGAGCTATCTTGCTTATCTGCAGCCAAAAACAAAAGAGACAGGCCGGACAAATCCAGTTTTCCCCCAGAGGCAGATTTTTTTTGGAGCAGCGAGGTAAGAAGCTGGCTGATATGGACATCAACCCTGGCACCGGATAAATCCGCCCCTTCAAAAAGGGCGGAAAACGCATTGCCCATGGCGCGCCATTCCTTCCCCTGTGCAAGAAGGTAATTTGTCTCAACATATGCCATATAGGTTTCCGGGCTTCCAAAACGCAGGAGCAGGGCATTTTTTATTTTCGGGGATTTTGCTGCGGTAAGGACAGCGGCGGCAATCAGCGCGGCAGGCAGTACGAACAGAAGCATCCGTCGGTAGTTTCTTTTTCGGGCGGAGGTTTTGTTTGTATCTTTTGCGGCATCCGGGGATGGGGTGAATATATTTTTCATAAAGCGGCCTTTCACGGTTGGTTTCTGTATTTTTTGCGCACACAGTGCGTTGGCGCGCTTTCATTGTAGCACAGGCATATGGAATCCGCCACACTGTTTTTGTGAAAAAATTTTGGAGGTGAAAGAAAATAGGATTTTACTGGCTTTTTGGTCAGGACATGGTATAATATCGTCAGATATTATGCCAGCGCCGATTCGCTGTCCTGACCAAAGGGGGGCACGGCATCATCAAATCAGGAGGTTCATCATGGAAGCATATACAGGTTTTGCGGCGGTTTACGATACCCTCATGGACAATGTGCCGTATGAGGAATGGAGCCGTTATCTGATTGGGCTGTTAAAAGAATACGGGGTCGATGGGGGGCTTGTCTGTGAGCTTGGCTGCGGCACGGGCAGCATCACGCGCCGTTTGCGGGATGCGGGCTATGATATGATTGGCATTGATTTGTCCGAGGATATGTTGGACATTGCGCGGGAATATGAAATTGCGGCGCTTGATGGAACAAAAGATTTCGGGGAAGCCGTAAAGGGGGGCGCTGTCCCCGATATTTTATACTTAAACCAGGACATGCGCGAATTTGAACTCTACGGCACGGTTGCCGCGGTTGTCAGCATCTGCGACAGCATGAATTATCTTACCGGGGAGGGGGATTTGGAAAAAGTCTTCCGCCTGGTGAATAATTATCTTGACCCGGGAGGAATATTCATATTTGACATGAATACAATCCACAAATACCGCGACCTGATTGGGGATACGACCATCGCGGAGAACCGCGAGGACTGCAGCCTGATTTGGGAGAATGCGTATGAGGAGAAGACAGGTCTGAACCGTTACGATATCACGGTTTTTAAGCGCGTGGAGTTTGAGGAGGAGGACGCGGAGGAATTATACGAGCGCATCTGCGAGACACATCTGCAGCGCGCCTATGCACCGGAAACCATCGTGCGCCTGCTGACACAGGCAGGACTTGAATTTGTGGCAATGTACGAGGCGGGCACGCGCGGACCGGTAACGGCAGGGACGGAGCGAATGTATTTTATTGCGCGTGAGAAACATCAGGAAGGGAAGCTTTATCTTTAGCGCGGGGAGTACCATTTCTCGGGAAAAGGCATCCCGTGCACCATCCGGGCAGACAGTGGATGACGTTTCTGGTCAGATGGCGCACCCGAAAAGGGGAAATTTATATTTGTCGGAGGATATGGAAATGATAGATAAGGACTATATGGTGCGGGCAACGGCGGCGGATGAGCAAATCCGCGCATTTGCGGCAACGACTAGGGAACTGGTTGAGCAGGCGCGCGTGATACACGGTACGGGACCGATTGCAACGGCAGCACTCGGAAGGCTGATGACGGCGGGGCTGATGATGGGGAGCATGATGAAGGGGGAGGACAATCTTCTGACGTTGAAAATCAATGGGGACGGTCCGATGCGCGGGGTGCTTGTGACGGCAAACGCCAATGCACAGGTGAAGGGGTACGTCTACGAGCCGGAGGTAATTCTTCCGGCAAATGCGCTCGGAAAACTGGATGTCGGCGGGGCAATCGGGAAAGGGACATTGTCGGTTATCAAGGACCTTGGTTTAAAGGAACCATATGTCGGACAGACCGCACTGGTATCCGGGGAGATTGCTGAGGATTTGACATACTATTTTGCAGTATCGGAGCAGGTGCCGTCCTCGGTGGCGCTCGGCGTTTTAATGAACCGCGACAACACGGTGCGGCGCGCAGGGGGCTTTCTCTTACAGCTTATGCCCGGCACGAAGGAGGAGGTTATTGCGGCGCTGGAGGAGCGCTTGTCCGGGATTCGCTCAATTACGGCGATGCTTGATACCGGGATGACACCGGAGGAGATTCTTTTTGAGCTTCTTGGGGATATGGGGCTGCGCTGTAACGGGAGACAGCCGGTTTCCTACCATTGTGACTGCAGCAGGGAGCGTGTCGGCAGAGCGATTTTAAGCATCGGGAGGGTGGAGCTTGAGAAAATGCTTGCGGAGGGTGAGCCGATAGAGGTGGGATGCCAGTTCTGCGGGAAAAAGTACCGCTTTGCACTTGACGAGGTGGAACAGATGCTTGCGCAGGCGCGCTAGTGTCAGCCCGGTTCCTGGCAGGGCAGAGTGCCGGAAGGAAGAAATGTGTTCCTGGCCGGGAAACCATGCTAAAAAAATGCCATAAGAGCATATCAGAAAGGAGACAACGATGCAGGGAAAACGAATCATATATCGCTTCGGGAGAAGTGCGTTCTGCGATTTTAAGACAGGGAACACAAAAGAGTGGCTGCTCTCCAACGGCATTGGAGGCTATGCCAACAGCACAATCCACGGCAACAGCAGCAGGATATTTTCCGCATATCTGATTGCTTCGCTGCACCCCCCGGTGGACCGCGTGCTCGTGCTTGCAAAGACGCACGAGGAGCTTATATTTACCCGAAAGGAGGCAGGGCGGGCGCAGCTTTTTATGATGAAGGATGTGCCGCCGGAGGCATCGACGGAAGGAATGTCCGTGGTGCGCAGGGATTTGGCGACGCAGCAGTATCCGGGCTATATCCGGGAGGGTTACCGCTGCCAGACCGATTTTACGTTTGATTTCTGGCCGGAGTACGGTTACTTTGTGGATGGAATTTCGGTGCGCAAGCGGATTGCGCTTGCATACGGAAAAAATGAGACGGCAATCCACTATGAGCTTGTGAACCACGGCAGCGAAAGAGCCGTGTTTTCGGTGGTACCTCTCTTTGATTTCCGCCCGTTTGGCGTGGTAAGCGAGAAAAAGGAGCTTGATTTTTTGGTGGAATGCCGGGATGGGGAGCTTCTTCTGACACCGGGGGCGGCGCAGGAATACCGGATTCGCTTTGCCGCTTCGGACGGGGAATTTTATGACCGCGCGAAACGCCCGGCTTCCATGGCAACACCGAACTACGTGGTGGAGGAAAATCAGCTTTACTGTGTCGATGCAGGCAATGGGTTTACCGGGGTGGACAATCATTTTACGCCGTATGAGCTGCATGTTGCCATAGAGCCGGGGGAGAAAAAGGAACTGGGGCTTCTTTGCGAGGTGTATGCGGCAGAAAAAATGAGGTTAAAAGAGCCATGTGCGGCAGCAGTCCTTTCCCGCGTGCGGCAGGTTTTTGCCGCGGCAAGGGCGCGGGGGGAGGAGCTGCTTGGGCGGGCGGACGCAAAGGATGCGCTGACCGGAAGGCTTGTGCTTTCCGCAGACCATTTTCTTGTGCAGCGGGAATCCACCGGGCTTAAGACGGTGCTTGCAGGCTACCCTTGGTTTGCGGACTGGGGGCGCGACACGATGATTGCATTTACCGGGCTGACGCTTGCCACCGGACGCTTTGATGAGGCGCGCGAGGTGCTGCTGTCATTTGCAAAATACGTCAGCCAGGGAATGCTCCCCAATGTGTTCCCGAACCAGGCGGGGGAAGAGCCGATGTACAATACCATTGACGCTTCTCTCTGGTACTTTTACGCCGTGTACAAATATTTGCAGTATACAACAGGGCGTTCCTGCTATCAGGAGGCTTGGAAGAACCGGGAATCTGGCGGCAGAGCGCGGAAAATAAGGACAGCCAGGGAAGATGGGGGGAATGAAACGGCATCTAAGGAAGAAGCCGGCGCAACGGGCATAACAGCTGCGAAGGAAGAGGAAACAGCAAAAGACGCACTTTCCGAGGAGGAAATATTTATCCGGGATGAAATTTATCCGGTGCTCTGCGAAATTTTTGAAAGCTACCGTGACGGAAAAGCGCGCTACGGCATCCATATGGATGAGGATGGATTGGTGATGGGCGGTGGCGGGCTTGACCAACTGACCTGGATGGATGTGCGCGTGGGCAATATTGTTGTGACACCGCGCCACGGAAAGGCCGTTGAAGTCAACGCGCTCTGGTACAATGCGATTTGCTGTATGAAGCTTTTGGGGCAGAGGTTTTGGAACCTGGACGGGCGAAAAGGGCAGGAGGAAGCCCTGGACCAGCTTGAAAAGCGGGTGCGCCATTCTTTCCGGGAAAAATTCTGGAACGCGCAGAAGGGATATTTGTGTGATACGGTGGACGAAAATGGCAGCGGCGATTTCACGCTGCGCCCGAACCAGATTTTTGCGGTTTCCCTGCCGTTTACCATGCTGGACGAACAGCAGGAGCAGAGCATTGTCCGCACGGTATATGAGAAGCTTTACACCCCGTATGGGCTGCGCAGTCTGGCGCAGGAGGAGCAGGGCTACCGTGGGGAATATGCCGGCAGGCTGATTGGGCGCGATTTGGCGTACCATATGGGAACGGCGTGGGGGTATTTATCCGGCGCGTTCTTTGATGCCTGGGCGAAGACAATGTGTGAAAAATCCCACAACCGCGCGCTGCTGCGGGAAATGATGGAATGCTTTGCAGACCATATGGCAGACGGGTGTCTGGGTGGGATTGCCGAGATTTTTGACGGGGATTTCGCGTGCGCAGGCAGGGGATGTTACACGCAGGCGTGGAGCGTGGCGGAGGTGCTGCGCGCGTGGCGGGAGATAGGAGAAGAGTGGTAATTGTAATATAGTGAAAATGTATTTGAGGAAAACAGGTTCTTCTATGATTATGAAAATCATGGAAGAACCTGTTTTCCTTTATCATTTCCTATAGGGAATCAATTTCGGCTGTAATGGATGGTTGGTTATAAATTGTTATGAGAAGTCAGGCTTGTTTTGGTTTCCTGTTCTATTTTAAGTGTCTTGGACGAAGTAAGAAAAATGTCGTTTTTTGTGCGGTATTGTATTATTAACATGCAATTTTACCAAATTTTTTAATGAAGTCAAGAGTTTTCCGCGGACAGAATCACAATTTTGGCGTCAAAGGGTTTTTGTTTGCTGTGGCATATGGCATATAAAGTAAAACATAGCCTTATGAGCCGAAACACCAATCAAAAATTTTTAAGGAGGAAGAGAAAATGAAGAGTATCTTCAAGAAGATCGCCCTTGTGTTGGCATTGGCAATGGTTGTTACCATGCTGCCGGCAAAGAGTGTATCGGTATCTGCGGCAGATGCTTCGGCAAACAAGTGGACGCGTAAGACCTGCACGCTGTATATCGATAACCCGGTTGAAGGCGATAAGGATGGCATCTACGTATCGTCGGCTTATGCTACGGCAGCACCGAAGGTTAAGGAGCCGGAAGGATGGAAGGCAGAGGGCTACTCGGTTGTTTTTGCATCTGACGATGAAACAGTAGCCACCGTAGGAACAAGGTACGGCCTTGTTGAAGCAGTGGGGATTGGCCAGACCACCATCACCGCTACTTACTCCAAGGAAGGTGCAGCAGATGTTGTAGAAAGCTTCCCGGTAACAGTAAAAAGAGCAGCAGCAAGCGTTGCGCTTGATGATGAGAGCGCAAAGGCTGTTCAGGAGCTTGTTGTTGGAGCTGATTCAGTTGAACTCAAGGCTGTTATGGCAGATGCAGACGGCAACATTGAGCTTGTAGAGAAGACGGCTGAGAATGGCGGTAAGTTGTCCGATTTGTTAAGCGAGGGTCGTCAGTTTGTTACGGACTACCTTAAGTTTACGGTTACGAATCCGGAGGATAAAGAAGTACTTAAGGTGGAAGACAATAAGCTGACAGCGGTCGCTGAAGGCGAGGCAACATTGGTTGTAAAGGCTTACCGTTATGACTGGCAGTCCTGGGGTAAGACAAAGAGCAAGTATGTGAAGGTTGTTACAGCGCAGGCAGAGATTCCGGTTACGGTAAAGGAAGCTGGTATTGTTAAGGCGGAACAGACGGCTTATAATGCATTTGAACTTACATTTGATAATGAAGATGTCGCAAAAGCTGCATCGGATGAAACTTCCAAATACTTTACGAGCGGAAATGCAGCGGTAACAGATAAGGACGATATCGTAAAAGTTTACGAGGTTTTAAAGAATGCGGATGGTGAGGTGGTTGGCGATGGCGCTGCCGTTATCATTGGCGGAATTAGTCAAAAAAATAATGCAAAGAACGTTTTAAGTGTGACAATGTTCCAGGAATTAAAGCAAAATACGGATTATGTTGTTTACTATAAAAACGGAAAAGCAAATTTCACCACGGCAGAAAATATTGCAGCCGGAATTACTATAAGCCAAGGCGAGAGCGTGAAAGAGTCAATTGACGGCGTTGGCAGTACAACCAAAATTGTTCTTGGAATCTACACATATGGTGAAAACGGACAGGAAGTTAATCTTGACGGCTGCGTGAATTATGATGGATGGAGAAACAGCGTGACGCTTGAGGAAATTGGCGGAGAACAGTACCATCCGGATTACAGTGTTTCAACGGATCCATCGGATCCATATGTTGATTTTTACACAGATGATACAAAAGTTACAGCTACAGTCAGAGCAACGCTCTTAGATTATTTTAACGAGAAAAAGCCAGGAAATCCATTGGTAGATCAGACCGTCATCCGTATAGGTGATTACACTACTTTAGATGCTAAAATCGCAGACTACGGTGTTCATAGAACGGGTTCGACCCATACAACGGATGGTATATACAGCAGCAAAGAATTTGCGGCGGAAGATGTCGGGATGCGGCTTTTTGTTAAGCTTGAAATCTATAGAAATGGTAAAACAGAAGAGCATTTTAGTGAAGTAGAAGAGGGAACGTTTACGTTCCGGAGTGCAAATGAGGATAAATTGATTGTTGGGGAGAAAACAGGGGAGCTTTTCCCGGCGAAGGAGCCAACAAACGATACCGTAAATGTATTTGTATTTTATGATGGCAAGCTTGTTGGTTATTGCCCAATTAAGGTTTGGGAAAAGAGAGTACTGACAAGCCTTACGGTGGAACCGAATGCTACAAAAATGAGTTATAATCCTGTTACTGGCATAAGTGATTCCATCACGCTGACCGTGAAGCCACTTGATCAGTTGAAGGCTTCGTTTATGCAGGATGTGTCGGTTACATGCTCCGTTATGGGTGCTGCGGATGATTACGTTGCAGGTACGACGGTGAAAAATGATAAGACCTATACGTTATCGCCGAATAGCGATGGTAATGCTTTTACCATTACCTTTAACCCAACAACCAATCTTCCGACAAGCCAAAGAAGCATCCGCATTGTTTGTACTGCGGTTTATGATGATGGTGTAACAAAGAGGACGCTGACGGCATCAACATCATTCTCGGCGAAAAACACGAGCGCGTCAAGCGTAAGCAGATACGACCTGAACCTTTCAAGTACAACATTGGATATGAAGCTTGAAGATAAGAACGGAGGCAGAGTATCGGATAAGAAGGTCGGAATTACCGTATACACAATGGACAGGGAAGGTTTCAAGATTGAACAGCTTGCAGTTGCACCATGGGTAGGCGGAAATGTACCATCGACCGGAAACTATATCACGGTTCAGAAGAATAATGAGTATATGGGGGCATCGGATGGTTTTAACACAGATGGCAGCCAGAAACTTGTTTTTGAGACAGTAAAAGAAAGCAGCGGCGCATATGTTGTGTCCAGATCTGCAATCGAGAACGAAGTGATTCCTGTAAAGGTGAACGAGCAGTTCCTGACGACAGTATCAGGGGCAGCGATTAGCCAGATGCCGCATATGCTTGAAAAGGCAGAAACCGGAAATTACCAGGTATCCTTGTATGTTGGCGGAAAGCGTGTGACAGGAGCCGTGCTTCAGTTGAAAGATACGCAGCCGGATGTAATTGCTCAGAACTGGAAACGGAACCGCGTAGATGGTTCCGCAGAAAAAGTCGGCGGCGTTCTTGATGCAATCGGCAAGGTTGTTGTTAATAACAATAGTGTTAATGTTGTCGGTGCTTTGGAATTCAAATTAGGTGATATGTTTATCGGAAACGATATTTATGTCGGCGAAGTAGAAATTGACAAGGCGACAAAACTGCCTACCGGTAAGATTATCCTTAACAATGATATTGTTGTTCATGGTAATTCCGTTGCAATCCGTCAGGTTCGCTATCTCCTTACCCACACAGAGAATGACACGACTTACGTATACGAACTGGAGATTCCGGTAAACAAGACCATTTTGGTTGGTGTAACACAGTAAGTGGATGTTTTCGGAAATGAAGGAAAAATTTTTAATCCTCTCTTGGATTAGGGATGGGCACGAAAGAGGAATTCAAAAGCTAGGTTTGATCTGAAATTTGCATAATGGGGCTGTTGAGAAATAGGTAGTCCCAAACAGAGGCAGGTGTGGTTCGTACAAATCACACCTGCCTCTGAAATTTTTATATGGAGGGGGATGATCGATTATCAACTTGCAGGAATGTTGGATACCATCGATTCTTTGTATCAGAAGTATAACACATTGGTTAGCGAGAATGAATATGGCATTAAATATGATATTCCCCATACGCATATATTTTGGCTGGAGGAATGGACAAAGTAAGGGAGACCATTGAAAAGAACCGGAACCGAAAACTGACAAAGATTGCAGAGAAGGAACAGATTGGGTTTGTTTATGGAAAGGGCAGAAGAAAGTCGGAAATCCGGCAGCTTATGGAAACATCCAGAGTGAGAAAGGGAAACCGAACCGTCAGCTTCGTTCTATTCAAACAGAAGGACATTTTGGAGATATTAAAGAAAATGACAGCTTCCGACGTTTCAACTATCGTACATCAGAGAAGGTATATAATGAAAAACTCATCTCATCTGCCGCTGTACAGTTAAAGTCGCGCATTAGTTTCCCGATTTCAGAATCCCCACGGTACTCACCATTTACGTATAAAATATGTTCCCCATCTTCAAAAAAATTACCAACGGCAAGGTTCATTCTCTCAATGTGGTATATTGGTTTTCCTGCACCATAATAGAAATATATTTTAAAATTGTTTGCTTGTCAACCTGTTTGTAAAAGGGGGAATGCAGGAATGTATCCTTTCTTTGCCAGGGAAATGGCATTCCTCTTCCATACAAAGAAATTCACAGCCACTCTTCCTGTATATAAAAGCTTTACCAATATTAACAAAAGAAAAAAATGATGGCACGACCTTTTCCACAGGAAAACGCCTATACCATCCAAGATATCTACGCCTTGCCGGAAGGGGAGCGGGCAGAGCTGATTGATGGGCAGATTTATAGCATGGCACCGCCCAACCGCAGACATCAGGAAATTTTATCATTTCTGCATCTGGCAATCGGCAATTACATGGCGAAAACAGTGGTTGCGGCTTTTTCTGAGCGCATCAGGGCAAACATTTACACGGACTTAGAGATTGATTTCTCAAAGCTGCAATCCTGATTTGCAACTCTCAAAGCCCAAATCAGAAATCCCCACCAAAACTTCCCTTTTGGTGATTGCTGATTTTATTAAAATATGGTATAATGACCCCATAGGGTTTCGACAGGGCATTTCCGGGAATTTGTTCCTGCATTCGGCACGCCCTGGGCAACAAAATGTAAAAACCTGGAGAGGAGGTTGGCGATGAAACAGTACAGAAGGGTTTCACTTATCGTTGAAGCGGCACCTTATGAAATCGGAAAAGGGATGGAGGATGGATTCCGCCTTTATTCCCAGATAATCACAAATGAGGGGATTGTTTCGGATGGTCTGATTAAGGTCGAGCGGGAGGACGGTTCGATTGTCAGTCCGTATGTGCGCAACCGCCGCGGTGTTGTGTTCATAAGAAAAGGGGATTACATCATCTGCGAGGAAGGCGAGAAGCATGTCTGCGGGGCGGACAAATTCCGTCAGCGCTTTGAGGAAATCTGAAAAAACGGATGGCTGCTGTGAGTTGGCACATGGGGGATTCCTGCGGGCAGGGCAAAGCTTGCTTTGCGGCAGGTTTTGCGCGCCGATGATTCCCGTGCAGCACCTTTCCTGCAAGGCAAACGAGAACCGTTTCACGGCATTTCAAAGAAGGGACAGAGAAACAGGGCTGCTACAGTCCTGTTTTTTCTGTGCAGTCTGTTATGAAACATGGCATAAGCTTCATATATTGGTATAAATGCTGCAAGGAATCCGGAAAGGGGAGGCGGCAATGAAGCATAATTGGAAAAAAAGTGCTTTCTGCATCGCCAGCCTGGCGCTGCTTGCCACGGTATCGGGCTTTAAGACGCAGGAACCATCCGTGCCTGTCGTGTTTGACACGAGTTCGGAATATATGGTGCTTAGTATACTGGAAAACGAAATGGAAATTTTGCGCAGGGAGGAGAAGAATGTCGATGTTTCCGAGCTCCCGGAATATGTACTGCTTTATCCGGAATTATATGCACCGGAAACAGGAACCGAAGGAGAAGGTACAGGGAACGAAGAAAATGTGAAAGATTCCAAAGACCCGGAAAGCGCGGAAAACCAGGAGAACACGGGAAATCAGGGAAGCTCCCGGAATCCCGGGGATTCCAAAGACCAAAAAGACACCAGTGCAGGAGCGAAAACCGACGATACTTCCGATGAATCAAAGGGCAGCGTGAAAAAAACAGCCTACCTCACATTTGATGATGGACCGAGTGGGCAGACCGCCATTGTGCTTGATATTTTAAAGGAAGAGGGAATCCATGCGACCTTTTTCCTGATTGGCGAGCAAATCACAAAGGAACGGGAGGAAATTGTGAAACGGATTGTGGAGGAAGGGCACACGATTGGCCTGCATACATACTGCCATGATTACAATGTCATCTATCGTTCGGTCGATGATTTCCTTGCGGATTATGAGAAGCTTTACAAGAGGATTTACGAAGTAACAGGGATGAAGCCTACGATTTTCCGCTTCCCGGGCGGCAGCACAAACCGGTACGCAAAGGCGGTGGTCGGAACGATAAAGACCGAGATGAAACGGCGCGGTTTCCAGTTTTATGATTGGAATGTGAGTGCGGAGGACATGGTTGGAACCCCGACGCGCTACTCCATCCGGAGCAATATTTTTAAGGATGTATTCCGGTACGATGAACCGGTCATTCTTATGCATGATTCCGCGGCAAATCAGCTTACGGTTTCCATGTTAAAGGATATTATCGGGGAAATCCGCAAGAGTGGTTATGATTTTGATACGTTAGACCATAGGGAGTGCTGCCAGTTCTGAGAAGATTTTGCGTGAAAACGGCGGGGAATTCCCCGCCGATGAATGCGCCTATGTTGTTCTCCCTTAACAGCATTTCCTCTTCAACGCCTCAAAATCCTCCCGCCCGCGCAGCGGCTCAAAATGCCTGCCGTCAAGCCACGACAAAAGCCCTTCTACGTTCGTGTCGGGGGAGGAGCGGACAAAGCGCGCCGTGTCCACTTCCACCAATTCAAGCATAGGCGCGGTATATCGGTGTTTCCCTTCCTTTGCGGCAATCATTTTATCATACTGCACAGCGTGGAAATACGCGTTGTTTAACATCTCCATGGCTTGGTCAAAATGGCTGCCCTGGGTGAGGATGGCTGCCTTGCTCACAAAACAGAAAAAAAGAAAATCGTGGTAATACAGATAATTATTATCAGGAATCATAATTTTTATCATTTCACATGCCGTCTCAAAGCAGATGAGATTATCCGCATCGTACCAAGGGGCATTCATTAGAGTTCTGATAAAATCAGAGAACCGTATTTCAAGAAGTTCCTGATAATTTTTTCGTTTTTCCTCCCCGCAAAGAAGCCAGTCCATAATATCCCGGCGGGATAACGGTTCCGGTTCCGGGTAAAGCGCGGCGTATTTTTGGCCTTCCTCTTTGCGGTGCAGGAGGGATAAGGATATGGCAATGCCGGAAATTGCCTCGCATTTTACCTTGTGTTCCGCAGTATTTTCAATCACGGTGCTGAAATGGCGGACGGATTTTTCAAGCATGGCTCGATATTGTGTGTCCTCCTTGCATTCATTAGAGAGGTCTAGTTCGCAGGATGCCAGCCAGCAAAGATATTTCATCTCGCCCGGAAATTCATTGACAGCATTTTGGGCAAGCTGATAGCGTTCCTGTAATGCCCCGGTGTTCCATGTTTTTTCGTATGCCGCCTCCAAATCCCTGCGCCTTTCTTCCGTCTGGTCTGTCACCAGCCCGAGTAGTTCATCCGCCGATACGTGCAGCAGCTTGGTCAGCGGACCAATCAGTGCAAGGTCAGGGCAGGCGGTGCCGCACTCCCATTTGGATACAGCCTGGCAGGAGACACAGAGGAAATCCGCGAGCTTCTCCTGTGTTAAATCATTCTGTTTGCGCAGTTGTTTGATACGTTCCCCGATGGTCATGTTCATAAAAAGCCCTCCTTTTTTTGTTGCGAATAGTATAGCGCAGGGCTTAAAGGGTGGCAAGAACGCATTTTTCGGGGCGGGGACAACCAGTGGTTAAATGCAAAAACGATAAAGCATTTCCTTGTTCTTTTGCCAAATCATTACTTTTACATTATTCCTTTCCATCCCAGCAATATGTGCACAGCTTGCACGGGTCAATCTCCACCGCCTCTAGCATGTCATCCAGGCGGTTAAACTGCAATGTTGTAAACCCTAATTCCTTCCGGATTTCCTCGACCATGGCAGCGTATTCTTCCGTGTCCGGGTCGCAGTAGCGCGCAAGCACTTCCCTGTCGTTCGCCTTATCCCCCTCAAGGCGTGCAATCACGCGGCGCGCAATCAAATCCATTTCGGAGGTGGAGCGGGAGAAATTTAAGTATTTGCAGCCGTACATAATCGGAGGGCAGGCAGGGCGGATGTGGACTTCCTTTGCGCCGCTTTGGTAGAGAAATTCCGTTGTCTCGCCAAGCTGCGTGCCGCGCACAATCGAGTCGTCGATGAGCAGCATGCTCTGACCCTCAATCAAATCGTGCACAGGCAAAAGCTTCATTTTTGCAATCAGGTTGCGTTTTTGCTGGATGGTCGGCATGAACGAGCGCGGCCAGGTCGGCGTGTATTTGATGAATGGGCGGGAGAACGGGATGCCCGATTCATTGGCGTAGCCGACTGCATGGGCGGTGCCGGAATCCGGAACCCCTGCTACCATATCCGGTTTTACATTGTCGCGCTTCGCCATAAGCTTCCCGCAGTTGTAGCGCATACGTTCAACGCTGATGCCCTCGTAGGAGGAGGATGGATAACCATAATATACCCAGAGGAAAGTACAGATTTTCATATCCTTTCCCGGGGCGGCAAGCGTCGTGACGGTATCCGGCGTGAGGACGGCAATCTCCCCGGGACCAAGTTCCCGCACATTGGTATAGCCAAGGTTTAAGTAGGCGAAGCTCTCAAAAGCGGCACACATGGCACCGTCTTTTTTGCCGATGGCGACCGGCGTGCGCCCCATTTTGTCGCGCGCGACATAAATGCCCTTTTGCATCAGCAAAAGGATGGTCATGGAGCCGTCAATCAGCTCCTGCGCATACTGGATGCCCTCAACAATATTTGCTTTCTGGTTGATGATTGCCGCGACAAGCTCGGTCGTATTGATGTCGCCGCCGCTCATTTCAAGGAAATGCGAATTCCCGCTTGTAAACAGGGTCTCCACAATATCGTCGGTGTTATTTACCTTGCCGACGGTCGTGATGGCATAGGTGCCGTGGTGGGAGCGCACAAGAAGCGGCTGAGGCTCGTAATCAGAAATACACCCGATGCCATAATGCCCCTTCATCTCGTTGACATCCTTCTCAAATTTGGTGCGGAACGGGGAATTCTCAATATTGTGGATGGACCGGTCAAAGCCCTTCTCTCCGTAGACTGCCATGCCGCCGCGGCGCGTGCCGAGGTGGGAATGGTAGTCCGTCCCAAAAAACAAATCAAATACGCAATCTTCCTTCGATGCTACTGCAAAAAATCCGCCCATAAAAAAACCTCCATAAATATCTGTGTCATGTCCGGTGCTGCCATCCGACAGCTTTTGAATCTGACAAGGACATTATAATCGGAACAGGAAGGGAAATCAAGATTTTTTCAAGAAAGAGGGCGGTTGTCAGGGGAAATGATGTAAATGGACATGGCAGACCAGATAAATATCCAAAACCTATAAAGAAAATGGGATTCGTGGGGTGGTCGGTAACGTATAAAATGCGACATAAACATGAAAATATTTCATCTTACTTGCACTTTCACCGGATATGCTATATACTTATACCATCAATTTCCGACGGGTTTGTTATATGGATTATGGATGGCAATGCCCTGCGCCATACAATGTACGGGATAAACATCCAAGACCAATTAAATAGCATCCGCCCGGAAACGAAGGGAGGGATTTTATGCCTGCATTTTTAGTGCTTGAAAATATTTCAAAATACTACACTTCCGCGCAGTCCGTAGTGATGGGCTTAAACAATGTCAGCCTGTCGTTTTCCTTAGGGGAATTTGTCGCGGTGACCGGGGAGAGCGGAAGCGGCAAATCCACCATCGCGAAGGTGATGGGTGGGATTCTGCCCTATGAGGGCGGGGAGATGTTCGTGGACGGGAGGCCGACCTCCCATTACGGGCAGCAGGATTGGGAGCAGTACCGCAGCCGCCGCATCAGTTTTATTTCACAGAATTATGATATCCTGCCGGGCTGTTCGGTTCTGGAAAATGTTGTAAGCGCGCTTGTGCTCACCGGAATGGATAAGAAGAAAGCTGCCGCACGGGCGGAGGAAATTCTGGAACAGGTTGAGCTTTTGGACAAAAAGAAACGCCGGGCGGCGAAGCTCTCAAGTGGCCAGAAGCAGCGCCTGTCCATCGCGCGCGCCCTGGCAAAACCTGCGCCGGTTCTGATTGCGGACGAGCCGACGGGTAATCTGGATAGCGAGAACAGCGCGAAGGTGATACAGCTTCTTGCCGCGGCGGCGAAGGAGCGGCTTGTTGTCATGGTGACCCACGATTTTGAGGAGGCGGAGGATTTTGCCACAAGGCATATCACCGTCCGGGACGGGGCGGTGGAATCCGATGTGGCGCTGCGGGAGGCGAATGAGGTTTCTGCCGCGGTGCCGGTCGTAAGGGGAAAAGGGAAGGGGAAGAGCCTGGGCCGCTACACCGCATGGCTGCAGATGGCATCCCGCCCGGTCTGGACGGCAATCCTGCTCTTTTTCTTTGCGCTGACCGCATTTGCCATGTTTGCTTTCCTTGGCACCTTTGTCATGAACCTGGATGACAGCTTTACGCGCGTATATGACCCTTCCGCGTTCCTGAACGGGAATGACAACCGCATTGTGGTCGCGCGGACAGACAAGGGGAACTTTACAGAAGAAGATTATGACGCGCTGATTGCCATACCCCATGTAACGCAGCTGGAGCGCTATGGTTTCCTCGCGGATATCAACTACTATTACCGGGAAGGGATTGATTACATGGTTCATTACGAGAATGTGACGGATGATGCCGGAAACCCGACCGGATATGTACAAAAACAAATTACCATGGGGGATACGAACTTGTTTTTGCAGGCTGTCCCGTACCTGGCAAAAGGGGAGAAGTTCCTTACGGCGGGGCGGCTTCCGGAAACAATGTATGAAGTGGTGGCGGTAGGTGGGGAAGAGCTGCTTGGAACAGAGATTACAATTTATATCGAAAACAAAAAGAAATGGCCTGCAGGTACCAGCATTCAGGTGGAGGCGGTCGTGGTGGGGGTAACGGATAAGGGGGAACATCTTTATGTCGCAGAGCAGCTAGGGCGTATTTTTACGGCGGAGGTAAGCACCGAGGTTGTGGTGGCGCCCATTTATGATGAGCCGTCCAGATACGTCCACTTTGCACAGGACATTATCTTCGAGGACAGATATCTTTGTTCTGCGTCCATGCAGACTATCTTGGTAAACCAGTTTCTTCGTCTTTACACCTCAAACGGCTGGGGGGATTTGGATGAGTGGGTGGAGTATTCGAAGCAGGAGTATCCTTTCTGGAATTATCTCGACACGGAAAACCCGGTTATGCTGAGACCTTACGGGATACATGATTCCAGCTACAATGGTTATTATCTTGTCAGCCCGGAAAGTTTTGAGCGGATTGTTCCGGATGCCGGCGCGAATGTTGTGTCACTTACGGTTTCGGACTATGCCTACACCGAGCGCGTGCTTTCGGATATCCATGCGCTGTCCTACCCTGCCATCTCCCCTTATCAGCTCGGGGCGACAAAGCAGGACCCGGTACTTGCCGCCGAGCGTCTGCAGACGCTTGAAATCTGCATCCTCGCATTCCTTGCGGTATTCCTTTTGCAGATTTTTGTGCTGCGGGCAATGTTTGGTATGCAGACCGGGGAATTCAGGCTGCTTGCAAATCTCGGGCTGCGCTGCCGCACGGCAAAATGTTCCATTGTCTGGCAGGTTGTCCTGTTTACGGCGGGCGGGCAGCTGATTGCGTTCGCGGCGGTGCTTTGCTGTATGGGGCTTTCGGTGGGGCGGATTCTTGATATTGTAAAATACCTTCCGGCACGGCATGTTCTATTCTTTATGGTGCTGCATCTTGCCACGGGGCTTTTGACTTCCCTGTGGATACAGCGTTTGATTGGCAGGCAGGTCTACCCTGGAACCCTCCGGTATGCGGATTTGAAAATGGATGAGGAGGAAGCGGAGTTATGATTGAGATTAAAAACCTGAATAAAACTTACGATAAAAAGAGCCGCAATGCCAACCATGTGCTGCGGGATATCTCGCTGACGCTGCCCGATACGGGTTTTGTCTGCATTGTCGGCACGTCCGGCTGCGGGAAGACAAGCTTGCTCAACGCCATAGGCGGGCTTGATACATTTGATAACGGAACGATTGCAACACAGAACACGACCGTTTCCAAATCCGGCACACGGGAGTATGAGCAGGAGCGCAACAACAGCTTCAGCTATATTTTCCAGAATTATTACCTGCTGTCCGACCACAGCGTGGCCTACAATGTTTACCTTGGGCTGCATTCCTTAGCGCTCTCCCACAAGGAGCGGCTTGCGCGGGTGAAGGAGGCGCTTGAGGCGGTCAATATGTCGCGCTACGCGAGGAGGATTGTCGGGGAACTCTCCGGCGGCCAGCAGCAGCGCGTGGCGATTGCGAGGGCTCTTGCGAGGCGGCCGCGCGTGATTTTTGCGGACGAGCCGACCGGAAACCTTGACGAGGAGAACACGCGGAACATTTGTACTCTCCTGCGCAAAATCTCAAAAACAAGCCTTGTTGTGATGGTTACCCACGAGGAGCACATCGCACGATTTTTCGCGGACCGCATCATTACGCTTGGGGATGGGAAGATTCTTTCCGACGAAGATGGGTGGAAGCGGGGGAATTTGGAAGGCGGCGTGGGAAGCACGCTGTACACGCAGGACTATGAGGAGGAGCAGGCCAGTGCACAGAGCGTGCAGCTGCGCGTGCTGACGCAGGAGGGGGCTGCTCCGGCAAACCTTACGATTGTTTTGCTCGGGGAGAAGATTATCATCAAGACCGATGACGGCAGGCCGGTTAGCTGTACAAAGGCAGGGGAATCCCCGGTGTTGGTCGAGGGCAAATCCCCGGTGATTTCGCTTGAGGAGTTGGACGGCGGATTTACGCACACGGAGCCGGACGTTCCCGCAAAGGCAGGTACGGGCTTTTCCCTGCGCATGATGTTTGAGCAGGCGCGCCGCTTTATGCAGCCTGGCGGCGTCAGGCGCAGGAGTGTGCGGTTTTTCCTGATTGCGATGACCGTGCTTACGGTGTGGATGGTCGGGGATTACCTGACGGTTTCGGATGTTGACCCTAGGAATTTCATCACAAGCGATTCCCATATCCTTGATTTGAAGGTGGAGCGCGGGGCGGGGCTTGACCCGTTTCAGGAGCGGGGCGTTATTTCCCTGATGCCGGAGTTTATCGAAAAACTAAAGGGGCAGGGGATAAAGTTTGACCTCCTGCCGCATGTAACTTCCTCGACTGCGAGCATTGCCTTTGATAGCTTCCCGCAGGTGACGAATGTCTCCGTGAAGCTGCAGAGGTTTAGCTATGTCCCGGTTGACTGGCTTGACGAATCGAAGCTGATTTACGGGAGGATGCCGCAAAACAGCGAGGAAATCGTGGTAGACCGCTGGGTTTTGGATTATGTCCTCGCGCAGGATGGGGTGGTGCAGAACAGCATCTGGGATATTAGCCAGTTTTTGGGCAAACGCCCGGACTTTTTCAAGAAGAAATATAAGCCGGAGATTGTCGGCATTTGTGACTGCGGCGACCCAAGCATCTACATGACAAAGGCGGCGCTAATTTCCGTGGGGGATATGGGAACGGAGCTGATAACATTCTCGGAATTTCAGAGCCGCTATCCGGGGGTGTATGAAGGTGGACCGCTTGCGCCGGATGAATGTATTGTTGTGACGAACAATGCGGGGATTGCCTACATGAACAAGGTGGGCTCGAGCTTCCTTGTAAACAGCACCTTTGCTTATGATATTGCCGCTGCCATCAAGGCGGATACTTACGCGAACCTGATTGTACCGGATGAAAGCCTGGAAGCGCTTTTGGTTTCCATGAACAATTTTGATTACAGCTTTTATACCGCGGATCAGCAGGAAATGAAGGCGGCAATTGAGGAAATCATGGGGAAAGATTATGCCGATACGATTCTCTATGGTTTGGAAGACCGCAACGGGCAGGCGCAGGAGAAGTACCGGGAAGCCGCTTCCCTGAAGGCGGACGCAAGGATTATTGTCACATTTACGATTATCGTGCTGTCCATGGTGATGCTTTATCTGCTCCAGCGCGCGTATGTGCAGGAGCGCATCGGCATGATGGCGGTGTACCGGCTTTTGGGGCTTCCAAAGCGCAAGCTTGCAGGGATTTTTGCCCTGGAGAGCCTGATGCTCTCGCTTGAGAGTGTCCTGCCCGCGGCGGCGGTGACATGGTTGGCGGTGGCAGTGCTGAATCTGCTGACCGACCTGGGCTTTTCCATGATTTTGCCGTGGCAGGCAGGAGCGCTTGCCGGTCTTGGAATTATGGTTTATTATCTGCTGATTTCCCTGCTTCCGGTCGGGAGGCTGTTAAAACTTGCGCCTGCGAGGCTAGCGGCAAAGTATGATATTTGATGGGCGGGCGTAAGAAGGGATGGAAATCGGGCGGCGCGGTAAACCGTGATGTGTGGCAATTTTGAAAAAAGGAAGGGAAATGTGATGTCAGGGTCTTTTTGGGAGATGCTTTCACCGATATACGGAGTGGAAACTTTTAAGGGCTATACGGAGGATGACATTGCCATGTTAAAGGTGATGTTTGGTGCGCTGCCGCAGGTATTGGAGGATTATTACCGCGCGGCGGGGCGCACAAAGGCATTTCATTGTGGGCAGGATGACTGGATGCTGCCGGAGCATTTTAAAAAATGGGAATGGCTTCGGGAAGCGGAATGTATGATTTTGCTGAATGAGAACCAGGGGGTCTGCCGTGCCGGAATCCGCAGGGAGGATTTGCACCTGCCGGATCCGCCCGTCTACACAGCGCGGGATGATAAAAACTGGGTTCTTGCCGCGCCTGCGCTCAGTGAATTTTTGCCTGCGGCACTTGCCTATGAGGCGGTATTTGGCTTTGCGTACTGCCCGGAAGCGTTTTACTGCCTGACAAAGGAGGAGATGGGCGTGGTAAGGGCAAATCTGACGAAGCTTCCATTTGAAATTTCAGGATGGCTTGACGGCATGAAGATTACCCTCTACCAGAATGCGCCGGACAATATGGCAGCTGTTATGGATTGCTGTGGGGATTTGCAGATATTGTACGGGGCAGCAAGTCCGGCAGGGTATGAGAAATTGTTAGAAGTCCTTGGAGGGCTTGGGGAAGAAATGTGAAATCTTTCACGGCGCGCCAGAAAATAGCTTCTTGCTGATTGCATGGAACATCGCGGGCTGGAATATTTTGGAAAATGGTGAAGAGGCACACAAAAGTGCAAAAACAGGCGAAAAAGAAAGTGACAAGAAGAAAAGGACATGATATAATACTGCCAGCAAAATGTTTCGATTCATGCAATGAGAGGGAATGCATTTATGAATAAATTGGATGAACTTCTTTCCTGCCTGACCAAAAAGCACGTCATCGTGCAGACACACAATTACCCGGACCAGGACGCGCTTGCGAGCGCGGTCGGCTTAAAGGCACTGCTTGAGGCGAGGGGGAAAAAGGTGAGAATCGGCTACGAGGGGATTGTCGATAAGGACAATACGCTAAAGATGATGGAGCTTTTGGAGATTGAGTGTTACTTAAGTGACCAGCTAAACTTGACGCCGGAGGATGAGATTATCATCGTGGACGGGCAGAAGGGCAATATCAACATGACGGATTTGGTCGGGGACGAGGTTGCATGCATCGACCACCATAAGGTGCGCCGAGGGGAGAACTACAAATTTTCGGATATCCGGGATGATGTCGGAGCCTGCGCGTCCATCATTGCAAGCTATTTCTTTGAGAATGATATGCCGATTCCGGAAAATGTGGCAACGGCACTTTTGTACGGGATTAAGATGGACACGCACAATATGACGCGCAGCGTGTCGGTGCTTGACCTTGATATGTTTTCGCGCCTGTTTCCGATGGCAAACCACGAGCACATGAAGACGCTTGAGAATTCCTGCCTGAAAATTGAGGATTTGGAGGCGTACCGCACGGCAATCGATACCCTGCATGTGGAGGAGGGGGTCGGGGTCGCAGCGGTCGGCGCGGGCTGTTCGGAGGCGCTGATTGCTTCCGTGTCCGATTTTTTGCTGACGCTTTCAAGTGTCCAGATTACGCTTGTGCATTCCTACCGCGCGGGCGGGGTGAAATTTTCTGTGCGCAGCGAGGTGGAGCGCTATGACGCGAGCGACATGATTGCAGACGCACTAGAAGGCTTTGGGGACGGGGGCGGCCATTCGGACATGGCGGCGGGTTTCATCCCGAATGTGCCGGACGAGCATATGGCGCAGGAATACGCCACGACCGTAAAAGAACGTTTTATAAAAAGGGTATGTGCCGAAAATTAAGGTGCGTCGGAAGAAGAAAAAAAGAGGGCATTCCAAAGCGGCGGATGTTTCTTTGGGCGATGTTTGGAAATTGAAACATCCCCTGTATCTCCTGTGCTTTGGGATACCCTTTTTTGCGGGCTGCCCTGCGGTCTTACGGAACCATGGAGGTTTCAAGCCCTTTGGCGTAGTCGTCAAAAATGTAAGAAAATACCGGTGCCAGACCGACGAATTCGCAGCCGTAGCCTTTCATGCCATGCCCAAGGTCAATGCAGCGGATAATCTTGACAACACAGTAAAGTTTTGAATCATCGTCCGGGGTTAACTGAAGACATGCGTTGAAATAAAAACCGAGGGGCAGAATGCTCTGGGTGTGGAAGCCGATGCCTCCTTTTGAGATGTCAACGACGGTGATTGGCGCATCAATATTCTCCACATTCACATTATCCTGCTTAAACAGAGAGGATATCTCCAATTCCAGTTTCACATTGAATCGTTGGTTTTTTCTTTTTTCTACCATAAATGTACCTCCCGATATGAACGTATACACGTTACTTTTTTTATTATAAACGATTCGTGCGAAAATTTCAATGCGAAAGCGAAAAAAAAGAAAAGAATGCAAAGCCGCAGGGGAAATGATTGACAGTTTCTTAACAATCCACTATAATATAGGATGAATTTAGGTTGGATGGAAGATGAAAAGGAGAGCATTTTGAATGATAAGGGAATTTCGGCAGCAGTGATAAAGCGGCTTCCAAGATATTATCGCTACCTGAACGAATTGCTGGAAAAGGATGTCGTCCGTATCTCATCAAAGGAGCTGAGCCAGAAAATGAATGTCACAGCGTCCCAGATACGCCAGGATTTGAACCATTTTGGCGGTTTTGGGCAGCAGGGCTACGGGTATAATGTTGAGTTTTTGTATACCGAGATTGGGAAGATTCTGGGGGTTGACAGAAAGACGGGCGTTGTCATCATCGGCGCGGGGAATCTGGGGCAGGCGCTTGCAAATTATACGGATTTTGAGCGCAGTGGCTTTATCATCTGTGGTATTTTTGATGTTGACCCGCAAAAAATCGGAAGGGAAATCCGTGGGGTGAAGGTTCGGCCGATGCAGGAGGTAAGTGCGTTTATCCGGGAACATCAGATTGAGATTGCGGCACTTACGATACCGCGGGAGAATGCGGCGCGCGTTGCGGCACAGCTTGTGGCCTGCGGGGTGAAGGCATTTTGGAATTTCGCGCCGACGGATTTGCATTTGCCCGCAGAGATTGTATTGGAGAATGTACATTTGTCGGAGAGCCTGATGCGGCTTTCCTACAAACTAAAATCGGCATCGGAAGGTTTCGGTGGAACAGACAAAGGGGATGATGGGATTGAGGCGGAGTAAAAAAACAAACGCTTTCGGGGAATTGGAAGAAAAGATTGTGCATTCCCTGCAAAATAAAAATGTACCATTGTTGATTGTGGATGAGAAATGGCTGGAGATTTTCCCGGAACATATGCAAAGCGATACCATCCGTGGCATGGTTTCCGCATTGAACGCCCTTTTGAAAAAACAGGGCAAGCAGACGGAGGAAATCAAGGGCTTAAAGCGCTACAAGTCGCAGATGATGCAGGAAATCATTGAAAACATGGGGGCGGACGAGACACCAGTCGGGCGCTTAAAGCAGAGAAAGCTTGACAAAAACCAGAAAAAAATCCTGGAATTAAACGAGCAGTTACAGGAAACGGAGGACAGCCTGTCCGACATGCCATACCAGATTCGCCAGGCAAACGCGCAGCTGATGGTGGAGAGCACAAGAGCCTGCTACGACCGCTTCCGCGTCAATAAGAACCGGATGAAGGAGCTTGAGGAGGAGATTACGGAGCTGCGCGCAAAGCTGAAAATGAAGGTATTAGAGGAACAGGAGCGGCAGATGCAGGATGAAAAGATGTACGCCTACCTGCACTCGATGCTTGGTGTGCAGCTGATGGAGCAGCTTGACCAGGCACTCGAGCAGGAGGGCGGGAACGAATGATAGCGGGGGTCGGGACAGACATCATAAGGATTGAGCGGGTGCTTCGCGCGTATGGGCGGGCGGCATTCCGGGACAGGGTCTACACGCAAAAGGAACAGGAAATGATTGCGGAAAAAAGCGTGCGTGCGGCAGACAACTGGGCGATGAAGGAAGCGGTGGTAAAAGCGCTTGGGACGGGGTTCGGGCGCATTGCCCCGACACAGGTCGAGCTGTTGCGGGATGCGGCGGGCAAGCCGTACTGCATCCTGCACGGCGCGGCGGGGCAGCGGGCAGAGGAGCTTGGCGCTTGCGGTGTTTATGTCTCGGTATCGAATGAGAAGGAATATGCAGTGGCGTTTGCGGTGTGTGTAAAGGCATAAGAGGTGTGGATAGGGAAATGATATGAGATATGTTGCGGATGCGGTGCAGATGAAGGAGATTGACCGCAGGACATCGGAGGAAATTGGGATTCCACCGATTGTGCTGATGGAAAAGGCAGCGGAACAGATTGCGCAGTGTGCGCTGGAAATGCTTGGCGGGCAGGAAAACGCAGTGGGAAAGCGCGTGCTGGCAGTGTACGGTGCGGGCGGCAACGGCGGGGATGCCGTGGCGGCGGCAAGACTGCTGCATTTGAGGGGGCTTTCGGTGCAGCTTTTGGCAGCGGATGGGAAAGCGCCGGGCGGGCTGACAAAGATGGAGCTTGCGATTGCAAAAAAATGTGGCGTGCCGGAATGTGGGAAGACAGGCAACGACATGGATTTTTCGGCATATGATATGATACTGGACGGCATTTTCGGGATTGGGCTCTCACGGAAGGTGGACGGGGCATACCAGGCACTGATAGAGCGAATCAATGCGTCGGAAACGAAGGTGCTTGCCATTGATATCCCCTCCGGAATCCACGCAGGAACGGGGGAATGCTTTCGTGTGGCGGTGAAAGCGCATTGTACGGTAACGTTCGGGGAGTATAAAATCGGGCATTTCCTTTATCCGGGCGCGCTGTACTGTGGAAAGACGGTGCTCGCGGATGCGGGTTTTGTGCCCGCGCTTAACCGCCAGGTGCTTGCCGCAGGCGAATACCAGTATACCACGTATGAGAAATCCGATGCTTTGGCGCTGCTTGCGCCGCGCGTTGCGCGCTCACACAAGGGCAGCTACGGAAAGGTGTTGGTCTATGCGGGCTCCGGTTCGGTGACGGGGGCTGCGTATCTGGCGGCAAAAGCGGCGTACCGCTGTGGGGTTGGCCTGGTAAAGCTTGTCTCGGAAAAAGGATGCCTTGATATTGTGCGCCAGATGCTGCCGGAGGCATTGTACGAGGAAATCCCGCAGATGGACGAGGGTGCATTCTGGGAAAAACAGGTGCTGTGGGCGGATGCGGTGCTTGCAGGACCGGGGATTGGCGTGGGGGAGGATGCCGCACGGGCGCTTGCAAAGCTTTTACAGGCGCTGCAGGGAACCGGAAAGCCGCTTGTGCTTGACGCGGATGCGCTGAATTTGCTCGCCGGGGTTTGTAACGGGGGCGGGAGTCCTGCGTTAAGGCTGCTTGCCCTGTCGCACCACCTGCCGGAGAACACCATCCTCACACCGCACCCGAAAGAGCTTTCAAGGCTGACCGGGCTTATGGTAAAAGAAATCACGGAGCATTTGGTTGACACCGCAAAGAAATGTGTTTATAATAATAAGTTAATTTACGTGTTAAAGGACGCGCATACCATCGTGGCATGCGGGAGGGAGATTTATATCAACCGCTCAGGCTGTGACGGCATGGCGACCGGGGGCAGCGGGGATGTGCTTGCCGGGATGATTGCCGGGCTTTGTGTCGCGAAGGAACCGTTTGAGGCGGCAAAAGCGGGGGTATTTCTGCACGGCCTTGCGGGGGAGCGGGCGCAGGAAAGCTGCGGTTGCCGCGGAATGCTTGCGGGCGATATCCTTGACGGGATGCTCCTTGCAGAAAACACCCTGGATAATAGCGGGGCGCAGTTTGGGGGCAGGGAATCCGGCGTTCATAGAAAACAAAGAAAAGAAGGCGGAATATGGTAGAGACGGAGTATAAAAACGGTTATTACAGGGTATGTGCAAGAATTGATTTGGATGCTTTGTGCAGCAATATTCAGAACACACGCAAGCTTCTGCGCCCACAGACGAAAATCATGGCGGTGATTAAGGCGGACGCTTACGGGCATGGCGCTGTGCCGGTTGCGCGCGCGCTTGATGCGCTGTTGGAAGGCGGAAACCCCGTTGTGGCGGCATACGGTGTCGCTATGGTGGAAGAAGGGATGGAGCTGCGCCGTGCGGGAATTACAAAACCAATTCTTGTGCTTGGCAGCACCGCGCCGGAGCTTGTCGGGGAGGCGCTGCGCAACAATATTACACTGACGGTCTATGACCGGGCGTTGGCGGAGCATATCAGCAAAGAGGCAGTGGCAGCCGGGTGTACCGCCGCAATACATATCAAACTCGATACCGGGATGGGGCGGCTTGGCTATGCCGGGAGCGCGGCAGATGCGCGGGAGGTTGCTGCAATTGCGGGGCTTGCCGGCATAAAGGTAGAGGGCCTGTTTTCCCATATGGCATGTGCCGATGAGACTGACAAGACCTCGGCGCGCTTACAGCTTGCGCGTTATCAGGAGTTTGTACAGCTCCTTGCGCGCGAGGGCATCGCGGTACCGGTAAAACATATTTCAAACAGCGCGGGCATCATTGATATGCCGGAGGCGCAGCTTGACATGGTGCGCAGCGGGATTTCCACCTACGGCTTATACCCGTCGGAGGAGGTAGGGCACACAAAACTTGCCCTGATGCCTGCAATGGAGCTTGTGAGCAATATTTCGTTCATAAAGCAGGTGGGGGAGGGAACGCCCATCGGTTACGGCAGCACTTTTGTCGCGGAGCACCCGATGCGGGTTGCCACCATCCCGGTTGGCTATGCGGATGGTTATCCGCGCGCGCTCTCGAACAAGGGGCGTGTGCTGATTGCGGGAAAGAACGCGCGGATTATCGGGCGTATCTGCATGGATCAGTTTATGGTGGATGTGACCGGTATCCCACAGGCAAAGCAGTGGGATACCGTTACGCTGGTTGGGCGTGACGGGGCGGAATCTATCCCGGTGGAGGAACCCGCGCAACTTGCAGGCTCTTTCAACTATGAGTTTGTGTGTGGTATTTCAAGGCGTGTGCCGCGGGTTTATTACCGTGGGGGGATGCCTGTTTGTGTACGGACGGAATTTGCATAGAGCGGGCTTTTTATGTGCGGAGCCACAAGCATGCTGCCTTGCAGTATGCACTTCGCGCGGTGGTAATTTATGAAATGCCAATGGTCTGCCGCGGCAATAAAATTTACACTCTATTGTATAGGAAGCAAAATTCAGGAGATAATGGGAATATAAGGAAATTGGTCCGGAATTTCGTAAATGGAGAGTGAATTATTGTGATAATTAAGCGTGGCGATATTTTTTATGCGGATTTGCGGCCGGTTGTCGGCTCGGAACAAGGGGGTGTGCGGCCGGTGCTGATTGTGCAGAATGACACCGGGAACAAGCATAGCCCGACCGTTATCTGTGCGGCGATTACATCAAAAATGAACAAGGCAAAGCTCCCGACCCATGTGGAGATTGCGGCGGACAAATACGGGGTGGTCAAAGATTCCGTCATTTTGCTTGAGCAGGTGCGGACCATTGACAAATCAAGGCTAAAAGAAAAGGTATGCCATTTGGACCAGGAAATTTTAAAGCGGATTGATCATGCGCTTTGCGTCAGCTTCGCGCTTGATACATAATCCGGGAAAAAACCGTGGAAGCGGTGTATGAGCGGAAGGAGAAATGAGATTTATGGACGGTCATCCCATACGAGGGCTGATAGGTGTGCTGGCATTGCTGGTGTTAAACGCACTGGTGGCAGCAGCAGAGGAAGCATTTGGAAATATTAACGAAAACAGCGTGGAGCACCGCGCACAGGAGGGCGATAAGAAGGCAGTGCGCTTGAAGAGATTGCTTGATACGCCGCACCGATACCAGAACGTGATTGAAATTACAGTAACATCCATGAGTTTACTTGCCGGAATGATGTACGCGTTCAGTCTGTACGGCTGGATACGGTGGGCGATTGCACGTGCTGTATCGGCAGGCGAGGAGGTTGCGGTGGTTCCTACGGCAATCGCGATGGTTTTTGTCACAATCTTTCTGATTTACCTGATGGTGCTTTTTGGCATCTTAGTTCCGAAAAAGATTGCGCAGAGAATCGGAGAAAGAGCCGCTTACCCCCTGGCTGCGTTTATTCTTTTTCTCTACCGCTTTCTCTCGCCAATTGTATTTTTGCTCGAGAAAAACTCGAATTTGCTGCTCTGCCTGTTTGGCTTAAAGAAGGCCAGGCCGGAAGAGAATGTGACGGAGGAGGAGATTATCTCGATTGTGAACGAGGGGCATGAGCAGGGGGTGCTCGAGGCAAAGGAAGCGGAAATGATTTCAAACATCATTGAGTTTGATGAAAAGGAAGCCAAGGATGTGATGACCCACCGCAAGCGCATGGTGGCGATTTCGGCGGACACCAGTGTGGAGGATGCGCTGAATTTTATGCTGAGCGAGCCGTTCTCGCGTTTTCCGCTCTATAGGGAGAATGTTGACGATATCATCGGGGTGCTGCATTTAAAGGATGTCATGAATTTTTACGCGAATGCAAAGCTTCGGAAACGCCCGCTTGTGGAAGTGGCGCGCGAGCCTTATTTCGTGCCGGACACGCAGGATTTGGATGTGCTGTTCCGCGCCATGCAGGCGAAGAAAATACATATGGCAATCGTTGCGGACGAGTACGGGCAGACCGCAGGGCTTGTGACGATGGAGGACATTTTGGAGGAAATCGTCGGGGATATCCAGGACGAGTACGATAAGGAGGAGGAGCTAATCCGCAGGCAGGAGGAAGGAAATTTCCTGGTGAGCGGTTCCGTGACGCTCGAGGAGCTTTCCGAGGAAACCGGCATACAAATCCGGAAGGAAGACGGGGAGACCTTTGATACCCTCAACGGTCTTCTGGTTTCGCTGCTTGACCATATCCCGCAGGATGATGAGGTATTTTCCGTGGAATACGAAGGGTTCCGTTTTGACTCGGTTGCAATCCACGCGCGCGTGATACGGCGCGTGAAAGTAGTCCGGGTTGAAAAGGCGGAGACGGAGGAAAATTTGGAGGAAACAGAAAAACCTTAGCGGATGCTAAGGTTTTTATAAAAATAGGGAGGAGGAGAGTATGAAAAAGAAAATCAATTCTTAATCTGCTTTTAGTATAGACTGAAAATATGAGCAAATTATGAATGTCAGGATAACAATTTGTGAACGATTTGATACGCAGCCGTATTGCGGGTACGGATTTTGACCGCGGGCGTTTTCTTTTGCGCACGGGGAGCGCCCGCTGCGGCTGCGTATCAGGGCATAAAAGGGAGGGGATTATCCCGTGTATACAGGAATCCCCACGCTGGGAGGACAGGTTTGAAGATTACAATCTTATGTGTTGGGAAAATCAAAGAAAAATATTTTACGGACGCGGTGGCGGAATACATCAAACGGATTAGCCGCTACCACAAGCTTGAAATTGTGGAAGTCCCGGACGAAAAGACACCCGATGGGGCAGGGGAGGCGTTAAACGCCCAGATTATGGCGCGCGAGGGGGAGAGGATACTGGCGAAAATAAAAGAAGGCAGCTATATAGCAGCGCTCGCCATCGAAGGGAAACAGCTCTCCTCGGAGCAATTGGCGGAAAAACTGGAAACGCTCGCGCTTGGCGGAAGCTCCCATGTAACTTTCGTAATCGGTGGCTCCCTCGGCCTTGCGGAAGAGGTAAAAAAACGCGCGGATTTCCTGCTGAGCTTTTCCGAAATGACCTTCCCACACCAACTCATGCGGGTTGTGCTGTTAGAGCAGATATACCGGTGCTGTAAAATTTCCGCCCATGAACCTTATCACAAGTAGAACTTGCAGGGCGGAAATTTTTCCCTTGCGTTTTTCCGGAAAAAATGCTAACCTATAGGGGAAGCATATGTTCTTTTTTCAGGCGCGGGGATTTTTGCTTCCCCGTTCTAGTATTAAATCTTTACAGGCAGCTCCCATAAGGAAGGGAGGTCGTTTCCTGCCCGTTTCTTTGGAGAATTCATGCTTTTAATATCCAGTGGGGCAGGAGTTTTCCGGGATGGTAAACTCCTGATAGTGAAAACAGAAGGGGTTACATGAAAGAGCAAATATTACAGTGGCATCCTTGCCTTTTTCGCGTAGCTGCAGATTGGATTGGCGAGAAAAGGTTTTGAGGCGGGCAATCTGTGTGAGGCATTAGAGGAAATTTTGGAGAAGAATTTAAAAGAGAAGGAACAGATGTGGATTTCACAGGAAATTTCACAAGGGGAGAAACAAAAGCTTCTTGAATTAGTCAAAAAGAAATTGGATAAGGGCAAATCGGTTTCCCAAATCGCGGAGGAATTCGAGGATTTGGGGGACTGTCCGAAACGGTGTCACGGACGGAAATTGCAGAAGAAACTGAAATTTTTGGAATGGGGTTATATGCGATGGAGCAGGAAAATTTGTGGCTTTTGGGATATCCGGAGGAATTTTATGAAAAGGCTGTTCTTGCGCCGGATTTTTTTGTGGATTTGAACATGGAGCAGGTGGCGGAACAGATTATGGCAGAGCGCAGGGGATATGATATGCGCAAATATTTTAACCGTATGCCGGAGGAGCTTTCCGTGACAAAAAAGCGGCAGGAGGTATTCCGCGCACTTGAAGATCCGGAACTTTTCCACGGTTTGTCAGAGTTTTCGGATTACATGCAGCGGGCGAGGGGATATGCGGCAGATTATCAGGCGGCGGAGAGGGAAATCTGCCGTCAGAAGCTTTTGCTTGACTGCGGGGTGCAATATGCGTGCGCACTTGATGTATTGATAAAAACACTTTCTGGGAGGCGCGCGGTTTTTTTAGCGGTGGCGGATACCGGTAAGGAAGAGGATGAAGCCAGGGCAGACAGCCTTTTTTGCGCATTTTTGGAGAAATTCACGAAGTATATGGAAGGGGAGGAGTTTCAGGCATTTCGGCGGGATACAACAGGACTTTGCAAAGAATTTGAAAATATGGTATTCCGGGTAGAGTTTTCAAACCGCAGGATGCGTGTAGTGCCTGCGCAGGTGGGGGAAACAGAGGACTATTTTGATAAGCTGCGCGCCCTCTTCCCGGAAAATACCAGGGAGGGGCGTCTTATGCGCGGGCAGTTAGAAAATCCGTTTGGCGCGAAGAAGGAAGTGGGGGAGCTGGAGTTTTTTGTCCTGACCGTTTGCCAGAAAAAATATCCGGAGATTTTTGCGAGGCTGCGTGGATATGAGCAGAAATATTCCGCGTTAAAAAGGCGTGAGCTGACGGTGCAGATGCGGGAAAATGGTCTTTCCGAGCAGGTGCGTGTACCGGGATTTCTTGAGGAATGGGTATTGGTTTTTGAACAGCAGCTGCAGGTATATCTGGCAGCTGAACTTTTTATGCGCAGGGTGAGGAAAACGGGATATCCGTTGGCGTATGCAGTTTTTGGAAAGGATGGGAGCTGCCCGGCAAAGGGGATGTCGCCTGCCGGGGATTTGGAAGCCTGCAGAAAAGGGGAGAAGGGTGGTTGTGCTGCATCCGGACAGATGGAACTGCGCCAGGCTTACGACCTTGCACTTTTGTTAAAACAGATGTCCAGGGAAAAGCCTGTGGTCTGCAACGATGCTTCTTATGGGGGGCAGGAACGCTTTCTTGTCGTGACAGGACCAAACCAGGGTGGTAAGACCACCTTTGCGCGCAGCCTTGGGCAGATTGTATATCTGGCAAAAATGGGCTTTCCTGCGCCGTGTGCGAGCGCGTACATGCCATATTTTTCCGGGCTGCTCACACATTTTTCGGTGGAGGAGAGCTTAGAGACCGGGAGGGGGAAGCTAAAGGAAGAGCTGACGCGTCTTGCTCCGATGATGCGGGAGGAACATAGGGAAAGTTTTGTGATTTTAAATGAGCTGTTTACGACTGCTGCGACCTATGATGCATATATCATGGGACGGCGTGTGATGGAACATTTTATGAGGCAGGGATGCTTTGGCATTTATGTGACGCATATTCAGGAGCTGGCGGACGGAAAAGAAATGGAAAATCAGGGCAAAGATTTACGGGCGGGGCAGATTGTCAGTATGGCAGCATGTGTGGACGAGCAGGACTCCCACATCCGTACCTACCGGATTGTGCGCCGCGCACCACAGGGAGTCGGGTATGCCTACGCCCTGGTGGAAAAATACCATCTGACTTACATAGAGTTAAAGAAGCGCCTGGAAGGGATTTTGCGGAACGGATAAACGTAATATTGGAGGTTTGGTATGCGTGGGAAAATACATTCCTATCTGCTATACCCGGATATGGAGCTTGCGCAGGGAGCAGGTTATGGGCAGAAGGACGAATTGAACAAGGACCTGAACCTTAAGGTAATCTTTCAGGCGGCGAGCCGACCGGTCTGGAAGAAGGGGGATTCCCTGAAAACAGCGGAAAAGGAAGATTTTTACATTTATGATGCAATGAAGCGGCTAATGTTAATTCCGGTGCTTGACAAGGATACGTTAGGGTACCGCCAGAGGGTAGTAAAAACTGCCATAGAGCATCCGGAACTGATAAAGCAGATGTATGGAATCGGGCAGAAGGCGGGAAAATTGTTGGAGCAGGGAGGCATCCGCGGCAAGGAGCAGCGCGCCCGGGCAGGAGCCGGGAGCGGGGAAATCCTTGGAACTTACGAATTGCTCTGTGGCTTTGTCGGGCTGTTAAAAGAATTAAAAGGTCTTTTGGAGGCGGAGGAGAACCTTCCGGAAGGGAATGGACTGCATGACTTAAAAATCCGCCTGGAGGAAAATTATGGAGAAGAATTTGCAAAGGGGCTTGACGGGATTCTTGGCGATATGGAATTTTTTACAAAAGGGGGAAAAAGCTCTTTCCTGGTTGGCGTGGGGGCAGGGATGAAATTTGAGCGCATCGCGCTGCATACAATCCATTCCGATTCATCGCAGGAGGAAAGCCGCAAGGCAGTGGGCGTGGGCGGCATTTTGCGGCAGATGTTAAAGAGCGGAACCGTGGCAATGACGGAGGAGACGGTGCTTAGGGAGGCAAAACAATTTGAGACGGAGGCGTTTCGGGCGGTGCTTGCATGGCTGATGCCGTTTTTTGGAGAGCTTACGGAATTTTTTGATGCGTTCCGCCTCCACACGGCATTTTTGCTTGGCTGTGTGCAGCTTCTGGAACGTATGGAGTCCATCGGTCTTTCGGCCGCGTTTCCGACGGTGCGGGAAAATGGGGCGGCGGGCATCCGGTTTGTGGGGCTGTACGAACCAAGCATGGCGATTTTGATGCGCATGCATCCGGTCAGCAATGCCCTTGACGCACACGGGTGCCGGCTGCTTGTGGTGACAGGGGCAAACCAGGGCGGGAAGTCTACGTACCTGCGCAGCCTTGGGATTGCACAGATTATGATGCAGTGCGGGATGTTTGTTCCCGCAGCGCAGTTTGAGAGCTGTCTTTACTGCAATGTTTTTACGCATTTTACCAGAAGGGAAGACCAGTCGATGAATTCCGGGAGGCTTGACGAGGAACTGCGGCGGATGGATGCCATCGTGCGCCAGGTGACGCGGGATTCGCTGGTGCTGCTGAATGAATCCTTTGCGACAACAACGGAGAAGGAAGGCTCGGTGATTGCAAAGGAACTTGTGGCAGCGCTTTATGAAAGCGGTGTCACGGTCGGCATGGTAACGCACCTGTTGGCATTCGCTCAGGCAATGTACGCAAAACGGGAAGAACCAATGGTGTTTTTGCGTGCGGAGCGCAGGGAAGATGGTACACGCACGTACCGGATGGTAGAAGCCGCGCCGGAAAATACGAGCTTTGGACTGGATTTGTATGAGGAATTGGTCGGGGGCAGGGAAACTTGAGCTTGAAAGTAAATTCCCAATCCCATTCCCCGTGCATCCCGCAGGAGGATTTGCAATGTCTGCGGGTATAAAAATGAATTATGTTATACGAAGGGGCTGTCGCTTTAATGGTTGAAAAATCGTGAAGTGGCAGCTTTATTCTTGTGGTTTCGGAGAGAAATTTCTGAAAAAAGGTATAAGCTTTTTCTGCGCTTTCACAAATGAGCATATCCCCTTATTTTTTGATTGGGACAACAAAAAGGACAAGGAAGGTAAGGGAGCAAAAAGGGAGATTCGTGTCGGTTTATGTTTGATATTGTATTATTAACACGCAATTTTACCACATTTTTTAATGAAGTCAAGAGTTTTCTGCGGACAAAATCAAATTTGACCAATACCGGGGAATTCCGGCTGTGGATTCCGGAAACAATTGTTTCCCTTGCAAATCCACTGGTCAAATCACCCAAACAAAATATTTTAAGGAGGAAGAGAAAAATGAAGAGTATCTTCAAAAAGATCGCCTTCGTGTTAGCCCTTGCCATGGTCGTTACCATGCTCCCGGCTAAGGCGGTATCCGCTGCGGCATCCGATGAACCGGGCATGTACAAGAGCCTTTTGCTCTATCTTGACAGCGGCAACGGCAAAGGAAGCGACATTACAGGCACTTTCGAGAGCGAGCGCTATGCGAGTGTCTGGGGATGGAGGGAGAACGGCTACAACAAGCCGACTTTCGTATCCGCAGACCCGGATATTGCTACGGTAAACGGCAGCGGGAAGGTGACCGCCGTAAAGGTTGGTAAGACGACCGTTATTGCAACCTTCACGGGGGACGGGCTGGATACCGTTGAGAAAACCTGTGTTGTAACCGTAAAGCAGAATGCGACAAGGGCAGGGCTGAGCACTGCAAGCACAAAGAAGGTAAGCGAGGAAGGCATCGCGGTAGGCGAGGAGTACCAGCTGATTGCGGTAAGGAAGGATGAGAAGAACAATGTCGTGACAAGCGGCAGGGATGTCATCACGGACGGCGTGCGCTTTGAGTCTTCCAACCCGGAAATCTTTACCGTAGGTAAGACCAAGGGCAAGATTACTGGTGTGTCCGAAGGTACTGCAAAGCTTTATGTGTGGGCGGTACAGTCCGAGGGTTTTGATGCGGAGGCAGGCGAGTATCCGGCAACGACGGAGAAGAAGGAGTATGATGTTGTCGTAAAATCTGCAATGAAGGCAGAACAGACTGCACACAATGCATTCCAGATTGTTTTTGATACAGAAGCAACGGCGAAAGCAGCGGTTGACGAAACTTCCAAGTACTTCACATCTGCGTCGGCAGCGGTAACAGAGAAGGAAGATATCGTTAAGGTTTATGAAGTATTAACGAATGCTTCCAAGGAAAAGATTGGTGAGCGTGCTGTTACAATCGGAAATCTTTCCCAGAGAAATAACGCAAAGAACATCGTGGATGTGACAATGTTCGATGAGTTAAAGCAGGAGACCGATTACATTGTTCGTTACAAAGATAAGGAAGTAAAATTTACCACAACGAAGAATGTAGCAGCAGAGATTACTGTAACGCCGGGAACGAGCACGGATCTTGGCGGAGACAGCAGCAGGACGGATATTGTGCTTAACATTTACGCAATCGGTGTAAATGGCCAGAAGGTTACTATCACAAATTGCGCCGATTATGATGGATGGAAAGCAGGTGTAGTGCTTGAGGAAATTGGTAGTGAGCAGTACCATCCGGAATATAGCGTTTCCACAAATCCATTAGATTCGTATATTAATTTCTATACGAAAGACCAGAAGGTTGTTGTCAATATTAAAGCAACGTTCCTGGATTATTTCAACAAGGAAAAGCCGGGGAATAAGTTAGAGAATACGGCAAGGATTACCGCAGGTGACCATGCGCTTGCAAGCGGTTCTATCGTAGCCTGGGGCGTTCACAATGAGGATGCAAACCGTTGGACTGGGGGCGTATTTGACCATAAGGAATTCGCGGCAGAAGATCTTGGCAGAAAGCTTTTTGTAAAGGCTGAGGTTTATTATGGCGGAGAAAAGAAAGAGTATGTCAATGATTGGGATACTGGTTTTACGTTCCGCAGTGCGAATGAGGATAAGCTGGTTGTTGACGAGTATACCGGAAACCTCTTCCCAGCAAAAGAGCCGACAGATGAAATCGTAAATGTATATGTATACTTTGACGGTATGTATATTGGTGTTTGCCCGGTTAAGGTATGGACAAAGAGACAGCTGACCGGTTTTACGGCAGAGGTTAATTCCACACAGTTGAGCTATAACCCTGCAAAGGGCGTGGACGATGAGATTAAATTGACCATGAAACCAGTGGATCAGTTGGGTGATGCGTTTACAAACAATATGAGTGTTACCTGTGAAGTTTACGGCAATGATACGATGAAGGGTTATGTAAGGCTAGGCAGCAATGTAGATGGAAAATTGACAACGGTAGTGGATATTGAGAATGGTGCTTACGTAATCAAAATCAAAGGAACTTCGAATCTTCCGGCAAACCAGAGCAGAAGTATCCGTGTTCTTTGTACCGCAACCTATAACGATGGTTTGACAAAGAGGACATTGACAGCATCCGCTGCATTTTCTGCAAAGAATACAGATGGTGCAACCGTAAGCAACTACAAACTTTCCCTTCCGGCAGAACTGGATATGTTACTGAATAATAAGAGTTGGGAAAATGGAAGACTTCAGGATAAGACAGCGACAGTTGCAGCACACAGCGTAGACAGGGAAGGCTTTAAGATTGAAAAGCTTGCCGTTGAGCCGAAGTACGATGGAACAATTACGGATGCAGATAAGGGAAAGAATCTTATCATGATCCAGCAGGGCAATGACTATGTTAAGAACAGTAATTTTGCATCCGCAAACGCAAAGGAACTCACTTTAAAAACGGTAATACCAGCTGACGTGTATGTTGTATCCGGTTCTGCAATTTCTACGCAGAATGTCGGAAGAAACATCTATACAGCTTCCGGCACGGCGATTAGCCAAAGAACTTTACTCCAGAAGATGAAAGTTGGAAGCTATCAGGTATCCTTATATGTTGCATCTGACGTAAATAGCAAACCGATCTATCGGTCAGGAACGGTAATCCGGATTAAGGATAGTCAGCCTGCTGTTACCTGGGAATGGAATAATTACAGTGTTGATTCATCTGTAAAGACCGTTGGCGGCGTTCTTAATGCAATCAGAGCGGCATTTATCTTTAATAAGTTGGATGATGGTCCGAACACGAAGGCGAACATTACGAATGGTATCTATGTAGGATATGTACAGCTTGCATCGGATGGAACACCGAAAGTTGATGATGTAAAGGATTCGACAGGTGCTGTAACAGGTCAGGTGAACACAATTGTCCTCAGTGATGACATTGTTGTACAGGGCAGTTCCGTTGCAATTAAGCAGGTTCGTTATATTGTTACCTATACGGAAGGCAACAATACTTACTACTATGAGACCTTGATTCCGATTAACAAATCCATTTGGGTTGGTGTGGCACAGTAAGATACCGTTGTTTTCCGGAATCAACCAAAATAATCTTTAATCCCCCCTTGGGTTAAGGATAAGCACCAAAAAAGGAACTCTTGCCACGCGGATGTATATCCGCAAAGCAAGAGTTCCTTTTTATAAAATTTCTAACTTCCAATCCGGTCTCCCCGATGCCAAAAACGCATCATGTACTTTAAACTCCATAATAATAGCAGCATTTCCTACGTACTTGACGTCCGGGAATTTTTTTGCTTTAACATGACATATACCTTTTCTCATTCCCCCGCAAGCAGCGCATCAAAATCCGGCAGCTCATCCAACGTAATCACATAATCATGATGGAAAATCGCCTCCAAATCCTCCTTCGTATTCTCCTTCAAATACGAAATTGTCCATGTCATGAACCACGTCCAGTTCACGCCCTCCTCCTGCAGTTTATCCGGGTCCGGAATCTTCGCGCACTCATGCAGCGGAATCGGCATACCTTCGGCGGCATATCCGGAAACGACTTTGTACAGGGCGCTCCTCGTGCCGCTCTTGTAGCTGTCGGCACCGCAGATATCAACATATTCGTCCCCCGGATACCAGTCTTTTTTCACCTGGTCGCTGTATCCAAGCACCCAGATTAAATTGTTCAGGCCATGGTAGTTTGTATAGCGGTCATACATCAGTCTCCACAGCGCAATAAATTTTTCGCTGCCGCCCTTGCCCCACCAGAACCACTGCCCGTCAAACTCGTGGAACGGACGCCAGAGGACAACAACACCTGCATCCTGCAATTCCTTGAGCGACTCGGCAGCGACATCCATCTGCGCAATCATGGCATTGTACAAATCACTTCCCTCGGTCAGAAGCTCGTCCATATCAACGCTTCCTTTGCTTGATTCATAGCCGATGCCGTCCGGCGGTGTGCCCCAGTGCCAGCCGATGGTGACAAGCCCTTTCATGTCGTTTCCCCAGAAGATGGCGCGCTTGACAACACCGTCAAAATCATCGTTGATAAAATCAAGCCCGCGCAGGGCAGGATATTTATCCGCAACCCTCTTAAGATATTGGATTTCAGAGTTTGCGCTCGCGGCACCCGGGGATTCCTCCACGCCGGAGATGATGCCCTGCCCGCCGACGCTGCACAGGTAATCATAGATGAGCTGCGCCTTTTCGGAGGCGTTCGGGTTGGAGAGGTCGCGGGTGTGCTGAATTTCAATGGCAGGGGCGGTGGTACCTTCGCTGGAACCATCCCCTGTGCCGTCCGCAGGATTTCCATCCTCATCCGGGTTCCCGGTTTCGCCGTCGGCTCCGCTATCTCCGGCATTATCCCCCTGCGCCCCATTCGTATCCTCCGGCGCGCCCTGTGTGATGGAAGGTGTTCCCTGTGTGTCGGTATCCTTATCCCCGCACCCGGCAAGGGATGGGAGGGCGAGGGAGACGGAAAGGAAAATGGTGAATAATTTTTTCTTGTTCATAAATACCTCCTCATAATTCTTTGCATAAAAGTATCTTTTTTAATATATTGCAGGGCAAACAACCTGCCCGTTTCTATCATAACACAAAAGCGGTTTGAAGAAAACATATTTTTGAGGGAAACACCCCCTTCCCTTATGTTTTGTTTGACACGAATCCTGTCCATGCGCTATAATGGCGGAAAGAAAAATCCGCACACGAGGAGGCAATATCCATGCAGGAAATAAAAATATACAGCAAAAACAGTACGTTCCAAAAATTTGAGGTACTCAAAACAAACCGCAACAAGCGCTACCGCTACCGTGAATTTTTGGTGGAGGGCGTGCGCAGCCTGAACGAAGCAGTAAAAAATAATTGGGAAATCCATTCCTTCCTTTACGATAAAACAAACCTTTCTGACTGGGCGAAGGATATGATTGCGAAAAAACGGACGGAAATAAATTATTGCCTGACGGCGGAGCTGATGCGGGATTTAAGCGGCAAGGAGGACACCTCGGAACTGATGGCGGTGATTGGGATGCGCGAGGACATTCTTGAGGAAGTACCGCTGTCGGAAACACCCTTCCTTGTCCTGTTTGACCGCCCGTCCAACAAGGGGAATCTTGGCACGATGATACGCTCCTGCGATGCACTCGGCGCGGACATGCTAATCCTTACGGGGCATGCGGTCGATTTGTACGACCCGGATGTGGTCGTCTCGGCGATGGGCTCTTTTTTTAATATGCCGGTCGTCCGGGTGGAGGACAATGCAAAGCTCTTTGCCTATCTTGAGGAATTAAAGCGCAGATATCCGGGATTTTCCGTGTTCGGGACAACGGCGCACAAGGAAACGCCCGTCTGGGAGACGGATTTGACCGCGCCGCTGATGCTGATGATGGGGAATGAGACGATGGGGCTAAATAAATCGTTCAAGGATTACTGTGACGTGCTCTGCACCATTCCGATGGCGCAGACTTCTTATGCGTCCTCTTTCAATGTCAGCTGTGCCGCGTCGGTTCTGATGTATGAGGTGGTAAGGCAGCGGGGGAAAGGGTGAGAATTTGCGGGAGGCAGACAAAATCGGTGCCGGAGTTTGCGCCGCCGGATAAAACCGCTGCAAAACCGGTTTCTTTCCACAGTAAACGCACGTTTTTTTATCTTCCCAGTGAGAAAAAATATGCTATATTCAATATACCGGATGACAATCTTTGCATGTTCGTGTATGATTATCTTAATCAATCTTATGGAGGAGATGGTCGTTGTGGTAAAGCAGCGAATAACTTGACAAATTCACAATCTGGGAATATAATGAAACCTACAAATCGGGATATGAGGAGGTAAGAGCGGTTTGAAGAATACACAAGATTTCTATAATGCAACGGCTCTCGATTGGGAGAAGTCGGGGTATAGCGATGAAGCTGAAATTCCTGCGTTACTTGACTTCGCAAAGCAGTATCCGTCTGGTAGCAGATTTCTTGATTTATGTTGCGGGTGTGGGTATGAGTCGGCAAGAATTCATGTCCTTGGATATGAAGTAGTCGGAATAGACTTTAGCGAGGAAAGCCTTAAAATTGCGAAAGAAAGAAATCCTGACATTTTGTTTTACAGTGAAAATTTATTGAATGACTATTCTTATATAGGAAAAGTTGATGCTATATTTGTGATTGCCGGGCTCGTGCATATCGAAACGGAGCAGCTTAGACAAGCTTTTTCCAGAATGCATGATGTTGTAAAAGAGAACGGCGGTCTTTTCATAACAATCAGAGAAGGTAAAGGTAAGCTGCTTGATAGAAGTTTGACGGTAATCAATGGTGAAGAATATGACCGCAACTTTATAGCACATACTTTGGATGAGTTAGTAGATGCGTCTGCTGGACTTTTCAACTTTCTGCAAGAAGTAGGATATGATGGGACTGTTTGGCATAATTATATATTCCAACGTGCATGATTATACTTAGTACGACAAATTCCGATTTATCTATTCAATCCTCTATAAACCCTGTATTTTCAAGGCTTACCGCCTGCTAAATGTTCAAACCTTATGTATTTTCCCTTGTTTTTGCCCTTATGAGCCGAAACAAGGGAATTTTTTTATGCTCCGCCGATTACCTTATCCAGCAGTCTTGCGGAAGTACGCTTTGCTTCCCTTGTAGCGTGAGCGTAAATGTTCATTGTGGTACTGACATCAGCGTGTCCAAGAAGTTCCTGCACATCTTTAGGTGCTGTACCGTTTGAAAGCAGATTGTTTGTATAAGTGTGTCTGAGCATATGGAAGTGGAAATCCTCCAATCCCTCCACCTTTTTTCTTGCTGTCCTGCCAAGTCAGACCACAGACCTCTCCAATACGCAAGCCTGTATAATAGGCTGTCTGCATAGGCAGAAGTGCAAACGCCCAATACGGGAGAAAGGATACTATGGCAAGACACAGCTTCATACAGATGTCGAAGCTGTCAAATGTCAAGGGACGCATATCGTATATTACAAGTCCTGCAAGACAGGAATGGAACAGGACAGCAGATATGGCGTTACCCATATACGGAGGCAGTACATATTTTAATGATTTTGTTTGCGCTCTGCAAGCGTGATTTTCATATCCCGAACATTGATGATTGTCTCTTTCTTGCACTTCGGACAGTAAAGCAGAAAGTTCTTTAACTCTGTATCTTCTCGTATCATTGTGTGAGTCTTGTTACCGCAGACGGGGCATAATATGAATTTACAATCAGTCTTTTTATTCTGTACTTGTCCAAAAATCCTCCATAGTTTCATTAAACTCCTGTGGCACATCCATATTGACGCAGTGTCCCGCATTTTCAAAAATAACTACCCTGCAATTTGGCTCATTTATTTTCCATTGTCTGATTGCCTCTAATTCCATTGGAATATCAAAGCTTCCGCATCCTATCAACAAAGGGTAATTTCGTTTTCCGGTTTTATACTTATTAACCATACTATTGAGCGTTGTCAAAAACATAAATGATTTTTTCGGAAAAAGTATGTTCATATCAAAAAACTCATCTTGCGCCTGTGAAGTATAGGCAGAAATTTTCTTATTTGCTTTTGCAAACCATTTAATGGAAAAAACGGCTTTTAACATCATCAACATCTGTTCTGCACCATTTTCCTTTTGCATTTTAATATCAAAATTATTGATGTCATATCCTCCAAAGCAAGCCAATGAGCGCACTAAGTTTGAGTAACGATTAGCAAAATCCTGCGCCAAGACTGCTCCTAACGAAACACCTACAATATGTATTTTTTCAATATTTTCTACCTTTAAGATGTCGAATATCCATTCTGACATCTTATCTATACTATCTCCTTTTCGGGTATCCATTGACTGTCCGTGACCAATGATGTCAATAGCCATAACATTATATTTGTTCTGAAAGTATTCAAACTGTGCCTTAAACATATTATGATTGACAAAAGCGGCGTGAATAAAAAGTATCCATTCAGTATGCTCTGTTCCACTGATAAAATATGTAATTGGCGAATTAGCTAACTTTATTGATTTCATATTTTGTTTCCTCCTATTTCATCAAGAAGTTTTTGATACCACTCAATATTGAATTTCATAAAATCTTTGCCATATCGGGCAGCGGTAAGCTGATAATGGAGAATGTCCTTGTTTTCATCAGTAATTTTGACATTTTCTGCTTCCTTGCAAATAGCATTCAATATGTCATACTGTTCTTTTAACTTTGAAACATACTCTTGTAACACTGCTTCACGCTTTTCTTTTGTTGAAAAGCCCATAAAATACAATTTAGCCAATTCAGGATTTTTGCTACTCTGTATTTCCATTGGCGTGGATAACCACTCAATAAAATTTTGTTTCCCTCTATCCGTTATGGAATAAATCTTTTTATATTTTCCATTTTCAACGACCTCTTCATACTGAATATATTCACAATTAATCAATTTCTTTATAGCAGCCTGTATACTTCCCATACTGCTGCTATACATCATATTAAGCCCTTTATCTATTCTCTCACGCAACTGATAAATGGTTCTGCTGCTCAACAGCAAAAGACCAAGAATAATGTTATCCATACACCCCTCCTTTATATTACTATTAGTAACATCTCTATTATATTTGATTTCCTTAACGATGTCAATAGATAATAAAGGAGGCAGGAAGTAAAGCCCTGCCTCCAAAATAGTTATGCGTAGATTATCTCGTTATTTACAATCTCCATAGCACACGCCCTTATGCTATTCATTCGCCCTACCCATTCTAAAGCGTTTTCAGTCTTTCATTGCTCTGTAATACCCTGTGCCTGTCTGTCAATGTCGGCAAGATAGCTGTTCAGCTTACCCTCCATATAGCATTGTAGTGTAGATGGCTTTTCTTTGTTCATTCAGGTATGTTTTGTGCCGCTGCCCCCATAAGCCGATAGGCTTGTTTTCTTCTTCGGGGAGTGTCAGGCAATGTCTGCTGCACCAGGGAACATGGCAGCTTGAAGATTTCCAACGGCAAGTGGTACTGGTGGTCAAGAGGTATCGGCGGCGTTTACCGTGGGTTTCTTTCATCCTATAATTGACAACCGCCGCCAAAAGCGGTAAAATTATGTAAGAGAGTTTGTCTGCGCCTTAGAGCGTGAAGAAATGAATTTTCAGACACGCCCGGCAGGGAATATGCAAAACTCAAAATAAGTAAAGGAGATAAGGAATATGGCTAAGGTAGTTACGATGGGGGAAATTATGCTTCGTTTGTCCACACCGGGCAATGAAAAGTTTATCCAGGCGGACGAGTTTGATGTCTGCTACGGCGGCGGCGAGGCGAATGTTGCGGTTTCGCTTGCAAATTATGGGCACGAGGCAGAGTTTGTGACGAAGGTTCCGAAGAATCCAATCGGCGAGTGCGCGGTGGCGGCGCTGCGCAAGATGAACGTTGGGACAAAGCATATTTCGGTGGGCGGCGAGAGGCTTGGAATTTATTTCCTTGAGACCGGTTCGGCGATGAGGGCATCGAATGTCGTGTATGACCGCGCGCATTCGTCGATTTCCACGGCGACAGCGGCAGATTTTGATTTTGATGAGATTTTTAAGGGCGTGGACTGGTTCCATTTTACAGGGATTACCCCGGCGGTTTCGGACGCGGCGGCAGAGCTTACGGAAGTTGCGTTAAAGGCAGCAAGGAAAGCGGGTGTCAGGGTTTCGTGTGATTTGAATTTCCGCAAGAAGCTCTGGAGCTCCGAGAAGGCGCAGAGGATTATGACGAACCTTATGCAGTATGTGGATGTCTGCATCGGCAACGAGGAGGACGCGGAGAAGGTGCTTGGCTTTAAGCCGGGCAATACGGATGTCACAAGCGGCGACCTTGAGCTTTCCGGCTACCAGGATATTTTCAGGCAGATGGTGGAAAAATTTAATTTTGAGTATGTCATCAGCTCGCTGCGCGTCAGCCATTCGGCTTCCGACAACGGTTGGTCGGCATGCATTTACAAGCGCGACACGCAGGAATTCTATCATTCGCGTGAGTACCATATCACGCCGATTGTGGACCGCGTGGGCGGTGGCGATTCCTTTGCGGCAGGTGTCATCTGCGGGATGCTTGACGGCAAGGAATTTAAGGAAGCACTTGAATTTGGCGTGGCGGCATCGGCATTAAAGCATACGATACCGGGGGATTTCAACCTTGTATCCCGCGCGGATGTGGAGAACCTTGCAGGCGGGGATGGTTCCGGCAGAGTACAGCGCTAAAATGTGGAGAACCGAAGGTGGACCCATACGGGGATTCATTTTCGGTTCTTTCCACCGGGCGGCTGCAAAATAGATTATAATACGCCGCAAAAAGGCGGCAGAAATGGAGAATTATCATGGAATTAAGGACAGCGGCATCCCCAAAGGATGTAAAGCATTATACAACGGACCGGCTCCGCGAGGAGTTTTTGATTGACGATTTGTTTGCACCGGATGAAATTAAGCTGGTGTACAGCCATATCGACCGCATTATCACAGGCTCGGCGGTTCCGGTAAAAGGCACACTCACGCTTACGGCGGGGGAGGAGCTTCGGGCAGAGTATTTCTTACAGCGCCGTGAGATGGGTGTGATAAATATCGGCGGCGACGGCATGATTGTGATTGACGGAAGGCAATACCGGGTAAACTATAAAGAGGGCATGTACATCGGCATGGGCGCGAAGGACATTTCCTTTGCAAGTGTGGATGCGGCAAAGCCTGCGAAATTCTACCTCAACAGCGCTCCGGCGCATAAGACATATCCGACGGTCCTGATTCGCCAGGACGGCGAGGCGCAGGACGGCGTTGTCATTGTGAAGCCGGAAAATAAGGTGGAGCTTGGTACGCTTGAGGAGTCAAACCACCGCGTTATCTGCAAATATATCCTTCCGGGGCAGGTAGAAAGCTGCCAGCTTGTCATGGGGATGACAAAGCTGATGCCGGGTTCGGTGTGGAATACGATGCCTTGCCACACGCATGACCGCCGCATGGAAGTATACCTGTATTTTGACATGCCAAAGGATGCGCTTGTTTTCCACTACATGGGCGAGCCAAATGAGACAAGGCACATCATCATGCGCAATGAGCAGGCGGTGATTTCGCCGAGCTGGTCGATTCATGCGGGCTCCGGCACGCAGGCGTACACCTTTATCTGGGGTATGGTCGGCGAGAACCAGGAGTTTACGGATATGGACGGCTGCGCGATGGAGGATTTGCGCTAGGGCGTGTCTGGAAAACATCTTTATCAGCGTTTCCTTAGAATCGCTGGCAGGTGCCTGATGCTGCGTGGCGCGTGGAAAATCGCTGTGCAGGCACTGTAAAGCCTGCGCCGGGGAAGGGTTTCATGCGCGGTAATTTTGCTGTGCAATGAATTACAGGAAGGAATGGGGAATTGGCATGAGAGATTTTGTGATTACGGCGGATTCGAACTGTGATTTGCCGCAGGAATATGTGGATGCGAACCAGATTGGCATTATTCCGCATTACTATGACATTGATGGGGTAACCTACGGCGACGAGAAAAACCTGACGCCGAAGGAATTTTATGATTTGATGCGTGACGGGAAGATGCCAACCACCATGGCGAGCAACCCTGCCGTGATACGCGATACGTTTCAGGCATATGCGGACAAAGGGCTTGACGTGCTGCATTTCAGCTTTTCTTCGGCGCTAAGTGGCGGGCACAGCAATGTAGTCTGTGGGGCAGAGGAAATCTGCGAGGAAAATCCTGGAATGAAAATCCGCGTTGTTGACACGCTGAATGTGTCGCTTGGCGAGGGGATGGTTATCATGAAGGCCGTCCGCATGAAGAAAGAGGGAAAGAGCCTGGATGAGATTGCGGATTGGGTTCAGGCGCACAGGCAGGAGTTCTGTGTGTATTTTGTGGTGGATGATTTGTTCCATCTGCACCGGGGCGGGCGCCTCTCTAAGACAACCGCAATCGTTGGCAGCGTACTGAACTTAAAACCGGTTCTGGTTGTGGACGCGGAGGGGAAGCTTGTGAACAACGGCACCGCGCGCGGGCGCAAAAAGGCGTTAAATGTCATTATTGACCGTGCGGTTGCGAGCATGGGGAGCGAATATCTCTCGGATGACTGGGATTTGTGCGTCGTGCACGGCGATGCGCCGGAGGATGCGCAGATGGTTGCGGATGCGCTGAAGGAGAAAACGGGGAAAACGGCGATGATTAATACGGTCAGCCCGAGCATCGGCGCGCATGCGGGTCCGGCAGCGCTCGGGATTCTTTGCATGGGGAAGAACCGCGGGTAGATTTTGTCTTTTTGGGTAAGCGCTGTGTGAAGAACAGGTTCCCAAAGAGATTGGGGAAAGAACAAAAGGCAGAAAAGCCCTTGTCTGGCTGTGCGTCAGTGAAACCGCTGCCAGGCAGGGCTTTTGTTTTGCGGTTTTTGTTAAACCGCGGCGGGAGCATATGCGCGAAAGGGCGGATGGGGTAGGGCATTCGTGCCCCGCTATCGCATAAAATGCGCCGGATGGGGCGATATGAGTAAGTTTGAAGGGGGAATGGGGATATGGCGGTTATCGGAATTGACCTTGGAACAACCAACAGTCTTGCGGCGGTCTGGAAGGACGGGAAAGTCTGCCTGGTTCCGGACGAATCCGGAAATTACATGACGCCGAGCATCGTGGCATTGGATTCGGAAGGGAATCTTTTGACCGGATATGCCGCAAGGGAGGAGGAACTGCTTGCCCCGGAGCGCTGTGCGTCAAATTTTAAGCGCTTCATGGGCACGGATAAGTGTTACCGGATGGCGGGGCGTGAATTCCGCCCGGAGGAACTATCGGCTCTGGTATTAAAAAAGATGAAAGCGGCGGCGGAGGATTTTTTGGGCGAGGAAGTCACGGAAGCGGTCATCAGCGTACCTGCATATTTTAACAGCGACCAAAGATATGCGACAAAATTAGCGGCGGAGCTTGCGGGGATTGTGTGTGAGCGGATTATCAATGAGCCGTCCGCCGCCGCGCTGACGGCGCGCCAGGAGGAGTTTTTCGGACAAAAGGAGAAGGATGCGCTTTGGAAAGAGGCAGAAGAGGAAGCGTCCGAGCAATGCCTGCTGGTGTTTGACTTCGGGGGCGGAACACTGGATGTCTCCATTGTCGATTGCTTTGAAAATATTGTGGAGATTACGGCGATTGCCGGGGACAACCATCTGGGCGGCACGGATTTTGACGAGGCGGTTGCGGTGGCGTTCTGCGCGGAGAACCAATTGGATTGGGGGGCGTTGGGAAAAAGGGAGAAAACGGAGCTTTGCTTTGAGGCAAGACGCTGCAAGGAGGCGCTTTCCGCACAGGAAGCCGTTACAATGACATATCGGCGCAACGGGGAATGCTTTGGGATGGAGCTGACCTCAGAAAAGCTTTTTTCACTTGCGCAAGGGTTGTTCCGCAGGATGAAAAATATCATTTCACGGGCAGTTTCGGATGCCGGGCGGCAGCTTTGCGATATCACGCAGGTGCTGCTTGCCGGGGGCTCAAGCCATATGCCTGCCGTGCAGATTTTTTTAAGCCGCCTTTTCGGGCGTAATATTACCGCGGGGAACTGGCCGGATTTTCTGGTTGCAAAAGGAATCGGTATTTATGTCGGAATTAAGGAGCGGCAGGAAGAATTGAAGGATATTCTCATGACGGATGTCTGCCCGTTTTCCCTCGGCCTGCAGGTGCAGGGTGATTTTGAGGATGGGAAGGGCAAAATGTGTATGATGATTGAGCGCAACAATACCCTGCCGTGCCGTGTGACCAAATATTTTGTTACGGCAACGGAATTTCAGGAGGAAATCTGCATTAAGGTTTATCAGGGGGAGAGCTATCACCCGGAACAAAACCTGAAAATCGGAGAACTTTGTTTTCCGATTCCAAAGGCGCCCGCCGGGAAGGAAGGGGTTTTTGTAACATTTGCCTATAATATCAACGGGATTTTGGAGGTTTCGGCCGTCAGCAATTCAACAGGGCAGGAAAGAAGTACTACGTTAGTCAGCGGGCTTCGGCAGCTCTCGCCCGGACAGCTTTCCGAAAAAAGAGAATGGCTTGATGCGCAGCAACATCTTTTGCGGGAGGAAGAGGAGCGCAAGGCAATTCTGTCGATGGCGGACCGGCTGTTTGCGGAGACATCCGGTCAGGCAAGGGCGTATGTGGAACAGATTATCGAGTATTACAATTATGCATGGAAAAGCAAATCGCCGATATGGATTCGCAAGGCAGGGAAAAAGGTGCTGCAAAAACTGCTCGCGGTGGATATGCGGATGCGGCAGTCCATGTTTGATGAAGGGATGTTTGAGGAGGAATTTGACCCGGAGGAAGGGGAGTAGGGACATCACTCCCCACCCTTCCTTTTCTGCTCTGCATAACAGCGGTAGCAATACAGATTTCTGCATGCTGTGTTCAAAAAAGCTTCATCATAGCCCATCTTGCCATTTGGGTAGGCGGCAGACGTAAATTTCCAGGAAATCAGGTCATAAAAAACAGGGTGCGTTATGTGGCACAGGAGGTTTTCTTTTTTGCGGTACAAAAGCACTTCCTCCTCCAAAAAACAGAAAGCGTCCCCGGGTATGGCATCTTTTTCGTGCTTGCCTGTGACGAGGAGGAAATTAAAATGAACCATGGCATTTGTGATTCTGGTCAGGAAATCAAGTCCTGCAGCGTCATAGGAGAGATTTCCCCAAATTTTTTCTATTTCCACGAGGGTTGCCGGCGCGGCATCCTTTATTGTTTCTAAAAAGTCAAGCTTTCCCTGGCTTAAGGCGGGAAGGGGGAAGGTTTCCTTAAAATATGCCTCCTCGATATGTGCATCTTCCCAGATACGTTCCCGTTTATAGCGTTTTTCAAATTCCGGGAAATAATGCTCCGTGGTCAGATACCGGGTGCTGCTTTCCTCAAACGGCGAGCTGCCTTCAAAGCAGGTTCTAAGTATTTTCCACTCATCGTAAAACATCATGCAGGGAACGGAAGAAAAACCGTTATGGCGGGGAAAAAACCAGTTTTTGAAAGCCTGCAAAAAAGCGGGTTGGCAGATAATCTTTTTCCATTCTTTTTTTGTAAGGTAGCGGTTTTTGATTCGGTCAAGGCGGGCGGCAAGCGGCAGGTAGCAGGCATTGTATATATAATTTTCCTCAACATTATAGTCCAATAAGTGAATGAAATCGCGGGAAAAATTCTGACGGAGCTGAGAAATCCGAAGAAATTCCCTCCGCTTTTTTGCAAACTGCCCAGAAAGCCAGGGTTTAAAGAAGTTGCTCAGGCAGTCATAGATAAATTCCTTCCACGGGATTTCATCATCAAGGAGCAGCTCTGCGGCGGTTTGTGGAAGTTGGGAGGGATAGGAATTGCTGCTGTCCGTGCCAGAAGCCGGCCACCCTGCCCGGATGGTTTTGGCATATACTTCCTGGCAGAAAAGCACTATGTGTTGGGCTTCCTGGCAGTCCGGCCAGATTTCGAGGTCTTTGATGTATTCCTTATGCTTTGGGTGGAGGCGGAGAAGCTTTTCGATTTCCGCAAGCAGGAGATTCTCCCGGGAATCCTGCCCCTGCGCTGCCTCTTTTTGCCCGGAAAAGAATCCGTATGCCATGCAGAGGGCAAAATATAGCTCCTGCCCGATGCCGTTGCGCAGGTTTAAGGTTTCTTCCAATAAGAAATGGCATAGTTCGTCAAGGAAATCCTGGGTATACTGCGCCCTGTAAAAATCAGGGTGGCACACAATGCAGGTCCAGCCAAGTGTTTTCCAGGTTCCCCAGGCGATGCCGAGAAATTTTGTGTTATTCGGCAGGGTGGCGATGGTTTCGGCACATATCTGTAAGTGTGCGTCATCCGTGATTCCCTGTTCTGCGTTGGTAATGCGGGAGAGTATGGCATTGATTTCCGGGGATATTTCATCGTAGCGGCATCGGTAGCAGAGCAGCTGTGTCAGCTCGCTGCAGTTTTCGATGGAAAAATTAGTGCCAAGAATGCGGTCAAGGATGTCGTTGGTGGTGTCCTTTCCACCGGACAGTTGGGAGCGGGCATTGCTCCCTGTGTCCGTCCCGGATAAATCCAAGCGGGAACGGACTTGCTCTTTAGCAGGGGAAACGAAGCGCCCGGATGTTCCCTCACCTTCTTCCCCGGTTGCGGAACCCGGTTTTTCTGCCGCCGAAAGCGCGAGCTTGTAGGCCTCATGCAGACGGGCAAATTCCTCCGGATGTGTTTCGACATGGTATATTTTGCTAAGCCTTGCATAAGCATGGCGGATTTGGGCACGGCCTGCCCCCTCTGCCAGTTCAAGTATTTGAAATGCTTCCTGTAATAACATCCGTGAATCCTCCCTCTGAAAAATATGTTCCGCATAAAATTATAGTGGATTCCGCATTTTTTTGCAATACGAAAACAAGAATCCACAAGGTAAGGCAATCATTTCGCTTAGGAAGGCTCTGCCACATAAAAACGCCCCATAAATAAGGTGTGGCAGAATGCAGGAATGTTTTTTCGGTATCCCCCTTCGCCGGAATCTCAAATTTTAGAAATTTTACAAGATATTTCTTGAAATATTCGCTGAGAAACGATATACTATAACAAGCGTGCTTTCCGGGGAAAGCATAAGGTTTTTGTGGCAGCACGCTGTTATCAATGTCAGGAAGGATTGGATTTCTTTACATGTATAAGCTGATTTGTAAAGACGGGAACGCAAAACGCGGCGAGTTTACGACGGTACATGGCGTGATACAGACACCAGTATTCATGAATGTCGGGACGGTCGGGGCAATTAAGGGCGCTGTTTCCACAATGGATTTAAAGGAAATCGGAACGCAGGTTGAGTTATCGAACACCTACCATCTCCATGTAAGGCCGGGGGATGAGGTCGTCAAAAAGCTTGGCGGGCTGCATAAGTTCATGGTGTGGGACAAGCCGATTCTTACGGATTCCGGCGGCTTTCAGGTTTTTTCGCTTGCGGGGCTGCGAAAGATAAAAGAGGAGGGCGTGTATTTTAACTCCCATGTGGATGGGCGCAAGATTTTCATGGGGCCGGAGGAGAGTATGCGCATCCAGTCAAATCTTGCATCGACCATCGCGATGGCGTTTGATGAATGTGCGCCGTACCCTTGTACAAGGGAATATATGGAAAATTCAGTTGCCCGCACGACGCGGTGGCTTTCCCGCTGCAAGGCGGAGCTAGAGCGCTTAAACCGCCTGGAAGATACCATCAACCAACATCAGCTTTTGTTCGGGATTAACCAGGGCGGCACGTTTGAGGACATCCGTGTGGAGCATGCGAAGCGCATTTCGGAGTTTGACTTAGACGGCTATGCGCTCGGCGGCCTTGCGGTCGGGGAGTCGCATGAGCAGATGTACCATATTATTGAAAAGACGGTTCCTCATTTGCCAGAAAACAAGCCAGTATATTTAATGGGTGTGGGCACGCCTGCCAATATTTTAGAGTCGGTGGAACGCGGTGTGGATTTCTTTGACTGTGTGTATCCGGCGCGCAACGGCAGACATGGACATGCCTACACAAACCACGGCAAGATGAACCTTATGAACGCGAAGTACGAGCTTGATACAAGACCGATTGAGGAAGGCTGCAACTGCCCGGCCTGCCGCCATTACAGCAGGGCATATATCCGCCATCTGCTCAAAGCGAAGGAGATGTTAGGGCTGCGCTTGCTTGTGACGCACAATCTCTATTTTTACAACAAGATGATGGAGGAGATACGGGAGGCGATTGAGCGAAAGGAATACGCGGAGTACAAAAAGAAGAAGCTCGCAGGTTTTGCGGAGGGCGAGGAGACATAAAAGCGGGGAACGAAAGAAAGGGATTTTGAAGTTGGCGTTTGTTTTATACAGAAAAACCAGGTCATAGATGACCGGAACGGAGGGCTTTATGAATTTATTGTTTTTGACGGAGGGTGCAGCGGACGCAGGTGCCGCGGCAGCACCAGGAATGTCCATTGTCTCGATGGTAATTTATCTTGTGATTATTGGCGCGGTATTTTATTTCCTGCTCATCCGCCCGCAGAAAAAGCAGCAAAAGCAGATGGATGCACTGGTCAGCTCCCTTGAGATTGGCGACAGCGTGCTGACGACCGCGGGTTTTTACGGCGTTGTCATCGATGTGATGGAAGAGGTCATTGTTGTGGAGTTTGGCAATAATAAAAACTGCCGCATCCCGATGAAAAAGACCGCGGTGGTTGAGGTGGAAAAGCCGGAGGGTGCCGCGGCAGCAGATGTGAAAGAAACAAAGGAGAAGAAATAAGCAAAGCCAGAAAGGGAAAATCCCATACGGGCAGGCGCGCGCTGCGGTATGGGATTTTTTTGTATCAGAACCCTTTTGCTGCATCCAGTTTTTCAAGCAATTCTTCCGGGATTCTCAGATTCCCACGCCCGACCCCAATCTCAATATCCGGTTTGTTCGCGCCATGGAAATCAGAGCCTCCCGTCATAAGCAGGCGGAAATCTGCGGCAAGTTTCCGCACAAACGCCTCGTCCGTGCCGGTATTTTTGGAATAAATCGTTTCGATGCCCATAAGCCCTTCGCCGGAAAGCTTTGCGACCAATTCCTTTACCCCATCTGCATCAAGATGGTAGAGCAGGGGATGTGCAAGTACCGGGATGCCGCCCGCTTCGCGGATGAGGCGGATTGCTGAGGAGGGCTGCATATATTCGCGGCGCACATAGTACGGCGTAGTGACATCCAGGTATTTGCGGAATGCCTCCTCCCTTGTTTTTACGTAGCCTTTTGCGAGGAGGTGGCGCGCAAAATGGGCGCGGGTAACCACCGTATCGCCTGTTCCAAAGAGCAAATCCTCCACCGTGATATCAATGCCGGCCGCCTGCAAATTCTGTACCATTTTTTCGTTGCGTGCATCGCGGGATGCAAGCGCCGCGGAAAGTGCGGTATTCAGCGCAGCATCCTTGTGGTCAATGAGAAGCCCTAAGATGTGGATGTCGCGGTTTTTATAATCCGCGGAAATCTCAACGCCCGGTACAATGCGAAGCTTTATGCCGTCAGCCAGAAGTTTTTCGGCAGCAGCCTGTGCTTCTGCGATGCCGGCTACACAGTCGTGGTCTGTGAGCGCGATGGCACTAAGCCCGCGTGCTGCTGCGCGCGCGGCGACTTTTACAGGGCTTAGGGTGCCGTCGGATTTGTTGGAATGTACGTGCAAATCAATATAAGCCATAAAAGCCTCCTGTTTTTCCATGCATACATGCCTTTTGTCTGTCATATATTTCAATGGAATTTGTTTTTGGAAAATTGAAACATGACAAGTATAACACATTGAAAAGAAAAGGGGAACAGGTATGGAAAAAAATTTGACCGGCGGGCTGTCCGCAATGCATTTTGTGAAAGCATTCATTATGTCGGCACTGATTACGGCAATGCTTTTGTTTGTATGTGCGTTCCTGATGTTAAAAACAGGGATGGAGGAAACGACGCTTGGAATCCTTCTTGCGGCGGTCGATGCGCTAAGCGTATTTGTCGGGGGAGTGTATCTTGGGAAAAAATCAGGAAGGCAAAAATTCCTGTGGGGGCTGATTTTCGGGGTTTTATATTTTCTGGTTTATCTCCTGCTTTCCTTCCTTATAAGTGGACCAACGATTCCGGTGGCGGGGGCGGTCAAATCATTTATCATCATGGCAGTGGGGGGGATGGTTGGCGGAATGGTAAGTTAGTTCCGCGTGCATTCGTACATATTCTTGCTTTGCGCATAAAAAAGAAGGAGCAGTTTACCGCTCCTTCTTTTTTATGCGCAGGGCGCGTATGAAATCTGGCTGCTTTGCAGCACGCGCCCCGTGCGGTGGGCAGAGGAGAAAAACATTCCCGCCTGCCCGGTTCCGATTACTTGCTCAACGGCTGTTCTTCCGGCGTTATTGTCGGAAGAGGTAACACCGGGGTGTCCGTTTCCGTCAAAGCTTCGTTTTCTTCGCTGTCCGTCTCAGTGATAGTCTCGCCATTATCCTCCGAGGGACCAAACAGCTGATCATATGTATCCTGGTCTACTACAGTAACTTTGCAGAAGTCAAACTTTCCATTTTCAATCATGGCAAATACATAGGTATCACCCTCTGATTTTGCGGTGATTTTGCCCGTGCTTGTCACCTTGGCAATCTCTGCATCGGAGGAGTAAAATTTTACTGCCTCAGCTGTATTGTAAGGGAGCAGGATTGTCTTTAATGTCGTTCGTTTCCCAACTGCCAAGATAATCTCGGATTTCGTCCATTTTACGCTGATTGCGGGAGGTCCGACCGTAACCTCACAAGTCAGGGTGGTAACCGTTTTGAACCCTTCCTTCACCGTGACGGTGATGGTGGCAGTACCGTTTGCAATCCCGGATACAACGCCGTCCTCGTCCACGGAAGCGATTTCCGCATCGCTCGACTTAAAGGAAGCTTTCTGGTTCCCTGAAAGGTTGTATACCTTCAACGTATATTTGGTATCCTTGACTAAAGCTTTTGATTTGACATTGAGTTTAATCTCGGCCTGCGTTTCCGTCTGGGGCTCAGAAGAGTCGGCCACTTCTTTTGAGAATGCGGTGACCGCCGGGCTTTTTGACGAAAACAGAGCAAAGAAAAATACAAAACCGAGGACAATGATACATTTTTTATAAAAATCTTTCATTGCGATGCCTCCTGAATCAGATTTCTTTGCGTCACATCCGCTCCCACTATATCACAGATTTATGTCAGAAGGATGGCAAAAGCGGGAAAAAACAATGGCGAATCTCAAGTGAATAGGTTGTATGTTTTTTGATTTTGTGGTAATATTTGAATATCAAAAAAAATTTCCGCTTAAAAAAACCGGAATTTTGGATGAGAGGGGTACAGACCGATGAAGGAAGGGGAACTGAAAAATCGCAGGATACTGATTAAGAATATGGAGGATGACACAGTGATTGTGGATACCGTTATCCTCCGGTTTAAAAGCGCCTCAAATTCGGTTATAATCAGTGCAGACAGCCTTCAGGAGAAAAAATTTTACAACATTTTAGCGATGATTTTCATGGACAAATGCCTGTATGAATTTAGCGGTACCATCCGCGGGGCCGTGGTGGAAAATGAGATTGAGGTGTTTCTTGGAAAAAGCAAGTCAAAGGAAAGCCGGACGAGGACGAGATACCCGATTTCCCTGGAAGGCAGCATCAAAGGAGTGTACATTGATGCGAAGGAAATTTCACTGCACAAGAGCATACATATCAAGACCATCAATATGAGTGCGAGCGGTGTTTTGCTGCAGGCGGATGTGGGATGTTTTAATATCGGGGAGATTTTTTCCCTGGTGCTTGAAACCCAGGAGGGGGTTCTTGAAATGCGGTGTGAGGTCGTCCGGATACAGGAGGCGGAGGCTTCTTCGGCGGAGAACCAGGAGGATATAATGCTGCGGGAGGAATATGGGTGCCGGATTTGGGAGACTCGTTTTGACCAGGGAAAGGGGCATAAGTAAGATGGAATCCGAAAAAGATTCTCAAAAAATGAGAATATTCCCGGTAGAATATCTCTGGGACGGTTATGTGCTGAACAATGATATTTTTAATAATACCGGGGCGGTCAAGCTTCTTGCAAAGGGCGAGAAGATTGAAAAAACAAGGCTTGACAGGCTGATGCGTTTTTCCGGGAATAATAAACATATTATGGTGTATGACGACACGTACCGGGATCTTATGTCAAATAAAAATGTGCCGCTTGAAGTCCGCCGGAAGATGACGGAGCAGTATGTCGGATACTCGCAGTTACAGCAGAATGTCGGAAGCCTTTTCCATAAGCCGGATTTGAATTCCTGGTTAAGCCGTGAACAGGTGGAGCCGCTGGCAGAGGAAATCACGGACAAACTGGTCAATTTTGACCCGCTGACAATATTTTCGTGCATCAGCTTCCCGCGCCCGATGGACGAAGGCTTACAGCGCCATTCGCTCAACGTAGCGCTTTTAAATGCCATGCAGGCGGAGTGGATGGGGCTTGGGGCGGCGGATGTAAAGATTTTTACCCTCGCGGGTCTTTTGCACGATATCGGGAAAACGATGATACCGGAGGAAATTTTGAACGCGCCGCGCAAACTGACAAAGGAAGAGCTGGAGATTATGAGGGCGCATCCAATTTATTCAGACCAGCTGCTTGGCAATAAGTTCCATGACAATGTGCGCCTCGCGGCGCGCCACCACCATGAGAAATTAAACGGTAAGGGTTATCCGGACGGGCTCTGCGGAAAAGAAATCAGCCTGTGCGCGCGGGTTACGGCAATTTCGGACATTTATGACGCTATGGTTTCCGCGCGCAGCTACAAGGATTCCAGGCTGCCGTTAAATGTTTTAAATATGTTTTATGAGAAGGAGTTTGACGGCCTGGACCGGCGTCTTGTCATGCAGTTTTTAAAGAACATGCGCCTGAAATATACGAACCGGGAAGTGATTATGTCCAACGGGGAGAAAGGAACCATCCGCTATATCCCCCTTAACGATGCCGGGCACCCGATTATCCAGCAGAATGACGAGGTACGGCAGGCGGATGAGGAATGGTACTGCCGCGAGATGGTAATGCTCTATTAGCCGTGTAAATTCGAAAAAATTGTGAACGGACTTGTAATAATTCGTTTCGTTGAATATAATAGGATTATCATTGGAATACTTTTGCTTTGTAAGGAGCATGTAAAACTTTAGGACAGCATATGCCCGGACAATGCCCCAGAGGAATTTTTGGGAGGGAAACGGACAAAAATTCCTCTGCTGGTGATGGGCATTGGGAGGGGATATGCGGAACTTTATATAGGAGGTTTTTTGCGATGCAATACATACTGATTGCTGATGATAATCCGGATATTACAGATGTTTTATCGGAATATGCCAAAAAAGAAGGTTATGAGCCATTGATTGCCGCGGACGGCGAGGAGGCAATGCAGCTTTTTGCAAAGCACGCCCCAACGGTGGTTCTCCTTGACGTGATGATGCCGAAGATGGACGGCTACGCGGTCTGCCGCGAGATACGCAAAACCTCGGACGTTCCGGTAATTTTAATCACGGCGCGCGGCGAGGACTTTGAAAAAATCATGGGGCTTGACATCGGGGCGGATGATTATATTGTAAAGCCGTTCAGCCCGAGCGAAGTCATGGCGCGCGTGCGCGCTGTCTTGCGCCGTATGGTGAAAAAACCACAGGAAAGCACATCCAAAAATGTCCTGATTGTGGCGAATCTCATGATTAACCTGGACGAATATGCATTAAGCATTGATGGCCAGAGAATGACGATGACGAAAAAAGAGATTGAGACAATGTGGACGCTTGCGAGCAACCCAAACAAAGTATTTACGCGGGACAATCTGTTGGACAGCCTGTGGGGGTATGATTATTACGGGGATACCAGAACGGTGGATTCCCATATCAAACGGCTGCGCGCGAAGTTGGATACCGTGGAACACCCGGCATGGTCAATTCAGACGGTATGGGGCGTGGGATATAAATTTGAGGTTGAGGGGTAAGGCAGCGGAATGTGAGGCACGAGGATGAGGGGGCAGAAAAGAAAACGTGGGATTGGAAAAAACCTGCTGTTTTTAAAAACATACCTGTATTTTACAACGCTGGTAATTATCATGGCAGCCATTATCAGTGTCATCTTTTTGAACACATACCAACACACAACGCGCAAACAGTACCGCTTACAGCTTGAGGAGCGCGCGGAGAGCCTTTCCAGACGTTTTCAGGAATTTATCGCAAACGAGGATTACGCAAGCTGCTTAAGCTACCTTGAAATTATGACGGAGAACGGGGATTATGAGGTCTGGTCAATTGCAAATCCCTACGCCAGCGAGCCGATGAACCGTGTGATGACAACGATTGAATTTTCGGATGTGAGCCAGGAAGATTACACCAACCTGATTTATTCGGCATTTTTAGGTAAGGAGCGGTTTCTTACGAGCTACAGTGAAATACATGGCTGTACAATGATGTCGGCCGGCGTGCCGCTCATCGGAAATAACGGGGAAATCTGCGGGGCATTGCTAATCCATATTTCGATGGAGACGCAGGACAAGGCGATTGAAAGTGGCAAGGGTATGATTCTTTACAGCATTCTGGCAGCGCTTGTGGTTTCCTTTGTCGTGGCGTTTGTGTTTGCGAGGAATCTTTCGCATCCGGTGCTTACCATGCGCGATACCGCCCGCATGCTTGCAAAGGGGGAGTACGGCGAAAAAACGGGAATCCGGCGCAGGGATGAGATTGGGCAGCTTGCGCGCACGATTGACTCCCTCGCGGACAAATTGGCGCAAAATGAGGAAGTGCGCAAAAACCTAGAACAGATGCGCATGGATTTTTTCGCGAATGTCTCGCATGAGCTGCGCACGCCAATCACGGTAATGCGGGCATATACGGAGACGCTTGTGGACGGTGTGGTGACGGATGAGGAGAAGGTGCGGCAGTATTATGAGCGCATGCTTTTGGAGTGCCGGCGCATGGAGCGTTTGGTTGGGGATCTTTTGCTGCTCTCAAAAATGCAGAATCCGGATTTTATGATTGAGAAAGAGCCAGTCAACCTGATGGAGATATTCCGGGAATTAAAAAGGAGCGCCGGTGCGATTGCGGCGGAAAAGGGCATCCATATCCGCCTGGTGCACGAGAAGGAAATCTATATGATGGAGGGGGATTATGACCGGCTGCGCCAGATGTTCCTTGTTATTTTTGATAATGCGGTCAAGTTTTCGCCGGAAAATTCAACGGTGTATGTGACATTCTCCGAGGTCGGGGATGTGCAGCAGCCGCGTGTGCGCGTTTCCATCCGGGATGAGGGCATTGGGATTTCAAAGGAAGAGATTCCGAATATTTTTGAAAAATTTTATAAATCAAAGCTGCGGCAGAACGCAAAGGGAACAGGGCTTGGGCTTGCGATTGCAAGGCAGATTGCCCTAAAGCATGGCAGTGACATCGAGGTGAACAGCGAGGTAGGAAAAGGCACGGAGTTCATATTTGAATTTGGGATGCTTTTTGAAAAGCAGTGACGAAGGAACATGCTTTACGGATGAGGGGTCAGAATCCGCAGAGTGTTTGTGAAAACATATGATAAATGCGCATTTTAGAAAATTCGGACAAGTATACCAAAAATTCACTGAAAAAATGCAAAAAACACCTTGATTATTTATGCAATTCGGGGTATAATAAGGCTATCCTGAGATGTGCGACAGCTCTTGTAGTTTTGAACCTACAGTACTTTAAAAGGGATTCCTATATCGTTGAGTGGATGTCAGGCCTCCGAATGCGCAGTGGAAGACAGCAAGCTCAATTGCGGTTACCCACCTAGCTGTGGCTAGGAGTCAAAACACAAGAGTCGGCATTTCGGGGCTTACAAGAAAAAACAAAAGGGAACCAGAGTGGTTTCATTTTGGGGCGGGATCGGCAGGTCCCGCTTTTTTATGCGCAGGGGCGCGAAAATGTGCATAGAGATGCAAATGGAATCCGACTGTTTTGCAGCACGCGCCCCGCACGCGGCGAGTAGTGGGGGAAATGCGGAACTCAAAACAGCATATCCCCGTACAGAGCCCGGAGGGATTTTTTCGGAGAGAAGCGGAGAAAAAAGCCCTCTGCGGATATGGGGTCTGGAAGGGGATATGCGGAACTCAAAATAGGAGGAAAACGTGTGATGGCATATCGTTACGAGACACATTTGCATACAAAGGAAGTCAGCGCCTGTGGACACACCCACGCAAAGGATTACATAAAATTTTACATGGAACGCGGCTATGACGGCATCATTTTTACTGACCATTTTTTTAACGGGAATTGTGGCGTGCCGAGGGAGCTGCCATGGGCGGAACGCGTTGACGCGTTCTGCCGCGGTTATGAATTGGCAAAGGAGGAAGGCGACCGTGTGGGTTTTCCAGTGTTTTTTGGCTGGGAATTTAATTTCGAGGGCGATGAGTATCTGACCTATGGGTTGGATAAAGCGTGGCTGAAAGAAAACCCACAGATTATGGAGGATACGAGGGAGGTATATTATGGCAGGGTGCATGAGGCGGGCGGTCTGGTGGTGCAGGCGCATCCGTACCGGGAGCGGGGCTACTTAAATGCCGTGCGCCTGAATCCCTACTATGTCGATGCGGTAGAATATATCAATATCGGAAACGAGCCGTATATGGATGAGCTTGTGCCGGAATACGCGAAGGTGTATGGGCTGCCGCTTACCGGGGGAACGGATATGCACAATATTGAATGGGGGCAGACGCCTTCCGGTGTGGAGACGGAGCAAAAATTGACCTGCATAGAAGATTTCGTCAAGCTTATACTTTCCGGAAAAGGATTTTCGCCCATCATTGTTCCGGGGCGCGAAGATAAACAGACCAGGGAGAGGAAGCTTACAATTTTGAAATATGAGCGGGATGGAAATTTTACCCTGTGCAAAGACGGGGAAGAGCTACATAGATAAAATGGCAGGATAAGGGCAGGGCGGGAGGGAAAAAATTCCTGAAAAATAAAAAATTTTTTTTTCGAATACGTTTGCGGAAAAAAAGAAGCAATTGCATAACTTGAGGAAATATGTTATACTTGGTAATAGTAAGAACTTGCGGATACATTTCCCAGAACAGGAGGGGATGGGGTGGACAACAGAGAAATGAAACGGGTTCCAATCAGTGAAATTACGCCGGGCATGATTACGGCACAGGATATTTATTCCAGGACGGACCAATTGATTTTAAACAAGGATACGGTATTGGGGGCAGATTCCATTGCAAAACTGATGTTTTATTCTGTCGGCGGCGTCTGGGTCAACGTGGAAGAAGGACAAGAACCAGGGGAAGATGCCTACACGGCGACGCTGCGCAAAGGGGCGGATTTTGTCCAGTTTAAAAAAATATATGATGGTGCCGTGAATGAAGTGAAAGAGGCATTGGAGTGGATTGTGCTCGGAACGGGGCAGCTGGATGCGAAGACGATGTTGGACAGTGTGAAGGATATGGTGGGGGAGGGGCGGAGCAACGCACATATTTTTAATATGCTCCACTGCATCCGTGATTACGATGACCACATTTTCATGCATTCGGTCAATGTGGCGCTTATCTGTAATGTGTTCGGCGACTGGATGCATCTGAATGAGAAGGACAAACAGGTGCTGACACTGGCGGGGCTGCTACACGATGCAGGGAAGCTCCTTGTGCCGCCGCGCATTTTAAATAAGCCGGGCAGGCTTACGGACGAGGAGTTTGACATTGTGAAGATGCACGCGGAGAGCGGTTATGAGATACTCAAGTGCGAGGGCATCGACGAGCGGATTAAGCAGGCCGCGCTTGACCACCACGAGCGCTTTGACGGTTCTGGTTACCCGGCGGGTAAGGCAGGAAATGAGATTGACATGATTTCCGGCATTGTTGGGATTGCGGATGTGTACGATGCGATGACGAGCAACCGCATTTACCGGGGGGCGTTCTGCCCGTTTGACGTAATCCGCATTTTCGAGGAGGAGGGTATGCATCTGTTTAACCCACAGTACCTGCTGCCGCTGCTCGGGAAAATGGCAGAAACATATATTCATCATACCGTACTGCTATCGGACGAAAGCCGCGGGGAGATTATCATGGTCAACCCGCATGCGCTGGCATCGCCGGTGGTGCGTGTGGACAGTACATTTATTGATTTGTCAAAAAGAAAAGAACTCAAGATTGATGCAGTCCTGTAACGGCTGCATCATCTTTTTGTGCGCAGGGTGCGAACGTGCATTTAGGCGAATGGAAGTTTTCTGCTTTTGCAGCACGCGCCCCGCGCGGCGGGCAGTGGAGAAAAGGCATTTCCCCTTGCACGGTTATGTGCCTGGGATTGGGCACGGCTTAGCATATGCGGGATGGAAAACAGGAGAGATGGTATGGAATCAAGGGCACAGCGGGCAGGGGAACTTTTTATGGAGGGCTGCAACTGCTCACAGGCAGTATTTGTAACGTATGCGGATTTGTACGGTTTTGACCAGGCGACGGCAATGCGCATCGCGGCTTCGTTTGGCGCAGGGATGGGGCGCATGCGCGAGGTATGCGGCGCGGTTTCCGGGATGTTTTTGGTGGCGGGGATGGAGACCGGGGCGACACAGGGGCGCGACCAGGAGGCGAAAAAGCACAATTACGAGGTGGTTCAACAGCTTGCGGCATGTTTTAAGGAGGAATACGGCTCCATCATATGTAGGGAACTTTTGGGGCTTGACAAAAAAATGCTTACACAGCAAGAGCGCGAGAAGATGCTTGGTGCGGCTCCGGAAGCACGCACGGCGGAATATTACAAAAAGCGTCCATGCAAGGAGCAGATTATCCGCGCGGCAAAGATTCTGGAGGAGACGGTTTTAAAGGACCGGTTTTTGGGAGCGGAGGAAGCACAATGATTGCAGTGGAGCATGTATGCAAGACCTACCGGATTGCGAAGCGGGAAGCGGGTTTTTGTGCGGCCATGAAGGCGCTGTTTCACCGGGAATATGAGGAAATCCGGGCACTTGATGACGTGAGTTTTTCGGTGGGGGACGGGGAGATGGTGGGGTATATCGGTCCGAACGGGGCGGGAAAAAGCTCCACCATCAAGATATTGAGCGGCATATTGACGCCGGATAGCGGAACGGTGCTGGTGGACGGACGTGTGCCATACCAAAAAAGGGTGGAGCACGTAAAGCAAATCGGCGTGGTCTTCGGACAGCGCTCACAGCTGTGGTGGGATGTTCCGGTCATTGATTCTTTTGAGCTATTAAAGGATATTTACACGATTCCGGAATCGGTCTACCAGCAAAGCCTTGCGGAATTGACCGAACGGTTAAAGCTTTCCGAACTGCTGCGTTCCCCGGCAAGGCAGCTTTCCCTTGGGCAGAGGATGCGCTGCGAAATTGCAGCTTCCCTGCTGCACCGCCCGCGCATCCTGTTTTTGGACGAGCCGACCATCGGGCTTGATGCGGTTTCAAAGCTTGCAGTCCGGGATTTTATTTTAAAGCAGAATAAAACCCACGGCACAACGGTGATTCTGACAACGCATGACATGCAGGATATCGAGGCGCTGGTGAGCCGGATTATTTTGATTGGCAGGGGGAAAATCCTGCTTGACGGAACACTTTCGGATATCAAAAAAGGCGGCGGGAATATTGATGAGACAGTGGCCAAGCTGTACCGCTCGTATCATATATAAAAATGCTGCCAGAAGAGTATTGTTTTATATGCGCGGGGCGCGAAAATGTGCATAGAGATGCACCTGGAATCTGGCTGCCTTGCAGCACGCGCCAATGTGTATGGTATTTTGAGAAAGAGGTCGGAAGATGAAAAAGTATCTGTCTTTTTTCCGTCTGCGGTTTTTGATGGGTCTGCAGTACCGGACAGCAGCATTGGCGGGCATAGTCACACAGTTTGCATGGGGCTTTATGGAAATCATGATTTTTTCGGCGTTTTACCGGGCAGATGCGTCGGCGTTTCCGATGAGTTTGTCTGCAACCGCCTCTTACATCTGGATGCAGCAGGCCTTCCTTGCCTTTTTTGCAGCATGGATGGTTGAGGGGGAAATTTTTGATTCCATTGTGAATGGAAATATTGCTTATGAGCTGTGCCGTCCGATTAACATTTATAATATGTGGTTTGCAAGAAGTGTCGCAAACCGTATTTCAAGGGCGGTATTGCGGTGTTTCCCGATTTTGTTTGTGGCAGTGCTCCTTCCCGCGCCTTATGGGATGTCCGCGCCGAAGGACGCGCTGCATTTCGGGCTTTCTGTGTTGACACTTTTCCTGGGGCTTCTGGTAATGGTGGCGTTTTGTATGCTGATTTATGTGCTGACCTTTTTCACAATTTCGCCGCAGGGGCTGCGTATGCTTTTTGTTTCCACTGTGGAATTTTTCGCCGGGGCAGTTATCCCGCTGCCATTTTTCCCGCAGAAGGTGCAAAGGGTATTGGAACTGCTGCCATTTGCAGCAATGCAGAACGTTGCCCTGCGGATTTACAGTGGGAGCATGACGGGTGGGGAAATGGAAAAAGCGGTTGTGCTGCAGGTGTTTTGGCTGGCCGTACTTGTAGCGGCGGGGAAGGGGCTTTGCCGCATGGCGTTAAAGAGGGTTGTGGTGCAGGGTGGCTGATAGGAAAACGATTGAGTGCTGTCATGTACGCAGGAAGCATTGTGGATATGCATTCCGGGATAAGGATGCTTATTCGGTTGTTTTGCGTCCAGGCAGGGGATTTGACACCCTGATGACGGGTGAGAGGAGGGAGCTATGAATCGGATATGTCGGGCATGGCGTCTTTACAGGCATTATATATCCATCAATGTCCGGTCAATGATGCAGTACAAGACTTCATTTTTTCTGACGGCAGTGGGGCAGTTTTTGGTTTCCTTCAATGTGTTTCTGGGGATTTTTTTTATGTTCCAGAGGTTTTCGGAGGTGGAGGAATTTACTTACAGCGAGGTGCTGCTCTGCTATGCGATTGTCTTGTTGGAATTTTCCCTTGCAGAGATGGCAGCGAGGGGCTTTGATATGTTCCCCGGCATGGTAAAGAGCGGGGAATTTGACCGGGTACTGGTGCGCCCGCAAAATGAAATTCTCCAGGTGCTTGGAAGTAAATTTGAGCTTACGAGAATCGGCCGTATGCTGCAGGCGGTTGTTATGTTTGGGTACGGGGTCACAAAGGGCGGTGTGGACTGGGATTTTGCAAAGGTGCTCACGGTTGTGTTTATGCTTATCGGGGGAACCGCAGTTTTTGCCGGGCTGTTTCTGATTTATGCCGCACTGTGCTTCTTCACGCTTGATGGGTTGGAATTTATGAATGTCTTTACGGATGGGGCGAGGGAATTCGGGAAATACCCAATTGGGGTTTACGGGAAGAAGATGCTGCTTTTTACGACCTTTCTCATCCCGTATGCGCTTGTGCAATATTATCCGCTGCTGTATGTTTTGGGGAGGCGTACAGGGGTATTTTATATTTTTTTGCCGCTGCCTGCGTGTTGGTTTTTGCTTCCGGCGCTGCTTTTGTGGCGGTTTGGGGTGAGGCATTACAAGTCGAGTGGGTCGTGAAGAGGAAGAAAAAAAGAATAGAAGAAAGAAAGGCAGAAGAAAGTATAGGTTTTTCAATTTGGATGAAAAACCTGAAAAACGCTGTGGTTGCAAAATCCTGTATTATGGGATATAATAAAGATAGAAAGTGGGTGGGGAAAATCGAAGAGGAAAAAGTAAAAATCCAATGGCATCCAGGTTTTATCGCGGCGATGAATCTGGAATTTGCGAAAAACCGTAAGGGTTTGGTGTATGAGCGGGAATATAACTTGAATACAAAGCCTTTGGCGGTGGATTTGCTCGTGATTAAAAAGAACCGGAAGGAAAAGCTTGAGAATGAGATTGGCAAATTGTTTTGCGGACATAACCTGATGGAATACAAATGTCCGGGGGACAGATTGGATATCAATACGGTTTACAAAGCAAACGCTTATGCTTCTTTGTATAAAATATACGGGGGAGGGAAGCGGAAAGCGGAAGACATTACGGTTTCCATTCTCCGGGAGGCGAAGCCAAAAGGGCTGTTTCGGTATTTGGAAGAACATGGGGGACGGATAGAGAATCCCTATCGGGGAATATACTATGTGTACGGGCGGGAAGTGCTGTTTGCGACCCAGGTGATTGTGACGGGGGAGCTTGAGAAAGAGAACCACATATGGTTGACATCCCTGTCCAACCGGTTAAAAAAACAGGATGTGCAAAGGCTGCTACAAAACGTTCAGGTGTTGAAAAAGGATTTGGATAAAGAACTGGCAGATTCGGTTTTGGAAGTAAGTGTCAAGGCAAATCTGCCAATTCTTGAGAAGCTGAAAGAGGGTGATGATATGTGTCAGGCGTTGTTGGAGGTAATGAAACCGGAGATTGACAAAATCAGGGAAGATGAGAAAAGGCGCGGGATGGAACTCGGGGAAAAACGCGGGATGGAACTCGGGGAAAAACGCGGGATACAACTTGGAGAAAAGCGCGGAAAAATCCTTGGGCTTGTGGAAGCGTTCCGTGAGGTTGGGAAAAGCAATAAAGAAATCCAGAAAATTCTGATACAAAAGTATGGGCTAAAGGAGGAGGAAGCGCTTTCCTACCTTTAAAATTACGGCTGCAAAAACGGGGTCTTTTACAGGCTCCGTTTTTGTATCTGAAATCTCCAGCAGTAAATAGGAGCAAATCCGCTGGAAACTCAAATTTTGTGGATATTGCAATTTGCAGAAGAATATGATAGAATAGAACACCAGTACGGCAGAATATGCGTTATTCTGCCGTTGGTATCCGAAAACAGAACGGGAAGGTTACAGACATGAGTGAACGAACATTACATATCCTGGCGGATTCTTTTTGGAAAATACTTCTGCCGGGGCTTAAGGTAACTTTGCCATTGACGGCGATTGCCTTCGCGTTAGCGCTCGTGATTGCTATTTTTGTGGCACTCATCCAATTTGCAAATGTGAAGGGGCTAAAACAGCTTGCGCGGGTGTATATTTGGATTATCCGCGGCACGCCGCTGATTGTGCAGCTCTATCTTGTGTTTTACGGGATTTCCGGATTGGGGTATCTGATTAATCCGTTTCTCTGCGCCGCCTTTGTACTGGCAATCAATGAGGGTGCGTACTGTGCCGAGACGATGCGCGCGGCACTCGAGGCAGTGCCGGTCGGGCAGATGGAGGCAGGATACTGTGCCGGGATGAAATATCATCAGATTATTCGCAGGATTGTGCTGCCGCAGGCAATGCGCACGGCATTCCCGCCGCTTTCGAATTCCCTGCTTTCCATGATGAAGGATACTTCCCTGGTTGCAAGCATCACGGTGGCAGAAATGTTTATGGCGGCGCAGCGCATTGTGGCGCGGACGTATGAGCCGTTGCTTGTGTACACGGAAGTGGCGCTGATGTACCTGGCGTTTTCCACGGTGCTGACCTGGCTGCAGCATCTTGGGGAGAAGCGCCTGAACCACTACCAGAACACAAAAAAAAGCGGGAAGTGACCTGGCATGGGGAGGAGAGGAAAGTGCCATGGAAGGGAGGTGTGCCTGCAAAATGTTGGAAATCAAAGGGATACACAAGGATTTTGGGGAGGGAGAAGTCTTAAAAGGTGTTGATTTGAGCGTGGATAAGGGCGATGTGATTGCGATTTTAGGACCGAGTGGCTCCGGAAAGACAACGCTGCTTCGCTGCATGAATTTTCTGGAGACGGCGGACGGAGGAACGATGTGCTTTGACGGGGAGGAATTCACCTTCGGTCATATAAAAAAGAAGGACATCGCGAGGCTGCGCAAAAAAACAGCTTTTGTTTTCCAGAATTATAATCTTTTTTTGAATAAAACGGCGCTGCAAAATGTAACCGAAGGGCTTATCGTGGCGCGCAGGATACCAAAAACAGAGGCGGTTGCAACTGGAAAGAAAATGCTTGACAAGGTGGGGCTTTCCGAGCGGTACGATTATTACCCGCATCAGCTTTCGGGCGGGCAGCAGCAACGTGTGGCGATTGCGCGTGCGCTTGCCACAGACCCGGAAATTATTTACTTTGACGAGCCAACCTCGGCGCTTGACCCGGAGCTTACGGGCGAAGTCTTGGAGGTGATGCGTCAGCTTGCGGATGATGGGATGACAATGCTTGTCGTGACACATGAGCTTGGCTTTGCAAGAACCGTCTCCAACAAAGTGATTTTCATGGAGGACGGCATGGTTGTGGAGGAGGGGAGCGCGGAGGATATTTTTGAGCACCCAAAGCAGGAGCGCACGCGGGAATTCCTGCGTTTAGAAACAAAGGGCAACTAAAAACAGCATATGCCCGTACAGACCCCAGAGGGATTTTATGGGAGAGAAGCGGACATAAAATCCCTCTGCCATGAAGAGGGTCTGGGAGGGGATATGCGGTACTAAAAACAGCATATGCCCGTACAGACCCCAGAGGGATTTTATGGGAGAGAAGCGGACATAAAATGCCTCTGTCGTGGAGAGGGTCTGGGAGGGGATATGCGGTACTAAAAATAGGAGGTATAGAAAATGAAAAAGAAGAACATTTTAACCGCCATCATGGCAGTATTGCTTCTGGTGATGTGCATTCCGGCGGGCTGTGGGAAAAAGGAAGAGGATTCCGGCAAAGACCTGCTTGCGCGCATCAAAGAGAAAGGTGAGATTGTAATTGCGATGGAGGGAACCTGGGCACCGTGGACTTACCATGACGAAAACGACAAACTTGTCGGCTTTGACACGGAGGTGGGGGAAGCGATTGCGGAAATTCTCGGCGTGAAGGCTGTTTTCGTGGAAGGCGAGTGGGATGGGCTGCTTGCAGGTCTTGAAGTCGGGCGCTATGATTTGATGATTAACGGCGTTGAGGTTACGGATGACCGAAGCGAAAAATATGATTTTACAGATGCGTATGCCTATATCCACACGGCATTGATTGTGCGGAGTGATAATGACACAATTGCCAGGTTCGAAGATTTGAAAGACAAGACCACTGCGAACAGCATCAACAGCACGTATATGTATTTGGCGGAGGACTACGGCGCGACGGTGTTGGGTGTGGATACGCTTGACCAGACACTTGACATGGTGCTTTCCGGGCGTGTGGATGCGACATTGAACGCGGAGCTGTCCTTTGATGATTATATGGGGGTACACCCAGACGCAGAACTCAAGGTCGCGGCGCTGACCGAGGATGCTTCCCTTGTGGCAATCCCGGTGCGCAAAGGAGAGGACAGCGAGTCGCTTCGGGAAGCGGTGAATGATGCGATTCGCCAGCTTCGGGAGAACGGGAAACTGGCAGAGATTTCGCAGAAATATTTCGGAAGGGATATTACGCAGGAGTAGAAATAAATATCCCAGAAGAAAATTTATGGAATTCATGCAGAAATCGGAATGGAAAATCAAAAGAGGAACATCGTTTCGGATGTGTAAGGGCGGCGCAGGATATTTGGTTTGTGCCTGAAAGATGCTTATTGCATTTTTCACGGTGATTTTGGAATTTTACAAATCAGCAAAGGAGAATACCAATGAACCTAAAATTAGTAAAACTATCCCCTGCCTACAAACGCCATTTGTTCGATATGATGGAGGAATGGATGGCAGCAGAGCAGCATTTTTCCCCATATGCGATACGGAAAAATGATTACCGTGATTTTGATTATTATCTTGAAAACCTGGAACGGAAAAAAGAGGAGGGCGGGGGTGTTCCGGATTCAACGTTTTTCTGTCTGGATGTGGAACGCGATATTTTTGTCGGGGCGGTCAATATCCGCCATTCCCTAAATGATGAGCTGATTCGCACGGGAGGGCATATCGGCGATGGTATACGCCCGAGCGAGCGGCGCAAGGGCTACGCGACGGCAATGATTGGCCTGGCGCTTGAGGAATGCAGGAAACTGGGCATTGAAAAGGTGCTGATGACCTGCGGCAAAGACAATATCGGCTCCGCGAAATCCATTGTGAACAACGGCGGTGTTCTGGAAAATGAAGTGGTCGAGGATGGGGTTGTGGAGCAGAGGTATTGGATTACGCTGGCGAAATAAGCGGGGAGGTTACACCCCTTCCCCGCAAAAACTTGGGATAAAGCTTTCCTCTGCGGTCTCCCCTTCCTGAATAAACGCATTTTCCACTCCAAGGTCAACCGCGAAATCGATTAAGCCATCGTATTCCTTCTGTGTGAGTTTCCGGTTCAGCTCCGGGAAGCCGGCGAGGTTTTTTGCGATGGGCGTGTACTGGTTCATGATGGAGAGATAGATGTCATTGCCGTAAGTTTCGTACAGATACCGGATGATTTTCTTGGAATCCGAAAGCGCGCCCGGCAAAGCCAGATGGCGCACAATGATGCCGCGTACCATAAAACAGGATTCGCTCTGTGTGGGTGCATTGTGTTGTGTTTTTTTGGATTTTGCCCTATCCGAAAACGGTTTCGCTGCAAACTGCGCCGCTCCGACCTGCCGGAACATTTCTGCGATATTCTCCTTTGCGGCCTCTGCGTAATCCGGCGCACCGCAGCAGCGTTTCGCCAATTCCGCAGACCAATATTTAAAATCGGGCAGGTACACATCGACATAGCCCTCCAACATCCGAAGGCTCTCAACCGTCTCATAATTCCCAGTATTATAGACGACCGGGAGAAAAAGCCCGGCGCTTTGCGCCCGGTCAAGCGCCGCAACAATCGAAGGGACATAGTGTGTTGGCGTGACGAGGTTGATGTTTGCGGCGCCCTTCTCCTGCAGTTCCAGAAAAATCTCCGCAAGCCTTCCGGTATCAAGCGCTTTGCCAGAAAGCCCCAACGCGATGTCATGGTTCTGGCAAAACACGCAGCGCAGCGAACAGCCGGAGAAAAATACAGTTCCTGAGCCGCATTCCCCCGAGATGCAAGGCTCCTCCCAGTAGTGCAGCGCGGCGCGCGCCGCAAAAAGTCCATCCGGCATGCCGCAAAAGCCGGTCTGCTTTGTTCGGTCGGTACCGCAGCGGCGGTGGCAGAGGCAGCAGTTTTTGTATTTTGATAAAAGAAGCTGTTCGTCCGTCATTTTCCAGGAATCTCCGTTCTTTGCTGTGTGTGAAGGGGCGTGGGTGTGCAATTGCGAGCGTGGAAATACATTTCCTTCCAGAAAAGCTTAATAACACTGCGAAATCAGCCAAACCCGTTCAAAACGCCGCGCCGCCAAATCTTCGTTTCGGATATAAAAATAAATATTTCCGCAGTCGCCGAAATCCAGGCAGTAATCCCCGAATTCATCCGATTCCAACTGGAATAATAGTACCCAGTTTTGCAGGGAGTGTGCCCTGGCATCTGCAATTTCATCCTCCGGGATATCTTTTAAAGCATTCCCCATGTAGTAGCCGCGCCCGACGAGTTCGCATTCATATGCCATACTGTTCTGGATGATTCTCGGCCAGCCAAGGAGCTGGTGGCGAAGCGCCGTGTCATCGCCCTGTAGTGTCTGGATGGCGCTTTCGTACTTGTCGCAAAAATCCTTCCACTCGTCGTAGATTTCCTCGGAAGAATGAGAACCGGACTCCGTGCAGATTTCGGAGAAATCCTGAAAATCCGGGTACTGGGTTTCATGATAAGCAAACAATGGCACGGCGGGCAGGCGGTAATCCCCATCCAAATCGGCAGGGAAAGCCGCAGGAAAGAGGAGTGCTTTGTCTGCAAACCAGTAAACCTTCGCGGAACCTGCATTCTCCGGGGAATAGCCCCAGGTCTGGGAAGCAAGCTCGTAGAAAAAGGAGAGTATGCCCTCATGCGGCAGCAGATTTTCCTTGTCCAATGGGGCGAGGGCAGCACAGTCAAACTGTGCGATAAAACTGAGCGGGCGCGGCTTGATTTCCTTATCATCGAAGGTATCCGTCTCAAAGGTAGGCCAGATAAAGTCTTTTGGCACATCCGGGAGACCGCCAAGGCGTCCGATAGGGATGCCGCTGTCCTTTGTGGTTTGAAAGCGGATGGCGTTTTTTGGCATATTCTTCAGGGCGGCTAAAATATCAAATTCTTTCATGGGGTAAGTCCTCCTTCTGATGTTTTCGAAAACGTTTTTTCATGGTACAGCTGATAGGATACAAACATTATATCAAAAAGAAAGTGAAAATAAAATATGTTTTGATGAAAAAGCAGGAAATGAGGTTTTATTTTTCAATAGAAGAAAAAAGGCAGGCAAAGGCTCTGTTCCGTTTCCTTCCTCAAAAATCCGGCAAAAAATGCACAAAACTTCGCAAATTTTAAGAAGCATTTTTGGCGAAATCTGCTATGATAAAATAGGAAGGGCGTTTTCTGGTGCCGGAGCAGCAGAGTAAAATATTTTAATGGCATTTCATTATTCTGAAAAAACGGACATCAAAACTGCTCGAAATTATGGAGCCGACAGAGGGGGATTGCAGCATGCAGTATCGCAATGTATTTAAGGAGATTGGGAAGAGTGGGGAAGAAGTACAGGCAAGGGTGAAGGAGATCGTACATAATTTCTTTTACGGGGAGGACAAGGTATATTTTCCGGTTGATGGGGATATGGCATACATCGAGGACACAGGAAACCATGACGCGCGCACGGAGGGAATGTCCTATGGCATGATGATGTGTGTCCAGATGGATATGAAGGAGGAATTTGACCGCCTCTGGAAATGGGCGAAGACCTATATGTGGATGGAAGACGGATGGAACGAGGGCTATTTTGCGTGGTCATGCCAGGTGACGGGGGAGAAGAACGCGGACGGCCCGGCACCGGACGGTGAGGAATTTTTTGCGATGGCGCTCTTTTTTGCCTCTAAGCGCTGGGGCGACGGCGAGGGGATTTATCATTATTCCGCGCAGGCGAGGGAGATTCTTTCGGCATGTCTGCACAAAGGACAGAACGGGCGGAAGGGTACCCCGATGTGGAATCTTGAAAATAAGCAAATCCTGTTTGTGCCGGGGGTCAGCTTTACAGATCCATCTTACCATCTGCCGCATTTTTACGAGCTTTTTGCAAAATGGGCAAATGAGGAAGACCGCATATTCTGGATGGAAGCGGCAAAGGCAAGCCGGGAATATCTTGTGGCAGCGTGCCACCCGGTTTCCGGCATGAGCGCGGAGTATGCGGAATTCGACGGCAGCCCGATGCGCCGGCCGCTCTCGTGGACGACGGAGCGCCATGACTGGTTTTTCAGCGATGCGTACCGCACGGCGGCAAACATTGGGCTGGATTATGAGTGGTGCAAAAAAGATATCGGGCAATGCGCTGCGGTAAAGCGCCTGCAGCACTGCCTCGGCGTGACACACCGTAAGAACATGGCAGGCGTGTTTGAGGTGGACGGAACACCGATTGGCGATGCGGCAAAGCACCCGCTTGGCATTATCGCGACGACGGCGCAGGGGGCGCTGGCGGTGGACGGACCGATTTCTTTGGAGGACGATGACAAGGAGAAGGCGTTGGCGGCGCAGTGGGTAAAGCGCCTTTGGGATGAGCCGATGCGCTCCGGGAAGTACCGCTATTATGATAACTGCCTGTATGTATTCGCGTTTTTGGCACTTTCGGGGAATTACCGGATTTATGAGTAGGAAGGGCAAATGATTTAAAAAAGAGCCTGTGGATGAAATGGCGGAAACATAAGTATTGACGAAGGAAGTAGCCAGTGATAAAATATTTCAAGAAATGGAGGGCTATGGTATCATGCGGAGTGTAAAAGAACGTTTCCTGGAGTACATCGCACTGGACACGCAGTCGCAGGACGATGTGGAGGAGGTGCCGTCCACAAAAAAGCAATGGCAGCTTGCAGACCGGCTTGTGGAGGAATTAAAACAGATTGGGGCAAGTGATGTGCATACTGGTGAGCATTGCTATGTGTACGCGACCATCCCGGCGACCTGTGACAAAAAGCGGCCAGTGCTTGGTTTTATCGCGCATATGGACACGGCGACCGCGATGAGCGGGAAGGATGTCAAAGCAAAGGTGATTGCGTATCAGGGCGGTGATATTGTTTTGAACGAGGCGCTTGGCATCGTGATGAAGGCGGAGCAATTCCCGGCGCTTGTAGACGAGATTGGAAAGGACGTCATTGTTACGGATGGTACGACACTGCTTGGGGCGGATGATAAGGCAGGGGTTGCCGAGATTATGACGATGGCGGAATATCTGCTTGCCAACCCGCAGATACCGCACGGGGAGATTAAAATCGGTTTTACGCCGGATGAAGAAGTTGGCCGCGGCGTGGACTTCTTTGATGTGGAGGGCTTTGGCGCGGACGGCGCGTACACGGTGGACGGCGGCGCGGTTGGGGAACTGGAATACGAGAATTTCAATGCGGCGGCTGCCAAGGTAAAAATCCATGGCACGAGCATCCACCCGGGTTCTGCCAAAGGGCAGATGAAAAATGCGCTGCTGATTGGGATGGAGCTTGAGGGAATGCTTCCGCAGGAGCAAAAGCCTGCCTACACGGAAGGCTACGAAGGATTTTTCCACCTGGATACGATGGAGGGCTCGGTGGAGGAGGCAGGGATGGTTTATATTATCCGTGACCACGACCGCGCGAAATTCGAGGTGAAAAAACAACTTTTTACCAGGGTGGTGGAATTTTTGAATGCGAAGTACGGCGGGGGGACGGTGGAGCTTTCGCTGAAGGATTCGTATTACAATATGAAAGAGAAGCTTGCCGGCCATATGGAGCTGGTGGAGAATGCGAAGGCGGCGATGGAAAAGCTTGGGATAACGCCGCATATCTGCCCGATTCGTGGCGGCACGGACGGGGCAAGGCTTTCCTATATGGGGCTGCCGTGCCCAAATCTTTGCACCGGAGGTTATAACTGCCATGGGAAATTTGAGTATATTTCGGTGCAGGATATGGAGAAGGTGGTGGAATTGCTGGTTTGTCTGGCGCAGATGTGAAGAGAAATGCTTAAGGAGCCTGCGGGGGTGTTGTAAAAAGCGACAGCCCCGCATTTTTTGCACCCTAAAACGATGGCATCTTAAAATTTCCATGGTGTCGCAATCGTAGAAAACCCCCAGTTGCCGCCGTGGCGGTCGCGGTTGCTGATTAAATAATCAGGAAACCGTTTTGGTAAAAAAATCAGTTGACATTTTCCCGTCCATCTGTTAGACTATAGCACAAACAACAGTATTTCGGCAATTTAACGTAACAGATTGTCGGGGAGTGTGTGGATGAAATCCCGCTTCCTTATATTGCCGGACTGTGTGACAGGCGATGACAAGGAGGAGTATCTGTCCGGCGGATGCAAAGAGAGGAAGCGGTTGGTGTAAGCTTTCGTGAAGCGGATGGGGAAGTAGCCTTTGAGCCCCGAACCGAACGCCGATATTGTATCGGTTGCGTAGGCTTCGGCGGGAGCTCCCACGTTACCGGGAGGAGGGTATTCGCGCATTTTTTCCGTCTGGATGGTATGTTATGCCTGTACGGTTTCGGATGCATGGCATGGAACACACCGCTTCGGTGGCAGTTGTTCGGGATGGACGCGAGTATCTGCAAAGAGCAGAAGAAATTCTGAATTTAGGTGGTACCACGGATGAGTGAATTCGCCCTAAGCTATGTGAGTGGCTTAGGGCATTTTTTACGTCTGGGAAGGAAACATACGGAACTCAAAACAGCATATTTCACGGACAGCCCCGAGAGGGATTTTTTCGGAGAGAAGCGGAGAAAAAAAGCCCTCTGCGGATATGGGGGCTGGGAGGGGATATGCGGAACTCAAAACAGCATATTTCACGGACAGCCCCGAGAGGGATTTTTTCGGAGAGAAGCGGAGAAAAAAGCCCTCTGCGGATATGGGGCTGGGAGTGAAATATGCGGAACTCTAAATAAGGAGGAAAACAATATGAAAAGTGATTCTGTAACAAAGGGAATGCAGCAGGCGCCGCACCGTTCCCTCTTTAACGCGCTCGGCATGACGAAAGAGGAGCTTGACCGCCCGCTCGTCGGCATTGTCAGTTCCTACAATGAAATCGTGCCAGGCCATATGAACCTTGATAAAATTGTAAACGCCGTCAAGATGGGCGTGGCAATGGCGGGAGGCACGCCGATTATGTTCCCGGCCATCGCGGTCTGCGACGGCATCGCAATGGGGCATGTCGGAATGAAATATTCGCTTGTGACGCGCGATTTGATTGCGGATTCCACGGAGGCAATGGCGATGGCGCACGCGTTTGACGCGCTCGTTATGGTGCCGAACTGTGATAAGAATGTGCCGGGGCTTTTGATGGCGGCGGCAAGATTAAACATTCCGACCGTATTCGTCTCCGGCGGACCGATGCTTGCGGGGCGTGTGGGAGGGCATAAGACAAGCCTTTCGAGCATGTTTGAGGCGGTTGGTTCCTACGCTGCGGGCACAATGAGCGAGGAGGATGTATATGAATATGAGTGCAAGGCATGTCCGACCTGCGGTTCCTGCTCCGGCATGTATACCGCGAACAGCATGAACTGCCTGACCGAAGTGCTCGGCATGGGGTTGCAGGGCAACGGCACAATCCCGGCGGTTTACTCCGAGCGCATCAAGCTTGCCAAGCACGCGGGAATGCAGGTTATGGAAATGTTAAAGAAAAACATCCGCCCGCGCGATATCATGACGGAAGCGGCATTCCGTAATGCATTGACAATGGATATGGCGCTCGGCTGTTCGACGAACAGCATGCTCCACCTTCCGGCGATTGCGCACGAGGCGGGCGTGGAGTTAAATGTGGATATCGCGAATGAAATCAGCGCAAAAACGCCGAATCTGTGCCACTTAGCGCCGGCAGGCCCGACCTACATGGAAGATTTAAACGAAGCGGGCGGCATTTACGCGGTGATGAAGGAAATCAGCAAGAAGGGGCTTTTGGACTTAAATTGCATGACCGTGACCGGAAAGACCGTGGGCGAGAACATCAAAGATGCCATCAACCGCAATCCGCAGGTAATCCGCCCGGTGGAAAACCCTTACAGCGAAACCGGCGGCATTGCCGTATTAAAGGGCAATCTGGCTCCGGATTCCGGCGTGGTAAAACGCTCGGCGGTTGTGCCGGAAATGATGGTGCACGAAGGTCCGGCAAGGGTATTTGACTGCGAGGAGGACGCGATTGAGGCAATCAAGGGCGGCAAGATTGTGGCGGGCGATGTTGTGGTCATCCGCTATGAAGGACCAAAGGGCGGCCCTGGCATGAGGGAAATGCTCAACCCAACCTCGGCGATTGCGGGCATGGGCTTAGGTTCGTCGGTGGCATTGATTACGGACGGACGCTTTTCCGGCGCTTCCCGCGGCGCTTCCATCGGCCATGTATCGCCGGAGGCGGCGGTCGGCGGTCCGATTGCGCTTGTTGAGGAGGGCGATATTATCCGGATTGACATCCCGGCAAATAAACTTGAACTTGCCGTATCCGATGAGGAACTTACGGCAAGACGCGCGAAATGGCAGCCGAGACAGCCAAAGATTACGACAGGATACCTTGCGCGTTATGCGTCGATGGTAACATCAGGCAACCGCGGGGCGATTCTGGAAATCAAATAGATGGATGCTTATGATAAAAGCAGAGCAGGAAAATGGCAATATGGGATGCAAAACGGGTGAATTCCATCTGGAGTTGGATTATTATGGTGCTCTCAATTTGCACAAAGCGCTGTTGGAAGCAAAATTTAATGCAAATCCGGACAATGAATTGGTATCCGGCAGTCCTTTGGTAGCAGATATCCATGTACAAGTCAGGGAATTCCTGATAAAAAGCGACGAATCAGGACAATGGAAAGAGTGGTTTTTGCTAAAAAACAGGTCTGATTACAGAGCGCGCGCCATCATGCGAATGAAAAAATGCAAGCGTTGGAACAAAGTATCTTTTGAGGAAAAGAAAAAAATAGCAGGGGATTTTCTGGCACCATTTTTTTATGGTGAAACAGAACTGAATGAAATTATGGCGGAAATGACGGAGACGCTTGAAAAGGAGTTCGGGGAATCAGCCGTTAGAAATACCGAAGGTGAAAGCAAAAATAAAAAAATAGAATATGCGGAACGAATATCAGGAGGGCGAACAGATGCAATTAAATGGTTCTGAGATTATTATTGAGTGTTTGAAGGAACAGGGCGTTGATACCGTATTTGGTTATCCGGGCGGTACAATTTTAAATGTGTATGATGAATTATACAAGCATTCCGGGGAGATTAAACATATCCTGACCTCCCACGAGCAGGGTGCATCCCACGCGGCGGACGGCTATGCGCGCGCGACGGGCAAGGTTGGCGTATGCATGGCGACCTCGGGTCCTGGCGCGACCAACTTAGTCACCGGGATTGCGACGGCGTACATGGATTCCGTGCCGCTTGTTGCCATCACCGCGAATGTGGCGGTGCCGCTGCTTGGAAAGGACAGCTTCCAGGAGATTGACATTGCGGGCGTGACAACGCCAATCACAAAATATAGCTTTATTGTAAAGAATATCGAGGCGTTGGCTCCGACCATCCGCCGCGCGTTTCAGATTGCACAGACCGGAAGGCCAGGACCTGTGCTTGTCGATATCACAAAGGATGTGACGGCGGCAGTGACAGAGTACGAGCGCCAGGAGATTGCGCCGGTGAAAAGGAGCACGGATAAGATAAAGGAAGAGGACATTGATACGGCGGTTGCGATGATTTCTGCGGCGAAAAAGCCGATGGTTTTTGTCGGCGGCGGCGCGGTCATTTCCGGTGCGTCGGAGGAATTAAAGAAATTTGTAGACCTTTTGGATGCCCCGGTGACGGATTCATTGATGGGAAAAGGGTCGTTTGACGGCGAGGATGCGCGCTATGTCGGAATGCTTGGTATGCACGGGACAAAAGCAGCAAATTACAGTGTAACGGAGTGCGACCTCTTAGTAACCATCGGCGCGCGTTTTTCCGACCGCGTGACCGGAAACACGAAAAAATTTGCCTACAACGCAAAGATTGTGCAGTTTGACGTGGACGCGGCGGAAATCAACAAAAATATCATGGTCAATGCGAGTGTAATTGGCGATGTGAAGGAAATCCTGTCGCGTGTGAATGCAAAGCTTGAAAAACAGAATCATGCGGAATGGGTGAAGAAGGTGCAGGCACTTGCCGCTGATAAGCCGCTGACTTACCATAAGGATGTGCTGACCGGACCATATGTGATGGAAAAACTCTACGAGATTACAAAGGGTGACGCGATTATCACGACGGAGGTCGGGCAGCATCAGATGTGGGCGGCACAATTCTACAAATACCGCGCGCCGCGCACGCTCATCACGTCGGGCGGTCTCGGGACAATGGGTTACGGCCTTGGGGCGAGCCTCGGCGCAAAGACGGCGCACCCGGAAAAGACGGTGGTCAACATTGCGGGCGATGGCTGCCTGCGCATGAATATGAATGAGATTGCGACGGCAGTGCGCTACCAGATTCCGGTGATTGAGATTGTGATGAACAATTCCGTGCTCGGCATGGTGCGCCAGTGGCAGACACTTTTTTACGGGAAGCGCTACTCGAACACGGTACTCAATGACGGCGTTGATTTCGTGAAACTTGCGCAGGCGATGGGCGCGGAGGCGTTCCGGATTACGAAGTGTGAGGAAGTGGAGGAAGTGCTGAAAAAGGCGATTGCCCTGAACAAACCGGTGCTGATTGACTGTGTGATTGACAGCGACGACAAGGTATTTCCGATGGTAGCGCCGGGGGCGGCGATTGAGGAAGCGTTCTCGGAGGAGGATATGAAATAAAGAAGGCAAAGCAAGGCGGTGGCATTTTTCGTGCCGCCGCTTCTTTTGTATGTTCTGCCGTCCGTTCCTATGGCGGCAGCCCCTTTTCTTTTTGTGCATAATCCTGCTGACTGCGTTGACAAGCCTGTATAATGTTGCTATACTTGAGCAAAATGGAAATAAGAAAGCAAACGCAGTGTGCGAAAAGGGGGCATGCCGGATGTTGGTCACGGGAAAAATAAAAGTACTTTGTTTACAATATACATTGAAAAAGACAGAGACGGCAAAAATCTGTGTTACAGGAAAAAACCTGGTGCCAGGCGGGGTGCGGTATGGGTATCTGAAGAAAGGGGAGCAGGAGGTTTTTTCCGTGGGAGATGCAAAATACCGCATGACAGACTGGTTTTTCGTGGAGGAGAGCAGGAAATTCCTTGTGATGAGCGGGGATGCTTACAACCGTGCCATATGGCAGTTTGCGTGTGCGGACGGAAAATTGCTTGACGCAACCAAGGCGGAAAAGAAATACCGCATGGCAAGCGGAAAGGTCTCAAACCTGACCTTCCCGAGCGTGCGGATTCCGGAAGGTGCCGTTCGCGCGCGCGTGTTTTATGCGCGGGAGAAGGACGAGGAGACGCTGCCGCTCGGTGAGCGTTTACAGATTGAGTATGGGTTGGTGCCGACATTTTATGAGAAGCCAAAAAAAGAAGTGTATGAGCTCCCGGCAATCAAGAGTGGCAGGCAGCTGATCTATGCGGGCGGGAAGTGGTACAGCGCAAAGCAGACAGGGGAGGAAGGTTTTGAGCCTGGCGCGCTGCTGCGGAAATGGAGCACGAAGGAATGTGCCATCGGTGCAAAGATTGGGTGTGAAGATAATGTTTTTCTGCAGGTTTTTGATGAAAAAGGGGAGGCGTTGGACGCGGCGGATGCGAAGATACAGGTGGTGTATGAGCCTGCGCAGCACAAGGGCTGCAGCGCTGCTTCTAGGTTAAAGGAGGACGGGGGATTTGGGCGAAGAAAAGACCGTGGGGAGGAAGGAAATTCCGCCGCGGTTTCCCGAAATGGGGAAGATGGCGGGAAAGGGCAGATTCCCGAATATGGCGTAAGGATATATCAGGGGGATTCCGTGCCGGTTGCTGAACGCATCGGGGATGCCGTGGGGCTGCATTTTAATTATTCGCTGAACGGGGAAGCTGCCACGCCGTATGAAAATGATTTTGACCATATTTACCCGTGGAGTGCGATGCGCCGCTGCGCACTCTCCTGTGCGCAAGGGGGGCGGCGCGTCCTCTATGAAGGCGAGGAAGGCTACCGCACGGATGGTACGGCGGGCGAGGTGATGGTGGAAATCCCGAAGCATTATGTGGAAAGACGTGTGGTGGACGGGCGCGAGGAAATCCGGATTGCGCCGGAAAAGAAGGAGGGGTTTGTGCTTGACCCGGCATTCCTCACGCCGTCCGGCGAAGTGGAGGCGGTTTATGTTGGCGCGTATTTTGCCGCGGAGGAATTTGTAGGAACGGCAAGTGCGGGCAGCAGGCGGATGCTCGACCAACCCGCCCCGCCGGAGAAAACGGACGGCCTGATGCTCGTCTCGCGGGCGGGAAGGCAGGTTTCTTTGTTCCGTTCCGGCGAGGAATTCGTAGCGATGGCAGGGCGCAACCATGGTTTTGCGGAACTTGACCTGTGTACGATGCTGATGCTGCAGCGGCTGTTTCTGGTGGAGACTGCGCTGCTTGATTCCCAGTCGGTTTTTGGCGGGAATACCTACATGCCTTTTTTGATTTGGGACAGGAAAGCAACCTATTATTCATCGGAGGATGTGCCGCAGACGAACAGCATCCGTATGCGGGACAATTCCATTTCAAAGCGTTACCGCGTCGGGGATGCGGTGGCGGTGATGGATACATGGAGCACTTATTTTACAGTGAAAAGCGGCAATATGATGCGCGTGATTACCGGGAGGGAAATGGATGAGGATGGGATGGTGCGCCTTACCTTTTCCGGGGCACCCATTGACCTTGTGGCAAACAGCACTGGGATGTCCGAGCTGCCGGAGCATACCGGGCGGACGGACAGGCTTTTGGGGACGGTTGCTTCAGGGGAGGTCTTTGAGGCACGGCGTGCACACGACGCGTTCTGCTACCGGGGCATTGAGAATTTGTGGGGCGGGGTCTGGGTTGTGCTTGGCGGCTGCGCGGTAAAGGATAGCAGGCTGCGCGTGGATTATCCGGACGGGCACAGCGCACTGGTTTCCTATGAACTGCCAAAGCAGAATGTCAATCTTTCCAGCAAACAGTTTGGCGACCCGGACCGGATGTATGTAAAGCGGATGGGCTATGACCCGGAAAATCCGCTGATTGCGCTGCCGTGCGAGATTGGGGACGGCGCGGGCAGCTGCAGCTATTACTGTGATGCGTGGTTTAATGAGGCGGAGCCAGGGCAAGAGTATATTGTCACTTACGGCGGGGCATGGGACAATATGGCGTATGCGGGGCTTTTTGCGTTCCGCGCATCCTTCACCGCAGAAAAACGCATTACGTTCAACGGAGCGAGGCTGATGTGCCGGGAGGGGCATATACGGAACTTTTAAACAGTATGTGCCCCGCACAGTGCCCGGTGAGATTTATGGGAGCAGGGCGGACAGAAATCTCACTGCCCGGGGTTGGTGCTGGGAGGGGACATACGGAACTTTAAATCGGAGGTATAAAGAGTGTTTGTCGGACTGATTTCAGATGTAGAACAAAAAGAGGCGCATAAGGAGGTCATGCTCTGGGCGCTTGGAAGGGCGCTGCGCGAGAAAGGCGTGTTGCCGGTTATTTTGCGTGAGCCGGCGTATTCCGGCAATACTTCGGGGTTTTTGGCGCGCCAGATGGCAGTCTGTATGCATGATAGGGAGATTTTAAGGCAATATGGGGTGCTGCGCCAGCTCTCAGGCTTTGCCGGGGTGGAGGAAGTGCCGTGCCGGACATTTGAAGCTTCCGAATGGGCACAGGGGAAGAAGGTGCCAGTTTATGACAAAGCAATTTTCCTTCTGCCCCAGTTGCGCTACCATGGGATATCTGAAAAGCCAAGGACGGGGGAACGCTATCTTTTTGTAGATGTTTCCTCCCTGACCGGGGCGGATGCCCTCATGATTCGAAGCCTTGCCGCCAAGCGGGGGATTTCCCATGTAATTATTGTACAATATGGCGGAGAAGACGGGAAACTTATCGCGGATGGCACCGGGGGGGAAGCACCGCTTACCCTGGAGGAATGCATTTCACCCGAGGACACGGAGAAATATGTCGGTTCCCTCTGGATGTCCGCAGGCGTGGTAACGGACCGCTATGTGGGGACGGCGCTTGCCCTTGTCCATGAAAAGCCGTTCCTTGCCGTGGAAAAAAACGTGCAGGAGACAGAAAAAACACGCGCTCTTTTGGAGTTTTTCGGGCTGACGGAGCATATATACAATGGAGGGGAGGGAAAAAAAGCGAACATCCCCCTGCGTTTTGAAATGGAGGACGAGGTTGCCCTGCGCAAAAATCTGCGCGCATTGCGCGAAAAAGAAGGCGGCCGTATGTCGGAGGAGCTTTTGTTTGAGGATGCAGACATGCTTGTGAAATGCCCGGTGAAGATTCCGGTCAGCCAGTGCAGTGCATGTGGAGCCTGTGAGGCGGTATGCCCAAGGGATGCCATCCGCATGGAACCGGATGCATACGGTTTCCTGCACCCGGTTGTGGATGAGACGCTCTGCGATGATTGTGGCTGGTGCAGCGATGCATGCATTAAGCGGGGACAGCGCCATCTGGTACAGTTTCCGGATGAGTCTTACCCACGTTTTTATATTGCGAAGAAAAAAACGGAGCGCAGCGGGGCGTATTCCGGTGTCTATGGCCAAATGGTGCGCTATCTGATAAAGGAACGGGATGCGGTGATTTTTGGCAGTATCTTGGACGAGGGGTTAAGGCCGGTGGTCGTCTGGACACAGGATATGGAGATGGCAGAGCGCTTCGCCGAGCGGCGCTATCTGGTCAATGATACGAAAGCGGCGTTCCGCAAGGTAAAGGAACTCCTCGATGCGGACCGTTTTGTAGTATACACGGGAAGCGCCTGTGAATGCGCAGGCCTGCGGGGGTATCTCAAGCGCCATTACCCAAAGCTGTTTCTGTGTGAGCTGCTCTGCCATGAGACAATCTCACACAGGGCGTTCGGGCTGTATACCGACATGCTCTCAAGGCGAAAGGATTCGAAGCTTAAGGATATCCGCTTCGGGGATTTTGCGGCCGGGACAAATGCGGATAGTGCGGTGCTGTGCACGCAGTATGAGAACGGGGAGGGCGGACGTTTAAAATATGCCCAAAGCCGATATATGCAGATGATTGAGCAGCAGCTGACCGTGAACGAAGCGTGCGCAAACTGTTCCTATCTGGGGAAAAAAAGAGTTGGGGATATCACGTTTTCGGATTTCCAGAAAAATGTTTCCGATGTTCCGCGGGGGTGGGCGAATTCCTGTGTGGTAATCATCGGAACGGAAAAAGGCGGCAGGGTATTCGGGCAGCTTGCGAATGTGGAGGCGGATTCGGTGGAATTTGATTCCCTCCTGCGCTTTTTGTACAAGAAAACAGCGGCAATGCCAAATGAGCGGCCGGCAATGTTAAAGCTCTTAAAGGAGGGCGATATGGCAGGGATTTTAAAAAATATCGCGAAAAAATGACCTGTTTTACAAAAAAAAGTTGCGAATCGCCGAAAGAGTGATATAATTATAAATTATAGCATTTTGTTACTTTTATGATGGAAAGGAAAGGGGTATCTGGATGAAAGAGCTAAAGGACTATGTGAGGAGTATTCCGGATTTTCCGGAAAAAGGAATTATTTTCCGCGATGTGACGAGTGTGCTGCAGGATTCGGAAGGGCTGCACCGCTCGATTGACGAGATGCAGGCGCACCTTGCAGGGGTGGATTTTGACGTGGTGGTAGGACCGGAGTCGAGGGGCTTTATTTTTGGGGTTCCGGTTGCCTACAACCTGAATAAGCCGTTTGTTCCGGTGCGCAAGAAAGGGAAGCTGCCTTGTGAGACCATCGAGGAGGAGTATGACCTTGAGTATGGTACGGCGGTGGTCGAAATCCACAAGGATGCGATTTTACCGGGGCAAAAGGTGGTCATCATCGACGATTTGATTGCGACGGGCGGGACGACGAAGGCGATTATCCGCCTGATTGAGCGCCTGGGCGGCGAAGTTGTAAAGATTGTATTCCTGATGGAGCTTGCAGGGCTTTGCGGCAGAAAACAGCTCGAAGGCTATGATGTAGCATCCGTTATCTGTTATGAGGGAAAATAATTTGGGAAGAGGAAAGCCTGCGGCAGCTTTTCGGGTGCGGCACATCATGGATTAAAAAAAGGTGAAAGCCTGCCAGACATTGACAGGAATTATTTTATATCATATAGAAATAATACGATTTTTGAAATATTTTAAAATAACTGTGGTAACATAATCTACATAAATTTGGAGGCGGATTCATGGACGAGAAGAAAGGGATGCAATTACAGGAAAATAGTGAAGAGAATAAGGTGCCCTTTGCAACGCCGAAGGATTTTACGAGCGTGGAGGAGTTGCACGATATTTTGATGAAAACGATTCGGAATTACCATCCTTCCACGGATTTGTCCGTGATTGAAAAAGCTTACCGGGTCGCGGTCAATGCACATGAAGGGCAGCTTCGCAAATCGGGGGAGCCATATATCATACATCCAATCTGCGTCGCGATTATTTTGGCAGAGCTTGAGCTGGATAAGGAGTCCATTATTGCGGGAATTCTGCACGATATCGTCGAGGATACGGTGATGACAATCGAGGAGCTAAAGGCTGAGTTCGGCGAGGAAGTCGCGCTGCTTGTGGATGGTGTTACAAAGCTGACGCAGTTGAATTATTCGAAGGATAAGGTGGAAATCCAGGCGGAAAATTTGCGCAAGATGTTCCTTGCGATGGCGAAGGATATCCGCGTTATCTTAATCAAGCTTGCCGACCGCCTGCACAATATGCGCACGATGCAGTACCAGACCCCGGCAAAACAGATTGAAAAATCGCGGGAGACGATGGATATCTATGCGCCGATTGCGCAGCGCCTTGGCATTTCAAAGATTAAGATTGAGCTTGATGACTTATCGCTGATGTATCTTGAGCCCGAGGTTTATAAGGACTTAGAGGAGCGCCTTGACTCAAAGAAGGAAGTGCGTGACAAATTTATTGCCGATATTATCGCGGATGTAAGCGAGCAGATTGAGGATGCGGGCATCGAGGCAAGGATTGATGGCAGGGTGAAGCATTTTTTCAGCATTTATAAGAAGATGGTCAACCAACACAAAAACTTTGACCAGATTTATGATATTTTCGCAATCCGCATTATTGTGGACAGCGTGAAGGACTGCTATGCGGCGCTCGGTGTCATCCATGAGATGTACAAACCGATTCCGGGGCGCTTTAAGGATTATATCGCGATGCCAAAGGCAAATATGTATCAATCCCTCCACACGACCCTGATTGGGCCAAAAGGGCAGCCGTTTGAAATCCAGATACGCACCTACGAGATGCACCGCACAGCAGAGTACGGTATCGCGGCGCACTGGAAATATAAGGAAGCGCAGAATGGCAAGAACCCGGAGGCGACCGAGGAGGAGAAGCTGACCTGGCTTCGCCAGATTCTGGAGTGGCAGAAGGATATGTCCGACAACCGGGAATTTTTAAGCCTCCTAAAGAATGATTTGAATCTTTTTTCGGAGAGCGTGTACTGTTTTACACCGACCGGCGATGTAAAAAATCTTCCGGCGGGCTCCACCCCGGTTGATTTTGCCTACAGCATCCACAGCGCGGTCGGCAACAAGATGGTGGGTGCCAGGGTGAACGGGAAACTGGTTACATTTGATTATGTCATACAGAACGGTGACCGCATTGAAGTCATTACCTCGCAAAATTCCAGGGGTCCGAGCCGTGACTGGTTAAGCCTTGTCAAGAGCACGCAGGCGAAGAACAAGATTAACCAGTGGTTCAAGGCGGAATTAAAAGAGGATAATATTCTGCGCGGCAAGGAAATGATTTCAAATTATTGCAAGACGAAGAATATTGTTTTGAGCGACCTGTTAAAGACCGAGTACATGGAGGCATGTATGCGCAAGTATGGCTTCCGTGACTGGGATTCCATCTATGCGGCGGTCGGGCATGGCGGCTTAAAGGAAGGGCAGATTGTCAATAGGCTCTTTGAAGAATATGAGAAAAAGCACAAGAAGGAAATCACGGATGAGCAGGTGCTTGAGGCGGTCGCGGAGATTAAGAATGACAAGACGGCGCAGGTATATGCCAAGGGCGGTATCGTTGTGCAGGGTATCCACGATGTGGCAGTGCATTTTTCGAAGTGCTGCTCCCCGGTGCCGGGCGATGAGATTGTCGGGTTTGTCACGCGCGGCAGGGGCGTTTCCATCCACCGCACGGACTGTGTCAATGTGCTGAATCTGTCGGAGGAGGAGCGCGCGCGGCTCATTGATGCGGAGTGGAGCGTACCGGAGGGCAATGCGCAGGAGAGTACGCTTTACCATGCGGGGATTAAAATTTACGCGAACAACCGCAACGGCATTTTGCTTGACATTTCCCGTGTATTTACGGAGAATAAGATTGATTTGAGCGGTCTGACGGCGCGCACGAACAAGCAGGGGACGGCGACCATCAGCGCGGATTTTGCGATTAACGGCAAGGAGCAGCTGACCATGCTGATTGCAAAGCTGCGCGGGATTGAGAGCGTGTTGGACGTAGAAAGGACGACGGGATGACGGTAGAAAAGCTTGCGGTGGGAGCCGTGGTTACAAACTGCTATATTGTTTTTGACGGGGAAACGAAGGATGCGCTCGTGATTGACCCGGGTGCCGCGGCGGGGCGGATTGCGGAAAAAATCAGGGGGATGGATTTAAAGCCCCGCGCAATTTTGCTTACGCACGGGCATTTTGACCATATTTTAGCGGCGGATGAGCTGCGGCGGGAGTTTTCGGTAAAGCTTCTTTGCAGTGAGGCGGAGCGTGAGCTTTGCGCTGACCCGGTCTTAAATGTGGGGCAGGCGTTTGGCTGTGCGTGCAGCGTCCTGCCGGATGAAACGTTTTCGGACGGGGAAAAGCTTGAATTTGGTGCGCTTTCCTGTACGGTGATTGCCACGCCCGGGCATACGAAGGGCGGCGTGTGCTTTTATTTTGGGCAGGAGGGAATCCTCTTTTCCGGCGATACGCTCTTTTTTGAGTCCGTGGGGCGGACGGATTTCCCGGGTGGAAGCGCGAAGGTGTTAATTGATTCCGTGAAGGAACGGCTTTTTGTACTGCCGGATGCGACAAAGGTCTATCCGGGGCACGGACCTGCGACAAGCATCGCCTATGAGAAAGAGAACAATCCATATGTGAATGAAGAAGGATATTTGTACTGATGTTTGGTATGATGATATGGGGCGTGGATTTCGAGCAGGATTTAAGGCCGCTGATTAAGGCGTTTTATCCGGGCTGTGATTTCACGGTTCAAAAAGGAGAGATAGAGGAAAACATCCGCGACGTGGCGGAGTGGATGGCGTTTTTGGAGAAGAATTTCCCGAAAGAGGCCTTAGGTGCCACAGGAGAAAAAGGGGCGGGGCAAGGGAAGGATTTCTTCCCGGACTATGCGTTTTACCTGATGGAGTCGGACGGGTATTTTGCGGTTCGCTGTGGGTTGGAATGGATTGCGGATGAATTCCATGCCGGCGCGCGGGCAGGCGGCATCGGCATTCTTGGGATGGATGCCGTAAGCGAAGACAATCGCAGCAATTGCGGCGTAAAAATTACCGACCGACGCGCGTACAAAAATGCCCTGATGCGCCCGCTCTACCGGGTTTTGGAGCGGGTGAGCGGGCTGCATCTGCCGTGGGGAATCCTGACCGGAATCCGGCCGACGAAGCAGGTGCTAGAACAGCTTGAGGAGGGGAGGACGCCGGAGGAGATTACCCGCTTTATGCGGGAGGAATATTTTTGTTCCGATGAGAAAATCATGACAAGCCTTGCGGTTGCGAGGACGGAATATGAAATTTTAAACCAGTTGGATTACCGTGCCGGATACAGTATGTATATCGGCATTCCGTTCTGTCCGAGTACCTGTTATTATTGCTCTTTCACCTCATATCCAGTTGCAGTCTACGGGGGGCGCATGGAGGAGTATCTGGAAGCGCTTTTTAAGGAAATCCGCTATGCGGGAGGGGCGGGGGCAATCCCGGGAAGAAAGTTACAGACCATCTATGTGGGCGGGGGCACTCCGACCACGCTCTCGGCAGAACAGCTTGACCGCCTTTTTACCTTTATGGAGGACAATCTTGATATGGCCTATGTAAGGGAAATCACGGTGGAGGCGGGGCGTCCGGACAGCATCACAAGGGAAAAGCTTTCCGTTATCCGCGCGCACGGCATCCGGCGCATTTCCATCAATCCGCAGACAATGAAGCAGGCAACGCTTGATTTGATTGGGCGGCGGCACACCGTGGAGGAAATCGAGGAAGCCTTTTACATGGCGCGGGAGCTCGGCTTTGACAATATCAACATGGACTTGATTTTGGGGCTTGCAAAGGAAACGCCGGAGGATGTGGCGGAAACGCTTTCCCGTATCGGAAAGCTTTCACCGGACAATCTGACGGTACATACATTAGCAGTAAAACGGGCGGCCCGTTTAAATACGAACCGGGAGGAATACGCGGGGCTTGAGGCGCGCGGCGTGCAGGAAATGCTGCGTTTAAGCCGCGAGTTTGCGGCAGGGAATGACTACCATCCCTATTATCTGTATCGGCAGAAAAACATGACGGAGAATCTGGAAAATGTGGGGTATGCAAAGCGCGGGAAGGAAGGGCTTTACAATATTCTGATTATGGAGGAGCGCCAGAGTATTTTGGCACTTGGCGCGGGCGCTACCACGAAATATGTCATGCATAAGGAAAACCAGATGGAGCGGGTGGAAAATGTAAAGAGCTTAAAGGATTACATTGAGAGAATCGACGAGATGATTCAGAGGAAAGAGCACTTCCTCTCGGCACATCGGGATAGACTGTGAACATAAAAGGATGTGCCTGGGAAGGGAGATATGCGGGACTTAAAAACAGCATATGTCCCGTACAGACCCCAGTGGAATTTTTGTGCCAGGAATCTGCGTAAAACGTGTGGGTGACAGACAAAAATTACACTGCCATTGTGGGTTCTGGAAGGGAGATATGCGGGACTTAAATAAGAAAGGGTGCAGCATGATGCAGCAGGATTTGGATGAGCGCGTCTGGTCTGTTTTCGGAAGAGAAGAGGCGTTAGGGAATGATATGCTTGACGCAATTGACCACGGGATTCTGGTGGGCAATCTTGCAGGGCTTCTTGCCGTTGAGCTTGGCTGCGATGAAGCATTTTACAGAGAAATCATGAGAGCAGGGATGTTGCATGATATTGGAAAACTTCAGATAGGAAAGTTTTTGTATGGGCGGGATGATGCAGTACTGCAGGTTGAGGAGATGAAGTATGTCCGCATGCATCCGAAGCTTGGTTACGAGACATTGCAGCTTTTTGGTGGTTTTTCGGATATGCTGCTGCAGGCGGTGCTCCATCACCACGAAAACTATGATGGAACAGGGTATCCGGACAATATGCGCGGGGAGAAAATACCGCTTGCGGCAAGAATCCTGCGCATCTGTGATGTGTACGCGGCATTGATTTCCGAGCGCCCGTACCGTGAGGCGTTCGACAGCGAGACGGCGGTGGAGATGATGATTGACGAGGCGAGGCATTTTGATATGCGCGTATTTCTGGCGTTTTTAAGTGTCGTGCATTCGGAGGGGATAAAGGAAATGTGGGAGTTTGTGGAAAGCGTGAACCGCCAGATAAGGGCGCGCGGCAAAAGCAAGGCCACGACGGAGGGATGTATAGCCATAGATATCAACCAATTGCGCGGGCAGATTGACCAGCTCAGGAAAGCGCGCGGGAAATGGGAATTCTGGGCGGCGGAGAAATACCGCGCCGCAGGGATAGAAATGAGGTAGAAGATGATAACACAAAGACCAAAAGGAACACAGGACTGGTACGGGGCGGATATGCACAGGCGCACGCTCATTGAAGCGAAGGCACGGGTAATCTGCAAAGCGTACAATATCAAGGAGATTATTACCCCTGCGTTTGAGCACACGGTGCTTTTTCAGCGCGGTGTTGGGGAGACAACCGATGTTGTCCAGAAGGAAATGTATACTTTTATTGACAAGGGCGAGAGGAGCATATCGCTGAAGCCGGAAGGAACGGCGGGTGCCATCCGCGCATATCTGGAAAATAGCATGTACGCGGATGCACAGCCAACCAAGCTTTTTTATTTCACGCAGGCGTTTCGCTATGAGAAGCCGGAGAGCGGGCGGATGCGCCAGCACCACCAGTTTGGTGTAGAGTTTGTCGGCGCGAAGGGACCGCTTGCGGAAGTTGAGCTGATTACACTTCTGACAGGCTTTATCAAGGAGCTTGGGCTAAAAGATGCAAAACTCCACATCAACAGCATTGGCTGCAAGAATTGCCGTAAGACCTACAATGATGCATTGCTTGCGTACCTGAAAAAGAATGAGGACTGTCTGTGTGATACCTGCCGCGAGCGTATGGTGAAAAATCCGCTGCGCGTGATTGACTGTAAAGTGCCGGAGTGCAAGGCGATTGTAAAGGATGCGCCGCGCACAATTGAATATTTGGACGAGGAATGTAAGGAACATTTTGAGGAGCTGAAACGACTTTTGACGGAGCTTGACATTCCGTATGAGATTGATACTGGCATCGTGCGGGGGCTTGACTATTATACCAAGACGGTGTTTGAGTTCGTAAATTCCGAGGGTTTTACACTCTGCGGGGGTGGGCGCTACGACGGTCTGGTGCATGAGATTGACGAAAAGCAGGACATCCCTTCGGTGGGCTTTGGCATCGGGATTGAGCGCATTCTGTATTTCCTGGAAAAAGAGGGAATTGCGCTGGAAGAGCCGGAGCCAGTGGCGCTATATGTCGGTATCCTTGGAAGGGAAGTGAAAGCACAGGCATTCCGCCTTGTGACTGCCCTGCGCGCGGCGGGCATTGTAACGGAGACGGATTACCTTGAGCGCAGCGTGAAGGCGCAGATGAAATATGCGAATAAAATCGGCGCAAAAAATACGGTAATTCTGGGCGGGGATGAAATCGCAGCAAATAAAGCGTCCGTTAAGAATATGGAGACGGGCGAGCAGACCGAGGTGGCGCTTGACAAGCTTGTAGAGTATTTCACAGGACAAGTATAAAGGAGCATAGGGGACATGCGGAACTGTATATAGAAAGGAAGGACAAATAAGATGGCAGAATCAATGAAAGGTTTGCACCGGACGCACCGATGCACGGAAGTTTCCGCCCAAAACATTGGCGAAACCGTGACCGTGATGGGCTGGGTGCAGAAAAGCAGGAACAAGGGAGGCATTATTTTTGTCGATTTGCGGGACCGTTCCGGCATTTTGCAGATTATTTTTGAGGAGAACGATATTGGTACGGAGGGCTTTGAGAAGGCGTACAAGCTGCGCAGCGAATTCGTTATCGCGGTTGTCGGGCGCGTGGAGGCGCGTTCGGGTGCGGTCAATGATAACCTCGCGACCGGAAACATTGAGGTTCGCGCAAAGGAGCTGCGCGTGCTTTCGGAGGCATTGACGCCGCCGTTCCCGGTTGAGGAGGGTTCAAAGACAAAGGAGGAACTGCGCTTAAAATACCGCTACCTTGACCTTCGCCGCCCGGATTTACAGCGGAATTTGATGCTGCGCAGCCGGGTTGCGACACTGACACGCCAGTTCCTTGCCGATGAGGGCTTCCTTGAGATTGAGACACCAATGCTTTGCAAGTCAACACCGGAGGGGGCGAGGGATTACCTTGTGCCAAGCCGTGTGCATCCGGGCAATTTCTACGCACTGCCGCAGTCGCCGCAGCTGTTTAAGCAGCTTTTGATGTGTTCCGGGTACGACCGCTATTTTCAGCTTGCAAGATGCTTCCGCGACGAGGATTTGCGCGCGGACCGCCAGCCGGAGTTTACGCAGATTGATATGGAACTGTCGTTTGTGGATGTGGACGATGTCATTGATGTCAATGAAAGGCTTTTGCAGAAGCTTTTCGGTGAGGTTTTGGGGGTTGAAATTAAGCTTCCGATTCCGAGGATGACCTGGCAGGAGGCGATGGACCGCTATGGTTCGGACAAGCCGGATACCCGTTTTGGTATGGAATTAAAGAATGTGAGCGAAGTTGTCAGAAACTGCGGATTTTCTGTATTTACCTCGGCGATTGCGGCAGGCGGCTCGGTGCGCGGCATCAACGCGGTCGGGCAGGGCGAGATGCCGCGGAAAAAGATAGACGCACTTGTGGACTATGCGAAGGACTTCGGCGCGAAAGGGCTTGCCTACCTTGCGATTGCACCAGATGGCACTGTGAAATCCTCCTTTACAAAATTTCTGACGGAGGAGGAGGTTAAGGCGCTCATCTCGGCAATGGAGGCAAAACCGGGCGATTTGCTGCTTTTTGCCGCGGATAAGGATAAGGTTGTCTATGATGTACTCGGAAATCTGCGGCTTGAAATTGCAAGAAATCTTGACTTGCTCGATAAAAACCAGTATAATTTCCTCTGGGTAACGCAGTTCCCGCTGTTTGAGTATTCGGAGGAGGAAGGGCGCTACGTGGCGATGCACCATCCGTTCACGATGCCGATGGAGGAAGACCTTGCGATGCTAAGGACGCAGCCGGGCAAGGTGCGCGCAAAAGCGTATGATATTGTGTTAAACGGCACGGAAATCGGGGGCGGCTCGGTGAGGATTTTCCAGAGCGATGTGCAGGAGCAGATGTTTGAAGCGCTCGGCTTTTCGCGTGAGGATGCCTATGAACGTTTTGGTTTCCTGCTGAATGCGTTCCAGTATGGGGTTCCGCCGCACGCAGGGCTGGCATATGGCCTTGACCGTCTTGTCATGCTGATGGCAAAGGAGGATTCCATCCGTGATGTCATTGCCTTCCCGAAGGTAAAGGATGCATCCTGCCTGATGACGGATGCGCCAAATGTGGTAGATGAGAAACAGCTAAAAGAGCTCTCAATTGCACTGACAGAAGCAGAAAAGACGATGTAAACACCGTTTTGATTCCGGGAAAAATGTTCAGTATTTTTTTATTTACAAAAATATAAATAAATTATTAAAAAATGTTTGACATTGGAAGAAAAAGGTGTTATGATGATGTTGTTACAACATAGTGTTGTGATAAAGAATTATTTTTTGGAGGAAGCACACATGAAAGGTACAGTGAAGTGGTTTAATAACCAGAAGGGGTTTGGTTTCATCTCTGACGAACAGGGGAATGATGTATTTGTACATTACTCAGGTCTGAACATGGAGGGCTTTAAGTCTCTCGAGGAGGGTCAGGCAGTTGAGTTTGACGTCGTTCAGGGCGCGAAGGGACCGCAGGCAACAAACGTAACCAAGTTATAATCACCAAGTTTTTAGCGTGCCTTTTTCTCATATTATTTGCAAAAAATATATACAGAAAATTGTTCTATTGTTAGAAACGAAATGATTGGGGGCTAGCCAAATGGTTAGCCCCTTTGGTTTTTATAAAAACGATTTTTTAGCTGTACAAGATGGAAGAAAAATGTTATAATGTCCGCGAAGGCAAAATGGGCAACCTGGTTTCAAAAGCCCGCGGACGTCGGGAAAGTCTTTGCCTGAAAAAATCAGCGCCTTATCTAGAGCGCGCGGAAACAAGGAGCTTAGAGGCTTATGGGTATAACAAAAAAGAGCTTCGGTGTGACAAGAGCCGGAGAAAAAGCGACACTTTATACGATGACAAACAAAAACGGCATGAAGGTGTCGGTATCGGACTTTGGCGCGGTGATTGTTGATATCATTGTGCCGGACAGAGAGGGAAAGTTTGCGGATGTAAACCTTGGCTATGACAATGTGGCAGGCTATGAGGGGAATGCGCCGGGATACGGTTCCTTCTTAGGGCGTGTGGCAAACCGCATTGCCGGGGCGAAATTTACCGTAAATGGCAAGACCTATGAAGTGGAGAAAAACGACGGGGAGAATTGCCTGCACAGCGGGAAAAAGAGTTATAACAAATACATATATGAGACGGAGATTGTCGAGGAAGAGGGCAGTGTGACCGTTGAATTTTCGCGCTTAAGCCCGCATATGGAGCAGGGATTTCCGGGCAACCTCGATTTGACGGTCGGCTATACGCTTACGGATGACAACGAACTTGTGATTGAGTATTTTGCAGTTTCGGATGAGGATACGGTACTGAATCTGACCAACCACGCGTATTTTAATTTAAAAGGGGAAGGCAGCGGCACGGTGCTTGACCATAAGGTCTGGATTCATGCGGATAAGATTACGGCGACAGACGCGGGGCTGATTCCGACCGGTGAGTTTACGGATGTTACCGGAACACCGATGGATTTCCGGACGATGAAGCCAATCGGACAGGATATCGGGGCGGATTATGAGCCGTTAATGAGGGGCTTTGGCTATGACCATAATTATGTGTTAAAACATACCGGGCCGCAAGTGGCCGAAGGGGTGGATAAGGATAGGCTTTGGGAAACTGCCGATGTCGAGAAGGTGGCAGAGCTTTATGAGGAGACGAGCGGCCGCGTGATGGAAGTCTTTACGGATCTCCCGGGAATGCAGTTTTATTCGGCAAACCATATTGACGGCGTGGAGAAGGGCAAGGGCGGCAAAGTGTACCATGCCCGTGATGCAATCTGCTTTGAGACACAGTTTTTCCCGAACACACTCAATATTCCGGCTTTTCCGGGCGGAAGGCTTGAGGCGGGAAAAGAGTTTGAGTCGGTGACGATTTACAAATTTTCCGTGCGTTAAAGCGCGAAATAAAATGACAGTGAAGATAGGGGAAGATTAAAATGGAAAACACAGAAACGAATATATTTTCCACAAATGCAGAGAATTTTCAGGTGAAGGTGCGTCAGTACAGCGACCGCGTGGAGCGGCAGACGCGTGCGAACAAGACCGTGGGCGTCGGTATTTTGGCGCTGCAGATGTTCACCGGGGTAGTAACAATGATGGACGGAGCCCGCAGTGTAACAAAAAGCATCATGCTTGTGCTGCTTCTTATTGCAATGGGGTGTACGATTTTTAGTATGTTCCGCCTCAGGAGAGAAAAATCATTCCGCTATGTATGCATCATGTCGTTCATGGTTGCCTATATGTTCCTTGCGATTACAGCAAACAATGCCGGGGACATTTTTATGGTGGTTCCGGTATTGATTGCGGCGGTTCTTTATTATGATTTGAAAATCACGCAGATTATATGTGGTATGATGGGAGCTGTCATTGTGCTTCGCATGATTATCCTGGTCAGACGGGAAGCTATTGATACAGAACAGTTCAGTATTGTGTTTGGGCTGGTCATGATTATGATTGGTGCGATATATGTCGTAAAATGGGTGAAACGTTTTGACCATGATGCCTACTACACGATGCAGGATGAGAAAAAGCTGCAGGAGATTATGATACAGGATATTCTTGCGACCGCGGATAAAGTATCACAGGGAACTTCCGAAGTGACGGAGCTGGTAGGGAAGCTTCAGAATTCGACCAATATTGTGTACAATTCATTGCAGGAGATTGCAACCGGAACACAGATGACAGCGGAAAATATCCAGGAACAGACCATTATGACCCAGCAGATACAGGATGCAATCGGTGTAACGCAGCGGCTTTCCAAGGATATGGTGGAGCTGACGCAGAATTCCGGCAGGACGGTCGATGAGAGCATGGATGTCATGAAACAGATGCGCGAACAGGCAGAACAGATGAATGCGCGCAATGTCGGGGTGTCCAATTCCATGCAGCAGCTGCAGGAGAAAATGAAGGAAGTGCAGACCATTGCGGACATTATTTTTGATATCTCCAGCCAGACCAATCTCCTCGCATTAAACGCTTCCATCGAGAGCGCGAGGGCAGGGGATGCAGGGCGCGGTTTTGCGGTTGTGGCGGAGCAAATCCGGCAGCTCTCGGAGCAGACGAGAAAATCAACCGAGGATATCGCGAAGATTATCGCGGAGTTAGCAGACAATGCAGGGGCTGCGACAGCGGCTGTGGCGGAGTCCGTCAAGGCGACGGAGGAGCAGAACGGGCGCATCGATATGGCGTCAGAAAGCTTTGCAAAAATCAGCAGGGACATGGATTCCCTCTCGCGCAATGTCGGGCAGGTTGACGACAAGATTGCCGAGCTTGCGAAAGCGAACGATACGATTGTGGAAAATATCAGCCAGCTTTCTGCGACAAGTGAGCAGATTACGGCAAGCTCACAGGAAGCGGCGGATTTCAGCGAGCAGAACAGCAGGGAAGCGGACAATGCGACCGCCCTGCTCAGCGACGTGATGGAAACGGTGGGACGCTTAGACCGCTATACAAAAAAATAGGAACTCAAAAACAGTATGTGCCCGGACAGACCCCAGTCAGAATATCTGGGAGCGAAGCGGACAGAGATTCTGATTGCCGGTGAAGGGTGTGGTAGGGCACATACGGAACTAAAAAACAGTATGTGCCCGGACAGACCCCAGTCAGAATATCTGGGAGCGAAGCGGACAGAGATTCTGACTGCCGGTGAAGGGTGTGGTAGGGCACATGCGGAACTCAAAAACAGTATGTGCCCGGACAGACCCCAGTCAGAATATCTGGGAGCGAAGCGGACAGAGATTCTGATTGCCGGTGAAGGGTGTGGTAGGGCACATACGGAACTAATAATTAGGAGGCAAAAAAATGACAGGAAAAGAAATGCTGACACCAGCCTACGAGCTGATGTACGAGGAGGAATTGAAGGACAGCCGCAGCCAGGGTGTGATGCTGCGCCACAAAAAATCCGGCGCGCGCGTGTGCGTGCTTGCAAACGAGGATGAGAACAAGGTATTCTCCGTGGGTTTCCGCACGCCGCCGAAGGACAGCACCGGCGTGGCGCATATCATTGAGCACACGGTGCTCTGCGGCTCGGAGAAATATCCGTTAAAGGACCCGTTTGTGGAGCTGATCAAAGGTTCCCTCAACACCTTCCTGAATGCATTCACGGCACCGGACCACACGATGTATCCGGTTGCAAGCTGCAATGACCAGGATTTCAAGAACCTGATGTCCGTTTATATGGACGCGGTGTTCCACCCGAACATTTATCACCATGAGGAAATCTTTATGCAGGAGGGGTGGCACTACGAGGTGGGGGAGGACGGCAATCTCTCCATCAACGGCGTTGTATACAATGAGATGAAGGGGGCATTTTCTTCTCCGGACCAGGTACTCTGGAGAGGCATCATGCATTCGCTTTATCCGGACAACGCTTACGGCGTGGAATCCGGCGGTGACCCGAAGAACATTCCGGACCTGACCTACGAAAATTACCTTGATTTCCACCGGAAATTCTACCATCCGGTCAACAGTTATATCTACCTGTACGGTAATATGGACGTAAAGGAGCGCCTGGAGTGGCTTGATGCAAAATATCTCTCGAAATATGATGCAATTGAGGTCGATTCCACCATCGCGCACCAGAAGCCGTTTGGGGAAATGAAGGAAGTTGTATCTGCCTATCCGATTGCGGAGGGCGAGGATACCAAGGGAAAGACATATTTAAGTTATAATATGTTGATTGGCGACAGCTGCGATGCCAAGCTTTGCATGGCGATGAATATCTTAAACCGCGTGCTGCTCTCCCCGGTCGGACCGCTCTACCAGGCACTTGTAAAGGCAGGCATCTCCCCGAATATCATGAGCATTTTCGAGGACAGCTTACAGCAGACATTCTTCTCCGTGATTGCCAAGGATACGGATGAGGAGAAGAAAGAGCAGTTCCTTGAGGTCATTAAGAAAGAACTGACAAGGATTGCTAAGGAGGGCGTGCCGGAACGTGCGCTCCGCGCGGAAATCAATATTACGGAATTCCGCTACCGCGAGGCGGATTACGGCGGCTACCCAAAGGGGCTTATGATGAACATGATGATGTTCTCCACCTGGCTCTTTGACGATAATAAGGCATTTGAATACCTGCGCTGCAATGATTTGTATGCGGAGCTGAAAAAGGAAATCGGCACCGGGTATTTTGAGGAGCTGATTCGCAAATACCTGCTGAATCCGGAGCATGCGACACTCTTTATCATGAAGCCGGAGGCGGGGCTGACCGGAAAGAGAGAGCAGGAATTAAAGGACAAGCTGGCGGCATACAAAGCGACGCTTAGCGAGGCGGATTTGGCAGCAATAAAAGCAAAGCAGGAAGGCTTAAAGAAATATCAGGATACGCCGGATTCCAAGGAGGTTATCGAGACACTTCCGATGCTTGCGCGCGAGGATGTGAAGAAGGAAGCGCTTCCGATTCTCTCAAAGGAGCGCGAGACGGCAGGTGTGCGCGCAGTGACGCAGGAAGTATTCACGAACGGGATTGCATATGTGCAGCTTCTCTTTGACGCGAACAAGCTGACAAAGGAGCAGGTGCCGTACCTTGGTCTTTTATCGACCGTGCTCGGGTATGTGGATTCGGAGCATTACACCTATCAGGAATTTGACAATGAAATGAAGATTAACACTGGCGGTGTTTATACCAGTGTTGAGTCTTATCTGAAGAATGGCGATGTTTCCTACTACCGCCCGGCATATGTATTTTCCGCAAAAGCGATGTATGAGCAGCTCCCGAAGGTTTATGAGCTTATCAATGAGATGCTGCACTGCACGAAGTTTGAGGATACGGTGCGCTTAAAAGAAATCATTATGGAGCTGCGTTCCAGAAAGCAGATGGAATTGATTCAGATGGCGCACAGTATGGCAGTGCGCAGGGCACTTTCCTGCCAGTATGAGAATTCTGTGTTCCACGATAAGACGAGCGGCATTGGCTATTACCGCTTTATCTGTGACTTAGCAGAAAATTTTGACGCGAAGGCAGAAGAAATCGTGGCGCAGTTAAAGAAGCTGAGTGAGGATCTGTTTAAGAAGGAAAATCTTCTCGTAAGCATCACGGCGGAAGCGGAAGGCATCGAGTGCGCGCTTTCCGGGCTTGAAGACATCGGGAAGCTCCTTGCCGGGCAGAACCGTACCGGGGATATCCGCGAGTGCGGCGCGAATTATGGGTTTGCACTTGAGAAGAAGAAGGAAGCGTTCACCTGCCCGGGCCAGGTACAGTACGTGGCAAAATGTGGTACCTACGCAAATACCGGCGTAAAACCGAACGGCGCGATGAATGTTATGAACAAGATTCTCTCGATGGATTATTTCTGGGATAAAGTCAGGGTACATGGCGGCGCTTACGGCTGCATGTGCAATTTCAACGATATGAACCTGAATTATGCGCTTGTTTCCTACCGTGACCCGAACTTAAAGGAGACCATTGATGTCTTTGACCACGCATGGGAATATCTGCGCGATTTTAACCCGAGTGAGCGCGACATGACGAAATTCATCATCGGTACATTCGGCGATTTGGACGCACCACTTAACCCGAAGGCGCTCGGGAACCGTTCCTTTAACCTGTATCTGTCAGGAACGACCTTTGAGGAAATCCAGAAGCTGCGCGATGAGAGGATTTCGGCAACCGCCGAGGATATCCGCGCCTACGCACCGCTCTTTAAGGCCGTGATGGAGCAGGATTGCCTCTGTGTGGTTGGCAGCGAGGCAAAGATTGCGGACGCGAAGGAACTGTTTGATAAGGTAGAAGCTTTGGTATAATAAAAGAGGCAAGTGTGGAAGGGGCAAAAGTTATGCAAAGAGATGGGGCAAACTTGCCCCTGCCCCTTTTCACACCGAAAAATTCGTATATTATTGGTAGACAGAAATGTGAGGAAGAATGGACAAGGCATACAAATCCGGCTTTGCCGCCCTGATTGGGCGTCCGAATGTCGGGAAATCAACGCTGATGAATCTTTTGATTGGGCAGAAAATCGCGATTACCTCAAATAAGCCGCAGACGACGCGCAACCGAATCCAGACCGTGTATACAAAGGAGCGGGGGCAGATTATTTTCCTGGACACCCCGGGAATCCACAAAGCAAAGAACAAGCTTGGCGAATACATGGTGAATGTGGCGGAGCGCACGCTGTCCGAGGTGGATGTGATTCTCTGGCTTGTGGAGCCAACATTGTACATCGGGGCGGGCGAGCAGGCAATCGCAGAAAAACTAAAAAAGACGGACACGCCCATCGTGCTTGTCATCAATAAGATTGATACGGTAAAAAAAGAAGAAATTTTAAAATTTATCGCGGCGTACAAGGATATTCTGGAATTCGCGGAAATTGTCCCGGTGTCCGCGTTAAAGGCGGAGAACACAGACCAGCTTGTGGATGTGATTTTTCAATATCTGCCGGAAGGACCGATGTATTACGATGAGGATACCGTGACCGACCAGCCGGAGCGCCAGATTGTGGCGGAAATCGTAAGGGAGAAGGCGCTGCGCCTGCTTTCCGATGAAATCCCGCACGGCATTGCGGTGCAGATTGAAAAAATGAAGGAGCGCCCGGGCGGGAAACTGATTGACATCGAAGCAACAATCATATGCGAACGCGATTCCCACAAAGGCATTATCATCGGCAAGCAGGGCGCGATGCTCAAAAAAATCGGCACGCAGGCGCGCATAGGGATGGAAAATCTGTTGGATACAAAGGTAAATTTAAAGCTCTGGGTGAAAATCAGGAAGGATTGGCGCGAGAGTGATGCGATGATAAAGAATTTTGGATATCGGGAAGATTCCAATTTTTAGATAGTTTAAAATGGTTATGATGCGGTTACCCTATTTGTGTAAATTCAGGAAAACAGACAGGGAGGCGCAGTTATGAGGAAGCAGGAAAACTACTGGAAAAGATTCGAGCAGACGGGCGGCGTGATGGATTACCTTAATTATACAGCGTGTGCAAGGGAATCCTACGGTATGCCGGACACCTACGATATGGCAGGATCGCATGGGCTGCGGGATCTGTATCCGGAGGAGGATGACGAGGAAGACGAGGTAGAGGAAGATGATTGGGACGCTCACCGTGAATGGGATGGTACTTTCGGCTATGCCGATGGGAGAATACGATAAACGGCTAACAATATTGACGGTGGAGCGCGGCAAAATCAGTGCATTTGCGAGGGGGGCGAGGAAACCAAACAGCTCCCTTCTTGCATGCAGCCAGCCTTTTTCCTATGGGGAGTTTACGGCTTACGCGGGCAGGGATTCCTACACCGTGACGAACGCGCAGATTAGCAATTATTTTCCGGGGCTTCGGGAAGATTTGGGGCGGCTCTACCTCGGAATGTACTTTTGTGAATTTGCGGAATATTTTACGCGGGAGGGCAATGACGAGCGCGAGGTGCTAAAGCTTTTGTACCAATCCCTGCGGGCGCTAGAGAGCGGGAAGTTCCCGGCATCGCTTGTGCGCCGTGTGTTTGAGCTAAAGCTCATCAGCATTGAGGGCGAAGCGCCGCAGGTGTCTGCATGTGTTTGCTGTGGGCACAAGGAAGAGGGGGAGCTGACGCATTTTTACCTGCCAAAGGATGGGGCAGTGTGTGCGCCGTGTGCGCAGGATATGATATCGCGGTACGGCAGGGACATCCTCACCCCAATCAGCCCGGCCTGCCTGTATGCGATGCAGTACGTGACCGGTACGCCAAGTGCACAGCTGTACCGTTTCTCACTGAAAAAAGAGGCGCTTTCGGAGTTTGCCGCCCGGGTAGGGCAGTACATAAAAAAACATGTAGAACGGGAGATGAAGACCTTACAGGTGCTTGAGACAATGGGGGTTGGGGAGGATGAAGTGGAAAATGCCCCCTGAATCCCGGGGGATGGAGGTATTTTCTGGCAGGCCGTGTGGCAGGGACAGAAGGGGGGAGCAAAATGTTAAATATTATCAAGGGCGCACATGTGCCCGATGCGGCTTTGCTTTGCGAGGCGTATACAATTGGCAGGCAGGTTCGCGGATTGACCGCCATTCACGCCAATGTTGGCGCGGACAAGCTTCTGTCGCTTTTTACGGCGTTTATCCGGGCACACCGGAAGGAACTGCTGTTTTTTATTTTAGAAATTCCGTGCAATCAGGACGAAGAGCAGGAGATTGGAAACACAAAAACAAAGGGGACACATAAAAACATATATTATATCGATGGGCTGAGTGAGGAAGAGGCATATGCCATTTTGCGGGAAAAAGGGGAACTGCTGGTTCATGATGGAATATCCGCATTTGGATTTGGCGGACATGATTCGCAGGACGAGCTGACAAAGTCGCGCTACAATTGCTGCACCGCCTTCACACAGGATATCCCTGCATTTGCTAAGCTGTTGGAAGGGCAGGGGATTTTTCGCACGGAACATCTGGTCACGGCATGGGATACCTTTTCGCAGGAACAACCAGGCTGCTGTATGACGTATTCTGTTGATGGCGAACTTATTTATGATTTGGTTTCGTATTTTAAAGACTGGGGAATTTATCTGGCAGAACAGCGGGAAGACTGAAAGGACATGGATAATGCAGCAAAACCGCGCAGCATAACGGGCGGGTTGGAATTGGCAGAAGGGAGGGGGTAAGGATGGGGAAAAAACTATCCGAGATGAGCCTGGAGGAGCTTTGGCAGCTGTTCCCGGTTTTTCTGACGGGGCACCGGGATTGTTGGGTGGACTGGTATGCCGAGGAAGAGGCGGCGTTAAAGAAAATACTGCCGCAGGATGGGCTCGTGCGCATCAGCCATATCGGGAGCACATCGGTTGCGGGAATCTGGGCAAAGCCAATCATTGACATTTTGGTGGAGGTGGTGCCAGGCTTTGAGTTTGCCCGAATCCGGGAAATCCTTACGGGCAATGGGTACATATGCATGAGCAGCAAGGAAGGGAGAATGTCCTTTAATAAAGGCTACACGGAAAATGGGTTTGCAAAGAAGGTCTACCACCTGCATTTAAGGTATGCGGGGGACAATGATGAGCTGTATTTCAGGGATTATATGATTGACCACCCGGAGGTGGCAGGGGAATATGAGCGGATGAAAATCCGCCTGTGGAAGAAATACGAGCATGACCGGGATGGGTATACGAATGCGAAAAATAGCTTTGTCTCGCAGTATACAAAAGCGGCGAAGGAGCTGTACGGGAATTGCTATGACAATTAATTTTTTTGTAAAATCGCTTGACAAACGCGTTCATATACTGTATATATAAACATATACAGTATATGAACGCGTTTTATGATGCCATGTTCTTGCGGACATGATACCATTGATTCCGGAATCTTGAAACAGAAATGAATTTTACCAAATGCAGGAAAGAGGTGCCATGATGATTCGACTTGACCATGTAGAAAAGAAACTGGGGAATTTCAAACTCTCCGACATTTCCTTTTCCTTCCCGAAAGGCTATGTTTTAGGGCTGATTGGGCAAAATGGTGCCGGAAAGACAACGCTTTTGCATCTGCTTATGGGGCTGTATGCCGCGGATGCAGGGAATATCCAGGTGCTCGGCGAAAACCCGCAAAAGGAGGAGGTAAGGGTGCGCAGCCAGATTGGGTGGGTGCTCGCAGAAGAAATTTTTCATGCAGGGCAGACGTTGGAGCAGAACGCGGATATGTATGGGAAATATTATCCGGACTACGACAAGAAGGTTTTTCTGGAATACTGCACCCGCTTTGCGCTGCCAAAGGAGCGCAGCCTTGGCAAGCTTTCAAAAGGGGAAAAACTGAAATTCCAGTTCGCATTCGCACTCTCGTATGCGCCGAAACTGCTGCTTTTGGATGAGCCAACCGCAAGCTTTGACCCGGAGTTCCGGAACGAATTTTTCCGGATTATTACGGAATTTATCTCGGACGGGGAGCATGGCGTTGTCCTTGCCACCCATCTGACCAGTGACCTTGACCGGTTGGCAGATTATGTAGCAATGTTGGACGACGGAAAGCTTGTGTTTTGTATGGAGCGCACAGAGCTGGAGGATTCTTACCGGATGATCTCCGGACCGGAGTATAAATTAAAGCTCCTTCCGGAAGGAAGAATCCTTTCCATGGAGAGCGGGCAATATGGCGCGAAGGCGTTCGTAAAGCACAGCCGGCGCGCGGTCTATGACCCGGAATTGTGCGTGGGCGTGCCAACACTCGAGGAAATTATGTTTTACCATGCGCTAAAGAAGCGTTGATATCGGAGCGAAGCGGAGAGAAAATCCACTGCCGTGAAGGGGTCTGGGAGGTCATATACGGAACTTAAAAACAGTATATGACTGTACAGAGCCCAGTGGAATTTATCGGAGCGAAGCGGAGAGAAAATCCACTGCCGTGAAGGGGTCTGGGAGGTCATATACGGAACTTAAAATAGGAGGATTGCCTATGTGGAAAATGGTATTAAGTGACCTGCGCTGCGGAATAAAGCCAGGACTGAAAAAATCTTTTAAACGTTTTATAAACTTCTATTGCTATTTATATTTGATGCTCCTTGCACCGGTATTTTTGAGTCTGTCGGGAAAATATTTTCTGTTTTATTATGCTTTCATCATACCGATGGTTCTTGCAATGCTGCTCTTTACTATGTACGGGGATGGCGTGAACAAAGCCCTGTATCTGTGCCCGCTTTCAAAACAGGAGCGCAAGCAGTATTTTTTGATTATGTGGAAAGTCCGTGCGGGGCTGCCGTTGTTGCTTGCCCTTTTGTTTCAGGGGGCGCTCTGTATATCCGGTTGGATTTCACCGCTTATTGCAGTGTTAGTGATACTGAGCATTCTCTTTTCTTCCGTGGTGCTTGGGATGTACAGCAATATGCAGGAGATGAGCAGGGTGGACAAAAGGCTTGTGTATCACGGGGCGTGGTATGCTGTTGTTTTGATACTCGGGCTTTTCAGTGGGATTTTTTTGGTGGCAATCGTCGGCGACATAGAGGAACCGAGGTTTACCGGGATGGAAGTAACTGTGGGAGTGATTTTGTTTGTTGCCCATGCCTTAACATCCCTGGCGGCACTTGTGAAATTTTCCCGTCCAGTCATGGAAAATTTTGTCTGCTATGAAAAAGTAAAAACAAATCCGGTGCAAAGCCAGACAAAGAGATTTTTGTTATGATAGCGGATTCGCAGGGAAAGAAGAAACCAATCAGAAGGAAGGAAATCCATGAATATATCAATTCGAACGCAGGGAACGCTTGCAATTTATGAACAGATTGTTGCCCAGTTAAAGAACGCGATTGTGACGGGGGAGCTAAAGCCGGGGGAGGCACTGCCATCCATCCGGTCACTGGCAGGGCAGTTGGAAGTCAGTGTCATCACGACAAAACGCGCCTACGAGGAGCTTGAGAAAGAGCATCTTATCCGCTCTGTGCCGGGAAAGGGCTTTTATGTGTGTGAATACAATCAGGATTATTTGAAGGAGAAGCAATATATCGGGTTGGAACAGCGGATGGCGGAAGTGCTTTCCGACTGTTTCAAAGCGGGAATGAGCAAAAAAAATGTGATGGATATGGTAAAAGAATTGATGGAAGATTTATGATGGAAAGAACCAGAGGGCTGCGGGAAAGGAGCAAACATATGCTGTTGGAATTTCAGAATGTCTGCGGGACAGACAAGGGCTTTTGCCTTAAGGATATTACATTTGCGGTGCCAACGGGCTATCTTGTTGGAATTGCAGGAAAAAACGGCGCGGGGAAAACAACCCTGCTGCACTATATCGCAGATGAAAAAAAGCGTTATACCGGTTCCATCCGCTTTTTGGGACAGGAGCTGCATTCCTCGCATACGAAGCTGTTAAATCAGATTGCTTTTGTGGCAGATGAAGCTGCGTTTTTTAAAATGTACAGTGCCAGACGGAATGTAAAGCTTCTTTCGCCGTTTTATGAGGAGTGGGAACAGGATATTTTTGAGAAGGTAGCTAAGGAAGTAAGCCTGGCAACCGGAACAAGGATGAAGCTGGACACGCCGCTCTCTAAACTTTCGCGCGGGGAATATTTAAGGTTCCAGATGATTTTTGCCATGGCGCACCACACAAAGCTGTATCTGCTCGACGAGGTGACCGGAGGGATGGACCCGGTTTTCCGGAAAGAATTTTTCCGGCTGCTCCACCGGATTTTGGAGCAGGGGGATGCCTCCGTGTTAATGACGACACATATTGAGGAAGAGCTTAAGGAAAAGGTGGATTATGTCGGGATGATGCAGGAGGGGCAGCTGACATCATTTTGTGAGGCAGGAGCGTAAAGAACGCAGTTTTCCGATATGTTCGGTTTCGTTGCGGCAGGGCGGCACAACAAAAAGGAGGCGGGGATGATGCAAAAAAACAAAGGAGACATCGCGCAGCAAAAGCAAGAGGAGCAGATGCAAAAAAAGCGAATCCGGGCATTTGACCGGGAATTGATGGAGGGGGATGCGGACTGGGCGTTTGCGTCAAAAATTTTATACTATATTATGGGAACCTTGGGATGCTTTATGATGCTGTTCCCATTTCGGCCGGCGGTTGACCCGGATTTGCGGGTGATTTACATTTTGGCGTGGCTTTTTCTTGGCATGGCGGTGCTGTGCCGGATGCAGCCGTATATTTATGTGGCGGGGGAGCGCATATCGGCAATGCTTGCCTACGTCCCGGCAGACCGGGCGTTGATGCGCCGGGTGCGCAGGGAGTATCTGCGCCGTTATCTGCAAAAGCTTGGAGCCGTATGCCTTGTGCTGCAGCAGTTCGGGGCGTTTGTTGACGGCACCTGGTCATTCTGGAACCTGATTTACCCGGCAGGGATGATTTTGCTTTTGTATCTTGCGGGAGTTGCCTATATCGGGCAGAAATAAGGAAAACAGAATGTATAAGGAAGGAAGAAGTTAAAATTGTGTAATCGGTTTTTACTGCTGATTTTATTTTTGCCGCAAATATTGCAAATTTATAAGTAATATTTGCAATATTGTGGATGAAACGCAGATTTTTCTGTACTTTCTGGCAAAAATATGCTACAATGATTTGACAGACAGGCATTGTTTTGGATGGTCAAAGGTGGTGATGGCAGCTGATTACGCGAAAATATTGTTCCATGAGAAAGCTTTTGCCCGGCATGGTGATTGACCAGGCGATTATTGACCGGGCAGGGCGCGTGTTGGTTGCACGCAAAAGTTCATTGGATGATTATACGATTGAAGCATTAAAGAAAATGGGGGTTCCGGGGGTTTACATCCGTGAGGGCGAGGAGGAACCACAAGAGGAGGGCAGACCCGCCCCGCTCGCCCCTGCGATGCAGCAGAAATTTGACAAGGAGCGCGTGGAAGACCGCTCGAAGGTAAAGCTTTCCGAGAGTGTCAGGAAACGCGTGGAGGAGGGCATTAAGTATCTGTATCAGGATGTGGGCTCCCCGGATTTTACGGACGCGACAAAGAACGTTACAAATGATTTGATGAAAGCGATTGACGACAATGAAGCGGTCGCAGTCGATATCAGCGCCCTTAAGGTGAGCGACGAATACACGTTCAAGCACAGCGTGGACGTCGCAACCATGTCAATGATTGTTGCCAAGCGCTTCGGCTTTAACGAAAAACAGGTATACGAAATCGGGATTTCCGGGCTTTTGCATGATATCGGAAAATCCCAGATACCGAATGAAGTGTTAAACAAGGCGGGAAAGCTTACGGATGAAGAATTTCTGGTGATGAAGCAGCATTCGGTGTTTGGCTACCGGATATTGACGCAGAAGGAGGAATTATCCAATGATATTAAAATGGGTGTTCTGCAGCATCATGAAAAATTAAACGGCAAAGGTTATCCTCTCGGCGTTGCCATGCCAAAAATCAATACATTTGCGCGGATTATTTCTGTGGCAGACATCTACGATGCGCTTGTGACGGAGCGCCCGTATAAAAAGCCGTTCTCGCCGCGGGATGCAGTGGAAATGATTATGTCCATGACGAGCGAGCTTGATGTGGATGTGATGCGCTGCTTTATGGAAAGCGTCATTCTTTATCCGGTGGGAACGGATGTGGCATTAAGCAACGGGGAAAATGCGCGGGTGGTGGAGAACGACCCACTTACGGCGCTGCGCCCGAAGGTATTGGGGTTAACGACAGGGAAGGTATATGATTTGGCGAATGATTTGGGGTGCGCAAATATTATTATTTTGTGAGGAAAGGGAGCTTGTTGTTTTGGAAATTTCTTGGAAAGGGAGTGTGGTATGATGTACTTGCCAAAACCGATTTCTGATTTTCTGGCGCGGGCAGAAATCAGAGCGGAGCACGAGGGGATGTCATCGGCAGATGTGTACCACTGCCATGCCTTGTCCGGAGGAAAAAAAGAGGGATATTATCTGAAAGTGGAGCCATGGAGTGCGTCGGTGGAAAATGAACACCGCCTGTACCGCTGGCTTTATGATGGAAAGCGGCTGCCTGTACCGGAACCGCTTTTTTGCGTGGCGGCAGAATGCCCTGTGGACGCAGGAAATTCAAAATCCACAGAGTTTTTGTCCGCAGAATTTTCGTCGGTGGAAAATTCCGCAGTTTTGGGGAGAACATATGGCTATCTTCTTATCCGGCAGGCCAAAGGGGAGATTTTGCGACAGCCAAAGTATTATGCTGACCCGGTACATCTTGCAAGGCTGGCAGCGGAAGGGCTGAGGCTGCTTTGGCAGGTAGATACAGCAGACTGCCCGGTCAAAGGAAATCTGGATGAAAAACTAAAACTCGCGCAAGAAGAGCTGTGTCATGGCAGCTACGGAAAACTGGACGCTTCCGTTCCATATACAAAGGACTTTAAGAACCATGCGGAGGTTTTTGAGTTTTTGGTGAAACATCAGCCGGACGTGGAGCCGGTTTTTACCCATGGCGATTACTGCCTGAATAATTTTTTTACGGACGGAGAGCATGTCACAGCGTTTATTGATTTCGGAAATGGCGGCGTGGGGGATGCGTATCAGGATATTGCGCTGTGCGTGCGGGAGTTTATCAAGCGCTGTCCGGGGGCGGTTCCGTATTTTTATGAGCAGATTGGAATAACGGAGATAGATGAGGAGAAGTTGAGGTATTATATGTTGTTGGATGAGTTGTTTTGAGGGGATGTTGAAGTTGGAAGCAGGATGTGACTTAAATAAATATGAACAAGTGCATTACCTGCTTCTGTTGCATAACCTTTTCCGCAATAGCTAGGATTAAAATCATAATCTATACAATAATGCCCTTCGTCAGAGTGTATGAAAGTTTTTCTGTAAATAGCTATTAAAAACAGGTCTTCTATGGTAAAATCTAAACTATAGGAGGCCTATTATTATGGCAAGAGAAAAGAAACCCGTACACAAAGTCGTCATGACCGGTGGCAAACGTAACATCATCCGCCAGCTCCTGCAGGAATATGACATCCAGACAGCAGAGGATATCCAGGATGCATTGAAAGATCTTCTGGGAGGAACCATCAAGGAAATGATGGAGGCCGAGATGGAGGAACATCTGGGGTATGGCAGATCGGAACGTTCTGACAATGAAGATTCCCGTAACGGCTATAAGAGCAAGCGGGTGAACAGCAGCTATGGGAGCATGGAGATCTCGGTCCCCCAGGACCGAAAGTCCACTTTTGAGCCGCAGGTGGTGAAGAAACGTCAGAAGGATATCTCCGACATTGACCAGAAGATCATTTCGATGTATGCAAAGGGCATGACCACCCGGCAGATATCAGACACCCTTGA